>CBDCQM010000006.1:1192500-1842637 GCA_965220605.1 Dehalococcoidia bacterium | reverse complement strand
TCATCGACCTGGCGGATAAGCGGGGCTTTCCCGGCCTCAACCTGCTGGACACCCGCATCTTCGCCGATAGGGACCGCACCGCTGATTCCGTGGTGCGCGTCGCCCACGGCCTATGGGAGCAGTGGGGTCCACGGATGCAGTCTATCCTGGAGCACACGGTGAAGAGCCTCCACGAGGCCAACGAAAAACGGGACGCGGCCCAGCAGTACACCATCATCGACGGGCTGCGGCTGCTGGGCGACGACGACTTCCGGGACGACGTGATGGCCCAGGTGGACGACCCCCACCTGCTGCGCTGGTGGGCAAGGGAGTTCGGGACCTGGCGCAAGGACTACCAGGGCATGGCCCTGGCCCCGGTGCAGACCCGGCTGGCCTACTACGCATCGTCCAAGACCGCCCGGGCCATCCTGGGCCAGCCCAGATCCACCATCGACCTGCGGGAGACCATCCTCACCGGCGGCATCCTGCTGGTCTCTACCGACCAGGGCAAGGTGGGCCGGGACGTGGCGGCATTGGTGGGCTCCTCCATCCTGAACCTGGTGGACGCCGTGATCCGGGAGCAGGGCAGCCTGCCGCCGGAAGAGCGCCGGGGCGCGCTGGTCGTCGTGGACGAGATGCAGACCATGCCCGGCGTCGATTACGAGTCCATGCTCAGCGAGCTGGGCAAGTTCGGCGCGTCATTCATCCTGGCCACGCAGAGCCTGGCCAAGCTGGAGGACCTGTCCCGCACCATGCGCGACACCGTGCTGGCCAACGTGGGCTGCCTGGCGGCCTTCCAGATGGCCGGCAACGACGCCCGCCAGCTGGTGTGGGAGCTGGGCAAGGAACGGGTCAGCGAGGACGACGTGACGTCGCTGCCGGTGCACCACTGCTACGTGCGGGCCACCGTGGGCATCGAGCGCATGGACGCCTTCTCCATGGCGGTGCGCCCGCCCGAGCCGGGCAACCCCGAGGTGGCCCGGCGCGTCCGCGACGAGGCGATGGCGTACATCACCCCGGTGGGGGACATCGGGCCCCAGGACGAGGAGCTCCAGGCCCTGGCCGAGAAGTACCGGCAGGAACTGCGGCGGCTCCGGCAGGGAGCGGCGCCCCGGAGGGACTCCGGCGAAAACCCGCCGGACCAGCCCAAGCCCGCCAACCGGCGCAACCGGAGGAGCCGGCGGCCGGGACAGGCCGCGCCCGGCGCCGATGGGGAACCGGAGCAGGATCACGGGGAAACGGGCCATGGCGACGAGCCGGGCATCGGTGAACCGGACGGCGAAGGGGAGGCGGGGGAATGACGCAACTCTTGAACCGGGGCCGGAGCGAACTGCTCCGGCTCCTGGCCCGGATGCCCTTCCTGGACCGGCTGGAGCTGGCCGCCCTGGCCGGCGGCTCCCGGGGCGGGACCTACCAGGCGGTGGCCCGGCTGGAAGAGGCCGGCCTGATCGCCTCTTTCCGGCACGGCTCGGCGCTGCTGCCCTCCACCCGCAGGTACCATCTCACCGGGCGGGGCGTGGGCGAGCTGGCCCGCCGGGAGGCCCGGCCCGTGGAGCGGCTGCTCCGCGACTACCCCCTGCCGGTGCGCTGGCGGCGCGTCCTGATGGAACGCCTGGACGCCGCCAGCTCCGTCTACCGCCTGGCCGCCGCGCTGGCCGACCTGGGTCAACCCCCGGGCTTTTGCTGGTACCGCTCCTCGCCCCAGGACGCCGCCGTCACCCTCCCCGGCGGGCGCGTGGCCCTGGTCGTCCGTCAGGGAGCCACCGCCGAGCGCGCCGCCTTCGCCAAGCGCGCCTGGCGCCTTGCCCAGGGACCCCGGCCCGGCGGCGTCCTGGCCCTGGTCCCCGACGAGGTGCGCCTGCGCCAGGCCCAGGACCTGCTGCGGCAGGTACCCGCCCCGGCCTTCCTGTCCCTGGAGCGCCACGCGGCGGCGGCCAGCGCCGCCGACCCCATCTGGCGGCCCTCCTGGTCCGGCTCGGCCGTCTCCCTGGAGGAGGCCGTCGGCCAGATGAACCCCGGCGGATTCCTCCCGGAAGAACCTCCCCTGGAACGGGCCGCCCTGCCCCGGGACGTCGACCCCCACCATATCGACCCCGGGGCGCTCGACGGCGGCAATGACGGCAGGGACGTCCCCGACTGCCTGCTGCCCGTCATGCTGCGCCCGGCCGAGAAGCGGGCCCTGGACCTGCTGGCCGACTGGCCCTGGCTCCGGCGGGAGGACCTGGCCGGCCTCCTGGACGTGACCAACCAGCGGGCCTCCCAAGTCATGGCCGCCCTGGAGCGCTTCGGTCTGATCACGTCCCTCCACCGCGACCGGCGCCGCCTGGCCCTGTCGGATAGGGGCCTGACCCTGCTGGCCCGCCGGGACCGGGTGTCCCCGGCCGAGGCCGGGAAGCGGTGGAGCGCCGCTCCGGCGGGCGACCGGCGTCTCCCCGCCGGACGGCGCAGCCGACAGCTGCTGCGGGACCTGGAACACACCGCCGCCGTCCACGGCTTCATGGCCGCCCTGTCCCGCCAGGCCCAGGGTCTCGGCTGGGAAGTGGAGCAGTTGGACCCGCCCCACCGGGCCTCCCGCTACTTCCGCCACTACGGCGGCCCGCGCTCCCTCCACCCCGACGCCTTCGCCGTCCTGCGCCGGGGCCGCGCCCGGCGCCCCTTCTTCCTGGAGTACGAACGCCGCGCCGTCCGGCCCGCCGCCATGGCCCAGCGCCTGGCCCCCTACCTGCGCTACTACTTCTCCCACCGCCCCATGGACGACCACGGCGCCGTGCCCCTGGTACTGGTGGTCTTCGACGACCCCATCGCCGTGGCCCACTTCCTGGAGGTGGCCCGAGGGGAGATGCAACGGGTCAGGGTGGCCCTGCCCCTGCTGGCCTCCCACCGGGAACTGGCGGAGCGGGAGGGGCCCCTGGGCGCCGCCTGGCTGGCCCCCGACGGCGATTTCCAGCCGGTTGAACCCCTGCACCGCTACCGGTGAAACGCCGCGAAGCACGAATCACAAAACAAGGAGAATGTCCATTATGAGAATCTACTACGTCGCCGAGTCCGAGGGTCCCACCGTATACGCGGCCACCGCCCTGGGGGTGGACGCGGAGCGGTGGAGTTCCCTGGCCGAACACGTCCTGGAATGGCGCTGGGTCATGGAGCGCGACTACCGGATCCCCTCCGGGGCGACCCTGCAGGGCGCCGACCTGCTGGCCGGAGCCGGCAACCCCTTCGCCCTGGGCCACCTCCGCCCCTGGCCCGACCCGGAGCGGGGCGCTGAGATCATGATGAACGCCCTGCGCATCCTGGAGCACGCGGCCTGGCTGCGGGGAAGCATGGAACTGATCAACGTCTGCCTGGGCAAGCGCCGCCACCGGGACCACCGCGCCGCCGCCCGCCGTCGGCTGCTGGAGCGGATCGAAGTCTCGGCGGCAGCCGACGGCCGCTACGCCTGCGTCATGGAGAACGGCGAGGAACCGGAGTGGCGGCATGACCCGGACGCCGGAGCGGTTGGCAACCTCCTGGCCCACGGCGCTCTCCTCTGCCGCAGGAACGGCGGCGGGAGGGGCGCCCGGAACACGTTTGGCTACGCGCCGCCCCACCGGCTGCCCGGGGACGACGAACTGTTGCAGTTGGCCGGACTGGTCTCCTACGCCCTGCTCCAGCAGGAGGAGCCCACGCCCACGGCGCAGAGCCTGAACTTCCACCTGGCCTTCGGCATCCTGAATAACGTCTTGGACCGCCGGGCCTCTCCCCACGATCCCCAGGGGGTCTGCCGCCTGTGATTGGTGGAGGTAAACTGGTCGGAAACGGAAAGCGCCGGGGCCGGGAGGACTGATCCTCCCGGCCCCGGCGCTTCAAGTGTTCTACGGCCAACCCCTCCCGGGGTGGCTCAATGCCAGCTTAGAGGTCTTGGCTCATTCCAAAGTTCGAGATGACCGGCGGCAGGCCATTTCGTTCCTTCCCGCCGTAATCGGCCCGGCGCATACCACTTTCCGCCAAGACGTATTTGTGCTCCATTTCGGGCAGCAGGAGGTGAAGCAATCCCAGGTTGGCGGCCAGGGCCAGCAGTTTCACCAGGTGGCCGGAACCGACCCTGGCCCCGGCCTTCCAGCGGCGCACCGTGCGGGCGTTGACCCGCAGCAGCCGTGCCAACCCGGCCCAGGTCAGCCCGGCGGCCTGCCGGAACCGGTCCAGCCGCCGGGGAAAGTCGCCGGGAAACTCCTCCGGCTCAATCCGGTACACCCACTGCCGGCGGCGTCCCATCAGTCCCGGCTCCCTTCGTCTCCGTTTTCCCGGTTCGTGTCCGCCGGCGGGATGAACCCATGCCGGTTCCCGCCCAGCCCGCGGATCACGACCACGTCCTCGCCCAGCAGCGCCGCCAGGCCGCCGGGCACGTACAGAGCCAGGCGCACCAGGGCCAGCACGGCCCCGCCGTTGGGCTCGCCCCCGTTGCGCCAGCGCCACAGCTGGCGGGGGTCCACGCCCAATACCGACGACATGCCCTCCCAGGGCAGCCCCGCCAGTTCCTTCAGGGCCACCAGCCGCTGCGGGAATTCCTCGGGTACCAGGGCCACCCCGGGCGGAATGTCCCCGGTCGTGTACCTGCGAAATCGTGAGCTACTCATCGACCCGCTCCAGGACGAAGAGAACGTTGAAGTCGGTGACGCCCAGGACGTCCATCAGCCTTTGGCGAACGCCGGGCGAGGCGAAGCGCTGGCCGCTCATCAGCTGGGACATGTAACTGGAGCGGATGCCCACCCGCCGCGCCAGCTCGTTCTGGCTCAGGTTGAGCCGGTTCAGCAGCTCCCATACCGCCTCGGTGCGAAGCCGGACCCGGAAACAGGGCTTCCTGCGTTTCATTCGTCTGCCTCCTTGTGGTCGGGGCTCCCGCCGGCGCGCGCCACGACGGCGCCGGTGGGAGCGGGGTACAGTTCGGGGTGGGCCAGGTAGTGGCGGGCGATGACCCGGGCCAGAGCCCGCAGGCCCTCCATCCTCTGCCGCTCCTGGGCCGGTGTGAGTCTTGCTTGTGTACTCATAGGCTTGGTCTCTCGTTATCCGCCGGAATGACACCCGGCGGTTGGCCGGTGGGTCTCCGGGAGGGTATACTTGGCGGCGAAAGCGATTGGATGTTCTACTCGCTAGAGTGTAACAATCAGCAAACGGCATCGGCAAGAAGTGTCTGCCACCAAAACATGGTTTCTTGACCGATTGCTCGCTGTGATGTAACAATAATGCGACAAGAATATGACAAGAATCTGACTATTATCCTGTAGACTGAGAGAAACCGGACTGCGGGAAAGGAGGGGAATGTCATGGGCGAGCCTGACCAACAGCAGCCCGAACAGACCGAAAGGGACCTGGAACCCCACGGCAACGAGGAGATCGGCCCCCTGCTGAGAAGGTTGCGCCGGCCCCTCAGCCTTCGGGACGTGAACCGCCGCACCGGCGTCTCCGGCTCCTACCTGTCCCAGATCGAGAACGGGGAGCGCAAGCCCGGCGCCAACATCGTGCGCAAGCTGGCCGCCCTCTACAACGTGGACCCGGACGAACTCCTGAAGCGGGCCGGCCACGGCCCCAGGCCCGACCCCCACGGCGACGAGACCCTGGAGGTGGAACGGGCCTACCGCTACGTATTGGACGACCCCAACTTCCGGGTGGGAACCCGGCCCGACGGCCCCCTGTCCCTGAACGCCAAGCGGTTCATCGTGGAGATGTACGAGAAACTAACCGGCAAGAGGCTTTTGGAATGAACGAAACCCTGGGCGGCTTCTGCCGCGACCTGCTGGATGAACACCACTGTTGCCCAGGACAGGAACCCAGCCTGGAGGCCCTCGCCGCCCGCTTCGTGGAACGCTTCGGCGTGTCAGCCCGGCCCACCCTGGAGGAGCTCAAGGCCCTGCTGCGCGACGCCGGTTTCGGCGAGGTGGAGGAGATGAGCATGGAGGGCAGTCCCAAGGGACTGCACGTGGGGATCGCCGGGCAGGAGTGCCACATCTACTACAAAGAAGAGTTGTGGCAGGGAGCCAGGGACTACACCGTGCTCCACGAGAGCTACGAGATCATGCACGAGACCCTGTGCGACCTGAATACGGGGACCAAGGCGGAGCAGGAGGTGTGCCGGGAGGCGAACCGCTTCGCGGCGGCGGTGCTGATGCAGCCGGGGAAATTCCTGGAGCTGTCCCTGGCGTCGGGGCTGGACGTGATCGCCCTGCAACGGGAGTACCGCTACGCCTACGCCGCCGTGGCCATGAGACTGGCCGAAGTGGTGCGCAGCCTCCCCTACTCCGTGGTCCTCTACGAGCGTCCCGGCCGCACCGACCCGGCGAAGTGGCCCAGGGGAGACGACCTGGCCGCGCTGCGGGCCACGGTGGTCAGGCGCACCAAGGGCATGGGGCCGCCGGCAGCTTGGCCCATCACCGGAAAGCGGGGCGGCATTCCCCAGAGGTACAAGCGGGTGCCTTTAGGGTCCCTGGCGGAGCGGGCGGCGCGCAGCGGCGAACCGGAGTACGCCGAGGCCGACGGCCTGGCCGCCGTCGCCAAGCCCGTGTACTGGAGGGGGAGGCTGGCCAAGGTGGCGGTGGTGGCCGTGCCATTGGAGTTCCGGGCGGTGCTGGCCCCCCAGTTGGGCCGGAAGAGGCGGACCCGTCCCATGACCAACCTGAAGACGGTCCTGGCCGCGCCTTGACCGATGGGGCCGGATGCCGGATAATAATAGTAAGACAAACGCTTATCCCGACAGGCAAAAAAGGGGACCATGCTGCCACGCCGGAAATCACGCACCATTACCTTCTCGCTGCCGCCGGAGATATACCAGGAGGTGCAGTGGGTGAAGGACGCGGAGGGCCGCGACATGAGCGAGCTGGTGCGGGAGGCCCTCCGCCTGTACATGGAAGATAGGGAGTTGCGCCGTCAGCAACGCCTGGAGCGGCTGCGCTCCCGCCAGGCTGAACCACAAGGCAATCAAGGAGGAAGCAGCGATGAATAAGAATAACGACCTGGCCCCCGTGGCCCTCTACGCCCGGGTGTCCAGCGACCGCCAGGATGTGGACCTCTCTGTGGCCGCCCAGCTTCGGGCATTGAGGGACTACGCCGACAAGAACGGCTACCTGGTGGTCCGCGAGTTCGTCGATGAAGCCGAGAGCGGGCGCATCGCCGACAGGCCCCAATTCAGGAAGATGCTGGATGAGGCCGGCAAGCCGGAGGCACCTTTCCGCGAGATTCTGGTCTGGAAGTTTTCGAGATTCACCCGCAAGCGGGAGCACGCCGTCGCCTTCAAGTCCATGCTCCGGCGCAAGGGCATCCGCGTGGTCTCCATCACCGAGCACGCCGACGACACCCCCACCGGCAAGCTGATGGAGGCCATCATCGAGTCCGTGGACGAATTTTACTCGGAGAATTTGGGCCAGGAAGTGACGCGGGGAATGCGCGAGGCGGCCTCTCGGGGCTTCTGGATGAACGCCAGCGCCCCCTACGGGTATAGGCGCGTGTACGTCCAAGACGGGATCAAGAAGCGGCCCCGGCTGGAACTCAACCCGCCCCACGACGCCGTGGTCCGCCGCATCTTCGATCTCACCCTCCAGGGCCGGACCTCCCTGGACATCCTCAAGACCCTGAACGCCGAGGGCATCCCCTCCCCCAAGGGCAGGCAGTGGCGCAAGACCACCATCCACAAGGTGCTGACCAACGAAGCCTACACCGGCGCTTTGGTATGGGGCCAGAAGGCGAGGGACGGACAGGAGCCGGTGCGCGTGGCAGACGCCTTCCCCGCCGTCGTGTCAACCGATGAGTTCGACCGGGCCAGAAGGCTGATGGAGGCGCGCGCGCCGAATGTAACCCATCCCCGCCGCGCCGCCAGTCCCTACCTGCTCAGCGGGCTGGCAAAGTGCGAAACCTGCGGCAAGGCCCTCACCGCCGCCGAGGCCAAGAGCGGCAAGTACACCTACTACGTCTGCCAGTCTTTGCTCAAGCAGGGCAGCGGGACCTGCGACACCCCCAGGCTGAATGCCAGGAACTTCGAGGACATCATTGTCTTCAACATCCGCGAGAACATTCTCACCGAGTCCAACGTCCGCGACCTAGTGCGGCTGGTGGACGAGGAGATGGACGGGGTGGCCAGGGAGGAACGGCAGAACCTGGAAACCATCGAGGCCGAGCTTGAGGAGGTCAAGCGGAAGCTGGACCGCATCTGGCACTTCGTGGAGAGCACCGACCTGGACATGGCCGACGCCTCGGAGCGCATCCTGGAACACCGCCACCGCCGGGAACAACTGGAAGCCGCCGCCGAAGAAGCGCGGGCCGTCTTGTCCCAGAGGCGGGAACTGCTGGACAGCGCCGACGTAATCGCCGCCTTCGCCCGGGACATGAGCGAGTTTCTGAAAACCAGCGAGCTGACCGAAACCAAAGCCTTTGTGCGGTCCTTTGTGAAGGAGGTGCTGGTGCGGCCCGGCGGGGCGACGATTATCTACACGATCCCCACGCCGCAGGATAGTCCCATAGGGTGCAGGGATGCTACTGAAATCGCCTTGAATGGCGGAGTTCGCAGTATTAGATACGGTGGTGGGCCTGGATGGACTCGAACCATCGACCTCGGTCTTATCAGGACCGCGCTCTAACCGCCTGAGCTACAGGCCCCCGTGGTGAGGGGAGTGCCGCTCCGCTGGATGACGCCCTGGCGGACGCCGGACAGGCACTGTTGGTCAATTATATCGGCGCGCTCCCGACCGTACAAGTGCCTCTTGGGCCGTCAGGAGGGTCCGTCCGGCCCTTCGCCGCCCGCGATGTCCGCTGGGGGGGCGTCCCGGTGCGCCGTTCGCTGCACCATCGTCGGCGCTCTGACCGTCGCGGAGCGGGCGATCTCGTCCGGCGGGGAGCCGTTGGGAAACTGCAGGGAGCGGACCGGATAGCTGATGACGATGCCCTCATCCGCAAACCTGCGGTGCAGCTCGTTGATCAACTCCGAGCGCAGCTCGAAGCTGGCCAGGCGGTCCTTGGCCTGGATGAAGAGCCAGAAATCCACGTTGGACTCGCCAAAGGTATCGAAAGCGAAATATGATCCGTATTCTTTCACCCCGTGGGAACTGTGCTCCAGCACCCGGGTCATCACGTCCCTGGCTACCGCTTCCACCCGGTCCAGGTCGCTGCTGTAGCTGACCCGGCAGGGCAGGAAGACATTCACCGGCGGCGTCGGCTCGCTGTAGTTGGTCACGATTGTTTCCGCCAGCCGGGAGTTGGGTATGACCACCAGTTGATTCTCCCAAGTACGGATCCGGGTGCTGCGCAGGCTCACCTCTATCACGTAGCCCGCGACGCCGCCCTCCAGTTCGATGTAGTCGCCGGGGGAGATGACGTTTTCTGTCGCAACGTAGGTCCCGGCGAATACATTGGCCAAGGTCGGTTGTATCGCCAGCGCCACCGCCAGGCCGCCGAGGCTCAGGCTGGCAATCAGCGGGCCGATGGAGATGCCCAGCACGTCCAGTATCAGCATGACGCCGATGGCGTACACAACGATAATCGCCACCTTCCGCATCATGGGGATGATGTGGGCGCTGGCGCTGCGCTGGTCCACGTTCAATTGGGAGACGTACCAATCCATGGAGACCGACAGCAGCCGCGCTATGAGGACGAGTACCGACAGGATGGCGGCGGCGGTGAACAGCGAGTCTACGATGTGCTGTTGCCTCTCGGACAGATCCAGAGGCACAATCACCGCCAGGTAGCCTCCCAGCACCATTATCAGCAAACTGACGGGACGACGCACCGCCCGGAAAACCAGGTCGTCCAGTTCCGTCTCGGTGTGTCGGGACAACCGTTGGGCCAGAGGGATGACGACGTAGTGGGACAAGGCCGAGGCAAGCGCGGCAATTCCAAGAATGACCAGCGCGATTACCGGGTCTGCCCAAGGCTGGTCATCCAGCCCGAACCTGGCGAACAGCGACTCCATCTGCGCCCTGCCCCTTCTGTTCTTGTGCTTAAATTATAGTCCTTCAATCAATCTAGGCAGCAGTTCGTCCGAAGGCCCACTCAGCACGACGTCGCACCAGGGAGTAAGCGGGGTCGATTCCGGGTTCACCTCGATCAGGGTGGCTCCGCGCTCCTTGGCCAGGAGCGGCAGCCGCGCCGCCGGGTTGACCGTTCCCGAAGTCCCGACCAGCAACATGCAGTCGCATCGCTCTGCCGCTTCCCGGCATGAGTCTAGGACGTCCGGCGGGATGGGTTCACCAAACATCACGGTGTCCAGCTTGAGCACGCTTCCGCACTCACAGCACACAGGCGGAACGTCCGACAGATCGAAATCGCTGCGTGGGAAACGCAGGCCGCATCCGAGGCACCGCAGCCGGTTGCGGTTCCCGTGGATCTCCAGCAACGACCGGCTGCCTGCTTCACCGTGCAGATTGTCCACATTCTGGGTGATGGTGCATCGAAGGATTCCCCGATGCTCCAGTTCCGCGAGTGCGCGGTGTCCGGCGTTCGGCCTGGCGACATCCACAGCCTGCTTCATCCGGTAGACCGGATGCGAGGGGTCTTCCTCCGCGGCCAGGCGCTTCCGCCACCACGCTGCCGGGTCGGCCGCGAACTCATGGTACGAGAGCAGCGGCGGCGTCCCGTGCTGCGTCCACAGTCCTCCGGCGCCGCGGTAGGTCGGGATGCCGCTGCCCGCGGACAGCCCCGCCCCAGACAGCGCCACCAGGTACCGGGCGCCGCGAATCATCGCCGCTGCCCGCTGGATTTCGTCGAAGGATGGCATCAAGAGTCACACCCGGAAAGAAGCGGATTGTTCACAACTGCATCACGGCCGGATGTGAATATTTCCACTCTTCTATATGTTGACCGTTGGCGATCATCGGTCGTCACTCCCCGAACCCCTCCGTTCCCAGCAGGGGCACGAACCGGCATGGCCCCAGCAGGTTGATCGAAACGCCCTCGCCCGTCTTCAGCACCAGCAGCAGTTCCTGCTCCTCCCGATTCCCCACCGGCAGCGCCATCCGGCCGCCCACCCGCAACTGCGCCAGCAGCGACGGCGGGATCGACGGCGCGGCCGCTGCCACCAGGATGGCATCATACGGCCCGCGTTCGGGGCAGCCCGGTACGTCTCCCGCCGGCTCCACCACCACGTTGCGGTAGTCCAGCCCCATCAGTGTTGCCTCAGCTCGCGCTGCCAGTTCCGGAAGCCGCTCCACGGTCACCACCATACCCTGCGGCGCCAGCCGCGCCAGCACCGCCGCCTGGTAGCCCGAGCCGGTCCCCACCTCCATCACCTTGTCGCGGGGCGATACGCTCAGCGCCGCGGTCATTTCCGCCACCATCGTCGGCTGCGATATGGTCTGGCCTTCTCCGATTGGCAAGGGAACATCGTGGTAGGCCATGTGGCGCGATTCGGACGGGACGAACCTCTCCCTGGGCACCGCCGCCATCGCTTCCACCACCCTGGGCGAACGGGTCCGACGCGACAACTTCCGCATCAGTTCCGCCCTGCTCCGCTCCAATTCGTTCATACCCGATTCTAGCACGGGCCTTTGTCGGCCCCTCTCCGTTCGTTTGACACTGCCTGGGGGTGAACCTAGAATCGAGGCAAAATGGCGTCTCAACCCGGAGGGTTCATGCACGTTGGACTGGTAATGGAATGTGACTACCGCTATGGCGAGACCGAGCAGTCGGCTTTCGACGAGGCCTTCGCCATGGCCGAGGCGGCCGAATTGGGAGGGCTTGACGGCGTGTGGCTGGCGGAGCGGCATTTCGCCGCGCCCCGCAGCCCGCTGGACACCGGCGGCGCCGGCATACCGTCGGTGGTGTCCGCGCCGCTGATCATCTCGTCCGCCATCGTGGCCCGCTACGAGCGGTTGCGTGTCGGCGTGGCGGTCAACGTTCTGCCGCTGGCGCATCCGGTCCGGGTTGCTGAAGAGGTGGCTACGGTCGATCACATCAGCCGGGGCCGCGTAGAGTTCGGGGTCGGCCGCAGCGGCTTCGCCCGGGCCTACGAAGGATACGGCATCTCCTACGCTGAAAGCCGCGAACGCTTCCAGGAATCCCTCGAAGTGATACTCGCCGCCTGGACCAACGAGCGGTTTTCATACGAAGGCAAGCACTACCGGTTCAACGACGTTTGCGTGATCCCCAAGCCGTACCAGAAGCCGCACCCGCCGTTGCGCATCGCCGCCACCACGAAGGAGACATTCCCCCAGGTGGGACGGGCCGGCATTCCTGTCTTCGTCGGCCTTCGCGGCATGGACCGCCCTACCCTGGCGGACAGCCTGAACAACTATCGTGACGCCTGGAAGGAAGCCGGGCACGCGGGAACCCCCAGCGTCTTCCTCCGCATTCCCGTGTATGTGGGCGAGACCGACGAGCAGGCCCACGCCGACGCCGAGGAATCGACCATGCGCTCCTACCGGCGGCTGGCCCAGAACTTCCTGAACAGCGCCACGGTGGCAGGCGCAACCCCCGACGAGGAACGCGTCGAGCGGGGCCACCGGCTGTCCGCCATTACCTACGAGGACCTGTTGCGCGACCGCCTGGCCTACGGCAACCCAGAGACGGTCACGAACCTGCTGCGCGAGATCATCGACGAGCAGGGGCTCGACGGCGTGGTCGCCGAGGTCAACGTCGGCGGCGGCATCTCCAGGGACAAGGTACTCGCCTCCGTGAAACGCTTCGCCACCGAAGTCGCCCCAGCCTTGCGCTGAGCGCCTTAGCTGAACACCTTAAGGGGTGCCGTCAAATTAGCCCGTCATTCCGGCGAAAGCCGGAATCCAGGGGTTTCCGCAGGCAAATCATTCTGTCGTAGCTTTCGTTGACATTCGATTTGGCCAATCCTATGATGCCGTGAATGGGCCCTTGGCCTGGCGCTTCGGGCGCGTGAACGGAGAGGTGGCAATGCCCCACCAGGAAGACATTCGATTGATGGCCCACCTGATGAGACGCGCGGGCTTCGGCGACCCACGCGAGGCACTGGAGGAGCGCGCCTCCAGGGGCTACGAAGCCGTGGTCGAAGAGCTTCTGCATCCAGAGAGGCAGCCGGCCATCGACGACGAACTGCTGTACCGCTACTTCCCCGGTTATGAGGGGGCCGGGGCGCCGCCGATCAACCAGGCCGATTGGGTCTTCCGAATGATCAACACCAAGCGGCCTTTGGAAGAGAAGATGGCCCTCTTCTGGCATCAGTTGTTCGCCACCAGCAACTCCAAGGTGGACAACCCGCCGGAGCTGACTCGCCAGATTGCCGTCTTCCGTGAACACGGATTGGGCAATTACTGGGACCTGCTGGTGGAGGTCGCCAAGTCGCCGGCCATGATCTTCTGGCTGGACAACCACGGAAATCACGACGGCGCCATAAATGAGAACTGGGGTCGGGAGCTGCTGGAGCTTTTCTCCCTCGGAGTCGGAAACTACTCGGAGGATGATATCAAGGAAGCGGCTCGGGCCTTTACGGGATGGACGATCGCTCCCAAGATTCCCCGCAATCCCTACGGCCGCTTCCACTGGGAATTCGAATACAAACCCGAGGACCACGACGACCGGGAGAAGACCTTCCTGGGGCATACCGGGAACTTCAACGGCGAGGACATCGTGGACATTATCGTGGACCAGCCGGCCACGGCCCGGTTCCTGGCCCGCCACCTCTACAAGTTCTTCGTCGCCGACGAGCCTCATGTGTCCACTTGGAGCGTTACGCCACCCATTGATCCCGAAGCCATCGAGTTGCTGGTGGATGCCTACAACGACTCCCGAGGCGACATCCGGTCGATATTGCGAGTGCTGTTCAACTCGGAGTTCTTCAAGAACGCCCGCTTCGCCCGCGTGAAGAGCCCGGCTGAACTGATCGTGGGCACCGTGCGCATGGCGGGCAACTACGACGGCTTCAAGCCGGGATTCAACAATCTGGCGCTGGAATGCGGCTGGCAGGGACAGGAGCTTCTCAATCCTCCCAGTGTAGAGGGTTGGCACACCGGCTCCGAATGGATCGACCCCGGAGTCCTGATGCGCCGGGTGAACTTTGCCGCGAGGATATTCGGCGACACCTCGCTGCCGGGCGTGCAGGCCATCGTCAGGCGCGTGATAGTCAGTGTGCAGGGGGATAATTCCCCCCAGGCGATAGTGGCGGCCTGTCTCGATGCGATGGGGCCGTTGGAAGTCAGCGAAGCGACCCGCTCCGAATTGATGGTACACGCCGAAAAATGTGGCGATCTGGCCTTCGGCACCAGGGAGGAACTGAGCGCCACATTTCGGAATGTGAGCAGGCTCCTGACCCTGATCGCCGCCTCGCGCGACTACCAGTTCGCGTAGAGGTTGCTTATAAGCACACTCGAGGCAAGCGCTAACAGCCAATACGGAAGGATACGAAGATGGCATCAACCCACAAGGACCCCGTGCTGGTCGTGCTGGAGCTGACCGGGGCCAACGATTACCTCAATACGATCGTTCCCTACAGTAACCCTCTGTATTGGGACAACCGGCCCAGGGTCCATATCTCCGAAGACCAGTTGCTGCCCATAGATGACGAACTGGCGTTCCGGTCCGACACGGAGCCGCTGAAGGAAATCTACGACCTGGGCAACATGGCGATCATTCACGGAATCGGATTTGAAAACTCACCCCGCTCGCACTTTCGGGCCATGGACATCTGGCATACCTGCGAGCCGGATACCATCGGCGTTGACGGCTGGCTCGCCAAGGTCGTCCGGGACCTGGACCCTGCGGGCGAGAACGTGCTGAAGGGCGTGAGCCTGGGCCAGGGTCTGCCCCGGGCGATGACCATGCGGGGGGTTCCCGTCACCTCCGTCAACCACCTGCCGACCTACGGCGTACTCTCATCGAATCCTGGAATTCGGTCCGAGCAGGAGCGGGTCGAGATACTGGAAAGCTTCGCCCGCATGTACGCGCCCGCCATCGGCGCCGGGCCGACCATGGACTACCTGGGGCAGGCAGGACGGGACGCACTGAGGGGAGCCGACATAATCCGAGTTGCTCCCCAGAGTTATTCCTCCGGCGTGGAATACGCGAACAATACCATCGCGAGGCGCCTCAGGGACGTGGCCCAGGTGCACCTGGCCGGCCTGGGCGCCCAGGTCTTCTACACTTCCTACGGCCCCTTCGACACGCACTACGACCAGCTGGGGTCGCATACCAAGCTCTGGATGGACGTTTCCGCCGGCATCCGCGACTTCCTCGCCGACCTGCGCGAGCACGACGCCTCGGACGAGGTGGTCGTGATGCTGTTCAGCGAGTTCGGACGCCGCGTCCGCGACAACGGCACCGGCACCGACCACGGAGCGGCCGGGGCGGCGTTCGTCATCGGCGACAGGGTGAACGGCGGAATGTACGGGGCCTATCCGTCGCTGAAGCCCGGAGACCTGACCCAGGGAGACCTGGCGCCCAACTACGACTTCCGCGGCTTCTACTCCACCTTGGCGGAAAGATGGCTGGGCCTCGACCCGGTGCCCATCGTCGGCGGACACTTCGAGCAAATGGCCTTCGTGTAGCTTTTAAGTTCCCAATAGGACTTGCGCAGTTCAGCTATCCCCTCTCCCTTGAGGGTGAGGGTGGTTCTTGGAAGCAGGCGATATGCATACCCTCGGAGTCCACCCAACCGTTCATCCTGAGCTTGTCTAAGGACGAACGGTTGGACTTTGGAGACACCCTCTTGGAATCCCATACGTGTTCACGGGAGAGCGGACATGCTGACCACCGTTGCCGCCGGCCGGGTGTATGACTACAGCTACTGCATCGGCATGTACAGCCAGGCCGGCCGGGGGTTCTGGGCTCCCCAGGATTTCGTCCTGGGACCGAACGGCCGGATTTACGTATTGAGCCGCGGCGTGGAACAGTTGGGCCAGCGAGTCAGCAAGATTACCTTCGACCACGAGTTTCAAGGGCAATTCGGCTCGGTAGGCGCGGAGGATGGGCGCTTTGTCTGGCCCCGGTCAATCGACCTCGACCGTTATGGGCGGGTGTTCGTTTCGGACGAGTATGTCAACCGGATCACCATGTACGACGAGGAGGGCGCCTACCGCTACCATTGGGGCAGGCCCGGCAGCGAGGATGGGCAGCTGGACGGTCCGTCGGGAATCGCTTTCGATTCCCTCGGGAACCTCTGGGTCGTGGACAGCCGGAATCACCGGGTGCAGAGTTTCAGCATGATCGGCGAGTTTCAGTCCGGGTTCGGAGGTCGAGGGAGCGGCGACGGGGAGCTGGAGTTGCCCTGGGGCATCTGCATCGACCGCGAGGACAATATCTATATCGCTGATTGGGGAAATAACCGGGTGCAGAAGTTCTCCCCCGATGGAGAGTTGCTCGTCAAGTTCGAAGGCTTCGGCTCCGGTGTGGGCTCTCTCAAGGGGCCGTCCGGCGTGGCCGTGGACTCGGATGGGGATGTATACGTAACCGACTGGGGCAATCACCGCGTTCAGATCTACGCCCCCGACGGCCGGTACATCACCGCGCTGGTCGGCGACGCCCAGGAGCCTTCGCCGTGGGCCCAGGCATACATCGAAGCCAACCCGGATATCATCAAGGCCAGGCGGCGGACGGACCTCGAGCCCGAATGGCGGTTCCGGCGGCCGGTGGCTGTCAACGTTGACGACGATGACCGGATCATCGTCCTGGAGTCGTACCACCACCGGCTTCAGATCTACAACAAGCTGAAGGACTACGAGGAACCCTCGATAAACCTGTAGGGCCTTCTCGCCTTCATATTCCCCCGCATTCCCGGCGGCCCCACGACGTGGCGTGCCAGGCGACGCCCTAGAGGGTGTCGTCAAATTGAGCTGCCGGACACGCGACGGTCCTTTCCCCGTCATTCCGGCGAAAGCCGGAATCTAGGGGGTTCCGCGGGCAAATCATTTTGCGGCATAGAGCGAGTCTGGATTCCGGCTTTCGCCGGAATGACTGGTTAATTTGAGAGAAACCACTTGAGCGGGTGTATTCCTGTAAGCCACAGGAGCAGTTTGGCATGTTCAACTTCGATGGCTGGGTTATTCCCGTTTTTGTCATTGTGGGCATGATTCCTGTGGTCGTGGGATGGTTCTTTGAGTACCGGTCAGTTCGAAAGGCAACCGGACACTACAAGTGGACTCTATGGAGAGTCGTATTGTGGGGAGGACTGACGCTTGTCTCTCCTCTCACGGGAGCAGTCATTTTCATTAGTCTCGCAATCGCCATAAACCCGTTACTGCCGGATCATCTCCAGTAACGCGCTCACTCTGTCCCAAGGCGCCAGGTGGCCGGCCGACCTGTCCTGGGACTGTTCGCCGCCATAAGCTACCACCACGTCGCATGGGATGGAAGAGCCGGCCAGGTGGAGGCCGACGCGGGCGGCGCCAACACCTACAACGCTCCGCACCTGCGCTACCGCGACTTTCACGCCGATATGCGCGCGACCGGGGCCCGGCGTTGCCGCTCTCGCCGGAAGGATTGGGCCTTCCCCGGGGCAATTATGCGCGAATTACCAATAAGTTATAATAAGTCACAATAAATGAACTCAAAAGTCACAGTATTGTAATATCAGTGTGGTATGGTAGTAGGCGCTTCTGCCTGGAAAACGGGAGACAACCAGATGCTCATAGCCCGGCTACATTTCGATGTTGACAAAGGTTAGAGTCACCAACATGACGAAAAAATGCATACCCCCCGGCTTCATAATGCATAATGCAAGAGGACGCCTACCTCTCTTTCTCCTCGCGGCGCTGCTGTTGGCGGTTACTGCCGTGGTGGCCTCTGGCACCCCCGGTGGGCTGGCCCAGGCCCAGTCCGGCACTTCCACCGACCGGGACACCTTGGTAGCCCTCTACGAGGCTACCGGCGGAGACAACTGGGCCAACAAGACGTACTGGGCGACCAACGCGCCCATCGGCCAATGGCATGGTGTGACCACGGATGCCAGCGGCCGTGTCACCCAATTGTCTCTCCCCGACAATCAGTTGACCGGGGAGATACCGTCCTCGCTGGGTAACCTGAGCAACCTGACTGAATTGGACCTCACCAGCAATCAGTTGGAGGGCACGATACCGTCCTCTTTGGGCAACCTGAGCAACCTGACGCGATTGGGACTCGGCGGCAACCAATTGACCGGTACGATACCGTCCTCGCTGGGGAACCTGAGCAACTTGGAGTGGCTGTACCTATGGAAAAATCAGTTTACCGGCGTGATACCGGCCGAGTTGGCCAGCCTCACCCAACTACAGATTTTACATCTCTCGGATAACCGATTGACCGGAACAATTCCCACATGGCTGGGGAACCTGAGCAACTTGGAGCGGTTGCACCTCAACGGCAACGAGTTGACTGGGGAGATACCGCCCTCGCTGGGGAACCTGAGCAACTTGATGCGATTGGTCCTCGGCGGCAACCAGTTGACCGGCACGATACCGTCCTCGCTGGGCAACCTGAGTGACCTGACTGAATTGAGCCTCTACCTTAATCAGTTGGACGGCACGATACCGTCCTCGCTGGGCAACCTGAGTAACCTGACTGAATTGAACCTCACCCGCAATCAGTTGGACGGCACAATACCGTCCTCGCTGGGAGACCTGAGCAACCTGACGCTATTGGGCCTCGGCGGCAACCAATTGACCGGCACGATACCGTCCTCGCTGGGCAGCTTAACCAATTTCGAAGAACTGTACCTCTGGGGCAACGGGTTGACTGGCGCGATACCGTCCTCGCTGGGCAACCTGAGCAACCTGAGGCTATTGGATCTCAGTAGGAACCAGTTGACTGGCGCGATACCGCCCTCGCTGGGCAACCTGAGCAACCTGGAGCAGCTGTCCCTCATGGGCAACAGGTTGACGGGGGAGATACCGGCGGAGTTGGGCCGCTTGGAAAATCTGACACTGCTGCGTTTGTCCGGAAACCAACTGACCGGCTGCGTACCGGACGCTTTGAGGGATGTGGAGGACAGCGATTTCGCCCAGCTTGGTCTGTTCTTCTGCGGGACTCCGGCAAGCTACGACTCGAACGGGAACGGCGTTATAGACCGCCCGGAAGCGATCGCCGCCATTCGTGACTACTTCGCCGACAGGATATCCCGGACTGCCGCAATTGTCGTCCTCAGACTCTATTACTCTGGCGACAGTGTAGGGTGAGGTAGACCCGGCCATTTGAACGGAATCAGAGGCCGGAACTGCGCCAGCAGCACCGGGAGTGACGGCCGGGCGCGCTCGCAGGCTCGGGCCGAGGCGAAAGCGGGCTGTCAAGCAGCGCAGTCAAAAGCTGCCTGTTGTCAAATGGGCGTTCCGTCTAATCGGCTGTATCTATTGGCCCTTGACCATCAATCGCTCTTATCAGCAGCACGGGCTCCCCGGACTGCCTGACGACGCGCTCTGCGACGCTGCCTAGAACCATACGCGCCACGCCGGAGCGCCCGTGCGTGGTCATCACCAGCAGCGCGTCCTCCGTTGCCACCGAGTGGTCTATGATGGCTGCTGCTGCGGGGCCGTAGAGCACCCGCCACTCGGCTTTGACTCCGTCCTTTTCCAACCGCCTTGCCATGCCGATCAGGTAATCCTTGGCGTCCTTTTCGACGACGTCCCGGTACTCGGCGTAGGTCGGCGCTTGGCGGACCATGTTATCCGGCCCCAGGTTGGCCAGCGAGTTGTACTCCTCAATGGAGGGGATGGCTCGCGCCAACTCGACGACCAGGTCCATTGCCTTGCCAAGGTGCGACGCGTGGGGAAGCGCTTGCTCAGCAAACCCGGATCCGTCGAGGGGCACCACGATCCGGCCAAACTTCCCCTCCGCCGCCGCGCCTCTCCTGTCCTTTGGCCGGATCATCAGCAAGGGGCTCGCAGTCCGGTGGAGCACCCGGTCTGCCACGCTTCCCGTCCACCACCTGAAGGCCCCGGAACGGCCGTGACTGGACATCGTGATCAGCGTGCCGGGCTCTTTGTTCGCCTCTTCCACGATGGCATCGCCCGGGTCGCCCTGCGGAATGGTAATACTCACGCTCAGGCCCGCCTCCATCAGCCGGGTCCTGACCGGTTCGGCATAGGCCCGGGCGTGCAAGCCTCTGTGGTGGGCTGAGTGAACGTAGTAGAGCCGCTCGTTGAGCGATTGAGAGATGCTGGGGTGTTCAGGCTCAATGGCGTGAAGCAACACTACCGGGAGCTCGAGATCACCCGCCAGGCGGCCAGCCACGGGCAGCACCCGTTCCGAAAACTCCGACCCGTCAAGCGGGACCATGATTCGCTTGTACATGACTCTTCCTCCGCTCAAGATGGAGAACGCTCTCGTAGGACCATTGCAGGAGGTTTCGCACGGTTTCACCTGGGGAACCTCCGGTGTCCAGGACGAGGTGGCGGTTTGGCGACGCCTCCGCGACCGGCTCCCAATTGTCCAGTTGCCGGTGATACAGCTCCCAACGCCCGTCGGAGATTGAGTCGCCCCTTGCCATGCGTCTCTCCAGCCGCTCCCGCGCCTGTTTCTCACTCAACCTGCATTCGACAATCCAGGCTTCTCGGTGCAACTCTTCAGCCAGCGCCACCACCTTTGCCCGTTCTTCGAAGCGGCGGTAAGTGCCGTCGAGAATGACCGGCTTTCCTTCCAGTAGATGCCGCCTCGCTTCCGACAGCATTGCCTCGTAGGTAAGGGCGGTGAATTGGCGTGAATAGATGCCTTCCATAAAGGACTCGTACCGATGCACGTCCGGGCCAATGCCCGCCAGTCTCTTTCTGACCAAGTCCGAGGAAATGCGGACCATGGACCAGCGATTCGCCAACTCCGCGGCCAGGGTGGACTTTCCCGTCCCGGTGACTCCGCATACCAGAATGACCGCGGGCTTGGGAAGCGTGGGAACGTAGGAGCGGGCCAGCTTGAAGTAGGCCCGGGCAGTTTCCAGCGCATCGGCCCCGGCGCTTTCCGGTAGACGGGAATCCTCTGCTCGAAAGCAGGCAACCTTGCCCCGGACATAGGCGCGGTACGCCTTGAAGAAGTCCAGCAGATCGAATATGCCCTCGTCCCCCGACTCCCGGACATAGGCCTCGACAAAGGCCCGGGACAGGTCGGGCCTCCCATTGAAGTCCAGGTCCATGGCCAGGAAAGCAATATCCTCGGCAACGTCCGAGCAACGGAACCGGTCGTTGAACTCGATGCAGTCTATGATGCTGATGCCGTCCCATGCGCCGTCTTCCGCCGGCGCTTCAAGGAATATCTGGGCGACATGCAGATCGCCGTGACAGTCCCGAATCCGGCCCTCTTCGGATCGGGCCCGGAACACACCCTTTCCGACTTCCATGAAGGCTTGGCTGTAAGCCGCCAGGTCATCGTAGGTCTCCCTGGACAATGCACTGCCCACAACCCCCTCGGTCTGGGTAAAGTTCTCCTTCACATTCCGGCGCACCGCCTCCAGGTTGCCGTAGCCGGTAACCCGGGGGCCGGTCTCGGCCTGATGGTGAAACCGGGCTATTCTGGCGGCAATGCGCTCCATGTCTTGAAGGGAGACCCGGCCCTCTTTCAGGAGGCGCTCCAGGGAGCTATCGGGTGAGAGACGGCGCATCTTCACCGCGTACTCCACGGTCTGCCCAGGCCCTCCGACGGTGTAGCGACCGGCTTGCCGGCGTATCTCCTCTACCCCAAGGTAGACCTCGGGGCAGATGCGGCGATTCAATGCCACCTCCCTTTGACAGAAGTACCGGCGTTTCTCCAGGTTCGTGAAGTCCAGGAACCCGTAGTTGACCGGCTTCTTCACCTTGTAGGCGAAATCGCCGGCGAAGAAGACGAACGATACGTGAGTCTCAACCATCTCTACCGAAGGGGTCCCGTGAGGGTAGGCGACCGGGTCCAGGAGCGCCTGTACAAGCGGGCAATGCTGGCTGGCTTCTACCATCTTCTCTGGCTTCTCCGGCCCTGCCTACGGATGCCGACAAATGCTCCTGCGCTTTGTTGGCTGAGACAATTCCAGCACATGTCCTGTGACCGCAACATCAACAAACCCACGACAAACGTGCAGACCCGGTGACGAAACCGCTTTCCTGCCATTACAGGAGACGCAGGCACAGGAAGCACAAGAGCCACGGGACTTGCACACTGCCGCCGTTCGTTTTCACGCGATCTGCATGTCTCCGGTTCAAGATGGAAGCGGGGATTCACATTCATACATGAAGAGGTCCGGCATGACGACGAATGAAAACAACCATGAGTCCGGATTGGGATACCTGTCCGGCCCCATCCTGGTGCCATTGGATGGAACGGACGTTGCAGAAGGCATCCTGCCCTGGGTTTCCGGGATTGCGAAGAAGGCGAATGCTCCCTTGATACTGCTTACGGTCGTCGATCCAGACGGTATTGAATACCCTTCCGGGCTGTCGCTCCCTTCAGAGTCGTCGCGCGGAGGGAACTTGACCATATACAGGGACCAGATCGAGGAAGGCGCAAGAGTCCATGCCCTGGAATCCCTGAACGCGACGGTAATCAGACTGAGGGACGACGGAGTCAGCGCCGAAGCAGAAGCTACCCTGGGAAACCCGGCGGAACGGATTCTGCGTGTTTCGGAAGAGGCGGGGTGCGGCCTGATAGCGATGTCAAGCCACGGCAGGAACCCCATCGGTCGCAGCATACTGGGCAGCGTGACCGACAAGGTGCTCCATTCTTCCAGTGTGCCGGTTCTGACCGTTGCGCCGGAAAGGGCAAAGATGTACCACGAAGAGGGGGAGACCCTGGCCACGGTAGTTGCGCCCCTAGATGGGTCCGAACTCGCCGAACGGGCCCTGCCTTACGTTGAGGACTTGGCGCGCGCGCTGTCCTTGGAAGTGTTGCTTGTCAGGGTGGTCAGGATAGAGCATCCATCCTACTACTACACCGAGTACGCCACCCGGCTTCCCGATTTCACCGAGGACATGGCGGCGGAAGCCGAAAGATACCTGAAGGGAGTTTCGAGGACTCTCAGGGACAAGGGGTTGACCGTCCGGCATCGGGTGCTGAGGGGCGCGGCGGCGCCGTCCCTCCTGAATCTGGCCCATAAGACGCCACGGAACCTCATCGCGATGACCACTCACGGAAGGTCCGGGCTGACCCGGTGGATGATGGGCAGCGTCGCCGAGGCGCTGATACGGGGTTCCGGCGACCCGGTTCTGGTAGTGCGCTCGCAGTAGCGGCGCAGTCCGTGCATCAGCCTTGACCTGCTACGGCGCGGCCCGGTCTATTGCTGCGCCAGCCGGTAATTGTGCTGACAACCAACATCGAATGTGGCCGCGCGAGTGCCGTCCGAGCGTGGCCGTAGGCTAAAAGACCACCGTAACAGCCAGCACCGCCAGCGCGGCCGCAGGCATATACCTCCCCAGTTCGATTGCTCCATAAGGCAGCAACCGCAGCGGGCCGACTTGCCACCATCCCGAGGTCATCTCTTCCACCAGCGCCCGCCGGGGCAGTATCCAGGCAATGAGGGCCGCCCCGGCGAAGCCCACCACCACGGCAACGCCCGAGCCGGTGATCTGGTCGGCCCACTCAAGAAAAGGCCGTCCTGAAAAGGACAGGTCAACAGGAGTGAAACTCAAGGCCGACGGTATTCCCAGCACAACGGTGGCCCCGGTGGCGACCAGGGCAGCTCTGTTTTCGGAAAGACCCAGTTCGTACCGCAACGGCGCGACCGCCACGGTGAGCACGCTGTAACACGAGCTGAAGGCCGCAACGAACAGCGACCCAAAGAAGAATGGGGCCAGAATCCTGCCCCCCGGCAGTTCACCGAAAACCTGGGGGAACGCCGTAAAGGAAAGCTGGCTGCCGGCGTCCGGCGCGATTCCGAAAGTGTATATGATGGAAAAAACCGCGACTCCCGCGGTCAGGGAGATGGCCGAATTTGTGACGGCAACGGCAGCGGATGAAGCCAGGATGTTGACGTTCCTGGGAATGTAGCTTCCGTAAGTGATGACGACTCCGGTGCCGACCCCCAGGGAGAAGAAGGCTTGCCCCGCTGCCATGCGCCAGGTCTGGAGGTCCAGAAAAATGGCCGAGTCAAAGGAGGTGTAGAAAGCCATTGCCTCTGCGCTCCCGGACAGGGTCTGGGAGTATATCGCCAACAGCGCGACCATGACCACCAGCGCCGGCATCAATACCTTGCCCAGGATTTCTACGCTGCCGGTGCCACGCCGGAGAACCAGGAATACCAGGACACCGATGACAAGAAAGTACCAGACGGAAGCAAAGCCGGATGTGAAATCCTCGAACGGCTTCAGCTCGCCCCGGATGGAGTCAACCAGGTAGCCGAAGGTCCATCCCGTAATGACCAGGTAGTAGCTCATTACCACGACGGCCAAAGCCACGATGAACCAGCCCAGCCAGGACCCGTACCGCCCATTTGTCTGCCGGAACACGCCCACCGGGCCCCGGTCGGTCAGGCTGCCGGCGGTGGTCTCCAGCACAAAGAGGGGGAGCCCCACGGCCAGGATGCAGAGGACGTAACAAAGGATGAAGGTGCCGCCCCCGTTTTCGCCGACCATGTAGGGGAAGCGCCAGAGGTTTCCCAGACCGACGGCGGCGGCGACCGACGAAATAATGAAGGCGCGTTGCGAAGTCCATTCCGGGCGGTCCGGCAGGAGCCTTCCAGCATCCTGAGTCATTTCCATACCCTTTGTAAAAGTGGGAGTATCCGAAGCCTTATGCCGTCATTCCGGCGAAGGCCGGAATGACAGGGAAATGTCAACGGAACCTGCCTCCGTCTCGCCCTATTGAGTCGAGGCAGGTTCCTGGCTCTGGCCCGGCGCGCCGCTGGCGGCGTATTCCCGGGCAGCCTGCGCCATCTCTCGCAGCCGCCTTTCCACGAGATGATGGATGGTCCCCTCGGGGTACGCGCCGTCTTCCCGGCGCTCTCCCGCAGGAATGCCGGTCAGGACTTCGATGCCTTCGTCAATAGTGGATACTCCATAGATGTGAAAGCGGCCTTCCTCCACCGCCGTCACCACTTCGTCGTTCAGGGTGAGGTGTTGCAGGTTATCCCGCGGAACGAGCACGCCCTGGCGATTGGTAAGCCCCCTGGCCTTGCAGACCTCGAAGAACCCCTCTATTTTGTGCGTTGCGCCTCCGATGGCCTGCACGTTGCCGTTCTGGTCTACCGAGCCGGTCACGGCGATGCCCTGGGCGATGGGGACTTCCGAGATCGCGGACAGCAAGGCGTATAGCTCCGTGGAAGATGCGCTGTCGCCGTCAACCTCGCTGTAGCTCTGCTCAAATCCGATGCTGGCGTTCAGCGACAGGGGTTTGTCGCCGCCGTACTTGCCCCGGAGATAGCCGCTCAGGACCATGAACCCCTTGTCATGGATTCTGCCGCTCAGCTTGGTCTCCCTTTCCACGTTCACCAGTTGCCCCCGGCCCAGCGAAACCCGGGCCGTTATCCGGCTGGGTCTCCCGAACAGCACCTCGCCGAAGGAAAGAACGGCCAATCCGTTTACCTGTCCTACCGCCTCGCCGTCCGTCGGGATGAAAATAGTGCCTTCCTCAATCAACTCCCGGTACCGGTCCTCCACCAGGCCCGACCTGTAGCGGCGTTGCTCGATGGCCTTTTCCACGTGGTCGCCCATTGCAATCCGGCTGTTGGCCGCATTCGCCCAGTAATTGGCTTCGGTGAGGATATCAACCACTTCCAATAACCTGGTGGTGAGCTTGTTCTGGTGCTCCGCCAGACGGCTGGAATAGTCGATGATCCGCGCCAGGGCAGTCTTGTGAAAGGGCAGGAGATCCTGGTATCGGATCCGTTCAGCAACGAAGGCCGCGTACTTGGCTATGTTTTCGGGAGTCCGCTCCATAGCCGTGTCGAAATAGGCCGCCACCTTGAAGTTGCGGTGAAAATCTTCGTCCAGAGTCTGCAACAATCGCAAAATCTCGGGAGTGCCGATGATCACAATCTTCGTGTTCACCGAGACAGGCTTGGGGCGCAGTGTGGAAGTAGGCAGGGGGCTGTACTGTTCTCCCATATTCTCGATGCGCACTTCGCCGGTGCGCAGCGTCCTCTTGAGGGTCTGCCAGGAGAACGGGTTAGTCAGCAACTCGTGGGCCTGCAACACCAGGAATCCGCCGTTGGCTTCGTGGATGGCGCCGCCCTTGACCATGGTATGGTCGGTCACGAGTGTCCCCATTCGCGCCCGGTAGTCAATGCGTCCAAAAAGGTTGTAGTAGGTGGGGTTCTGCTCGAAGACAACCGGGGCGTGGTCGCACGTCGTGTTGTCTACCAGATTGTTGACCCGGTATCTGACGAACAGGTCCTCTTCCAAAGCTGGCGGGCCAAAGGGGACAGGAGCAGGATCCCTCGGCTTGAAAACCTCAAGGTTGTTCACCATGTCCGTTTCTACGTGGTCGAGATAGGAGACGATGTCCGGATAGTCCGAATACTTCTCCTGTAGCTCGTCCACTATGGGAGCAAGGGTGAAGCGGACTATCTCCCGGTCCACTTGACGAGTCTCCTCTTGACTGCTCTTGGCCAGTCTCCTGACTTCGGCCAGGGTACGGTTTATAAGGATCTGGATCTGGGCGCCTCGCTCCTGAATCGCTTCCTTTTCCGGGTCGGAGAGGGCGGCGTAGTCGGACTCCGAGTAGGGTTGACCGTCCTTCAATGGAAAGGAGGTGATCCCAGCCTGGGTAAACCTTACAGCGAACCCAGCCTCAATGGCCGCTTTATCCAGCGCGTCGGACACCTCCTGCCGTTTGGCCTGAAGGTCCTGCATTACGGCTTCCACCCGCTCCGTATACTCGTCGCTCTCGAAGGCCTTGGGAATGTCCCGGCGCACCGTATCCACCAGTTCATCCATGTCCGAAGCCAGAAGCCTCATGCTCCCACAGGGAAGGCTGACTGGCTGAGGCTGCGAGCGGTCCTGGAAGTTGTAGACGTATCCCCAATCGGGAGGGCTGACCTGTTGGCCAGCCACCTTTTCTATGTGCGTGGTAAGGGCGGTGCTCCTGCCGGTTCCCGCCGGTCCCGCAACGAAAAGGTTAAAGCCCGGCTCCTTCATGTTCAGCGCCAGTTCCAGGGCGCTGAGGGCCCGGTCCTGGCCGATCATTCCTTCGAGAGGGACAACCTCCAGGGTGGTCTCGAAGCCAAGGCTCTCAGGGTCGCACCTGGCGTTCAGCTTCCCTGGCGGAACTTCAAACCCCTCGGCCATAGTGACTCTCCTTTGCGCAGCCGTACGCCGCATCAGAACCCCAGGGTGAGTCCGGCCCTTTTCACCTGGTTATCGGGGGCGTAGAAGGGGTGTGGGCTTAAACCTACTGCCCCATTGCCTCCCGCAGAATCTGGACCAGATGCCAGGGATCGAAAGGCTTGGACAGAAATCTGCCCCCAACCGGCCCGTAAAGAGCGGTCAGCTCCTCCAGGTCCTGTGCCGACAAGACCACCCAGGGGAGGGCGGAGCTTCCTTGAGGCTCGGATTCCCTGAGCTGGCTCAATACCCGGCCTCCCAGTCCGTCGGGAAGCTCAAGGTCGAGAACCACGCCATGCACTACCGTTTCGTCCAAAACCCTCAAGGCTTCCGAGCCGGTCCGGGCCAGCATGGGTTCGAATCCGGCGGACCGCAACGCCAGCAGGATCATTCTGCCAACGCCCGTGTCCGCCTCGATGAGGAGAACCCTGTGCGGACCATCGTCCGTAGGTCCAGTCTTCACGGCGCCCTGGTTATCCGGGAATGATGAAGCGCCCACCCCTTCTGTCTTGGCGGACGCCCGGTCCAAACGGTCTACTTGACCTCGATCTGGACGCTCTGGGACTCCTGGACGTCCCTTTTCGGAACGGAAACCTCCAGCACGCCATCCGTGTACGAAGCCTGGATTTCGTCGAGGCTGACCCCGTCGGGCAGGCCGAAGGATCTGAAAAACCTGCCGGTGGCCCTTTCGGAGCCGTAGTAGGTTTCACCCTTTACTTCCCTCTCCTCTTCCCTGTGTCCCTGGAGGATCAGCATGTCGTCCCGAACCGAAACGTCGATGTCCTCCTTTTTCATCCCCGGCAGGTCGGCGCGAACAACCATCATGTTGTCCTGCTCGAACACATCGACGGCGGGCATCCAATCGCGGGCCGACATCATGGAGCGGGCTAAGGGCCTGACGCGGAAGGGCCATCCCCACGGGCTGCCCATCATCCCTTCCATCTCTTCGAAGATGGGACGGAGCCTCCTCTCATGGCCTCCAAGCGGTACCATGCTCCTCTCATTCTCCTGTGCGGTACTCATCGAATCCGACCTCCTTTCAGCAATGTTTGATACATGTACTGTAGGCCGCCGTTGTTAATGAGCCGTCAACCAGGATGGTTTCAGTGTGAAGATTGCGTGAAAGGAGGGTCCCAATGCCCTGGAGGCGCATGGTCAGACCGACAGCTACGGGGAAGAGCCGGTCAGGGAGTGGAAAGTCCGGCCATTCGATAACCGACCTGGGGCACGGTGAAGATGAACCGCGGGTTGCGGGCGTCGTCTCCGAGCTTGCGGCGCAGGTTGCGGACGATTGCACGCACCAGCTGGCTCTCTCCCGAGTATTCCGGCCCCCAAACGCGCCGTAGAATCTGGTCGTTGGTCAAAGCGCGTCCGGCATTTACGGCAAGCTCGTAAAGCAACTTGTACTCAGTGGGAGTCAGGGGCACCTCTTCCCCTGCTACGGAGACGTGGCGCGCTGCGAAGTTTATAGTCATGTCGTCCACCACCAAGGGAGGGCGCACTTCCAGCTGGTCCGGCAGCACCCGCCGCCGAAGGGAGGCCTCGACCCTGGCCAACAGCTCTGACGGGGAAAAGGGCTTCGTGATGTAATCGTCGGCCCCCAGCCTCAGAGCGCGTACCGCGTCCTCTTCATTGTCCCGTGCCGTCAGAAAAAGCACCGGCACGCCGGAAACTTCACGGATTTGCTCAAGTACGTCGAATCCGCTAACGCCAGGGAACATGAGGTCCAGCAGCACGACTTGGGGTTCTTCCCTCTCCAGCAGGCTTATCACCTCGGCCGGGTTGTCCGTGATGACGGGGTTGTAACCCGCCTGCCTTAAAATGTTCTGAAGATGCCGCAGTACCTGGGGCTCGTCGTCGACCGCCAGAACCCTCGTTTTCGTGCCACCCTGAGCAACCCTTCCCATGTGGTGGGACTGGCGGCTGACCTGTGCTGGCAGTGTTGCCCCCGACTCATGCTCCAGCGGTAGCGTGAAACTGAAGGTAGTTCCCTGGCCTTCACCTTGACTTGCCGCCCAGATCCGCCCACCGTGGGCCTCTACGATTCCTTTACATATAGCCAGGCCAAGTCCATTGCCCCGAAGACCGCTTCCCGTTGCTCCCCGATCCTGAAAGAACTTACGGAAAACGTGGGGCAGACTTGCCGGCCCGAGGCCGCGCCCCTGGTCTCTCACATGAACGACGGCGTTCTCGGCGTTGACTTCCACATCTATTGTGATGCGAGAATCCTCGGGCGCAAACTTGCCTGCGTTGCTCAACAGATTGCTCAGGACCTGGTCTATCCGGCGGCGGTCGGCCCTGACTATCGTGGGGCCATCAGGTATGGCAATGACTATCTCCTGGTAGCCTCCACTCCGGTTGAATGCCAGTTTCGCCGCCTCGATGGTTTCGCCCAGATCGCAGGCTTCCAGGGTGACCGAAAGAGAACCGGCCTCGATGCGGGTCATGTCCAGCAGATTGTTGATCAGGTCCCGCATACGGTCTGCCTGCTCATCTATGATCTCAAAGAACTCGCGGAGTTCCTTTTCGTCCAGAGGATGCGGACTGCCCAGCACCGTCGCCGCGGATCCCTTAATGGCAGTGAGGGGAGTTCGCAGTTCGTGGCTCACTATCCCGAGAAACTCGCTCTTCAGCCTCTCCAGTTCTTCCAGCGGGGATATGTCCTGAATCATGGACACGGCCGCAAGTATCTCTCCGCCCTCTCCATATACGGGTATGGCGCTTACCAGGGTGGGGACAGCCGATCCGTCGGCCAATCTATGGAACACCTCCTCGGCGCGTATGACTTCACCATTGGACAGCGCCCTGAGAATCGGGTTCTCCTCATCCAGGACCGGTTCGCCTGCGCCGTCATTTCCAAGCCTTTCCCGGTTTCTCAAGGCATCACCAGGGCCGTATGAGATCCCGAGGATACGTTCCGCCTCCCGGTTCGCAATTAGCACTCGCTCACTACCTGCTTCGATCATCAAAATGGCCACGGGAGAGAGCTGCACCAGCGATTCGAGACGGCGGCGCTCGTTTTCAAGGGCTTCGTACTGCTGAGCGTTGTGAATCGCCAAGGCGGCGTGAGACGCGAACAATACGAGAATGTCTTCATCTTCGGCGGTGAACTCGACATCGCCCAACTTTTCGGTCAGGTACAGGCTGCCCAGAAACCCGCCATCGAGTCGAATGGGAGCTCCTAGGAAGCTCTTCATTGGCGGATGGTTGGGAGGGAACCCGATTGACTGAGGGTGTTTGGAGAGGTCGGGCAGTCGCAGCGGCCTCTGCTCCTGGTGAAGCACACCCAGCAACCCAAGTCCTTTGGGCAGATTGCCTAGCTGCTCTCGCTGGCCTTCAGTGATACCGCTAGTTACGAAGGTGCGCACCTGGCCGGAGTCGTCGAATACGGCCACAGCGCCATACCGCGCGCCCGCCAGGTTGGCGGCTGCATCAACAATGTACTGTAGAACGGTGGCCAGCTCGAGACTGGACGTGACTCTCCGGCTGAGGTCGCTTAGCTGGGACAACCTCTTGCGAAGCTGCTGATTTTCCCTGCGTAGCCTGGCAAGCTCTGAATGAAATCCTACGTCCGCTGACACTTCGTATCGCTCCATTCCTCTGGCGTTTGGTTTGTGACATTCCTACCCATAATTCCCCGAATCAGGAAGAAGTCACTTCATGCACATCGCCAACCGGGACCCCGAACGGTCCCAATAAACAGGAGTGATGCAGCAGGTGTGCGCCAGGTATCGAATGGGTAACTAGAACCTGAGGCAAGAGATTCTTGCAGCGCCAGGATTAGCGAACCGGTCCAACTCGGGCGTCGGCAGCGCTCGGTACTTATCCGTTTCGGGAATGCCTTCCTCAGGCAATGGCTGCTAACCCGAACCGCGCGGCCTCCCGATGTCTTGAGGCGTGATTACGGGAGTTGTCTCCCGGATAATCACGCGCGTTGCGCTTGCCATCCTTCAAGTGGCCGGGTCCGGCTCAGAGGCATTTCACTATAACCGACATTCTACACCACCCGGCCAATGCCGGACAGCGAGAAAGACGATATAGCAGGGCAATCGCGTTATAACCGAATCACCGCCTGCTTGGCGCCAGAAATCTCTCCGGCAAGCCGGAATGACGTTTAATAGGCAGGCAAAAGCTATAACGCGATTGCCCTGGACGATATAGCAGGGCGGACGCATTCTAAAGCCGCGTTCGTCGCTCCGGCGCCCTTCGACAAGCTCAGGAGCAGGAGTCCAGAAAGTCAATGGCGCAGAGCGTCCACAACTTCATTAGTGAATAGGTATTCCCAACGAGTGTTGGTATTGGCTGAACGCCCGCCCCTACACAAATGGGCCGGACTGGAATACCAACACACGCCGAGACTACCAGTGAATAATATCAGGTCTCCGGGTGTGCCGAATTTGCTATCCTAGTGTATCGGCAGGCATGTGGAGGCACAGATATGACTTCCTCCCCTCATTCCAAATCCAACACCGAAAGAAATCTTAGGGACATCATCACCTCCGAAGCAATCGCCAACTTCAAGTACAACGCCTACGCCCAGCGTGCGATACAAGAGGGTTACCCGGAGGTTGCCCGGATCTTCCACGAGGCCGCTATATCAGACACGGTTCAGGGGTTCGAGCATCTGCGCCTGTCGGGCGACATGGGGTCCACTGCGGAGAACCTGAGGGCCATCATCGAGGTCAAAACCCGGGAAGCCGCCGACTATTCCCGCATGATTACAGAGGCCATAGAGGACGGAGACCAGGAGGCCGCCAATTACATTAACATGGTTATGGAGCGGGAAAGGCGACGCCTGGCATCCCTCGCAGAGACCCTGACCCGGTTGGAGTCCGGGGCCGCCGTAGAGACGCCCGCCCACGGCGAAGTTGCGCTCGAACAGGGGATGTATGAGGCTGCCGTCAAGGAGGTGGAGACCGAGCGGGCGAGGATCATCCGAAAGGAAAGGTTGCGTGAGGTGGTGTTCGGCGCCGAGGACGGCCTGATCAGCATGGTCGCCCTGGTCACCAGCCTGGCCGTGGCCGTGGAAAGCCAGACAACGATCCTGATAGCCGGGTTGGCCGCTGCCGTGCCCGGCATGATCTCCATGTCCACCGGCGCATTTCTCGGCTCCCGGACCGAGCGGGACGTTGAACGCGCCGAAATCGAGCGGGAGGCCCGCGAACTCGAAGAAAATCCCGCTCAGAAACTTGCTGAACTGGTTGTCCTGCTGCGGAAGGACGGCATGGCCCTCGGGGATGCGCGGCACGTGGCTGACGAGATTGCCCGGGACCGCCTATCCCTGTTGAGGACGCTGCTGGAAAAGGAGCTCGGAATCTCCAATGACATAGCCCGCAGCCCACTGAAGGACGCCCTGGTAATGGGCGCGTCCTTCGTCGTGGGGGCGGCCATACCGCTGTTCCCGCACATGGTCGCGACCGGAGAGACCGCCATTGCCGTGTCTGTAGGCGCGACCCTTGCCGGATTGTTCTTGCTTGGGATGTACAAGGGTTGGATGGTGGAGCGCTCCCCGATCCTCCAGGGGCTCGAAATCCTGGGGATTGGCACCCTTTCGGCCGCCGTGGGCTACGCCCTCGGGGAGTTCATTCCGAGGCTGTTCTCCTAGAGAGTGTCGTCAAATTTACACGTCATTCCGGCGAAAGCCGGAATCCAGGGATTTCCGTAGCCAAATCGTCATGCGGCAGCCTGATTTTCTGGATTCCGGCTTTCGCCGGAATGACGGAAATAAGGCTGTGGTGTGTCTGGTTACTCAATTTGACGACACTCCCTAGAGGAGAGGACGTACTACAAACACAACGAGGGGTGGCCCTGCTCCAACATGTGCATCCCTTCACAATGTTGACCGCTCAGGGTTCGGTTGAGATACTGAAATAGACGCAGCCGAAACCGAGGGGGTGTGTCATGTATACGAGTATTCTCGTACCGCTGGATGGCTCCGAATACTCCGAGCGAGTCCTGCCCTACGTCAGAAACTTCGCCCTCACTCTGTCTCTGCCCGTGCGTCTGCTGTATGCCGTTGAGCGCGACCATGCCGGCATCTCGCGTTCGTTAAACGAGAGGCTTCAGTATGATTCCTCGGTTCGCCAAGCTTCTGATACGGGCGAAGGCGCACCCGGAACTTTCTAAGGGAGGATAGCAGGGACCGAAAGAAACCTCATGTCGTCCCAGGTGTCCAGTGATCCAGTGCCAATAGCCCGGCCGGGCTACTGACAATATAACGGGTTGATAGGAGATGACGATGAGTAGTGGAATGCAGACCGTTACTTACCCGATTCCGGGGTTTCCGACTGTGCGATTGACTGAACAGGGAGATCAATTTGGAATCCGCCCGATGCTGCCCGAGGATGGAACGGCGCTCCAGGAATTCTTTGGCAGAGTCCCGGCCGCAGACCGCTTTTACTTGAAGGAAGACGTGACTTCGGAGCGGGTAATAGCGGGGTGGACGGAACGTCTCGATTACGGAAGGGCGCTTCCCTTGCTTGCAATCAAGGACGACAAGATAATCGGAGACGGGACCCTGCACAACAGCCGTTCCGAGGCCAGGCGCCATGTTGCGGAAGTTCGGGTTGTGGTGGACCCGGATTACCGTAACCAGGGAATTGGCCGGGGTTTGTTGCGTTGCCTGGCAGAGGTCGCCCGGCAAAGGGATGTCGAGAAATTGAGATTCGAGATCGTCGCCGGTACGGAAGAGCCTGCCAGACATGCGGCGCAGCTTGTGGGATTCATCCCTGTCGCCGTATTGCACGGCCACATCCGTGACATCGACGGGGCATCCCGAGACCTCGTGATCATGGAGCTAACAGTGTCGGACGCCGTGCCAAGTGAAGAGGGGATTCTGTAGGGCTGTCGGGAAGTCTTCGGGTTTTACCGGGCGGGCAGAGACAGCACTGCTTCCACATGGCATCGAAGTTCGGGACAAGGCCGGGTGACGAAGATGCCAAGGCCGCTGGTGCGGCCCAGTGGAATGACCTGCTTCCCGAAGACTGATCTAAACTGAAGAGGGAGGAGCATCATTCCATGAAGAAGTCCCGGCATACCCCGGAGCAGGTCACCTACGGCCACGAAGGCAAGATTGTTGCTGTGGCGGAGAGGGCGGGATTCGAACCCGCGAGAAGCTTGCGCCCCTACGCGATTTCCAGTCGCGCCCGTTCGTCCACTCCGGCACCTCTCCGCGCGTCTGGGGCATCAATCATTATAGGTTCCCCCCATACACCCCCGCAAGTTTGGGGCAGGACGATTACAAAGTAACCTCTTCTCCTGAAGCCAGCGATGCAGGAGACCTTTCAAGGTCTTTCGATTATTTGTCTGAACTGTGATTTTTCTGATTCCGGGATTGCCGTGATTTGGAAAATCATGCTCATCCATCAATCACATGAATCACAGTTCAGACAATTTCGCAAAGAATCGAAAGGCCCTGGAAGGACCTTTCTCTCCGGTGGCGTATGCCTCTAACGGTGGCCTATAATGGGAAACGCCAGAATTCGTACCAGGAGATGCTGCACGTATGGCCGATGCCGGCTTTGTCAAAGTGGCCCAGGTGAGTGAAATTGGACCTGGAGACATGATCTCCGTGGATTTCAGTGGCGACGCTGTGCTGGTCGCCAACGTGGATGGGGTCATCCACGCCTGCGATGACATTTGCTCCCACGCCTATGCGTCCTTGTCGGAAGGCGACATCAACGGCCCGGAGGTGGAGTGTCCCCTTCACGGGGCCTGCTTCAACATCACCACCGGCGAGGCGTTGACCCCTCCCGCGGATGCTCCCATCAAGGTCTATAAGGTCCAGGTTGAAGGCGACGACATCTACGTCGCTCCACCGGAAGAATAGCCTCAAGTCTGTCTTGACAAAAAGACCGGAGACATTCTTGTCCCCGGTCTTTTTTGTCGTCGGCTACGGAATCAGGTTTCGGGCCGACGTTCTATTCCGACCGGACCAGGTGAAAGTCCTCCCAGGGCCAGTAGACTAGCAGGACCTTACCCACGATGTGGTCTTCGGGAACCACTCCCCAAGCGCGGGAGTCGTTGCTGTTCCGCCGGTTGTCTCCGACAACGTAGTACTGCTTCTCGCCCAACACCAACGATCCGGCGCTGGACCGGTCGCTTCTCCGGAGGTATGGCTCGCTAAGGGGAGCGCCGTCTATGTACACCGTCCCCGAGCGCACCTCGACCCTCTCGCCCGGCAGCCCCACGACCCGCTTTACGAAATCCTTCGAGGGGTCGGCGGGGTAGCGAAACACGATTATTTCCCCGCGGGTTGGCGGGTCGAAGGCAAACTTGGGGTCAGCGTCATCGGCCGACCAGAAGGGGACGATTCTCGACAACCGCTCCATGTCCAGCTTGAGGTACGATACTTGGTCGACCACCAGGTACTGGCCCCCCTCCAGGGTGGGGGACATGCTGGAACCTTCCACTTTGAAGTTCCGAACGGTCCCCTGGAGGATGATCAGGGCCAGCAGGGCCAACAGAACGGCTTCCAGTATTTCGCGGGCTAACCGTGGCATTGAGAGGTGTTATCCCACAGTGCTTCCATAGTCTTGGGGCGAAGCATCTCTCAAACAGCATAAATCATTTTCCTGTCCGGTGTAACGAGGCAGGGTCTCTTGCTGATGCGTGAATGAGTTGGTAAACGATACCGTCATTCCGGCAATTCCAATCATCACGTCGAGACTACCGATTCAGGCGTGCCCTTTCTCGCCTTCAATAAGCTCTGCTACAATCAGCGCGTTTTCAGGCGCGGGAACCGATGCGCCGACCCCCCCACACTTTTACTATCCGGGGTCCTGTAATGAGCTGGAAGTTTGAATTGTTGACCAAGCCCATGGGCGGAGTTACCGAGGGGCCGATCTGGGACGGGGAACAACTGTTGTTCACCCACATCCCTGCCAGCCGCATCATGCGGATTGACCCGAAGACCGACGAAATCACGGTCTGGCGGGAGGGCACCAACCGCACCAACGGCCTCGCCCACGACACTGCCGGCCGCATCTTCGGTTGCTGTTCCGGCGGAAGGGCCATCGTGCGCTTCGACGACGACGGCACGACCGCCGTGGTCGCCGACAGCATCGAAGGGAACCCTCTGAACACCCCCAACGATCTGGCCGTAGACGCCCAGGGGCGCATCTGGTTCACCAACCCCTGGAACGCCGGAAACATCGACGCAACCGAGGTGGAGGCGCCCGGCTGGCGCTGCGTGCTCCGGGCCGATCCCCAGCCCGACGGCTCTTACTCTGTGACGCGGGTAGAGAGCGACAGCACGATGCCCAACGGCATACTGGTGTCCATAGACGGCAAGACGCTGTATGTGGCCGAGAGCAACAGCGACGATCCTTCCATCGACCGTGAGCTGCGGGCCTATCCCATCAACGACGACGGGTCGCTTGGCCCCTACGCCATGCTTCACGCCTTCGGCACCGACGGCAGGACCGCCCAGCGCGGTATCGACGGCATGTGCTTCGACCGGGAGGGCAACATCATCGCCACCGCGGGATGGCCGACTTCGGGTCCTGGCCCGCTGATCTACGTGTTCGATCCCAAAGGCCGCGTGATCGAGACTCATCCGGTGCCCTGCATCCGCCCCACCAACTGCTGCTTCGGCGGGCCGGACCGCTCCGTGCTGTACGTGACCTCTGCGGAGGGCCACGTGTTCAAGGCGCAGACCGACATGGAGGGTTGGGCGCTCTTCCCGTAGCTCAAAAAAGAAATCCTGAAAGTGTAGGGGCGCCAGCCGTGCGCCCCTACACGTCTTATGACGCTGTATAGGAGGACGAACCTTGAGCTTGCGGAATCTCGACGGCTTCGGGCGCGACCGGCTTCGCCAGGGCGGCGGCAGGGGCAACGGCAACGATCACCTTGATGAGCTGATCGGCGCGACGGAGCTGTTCATCTACCAGACCCCAAACCGCCGGGCGAAAGGGTTCGACGCTCTGAAGCTGTTTCTGGAAGCAAACGAATGCGAGGTTCTGTTCACGACGGACGTGCCGCCTGAACTGCGCAACTACGAGGCATTCCGCATCACCCACAAGCGCGGCGAGCCGATCCCCACGCCCGTGCTGCGCCGCTCCCACTCCTGGGCCCACGGCCGCAACTTCCTGCACAGCTTCTTCAAGCCCATGTACCGCTAGGGAGGGCAGCGTCAAGGGTGTTATGCTGTAATCGGAAAGGATCGTTTGGAGAACGATATGGAAGACAAGAGAATAACTCTTAGCATAGATCCTGATACCTTGCCGGACGACGAAGTCCGAATCATCGGCTTTGGAGTAGACGCTACAGGTCAGTTCCGGGTATATCACTTGGACTTGGACAATCTGGCATGGATGCTGGCGAGACATCAGGAAGGCAAGAAAATTGTGATTGAGAAAGGCGGTATGCAGGCCGTCGCCAAGGAACCTGTCCGTGGAGCGTAGCCACGAGGAACGCATCCGCACCCTCGAAAATGATCTGCTGGTCGCCAAAACGAGGGAGGACCATCAGCGCGAGATCGACGAGCGGAACCGGCTCAGGCGCACCGAAATCATTAGCTGGCTTGCTCTGGTCATCAGTATCGCCAGCATAGTTTTCAACATAGTGGACAAACTTGCTTGAATCAACGGACGGCGCACCCTCACGCGGCGCCGTCATTTTGCGTTCAGCGCACTCTCCGCCGTCACGGGCCGCCGCGGCGGGCGGGCGAAGAGCACCAGCGCCGTCGCTAGTCCTCCCATAATCGCAAAGGCCACGAAGGCGAGGCGGTAGCTGTCGGTGAAGTCGTATACCAGCCCCGCCACCACGGCGCCGATGGCCTGCCCGAAACTCGTCAGCGGCTCTGTCACTCCCCGTATCACTCCCAGCGAGCGGCGTCCGTAGTAGTCCGCGTAGCCCACGGGGGGGACCGACAGAAGCCCTCCCACCCCGAATCCGAATAGCACCGCGTAGATAAGTATCTCCGGCGTCGAGCTGGCAAATACGAAGAGAGCCGACGATCCTCCCACAAAGATAGCGACGCCTGCCAGCGCGTATCGTGGGGGGATTTTTTCCGTAATCCATCCCCAGAACAGGCTGCCCAGTCCCAGGAACGCGGCATTCAGGCTGATGCCGAAGCCGGCGAATGCGGCATTCAGTCCCTGGTCTCTCAGGTACGCGGCCAGGTGCGTGTTCACCCCCGCCTGGACCAGGAATACCATCCCGGTCGCGGTGGCGAACATCCACAGCGCCGGCGTCCGCATGGCCTCCCGCAGCGTCCACACTTGCTCCTCGGCTGGCGGCGCGGCCGCGGTCGGCTCGCTGGCCGTCGCCCCGGTCCTTGTTTCGTTCACGGGAACGGGCGCGTCGCCGTCGGGACTCAGGCCCACATCCTCGGGCTGCTGGACAATCAGAAGCGCAGTCGGAAGAAGGGCAATGCCCAAGACGAGGATGCCCAACACTATCCAGGCTTCCCGCCAGCCGCTGGCCCCGATAATCACGGAGGCTATAAGTGGGAATGCGACCAGCCCGATGGAGTGGGAGCCGAACAGGATGCCACTGGTCCGGCCCCTCATGCGGACGAACCAGCGGGAGACCACCACCGAGGAACCGATGGAGATCGGGCTGGCGAATATGACGCGCCCGACGCCGTAGGCCACGTAGAAGGCGATGGGAACGGTGGCCCAGGCCAGCGATATGGTGGAGACACCCAGGATGAGGACGCTTGACGCCAGGACCAGCCGGGCCCCGTAGCGGTCCACCAGCCAGCCAACCACCGGGGATACTCCCGAGGCGGCCAGTCCCCCGACGCTGGCCGCGCCGGCAATCAGCGTGCGGCTCCAGCCCAGTTCCTCGGAGAGAGGGAATATGAAGACGGCGATGGTGAGGCTGGCAGTGGCGTTGCGCACCACCTGGGTGCTGGCCGCCGTGGTCAGGATCACCCAACCGTAGAAGAAAGGTGTCCTGGGAGCCAGGCGGTGGCCCAGGTTGAGTATCGAGAGCAGGCTGGTCAGCATCGAGGCAAACGCACTTCCCGATGGAGCTGGATGCCGTTCCGGGACAATATACAGCCGCAGTCAAGCCGCCCATCCAAGGCACCGCAAACCGGTAGTTCCCTCTCCCTCCGGGGGAGGGCTAGGGAGGGCGCGACTTAAAGACCCTGATATATGGAGTCCTGGGTCGTTGCTTCGACGGCGCGAAAAAAGGGACAGGGGCAAATTCCCGCCCCTGTCCACTCATGTCATGCCCGGTGGTGTAGAAGCCCCGAGAGTGCTTACTCCAGGTTGAAGCCCTTGTAGCCGTTGGAAGCAATCTCGGCGCGCTTGGCCCGCATCACTGGGGCGGTGTCCGGGGCGGTCAGCAGGAACCGGGCCTTTCCGGGGATGTTCGCACCCACGAACCAGCTGTTGGCCTGCGTCCGCAGTATGTTCTTGCCCCCTTCGATCATGTGCTGCGTCCACTCTTCCTCGGACTGCTGGGTGGGCTGGATGCGCTGGTAGCCGTTGTCGCGAACATAGGCCACGCATTCGCTGATCCACTCGACAAGGGGCTCGGCGGCGCGCACGAAGTTGCCCACGGACGCGGCGTTGATGGTGAACAGGTTGGGGAAGTCCACGCTCTGGATTCCCATGAAAGTCCTCGGTCCCTCCGCGAACTTCTCCTTGAGGGTCAGGCCGTTCTTGCCCTGGATGTGCATCCGGCTGAGGGAGCCGGTGACGGCGTCGTAGCCGGTGGCGTAGATGATGACGTCAAACTCGTAGTGGGCGTCGGCGGTCTGGATGCCGGTTTCCGTGATGCGCTGGATGGGGGCTTTCTTGACGTCCACCAGCAGCACATTGTCCTGGTTGTAGACCTCGTAGTAGCCGCTCTCGCAGGGCAGGCGTTTGGAGCCGAACATGTGGTCCTTGGGAGTCAGCATTTCGGCGACCACAGGGTCCTTGACCCGCTCCCGGATCTTGTTGCGGAAGAACTCGGCATAGTCCTCGTTGGCCGGGCCGGGCATCATCACATCGTAGAAGTTGCTCAACCACTTGGCGAAGCCCGGTTCGTCCCAGAGCCGCTCGTACTGCTCGATCCTTTCCTCTTCCGAAACGCTGAACGCGGAGCGGGTGTCGAACTCGTGCATGAAGGAGCCGGCCGTCTCCAGGCACTTCTCGAAAATCTGCGGATAGCGGGTCCGGATCTCCTCCTGCTCCTCCTCGGTGATGGGCCGGTTGCGCAGTGGGGCGCAGTAGTTTGCCGTACGCTGGAAGACGGTCAGGTGGCCGACTTCCTTGGCGATCTCGGTGATGAGCTGGACTGCGGTTGCGCCGGTGCCGACCACGCCCACGCGCTTGCCAGCCAGGTCCATGCCCTCCTTGGGCCATCGGCCGGTGTGGCACCAGGCGCCCTTGAAGTCGTGGATGCCCTCGAAGTCGGGAACGTAGTGGGCCGAAAGCAGGCCGACGGCTGTGATCAGGAACTGGCCTCGGGCCTTGTGCCCGTCCTCCATGATCAGCTCCCAGCGGTTGGCTTCCTCGTCATAGACGCAGGAGGCGACCCGGGAGTTGAAGCGGATGTGGCGGCGCAGGTCGAACTTGTCCGCGACATAGTTCAGGTAGCGTTCGTTCTCCGGTTGCCCGGAATACAGTTCTTTCCAGTGCCACTCGTTGAGCAGCTCGTCAGAGAAAGAATAGCCGTAGGTATAGCTCTCGGAGTCGAAGCGAGCGCCGGGATAGCGGTTCCAGTACCATGTCCCGCCGATGCCGGAAGCGTCCTCGAAAGACTTGCAGGAGAAGCCCAGCTCGCGGAAGCGGTACAGGGAGTACAGGCCGGTAACTCCGGCGCCGATTATCAGTACCTCGTACTCCTCAACCTCCTCTTTCCCCGATGCTCCATTAACCGTCGCCTGTTGCAGTGAAGTCATCGCGCGTTTCCCTCCTAAAGCACCATTCATTATCAAGGCCGATTATAACTGATACCGATAAGTATTTCCCCCGGACACTACGATTAAGAGTGTTCAGGTTCGGGAGGGGATCTCGAGGCGGGTTCTAGGTATACAGCGACGCCGGCAGGGTCGAGCCCATGAGGGTGGCGCCGCCGAACTCGAAGTTGAGGGGCAGGCCGGAGATGTGCTGGCCGTGGACATGCAGGTCGCGGAAGTAGCGCTCCAGGCCGACGGAGCGGTGAATTGCGTTGGTGCCGGCGGCGTTGAACAGCTTGTCTCCCACAGCGACCGACTGGCGGATGGCGTGAGTGATGGCCAGGCGGGCTCGCATGGAGAGTTCCGGCAGGTCGTCCCGGCCGTTCACCTGTGCGTCCCACATGCGGCTGACGGTGTCGAGGACATACCTGCGGGCGCTGTCGATTATGGCCTCACACTCGCCGACTACGATCTTGATGTGCTGGCGGTCCCGCAGCAGGGTGGGTGAGTCGGTGGACCCGGAGTCGGTGGCCAGGTCAACGAAGGTGTTCATCGCGCCGCGGGCCATGCCCAGGGTGTTGGCCGCGGACAGGGTCCAGCCCAGCACGATGGACGACTGCGGCGGAGAGTAGAGCGGACCGTCGTAGTGGGACGGCGCGCCCCTGGCGTAGGTGTGGTGCTCGGGCACAAACACCTCCGAGTACTCGGCGTCGGCGCTGGCAGTGCCCCTCATGCCCAGCGTCGTCCAGGTGTCCAGCACTTCGCCCTTGGATACGGGCAGGATGACGGTACGGAACTGGGGAGTGCCGTCGTTGTAAAGGACAGGGCCGTCGTCGTCGATGACCCGGCAGGCGACGAATATGGCGGTGGAGTGGTCGATGCCGCTCAGGAAGTTCCAGCGGCCGGATACGATGTAGCCGCCGTCGGTTATTTTCGCGGTGCCCCCGGCGCGGGCCGAGCCTGAACCCAGAACGACGGGGGGGTCGCCGAAGATTTCCTTCGCCGCCTTCGGCGAGATGCGGGCCACGGCCGAGGAAACGGCAGTGCCGTTGAAAACGCACCACCCGACGGAGCCATCGGCCTCGGCGACCGCTTCGCAAACGTGATATGCGGTAATCGGATCGGTCTCCGGTCCGTTCAGTTCCTTCGGGACATACAGGCCGAACAGCAGCGCGTCGGCCATTCTGTCGGCCAGATCGTGGGGCAGCTGGCGTTCGGAGTCTATGAGGTCTCTGCTGGCTATTATTTCCGGGACGAAACTCTTTGCCGCCTTAATGAGGCCGTCGGCCAGGCTATTCGACATCTAGCTGTTGGGCTCCTGACAATATCCAGCCTATTATAGCCATCTCGACGTTATGCCCCAACTGAATGCGTGCAGCGGAGTCGGTTTCCAGTAGCGGGAAGTCGAGGGCGTGTTGTTGGCCCCTGTGCGGTCCGTCATTCCGGGGTGTGGAACGACCGAATAGCAGCGCTTCCCCGGATCGCGGCTGCCGCTTGAATCGGCACGGACAAAATGGTAGTCTAGCGTCGATTATTGTTGCCCCTGACTGGAGGTGGATATACCTATGGCAGACCAGGTAACGACACAGGATATTGCTCTCATGGCCCACCTGATGCGGAGGGCCGGTTTCGGATCCCGATACGACGACGTGGTTGAGCGGGCGGAGAAGGGATACGAGGCAATGGTGGAGGAGTTGCTGAATCCCGAAGACCACTCCAACGGACTTGACCTCGACCTGGCCGAGCGCTGCTTCATCGAATGGAGCCACTTCACCAGGGCGGTGCCGGAATACTTCGCATGGCGCCTGATCAACTCTCGGGCCCAGTTGGAAGAAAAGATGGTGCTGTTCTGGCACAGCATCTTCTGCACGGCGGACAGCAAGGTGCAGAGCTACCCGACGCACTATGACCAGATTGAAATGTTCCGCAAGTACGGAATGGGCAGCTTCCGGGACCTGCTGGTCGAGATTTCCAAGGACCCGGCTATGATCTTCTTCTTGGACAACTGCCTGAGCCACAAGGAGTCGATCAACGAGAACTACGGGCGGGAACTGCTTGAGCTGTTCTCCCTCGGCGTTGGCAAGGACGGCGAGTACAACTACACCGAGGACGACGTCAAGGAGTGCGCCCGGGCCTTCACCGGCTGGACGATTTCCAACCCCGTTCCGGGACAGCCATACGGCCGCTACTCGGCCAAGTTCCTCTATGTCCCGGAGGACCACGACGACGGGGAAAAGACCTTCCTGGGCGAGACCGGCCGCTTCAACGGCGAGGACATCATCGACATCATCTGCAAGCAGCCTGCGGCGGCGCGCTTCATCTCCCGCCACCTGTACAGCTACTTCGTGGCCGACGAGCCGGGTGTGCCGTCGTGGATGGAGACCCCGCCCCAGGACCTGGAGACCATCCAGATGCTGGAGGCTGAGTACTACCGCTCCGGCTACAACATCAAGTCGATGCTCCGCGTGCTGCTCAACTCGGACGCGTTCAAGAACGCCCGCTTCCAGCGCATCAAGAGCCCGGTGGAGACGGTGATCGGAACGCTGCGGATGGTGGGCGACTGGACCCAGCCGAAGCCCGGTTTCGAGTTCATCTTCGATGAGATGAAGTACATGGGGCAGGAGCTTCTGAACCCGCCGTCCGTCGAGGGATGGCACACCGGCAGGGAGTGGATCGACGGCGGCACCCTGGTGCACCGGATCAACTTCACCGCCGACTTTTTGGGCAACGCCAAGTTCCCCGGCATTCAGGATATAGTCGAGAAGCTGGCGGACACAGGCCCTGCCATCACTCCCGCCGAAATGGTAGACGGCTGCCTGCAGTACCTCGGCCACTACGAGCTGTCGGACGAGAGCCGGCAGATGCTGATGCGCCGGGCTGCCAAGGACGACGTGGTGCGCACGGACACCGCCGAGTTCCCGCAGGAAGTCGGCGAGATGCTGCAACTGATCGCCTCGACGAAGGAGTACCTGTACGCCTAGCAAGGCAACGTAAATGGAAGGCGCAACCGCAACGATTGAACTGGCAACCCTTATTGCCATCGGTGGGCTGATGGTGGCCGTAGCCGCTATGCTCAGCGGAGTATGGTTCCGTCTGGGACAACTCAGCAACCGTGTGGATGAACTGGGGCGCCGGTTTGACGAGCACGGTGAAGAAAATCGCAACACGCGCGACGAGTTGCGTCAGGAAATGCGCGAGGCGCGCGACGAGTTGCGCCAGGAAATGCGCGAGGTGCGCGACGAGTTACGCCAGGAAATGCGCGAGGTGCGCGACGAGTTACGCCAGGAAATGCGCGAGATGCGCGAGGAAAACCGCCGGAACCATCAGCAGTTGTTGCAGGCCCTCGCGCATCACAGCCACGACCCTGATACGGGATTCGCAATTTTCCGCATCCCTCCGGGGACGGAGAATCCGGCAGCGTAAAGAGAGGGGCTGCCGGGGCCAATCACAGAGAAGAGATTAGAGAGGAGAAGGCAGACACGATGACGACCAACAAGAAAGACCGGGTGCTGGTGGTCCTCCAGATGACGGGCGCCTACGATGCCCTCAACACCGTCATTCCCTACAACGACCCCCTTTACAAAGACTATCGGCAGACGGTGAGCGTTGACCCCGCCGATGTGCTCCACATCAACGACGAGGTTGGTTTCCATCCGGCAATGTATCCCATGAAGAACCTCTACGACCAGGGCAAAGTTGCCGTGCTCCAGGGCATCGGTTATCCGGAGCCCAACCGCTCCCACTTCCGCTCCCTGGACATCTGGCATACCGCGGAGCCGGCCAAGATAATCACCGAGGGCTGGCTGGGCAAGGCCATCCGTGAGCTGGACCCCAACCGCGAGAACGTGCTCACCGCGGTGAACTTCGGCCGCGGACTCCCCCGCGCCCTCGCCGCTCCCGGCGTCTCCGTCGCCTCCGTCGGCGATCTCTCGTCCTATGGAGTGCTGACCGGCATCGACGGCGAAGACCAGCGCATGGAGGCCCTGGACATCTTCTCCAAGATGTATTCGCCCCTCATCGGCACCGGCCCGGCCAACGACTACCTGTCCCAGACCGGTCTGGACGCGCTCAAGGGCGCCGATATCCTGAACACCGCTCCCGACAACTACACCTCCACGGTGGAATACGGCGGCAGCATGTTCGCCCAGTGGTGCAAGAGCATCGCCCAGGTGCATCTGGCCGAGTTCGGCACCCGCATCCTGTACACCGGCGTGAATCCGGGCACCTTCGACACCCACGCCAACCAGAACGCCTCCCTGTACAAGCTGTGGGAGGATGTCACAACCGCCACCGTCGACCTGTACGAGGACCTGAAGGAACACAACTCCTCCGAGGAAGTGGTCATCCTCATGTTCACAGAGTTCGGCCGCCGCGTGCAGGACAACGGTTCCGGCACCGACCACGGCTCCGGCAGCGTGGCCTTCGTCATGGGCGATGGCGTCAAGGGCGGCGCCTACGGGACCTATCCGTCGCTGGAACCGTCCAAGCTGGACGAGGGCGACCTGCGGTGGAACAACGACTTCCGCAGCACGTACGCCGAGTTGCTGGACAAGTGGCTGGGCCTGGACGACAAGGCCATTCTCGGCAACACCTACGAGCAGTTCGACTTCATCCGATAGAGAAGCCGGATGCAGGGGCGGGTTTTAGACCCGCCCCTGCTGCGCCATCGGGTTCCACTAAACTTTTCGTCATTCCCGCGAAAGCGGGAATCCACTTTCTCAAAGAGAGGGCTAATGGTTACGCAGATTGCGCCGATTACCTTCCAGTACAGCCACACCATCGGGCGGCAGGAAGTACGTAGCGGCAACGGGTTCTTCATGCCGGTGGCCATCACGCGCGATCCGGAGAACCGGCTGTATGTCCTGAGCCGAGGCTCGGAGACGCCGGCCTTCTTCCCCTGCAAGCGTGTGACCGTGTTCACGGTGGACGAGGAGTTCATCGAAGACTACGGCCAGAAGGTCTCGCCGGAAGAGGCCGACCCCGCCACCGCCCCCAACGGCAGCTTCATGTGGCCCACTTCCGTCGCGCTGGACAGCGAGGGGAACACCTTCGTGTCGGACGAGTGGCTGCAACGGGTTTCGGTCTACAAGCCCGGGCAGGGCTGGACCGATACGTGGGGCACGGTCGGCTCCGCAGAGGGCGAGATCAACAAGCCGTCGGGCTTGGCGTTCGACAAGGACGACAACCTCTACTTGGTGGACAGCTACAACCACCGGGTGCAGGTCTTCACCAGGGACGGCAAGTTCCAGTTCGGCTGGGGTTCGCAGGGCGACGGCCCCGGAGAGTTCAGCTACCCTTGGGGCATCGAAATCGACCGCAACGGCGATGTATACGTGGCCGACTGGCGCAACAACCGCATCCAGAAGTTCGCCCCGGACGGCGCCTTCCTGATGCAGTTCGGTTCCTACGGCGACGGTGACGGGGAGTTCAATCGCCCGACCGGCGTGGCTGTCGACAAGGATGGGGTCATCTACGTCACCGATTTCAAGAACGACCGTCTGCAAGTGTTCGACGCCGACGGGAACTTCGTAACGAAGCTGCTGGGCGAGGCGACTCTGTCGACCTGGGGCCGGGAGCGGGTCCTGATCGACCCGATCACGGTCAAGGGCCGGATGGCCGCCAACAGCCTGGGAGAACGCGAGGCGGCGTTCCAGGGCCCTATCGCCGTCGAGGTCGACGATGAAGGCAGGGTCTTCGTGGTTGAAGTCGCACGCGCCCGCCTCCAGGTCTTCCAGAAGCAGTCCTCGGTCTACCAGGGAGGGTTGCTCTAAGGCCGCATTAGAAACTATCTCAAAAGTCCCCTCTCCCTTGAGGGAGAGGGTTAGGGTGGGGGTGAAAGCACCACCCGGAAAGGCCGGAGAGACACCGATTCCGGTCTTGAGACAGTTCCCGAAAGGCCCCGCCGGAACCAGCGGGGCCTTTTCTCGTTAAGGACATCGTTCCCTCGCGCAATTCCCTCAGCGGGTACTCCGCACTACCTTTCCGCCCCCACCCTAACCCTCCCCCTCAACGGGGAGGGGATGGTTAGCCACTCATTGACCTATCCTGGAAGAATCCGAGGGTTCGGGCGGGCGGCTTGGCGGCGGGTGTTACAATTGGCGCGCAATTTAGCGGAGGTTTCTGATGCCACCTAAGCAATACTCGAGCCCCTTCCCGACAAACATAGACCCGTCAAAGACCTACACCGCGACCATGGACACCAGCGCCGGAAGCATGACGCTGGAGCTGTTCGCGTCGGAGGCCCCGTTGACGGTGAACAACTTCGTGAACCTGGCGCGGGACGGCTTCTACGAAGACGGCCAGTTCCACCGGGTGATCAAAGACTTCATGATCCAGGGCGGCTGCCCCCTGGGAACCGGCACCGGCGGCCCAGGCTACCGCTTCCAGGACGAGCCGGTCACCCGGAAGTACGTACGTGGCACCTTGGCCATGGCCAACGCCGGGCCGAACACCAACGGCAGCCAGTTCTTCATCGTGCATGGCGCCGATGTGGGCCTGCCGCCGAACTACACCATCTTCGGAATGCTGACCGACGGCGGCGAAGTGCTGGACACGCTGGCCAACTCGCCGGTGACCCGTAGCCGGGGCGGCGAGCCGTCGCAGCCCACCGACCGCCTGGCAATCAACAACATCACCATCGAAGAGTCTTAGACCGGCACAACAGGCGGAACGTTCCCTTAGCGGAGGGCACCATTGCGCCCTCCGCTTTTTCTTTCGCCGGAGTCATCTATGCTGCTGTGGCGGCGCAGACTTCAGGAACAGGACCGCAGCTGCGAGGGTCAATGCCAGTGCGGGGAGCAGGGCGACGAAGTTGGACTCTGTCAGGTCAAGTAACAGCCCGACAACATAGGAGGCGGGAGCGAGCGCTGCTGCAAGCCCAACAGCGATAGCGCGAACCCCCAGGATACTGCCGAGTGAACCTGTACCGAAGTAGTCGGCCAAGATCGCCAGGTTGAGAGGGACAAGACCGCCCGTCCCTATGGACATCAAGACCAGGGCAAAGGTGATAGCGGGCATATTACCCGCGAAGAACATTACCATCAGGCCCATGGCTTGAACGACCGCAAAGGATGCCATGACCCTGTACTTGGGGAACCGGTCGCCAGCCACCCCGCCCACGAGGAAGAAGCAGGCCGAGACAAATGAGGCAATGGCCACAACAAGTGCGTAGACTGCGGGGTCGGCCATTTCCTCGGCCCTCCAGTTCGCTGCGGTATGGCCCGCTGCCAAGCTGGCGGACGCAAAACCATCGGCGACGGCGAGGTACCAGAAGACGCGGGATCGGAGTGCCTGGCCAAGTGAGGATGAGATTGCCGTCGCTTGGTGCGCTGGGTTCGCGCGCCGGAGGGGAAGCAGGCCGATGTCTCCCGGCTTGTTGCGTATCCTGAAGAAAGCAGCCACCAGGACCAGGACGATAACCCCCGCGACGATGAAGGCAGTGGGACGCCATCCGAGCCCTGCGATTTCGGGGTCAATGCCCCAAGTGATCAGAGGCACCAGAGGCAGCGCCAGGAGAGCGGGAATCGCGAGGTAGATGGCAATTGCCGTGGCCCTGCGACTTACAAACCAGTGGCTGAGCATGACGACCAGCGGTATTGAGCCGCACAGCTCTGCACCAATCACGATGACGATGGAAGCCGCCTAGAAGGTGGGCAGGTCCCGGATCAGCCCGAATATCCCAAACCCTGCGGCGGCCATACAGAGGCCCGCCAGCACCAGGCGGCGGGGACCGAACCGGTCGGTGAGATAGCCGGTCACAGGCGCCAGCAGGGTAAAGGCTCGGGAGATGGTGAGCGGAGCGCCCAGGTGCGCCCGGCTCCACATGAACTGCCCTTCAAGGGCAATAGCCCAGATTGCCAGGGAATGAAAATAAGGAACCGATACTGCGGTCACCACGAGGCCGGCCAACAGCACCAGCCACCAGCCGTAGAAAATGCCGCGCCTGCCGGTCGCCTCAGACTGCTGCGATTCGAGAATGGTCACACCCCGCAGGGTCCGACATAGTGGATCAACGGACTGAACGAGGAGAAGTTTACATCACGTGTCAGAAATACTTTTCGAACGAGCATTGGCTAATGATGATGGAACGAAAACAGTCAAATGTGGCTAATATCGTTTGAGCGAGTGCCTCTGCCCTGCGACGGCGTGTGCTCCCTGTATGTCAGAATACTCATGCCTCCAAATGGCAAAGGAGACCCGCTTGAGAGGAGTCATTTCAACCGGCGCGCCAGGTACTTCGGCACCCGGGCGGTCTGGGATAAGCCCAAACCGGGCTGCCCTTTGGCTCGCATTGGTCATCCTGCTGGTGCTGACGATTGCCGGATGTAGCCAGGGGCTGGATCCCGGGGACGGTTCAGGGCAGCAGGGCACCCGGTTGCCGGGCGGCGGGCAAGGCCCTTCGGTGGTTTTTCCAGTACACGACGCGCCGCTGGGAACGGACAGGGGCGAGCAATACCTCGCCGGGAAGCTGGTGCTGGAGGAAGGATGTCTGCGCATTGAAGTGCCTTCCAGGGATGACATCAACCCACTGCATTCCTACCTGTTAATCTGGCCCGACTCCTTTACCTACCAAGAGGAAGCGGGAACGGTGCGGATCGTGGATGAGCTAGGCCGGACTGCGGCACAAGTTGGAGACCACATCCGCCTCAGCCGGTCTGAAGTCACATACGAGCAGGTCAATGCCTCGGAGTTCGTTGCGGGACCTTACGAACACTGTGAAGAACCGACCTTCTGGGTGGGCGACGAGGTCTCCGTGTTCGATCCCGGAAATGAGGCCAGCATACTGCTATTGTCGGACCCGGAGCTCCTGTTTCCCCGGCAGAAGACTGTGATGGCAGTCGAAAGAGCGTTTCCGCTGGCGGCAGGTGTGGGAGAGCTGGTGCTGGACGAGGGGTGCCTGAAGCTAGACGGCGAGCATCCCATCATCTGGCCCGCCGGGTTCACGCCCTACGTCGAAGATGGCGTGGTGCATGTCCGCAACGGCGCGGGCCGGACCATCGCCAAGGTCGGCGATGAAATAGCCGGTGGGGGTGGGTACTACCAGGGCGGATCCTTGGAGTGCCGGGGCGAAGTGTTCAGGATTTACGGGATCAAGGTCCTGCCTGACGTCGAAGTCTACTTCCCCAAGCAGGACGGAACGGTGCGGATAGACCAGCGGGCGAACCGGTTCACGGGAGAGCTGGTACTGAACGGAAAATGCCTGGAGGTCGATGACACAGTTCGCCTGAGCAACGGCTTAGACGTACTGGGGCCTGTGCTTCTCATCTGGCCGAAAAATTTCGAGCTGATCACCGAAGATGGGCGCTTGAAGATCCTCAACTACAAAGGGAATGTAGTCGCCCGCCTGGGCGACCGGGTCCAGTTCAGGGCCCTTGACCTCACCTATAAGCAGGCCATCGAGCAGGAAGGGCTGGAGGCGATAACGCCCGCTTGCTCGTCGCCGTATTGGGCGGTAGGTGAGGACTTCAAATCGGTCGAGTACCCGTAAAGGGATCCGGCGGCGAAATTTGCTGATGCGTGAATGAATTGGTAAACAATACCGTCATTCCGGCGAAAGCCGGAATCCAGAGATGTTGTCCTCCGGCTGCGTTCTCTGTGCCTAGCGGTTTCTGGATTCCGGCTTTCGCCGGAATGACGAGTAACTGACACAGAATGTTTACCAATCAATTCACATATCAGTAATGGAGGTCTCAAACTCGGAATAGCCAGCGTCCAGTCCAACAGCGGATACCGGACCAAACGGGGGTGCGCCCTCACCCCTTCGACAAGCTCAGGACAAGCCTAACCCTCTCCCGGAGTGAGAGGGAATTTATCACCCACAACTCCAAACGTGCCCAATGAATCACTTGATGGCGGGGACGGCCTGGACAGGGGTGGGGCGGCTGGGACGGGGGCGGTTGGCGGCGAGGAAGCAGACGGCTCCGACCACGTTGAGGCCCGCAAGTATCAGGAAGGCAAGATCGTAGCTTCCGTACTGGTCGAACATCCAGCCGGCGAAGGGCGAGGCGATGAGCAGCAGCAGGTTCATCGGCACCGTGGAGAAACCCAGTATCTTTCCGAAGGAGCCGGTGCCGAAGTAGTCGGCGCGGATGGCGACGGTCAAGGGGTTGCGTCCGCCGAATCCGGCCCCGAAGAGGATGCCGAACAGGTAGAACATCGGCAGGCTGTTGGCGACGACCAGGATCAGCACCCCGCCTGCCTGGATGGCAGTGAAGAAGGCCAGCGCCACGCGCTTGGACATCCGGTCGCCGGCGTAGCCGCCCACCAGCTGGAAGACCATCGCAACGCCGGTGTAGACCGAGACCACCCAGCCGGCGTCCTGCCCGGTGTAGCCCTTGTCGACCATGAGCAGGCCCAGGTGGGTCATGATGGCGAGGATGACCATGGAGGTGAAGCCGTGGCCGAAGGCGATGAGCCAGAAGGCGGGAGTGCGCAGGGCCTCGCCGGCGGTCAGTTCCTGCTGACGGGGCTGCGCGGGAGCGCCGACGGTTGCAGCAGCCGGACTGGGGGCCGCGCCGTCGGGAACCTCGCCGTAATCCTTTGGGTCGTTGCGGAGGAGGAACGACAACGGGCCGGCCAGCACGAGGATCCCGATGCCCAGCACCAGCGCGGTCATCTGCCAGCCGATGCGTCCGGGCGCGTCGGTGACGGCCCAGGCGATGGCCGGCACCATCACGAGGGCGCCGAAGCGGCTGACCACGTTGGCCCACCCTATGGCGGAGGAGCGGCGGCGGGTGAACCACTTGTTGAGCATGGTCATCAGTGGGATCCAGCTGCCCAGGCCCTGTCCCACCGCCATCAGGACGTAGGCCGTATAGAACATCCAAAGATTGTCGACGCGAGAGAAGAAAATCCAGGCGCCGCCCAGGATCAGCAGGCCGATGAGAACCATCTTGCGGGCGCCGACGCGGTCGACGAGGTAGCCCTCGAGGGGGCCGATGAGGCCGCTTTCGACGCGGGTGAGGGTGAGGGCAAGGCCCAGCTGGGCGCGGGTCCAGCCGAAGTGCAGCTCCAGGGCCACGGCCCAGACGGCCATGGCGTGGAAGAGGGGGACGGTGGCGATAACCATGACGAGGCCGGTGATGAGCACCAGCCACCAGCCATAGTAGATCCCGCGTCCTCCCCTGGCGCCGGACGCCCCCTGGGACACTATGTTGAACAGACCGAGAATGGGCCCTTCCGCCTAAATCATCATGTTGGATTAAAGAGCAAGTATATCATTGCAGTGCGGAATAAACTCGTTGATGCCAAGTCTCGCGTCTGTCTCTCCGCGAGGGTGTCGGGGCTAGTTCCCTCTGTCTGATTCCAGCCACAACTGGTAGGCGCGATTCCTGGATATCCCGAACCTGCTTGAGGCTTCGGCGACTGCTTCGCGAGCAGCGATGCCTTCAGCACGCAAGCCGCCCAGAAACATCAGGACTTCCGCTTCATCCGTTGCAGGCGAATCCGTCGGGCCTTCCTGCGACGCTCCGGCGACTACGATGACGAATTCTCCCCGGGGCGCCCCGAAGTGGGACAGGGCGTCCGTTGCGGTGCCGCGGTAGACCTCCTCGTGGAGCTTGGTGAGTTCCCGGCAGACGGCGACGGGGCGGTCGCCGAAGACGGCGGCGATGTCCTCCAGTGTAGCCCGCAGGCGGTGCGGGGCCTCGAACAGCGCGAGAGTCCGGGGGGTATTTGCGGCTTCCTGGAGGGCCGCCAGTCGTTCGCGTCGACGGCGAGGCAGGAAGCCCAGGAACTGGAAGGCATCGGCGGGAAGCCCCGAGACGGACAGTGCGGTGGTGACTGCCGACGGGCCGGGGACGGACTCGATCCTGATTCCACGGGATGCCGCCGCGGCCACGAGTTCGCGGCCGGGGTCGCTGATGCCGGGCATACCGGCGTCGGAGACCAGGGCGACGTTGCCATCTTCAAGGGCTTGGAGGACGGATTCCAGGCGTTGGGGCCAGTTGTGCTCGTTGAAGCTGAGCAGACGGGGGCGGACGCCCAAGTGGGCCAGCAAACGACGGGCGACGCGGGTGTCCTCGGCGGCCACAAGCGAGACCTCCCCAAGGATGCGGGCGGCGCGCGGGGACAGGTCCTCCAGGTTGCCGATGGGCGTGCCCACGACATAGAGGGTGCAGACTGGAACAGTGCCTTCCTTCTCAGTATTCAATGGCATACCCAGCCGCGCTCCGGGTCTCGTTTTGCATACGACAGCCCATCGTATATCATACGGAGGTTGCAAATCGCGCGACACAGGTACGGCTAACGGGCGCTGCGTCGGCGCGACGCGGCCAGTTCTTCGAGAGATCGGTCCGGGAGGAAACATGCCAAAGCTCAACGGTGGGCACCTGTTCATCCGCTGCCTGAAGCAGGAAGGCATCGAGAAGGTGTTTACGATTGTCGGAGACACGATCCTGCCGCTGGTGGATGCGGCGGCGGACGAGGGCATCGAGTTCATCGACACAAGGCACGAGGGTGCGGCGCTCCACATGGCCGACGGCTATGCGCGCATCACCGGGCGGCCGGCTTGCGGGATTTTCACCGGAGGGCCAGGGTTCTCCAACGCGATCTCGGCGCTGCCTGCGATCTACACTTCGGAAAGCCCGGTGGTGTTCGTGGCGGGGTGCGCCGAGCTGCCGGAAAAGGGTATGACCGCCTTCCAGGAAATCGACCAGGTGAACATGGCGGCGCCGGTGACCAAGGGATCGTGGCTGATCCACGACCTGAAGCGCATACCGGAGTATGTGGCCACAGCCTTCCGCACTGCTACGACGGGTCGTCCGGGACCGGTGCACCTGACGCTGCCCATCGACCTGCAGGACGCTGAGATCAGCGAAGAGGACCTGCCGCAGTTCCTGCCCCAGGAATACCGGCCGACGGGCAGGCCGCAGGGAGACCCGTCCCTTATAGAGGAAGCGGCGAGGATGCTGCGGGGAGCAAGGCGGCCGGTGATCATCGCGGGTAACCCCGCCCGGTACTCGGTAGCGTCGGAGCAGTTGGAGAAGCTGGCCGAGAGCACCGGCATTCCGGTATTCACCGTGGAGCAGGCGCGAGGGCTGTTGGACGATGAGCACCCGCTGTGCTTCGGTTACGCTGACGGGGCGCTGAACCCGACGGCGCGGCGCTTCCGGGAGGCGGATGCGGCGCTGCTGCTGGGCAAGCGGCTGGACCACCGCTACCGGTACGGCGGCGTGTTCTCGGCGGACGCGAAGCTGATACAGGTCGATCCCTCGCCGGCGGAAATCGGGCGCAACCGGGGCGTGGCCGTAGGCATACAGGGGGACCTGGGCGCCGTGGTGGACCAGATCACCGCCGCCATGTCGTCGTCGGCCGCGTCGAATGAGGACAAGTCGGCTTGGGTGGACCAGCTGCGCCAGGACCGCAACGCCTGGGACGAGGAACTGCGGGGCAAGGCCACCGGGGAAGCGCCGATGCACCCGCTGGACGTCTACACCGGACTGGAGAAGCACCTGGACGACGACTCGGTGATCATCTTCGACGGCGGCGACTACGTGCAGTGGGGCCGGGCGTACATGAAAGCGCGCAAGCCGGGGCATTTCATGCGTCTGGGGCCTCTCTCGCATCTGGGCGCGGGAATTCCCTACGGCATGGCGGCGAAGCTGGCCAACCCGGACTCGAAGGTGCTGGTTTTCATAGGAGACGGGGCGTTCGGGTTCTACTCCATGGAGTACGACACCTGCATCCGCCACAACCTGAATATCACCACGGTTCTGGGGAACGACGCAACCTGGGGTATCGACAAGACCTTCCAGGTGGCGTACTTCGGCAGAGCCGTGGGAACCGACCTGCGGCACATCCGCTACGACAGGGTGGTGGAGGCCATCGGCGGTTACACGGAGCACGTTGAGGAACCGGGCGACGTGGCTGCGGCAGTGGGCCGGGCGCTGGCTTCCGGTCAGCCATCCCTGGTGGACGTGACAGTCCGCTCGGGGGCCAGTCCGCTCGCCACGGCCATGATAGCCAGGCGCACGGGGGGATAACCGGGGGTGGATACGCCCAAAATGGCGAGGATGTGACGAATTCCATAATATCTGAGGGAAAGCGCCCCTGAAAGTGGTTGGCATCCAGGCGGACATTAATCTGTATGCCGCGATCGAATATCAAAATCAATCTGGTATAAGGGTTGACAATCAAATTGGTGCGGGGGTATTGTTGCGCATAAGGCAAACCCCGCGTTGCCCGGGCATCATATTTTGGAGGGAAGGTATGCTAAAGATAGGCCATGAGGTCGTCCGGCCTGGCAAGTACCTCGGTGAAGAAGCCGTCACCATTCAGGTCCCCGAAGAGCTGGAAACCACCCCGGGGATTCCTCTCACCAACCGTGAAGTTGACTGGTACGCCAGGGAATATCCCCTGGAAACCATGAACATCACCGAGCGGGCCTCTCGGGACTGGGCCAACGCCATCCGCGACCAGCACGTCGAGATGCGTGAGATCCGGAAGGAGCATGACCGCCTGAACCAGCCGCTGATCCTCGCCGCCCGCATGACTGGCGACCAGGAACCCACGGCTGAGCCCACCGGCGAAGACGTAACCGAGGCCATCAAGAACAAGGCCCGCGAACTGGGTTACATCGAAGTCGGCATCACCGCCTATGACCACCGGTACACCTACCAGAGCAAGAAGGACTGGGTGAAGTTCCCCCACGCCATCTGCCTGGCTTACGAACAGGACTTCGAGCCCACCCAGACGATCCCCAGCATCGACGCTGAGATCGTTCACTCCAGCACCTACCGCACCGAGGGCGCGGCCGGTCTGGAACTGGCCAAGTTCGTCCAGGGCCTCGGCTATCGGGCGCAGGTCCACAGCCCCAACGACAACACCGGCCCCTACATCCCGATGTTCGTCGCTGCCGGTCTCGGCTCCCTGGGCGCCTGCGGCTACCTGCTGACCCCGCACGTGGGCTCCCGCTGCCGCATCATGATCATCACCACCGACGCCAACGTCACCCACGACTCGCCGGTGGACTACGGCATCCACGCTTTCTGCCAGGTCTGCCAGGTCTGCGTGAACCGCTGCCCCGGCCGCGCCCTGATGCGCGACAAGATCTGGTGGCGGGGAATTGAGAAGAACAAGCTCTACTTCAAGCGCTGCCGCCCCGTCATGGCCCGCTACCTGGGCTGCGGCATCTGCATGAAGGTCTGCCCGATCCAGAAGTACGGCATGGCCACCGTGATGGAGCACTATGCCGCCACCGGTCAGGTGCTGGGCAAGGGCACCCACGACCTCGAAGGCTACGAGCTCGAGGGCAAGGGCTACTTCGGCCCCGGCGAGCTCCCCGTGTTCGAGCGGGAGTTCTTCTCCTCGATGCCTCACGGCGACACCGAGCAGTTCGCTTTCGACAACTTCCGCGAGAGGGCCATGGACAATGGCGGCGAGATCACCGATGAGATGATCGAGCTGTTGCGCGAGGAAGTCGGCCGCGGCCTGCAGCAGTCCCGCGACAACATCGGTATGATGCAGGAAGAGGACTACATCTAGCCCTCGCTTCTGTACCGCACCCACGGACACCCAGGGGCCGGCAATCAGCCGGCCCCTTTCTTCTTTTCCTGGTTCGCACTATGATGATTGCTGGCGGTCCAAATATCCTCGCCCCGCGAGGGCCACTATGACAATGAAATTCCCCTCTCCGAGGTCAATTGACAAGATTCACCTTAAGAAGCCCCTGCCCGGCCAGTTTCCAGAGTTTGCGCCGGAAGATATGAACACCAGCATTTACTTTCTGGGGCCCGGCTTTCTGTCGTCGCTAATCGTTTACTTCGGAAACCCGGCCAGCACCATAGTCACCAGTGAAGCCCCGCTGGGTTGGAACACCACTGAGCGGCGGTGGATCCTGGTGCCGGACGCGCTGATAGCCTTCGACGCCGACCCGCAAGCTCTCCGCTGGAACCGGGGATATTCGATAAATGAGCAGGGAAAGCCGCCCGATTTCGTGTTGGAAATAGGGTCGGAATACACCGGACGACTGGATGTCACAGTCAATCGGGACAGGTACGCCGAATTTGGCGTTTCGGAATACTGGCGTTTCGATCCTTCCGGCGGCAGGTTCCATCGTGCCCATCTCGGGGGAGACCGACTGGTTGATGGGGAGTACCAGCCAATCACCATCATTCGGACGGATGACGAGCATTTATGGGGCCACAGCGAGGCTTTGAATCTGGACCTCTGCTGGGAGCGCGGCGAACTGCGTTGGTTCGATCCCGTGGCGGGAATCTATCTGCCCACTTTCAGTGATGAAAGGGCCGCACGAGTTGTCGCGGAAGCAGAGCGCGACGCTGCTGAGGCGCGGGTCAGGGATCTGGAGGAGAAGTTGCGGCAGACGCAGGCGCCAGAGGCTCCGTAGCCTGTACGAGACTGGACTGATGCAGCCCGGAAGGGCGCGTGAAGAGCGGATTGAAGGGGAGGGCACAAGCACCTCCCCTTCCGCTTGTCATTGATGCCTGGCCGGGTGGCGGGTGCGTTCAGAGCTGGAAGTCGACGACGGGTACGCCTGCGCTGGCGGGCTGGTCCTGCCGGAGAGCCTCGGCAAGCTTGGCGAGCTCGGCCTGGTAGGTTGGGGGGTCTCCATCGCGGAGGTCGAATACGATGTTCTCGGCAGCCATGTTCCGGGCGGCGCGCCCACTGGGGCGCATCAGGCCGTCGTCCGGGGCTACGAAGTAGAGGAGCCAGCGGTCGGCGGACTGCTGCTTCTCGCGGGCGGCGGTGATGTCGTTGAGAATCGTCTCGGTGTCCAGGGCACGGGAGGAGGCGACGACGATCATCCTGTCGTAGTTGCGGAGCCACCGTTCAATTTCCTCCTGGTCGGAGGAGCTGAGGCGGGAGACGAGGGCATTGCCGCGCCGACGCTCCGAGAACACCCACGAGGTGATGCCCTGTGCGCCGAGTTCGTCGCTCAGCCTGCGCGCGAATTCCTCATCGTCGTCACGGCAGGAGATGTAGCATTCGTTTAGTGGAGACTGGGAAGCGGAGACCGTCTCCTGGAGAGCTGCGACGGAGGCCGGGATGCCGGCTCCGGACAGGAAGGACGCGGGAATCTGGCCGCCGGAACGGTAGATCGTGTCGACGCCGATGCTGCTGGGGGCGTCGTGGCGGACTTCCTCCAAGCCCAGGACGCCCCGCAAGTCGCAGTCCTGAATAACGGTATATCCGAGGGCAGCCCCGGCGAAGTTCGTGGCGTCGAGGTTGCAGCCCCACAGCCGGGTCTGGAAGAGATCGGCATCCTCAAGATTGGCCCCGGCCAGACTGGACCGGACCAGGTCTGCGCCGGAGAAATTGGCGCCGGTCAGGTTGGCGCCTGCCAAACGGGCGCCGATGAGGCTGGTGCGCTGCAAGTTTGCGCCCGACAGGTTTGCCCCGGAGAGGTCGGCGTCGGAAAGTACGGCGCGGTCCAGGTCGGCCCCGGAGAGGTCGGCCCCTCGAAGATCGGCGCCCCGCATGTTGGCGCCGTTGAGCAGGGTGTTGGAGAGGTCGGACTCCCTGAGGTCGGCGTGGTACATGTGGGCCGGGTTCATGTAACAGCCGGAGAGGTTGGCCCGCCGCATAACCGCGCCCATCAGGTCGGAGTGGCGGAGGTCTGCGCCGCTGATATTGACCTGCGGCGCGCGCACATAGCTCATGTAAGCGGCGTTCAGGTCGAGCTGCTCGTTGGGGTTGGCTTCCCGCCAGCGGGCGACGTGATCACGCCCGCGCCTTACCAGTTGGACATGCTCCATGTTGGCCATAATCGCTGCCCCCGGACAACATCAGGTGACTCAAATCGGATGGAAGACGCGCCGCAAGCTGAAGCCTAACGCCTCGTGATTTGCGGATACGGCGCGAACCGGATTTTAGCACACGAGGGGTGACGACGCTCCTACCGGACGAGGAGGGCATTCCAACGTGCGCTTGCAGTACCCGAAAGCTCGCCCTGGGATTGCCTGATGCGGAGAGGTTTTTAACCGGCAGCGCAAGGGCGCACGTCCCTCGACATGATCAGGAGTGCGCCCCTACGCTCAGGCAGTTTCCGAAGGACGATTATCTGGCGCCGCTTCCCTTACGGGGAAGGGACTTGAACGCTGCTCATAGTCACGACGGGGTCTGGATGATGGCCCGGCGGTGAGTGCCCTCGCCGATCTTGCGGTCGCCGTGATACGCCTCCACCCGGAAAGTCAGCCGGTTGCGGTCGACCTCGGTGAGCTCGGCGGTGGCGGTTATGGTGTCGCCGATGTCGGCCGGGGCGAGATGGCGGACGTTGACCTCGAACCCCACGGTGGTCTCGCCGGGGAGGAGATGGGCAACGACCCCATCCATGGATGCCTGCTCCATCAGTTGGATCATGGACGGGGTACTGAACTTGGGTACGTGAGGAGCGACGTTGGCCTCGCTCACCATTGTTTCCATTCGGCCCTGCAAGCCGGCCTTGAGGTCTGGGCCTGGCATGATACTGTCCTCAATACGAATGGATGATTACCAGGAGGGAGAGTTAAGTCCATCGAGTAACGATGTACCATGATAGCAGATGTGCAGGCTGCGGGGGCGGGAGACCCTCTGCGGCAGTGGCCTCGTGCTAGGCCCGGGGCTGGGTGACCAATGAGGGGTTGAGGGCCAGGTCGATGGCGGGCCAGACGGGCCTGAGGTAAGACCGTGCAGTCTGCGCGGTTTCGGGGAGCTTGCCGGTGGGCACCCACCGGCACAGGTCGATGTCCTCGGTGAGCTCGGGGGTCAGCGGATCGGCCAGGTCGCCGGCATAATCGAGAAGGAACCAGTTGACGGTCTTGTTAACGGGTCCGAAGGAATAATAGGAAATGTAGCTGGAACGGCAGAGAGGGGCGCGAACAGCGAGAAGGTCGGGATTCAGTCCTGTTTCTTCCGATATCTCCCGGATTGCGCAATCCTCAGGGTCTTCGTCCCCGTCCAACTTGCCCTTCGGGAGGTCCCACAAATGGTGCTTCCGGATAAGCAATGCGTGGCCGCCGGAAAGGACCAGTCCGCCGGCGGCCGCCATTTGCGGCAACTCATCTCTATTCATGTATCCGAATTCGCTCCAATACCGCCACCTGTTCTCTGTTGAGACCGGTAAACAGGACGCCATCCACCAGCAAGTCGAGAAATTCCTGCTGAGCCTCCGATTCGGCCTGTAGGGACGGATGCACCAGGCCACTGTCCTCGTAGCCGAACCTTTCCAGTATACAATGAATTGCGTTGAGAAGCGCCTGATTCTTGTTGTCTGAATTGATGATTACCCAGGGGGCGTAATCGGTGGAAGTGACCGCGAACATTCGCTCCTTGAAATAGGTGAGCAGTTGCCAGCGTTCGGCGGCCATGCGGTCGTTGGCGGAGTACTTCCAATACTGGAGTTCGCTGCTCTTGCGGAGCTTGAAACGCAGGTCCTGGGCCTCCTGGGATACCGACAGGTATAGCTTGATGAGGGTGATACCCTCTTCCGTAAGCCTCTGCTCCCAGTCGTTCACGCGGTTCATGAAGTAGTGGTACTGGCGCATGGAGCAGTAGCCCATGGCGGGCTGAATCATGGCGCGGGAGTACCAGGACCTGTCGAAGACGACGATCTCCCCTTCCTGGGGCATCATGCGGTAGTGGCGGCCGAGCCAGTTGCGCATGGCCTGCGGGGTGGGTGTGCCCTGGGCCACGATCCTGCAGTGTCTGGGGTTCAGGTAGTGGGTGATGCCGGCGGAGAGCTTGCCCTTGCCAGCGGCGTCCCGCCCCTCGAGGACCACGGCCAACCTCTTGCCGTTGGCGACGATCCACTCCTGGAGGGAGAGCAGATGGACTCGGAGGGCGCGCAACTCGGCCCGGTAGGCGGGATAGGAGAGGTCGCGAAACTCGGGGACGTCGTGATTTTGCGGAGTAGTTTCCGGCAGTATTTCCGAAACGGCCTGCATGATCCTAACCTACAACCCGATTCGTCTTTTTCAAAGCCAATCTGGAGCTTCGGCTGTAAATGGTAAATATTGTTTTCGTGATAGTCAACTTGAGGGCACGGTCCCGCCAGCGCAATCGGCTCTTGTCTGCTGAAGCCCAATGGACCCGGCGGGGCTGGCGGATTTTCTTGAACGGGTTGCCGGATTCGAGTACCATCCGGTGAAGGATTGGATTCATGGCTGAGAAACGGGACTTCATTTCCATCAACGATATTTCCGCCTCGGAGACGCTGCACCTGGTCGAGCGTGGGGCGCAGGGAAAGGCGCGGCACGGGCACCGGCCCTTAGCGGGAAAGTCGGTGGCGCTGCTGTTCGAGAAGCCTTCGTTGCGGACCAAGGTGAGCTTCCAGGTGGCCGTGGAGCAGCTGGGAGGCTACTCGCTGTACATGGGTGGCGAGGAGGTGGGCCTGGGGTCCCGGGAGCCGGTGTCGGATGTGGCGCGGGTGCTGTCCGGTTACGTGGACTGCATCGTGGCCCGGGTCTTCAGGCACGAGCACCTGGAAGAGCTGGCGAAATACGCTTCCGTTCCGGTGATCAACGCGCTGTCGGACTGGGAACACCCCTGCCAGACAATGGCGGACCTGCTGACGATCTACGAGCACAAGGGAGCGCTCGAGGGCCTGACGCTGGCGTACGTGGGCGACGGCAACAACGTGGCCCGGAGCCTGTGCCTGGCCCTGCCGGGAGTGGGGATGAACTTCACCTGTGCATCTCCCGCCGGGTATGAGTTGGACGAAGAGTCGGTGGCGACCGCCAGCACACGGGGAGCCGGGCAGGTGAGGTGCATCCGGTCGCCGCAGGAGGCCGCGGCCGGCGCGGACGTGGTGTACACCGACGTGTGGGCCAGCATGGGGCAGGAGGCAGAGGCCGAGGATCGTCGGAAGGACTTCGACGGCTACACCGTGGACCCGGCGCTGATGGCTCAGGCCAACCCGGGGGCGCTGTTCATGCACGACATGCCGGCGCACTACGGCGAGGAGGTGCCGCCGGGTATGCTGGAGCACCCGCAGTCGGTGGCATATCCGCAGGCGCACAATCGCCTGCACGCCCAGAAGGCCGTGCTGGAGTTCCTGCTGGGTGGTGGGTGACGCTCCGACTCTGAGTTTCCCTCGTACTTCGTACCACTGGCGCCTGAACGGAGAAGCAACGCATGGCTACAGAAACTGTCACCGATCATGTGGAACTCGCTAGGAACTTCCTGGAGCGGAGCAAGTCCTACTTGGCTCAGGGCGACCTGCATCAGGCGTCGGAAAAGGGCTGGGGCGCGGCGTCTCATATCATCAAGGCCGTCGCCGCCGCCAACGGGTGGGAGTACGAGCGGCACGACGATTTCGATTCCGTCGTAAACAATGCCCGTCAACGGTATCGCCAGCCCAGCTTGCGGCAATACGGAAATGCCGCGCATTCCCTGCATCGTAACTACTACAAGCGAAGCCTGTTGTTGAGCGCCAGCGCTATCCAGGAAGATATCGAAGACGTGGAAAAGATGGTCAGTGTCCTGCAACCCTTTCTCGTCTAGCTCGTTCTTGGGGGGACTGGGGAACGCCCTCACCCCTTCGGCAAGCTCAGGACCGGCCTAACCCTCTCCCAGGGGGAGAGGGAATCAACTTGAATAAGATGGTTGTTATTAGCTAATGCCACTTCCAATTGTTGCCATTGTCGGACGGCCCAACGTGGGCAAGTCGTCGCTCTTCAACCGCATCGTCGGCTGGAGGTATGCGATCGTGTCCGACGTGGCAGGCACGACGCGGGACCGCCTGATGGCGGACACCGACTGGGAGGGCTACCGGTTCATCCTGCTGGATACGGGCGGACTGGAATCGGACCCTGAGGGAGATATCAGGAGCAAAGTGCAGGAACAGGCCGAGATGGCGATGGCCGACGCGGACGTAATCATCATGATGGCGGATATCGCCGAAGGATTGACGCCGTCGGACCAGATCGCGGCCAACCGCCTGCGCACGACCGACAAGCCGGTGGTGCTGGCGGTCAACAAGGTGGACAACGACAACCGGGAGATGAACACGCCCGAGTTCTACCGGCTGGGGATGGGCGACCCTACTCCCATCAGCGCTTTCCACAACTACGGCATCCACGACCTGATGGAGCGGGTGCTGTCCCACCTGCCGGCTCCCGTTGTCTCGCCGAATGATGAGGACGAACGGGACGACGGGCCGGTCGATGAATCGTCGGAGTGGGACGGCGTCGAGGATCTGGAGGAAGCGCCCGCGCAGGCGGAGTTGAACCTGGCGATCGTGGGCCGGACCAACGTGGGCAAGTCGGCCCTGCTGAACGCCATCCTGGGACAGGAGCGTTCAATCGTAAGCCCGGTGGCCGGAACGACCCGGGACGCGCTGGACACGCAGTTCACCTACCGGGGCCGTGAGGTGGTGGTGGTGGACACCGCGGGGATGCGCCGTCCGGGGCAGGTGCAGCGGGGTATCGAGAAGTACAGCGTGATCCGGGCCGTGGGGGCGGTGGACCGGAGCGACATAGCCTTGATCGTCGTGGACGCTTCCGAACTGGCCACGGCGCAGGACACGCACATCGCCGGGCTGGCGTGGGAGATGGGCCGGGGCGTCATCGTGGTGGTCAACAAGTGGGACCTGCGGGAAGAACAGGGCCGCTACGCCCGGGCCGAGGCGGAGGCGCTGGTAAGGGAAAGACTGCACTTCATGTCGTACGTGCCGGTGTGCTTCACCTCGGCGCTGCTGGAGCAGGGCATCGGCGGGCTGATGGAAGCGGCGATGGACCTGTGGGACGAGCGGCGGCGGATCGTCGCCAACCGGGACCTCCAGTTCATGCTGGCGGACGCGATGGCGGAGCACAGCCCGCCAATGGTGAAACGGAACCGGGGAGTGCGGGCGCAGATCAACCGGGTGCGGCAGGTCGGGATAAACCCGCCGACCTTCCTGTTTACGGTGAACAACCCGAGGCTGATACACTACACCTACAAGCGTTACCTGGAAAACCGCATCCGGGAAGCCTTCCGGTTCGACCACACCCATCTCCGGCTGGTCTTCAGGCGAGAATGATGCAACTCCCCCGCGCATTCCTGGCACAGATCGTGGCGATCCCGCTTCTGATAGCGGTGGCGGTGCTTTCCCTTATGTACCTGCCGGGCCAGCCTCTGGCGCTGCAATACGCGGCTGTGGTCGTAATATCGTATCTGGCTGGCTCTCTGTCGTGGGGCTACATGCTGCTGCGGTGGCGTCTGGGGATGGACGTGCGGGAGTTCGGCAGCGGGCGCACGGGGATGTCGAACGTGCTGCGCACCGGCGGGGGCAAGTCGGCGGCGGTGGTGCTGGCGCTGGACATCGCCAAGGGCGTGGTCGTGGTGCTCTTGGCCCGCGAGGTCATCGGGACCTACCTGGGCGAGGTGGTGGCGGCGCTGGTGGCGCTGGTGGGACACAACTGGCCGGTGTTCCTTGGTTTTCGCGGCGGGCGCGGCATCCTGACGGCGCTGGGAGGACTGTCGATTATGACGCCAGTCCCGGCGGTGGTGGCGACGGCGACGTTCCTGGTCACCGCCCTGGGGAGCCGCTACATCTCGCTGGGGTCGATCATCGGAGTGCTGGCGGGAGCGGCCTCTCTGATTGGGCTGGCGCTGATCGGGTGGTACTCGACGACCTACACGCTGTTCGCCGGTGCGGCGGCAGCGATGATCATCTGGCAGCACCGGGACAACATACAGCGACTTATGAACGGGAGCGAACGGCGGATAGGCGCGCCTGCAGCGCCGGTCGAGTAGGCAGTCCGGTATAATTCCCCCCGGAACGGGGTTTCATCCCCTCATTTTTCTCCCAAAACCAGAGAGTGTCCGGGATATTCGTGTGTCTGACGAATCGGTTGTGGTTGGGGCGACGACCTGGGGTACCACGCTGGCCATGGTGATGGCGGCGGAGGGACGCCGGGTCACGCTGCTGGCGAGAAATCCTGCGGAATGCGCCGCGCTGGAAGAAGCCGGTGAGAACAGCCGGTTCCTGCCGAGGATGAAGTTTCCGGACTCGATGCGGGTCTCGTCCGAAGCGGAAGTCCTGGGAGAGACCAGGCTGGCAGTCATCGCTGTCCCGTCGGACCGGCTGCGGGAGAACGCGGGGCGCGTTGCGGCGCACCTCGCGCCGGGGACGGTGGTGGTGAATGCGACCAAGGGGCTGGAGCTGCCCGCGGCCCTGCGCATGAGCCAGGTGCTGGCTGAGGAACTGCCATCATTGCCGGGGCTGGAGATCTGTTCGCTGTCCGGGCCGAACCTGGCCAAGGAGATCGCGCAGGGCAAGCCGGCGTCGTCGGTAGTGGCCTCGGAATCGCAGGAAGCGGCGGAGCGGGCCCAGGCGGCGCTGCTGTCCCCTCGCTTCCGGGTGTACACGAGCACTGACCTCGTTGGGGTGGAGCTTGCCGGTTCGCTGAAGAACATCGTGGCGCTGGGAGCAGGCATCTGCGACGGTCTCGAAGTGGGAGAGAACGCCAAGGCGGCCTTCATCGCCCGGGCCCTTGCGGAGATCGCCCGGCTGGGCGTGGCGGCGGGGGCACAGCCGCTGACCTTCGCCGGCCTGGCCGGAGTGGGGGACGTGATCGCCACCTGCGCCAGCCGTCTCAGCCGCAACCGCTACGTGGGGGAGCAGTTGGCCCTGGGGCGCTCGTGGCCTGAGATACGGGAGTCGATGGACAATGTGGCCGAGGGCGTGAACGCCACGGAGGCCGCACTGAAGATCGCGGCGGACTTGGATGTGGAGATGCCCATCGCGGAGACGACCTACCGGGTGCTGCACGAGGGACTGTCGCCGCAGGAAGCGGCAACGGAGCTTATGGAGCGGCCCGTGGGGAGCGAGTAGCGCGCCCAGTCAGCGAAGCCGGCCGAGTTCGAGGCCGGGAACGCGCTCCAGGAGCCACGCGGCGGCGGAGCGGCGGTGGCAGGGAGTGCCCTCGGGTTCGAAGCAAAGCAGGGTGAAGTCGCCCGCATACCGTAACTGCTCCAGGAACTCGCGGAAGGCGCCGTCCCGGTCGTGGGTGGCGTCAAGCTCTTCGCGGTAGCGTGCGTCCAGTCCCGCAAAGTCGATGCTGCCGCTGCGGTAATCGGTCAGCAGGGCGCGTGAAGGGTAGAGGGCGGGCTGGACTTCCCACTCGGTCCTGCGGCCTCGGGGATGGGCCCGCGAGATACGGTAGCGGACGCCGGTCCAGTGTCTCGGCTCGTAGAAGCTGGCTGTGTAGAGCATTTGCGTTTCCGCGGAGTTCCCTCTCCCTCCGGGAAAGGGTTAGGGTGAGGGCGTACCCTGACTGCTCTTCGCGACAGCCCGGCGGCGGAAGACGGGCCGGACAGCGAAGAGGACGGCGCCCACGATGATGACGCTGATGTAGGTTATGAAGCGGTCGACCAGTATGAGGGCGGTGGCCGACTCCTTCGCTAGGGCCGACAGCCGGACAGCCAGGCCGGCGACCCCGGATTCGACTGCGCCGATGCCGCCGGGAGTGGGGACCAGGGACAGCATCGAGTTGGCTAGGGTCAGGAAGACGACCATCGCCACCCCAAGCTCGAATCCGAGGGCCATGGCCACGAGGTACATGCGTCCTATTTCCGCCATCCATCCCAGGATGCCCAGCAGGGTTGTCTGGGGCAGCTTGTAGCGTACTGCCGTGGCGCCGTAGAGGAAGCGCTCGTACCTGGAAGCCAGCCACTCGGGCAGCCATCGCAGCAGCAGCCCCCGCAGCCGCACCAGCAGGGTCAGGACGACGAAGAGCAGCACGACCAGGATGACAGCCGTCAGTGTGACCAGCCCCCATGCAGCTCCGCCTCCCACCTGCCCGATGAGCAATGGAGCCGTAACCAGAAGCATCAGGGCGACCAGGACGACATCCAGCACCCGCTCCGCCAGCACGGTGCCGATGGCGCCGGAGAACGCCGCGTTGTGCTCCTCGCGGTACAGGTAGGCGCGATAGGCGTCGCCAAGCCTGAGCCAGCCGATGGAGTTGACGAACCAGCCCAGAAGCACGGCGCGGCTGCAGAACAGCACGCTGGGTACGGGTTCCGATTCGCCGGAGGTGTTCGCGGAGTGCTCCAGCAGCAGGCGCCAGCGGGCGCCGCGGAATAGGAAAGTGGTGTAGTGGACGGCGAAGGCGGCTACCAGCAGCCAGGGGTCTGCGGCGCGGACCTTGCGCCAGGTCTCGTTGATGTCTACGTCGAACCGCGTGATGAGGAAAAGGAGGAATCCGGCGGCCACGAGGATTGAGATGATTGCAGGGAGGGAGAACACCCGTCGGCGCAGGGACTCAATCCGCTGCTGGGCGCCGCTGTCCGCACCAGTGGGGGAGGCCGCGCCCTGATCGTCGTCGGCAGCCATCAGCGAGCCGGCTGGCCAGCCCGGTGACGCCGGGCCATGTCTATGAGGGTGTTTCCAAAGCCCAACCGTTCATCCTGAGCTTGTCGAAGGGCGGACGGTTGGGCTGGCGGCAGGTGGCTGGAACCCTTTAATCCTTCGACAAGCTCAGGATGAACGGGCTCCGGCAAGCACTTTACAAACACCCTCTAACGGAGTTCCCGGGGCATGGTGAAGGAAACGTCTTCCTCTACGCCGCTGAGCATGGTGACGCGCTCGGGCGCCAGGGCCTCGATCACGCTCTCGACCAGTACCTCGGGGGTGGAGGCCCCGGACGTTATGCCAACCTTTTCCTTCCCCTTCAGCCACTCAGGGTTGATTTCCTCGGGCCCGTTGATCAGGTGGGCCGGGACGCCCTGGGCTGAGGCGACCTCCCGCAGCCGGTTGCAGTTGGAGCTGTTCTGGGCCCCGATGACCAGCACCAAGTCGACGCTGTGGGCCATCTTGGTCACGGCTTCCTGCCGGTTGGTGGTCGCGTAGCAGATGTCGTTGCGGACAAGGGCCTGGGGGAAGCGGTCCCGGATGGCGTGGATGGCCTGGGCCGTGTCCCGTACGGACAGGGTGGTCTGGGTGAGGACGGCGATCTCCTCGTCGTCGCCCCATTCGGGGAGGTCCGTAGGGGCGTTGTCGTCGATGAGCGTCATTTCCACTTGGCCCATGGTGCCGCGCACTTCCTGGTGCCCCCGATGTCCGACCAGAAGCACGCGCCGGCCCTCGCGGCTGTACTTCTTGGCCTCGTTGTGCACCCGGGTGACGAGGGGGCAGACGGCGTCGATGACGCGGAGGTTGCGGGCCTTCGCCTTCTCGAAATCCTCGGGGGGTGAGCCGTGAGCGGAGAAGACCACGAGGGATCCTTCGGGGATCTCGTCGACCTCCTCGACGGTGATGGCGCCGCGGGACTCCAGCTCGTTTACCACGTAGGGGTTGTGGACGATCTGGTGTTTGACATAAACGGGCGGGCCGTAGCGGCGGAGACAGACGTCGACGACGTCGATGGCTCGCACGACACCGGCGCAGAACCCGCGAGGCGAACTGAGCAGTACCTCCAAACCGTCCCTCCCGTAGCGGCGCCGGGCCTCCACCCGATTGGGGCGCCGACTGCGGAGGATATGATAGCACAGCCACGGATTCGGTTGCCGTTCAAGGTTCAGGGCCTTCATGTCTATCGCATATGGAGGGTTTAACTACCGTCATTCCGGCGAAAGCCGGAATCCAGTGGGCTGAATCGTTGGAACTGTTGCGGAAGTCAGTTACATCATAGATTCTGGACTCCGGCTTTCGCCGGAGTGACGGGGACGTAATTTCATATGCGATAGCCCTGCCAGGGCCTTTAGATTGTTCCCTCCCCCGAGGGAGGGGGAACAGCTAAAAATGCTGCTTTCAAGGTTGTCTGAGCCGCCGTTCCCAGGTGGCCCTGTGCTATAATTCGGCGGCATTTGATACTTCTCAGTGCTCCGCCGGTAGGCGGACCTCCCGGCCAAAAGTCGGCTTCCACGACACAGCAATCCCCGTTTTCCAGGAGGGCGAATGGTCAGCATACACGACGAGTTGGTAGTGTTTTCCGGCAACGCCCACCAGGAGCTCAGCGATTCGGTCTGCGAGTACATCGGCATCCCCGTGGGCCAGGCCGAGGTGTTCAAGTTCGCCAACGACAACACCTTCGTGCGCATCCTGGAGAATGTCCGTCAGCGCGACGTGTTCATCGTCCAGCCGATCTGCGCGCCGGTAAACGACCATCTGATGGAACTGCTGATCATGATCGACGCCTGCAAGCGGGCGTCGGCGGGGCGCATCACTGCCGTGATGCCCTACTACGGGTACGGTCGGACCGACAAGAAGGACCAGCCCCGGGTTCCGATCACGGCAAGGCTGGTGGCCGACCTGCTGACCGCCGCCGGGGCTGACCGGGTGCTCACGGTGGACCTGCACGCCCCACAGGTGCAGGGCTTCTTCAACATGCCGGTGGACGAGCTGACGGCGGTGCCGATCCTGACCCAGTACTTCGCCGACAAGGGGATCGACGACCTGGTGGTGGTGGCGGTTGACATAGGCATCAGCAAGAAGGCCCGGGACGTGGCGGAGCGTCTGTCGGCGCCGCTGGCCATCATCGAAAAGCGCCGCACTGACAACAGCGGGAAGAGCGAGCTGATGAATGTCATCGGCGACGTGAAGGGGAAGGTGGCGCTCACCTTCGACGACGAGATCGACACCGGGGGCACGGTGGCCAACGCGGCGCAGGCCCTGCTGGACCACGGCGTGAAGGAGGTGTACTGCTGCGCCTCCCACCCGGTACTGTCGCGCAACGCGCCTGATACGATGGCCAAGAGCGCTTTCAAGGAAGTTGTAGTTACCGACACGATTCCCATCAGCCGGGAAAAGCGCAACGGCAAGTTCACGGTGCTGTCTGTGGCCCCGCTGCTGGGCGAGGCGATCATCCGAATCCACAAGGGTATGTCCGTAGGCGAGCTCTTCAACAACTGAGAACTTTTTCAACGCAGAGAGCGCAGAGGGGGCGCAGAGAGCACAGAGGGAATTCGTTACACATCCTCCCCTAAAGATAGACGCCCCCACCCTAGCCCTCCCCCGGAGGGAGAGGGGATTGGAATATGGCTATGGCCACAGTAACCGATGAAGCAAGACTAGGACGGCTGGAAGGACAAACCGAGGAATTGTAAAGGCCGCGCAGGACCTGCGGGCCGGTCAACGGCAAATCCTGTTGGCAGTGTTGGGCATTGGGACGGCACAAATCGGTTTGTTGACTACCTTGGTAGTCCGCATTGCAGGATAGCTAGGCGACAGAAGAGGCTGGCGCATCTCGCAGGGAGGAGAGTTACGATGTACGACCTGCTGATCAAGGGCGGAACCGTGGTTGACCCGTCCCAAGGGATTCATGGGGTCAACGATGTCGCGATAGAGGACGGCAAGATCGCCCGGATTGCGCCGGATATCGACGCCTCCGAGGCGTCGGAGGTAGTGGAGGTCAAGGGCAAGGTGGTGACGCCGGGCCTGATCGACCTGCACACCCACGTTTTTGCCGGGGTTAACGCCAACGGCGTGGACCCGAACATCGGCGGCGTGCGCGCCGGGGTCACAACGATGGTGGACGCGGGCAGTTCCGGTTGCGACACCTTCGGCGGCTTCCCGCGCCACATCCTCCCGAACAGCGAGACGGAAATCATCTGCCTGCTCCATATCTGCCGCACCGGACTGGCGACCACTCCCGACATCTTCAGTCCTGCCAGCATCGACCTCGACCACACCGTGGAGACCATCAACGAGAACCGCCACATCATCTCAGGCGTCAAGGCGCGGATGGTGTCGCCTGCGCTGGAGATCATGGGCATGGAGATGCCCCGGATGGCCAAGCGGGCGGCCAAGGAGGCGGGTGTGCGGCTGATGGTGCACATCGGCGACACCGAGAAGCGGTATGACGCCAACGTCATCCGGGAACTCTTGCCCATCCTCGAGGAGGGGGACATTGTCACCCATTACTTCACGGCCAACCCCGGCGGCGTGCTGGACGAGGACGGCAAGCTGGTGCCGGAGGCCAGGGAGGCCCACGAGCGCGGCGTGTGGTTGGACACGGCCCACGGGCGGATGAACTTCAGCTTCAACGTGGGCGAGCGGGTGATCGACCAGGGCGTGCTGCCCCACTGCATCAGCACCGATCTGACGGTGCCCGGCCGGGCGCGTACGGTGCACAGCATGACCGAGATGATGACCCGGTTCCTGGCGATGGGCTTCACCTTCGACCAGGTGGTGACCATGTGCACCGAGAACCCGGCGAAGGCCGTGGGCGTCGACGACCGCATCGGCACGCTGCACGCAGGCAAGCAGGCCGACCTGTCGGTCCTCGACATCCAGGACGGCGACTGGGTCGTCTACGACGTGCTCGGCGACTCGCGCAAGTCGGACAAGGCGGTAACGCCGGTGATGGCGGTCAAGAAGGGCCAGGTCTTCGAGGCAGCCTGGGGCCCCCGCCCCTGGGGCTGGGAGCCGGACTCGGCGTAGGGGAGGAGGATTTTTTATCCTTGTATCGCGTCCTGCAAATCGACTCAAATGACCTGATTCAGCAGGAGGAGATGGGAAGCAAAGCGAAGTCTTGGTTTTTCGTCCCCTCCGAAAATAACTCAGAATGGCTGTTTAAGCGCCCGCAAAGGGAGACCAGCGGGGAACACTGGGCCGAAAAAATCGCTGCAGAGGTAGCTGGAATTTTAAGCATTCCACATGCAAGAGTGGAATTTGCGGAGCATCAAGGCAATCGAGGCTCGATTACAGAAAACATCGTGCCGGATCATCACGATCTGATTCACGGTAACGAGGTTTTAGAAAGCGCCATCCCTTACCAAGACAGCAGAGACTTGAACTTTCATTCGTCGGATCACACACTGGGCAATATCTGGCTTGCTTTGGACGCAATTTTTGGCTTTGATGCCGTGCGGTTAGATGCGAAAAACAAGTTCGCTGAATACCTCGTTTTAGACGCCGTAGTAGGCAACACGGACCGACATTCCGAGAATTGGGGAATTCTGCAGAAGCAAGACGTCTCCCGTAGTATCGAGTCGTTGGCCCCGTCCTACGACCACGGTTCGTCCCTGGGACACGAGCTTATGGTCGCACGGAGGGAAAGATGGTTGGGCCAGGGAGTAGATGTTTACACGGAGCGAGGCCAGGGGGAAATCTACTGGCACAGGACTGACAGGTACGGTCCAAGTCCGCTGGAGTTAATCCGATTGGCAGTCTCCCAATACCCTGAACCGTTCCGCAACGCAATTGCAAAGGTGGAAAATTTGGACGATTCAACTTTGCAGGGAATCGTAAATGCCGTGCCGGAAGGTTGGATGGAGCCGTCCGCCAGAACATTTGCTTTCGAATTGATGCGCTATAGTTGCGAGCGGTTGAGAGAGGCCATCTAATATGGGGGAAAGAACTCTGTTTATAGCCTGGCAAGAATCAGGAGGCAGCCGGCGGTGGTTCCCTATCGGCCGACTCGATGCCGATGTGGAAAACGAGAGGTACCGATTCAGGTATGTCGGCGGAGCAAAGCGGGCAGCGGAGGAAGTGGGATTCCCCCTGCTTATGCCTTTTCCTCATTTGGAGAAAGATTACAAGTCCGCCCGACTATTTTCCACATTCAGCAATCGGGCGATGCGATCAAGCAGACCAGACTTCAAATCCTACGTCCAGTCTCTTGCACTCTCCGATGACAGCGACCCAATTGATATGCTATTCGTAAGCGGGGGGCATCGCCTGACCGACTACTACGAAGTGTTCCCTAAGCTCGCCAAGCGTGCAGATGGCAACTTTGTTTGCCGATTCTTCCTCCACGGGGGGAAACACGTCAGCCTTGCTGCTCAGGAACGCCTGAATGCCCTGAGTGAGGATGAAAATCTATATCTTGCTCTGGAACTCACCAATCCTCTTGGCGAAAAGGCAGTACAGATTCAGACGACCGACTACCATATGATCGGGTGGTCGCCACGCTATCTTGCGCATGACATGTCCATAGCGCTCTCAGGGCCGCAGGGTTCGTGCAGTGCCAGGGTGGTCAAAATAAATCCAATGCCTGTCCCATCGGAGCAGCGTGTTCTGATCGAATTGTTGGGCAATTCGGGCGACTACGAACCGATGTCCGGCCCGGATTTCCAGCCATTGGTTCCTGACTAGAGAGTCTGTGGCATCGTTTAACTCCTTTGGGTGCGCCGCTTCCCCCGCAGCGCACGCACCACCGGCCGCAGCTTGGCGCGCAGGCTGAATCGGCGGCGGATGTTGTTGGCGATCAGCGGCGCCAGGTGCTGGTTGCCGGCGACCAGGGGGGCGACCCAGGCGCGGAGCTCCTTCATCGTTGGCGTTTTTTCGTCCCAGGTGGGGACGAAGCTGTCGATGGGGTGCCACTGCCGTTCGCCCCGGAAGCGGGTCATCACCGTTCCGCCGGCCTCCTGCACGGCCAGCGCGCCAGCCGCCATGTCCCACATGCGCGGGGCGCCGAAGATGCCGTACTGCATCACGCCGCGGGCCGTCATGGCCAGCTCATAGGCGATGCTGCCGGTGGTGCGTGGCTCGCCTTCCTTGCCCGCCAAGCCGCCGGTGAAGCGATTGCCGAGGGGGAAGTACCCCGGCAGGCCGATTAGGCGGTTGGGGATGGGCCGCTCGGTCTCCAGAACCTTCACCGGCTCATCGTCTGCCCCTGCTCCCACTTCGAGCGGAGAGACTCGGGAGCCGCCGCCCCTGCGGCAGTGCAGCACGAATCCGCCCCCATCGGCGGGCCACGGGATGTAGAGGGCGGCGGCCATCGGCCTGCCGCGGTGTATGACGCCGATTGACGAGGCGAATACCGGCAGGCCGTTCAGGAAGTTGGTGGTGCCGTCCAGCGGATCGATGACCCAGAGGGTGTCGCGGGCGGGTTCCTCGGACTGCTTCTCCTCTTCGGTGGCCTCCTCGCCCAGAACGCCGTGATCGGGGAAGCGGTGGGTGATCTCCGCGGCAAGGTACTCTTGCGTCTGCTTGTCGGCGGCGGTTACGGGGTCGCGCTGCTTGTCGTCCTTGAACTCGACCCTGAGTTCGATTCCGGGACGCCGCCCGAAGTGGCCCGCGAGGATCTCGCCGGCCCCGCGGGCAAGCTCCACGGCGAAACGCTCGATCTCGATGACCTGGGCGTCGTCAAGGGGCTGCACGATTTCACCCTCACCCAACCCTCTCCCTCGAGAGAGAGGGGGAATCACTGGCGCGGACATACAACCAGCCGGATGCGGCAAGAGTAGGGCAGTACCGGCTGAGGGTCAACCGGCGGGTGTTGGCGCTCGGGGGTGGCTGGTATAATCCGGCGAGTTGAGCGAATGGGGCGCTCCTTAATTGAGAGGGGCGACGAGGACTGTTGTATGGACCTGGGACTGAAGGACAAAGTTGCGATCATCGGCGGAGCCAGCAAGGGCCTCGGCCGGGCCTGTGCCGAGGTGCTTGCCGAAGAGGGAGCGAAGGTCGTTATCTGCAGCCGGACGGCGGCGGACCTGGAGCTGGCGGCCAGCGAGATCCGGGAATCTACGGGGGGCGAGGTACTTGCGTACCCAGCTGACCTGGACCACCTTGAAAGCATCAACGGCCTTATCGCGGCAGCGCTGGAGCACTACGGCGGCATCGACATCATGGTCAACAACTCCGGGGGGCCGCCCTTGGGCCGTTCGGCCACGGCCACCGAGGAGCAGTGGGAGACGGCGGTGCAGCGATCGCTGATCTTCTTCGGGCGCATGTGCCGCGAGAGCATCCCGCACCTCAAGCAGCGGGGCGGCGGCCGGATCATCAACATCCTGGCCAGCACCGTCTACAACCCCATCCCCAACCTGGCGCTGTCCGGAGCGACGCGCATGGGCGTGGTGGCCTACGCCAAGAGCCTGGCCGACGAGGTGGGCCGCGACGGGATACTGGTCAACAACGTGTGCCCCGGCTCCATCCTGAGCGACCGGATGCTGTCGAACGTGACATCCCGGGCCAACGAGCTGGGAATCTCCGTAGAGGAAGCACTTGCGATGCGGGCAGCCGACACCGCAGTGGGCCGCGTGGGCGAGCCGGTGGAGCTGGCCAACCTGGTGGCCTTCCTGGCGTCGGACCGTTCCACGTACATCACCGGCACGACGATCCTGGTCGACGGCGGGCTTGTCCGCTCGGTGATGTAGCGTCCCCTTCCCTCTCCCAAAGGGAGAGGGTTAGGGTTAGGGTGAGGGACAGAATGGCATTTCAGAGAAGGCAGGAGCAAGAGCCGACGGACGCAGCGGGGTTCCTGGACCGGGGCAGCCGGTACGGGCGCAACGGCGTGTATCACCGTGCAATCCAGGACTTCACGACGGCCATCGAGATGGACCCAGGTATCGCGGAAGCGTGGTACAACCGGGGATGTTCATGGTACGAGGTTGGGGAGTTCGAGAAGTCAATCGACGACCTGACAAGGGCCATTGAGCTTTCCCCTGCCAACGGCCTGTACTACGGCCAGCGGGCTCTGGTCCACCACTTCAACGACCAGCCCGAATTGGCCGAGGCCGACCAGGAGATGTGCGACGAATTGCGGTTCGGCAGGGAGTAGAAAAACACGTCCCTCAATGAAGTCGAGTAAAATCGCGCATGAACCTTGTCACGTCTGCTCGGTGGTTGAGGAGAATGAGCTTGCCTGCCCCAGAAGCAGAGTCGACAGGATGGGCCAGGCCACTTATTGTCGTCCTGTTTACTGTGCCGAGCGCCGTACTCATAGCTGCGATTTCAGGGATCATTGCCGATAACCGGCTAATATCTTTCCTTGCGTTTCTGCTTACCTGGCCTATCTTCTCCGCTATCGCCGCGGTGTGCGGTTCAGTGTACCAGTCTACCATCAAGGCATTTATTGTCACCGCGCTCATTCATGCCGGAAGCGCTTTTGGAGTTGCAGCAATAGTTGCACACAGAACGAAGGATGCCCAAGCCGAAATTGACCAAGTTCTTGGTGAGTTTATCGCCCTTATATTGGGGGCATCTGGTGTAATAGCCTTGATAACTATCCCGATAGCTGCCTGGATAGAAAGTAAAGGGGAATCCAGGACTCGTCCACCGGAGCTTCAGTCATCGGTCCGCCAACGATACTCAGAGAGAGCAGCCCGGATCTACCGAAATAATGTGCCCAAGGACCGGAACGAACCGCACGATTGACAGAGTGTTTGCCAAGTCTGGCAGTTCGTTCTTCGACAGGTCTCTCAGACTCGCGTGGACAAGCCTAGCCGGAGGGATTATCCAAGCATTGTGCCGACGCTCCCCGGTTACGCCGTTGTCGGCCTGAAGTAGGGGACGCTGATCTGGTCGGTGGCGCGCTCGAAGGTGACCTCGACCGACATTCCGATGGTGACCTCGCCCGGGTCGCAGCCGACGATGTTGGTGAACATGCGGACTCCCTCTTCGAGTTCGACGAGGGCGAGCACGTAGGGGCCTTGGTCGAAGCCGGTGGTGCGGTTCTGGTAGGTGACGGTGTAGGTCCAGACGGTGCCCTTGCCGCTGGCCTGCACCCAGTCCGGTGCCTCCGTCCAGCAATGCGAACAGATGCCCCTGGGGTAGAACTGGTACTGGCCGCACTTGGCGCAGCGCTGGATGAGCAGCCGGCCCTGGCGGCAGGCGTCCCAGTAGGCTCGGGTCTCTCCGACGACGGTTGGCAGCGGCTTGTTCCATTCAGGCATGACTAGTCCCTCCCCAAGATGACGGTGCCGCCGCTGTGGCGGGAGCCGAGGGCGCCGCCGGTGCCGTGGCACAGGGCTATCTTGCAGTCGGGCACCTGCCGGGGTGTGCCCTCGAACTGGTGGCGGAGTTGGCGGGTGGCCTCCATGAGCAGGAAGATGCCGCGCATCCCCGGATGGTTGGAGGAGAGGCCGCCGCCGTCGGTGTTGATGGGCAGCCTGCCGCCGATCTTCAGGGCTCCGTTGCTGACGAACTGTCCGCCCTCGCCCTTTTCGCAGAAGCCCAGGTCTTCCAGCGTCTCCAGCACGGTGATGGTGAAGGAGTCGTAGATCATCGCCATGTCGATGTCGTCGTGGGTGACGCCCGCGCCGGCGAAGGCTGGCTCGTGGCTCTGCTTGGCGGCGATGTAGATAAGGTCACGCTTGCCGGCGCCCTGGTGGGCCACGGCCTCGCCGGTGCCCAGGACCCAGACGGGCGTATGGCGGCAGTTGCGGGCGACCTCCGGCGACGCCACCACCACCGCGCCGCCGCCGTCCGTGATGACGCAGCAGTCGTTCAGGCGCAGCGGCGACGAGATGACGCGGGAACGCATCACATCCTCGACAGTGACCGCGTCTCGGAACAGGGCTTCAGGGTTCATGGAGGCGTGGTGGCGAACGGCCACAGCGATCTCCGCCAACTGCTCGGGGGTCGTGCCGTACAGGTGCATGTGCCGCTGGGCGATCATGGCGTAGAGGCCCACGGTGGTCAGGCCGTAAAGCTCCTCGAAGCTGTCGGGCGACGGGTCGAGGCGCGGATGGCCGAAACGTCCCACGCCGCCGGTGCCCACCGAGACGCCGCCGGAGCGGGCCAGGGTGGCGTAGGTGATTACGGCGACGTTGATGCGCCCGGCGTGGATGGCGTTGAGGGCGTGGGCCAGGTGGAACTCGAAGGAGCCGCCGCCGACGGTGGTGTTGTCGACGTGCTTGGGGTACATATTCAGGTAGTCGGCCAGGTTCAGGCCGCTGTTGCGCACCGACATCGACGCGGTGAAGAGGCCGTCGACGTCGTTCTTGGACAGGCCGGCGTCCTCCAGGGCCTTGATGATGCTCTCGCCCTGGATCTGGAGTTCGCTCTTGTCGGGAGCGTACCGGGTAACGTGTTCATGGACGCCGACGATGGCGGCGGCCCGTCGTAGGTCAACCATGGGCAGGATACCTCCGCGGGTGGTTGGGGTGAGACTGGTAGTCTCAGTAAGGCGGAACCATTATCACCGAGGAGGTACGGCAAGACAAGGCGGTGCCTACTGTCCACCGGATGATACGAAAGCAGTCACGCCGTCGCGGTGTTTTCCCGGAACGGGTTTATCACCCTGAGTCCATCGTAGTCCTGCTGGTGGCTCATGTCTTCGGAGTACACTGCATCGCAGCCCAGCATCTTCGCGGCGGCCAAGATGGCGGCATCCCAGTATGAAAGCGCGAATTCCTGCTCCATCGCGGTTGCCCTGTTAAAGAGGTCCAGTGTAATTTCCTGCACAGGAAGGTTCCTAAACCGGCCCAGGAACTCAATGGCCTGTTCGTGATTCAACCCCGCCGATCCCTGTGGTCTAGTGGACTGGTAATAAAATTCCTGCAGTACCTGGACGGACAGCGCCAAGTCAGGTTCGTTCAGCGTTGTGGTGGCTCTGGCCCTCTTACTGGCATCGGCGACCCTGTTACTCACCGCGTATATCAGGACGTTTGTGTCAACGAGACGCATTTCGATTGTAAATCTCTTCCCTTGTGAGAATCTGGCTGGTGTCTACGCCGATTCCTTCTCTTTGGAACCTTGCCAATATCTCATCGAGCATCCGAACACGCCTTTGATGCTCGGTCTCAGTAGGAACGGGCTCCGGCGGATGCTTCAGCAATTCCTTCAGGAGGTCTCGCATCATCGCCGAAACCGTGGTACCGGTTTCGGCGGCTCGAATTCTGGCCAGCCTGTGGGTATCATCGTCGACCGTTACACTGATAGTCTTCATGGACCGCTCTTAATAATTCACTATTTTGTGTTTTTGTGTTCCTGCAATATATCCCGATCCTGATTCTCACTCAAGGGCAATGGCAAAGTTGTTCAGGGCTATCGCATATGAAATTACGTCCCCGTCACTCCGGCGAAAGCCGGAGTCCAGAACCTATGATGTGCTTGACTTCCGCAACAGTTCCAACGATTCAGTCCACTGGATTCCGGCTTTCGCCGGAAGGACGGTAGTTAGACCGTCCATACGTGATAGTCCTGCAAGGTTGCTGTCAACGACTCGACCGTTTGATCTTGTGATATGACACTCTGCCGTTGCGGATGGTGACGGGGTGTGTTGTATAGTAGGGCCGTCAATCAACCGGATGGAAATTCAGGAGGGACGATGCTTGCGATCCTGGGAGGGACCGGTCCGGAAGGCAAGGGACTGGCGCTGCGGCTGGCACTGGCTGGAGAGGCGGTGACCATCGGGTCACGGAGCACTGAGCGAGGGGCAGCGGCGGCGGCCGAGTTGGCCGAGGGCGCGCCGTGCGCCAGCATCTCCGGGACCGACAATGCCGGCGCCGCCGCGGCCGGGGATGTGGTATTCCTGGCCTTCCCCTACGAGGGCCAGCGGCCGGTGCTGGAGGAGCTGGCTGGTTCGCTGGATGGCAAGATCGTGGTCAGCGTAATCGCGCCGATGGTATTCGAGCGGGGCAAGGGGGCGCGGGCCGTCGAGGTAGAGGCAGGTTCGGCGGCACAGGAGGCGCAGGAGATCCTGCCCAACGCACAGGTGGTGGCCGCGTTTCAGAATGTGAGCGCGGAGGAACTTCAGGACCCGGCGGTAGACATGGAGGGCGACGTGGTGGTGTGCTCGGACCACGCCGACGCCAAGAAGCTGGTGATGGGGCTGGCCGACAAGATCAAGAGCCTGCGAGGCGTGGACGGGGGCGCCCTGGCCAACGCCAAGTACGTGGAGCAGATCACGCCGCTGCTGGTGAACATTAACCGGATCTACCGGACTCACTCCGGGGTGAAGATTACCGGGGTTTAGGGGGGTCATCATTGGCGCAGACAAATCCAGGAAAGACACAGGAACGCCCTCACCCTAACCTTCTCCCAGAGGGAGAGGGAACTTTGGGGGGTGTCCTCAATCTGATGACAGGAAAATCGTAAGGAGGGAAACATGCCGCGATTCCCGATAGACATCAACAGCGCAGAGGGTCAGGCCGCCGTCAAGGGACAGTGGCGTTTTGCCGAGGGGTTCATACCGGGCGAGGACAACTACGGCCTGAGCGAGAGGGCCGTGGGCAGCCCCTGCCGATTGCCGGACTACGACGACTCGGGCTGGGAGGTCTGCTCGGACACCAGCGCGTGGGCCAGGTTCGGGGGCGACTATGTGACCGGGTTCTCGTTTGTCTGGTACCGGATGACGATCACCGTGCCGGAGACGGTTGGCGGCCGCGACCCGAGCCGGACGAGGCTGCTGTTCGAGACCTGCGTGGACGACTACGGCGAGATCTGGATCAACGGTGAGTGCAACCGGGAGCGGGGGACCGTCGAGGGCTTCAACCGCCCGCAGCGGGTGGAGGTGGCCACCAACCCCAACCCCGGCGACCAGCACACCATCGCGATCCTGGCGGCCAACGGTCCCCTGGGAGCGCCGGGCGGCGGCGTGTTCGTGCGCTACACCAACCTCAGCTTCGAGTGGCGGGACGACGATCCTTAGGAATTGGGATATTCTCTCCGTATGATGAAGTTGCGAATGCGCAGGATTTCACCCTCACCCCAACCCTCTCCCTCAAGGGAGAGGGAGTATTGAAGACACTCCCCGGAAGTGGAAGGGTTAGGATGGGGGTGTAAATGGCGCGGCTGAAGTTTGTACACGCGGCCGACCTGCACCTGGACAGCCCGTTTCGCGGCATTCGGAGCGAGGCTCCGGTCCATGTCGCCGAAAGGCTGCGCCGCGCCACCTTCGACGCCTACGACCGGATAATCGACCTGTGCCTCCGGGAGCAGGCGGATGCCCTCTTGGTGGCGGGAGACATATACGACGGGGCAGAGCGCAGCCTCCGGGCACAGCTCAGATTTGTTGAGGGCCTGAAGCGCCTGGACGATGCCGGGATACGGTCGTTCATCTGCCACGGGAACCACGACCCGCTGGACGGCTGGGAGGCGCGGCTGGACCTTCCGGCGGGATGCGTCCGGTTTGGCCCGGAGGTAGCGGGAGAGCCTGTGTTTGCCGACGAGCCACAACGGGCGATGGTGTACGGCATCAGCTATCCCCGGCGGGAAGTGCGGGAGAACCTGGCGCCGTTCTTTGCCGGTGCAGCGAACGCTGGCAGATTCAGCATCGGGCTGCTTCACGCCAACGTCGGGGGCCACCCGGAGCACGACTCGTATGCTCCCTGCACGGTAGCCGACCTGGCCGAGACCGGCCTGGACTACTGGGCGCTGGGGCACGTGCATACCCGCCAGGTGCTCCAGGGACAGCGGCCTGCGGTGGTCTACCCGGGCAACCCACAGGGGAGACACCCCGGCGAGACGGGCGCGCGAGGCGTCTACCTGGTCGAAGTGGGCGACCGGGGCGACATCGGCTTGGACTTCCATCCGACGGACGTGGTGCGCTGGGAGTTATTGGAGGTCGGCATCTCGGACCTGGAGACGGAGCAGGAGCTGCTGGACGCGGTGGACCGGGCCGCGGAATCGTGCCTCGAAGCTGCGCAAGGCCGCCCGGTGGTGTTCCGGTTGTTTCTTACAGGCCGGGGGCCGCTGCATCGCTGGCTGGGCCGGCAGGATACGACGGAGGAAATCCGTGAGCGCCTCAACGAGCGGTCTGTGGGCCTGCGAGACTGGATGTGGTGCGAGCGGATTCATCGGGACACCGGATCGCCCATAGACCGCGATCAGGTGGCGCTGCGCGAGGACTTCGCGGGCGACCTGGCGCGGCTCAGCAGGGATATGCGGGATGATCCGGAGGCGCTGGCCGGGCTCAGGGAGTCGCTGAGGTCGCTGTACGTTAGCTCCAACGCCTCCCAGCACCTGCGGAGCCACCTGCCGTCGGATGATGAACTGCGCGAGTTGCTGGACGCGGCCGAGGACGAGTGCCTGGTCTCGCTGGTGGGCGACGAGGACGAAGGGTGAGGATCGAAGACCTGTACCTGGACGGGTTCGGCCACTTTCACCAGAGGACCCTGGGGCCGGTAGAACGGCAGGTAACCGTCTTCTATGGCCCCAACGAGGCGGGCAAGAGCACCTTGCTGGCCTTCATACGGGCGGTCCTGTTCGGCTTTCCGACGCGGTTCAACAGCCACTATCCCCCGCTGTCGGGGGGGCGGCACGGCGGGCGCATCACCCTGTCGGACGATGGGGGAGCCAGCTACGGCGTGGAAAGGTATGCCGGGGCGCGTGGAGGACTGACCATCACGGGCACCAACGGTCCGGTGTCCAACGCCGATGGAATGATGCGACGCCTGACAGGCAATGCGACACCCGACCTGTTCCGCAACATTTTCGCCTTCAGCCTGGACGAATTGCAGGTTGCTTCTTCACTCAACGACTCCAACGGGACGATTTACAGTGCAGGGCAGGGGGCGCCGGGGTTGCCGGAGCTGACCAGGGCGCTGGACGATCACAAGGGCAGGATATTCAGGCCGCGAGGCAGCAGCCAGGAGGTGCCGCGGCTGCTCAACTCGTTGCGGGATGTGGATGCCCAGCTGAGGTTGATCGAAGGGAACGCCGAAAGATACGGGATGCTGGTCGCGCGGAAGGCCGCCATCGACTCGGAATTGCCGTCTGCTGAAGCCGAGAATGCCAGCTTGAATGCGCGGCGCATGGAGATAGACCGGCTGCTTAGCGGGTGGCAGGACTGGATTGATCTTTGCGAATGCGAGAAAAGGCTGCAAGACCTGCCGCGCTACGAGAATTTCCCTGAGAACCCGATCACCAGGTTGGAGAGCCTGGAAGCGCAACTGGACCAGGCCCGGGAAGCCGCCGGGGAAGCGGCCGAGCAGTTGCGCCGGGCGGAAGAGATAGCTTCGGCAGAAGTCGCAGGGGAGAACCTTCTGTTCGACCGCGGGAACATAGAGATCATCCGGCGGTCCCGGCAGAGCTTTGATGATTCCGTAAAGGACCTGCCGGAAAGAAGGGCGGAACTGGATGCCCTGGAAACGGAACTGGGTGGGCGTCTCCGGGAACTGGGACAGGACTGGGACGAGGACCGGTTGCAAGGATTCGATGTTTCCATGACCTTCCGGCAGGACGTTGATACCAGTAGGGAATCGCAGTCGCAGCGGCGGGATGACCTGCGCCGGGCGGAACAGCGGCTGGAACAGGAGCAGCGGCTGCTGGAAGAGGCGCAGGGGGCGGCCAGGGAAGCGAGGGAACGGGTGCCGGATGACCCTCCCCTGCTGGATGCGGCGGGCCTGGAACGGCAGCGGGCGGCGCTCAGGGTTGCCCGGGGCCGCTTGGGCGAGCATGAGCGGGCCAGGCAGAACCACGAAAACCTGCGGGGCCAGCTCAGTTCCTTGACGGCCAGTCATCAGCCCGCGGATGGCACGTCGAGCAATTCGCTGGCGCCTACTGCGCTGCTGGCGGTGGCGGGTGTCGTGTTGATAGTCGCAGGATTGTTCATAGCCAGCACGGTGGTGGGGGTGGTTGGAGGATTCGTGTTGCTAGCGGCCGTCGGATACGCCGGATACTTGCTGTTTCGGGGCCGCATGGCGCCTGCGCCGCAGCCGAATCCATTGGTACAGTCGCTGTCAGCACAGGCGGGAGAGGCCGAGACCAATGCGGAAGCATCGCGGCAGAGGCTCGCCGAAGCAGCCTCTCCGCTGGGAATTGCCGGTGATGTCGACGCGGCCGCGCTGGACAGCGCCGAGGTGCGCCTGGACTCGGCACAATCAGCGCTCGCAGCGTGGAACGAAACCACGGAGAGGACACAGGAGACCCAGCGGCGTCTGAGGGCGCAGGAACAGCGGGTGGAATCGGCGGCGCTTATTCTCAAGGACGCTGCGGCGTTCGACGAGGAAGCGCGCCGTAACTGGCAATCATGGCTGGAGGAGCGATCGTTGCCGTCCAGCTTCACGCCGGAGACGGTGGTCGACTTCATGGGGCGCGTGGAAGCGGCCAGGGTCAAGCTGGAGCAGGTGCGGGACAACCGGAGGCGCGTGTCGGCCATAGAGGATGACATTCGTGAATTTCGCGGGCAGATGGAGCCCCTTTCCGAGCGGCACGGGATTGCCCTGTCCCCTGATGATCGTCAACTGGCGACAGTGGCCGACGACCTCATCCTGCGCCTTGACGAGGTGCAGGCGTCGTTCGCTGAGAGGGAGCGGGCAAGGGAGCAGCTCGAAGAAAACCGGCAATTGCTGGAGAACCGGGAGCGTCGGTTGCAGTCGGCGACGCAGGTGTTTAACGTCCTGCTGGCGGCGGCAGGCACGGATGATGCGGAGGGGTTCCGTCGCCGGGCCCGTCAGCACGAGGAACGCCAGGAGCTGGAACGCCAGGAGAGTGACCACCGCCGCAGCCTGGAAAGGCTGAGCGGGCCCGGGGAGCGGCTGGAGGCATTCCGGGAACGGCTGGCGGTTTCGGACCCCAACCTCCTGGGGGACGAGTCGGCTGCTCTCTCGACGAGACTTGCCGAGGTTGAGGGGATACGCAACGCCCTGCGGGAGGAACGGGGAGGCATCGACGCCGAACTGGCGCAACTGGCCGGAGAGGAAGAGTCGTCCGAGTTGCGCCTGCGCCGCAATGCACTGGAGGAGCAGCTTCGCGAACAGGCGAGGGAGTGGTCGCGGCTGACGATCGCCGAGGCGCTGCTGGACAGGACCCGGCAGAAGTTCGAGGAGGAGCGGCAGCCAAGCGTGATCCGGTATGCCCAGGACTTCTTTTCGGCAGTGACGGGACAGCGGTACGGCCGGCTGTACGCTCCCATCGGGGAGCAGGCGATCACGGTTACCGACGCGACGGGGGCCAGCAAGCTGCCGGGCGAGCTGAGCCGGGGCACCCGGGAACAGTTGTACCTGGCCCTGCGGTTCGGGCTGATCCGGGAGTTCGGTGAGCATTCGGAGCGGCTGCCGGTGGTGGTGGACGAGGCGCTGGTCAACTTCGACCCGGAGCGCGCGCGACTGGCGGCAGGGGCCTTCGGTCAGCTGGCCGAGACCAACCAGGTGCTGGTCTTCACCTGCCAGCCCGGTACCGCCGAGATGTTCGCCGATGCAGCCGGGGCGCAGGTGGTGGATATCACCGCCTAGAGGGTGTTTCCAGGGAAGCTATCTCAAAACAGGTGAGTTGCTTTCTCGGCATTCTCTCTGCACTAACTTTTCACCCCCACCCTGACCCTCCCCCTCAAGGGGGAGGGGATTTCTGTTGAAATGCGATAGCCCGGACTCTTGAGGGGGCTCTTAGTCCTCGGGGGGCCACTTGGTGCCGCCGACGGCAGGGCGCTCTGTGGGCGACATCTTCAGGCCGGCGTCGACTACTTCGCGGAACTCCTTGAGGATGACCTCGGCCCAGTCCTGGCGGTGGGCGACGCGGTGGGCCATGCGGCGCCCGCGGCGTGCCTGGCGCTGTTCCGCTTCACCCAGTCCCTCGGTGTCGCGGTTGATGGTGTCGTCCATGGCGTCGATCTGGGGCACAAGGCCGTTGGCGGTCTCGATAAAGCGGCCAATCTCGTTCATGTCGTCGTCGAGGACCACGAAGATGGGAACCGTGCCGGCGCGGTGCTCGGGCAGGAAGGTGTCGGCCAGGGGAACGTCGTCGTCGCGGTTGAAGACCTGCAAGTTGACGTTGGAACTGCTGTCGGCCAGGCGGAGGATGACGGGCGTGGTGCTCACGGCGTCGCCGCACCAGTCGGCGGTGAAGACGGCGAGATTGATCGGGTTGTCGAGTCCGCTCACCCATGACGCGGCGTCGGATGGGATGTCCACGCCGTTGTAGATCTCTACGAACGGGTCCTTGTTGACCTTGATCTGGTCGATGTACTGCTGGGTGTTCATTCCGGCTTCGAACTGCTCTTTGCTCAAAGGCATCTTCAAACCTCCCGGAGGTGTTTGAGGCCAATTATAGTGGAACCGCGCGGCCTGCGTCGGGAAGTGGGGCCGTGATAAAATAGCCCGTTGAAACCCATCCGATGACGGAGGAGCCGATTGACTTCCGGCATTGACGACCCGTATCTGAAGTACGCCCTGTTCTGCCGGGGCACCCAGGAAGATGACGACGGAGAGTTGAATCTGAACGGGATTGTGGACCTGATTGACATACCGGAACCTCCCCCAGGGGGAGAGGCCGGGCCGGTGCTCGCAGAAGTGGACGTGAATCTGGCCTTCTGCATTGGCGGGGCGCTGCCGGGGGACCATCACCTGTTCGTAACGCTGAAGACTCCGGGAGTGCCTCTGGAGACCCCGCCGGCCCAGAGGGTGCAGTGGGACGAGGGCATCCTGTTCCAGCGGTGGATCAAGACTTTCCGCATCCCGGTACAGGCGCCGGGCGAACATTCCGCAGCCATCCTGTTCGACGGGATACCCTTGGGCGAGGCCAGCTTCCTGGTGCGGTTCAAGCCTGAGTGAGCGGCAGTGCGCCTGCACATGGCGCCGACAAAAGTTGAAACGCAAACTCCATCGGACTAGAATTGTTGATACTCAAATCGGCCCTGTGGAGCGCGACAATTGGCTAATCAGACCGGCAAGCGCTATGTGTGCGCCCAGTGCAATGCGGAGTTCATAGTGACCAAGGGCGGCAACGGCAGCGTTGGCTGCTGCGGCCAGCCGATGCAGCTCAAGTAGAGGATTCAGCGATGGCCAATCAGCTGGGAAAACGATACACCTGCGAGACCTGCGGCAGCAGCGTGCTCTGCACCAAGAGCGGCGACGGCGAGATCGAGTGCTGCGACGCGAAGATGGAGTTGCAGGAGCCGCGCAAGCTGCCGTCCTCCGACTAGCTGTTGCAAGTCCGACGTCCGTAGCTCGGAATATTCAGCCCCCGCTTTCCGACGAGAGGCGGGGGTCGATTATTCTGCCTTCCTTTGCACAATGAATCTCTTTTAGTCCCGATTCATTGTGCAAGATTTATTTATTTGGGATTTTGGAGGTTGACGGCGTAAGGTTTCCATCTCATCTGTGCCAATTTGACAGCCGGGTTAAAGGCGAACCAGCCATTCCCTGTCCATGGGACGGCGGCTTTGGAGGGTTTTGAGGCGCGGAAACCAAGAGGCCTGGCCCTCCCTCGCCGTGTGCTTTGGTCCTTACATTCGGTTGCTCGCCGTTTCAGCCCGTGCCTGAGTTTCCCCCGTTCACTTTCCCGTGCTGGTCATCTCCAGGGCATCCACGGGGATGAACCTTTGTCCGTGCGGGTCCACGGCCAGGAGGGCGTGTTCCAAGGCCATGGCGCCGAGCAGAGTTGGCTCCCCTTCTTCGCCGAAAGCGACCGGCGTGGGGAACTGTTGGTTTTCCAGCCGGATGGTTGCCCATCCCTGCTCTCTAGGCACCCGCCGTCCGTCGGACAGCAGGGCAGCATAGGTCCGGTCTGCGGGTATGTCCAGGGATTCTAGGATGGACCTAGGGCTATCGCATATGAATTGCAACCCCGTCACTCCGGCGAAAGCCGGAGTCCAGAATGTGAAGGATGCCGAATTTTCGGATGCAAACTGCCTGGTTCGGCCACTGGATTCCGGCTTTCGCCGGAATGACTGACATTAACCCGCTCATATGCGATAGCCCTGAGGATGGACCGGGGCACCTTGGTGAATGTGGCCCCGGTGTCCACCGACGCCTCCAGCTCTTGGAACCTCTGGCCGCTCTGGTCGCCTATCTCAACTGTTATCTGGAAAGTTCCCATTCCTGTCCTCTATGCCTGCGCGAGCCTCACGGCTCGATTGTATCTGAACCAGCCGTCTCCGGTGTGGAAGCTCTGCGTCTTCGTGGTCTTGGCCTTGGGCCGATTCGTTGTGCAAAGCAATTCTGCCCGTTAATCAGCCCAGAGCCCGGCGGGTTCTGCGACTCTTCGGCCCCACCATTCCGGGCCTTCGCTGATGTAGGCCCACTCCGGGTTCTGTTCGGTGTCGCGCAGGGCGGCCATCACGGCGTTAAAGGTCGGCGCGTCGGCCTCGGCGAACTCGAAGTATCCGACAAAGTCGTAGCTGCCGTCCTGGCCGTAGCCCTCGGCAGCGTGCACCAGCCGCCTGGTTATGCAGGCGATGCCCGCGTCGGCGGCGAGGGCGTGCCCTTTCACCACCATGTTCTCGTCGGCGTCGTATCGGGGCAGGAAGAAGCTCTCCCGGTGCATCCAGTCCATGCTCCACCACCGGGCGTTCTTGTTCATCGGGGTTACGACGCCGAAGGGATGGCGGCTGCCGGGGCCGGGCTGCTGGGCACGGGCATAGGCGTACTGGGTCATCGCGTGGCTGGTATAGCTGCGGGGCTTCTGCACGCCCGCCAGCGTCTCCACGCTGCCGCCGGAATCTTCCAGCCGCCGCCTAAGGCCCTCCTCGTACGTGAGAAGCGGCTCCGAGTCCTCAGCCTCCAGCCGCACGAGGGCGTCGGCCTGCATCACAGCCGGGTGCGGCAGGTCGCACTCCCGGCTCATGGCCGGCTCCGCCCGCAGGAACTGGAAGCGGCCGCGCCGGAACGCCTCCGGAGACGACGCCCCGTCCACGTGGTGCATGTTCTCCATGTTGTCGCCGAGGCGCGCAATGGCTTCCGCAAGACCGCGGGTGGTGCTGCCCCCCGGGAGCTTGATGAAGAGGAAACGCTGGTGTCCCGTCACGTTGGTGGTGAGGTTGAGCTCGGTTGACTGCATGGGGACCTCCTGAGTGTCTGGATCGGCTAGATGCCGAGTTGTTCGTACAGTTCCGGGTTGGCGCAGTGGACCAGGCGCTGGCCGTTCAGGCCGTTGACGAGGTTCTGGGCCGCCATGATGCTCATGGCGCGCCGGGAGAGCACCGAGGCGCTGCCGATGTGGGGCGTGATGGTCACGTTGTCCATGAACAGCAGCGGGTGATCGTCGGGTATCGGCTCCGGGTCCACCACGTCCAGGCCGGCGCCGCCGATCCACCCTTCCGTCAGCGCGGTGCAGAGGGCGTCGGTGTCGACCACAGGGCCGCGGGAAATGTTGACCAGGATGGCAGTGCTCTTCATGCGCCGGAGAGCGTCGGCCCCGATGAGGTGGCGCGTGCCGGGCGTCAGGGGTACGTGCAGCGACACGAAGTCCGATTCGGCCAGGAGGTCGTCGAGAGAGGCGTAGGTGACGCCGTACTGTTCCTCGGCGTCCGGGCGCCGGTTGCGGGAGTGGTAGAGGACCCGCATGTCGAATCCCTGGGCGCGGCGGGCCACCTCCAGTCCGATCTGCCCAAGGCCGATGATGCCCAGGGTGCTGCTCTGCACCTCGCTGCCCAGCCAGTAGTTGGGGTGAAAGGCCAGCTCCCAGTTGTTGCCGCGGACCCACTTGTCGCTTTCGACGACGCGCCGGGCTGCGGACAGCAGCAGCGCGAAGGCGTGGTCGGCGACGGCCTTGGACAGGATGCCCGGAGTGCTGCCCAGCAGGATGCCGCGCCTGGTGCATTCGGGGATGTCAACGTTATCGAGCCCGGCGGCAAGCTGGCTGACGACCCGCAGGTTGGGGGCGGCGTCGAGAAGGGCAGCGTCAACCCGGTCCATGATGTTTATCAGCGCGCCCTCGGCATCGGCCAGCCTGCGTCGCAGCTCTTCAGGGCTGGGAGGCGGGTCGTCGGGCCACACCTCCATGTCGGTTGCGCTCTCGATCAGCGCAATGGCGTCCGGGTGCATCATGCGGGAGACAAACGTCCGGGGCTGGCTCATGGCTGCTCTCCTGGTGTGCACATTGGCAGGTGATGGCTACTGGTCATTTCCAGTGTAGCCAATGGCGGCATCGGACGCCAGAAATGGGTTATTCTTGATGCCGAGTTCCCGGTTGAGAGTCGACCCGGTGAAGAGTCGACCCGGTGGAGAGATTACATGGCGTTGTTTCTGAACGAGCAGGAAGTCGCGCAGCTACTCCCGATGGACGAGTGCATAGAGGCTCTCGGGAGGGCATTTGCGCACGCCGGAGCCGGGAAGGTGGACAACAAGGCGCGTTCCCGCATCAGGATGCCGGGCGGATTCTTCCACTTCATGGCAGCTGCGGATGGCGAACAGGGCGTGTTCGGCTACAAGGCTTACCCGTCATTCGCGGGACCGGGCGGCTCTAGGATGATGTTGATGCTGTACGACTACGAGTCAGGGCAGCTTCTGGCCTGCATGGAGGCCGGCCGGCTGGGTCAGATCCGAACCGGGGCCGCGAGCGGCGTGGCAACCCGCCACATGGCCCGATGCGGCGCCTCCACGGTGGCCGTGATCGGGTCGGGATTCCAGGCGCGGACGCAGTTGGAGGCAGTTTGCGCCGTTCGCGAGATCCGGGAGGCCCGCGTGTTCAGCCGACGACAGGAGAGGCGCGAGGAGTTTGCGACACGCAGCAGCGAACGCCTGGAGGTGGATGTCAAACCCGTCGAAAGCGCGCAGGAGTGCGTCGATGGGGCCGACATTGTCATCACCATTACCTCGGCGCGGGACCCGGTGGCGCTGGGCGAATGGCTTGCGCCGGGGGCGCACGTCAACGCTGCCGGCGGCAACCACTGGATGCGGCGGGAGATCGACGAGGCGGCGGTGCTTCGTTCCGAGGTGATCGTGGTGGACGACCTGGAGCAGGCCAAGGTCGAGTGCGGCGACCTGATGTGGCTGGAGGCGAGGGGCAGCTTCCGCTGGGACATGGCCCATGAACTGAAGGACGTGATCGCGGGGCGTGTGTCTGGCCGGGTTACGCAGGAGGGAATTACGCTATTCGAGTCGATGGGGGTGGCCCTGGAGGACATTGCGGCGGCTGACCTGGTGTACCGAAAGGCGAAGGAGCGGGGCATCGGCCAGGAGTTGCCCTTCTAGGACGGGCAGACGCCAACCGCCAGCAACGAGGGACCTTGTGAGCAAAAACGAGGGGCAGATTATGAGTCTGCCCCTTGTCTTGTTGTCGTTTCAACGGCCCCGGCTTCGCGAGGCCCTTGACCAGTTGTCGGCTAGACGAGGGATTCGGGGTATCGGCGGATGAGCTCGGTCGAGTGCAGGTGGACCTGCTGGCGCTCCTGCTCGGTCATGGCAGGGCCGGACACCCAATTGTAGACCGCCAGGACGCCCGTCTCCATCCGGTGGATGAACCTGGAACTGGTTTCGCGAACTTCCTTGATTCCCTCGTTCATGGTGACCATCTTGTCTTGGCGCCTCCAATAGTTGATATATATTGATATTCAATAACAATATCGTTATTTCATCTATATTAATGATAGAAAGGGAAATCTATCTTGTCAAGAGATAATATATGAGAATGACTATTTAAAATCACGAAGGGAAAATGAGGAAAACGTGCAGTGGAGGATGAGGGGATACACGGTCGAAGTCAGGTTGTTACGGCCGCTTTCTAGCCGCGGAAGACAGGCATCACAGAGGACGAGAAGAGACGCATGGAGTCAGCGGCTTCGTTCCGGGTTACTTGGTTGAAGTTGATCTGGAGGGACGCGGTGTCGAATCCGCCGACCGCGTCGCGGTAGGAGGCGATCTGTTCCTTCACGTCCTCGGGGGTGCCTACCCAGATCGTGCCGCTGTCCAGCAGCGAATCGAAGCTGGACTGGCGGAGCTTGTCCATGTGGCTGCTGTAGCCGGGATAGTCCCGGGAAGACGCTCCCGCGCCCCATCCGGAGTCAAGCGCGGCAGCGGCAACCAGCGAAGCGAAATAGGCGTCGATGTTGGGCCGGGCGATGCGGTAAGCCTCCTCTCGGTCCTCGTGGCAGAGCATGTGGAAGCCGAGGGCGATCCGTCCCTGGCCCGGATGACCGGCCTGCCGCCAGGCCTCGCGATAAACGCTGATGGCTTCCCGCATCTGGGGCCCGGCGAAGGGGACCAGCATCAGGTTGAAGCCGCGCTCGCCGGCCCGGCGCAACGACTCGGGCGTGCCCAGGGCAGCGATCCAGAAAGGCGGACGGGGCCTCTGGGTAGGACGGGGCAGGGAAGTGACGTTGCGAAACCGGAAGAACTGCCCCTCGAAAGTGACATTCTCGCATTCCAGCAGCAGCCGAACCGCCTCCATTCCTTCCTCGAACCGGTCGCGGGACTCGTCCATGGACCGCTCGAACCGCTGGAACTCGTGGGGAAGGAAGGCGCGGCCGAAACCGCAGTCCAGCCGACCGCCGGAGATGGCGTCCAGCATCCCGATCTCCCCGGCCACCTTCAGCGGATGGTTGAAGACCGGCAGAACCGCCCCGGTGAGTAGCCGGGCCTTTCGGGTCCGCTGGGAGGCGGCAGTCAGGAAGATGTGGGGAGCGGGACTGTAGCCGCCGTAGGGTTCGAAGTAGTGCTCCACCGTGCGGACGTGGGTGAAACCGAGGTCGTCGCACAGGTCCACGAGGGAAAGGCACTCGGACCAGTACTGCTGCCCGGACTTTTCCCCAGGGGACACGTCGGGAAAGAACTGGAGGCCGAATTCCAAGTTACAGTCCCAGTTTGCCGGGGTTCATGATGTTGTTGGGGTCCAGGGTCTCTTTCAGTTGGCGTATGACGTCGTGGCCAAGTCCCAACTCACGGGCCAGCAGGTGGTTCAGCTTGACGCCCACCCCGTGGCAGTATTCCATGGTGCCGCCCATGTCCTGGCCCAGTTGCAGCACGCGGTCAACCGTACGGGCCAGACGTTGGCGCGCCTCCGAAGGGTCCCCCGACTCGGGGAGGATGAGCATGGAGAACAGCTCCGGTCGGCTCCAGATGGCGTACTCGGCCACGGATATGCCCTGGTCTGCGAGGATCTGTCCCGCCTGGCGCTTGTACTCCAGCACTCTGGATGTAGGCAGCGCCAGGTGGAGGTAGTCGAACCCGCGGCGGCGGCGCCAGCGGTTCCAGCGGACCTTGCGGGGCTGCCCCAGGGCGGTCTGCTTGTAGTTCTCTGCGGAATCGCGGCGCACCGCCCAGTAGTGCTCGGTCGGCTCGGTCCCCAGGGAGTAGCCGCCCATTGCGTCGCAGACTGCGGCGGCCCGCTGCGCTTGGGCATTCACTCCTTCTGAGAACCCCTCGAACAACAGGTGAAGCGTAACTTCGTCGTCTTCTTCGGTGAGGTCAAGGAGAGAGGGACGAATGCCCAACTCCAGCATTTCGGTCGCAGCCCTGAAGCCTTCATCGAAGCGGTCGAAACCCACGGTGGCGAACCGGGCGGACTCGGGTACGCGGTAGATGCGAATGGTCGCCCGGGTGATTACTCCGAAAGCGCCCTCGGCGCCGATGAACAGGTGGTTGAGGTTGGGGCCCGAGGAATACTTGGGAACATCCCGGGTCTCGATCACACGGCCGTCGGGGAGCACAGCTTCCAGTCCCACCACCTGCTCGCCCATGGGGCCGTGGGCGCAGGCGCGATAGCCCACGCCGTTGGTGGAAATGGTGCCGGCGACGGTGGCGATGGGAACGCTGTACGGGTCGTGGCCGATCATCAGCCCACGTTCGGCCAGTGCCGCTTCCAGGTCTCCCAGCACAATCCCCGCCTCGACCTTTGCCGTCATGCTCTCGGCGTCCACCTCGAGCACGCGGTTCATGCGCTTCATGTCCAGCACGATGCCGCCTTGCGCCGGGACGACTGCGCCCATGACGCCGGTGCCGCCGCCGTAGGGGATCACCGGTGCCTGCCGCTCGTTGGCCCAGCGGACCAGTTCGGCGACCTCGGCGGTGCAGCCGGGACGCACTACGACGTCGGCCAGGCGGTCGAAGGCGTCGGCGGCGCTGAAAGCACGACTCGGGGACAGTGAGTCGCCGGTGTACCGGTCAAGGGAGTCGGGGTCCGCCAGAACATTCTCCGCCCCCACGATGCGGCACAGTGAAGCGATGGCCGTGTCGTCCAAGGTTGTTGTCACTGGCGAGTCCCCTTCGTCATCAGAGCGAAGCCAACTGCTGGGCCTGGCGGATATAGTCCGCGGTCCCGTAGATCAAGTCCGGTATATCCGGCTCGTCGATGTAGCCGTCATAACAGCCTTGCTGATGCAGGAACTGTGCGCGGACACTGTACTGGAGGGGCAACTCTCTGAATTCGATTCTCAGTCGGCCCATGCGCCGAATCCAGCTCGAAATGTGGTTGGTGTTTCGCGGGTCTTCGCCGTGAGCGAGTGCGGCAGCCCGCGTGGCCGCGCGTGTCGCGTTCCATGCCTTGCCGCAGGCGTCGCGAATATCACCGGCCTCGAACCGCTCGACGGCCGAGTTGTACTGCTCCCACGCATCACTGAACGCCGCGTCTGCTGCTGAAGTAGTCTCGTTCACCATAGTTTCGCTGTCTTCGACTGCCCCTATTTGTCTTGGCTGGCACCCGACGAGGGTGGCATGACCGGCGACAGGGAGGCAGCCTCGTCTTCGCTGAACTGCGGGCCGTGGGAGTACTGGTTCTTGCGCGTCAGCATCCTGAGCAGTCGTTCTTGGCCCTGGCGTTCAAGGGGTGTTAGATGAGACTGATCGCCGGGAAAGTTTTCGAGAGGCAAATTGGCCAGTTCGCGTGTGAAAAAAGCGGCGTTATCAACTTGCACACGCACTTGATACGCCTCCTTCTGGTGTTCATAGTAGTTCGTGTGCATAGCCTCGAGAGAGCCAAAGGCGTTAAGCAGATCATCTCTGCTCAACTCTGCTGATAAGTAATTCACCGCTGCGCTGAGGTGATTGTGGGCATGATGGTTCCAGCCCATTCTCTGGCAGATAGCCTTGATGGCATGGGCGGTTGCTCCCCACACCTTGTCCGACGCTTGCAGGATGTCGCCCCTGTCCAGCTCCTCCTGCGCCTGTGCAAGAAGGTGACGGCTGATCTCCTCGTATCGTTCCGGCTGCGATGCCTTGAGATGATCGGTCATGAAGACAGTTTATCCTCTGCCGGTAGATGGTAGAAGGGAATCACCCGAAATCACCGGGCAGTTGACGCTCAAAGCATCCGTACTCGTTCAGGACTGGCGGAATTGCCAGACCGGGCCGCTGGGAGTGTCTTCCACCGAGACGCCCAGCTGCTCCAGACCGTCGCGGATGCGGTCGGCCTGCTCGAACTGGCGGGCTTGCCGCAGGGCGGTGCGGGTTTCCAGCAGCAGGTCGATGAAGGGGCCTGCGCCCGCGCCGCCTGCATCCTTGCCTCCCGAGCGTTGCTCGAAGGTGAGTCCCAGGATGCCGCCGAGATGCCGCAGGCTGTCCTGGGCGGCCGATACCGACTGACCGGCGTCGCTGCAGCGGTTGATCTCCCGGGCGAGGTCGAACAGGGCGGCGAGGGCACGGGGCGTGTTGAGGTCGTCGTCCATCGCCTCGAAGAACTGGCGGCGATAAGTCTCTGCGTCCGGGGATTCCCCGTTGCCGCCATCGCGGCCAAGGGCGTGTCGTAGCCGGTCGAGGCTGCGCTCCATTCCAGCGCACCCCTCGTCCGTGTAGGACAGGGGACTGCGGTAGTGGGAACTGAGGAAGTAAAGGCGGATCGCGTCGGGGGAAAACCGCTCCAGGGCCTCCTCCACCGAAACGAGGTTGCCCAGGGACTTGCTCATCTTGTCCCCGCCCAGCCGAAGCAGTCCGTTGTGGACCCAGTACCGGGAGAAGGGGACGACGCCGGTGGACGCCTCGCTCTGGGCGATCTCGTTCTCGTGGTGAGGGAAAACCAGGTCCTGGCCGCCTCCATGGATGTCTAGGCTCTCGCCCAGGTAGGTCATCGACATGCTGGTGCACTCGATGTGCCAGCCGGGGCGGCCCGGTCCCCACGGACTCTCCCACGACGGTTCGTCCGGTCGCGCGCCCTTCCAGAGGGCGAAGTCCATGGGGTGTTCCTTGTTCTCGTCGATCTCGATGCGGCTGCCGGCCTGCATTCCCTCCAGGGTGCGATGGCTGAGCTTGCCGTAGCCGTCGCTCTTCTGCACGCGGAAGAACACGTCGCCGCCGGCAGGATAGGCGTGCCCAGACTCAACCAGACGGCCGATGGTCTCGATGATGGGGCCGATCTCCTCGGTGGCCCGCGGGTACACGTGGGCGCGGCGGATGTTCAGCGCATCCATGGTCTGGAAGAAGTCGTCGATGTACTGCTCGGCCAGCTGCGTGGGTTCTATGCCCTGCTCCTGGGCGCGCTGGATTATCTTGTCGTCCACGTCCGTGAAGTTCTGGACGTGACGCACCTCGAACCCGACATGCTCCAGGTACCGGCGCAGGACGTCGAACGCGACATAGCTGAGAGCGTGGCCAATGTGCGTCGAGGAGTAGGGAGTGACGCCGCAGACGTACATCTTGACCGTCTGGCCGTCGGCGGGGGTGAACTCGGTGGTCTCGCCGGTCAGCGTGCTGTACAGCTTCATTCGTCTGAATACCGTCATTCCGGCGAAAGCCGGAATCCAGTGGTTTCCGTCTGAATCAGGATTTACAGGATTGAAGGATGGGCAGGATGGCCCCGGCACTATGGCGACATGACGCAAGCGACGGCAACCGCGGCGATGCCTTCGCTGCGCCCCACGAATCCCAGGTAGTCGGTGGTTGTCGCCTTGATGCTTACCAGGGCTGAGGAGATGCCCAGGGCGGCGGCGATCTGCTCCTTCATGGCCGGAATGAAAGGCCCGAGCCGAGGCGTTTGCGCCAGCATTGTAGCATCAAGGTTTGACACTCGCCAACCGGCGGCGGCTATCAGCTCCCCCACTCGCCCCAGCAGTATCAAGCTGGAAATGTCCTTGTACCGGGGGTCGGAGGAGGGAAAGTGAATGCCCTTGTCTCCCAGGTTGGCCGCTCCCAGCAGGGCGTCGAGGAGGGAGTGGACCAGCACGTCGCCGTCGCTGTGGCCCTCCAGCCCGTGGTCGTGGGGTATCTCGACCCCTCCCAGCACAAGGCGGCGTCCCGGCACCAGAGGGTGGGAGTCAAAGCCGATGCCAACGCGGAATTCGGAGGTGGGTCGCGTCAAAACAACCTCTGGCTGTCCTCGTCTGGAATAGGGACACTCGTTCCAACGCTTTGAAATTCGTTAAAGTCTCGCGTCCCTCTGCAGGTGGAGTATCTAGGGCAGCCCCAAAATCTCCCGCGCCTCCCATTCCGGACAACCATTGTCCTTCCGCACCCGTCTTTGGGACATACCGGTGGGTCAACAGAAATTTCCTGCGTTGCGCTGCCACTCTCCTCCGCCATGCGTGCTATATGCCAAGCGGATATGAGTTCTATCGGTTTCCCCCGTGCAAATTTAATGACGCCGTCCGTAAATCCTCCGGTGCAGGCCAGGATTGCACTGTCCGCCTTGAAGTGGTGCATACTGCCAAATAGCTCTCTGGCTACCGATGGCCCGATAGGACTTTTGTGGGCCTTGCATTGAACGACCGTAGTTTGCCATTCTTGGCTAAAATCAGGTCAACACCTTGATCCCCTGATGTGGGAGTTGATTTCACACTGTAACCCCTAGCTCTGAATAACTCCCCCAACTCCTGTTCAAATTGAATTCCGTCCAGAGACTCCCAGTATTCTTCCCGTTTCTGTTGCTGTACCATCATGGCAACTAGCTTCGCCCTCTCGTCCTCCATCCGTTGCCGTTCCGCTTCTCGTTGCGCCGCAGCCTGCTTCGCTCTTTCGGCCTCCAGGCGCTGCCGCTCTGCCTCTTGTTCTGTTGCCTGCTTTATCCTATCGGCTTCTAGTCGTTGTCGTTCCGCCTCCTGCTGCGCCGCAACTTGCGCTGCCTTTTCAGCCTCCAGTCGTTGTCGTTCTGCCGCCGCTTGCTTTGCCTTCTTAATTTGCAGGCGGTGTTGCTTGTATCGAACGATAGGCAGGCGGACTAACCTAGCCATGACTGTGACCGCAGTAGCAGGCCCTTTTAACGGGCTCACTCTCAGTGAAGCTCGCCTTGCCTTCTGGATCTCCTTCCGTCGCCGTTCCGCCTCTCGCTTCGCTGCAGCCTGTTTTGACTTCTCGACTGCTATCTCGGCTTCTATTCGTTGCCGTTCAATCTGACGAGGCGTTAACTCCTCAGCATCCATCTGTTGCTGGTTGGCCTCCTGCTGGGCTTCCTCCTCAACTTCTCGCCTTAGCCGATTTTCGTCGTCTCCCACAAAAATCATGCGATATATTACAATGGCGAAAACGATGCTAATGGGAATGGTAATAGCACTAACAGGAAATTCCAAAACCTGAAACCTCCAGATCTGAGTATTGTCGAGGATTGTATAGTGATTATCCTTCCTGCTTACTCCGAATTCTCGTAAGTCGGGGTCTTCTTCGTTGACCATCAACTTTCTTGTGAGCTTTGCTCTTACCGGGCTTTAACCACTTGATTTTTATTGCCTGCTCAAAGAAGTTCCTGTAATTGTCATCCATAAGAAAAAAGTGCCGTGGGAAATCAGGGAATTCACGTCGGAATACCAGTTGCCATTCCTGGATTGACTCTTGGTGCCTTCGGATGAGTTCAGTAATGCCAGCCCATTGGCGGTCGGAAAGGTTGGGACGTATCGAAGTCAGGTGGTCATTCATCCGGCGTATCCTTTGTTCGTGTCTGACGAACCGCCAATCCTCATCGTGAGTGGTTGCGATGATCTCGGCTTCCCATTCTCGAAAGAAATTCCTCAAGGCTTCGACCGCGGCCCTGCGCCGCCTGCACTTGCGGAATTCGTTCCAAGCCCATTGCAATGCCAACAGCACTATACCGGCAAGGAAACCACCACCAATGCTTATAACTACGGTGGCCCATAGCCCAGGCGGATTCCAAGACATCAGCGTTGCCCTCCAGCACTCACTCAGGCTGACGGCGGGGCTATTTGCCGCGCGGCAAAATGCCCCCGTTACCCGCGGGAATTGGCGGAAGGAGGCGGTTCGTCGAAAGGCTCGCCTTTCTCCTCTGCTGCCATGCGCCGCGCGTTCCAGGCGTCCCACTTGGCGTTGGTCTCGACGCGACCCTCTTGGCGCAGTTTCTCTTTCAGGGGGTTCAACCACCTTTTGGTGAAATAGTCGGCTGCTACCATAACAAACCTCGGTCCCTCCACAATTTGTAGTGACAGGCCGGCAGCCCCTGCCGTATTGAGTCCCAAACCTTTGGAGATTGCCAGAACCGTTTGCGGCAGAGTGTCCGCCGTGTTCCAGAATACTTCGTACCAGAGCAGGAAGCCGAGGCCCAAGCTGGCGAACAGAGTGAACAGCGCGAAGTATTGCGCCATTCGATCCGGAGGCACGCTCCAGATAGATTCCCGTCCATCTTCCGGCGAGCTTCCGCCTAGCATCCGGCCTGAATTCAGTTCCCGCGTTGTCATAGATCGAATGATAGTGGGAACTGACGCAGCGCGCTATTGAGCCGCCCTGAATAGAGAACTTACAGCATCCCCCGCAGGAACGCCTCTGCCACCACCAGGTCGCCGGCCGTGGTGACCTTGATGTTCTCGTAGCTCCCCTCGAACATCCGCACCTGATGCCCCAGGCTCTCCACCATTGCCGCGTCGTCGGTCACATCAGCCTGGCAGAGCCGGTGGGCCTCCAGCAGCAGGTCGTAGCGGAAGACCTGCGGCGTCTGTGCCTGCCACAGCAGGGACCGGTCCGGGGTATCTGCGATGGCGAGGTCGGGGCCAACCAGCTTGATGGTGTCCTTGACGGGCACGCCGGCAACTGCCGCTCCATGCTCGACCGCCGCCTGGATGCCCCGGTCCAGGGTGGCCTGGTCGACGCAGGGGCGGGCGCCGTCGTGGACCATCACCAGGTCGCAGGGAGCGAGAGCTTGAAGGCCGTTGTAAACGGAGTCCTGGCGCCGCTCTCCGCCCGGACAGACCGTGCCGACCTTGCTCCATCTCCTCGCGTTCGCCAGTTCGCGTCCCCGCTGTACCGATTCGTCGGCCAGGACCAGCACGATATCGCTGATGCCGGGATGCGCCTCGAACGCTTCGACTGTGCGGGCAATCAGGAGAGTGCCGAGGAGTGGAGCGAAGGTCTTGTCAACGCCTCCCATCCGGGAACTTCGGCCTGCGGCCACGATCACGGCGCCGATGCGCTGAGAGGAGTCCTCAGCAGGCGAGGTCATCACCTGTCATGCCGGGAATCAACCCGGGAATCAACTACGGAAGCGAAGCCTGCCCGGGGCTGCGCGAAAATGATGCGGCCCGCGGCGGTCTGCAGCACCCTGGTGACCTGCACTTCCTGGTTTGAGTTGATGTAGCGCCGTCCGCCTTCGACGACAACCATGGTGCCGTCGTCGAGGTATGCGACGCCCTGGCCCGCTTCCTTGCCTTCCTGCACGATGTCGACTCGCAGATTCTCGCCTGGCAGAACGATGGACTTGACGGCGTTGGCCAGCTCGTTGACGTTGAGAACCTTGACGCCCTGGATTTCGGCGACACGGTTGAGGTTGTAGTCGGTGGTCAGGATGGATGACTTCATGCCCCGGGCCAGCTCCACCAGGCGCGCGTCCACCTCGACTCCGTTATCCACTCCGACGTCAAGCACCTGCAACGGAACGGAAGAGTCTTTTCTCAGGCGGCCCAGTACCTCGAGACCGCGGCGGCCACGGTTGCGGCGCAGGGAGTCGCTGGAGTCGGCGATGTGCCGCAGCTCATCCAGCACGAACCGGGGGACCATCAGCGAACCGTTGATGAAGCCGGTGACGGTCAGGTCCGCGATGCGGCCGTCTATGATGGCCGAGGTGTCGACCAGGATCGTTCCGTTACGGAGCTCCGTTCCAGTGTGGTTGTCCTGGAGGGGATCCAGGCTGGGACCGGCAGGCGCGGACGAGCCGGGCGCTGGGGCGTCCAGGCCCGGCAGGATGGCGCGGATATCCCTTTCCCGCTGGATTCCCAGCCACAGGCCGCCTGCCCCGGCAACCACGCTGATGACTGTCGGAATTATCCAGCCGAAGGTGTTTTCAAGTGAGTAAAACGGAATGGACACGAGGGAGGCTACTATCAACCCGACGACGAGTCCCGCGACGCCCGCTACCAGAGTGGCCCCCGGCAGATCAACGAGATAGACAATTGCAGACCGCCCCGGCCCCAGCAGGAGGTAGGGAACGATCAGTCCGCCCACCACCACGCCGGCAACAAGGAAAACCAACCCCCACGGAAGGAAAGAACCTTCCATGGAAGAGAGGCTTACGAGGAGACTCACCCACCAACCCAGCGCCCCGAACCCCACGGCCCCCAACGCCCTGAGCGTCCAAAGGAACTGCACAGCCGACACCCGACTATCAGATTAGAAGAATTCTCTTCTGGAACTCAATTAAACAATAAACCAATTTTGTTTAATCTGGAAAACAGAAATTGCGAATATATGTTTATTCAAGAGTAACACAGTTGAGACACACTTGATATAGGAACTGAAGCATCTTTCGTCTGGTTTTCATAATGTTCACCGGATTGCCAATCCGGGCGAAAGGAGACCGTGAGGGGCTAAACTCCGCAGGCGACCGTTAAACAGGGCATCGAGGGGATCAGCCAAACTTCCGTGCATACAGGGCGACGGCAACGGATGTTGCCAGGTTCAGGCTGGACACGCCGGGAGTCATGGGAATGGCGAGTCGCCGGCAGGCGCTGGAAAGCAGTTCTTCGCTGGCGCCATGTCGTTCGCTGCCGAAGGCGAGTATTGCGCCCGGCGGCATGGCGCCCCACGGCATCGGTTCACCCATGGGGTCGATGGCCAGGATGGGACGGTCGCACCGGGGAATGCCCTCGGTGCGGGCCACCGGAAGGGCGAATTGCAGGCCGGCGCCGGAAACTATCGCCGCCGGGTGCCACGGGTCCTGCGGGCCGGTGACCAGGACTCCGGCAGACCCGGCCGCCGCGGCGACCCTGATCGCGGCTCCTATGTTGAAGGGGTTGCGAGGGTCTTCGAGCAGCACCACAGGCGAGGGTCCCGGATTCTCGAGGATATCTCCGGGAGCGTTCGCGGGGCGTGTCGCGATGGCGATAACGCCGGTGTCCGGCGGGACCGGCGAAAGCATCCGGTAGTCTTCAGGGTATACTTCGCGGAGACCGTCTTGCAGCCTGTCGCAAACATCAGGAGCAACCTCATTTGCAAGTCTCAAAACGGCGTCGCTGTCGGGGCTGACCATTTCCAGCACGTGCGCCCCGAAGCGAAGCGCGTGTTTCACGGCATGGAGGCCGTCCAGCACAGCCAGGGACGTGTCCCGCCGCGCCTGCCTGAAGCGGTCGATCAGAGCGTGGTCAGCCATTTGATGGTCCGGTTGGCACAGGCATGAATATGATACCTCTTGGTATTTTATTCCGGCGAAACGAATATTTGGAGATATCCCGATTCCTGGTGGCACACATTCGGCGTGTATTTAAGAAGGAGACTTAAATGGCAGAAAGGGTACAGAGAATCCCCCAGCCATCACCGGGAGCAGGCGAATACCTGGAGCGGGCGATGGCCTGGTCGGACGAAGTTCGGGCCAGGTCAAGGGTGGCCCTTGACCTGCCGTACGGCGATGATGAGCGCCAGAAGCTGGACATCTATATGCCCGACGAGAGACCGCAGGGCCCGGCGCCGGTGTTGATTTTCCTTCATGGCGGCTACTGGGTGATCGGTCACAAGGACCTGCTGGGCTTCATGGCCCCGGCCATCACCACGGCTCCCGCCCTGCTGATCTCCGTAGGGTACCGACTCGCGCCGGGGGCAAAGTACCCGGAGCAGGTGGATGACTGCCGCGCCGCCCTGCGCTGGGTCCACGAGCGCGTGCGGGAGTACGGCGGCGACCCGGAGCGCATCTTCGTCGGCGGACATTCGGCCGGCGGGCACCTGGCGGCGATGATCACCCTGCAGCAGGACAGGCTGCGGGAGTTCGGATTGCCGCCGGACGTGATCAAGGGCTGTTTCCCGGTCAGCGGGGTGTTTGATGTAACGGAAACCCCTCCCGAAAGGCGAGAGGCGTTTCTGAGGTCGGATGGCGACGCCCGGGAAGCCAGCCCGATGTACAACATCGCGGGTAATGCGACGCCCTTCCTGCTGGAGATAGGGAGCGACGACTTCGAAAACCTCCGGTCGCAGCATCCCCGGATGCTGGCGGCGCTTCGCTCCGAGGCGGGCTACACGGAGGAGATGGTGCGCGAGGGGCACAACCACTTTCGGATCAGCTTGGACCACGCCGACCCGGACAGCCCGTGGACGCGCCGGGTGCGGGAGTGGATGACGGCGGGGCCGGGCTAGTCGGGGCATTTCGATTATCCTTTCCCCCTTGAGGGAGAGGGTTCGGGTGGGGGTGAAATCCTCGCGTCAAACAACCCGGGAATGACATGAAATGCAACACAGCCTAGTCCTGCCGGGCGGCGGGATGGGCTGAATCGGCGGTGCGGAGGAGTTCGGTGATGAGGTCCCTGGGGGTCAGGCGGATGACCGCTACCATGACCAGGAGAGTGAAGGCCACATCGTCCGCCATGAACCCGGGTATCAGGTCGATAGGGCTGATCCAGTAGGCCAGGGCCAGCAGGGGGAGGGCACGGACATACCAGGGAAGTCGCGGCTCGAAGGCCAGAAGTCGCAGGAAGGTCAGCTTGGCCCTCAGGCGCAGCCGCATGAACGACCCGTAGGGCTCGCGGCGGCGCAGCCAGCTCACCACGGCGAGACACATGAGGGCCGACAGAACCAGGCCCGCGATACCAAGGATCAACCAGAACTTCCAGTCCAACCGGCCCTTCCTGTGCGCGTTTCTTCCAGCTTACACTAGAATGGACAGAGATTTTTCAACAACGAGGCCGACAATGGGAATCTATCGCGTTTATGCCAGCGACGACGGGGAGAGCCACATGGAGGAGCTGGACCTGGCAGAACATCCTGCCCTTCATTCCATGATGAATGTCGGCGAAGTGAGGGTGCAGTGGTGGACCGAGCCGCGGGTGATGGACTTTCATCCCCTCCCGGACCGCCGTCTCATCATCCACATGAGCGGCGAGACCGAGATCACGGTCAGCGACGGTACCTCAAGGGTGTTCCGGCCAGGGGACGCACGCCTCATGGAAGACACCTCCGGGAAGGGCCACAGCCACGTCGACCGCGGCCCCAACTCCGCTGCCTACCTCTTCCTGCAGGACTAGAAACCTGCCCCAAAAGCTCCCTCCCCCTTGAGGGGGAGGGTTAGGGTGGGGGTGAAAGGGTAGTGCGGTCTCACCGCGGTGCGCCCCTGCGCCAACAGGCCCGATTGGAATGCCAACGAACGCGCCCCTAGCGCCTAGGGGTGTCGTCAAATTAACCAGTCATTCCGGCGAAAGCCGGAATCTAGGGGGTTCCGCAGGCAAATCATTTTGCGGCATAGAGCGAGTCTGGATTTCGGCTTTCGCCGGAATGACGGGAAAAGGGCCGTCGTGTGTCCGGCAACTCAATTTGACGACACTCCCTAATGCCTGTGGCCGGTGGAGTGCATGATTAGGTTGCCCTTGGCCACCTCGGTCATCACCTCGACCGCCTCGGCCAGAGTTTCGTCGTCCACCCCGAGATGCTTCACGGCATCCAGATGGAAACGCACTCAAACGCCGCAGTTGTTCATCGCCGAGACGATGTAGGCGATCAGCTTCTTGGTCTTCAGGTCAAGCCTTCCGGGGGCCATCGTCTGCTTGTAGAGTGTCCAGTACGACTCGAGATGATCAGGGTTGTGGGCGATGAGCTGGAAGGTCTGGGGCACCATGTCCCACCCCATGCTCGCCTTGATGTCGTCGTAGATTTCCCTGACTCTTCCGGTGGCCTGCTGTTCGGTAACGAGTTCCAGTCTGGCCAAGGTGATGCCTCCATCCGCGGGCCGTCAGCCGGTCGATTGCGCTTTGCATCCCATAGTATCACCCTGTAACGCAGATGCCATTGACGCTGGCAGTCCGAAAGGCAGCGCATTCGCACCTGGAGTCGCCCGGCCCGTCGCTCCCATTTGGAAGCAAAGCCGCTGAAACACAGAATTACAACCCCACCCTCCCCCTCAAGGGGAGGGAATAATCGAAAGGCCCCTGGATTGACGCGGCTCGAAGTGTTGCCGGGCCAATGGATGGAATTGTATTATTAGGTAGTAGAGACTACTGGACTAGGACGGATCCCATCACCGGGCCGACAAACGGCTTGGCGCGAGGGCCGTCCCCACAGGGCAGGGATTCGAAGGCGCTAACTTTCCATGAGACTCAAAGGGTCTCCTTCCTTCAGTATGCTGAACGGCGTGGTTGAGCACAGGGAACCTCGATCGTTGAGCTGCGGCGGCGTCCCCGGAGCCGCCGGGGATTTTGGTCGCGCCGGAATCCATCCCCGAAACCTCCAGTCCGGTCCAGTCTCCCTTCATGTCCCCACCAAGCCTGTTTGTCTGCATTGTTGTCCGCCGGTGAAGGAACTGAACTTCACCCGTTTATTATCCCCATCGGCCCTCAAAGCAACAGACATGCGCGAACCGGAAGGTGTGCCCGCAAGCTAACGCGGCCACAACCTGTCCCGGTCGGCTAACCCCTTCAGTAAGGCGATCCCACGGAAATCGAGTAAACCTTCACATCATTTTTCGACCCATATGACTCAAAGAGACCATGAACCTCGTTGATGTGACAGCAATAGGCCACCGGCCCGAAGAAGTCGGATGCCATCCGGTGCGCTCCGTGTGCTGCGGAGCGGATTCCTGATGCGCATCGGCAAGATGAGCGGCAGGCGGGTGCCGGCTCGCCGGGCCTACCGGGGGGCCGACTGGAACGCGGCGCTGAGGTCGTTGGTCCTGCGGTGGCTCGCCGTCGCGGGCCAAGCGCCGGTCGCGCAGTGGAGCTGGGAGCAGCGCCGGTCGCTGGCGGAAGTTGCGCTATACGTCGGGGCATATCTGGCCTACGTCTTCAGCCGGGGCCTGGTCTACGACAACCCGCGGGCGGTGGGAACCGTCAACGGCGGGCTCATCGCGGACTTCCAGCAACGCGCGGGGTTCCTGTGGGAGCCCGGCTGGCAGGCCTGGGCGATGGAGCACGTGCAAGGGATGGTGGTGTTCCTCAACTGGGCCTACATCATCACCTACTGGCCGGTGATCCTGGGTCTTGCCATCTACCTTTTCCTGCGGGACCGCAGCAAGTACTACTACTACCGCACGGTGGTGCTGCTGAACCTGATCGTGGCCCTGATCGCCTTCATGGTGTTCCCGGTGGCGTCGCCGTTCGCCATCCCGGGCGTGGACCTGCTGGACAGCATCCAGTTACTGGGGCCGTCCTTCTACGGGTCGGCGACGATGGCCAACTTCTACAATACCTCGGCGGCTATGCCGAGCCTCCATTTCAGCTGGACCGTCATCTTGGGGGTGTACTGGCTGAGGTCCCTGCCGGGAGGGTTCAAGGCCGCGGGGGTGGTCTATCCGGCGCTCACTTTCTTCGCCATCACCATCACGGGCAACCACTTCATTCTGGACGCCATCGCGGGTGGAGTTCTCGCAGGGTTGTCCTTCGGCGCAGTGGAGGCGTACAGGCTGGCGAAGGCGCGGGCTGAGGCCGGCGAACTGCGGACAGCGTGGGTGTCCCTCCTCCGGCGGATGAAGCTGGCCGCAACCTGGCTTACGGCCAGGGACTGAACGGACGCTCCAATACGGCGTATCCCAAGTCCCCTCTCCCTCCGGGAGAGGGTTAGGGTGAGGGCGTCCCGGCGGCGCGCGGCTTAGGGAGTGTCGTCAAATCGAGTTGCCGGACACGCGACGGTCCTTTTCCCGTCATTCCGGCGAAAGCCGGAATCCAGGGGTTTCCACGGGCAAATCATTCTGCGGCAAAGAGCGAGTCTGGATTCCGGCTTTCGCCGGAATGACGGGTTAATTTGACGGCACTCCCTAATTCGACGGCAGAGGCGGCCGCCGCCTGGTCTGCAGGTAGAGAGCCGTAAGCGTACCCACCACCGAGCCCCCCGTGGCCATCCAGAACACCCACTTCATCTCGATGTAGTCGGCTACCAGGCCGCCGATGGTGGGCGAAATGGTGCTGCCGAGCCCCGCGCCCACGGACATCAGAGCGAAGGCCGCTGCGGAGAAGCGCACCGGCACATAGTCACCCGACGAAGCCGCGCAGATGGTGTAGGTGGCCCGGAGGGTCACTCCCATCAGAAGCGAGGCAACCAGGAACGATACGAAGCCCGGCACGAGGGCAAGCAGCACGAAAGAACATCCCTGCACCATGAATGAATAGGCGAAGGCCTGGCCCCTTCCCAGCTTGTCGGACATCCAGCCCCACAGCACTCCGCTGCCGATGCTCAGGGTGCCGATGAGGACGACCAGCTGGCCGACCGTGGCCAGAGTCACGCCGTGGTCCTGTGTGAGGTAGAGTCCGAAGAAGGTGGTGAACAGGTTCTGGGCCCAGCCCGAAGTGAAGGCGATCATGGTGATCAGCCAGACGGCCGGGTGCCTGAACGCCTCGACAGGCCAGGCGGTGCGTGCGGGAGACGCAGACGGCCGGTCCGGCTCCAGGGGCTCGTCGGGCCGTTCGCGAACGAACAGCAGGGAAATCACCGCTACCACCAGCACCATGACGCCGAACAACTGCCAGCTGTGCCGCCAGCCGTCCTCCCAGCTGGCCCCGGTCAGGACCGGCACAAGCACTCCGGCGATGATGTAGGCGACGCTGCCGCCGGAAGCCGCCAGCCCGGCCGCAAGGCCGCGGTCCCTCATGCGGAACCAGGCGGAGAGCAGTCCCATCATGGGCGTCAGCGTTACGCCGCCGCCGATGCCCATGACTACCGCGGCGGCCAGTGTCATGCCGTAGTTTCCGGCGAAGCCCAGCAGTACCATGCTGAGGCCCACCGCCACGGACCCGGCGACGATCATGGAACGGCTGCCGTAGCGGGGAGCGAGCACTCCCGAGGCCAGAGCGCCGCCCATCCGGATCGCGGCGGTCAGGGTGATCAGCAGGCCGGCCTGGGTGTGGGAGATGTGGAGGGCATCCTCCATGGAGGGCAGGGTGAGGCTGTAGCCGAACTGGACGAACCCGGTCCCCAGGTTGACCAGGAAGGCCACCAGCAGCATGATCCCGGAGTAGGACCGCAGCCAATAGACGGCCAGAGAGTTGGCTAGGATGTGCGGCCCCCCGGACTCATTGGGCTACGCCGCTCTTGCGGAAGCGCCGCATCCGTTCTTGCTTGGGGTGATCGTAGTCCAATGGGGCGTATAGGAGCAGAAGGGGCAGGACGTTTTCGGAAACGTGGCCCAGGGTGAACCCTACTATCTCCCCTACGTCGTAATTTTCGAAGGGGTCAAAATCATCGTTGAAGTGGGTAATCCAGTCCTCGGTTACGGCCTCGCTGTAGACGGACGGCTTCCCGTTGCCTAGCTCCAGTATGTCGGTTTCGGCGCAGTAGTCAACCGTCAGGTTAGTCCTGAAAACGGTCTTCTCAAATTCGCCGGGCAATAGATGAGGCAGCAACAGTTCGGCGGCGTCAAAGAACTCGAAGCCGATGCTCCGGCCATATTCGTCAATGGCAATGACGAATCCTACACCTTGTTGCTCGGTGAAGTTCGTGCCGCTCCAGTATTTGCCCCTTACTCCAATAGGGGATATGTCGGTAAGATACAGGCAGTCAAAATCTGGGTCGTACCTGTATCTGGTTACCCGTTTCGCGTGAGTCAAAATATTCGCCTCCTTTTTCGCATGGAGTCGTCAGGGTGTGCGGTTGTCACAAAGCGAGGGAACCTTGCGACATTTACCACGGCTTCGATGTAGTTTCCGGAGCCGACATCCGGAAACCATTTCCAATAGTGTGTGATTTGCTCGCTCTCATCTTCCTGAAAATCAGGCTGGCGTATAGTTTCCTGCACTTGCCGCACGGTAATCAGGCCTATTCTTTCCAGGTGGTCGATCCAGATGTGAGGGTTGATCCGGTAGTCGATACCGTTATGGGTGAACATTAGTGGGTCATTATCCATTGTAACCTGTTGTTGGTAGTAAAGTTAGCCAAACCGCCCGCCCTGAGCTTGTCGAAGGGCGGGCGGTTTGCGGCTCTCACGACGTGCGGTTTGCGCGCTTACGCCCTGCGCGGAACCCCCGGCCAGCGGTTAACGCAGCGGGCGGAAGAAGTTGCGCATGTCCTCCACCAGCAGCTCCGGCTCCTCCAGGGCGGCGAAGTGGCCACCGCTGGGCATGACCGTCCACTGCTGGACGTTGTAGGAGCGCTCGGCCCACTCGCGGGGCGGGCGGCTGATCTCGGCGGGAAACACGGCCACGCCCACCGGCACGTTGATGCGCTCGCCTTGGGCGAAGTCCCACGGCTTGCGCAGCGTCTCGTAGTACAGCCGGGTGGACGAGTTGATTGACTGGGTCACCCAGTAGATCGTGACGGTGGTCAGCAGCTCGTCCTTGGTGAACTTGGACTCGACATCGCCGTGGCAGTCGCTCCAGGTGCGGTACTTCTCGACGATCCAGGCGCACAGACCGGCGGGTGAGTCGTTGAGGCCGTAGCCCAGCGTCTGGGGCTTGGTGCCCTGGATGTGGGAGTATCCGCCCTCGGCGGCCAGCCACTCCTCACGCTGCCGCAACAGGCCCTGTTCGGCCTCGTTCAGGGGCTCCGATCCCGCCCCCATGTAGGGAGTGGGCCGGGTGACGGACGTGGTGTGGATGCCGATGCAGTGGTCGGAGTGGGAGTGTCCCAGCCGGGCGGTGACGCTGGCCCCCCAGTCGCCGCCCTGGGCGACATAGCGGTCGTAGCCCAGCTGCTCGTGCATCAGCTTGGCCATCACGTCGCCGACTGCCAGCACGTCGAGGCCGCGCTCCTGCGCCGCGTCGGAGAAGCCGTAGCCGGGCATGGAGGGCGCGACGACATCGAAGGCGTCGGCGGGATCGCCGCCGTGGGCTGCCGGGTCCGCCAGCAACGGGATCACCTTGTGCATCTCGAAGAAGGTGCCGGGCCAGCCGTGGGTGATGACCAGGGGCAGCGGGTTCGGCCCCTTCCCCTTCTCGTGGATGAAGTGGACCTGCCGACCGTCGACCGGGGCCTTGAAGTGGGAGAAGCTGTTGATCAGCGCCTCCTGCTTGCGCCAGTCGAAGTCGTTCTTCCAGTACTCGACCAGCTCCTTGATGTAGTCCATGTTGGAGCCGTACTCCCAGCCGACCCCAGGCAACTCATCGGGCCAGCGAGTGCGCTCCAGCCGGGCCTTGAGGTCGTCAAGGACAGCGTCGGGTATTTCAATCGTGAATGGTGTAGCGGCCATGATTTTGCCTCCTCTCGTTTGTTCCCTCTCCCGGAGGGAGAGCTTACAGGGGTAGGTATGGGCTGAAATTGCCCTGAAATTGGCTCTGGAATCAACTTGGGAAGGCGCATCGGCTTCCGGCATTCTGGTGTTCTTCACACGCCCAGATGCAGGAGACCCCCGATGCGCCTTCCCAGAGAAACTTATCAGATTCAGCAGACTATTGAAACGCATTTACCTCACCTCTCCCGGGCACAATTGACCGGCCTGGTGCTCTGGGTATTCGGGGCCATCCTCGCCGGCAGCGCCTGCCAGAACGCCGTCGCCTCGGCCCTCTCCCCCTGGGGCGGCTGGTACAAGTTCCGCCAGTATCTCCGCGAATGGCTCTACGACGGCAGTGACCGGAAAAGCCCCTGCCAGACCCAACTGGACGTAACTCTCTGCTTTGCGCCCCTGCTGAAATGGGTGCTTGCCCTGTGGCAATCCGACCGGCTCGCCCTGGCCATCGACCCCACGCTCAAGGGCGACCAGACCACCGCCATCGTCATCAGCGTCCTCTACCGCAGTTGCGCCATTCCCGTTGCCTGGCGCATCCACCGGGCCACTCAGAAAGGCTCCTGGATGGACCCCACCGTGGAACTGCTCCGGGAACTGGCTCCGGCAGTTCCCCAGGAAATGACCGTAATCGTGCTCTGCGACCGGGGCATCTCCAGCCCCAAGCTGTGGCAGCAGATACGGGAGCAGGGCTGGCACCCCGGTATGCGCTACCGGAACAACATCACCTTCTGCGCCGACGGCGGCAAGCGATTGCCCGCCAGGCGCTTCGTCTCCGTTCCCGACACGGCCTGGATCGGCCACGGCACCGCCTTCGGCACCCCCTCCGCCCAACGCCGCTGCACCCTGGTGGTGGTCTGGTACTCCGAACAGAAGGAGCCCTGGATCATTCTCACCGACCTGGCCCCCGATAAGGTGGGACCCAGCTGGTACGCCCTGCGCTTCTGGATCGAACTGGGCTTCAAGGCCCTCAAGAGCCTGGGCTGGAAATGGGACAAGACCAGGAGAACGGACCCAACCCGCATCTCCCGCCACTGGCTGGTGCTCTCGGTGGCAACCCTGCTGGCCCTGGGCTACGGCACCAGGGTGGAGGACGCCAATGACCGCGGCATTGATCCAAGCAACCTGCGGGCTCCGCCCAAAGCGCTGGCTTCCAATCATCGGGACCCTCGTACTCGTCCCGCGCGTATCGTCAGCGTGATCCGCTACGGCATCGATTGCCTGCGCCGGTTGATGCTCAAAGGAAGACTCTGGACCCGCGTCTGGCTGCTGCCCGAACCCTGGCCGGAACCCAAGGAAGGCTTGGAGATCACCCATCATGCGCCCCCGTAACAGGCCATACCTACCCCTGTAAGCGGAGGGAGAGGGAATGTTGTACGTGGAATTCTGGTCTTCACCCTCAAGGGAGAGAGGACTCGCGTTTACCCCGGCAGCAGTGGTTCGGTGCGGTTGGGGGGCAGGTCCGGGTCGAAGGCGTTGATGACGAAGGCGAGGAAGCTGTAGTTCCCGATGACCAGGGTGAGCTCGATGAGGCCCTGCTTGCCGAACTGCTCCAGGGCGTCCTGGAAGGCTCCCCGGCCCACCTTGCGGTCTGCGAAGAACTCGCGGGCGTAGTTGATTACGGCGCGCTCGAGGTCGGTGAGATCAGGAAGTTCCTTCCCGTCGCGTATGGCGTCCACCACGCCGTCCTGGACGCCGGCGGCCCGGGCGGCGCCTGCATGGGCGTTCCAGATGTGCTGGCAATCGTACTCCCGGGCGGCCAGGAGCATGGAGAGTTCCAGGGCGGCAGCGGGCAGCGACGACTCGTCGCGCAGGTAGTTGTTGAGGGCGGTGCTGGCCTGATGGGCCTTGGGCACGTGGATCATCACCGAGCCGGGGCCGTAGGGCGGCACCCCGCCCAGGGCCTCCACCATCTGGTCAAATTCGGCGACCTGGTCCTGGGGTACGTTTTCGCGGGTGGCGACAGGGATTCTCGCCATGACAGACCTCCTCGTAGTTAAGGGCAAACTGCACTAACCCTACGCGGGGCTGTCGAGGCTTGTCAATCAGGGTTCCCGGCTCACCGCTGCGGCGTCGCGGGGAAGGAATGTGCCGCAGATCAGCAGGGCCCAGCTGGCGGCGGCGCAGATGATGAAGCCGGGGTAGTAGGAACCGAAGATGTCATACAACCCGCCGACAAGGATCGGGAAGATGAACATCCCGAGCCCGGAGAAGGTCATGTATGAGCCCCAGACCGCTGCGACCCGCTCCGGCGTTGCCCCCGACAGCATCATGGGGATGGTCAGCAGGGCTGGGACATAGAACCACGAACCTATTCCGAGCACTACCACCGAAATATAAATGCCCAGTTGGGCATTGAACAGGAACGCACCCAGTCCTCCCAGTATCGCCAGAACTCCGGAAAAGGCCATGATTCCCCGGTAAGAGAGGAGGAAGTCGCTGAAGCCACTGAAGATCGCCAGCCGGGCCCGAAGGGCCTCGAACAGCAGTGGTATGGCGCCGCCTGCCAAAACGGCGAAGATTCCGACGAAGGGCAGAATGCTGGTTATGTAGCCGGCCTCCTGTGCGGATATGCCCCGCTCCTCTGCGTAGAAGGTGGGAAGCCAGGTGGTCAACGCCGTGTACTGGATGAATATGCCCGCGTCGGCAGCCACGAGCAGGGCGACCGTGCGTCCCCGCAGTACCGAGAGGACCTCGCGGAGCGAAATTCCCGTGCGACGCTCCTCGCCCGAGTCCCGGTCCCTGGGAGCCAGGGGCCACAGAAGCGTTCCAATGATTCCGACTGCCGAGAAGACCGTCAGGGTCGTCTTCCAGCCCAGCAGGTCGGCCAGTGGGACTGCGCCAGCGAGGGATGCGGCAACACCTCCGCTCAGGATGGCGGTATTGAGGGAATTGATGACCAGCATTTCCCTGGGCTTGAACCACTGCATCACCAGCGGGCCGGTCGCCACCACGACCAGCGCCAACCCCACGCCGTAGGCGAGTCGCAGCACCAGCAGTACATAGAAGTTGGGGGCGATGGGCGCCAGAGCCAGCAGGGCCATTGCCAGCCAGGCCCACATGTAGGCGCGCTTCACTCCCATCCGCGCGATCAGCCTTCCGCCGGGGAGGCCGATCGCCGCTCCGACCAGCATGGGAAGGGATACCAACTGGCCTGCCGCCCAGTGGCTGATGCTGTACTCTTCGATCGCCAGGGGCAGAAGAGGTGAGAGGGCGAACAGGTTCAGTCCGGCAGCCAAATGGGCGGCGAGGGTCATCACCGCCATGAACAGCTTGGCCCGGCTCGTGACTGGCCCTGAGGTGTCTACAGCTAGCTGAACAGCCGCACCTCTTCAAGAGGCGTGAGCGGGGCGATGCAGGCGGGGTTGTCGTTGCGGACGTTGTTGACCGTCGGCGACACCTCCCTGGCCTGCAGCAGCTCGGACGGCGCAGGGAGTAGCAGGGGTTCCAGGTTGGCGGGAGTCTCGGTCAGCGGGTCCAGCCAGAGGGGTTCGGTCTCCGCGGACAGGATCACGGGCATACGGTTGTGAATCGGCTCTATGAAGGAGTTGGCGGCGGTGGTCAGGATGGTGCATGACCGGACCCACTCTCCATCAGGCGACTTCCAGTTTTCCCAGAGTCCGGCGAATGCCATTGGCTCCCCCGATTTCTGGGTGAAGTACATCGGAAACCGCTGCTTTCCCTCGCGCCGCCACTCGAAGAAGCCGTCGGCCGGCACCAGGCACCGGCGCCGCCTGAACGCGCTGCGGAAGGCCGGCTTGGTGGCGGCTGTCTCACTGACGGCGTTGATCATCCGGGAGCCTATCTTGATGTCCTTGGCCCATGAGGGCACTAGGCCCCAGCGCATCAACTCGCCGCGACGTTCGCCGTCGTTGACCACCGTCAGCACCTGCTGCGTGGGAGCGATGTTGTACCGGGGCTCCGGCGGGGGCGCGTCCATCACGAACCCGAACCGCCCCTGCAGCTCGCTGATGTTGGATATCAGGGTGTATCTGCCGCACATAGCTGCGGTTCACTCCAGCGGCGGGATGCGGCCGGGGTCTCCATGTCTGCGACATCGGAACCATGCGTACATAAGCTCCTCTCGATGCAGTGCCGCCCATTGCCGAACCAATCGTCCGGCCGTTCTGGGCAAGTCACCCTCCAATGATTGCAGGTCGTCTATGGCAATTGAGGCTTCCATTCCCCCGTGTTTGGCGTGGAAATGCGGTACTCCATGGTCATCGAAATACAGGCAGATCCTGATGCCATAAAACCGGCTAACTTCAGGCATCCCTGTAGCCTGGACGGAGCCCCGGCCAAATCTCCTCAACCGCCTTGCCGGTTATATCCATGTAAAGTTTGCAAGGGTCTAGGTCAATGTCTCCTTTCCATGAGACGACCCCGTTGTTCACATATACACTTTCAAAGAAAGAGCGGTTACGCCATGCTTTGAATACGCCCTTGTCAGCAAGATGCGACAGGTCGACTTCGCCGCATACACCGTCCTCAAAGCGCACCCATATTCGGTATCCCTCCCGCGTTTCGACGGACTCAACGTCCGTAAGGTAAAGGTGTCCCGGCCCCTCCAGAGGTTCGTCGTGATACAAGGGAGGGATAGGTGACGGATATTCCCGGCGGCTGCACCGCCTCCAGGCATCCTTCAGTTCTTCCTGGTGTTGTGATACCCACTCGTGGACCATCTCCTTGCCAATCGGGGGTAGCCACCCAGCCAGGACTTGATTGTCAAACCCTACCTTCGCTTCCTTCCCATCACAATTGACATGAATATGCGGTGGTTCTTTGTCCTCGAATCCCATTTCTATGGCGATTCCGTAGAATAGCGAGAGTCGCGTAAACGAAGACTGAGGCATTGGCAGGTTGTCTTTTCTCAAGGAAGACATCTCTTAACCCACCACTTCGCGGAACTGCTGGATGGCGTTGATGTGGTCCTGCGGAGACTCGTAGCCGGCCCGCATGGTGTTGATGGAGATATGGGTGGCACCCAGGCCGCTCCAAGTCTCCGCCTGGGCCTGCCAGAACTCGGGATCGCCGTCCGCCGAGTTGATGCGGGGTTCCATCAGGATGGCGGACGGGTCACGGCCCGCGGCCTCCGAGAAGCCGGCCAGTCGCTCCAGAACTGCGGGGGCGTCGTCGGGGCCGACCTGGGGAAACCAGCCGTCGGCCAGCCGGGCCACGCGGCGCAGCACACGGTCGGGAGGGGACGGGTTGGCTCGCGCCCCGGCGCCCATCCAGATGGGTATTGGCCGCTGGATCGGCAGGGGATTGATGCCGGCATTGGTGATGTCGTGGTATTTGCCGTGGAAGTCGATGGTCTCATTGGTCCACAGCTGCCGCAGCACCTCGACCTGCTCGGACTGCCGGGCTCCCCTGTTGCTGAAGTCCTCGCCGAGGGCCTCGTACTCCACGTGGTTCCAGCCGACGCCGACGCCGAGCCGCAGCCTCCCGCCGCTGAGGACGTCGCATTGGGCCGCCTGCTTGGCGACCAAAGCGGTCTGCCGCTGGCCTAGGATCAGCACCGCGGTCACCAGCTCGATTGAGGTGGTGATGCCCGCAAGGTAGCCGAAGAGGACGAAGGGTTCGTGAAACATGCTCTCCAGCACATAGCCGCCCTGCCAGTTGGCGTGCTTCGTAGTGTCTGCGCCGAGCACGTGGTCGTAAACGATGAGGTGCGAGAAACCCAAGCCCTCGGCCGCCTGCACATAGTCCCGCACAGCCGCCGGGTCGGCGCCGATCTCGGTCTGTGGGAATACAACGCCTGCTTTCATGGTGAGACTCCTTTAATCGATATGGATGTACAGGATAGACAGGATGATTTGATTATTTATCCTGTTCATCCTGTTTATCCATGTTAGTTCTTGCGGAAGTGGGGGATGACGTGCTTGCCGAACATGCGCAGGGTGTTCATGGTCTCCTCGTGGCTGGCGGGGCCGATGGCGCTCAGGCAGAAGACCTGCTCGATGCCCATGGCCTCGTACTGCTCCACGAAACGGATGCAGTCGTCGGGAGTGCCGACGCAGAAGTTGGCCCCGCGCTTGACGACCTCTTCGGGCGTCGGGTCGCCTTCGTGGGGGCCAGCCGCCATCCGCATGTCCCGCTCGTAGTAGCCCTGGTAGTCCGGGGGAACGGTAGATGGGTCGACGCCGCGCCATACCAGGCGCGCCCGCTCTCGTTGCTGGTCCAGGTACCAGCCGACGAGTTCCGTGCCCCGCTCGACGGCCACCTTCGGGTCCTCGTGGCAGAAACCGGCGGTCATGAGGGCGTTCTGGCTGTTCACGGTCGGGCCGTGGGCGCCGTTCAGGCTTTTGGCGTACAGTTCCAGCGTGCCCGCCACCCGGTCTGGCCCGCCCTCGCTGCCCACCAGCGCGCCCAGGCCCAGCTCTCCGGCGCGTCGGGTCGTCTCCTCGCTGGCGCAGGCCGACCACAACGGCGGATGGGGCTTCTGCAGGGGCTTGGGAAGCACCTGGCGTGGCGGTATGTGGAAGTACTCGCCGTCGTGGCTGACTTCCTCTTCCGTCCAGATTCGAGGCAGCACCTGGGCGAACTCCTCCCACATGCCGCGGGTGTCCTCAAGGTCGGTGCCGTATGGAGTGAGCTGGTAGGGATAGCCGGTGCGGCCCAGCCCCACGTCGACGCGGCCCTTGCTGAGGATGTCCAGCGTCGCCATCCGGGCTGCGGTGTGCAGCGGGTGGTGGATGGGAGCCAGCACGACGCCGATGCCCATGCGTATGCGGGAGGTGCGCTGGGTGACTGCCGCAAGGGTCAGGTCGGGGGCGCTGTTGTGAGACCACACCGGACGGAAATGGTGCTCGGAGAACCAGACGCTGTCGTAACCCATTTCCTCGGCGAAAGCGATCTGGTCAAGGGCCTCCCAGATGCGCCGCGCCTCGCTCTGTTCGTCCCAGGGTTTGGGCACCTGTATTTGATAGAAAAGTCCAAATTTCATCAGCGAATTCCGCCTCAATCAAAGCCGTATTGCCGCCATTATAAGCGCACAGGGCCGGGATTAGGAATGAGACGCCCCGTTTGTGTCGGGCCTCTCGATTTTTGTCTGAACTGTGATTCATGTGATTGATGGATGAGCATGAATTTCCAAATCATGGCAACCCCAGGATCAGAAAAATCACAGATCAGACAATTTCGCAGAGAATCGAAAGACCCTGCCCGTTGATGCCGCGGAGCTTGGGGAAGTGGAGAAGGAGGGGGAGAAATGGAGCCGGTGAGGGGATTCGAACCCTTGACCTGCGGTTTACGAAACCGCTGCTCTGCCACTGAGCTACACCGGCTTTCAGATATAAACTTGGTGTTATTTTGTCATCGGAGAACCCATTATGCAAACATTTTGCAAACGTCACTCCGCAAGCCGACGCTCCATCACACGGCCTGCTTCAACGTCAGAGGCCGGCAGAACGTGACCATAGGTGTCCACTGTGGTCTGGATGCTGGCGTGCCCTAACCGAGCCGAAACGACGTGAATCGGCACTCCAGAAGCAAGCAACAGGCTGGCATGGGTGTGGCGCAAGTCGTGGAAACGCACGTCGGGTATCCCACACACCGTCATGATGGCGTTGAATCTGCGGGAGAGTACATCAGGTATCATACTACTCCCGTCACTACGATCGCAAACCTGCGACCGCTCCACCACACCAAGCCCTTGTATAGCAGCCTGCCTCTCTGCCAACAACGACCTAGTTTCCGGGCCGAAAGCGATCACCCGCTTTGAGCGACGGGACTTGGGTTCGTCCAGGAGGTACAGGCCTTGGAAGAGGAACGGAACCAGGCGCAAGCCCGCATCAACTGGCGCTTCGGCATACAGGACGCCAGAACCAAACTCCATCGTCTCTACCCCACCAATTCCTGACCTGACCTGGTACTATTACGTGTTGAGCCGGGCCTTTGACTAAAGAGAACATCGACAACATCAAACGGGTGATTCATGCCTTGGAATTGGCGCATGCCGACGCTACTGCCTACTTGCAACATCGCCAGGTTACAATCCGATGCTGACAACGGTGTGGAAAGCGGTGCCGCAACGACGGTCTTCGTCGGTATCCCCATCCCCATCGCTTTTGTAGTAGGGTTTGCTCTCCCGGCACAGAGACGATTGCAAAACTCCCTCTCTCAAGGAAGAGGGGTGGCGGAAGATGTTAGCAGACTTGGGACAACTCTTCGGCGGGCTGGGCTTGTTATTCGTTGGAATATGGCTGCTCACCGACAATCTCAAGCTCCTGGCCGCCCGCCGGATTCGCCTGGTCGCCCTCAACTGGCTCCCCAACCGGATCGCCGCTTACGGCTGGGGGGTGCTGTTTGGCAGCGCCCTCCAGAATATGTCGGCCCTGATGTTCATCACCGCCGGAATATCGAGGGCCAACCTCATTACCAGAGAAAGGGCTTTCGCTCTACTCCTCGGCGCAAAAATCGGCAATGGGCTGCTGCTGTTGTTCGTGTCGCTGGATGTTCAAACGGCCGCCTTCTTCGCGCTGGGCGCCTCCGGTGTGGCGCAGATTTTCGTAAGGAAGGATATGAGGCACCGGGTCGTCGTGGCGGTATTCGGGGGCGCACTGCTCATTGTCAGTATCGGCCTGCTCCAAGCGGCGGCCGGTTCTCTCGCCGAACGGGGGCTGCTGGATGAATTCCTGCGGCTGATGGAGGGATCCCTGTGGCTGTTTTTCCTGGGAGGCATCTTGCTATCCCTCGTCTTCTTCTCGGGCGTAGTGGCGTTTTTGTTAGCTCTTGGCCTGGCTTCCACCGGCCTGTTTAACGAAGACCAATTGCTTATGTACGCTTACGGCACCTTCGTTGGCCCCACCCTCCTAGCGGTGCTTCTGTCCTGGAGATTGACCTACGTCACCCGGCAACTGGCCATGTTCAACGTGCTCTATAACATCGTGCTGGTCTCGGTATTGATCCCGCTCTTGTACGTCGAGAACTGGACCGGAATACCGCTGATGAAGGCTCTTATCTTGGCGCTCCCACTGGAGCCGCCTTTCTATACCCTGTTTCTGATAGTTGATATAGCGGCGGCGTTGCCCTTTATTCTGGTCCTGCCCTTGCTGGTTCAGCCCTTTTCCCGCTTGTGGCCTCCAACCCGCGAGGAGAATTTGTCGCAGGCAGTCTACATTCAAGACCGGGGCTATGGGGACGCAGACACGGCCCTTGAGCTTGCGAACCTGGAGCAGCGCCGCGTGATTTCCGCTTTGCCATCCTACTTGGACCTTGGACGCCGTGCGGCAAGGAAGCGAAGTCGGCTCGTTGAGCAGCGCCGTCAGGCAGCTATCGGGAGATATTAACGAATTCCTTACTGACGTGCGGCAGAACTTTCCTTCCCGCCGCTATATTGAGGACATCAACACGGCGCTGACCTGTCAAAGGATAATTGAATGGCTGGAAGAGCGGTTCTCCGAATTATGTGAGGATCTGAACAATCTGCCCAATGAGGGAAGCGCAGGCCAACTGCGGGACTCGCTGACCGAGGGCATAGATACTGTGGTCCTGGCAGTCGTAGACGGGTTGACCAGCCCGGACCCGGAGCAGTGGTCGATGGTCCTCGACCTCACCGGCGACCGGACCGAGATGCTGCGCCGAATCAGGAGCAGCGATTTCCCCGACGAGACTGATCTCAGCGATGAGGGCCGAGCAGCCCTCCTCCAGGCAACCAACACGGCGGCAGAGATATTCTCCCTGCTGCATCGGCTAACCAAGCAGATGCAACCCTCGACAGCCTCCGCCTCTATGCTGGGACGAAACGACAATTTCTAACCCCGGATGACCGAGGAAACCCATTGGAGCGCTGAGAGAAAGTAGACGCTCCTGCGATCATACGGGGTGGCGATTCTGCGCCAGCGCTTCAATTTGTTCAACGCTCGCTCGATCGGATTTCGTTCACTGAAGAGTTCCTTGTCGCAGTCCCCAGGCCTTTTCAGGTTCGACTAGGGCGGTACCACTGCCGTAGCACTCGTTGAGCGTATGAGGGCTAGTATCCTATTGATGCTCGCACCCCTTGTCGGCTATCACGAAACCGGTTTCTAGCCAATCCAGCAAGGTGATGACCCGCGGCCGCGCCTCAACAACGTCTCCGGGGTACGGCTGCCCCGCAGGTTGCGGGGATGACCCCAACGTGCTGAAGCTGGACCAGTCGCTGCCGTCGGTCGCCTTAGAGGTACGAGTACGTTCCGGTCGCTGGAAAGTCGCGCGCAGTACTAGGAACGCCCTACCCTGCGGCGGTCGGCTCTTCGGAGCCTTGTCTCAGCATTGGCCGTATGACCTGCTTGGCCTCCTCCAGATCGGCTGTAAAATTGGCCGGGGAGACCCGGTCCAGCAACCTCATGGAATGCAGGGTGTGGGCCACTTCCTCATTCAAGCCGGCAATTACGACGGTCCTGGAGCGTACGGCCATTGATACGCTAATCAGCTCGCCAATAGCTATTGTAAATGACCAGGATCGGGAGTGTTGAAAAAGTCGACGAATCGAGAGTTCGGGGTGGCTTCTGGGATAAAATGTACGGGCAGTCAGTCGCTGGAGAGGGGTAGTGATGCTCGAGCCACTGAACCGTTGCCGCAGGGACTCCACTCTGTTCCAGTTCACCACCAAGCAGCTTCGCGATTTCATTGACCCCAACCACCTGCTCATCCAGATCGACGAGCAACTGGACTTCGCCAAGCTGGTGGCGCCCCTGGAGGAACGGTATTGCCCGGACTTCGGCAGACCGGCGATCCACCCAGAGGTGATGGTGAGAGCCCTCCTCGTCTGCTCGCTGTACAACATCGCCTCCTTCCGCAGGCTGTGCTCCGCCATATCCGAGAATATTGCCTTCAGATGGTTTTGCTTCCTCACCATCGACGACCCGGTGTTCGACCATTCCAGCATCAGCCATTTCATCGACCGTATCGGGCGGGAGGGTTTCGCCGCCATCTTTGAGGGCCTCAACAGGGAATTGTTGCGCCTGAGTATGCTGTCGCGGGAGATGTACGTGGACTCCACGTTGGTCAAGGCCAACGTCAGCGGCTACGGGTTGGCTTCCAGCGGCATGACCGTTGACGAGTTCAAGGAGCAGGCCATCGAGGAGAACGGCCTGTTCAAGATCATGGAGACCACCGTTGACGGGGACGGCGCCCCGCGCGGAACGGCGAGGTACTTCCAGAGCCCCAAAGGCAGGTTGCCGCTCAACCCGGTGGACACCGACGCCCGCTGGCGCACCACCAGGGCCGGCAAGGCATCCGGGCTGCAATACCAGGAGAATGTCATCGTGGACCGCGGCGGTTTCATCCTCTCCCGAGGCGTAACCCACGCCTCGGAACGGGAATCAAAGGCGGTTGCCGCGCTGATTGAGAAACTCCCTTTGCACCCGGCGTCGTTGGCCGGAGACAGCGGGTACAGCAATGGAAGATTACGGCAACTGCTGGAGGAACGTAACATCGCGGCTTACATCCCCATCCACACGCGGCACGAGACCAGCATGGTCTCCACCGGGGAATTCGTCTACCACGACGACCACCTCGTGTGCCCGGAGGGCAAAATCCTGCGCCGGGGCAGTTTCCACAAACGGAGCCGGACCTACCAGTATGTGGCGCGCCAGAAGGACTGTCAGGCCTGTCCGGTCAAGGAGACCTGCCTGCCACCGAAGCAGAAACGGCGATACTTCACCCTGACGATGTATTACCCCGAATACCTGAGGGCCAGGGAACGGAACCGTACCGAGGCCTACCGGCAGGAAATTCGCCGGCGGCAGACCATCGCCGAAGGGACCTTCGCTTCCCTGGATCGTCTGAGCTGGGCCCGTACCCGCTTGGGCGGCTTGTGGAAGGTGGACTGCGAGGGCTACATGGCCGCCCTGGCGCACAACGTGAAGAAGCTGGTGCGCCGACTGAGGTTGGGTGTCGGTCCTCCGGGCCCAGCGTTGCCCACAGCCGTCGAGACTGCCGGGACTACGGAAAAACAGGGGAGTCAGGACAATGTTGGATCGAACTCCCGCATACCTCCACAGTATCGTCTCAGGCAACGTCGGCTGACCAAAGGTCCCAGCCTTCAAATCCGGCGGCCACACTGCCGCCGGAGATGACTTTTTCAACACTCCCGACCCTGATTAACGACAGTTGCGTCGCAGGAAGTAGTGTCCAGTGGATGTGCTGAAAGTCCACACGTAGCCGTTGTCACCATCCTCACGCCAGCCCGTTTCATCGGCGTTGACCACCGGACTGGCACGGATCTGGGCCAAGATATCGGCCACTGCAGACTGGGCCTTCTGGGTGGTGCGATGGACCGCCGCCACGATGGCTCCCACGCTCAGGTGCAGCCCATGGACGGTGCTCAGATACCGCTGGATTATGCCAATGGGCAACCGAGCCTCCTCCCGCAGTGTGACGGTCAGGCTGGTCAGGTTGACCCCTAGACGCTGCTTCCCCATGACCACGCCCTCCAGTTGTGCTGGGGGCACACACCGTCGTTGGCACCCAGGACAGGTACGAGCGATATAGACGTGCTCAGTAACTTCCGCCGGCGCCACCGGTATGTCAATCAGTTCCCGAGTGCGCTGGGTCCAGCCGCCGGACAACTGGGTTGCGCATTCGGGGGCAGCGGTCCAGGGCGTGCTCCACCCGCTGGGTGGGCGCCATGCGCTCCCGGGCAAAGCCGTGGCGACGCGCCTTGCGGGGCTGCTTGGGCTGGGTTGGCTGGCGGTCTGCTTTGGGTTTCAGACCGGGCATCCGGCGGAAACCGCTGGGTTTGGCCGGCCCTTCCAGTTGGAGTTGGGCAACCTGTTTCTCCAGACCCTCGATGACGGCTTGCTTCCGGACTATGACGGCAATGAGAACATCCCGGTCAGCAGTCTCCAGGTCGTTCTCAACTCCCATATCCGGTATATGACATAACCACACCGCCAACGCCAGCGTTCCACCAACCCCTTCACCCAATTCAACTCATCAAGCCTGAACAGTTACAGGTCCAGCCCGCCCCTGGCGTGTCCGACGGTGCGCGTCTCCGGCCCTTCGTCCGTGGAGCATCGGGCCACCGGGACGGTCCCCGGTGAGGGCAGCCCCGTCTTCCCCACCATCCGGCACGGCGGAGACGGGTGGACGCTGGTGCCAGCAGTCGCGGAGTCGCCGCAGCGTCACCCTGGACCTGACAGGGCCGGGCCGTGCGGCAATCCGGAGCTTCGAGACGGCAAGAGACCCTCATGGAAAGCCCTCAACTGTCATAGAGAGTTGGGTAGGCTTCTCATACCGGCCCCTCCGGCGCTCCCGCCCTGGGTCATCTTAAGCAGCATTCGCCAGTGGCCGTACCGGACTTCGACGAGACCAAAGCATTCCCAATAGAGTCGGAATCAACGCCACAAAGAACCCAATGAGTAACAAGTACATCAGGGGAATAGCTAACCAGGCGCCACCTATCGCCAGGAGAAAATAGCGGGGCGCCCGGCCTGCGACAATTGCTGAGACGTATGGCAAGAGCGGGTAATTGGAGCTCAGCGCCAGTACCCTGATGGGGAGGAGGGGGAGCGGCGCGAACGCAAAGAGGGCCAGGGTCCACCAAGGGTTCCAGTAGAAGCAACGAACCGCGGCCAGGTAGAAAGAAGTCTGTTTCAATGGCGCAAAATGGCGAAGCTCCAAGACTTTCTTGACGCAGAGGTAGTCGATGAGAGACGCCGACAGGGTGGCGAGGCTGAATAGAGCGACCACGAGACCGGCATGATAGCGAGTGCCGGCATAAATAACTGCTGGTTCTTGAGGCAGGAAAGAAACGGGCAGGAGGTACCAGAAGTAGCCTGCCAGGTGCCACCACTCCCCGATTATGCAACCGATTAGCAACATGCCCAGCAAGCCAGGCGTCATGGCAGCGGCGCAAGCCACAAGGAGCCGGTTACCCTGGCCAAGGAAGACCGAGGGGATCAACTAGGTCTCATGTCAAGCACGGAAAAAATCACTTCCCCTAAACACCAGTCCGCGTGATATACTTATGATATATATTACCTGAAAATAATTTCCTGAAATGTATCACATATAAGAAAGGACGACAACCGTCTCGTAGGATTGGTGGACATGCCATCTTGGGGGTTTATCACCAATCATGGCGCCGTGCTGGTCATCGTGGCGCAGCGACCGACAATTACCGTGAGAGAGATCTCGCTTCATCTTGGCATTACCGAAAGGGCCGTGTCGCGGATCGTCGCCGAATTGGACGAAGCTGGCTACATAGAACGGACCCGGCAAGGCCGGGCCAATACCTACAAGGTCAATCAGGAACTGCCTTTCCCCGGACCTGTATTGAAGGACCTGGCCGTGGGGGACTTGCTGGACGTTCTGAGGAGCAGATCTACGGAACTGGAGACAAATTGCTGATTTGCTCACGCCCGAAGAAATTCAGGAATCACAAAAGCAGGATGGAGGACCATGGATTTGCTGTTCTGGACAAGCTCGAAACCCCGCAGGTTGACTGACGCACTTCGCAGCAACCTGGTTTCCCAATTTCACTTGGGAGCGGAATCGCTGGAGAAACTCCGTTTCGTGGGGAAAAATGGGAAGTATGCCGGTCGAGGGGTTCTATTCGTACGGGTCTTTGACCCCGCTCTGGTTGCCAGTGGGGGAGCGGCTATCCTGAAATATCAGGATCTCCAGGAAACGGCAAACCGTGGGCCCCTACGATTCGAAGGGCACATCGAAAGAGACGGGCCGGTGCATTTGACAGACCGGCGTCAGGCTGTGGCTGACGGACGGGCCCAGGACTCCTATTAGCGGGGGGCGGTCCTATGACAGTGCCAGCGGGATACCTGGCATTAATCGGTGCCGTGATCCGGTCGGGAATGCTCAAGGAGAACCAGGAATATCCGTTGACGGCCGGGGGCCGGTTCTGGTGCTCCTTGGGAAATCTAGACCCTGAATACTTGATCAGGCGGGCAAACGGTTTGCGGGTATAGTACTGGATGAACAATGGCAGGTCACTGTCAAGGGCGTCGCGATTGTGGACAACTGGGGCGGAGTAATCGTGTACCGCCTGCCCGACGACCGGGAGCCGGAGGCAGTTGGGGTGGTCGCAGTTCTGGGTGTCAACGCCGACGAAGTTCTGACCCGGTATCGCCGACGGTGATCTGATCCACCAGGTTCTTGTTCTCGCTGTCGCCGGAGTAGAGTTGACCCACCTCCTTCTTGTTTTTAGCATCGCCGGAGTAAAGTTGACCCACCCGCTGTTGCTCAGCGATTCCGTCAGTACCCCAGTTGGCCAGCCACTCGGTCAGTCGGGTAGTTGTCGTTGCCGTTCTCTGCTGCCGCCCCCAGCAGGTGATGCGAGCTGAAGAGCCCGGCATGCCGTTTCTCCCTGAGCCGGTAGCTCTCGCCACGGATGTTGAGTACGTGGCTGTGGTGCAGCAGCCGGTCTAGGATCGCCGACGCGATGACGGTGTCGCCGAGGAGTTCGCCCCATTCCCCAAAGCCCTTGTTGGAAGTCAGGATGATGCGGCTCCGTGATGTGGAATTCAACGGGCAGGTGTATCACTGCGAGTGGCATTCCAAGATTGAGCCTCATAGGAACCGTATCCACTTTTGTGTAATTGACGGTATAGCTGAGGCAAGAGTCTTGATCGGCATCTTTCATGAACACTTGGCAACCTGAGCTGCATTTGAACGAATACCCTGAGTGAGGCGGACCCGGAAATTCGGACAGGTAGCTAAGTGAGAGTCCCGCTCCTAAACTGGGGACAACGGTTGCGGTCGAGAGGAAGCAGGAAATGTCGCAAGTGCGCAGGAAGCACAGCCCAGCTTTCAAGGTCAAGATGGCCCAGGATGAGTTTAACGGACAACTTCGGCCCCAGCCGAACTATGCTAATGCGGTAGCGTCTGAAATTCCGACAGTTGAATGTGCCGATGGGAGTAGCAACCACGTTTCTCCTACATAACGGGCCTTTGGTGAACCGCCAGTGATCCTTCACGTATCCAGCAGGCCGCCGCGCACCGCTCGTACCGCCAGTTCTTGCTTCGACCTGACCTTGAGCTTGTTCTGGATGCCATAGATGACGTTGCGGACGCTCAACGGACGGTATCCGATGACGTCAGCTATCTCCGCGTAGGTCATACCTTGGGCGAAGAGCCTAAGGACCTCTCTCTCCCTGGGAGTCAGGCCAGCCAGTTGCTCGGCATCGGTCTTTTGAGCCTTGGCGCGGGCATTGACGGCCATTTTGACCAAGGCGTCGGCCGGCACCCGCAGTTCCCCGTCGACCAAGTCGCGGACAGTCGCCACCAGCTTCTGCCCCGTGCAGTACTTGTGAAGGTAACCCGTAGCCCCGGAAGCAACTGCCTGGAGCACTACGTCCTGATCATCCGAGGCGGTCAGAAACATTACCCGGGCTCCGGGCAGGATCTTCTTGATCTCGTGGCAGGCACTGATGCCATCTTTGTGCGGCATGGTGGTTTCCATGATTACCACGTCGGGCTGCGCACTTTCCGCCAATTCGACCGCCGCTACGCCGTCTCCGGCTTCGGCCACCACCTCCAGGTCCCCGGCGCGGCTGAGAACCTCCCTGAGGCCCTCTCTCATGATGGGATGAGCATCGGCGATCATCACTCTTATTTTGCTGCTTTCTGACAACTGCCTGTTCTCCCCGGCCAGCGGTACGGAAAAGTCATCTGTTGGTCGCTCAGTGGGTCTGCCATCAACCCAAGACGGGTGTAGTTTCCGTGGCCTCAGCCCCACCTTCGATGTTGCAGTAACCGGACGTAGGAACCAAGGAACCCTTTCACCTACTGGAATCTGACGCATTCAGAATGTTATTCAAACCCGTCTATCCAATTATCGGCTATCCTCGGGTTGTAATATAAGTGTTAGTAATACTTATAATACGATACAAAAATAAGCCTCGGATTCGAGTCTGTTCGTAATCATTACTGCATACGGTTGACACAAGCCATTGCGTGCTGCTGGCGCGGGTGAGGATCGCGATCTGGACAGAGCCCAAATCCTATGACTGATGAGGGATGAAAAAGTTTGTTTATAAGCCCGTATGGTGGCGGTATCCGCAGAATTGAATTTGAATGTAATCATTGTGAGTGCTAATACCACTACACAGGGAATCTATTAAGAATGTAATGGAGATTCGTTTCAGAAGCTTTGCAGTCGTGCTGAAGTTCCTGATGCTCGACCAGATCGACCAGGTGGCAAAGGCCCGGGGCTTCGCCCAGGACGTGGACGAGATAGGGGCGTATGCCGGCGAGTCCTTCGACCTCTACATGCTGTTCGCGCCGCTTAACCAGGGGCTGAACGAGGTGTCGCGGGCGGTCAGCGTGGTGTCCTTGGACACCCTGATAAAGCCGGGATCCACACTGTCGAACCTGGGCAACGTGCGGCTGACCTGCTGAACGGATAGAGAGAGCAACCACACATCAACTTGTGCACGAGAGGGGAATTTTGAACATGCTTCCGCGTCAAGCCGCATCACCTATAGTGAAATACCTGATCATCCTCATATTGATCGTTGCCCTGACCGCGGGAAGCACGATCGCCTGTGGGGAAGGCGATAACGAGGAGCAAGGGCCCAGTTCCAGAGGTTCATTCGAACAGGATTCCTCGAGGCCAGACGGAGGGGGGAGACAAGGTTCTACCGCACCGCCGGGTAACACGGAAGAGGTAGAAAATAATGACGGCCCGGCGACACAACCGGTGAAAGCGGATGCCATTGAATTGCCGAAATCCGGCGAGACCGGGAGGGCAGCTTCAGGTAGGTCCTTGCAAATCCTGGAGTCCCTGCCCAACCTGGAGTTCAATTGGATACTATTGATGGATGCTGTCGCCCTTCGGAACGAGGATGTCCCTCAGGAGATCGTCGCCAAGGCCAAGGGAAAGTACGACTGGATGGGTTACGTCGAGGACATCGCCACCAGGGAGGGCAAGACCGGGATCTTCCTTCAAGACGTGGACACGATGATCGTTGCCGATTGGGGACAACCCATGGTATTTACTGTTCAAGGAACGTACGACAGCAAGTCAGTAGGGAATTATATTGACCCGCTTGCCAAATATGATCGCATAGAGCCAGAGGGATCCTCGTATCAAGCCTGGCAGCTTAGAGGCACAATTGAGCTGACCTCTATGTTCGGGAACCAAGCCTACTCTGGTTCAATAACTCGCACGAGGGAATGACATTCCTCGAGGAACTGTCTTAAGGTAACCACATCATCGTAGGACTCGACCACCACCTGGCGGCGGCGATGGAGAGGGTTGGACCCGGATGGCTGGTCGCAGGTTTGGAGGGCAGGAGATTCTGTGACGAGCTATATGTCGATTTCGACGAGGACCTGTGCCTGTCAATGGCATTTGCGGTGTCAACCAGCGAGGACTCAAGGGTCGAGGTCACGTGGGCGATCCTCCTGGACAGCAACGGGAACGCTCAGGGCATGATGCAGGCCATCAAGGATCAGCTTGCATCCGACGAATCGCTAAGCTCATCAATCGGAGGCGGCGCAATCACCGATATCGACATTGACGGTCCGTTTGTGGTCATGCAAGCGGAGACCACTACGGAAGGAGCCGTATACTTCCTGGGGCAGTCCGGCCTGTAGCGCAGTTACACGGGGGTGGGCATGAGAACTCTGACAGCACTGGCAGCGTCCGCAATGATATTCCTGTTGACGGCTGCCGTGCTTGCTTGCGCAACCCAGCCGGACGGAGCAGCGCCGGATACTAGCCGGACGCAGATCGATCCATCCTTGTCGCCCCCCGTTTGGCGCCCCGGAGGCTGAATGGAGGATCCTGGTAATTTTCTACAACGCCACCAGCGGCCCGGACTGGATTAACGACAGGAACTGGCTGACCGACGAACCCCTTGAAACCTGGCACGGCGTCTCCACCAATTTCGGCCGGGTGACTGGCCTGACTCTCTTCTCCAACGGTCTGAAAGGAGAGCTTCCTCCAGAGTTGGGTGGTTTGTCCAACCTGACGGAACTCTATCTCGGCAACAACCAATTGACCGGCGAGATTCCGCCGGAACTGGGCAACCTCACGAACCTGATTTCACTCGACCTGATACGGAATCAACTGGAAGGGGAGGTGCCCCGAGACCTGTTCAACCTGGAGTCCTTGGAGATGCTGGACGTCAGTCTCAACCAAGTATCCGGGTGTGCCCCTGGGGGAAGAGAGGGTGTTTATTTTGGAGGCCTGCCGCCCTGCGACCCGGCTTTTGCCGCCTCTGCGCCGACTCCTGCCGCAATCGGCGTGGGTGGGCCCACTGCGACTCTGGCGTCCGCAGCGGGCCGGGAGCCGGCGGCCACGGCCGCTCCCGGACCGGCCGCCACTGTCGTTCCAACCGTGCCCCTCAGGCCCACGAGACGCGCGACAGCCACGCCGCCGGCTACGGCTGCGCCCACCTCGACGCCGCAGCCCACGACTGCGCCTACGCCACAGCTGGCGCCCACGGCCGCGCCGACGCGTGCCCCAACTTCGACACCGGCCCCAACACCTGCCGCGACACTCGTGCCGGCGCCGACCCCGGTTCCCACACCTGCCCCGACTGCCCGGCCTGCCACAACGGCCGGTCCGGAATCGCTTCCGCCGGGCGCGGAGCCGGTGTCCGACATCCTCGAGATGTTTGCCGGCAGCCTGAAGTGGATTGCGCACTACGACCATGTCCATAACGTCTGGTCGCTGTATGACCCCACGGGCTCCTACTCGGAGGACCGGTCATGGCGCGCCCAACCCATAGCAGTATCGATAATGGCCCCACTGACCCATATAATTCCTAAGAAACTGTACTTCGTCAGTGTGAATCAGGACACGTCCTTCAGGGGGCTGAATCTGCGTGAAGGTGTATCCACCTTTCCCTGGCCGGAGCCTGTAATTCTGGCGGGCTTTCCGTGGGAAGGGGATGGGCTGACGGAGCATGAGGTGGAGATACTCAGATTCCTCCAGTACCTGCAGGAAACTTACCCGGAGTTGGCGCGCCTCTACCGCAATTACCCGTGGCTCGGAGGCGCCATCGGCCGGAACGAACGGGATTTAAGCCGGTACTTGGGGAACCTTCTCCGCTCCGATGTGGACCTGGCCAGAAAAGTGTGGAACTGGCCGTGGATGGAACAGGGGACGGATTCTTTCTACCTGCGGCGGCTGATAAAAGCCCTGGGCGAAACCGCTGAAACGGATATGGCCCTGGTCCGGCGCCTTGTGGCCCTGCCCTGGATCGCCGACGGGATGACCAACAACGCTCAAGAGGGAGCGCTCCCGTTCATGCTGACGATGCTTGAAAGGGACCCGGCAACGGTGAGATCCGTTGCGGGCACTGATTTCTTCCGGCGGGAACCCGACAGGCTGTACCACGACTTCTGGGCTTCGCTGAGTGCGCTCAGCCAGAAAGTGCCTTCCGTGTACAGGGAATTCACCACCAGCCCCTGGTTCCTGGACGGGGTGACCGGCGGGGAAGCAGCGCTATTTTCGGTGCAAACGGACATAATTCGAGCCAGGGAGAGGTATCCATCACAGAATGCCTCCTCAGACATCGACGTGGATATAGGCCACCTGAAATGCGAACCGGCTGCCTCGCCCTTCGGGGAAGTAAACCTGTGCCTGATCCGTCGGCCCTCGATGGCGCGTCACGACCGGGACCTATTTAATATGCTGGGAACTGCGGTCCCGATCATGGAGAACTTCATGGGCGCCCCGATGGTCTCGCGCGACATCATTGTGTATCTGGAACCTGACTTTCCGGACTCAGGAGGGGTAGCAGGAAGACATGCCTACAGCTACGTGAGGATATACAGGGCGCCCGGCTCGCCCATCCAGTCGGGATTACTTTCTCTCGAGGAGATTGTCTACCACGAGCTGGGGCACCACTACCTTGCGGGGTTCAGCGACTGGGTTGAAGAGGGAGGAGCGGAATTTCTTACCGCATACATACTCAATGCTACTGGAGAAAGGAGTTTTGCTGAAAGCAAGGCGCGCATGCAGGGGGAACTATCCAGGTCTTGCTACTACAACGGAATAAAGAACATTATGGAACACCTGTATAGAGAATCCGGCTTTTTGGCACGACCCTGCGATTATCCTCTCGGCCTGGCATTCATGCTCGGGATGTATGAGGGATTGGGCAAGGAGACCGTTTCGGCGTCATTGAGGGAACTCTCCGAATACGGAGGAACCAGAGAAACGAGGGAGGAGCGCGTCTACGAGGTTTTCCGGTCGAATACGCCGCCGGGCAGTCGGGCGAAGTTCGAGGATCTGTATGCCCGACTTCACGGCCTGCCGCCCCCCGGATGGACGCCGTCCGGCCCGGTGCCATCCACGCCGGATGCGAGGGCATTGATGGCCCTTTACAACGCTACGGACGGACAGAACTGGATCGGGAATCACTACTGGGGCAGCGAGCTTCCGATCGACCGTTGGAGAGGGGTTACGACCAACGGCAACGGCAGGGTTGTGGAGTTGCGTCTCCCCGACAGCCGGCTGTCGGGGCCGATTCCTCCCGAGCTTGGCAGCCTGACGGAGCTGGAAATTCTCCACCTCTACGACAATGATTTGACCGGGCCTATTCCCCCGCAGCTGGGGAATCTGTCCAGGTTGACCTGGATGGCTCTTTCAGGAAACAACCTGAGGGGTTCGATACCGCCCGAACTGGGCAGGCTGACGGAGTTGATCCATCTGAACCTAGAGAACAATCAGCTGAGCGGGTCGATTCCTGCCGAGTTGGGCAATCTGAACGGTCTGCGAACACTGCTTCTCCAGCACAACCGGCTGACCGGCTGCATCCCGAACGTTCTCAAGAATCTGCCAATCGCCAACAACTATGCCCGAGAGCTTGGTCTGCCGTTTTGCTAGAGCCTGTGCAGAACCGTCCCGGAGAATGAACATCGAACAGGCGGACCGGATGCGAAAATTCACTCCTGCCTCCCTCTTTCCTTTTGTAGTCATAGTGCTCCGGCATTTCAAGCGCTGATCCTGGCCTGCGGCGGCCTGGGACCAGACGGCTCTACACCCGCCACGCCCACCGCGGACACGGAGGAGACCGGGGAACCGGCCGCTTCGACCAACGGAGGAACCACCCACGTCGGCCAATGGACCCCTGTCAACGGAGCAACCGGCCATGTCTGCCCGGGGTGGTCAACCAACTGAGGAGGCCGGAACCAGCGAAGGAGATGGCGGGGATGCAAGACGGGCACCTGCGACAGAGGCTCCAGCGGCAACCAGTGACATCAGCGCCTCGACAATGGCTGGCGAGACAGGGAGCGTGGATACCCCCAGAGCGGTAACGGAAGCGAACTCAGTTACCGCAGGGACCAGCCACGCCTGCGGTCTGAGGGCGGACGGCTCCGTCGCCTGCTGGGTAGAGAATTCCTCAGGCCAAGCCGAAGTGCCGGAGGGCGAGTTCTCTTCCTTGAGCGCGGGGCTGAACACACCTGCGGATTAAGGGCAGACGCTTCTGTCGTCTGCTGGGGAGACGTTAGATTTGGCCAGGCCAAGCCGCCGCAGGGGAAGTTTGCCTCTGTGAGCCCCAGGGGTTTCCGGCACGCCTGCGGTTTGGGAGTGGACGGCAACGTCGCCTGCTGGGTAGAGAATTCCTCAGGCCAAGCCGAAGTGCCGGAGGGCGAGTTCTCTTCCTTGAGCGCGGGGCTGAACACACCTGCGGATTAAGGGCAGACGCTTCTGTCGTCTGCTGGGGAGACGTTAGATTTGGCCAGGCCACGCCTCCAGAGGGGGAGATCGCCTCCGTCAGCGCAGGGGCCGAACACACCTGCGGGTTCCGGTCTGACGGCTCCGTCGTCTTTTGGGGTAATGATTACCAGGGCAAAGTCACAGGGCCTGAGGGGGAATTCGTCTCCGTTAGCGCGGGCATTGCCAATAACTGCGGTTTGACGATGGAGGGATCCGTCCGCTGCTGGGGTAATAGTGCTGGAGTCGTTTTCGCGAGGTGAGTTGGCAACTGGCCGCTTGGGACGGAATAGGAACACCTGGACGCTGACATCTGAGCCCGCAGGTCCCTCCTCCTACCTTTGATCTGTGGCTGTAATATTGAGGAACTGCCCAGAGAAGACGCGGTCAAATGCGCTATTGCGGGCTTGTAGCTGATGGGAAACCAATGGCAGGCCGTGCAATGGCGGAATTTCTACCTTGACAGCGCCGTCCCTATCCGCGTGGCTTGGGCTGATTCACGACAATTAGTCCTGCCGGTTCAGGCGACGCACTTCCTCAATAAATGAAGGTACTTTTTGAAAGTAATTGCCGCAAATCAAATGCTATAGGACTTACGCAGCTGGGGGCGATTCAGTAGCTAGGTGAGCCCGCTACACGATGGGATTTCACGTTCAAGTGCGTAACTCCTATGCTACTGAACAATCGAAGTCTCCTGTTCCGGAGGCTGCCTGGATTATAGCCAAAACAACCCCTCCCGCCGGATGCAGTCAAGGCACCTGTCAGATCAGCCGGTTACCGCACTCTGAAATTACCTGACTTTCCTCAGAGCTGCGGTCGGCGCGAGCGAACTAAATGACCCTGTCCCCCACTCTGGGGAGGATTGCCTGGCCGGCTCACCCGCCTCGCCGGGCAGCGGCGTCAGCATCACGCGCCAACGGGGAGTGTCTTTGGATGCCTCAACCAGGAGTTCCCCCAGAGGGACATCAACGTCGATATCGTCGAATTCGTAGTTGAAGGCGGCCTTAACGTGGGCGGGGCATACGAGGCCTGCCGTCGCGTGGTTCTCCCGTCCCACCCGCCTCAGCTCCTCACGATGAGCGAGCGTCATCTTCAGCCGGCGGTAACACCCGGCGATGGCGCATTTGATCTGGACCTTACTGGGCATTTCCCCAATATTACAGCCGCAGCGCAAGGCGGGGCCCGCAGTGGTCAGGATGGCCGCCTACATCTGCTCTCGTTCGCAGGGTTGTTAGGCCCAGCGTCATAATCGGTCAGTCCAAGACGCCAGCCCGTGCAGTTTCCCCGTCCGGCATGGCTGGAAACAGCCCTGTTTACAGCCACCGGCTGGAAATTACCCAACCCCGTAGCTGAATGGGTGGCTGGAAAACCCGGTTGCAGAAACCCTGGCAGAATCCTATACTTCGGATATTCCAGCCAGAGGTGTCGGGAGATGACGCTCTACGGCTACGCCAGGGTCTCGGTCAGGGAGCCCGAGGACAAGAACCTGGACCTGCAGGTGGAAAGGCTGGTCCGCGCCGGCTGCGCCATGGGCAACATCCGGGCCGAGGAGGCCAGCGGGGCCAAGGACGACCGCGGCGGCCTCCTGGAACTGCTGGACCTGGTGGCCCCGGGCGACACCCTGGTGGTCACCCACATCGACCGGCTCTCCAGGGGGCTGACCTACGGGCTGCAGGTGATCGAGGGCCTGCACCGCGCCGGGGTGGAGTTCCGGTCACTGTCGGAGGACTTCGACACGGCCACCGCCAACGGCAAGCTCCAGCTCCAGATGGTGCTGGCCTTCAGCGAGTGGTGGCGGAACTCCATCAGGGAGCGCTCCGTCGCAGGCCAGGCCAAGGCACGGACCGAGGGCCGTTTCCCCGGCCGTCGGCCGGTCCTGTCCGAACAGCAACGTGAGTATGTCAGGGAGGAGCGGTCTAGGGGAGTGAGCCAGCGGGAACTGGCCAAGCGCCTGGAGGTCAGCCGCTGGACCATCCAGCAGGTGGACGGGTAGGGGCTGAGTGGCAATTGCACCCTTCACCAGAACCCCATATGTAGTGCAGGCGGGCTACGATTGCTCAGCCCCAATGGTCCATAATTTCGGCGCCATTGACACCGGTACCAGGACAACTCTTTCATGGAGCGGCTGTGGGGGACGGTGAAGTATGAAGGGGTGTACCTGAAAGCCTAAACCAGCGTCCTGGAGGCCCAGCGGGGACTGGAAGACTATTTCCGGTTCTACAACGGGCTCAGGCCGCATCAGGCCCTGGGCTACCGGACCCCGGCCGAGGTGTTCTATGGGGAGCAGGAAGCCGTAGAAGAGGAGTCTGATCGAAGGAGGTGTTCACCAAGAGAGGGGAGCCAATCACTGGCAGGAGCGCCGGGATTCTCACTTAACTCGCCCCTGGTCCTGTCCAGATAGCGGGTTCCACCTCAGTCTCCACAACCTGTAAGGGCGGAGACACGGCTTGCCGCACCAGTGAAATCTCTCAACACCGAGGTACCGAAGATTCAGCCACCGAAGCTCGGCGTGAAGGAAAAGGACAAGGCGGCCAGTAGTCCAATACCGCCGTCCGCCCTTGCGACGTTACCCCGTGCATTGCGCCCCAAGCCGCCGAAAGCCGGGCGCAAGGCTAGGGCACATTTTGTCGGCTAATGTCAGGAAACCCGGCTGTCATTGGCTAAGCAGAAGGGCGGCGGACAAACACATCCTGGACTATGTCTAGTTCCCCGACGTCATAGACATCGTAGTCGATTTGTCTGCCCTCAATATCGTTCCACACAGGCCATGTCGTATCTACTTTTGCTGGTTCCCCGGATTTATCCTCTTGTACAGCGATCACACATTTTTCATCCCCATCGCAAAGGATAACCCTGTAAATCACGACGCCCCCCCTGCCTTCCTGCAAAATGAGCGGCCAGCGTATCATAGGCTATCCCCTGCAAGCAAACGAAACCCGCCACGCCATCATCAAGCTGGAAAACCAAGATGCCCACACCAAGATAACGTTCCTGGCCAGCTATGGCCAGCCCCAGGACCGGGGCTACAGACGCGAGGGCGTTGAGAAGGAATACGCCGTCCATGACACCCACATAACGCTGGTGGAAGCCCGCCAGAAGTCCATCGCGCCATTCTGTCTGACGGTGGACAAGGCGGAGTACCACTACCTGAAGAGTATGTGCGGCGATTCTGGGCCATCCCCGAGCGTTTGCCCATGCTCTACCGCGACCTGATGGCGCAACGGTTCGCGTGGCGTTGGGGCCGCAAGATAGCGCACTAGGGACACTAAAGGCCCGCTCCGAAATTTCGGAGCGGGCTACTCATGTAACTATAACAGGAGAAGCGAGAAGAACGCTAAAAAGATTAAGTGAAGAAGTGTCCTAACTAAGAAATTCCTACGGCTCTGGTTTTTGCTACTGTTAATGTGAATAGGGGGATAGATATTTGTATTGTTATTATTGAAATTGATATTTATATGAAACATTAATATACCTCTTATTTATTATATTTATTGATACCATGGTGCCCCACCTCTTATGGGAGTGAGCCTGCGAAGCCACAGACCTTAGGTTGACATATATTATATCACAAAACTAGCTGTCATGCACGCCGACATCAAATCTCGAAAGACATTCCATGAATACGTACGTGAGTTCCTCGTTGTGAATGGCTGACGGCGATACTTATTCTGTTATCGGACTTTCACCACAGAACCATTGCCTTCGATCCGCACCTTGGCCCAGGGAGCGACGATGTCGTTCCAGATGGCGATTTCCTCTGGGCCAACCCTGGATATCCAGTTGGGGAGCACGCGGCCAAGAGCCACTTCCTCGTATACGAACTGCTTCATATCGTCGGACCATGGGAGGAAGGTCATTCCCTGGCCAATATTGACCTTGACGCCGGTCTCATTCCAGACGGCGGCCAGACGGAGGTATTCCAGCTCCATCTTGGCTCCCTCTCCGATGATGATGGCTCGGAGATCGGCCGGGATGCGCTCCCAAGCGTCCTTGTTCATGGTCTCGAATCCCATGGGCATTGAGATGAATGGGCCGATAAGATTGTCGGTCACCTCGTACCACCTCTGGCCGTGGCCAGCGTAGGCGGAGGTTACGCCGGCGTCAAGGATGCCGCGCTCAAGAGCCGTGTACACCTCAGCAAAAGCCATGAACTGGCCCTCGCCGCCCAGGCCGTTGATGGCGTCGGTCATGGTGGTGCCGTGGCTGCGAGTCTTGAGTCCTTCGAAGTCCGCTTTCTCCGCGCCGCGCTTGGAGAAGAAGTACTGGTCGTTGCCACCGTACCAGGTGTGGTAAATCAGTTTGCCGCCGCCGGTGTTGTCATAGATGCCTTGATCCAGCGTTTCCAGCAGGGCGGTGTTGGCTTCGTGCTCCGACTTGAAGTCTTTCCAAAGGCCCCAGATATAGATGATGTCTATAAGGGGCCATGTGCCGCCGACATAGGCCGGCCGAATCTGGGCGAACTCGATGGTTCCCTGCTCCACCAGTTGAAGCATATCGGAGCCGGCCAGGCCCAGCTCGCGATAGCTGGAAACCTCGAAGTCAACCTGCCCGTTGGTGCGTTCCTTTACATTCTCGGCGAAGTAGATGGTTTGAAGCACGCAGGGCAGCAGGGCCCGGTTGATACAAGCGTACTGGATATTGAACTCTTCTCCGCTGGAGGTCAGCGGCGTCGGGTCGGTCAGCTTGGCTTTGTCCAGCAGGGAGTGGTAGTAGTCGGTCTCGAAGATGTGCTTGTTCTTTTCCAAGAACTCCAGGGGAACCATGCCGGTGCCGTCGCCCAGAGCTTCCTCCATTCCGCCAGGCGAGGGGCCGACCAGTTGCGAGAGGTCGCCGACGTAGATGGCGCCCGGCCCATTGGCTAACGATGCTGCTTGATATGAGAGAGAAGCCATTTGTTCGGGCGACAAAGTTGGTCTTGGCCGAGGCGTAAGAGTTGGTCGTGGCGTAAGAGTTGGTCGTGGCGTAAGTGTTGGTCGTGGCGTAAGTGTTGGTTGTGACGTAAGTGTAGGCCGAGGGGTAGGCGTTAGTTGTGGAGCAACGAGAGTGGCCAACAATGAGGCAATTATCGGACTTGGCGTTGCTGTCGGATAGGGAGTCGCAGTGGGGTACGGAGTGGCGGTAGGCCACGGTGTTGCTGTTGGCTGTGGGGCGGTTAAAACCGCAGCAACCTCCGCCTGCACCGTGGCATCGATGGCCGCTTCCACTTCCTGGGTACCCTGAATACTCGCCTCCACTGTTGCCTGTAGGTCGGGGGCGGGTTCAGGAGCCTGGTGCGTCGGAGGTTCAACCTGCCCTTCGGTGCAGGCGGCGGTCCCTAGTAGGAGGCTAACCATTCAGAATCATCACCGCAATGAATCTCATGCAAGTCCCCACATGGTCATCTTCATCTATATGATCCTGCCGCACTGGGGCAACAAGCTAAACCAAAGCCAAAGTGGGAAGTACATTTCGGGTATGCTTGGAATTGGGCCGATGATTTCTTGGGAGTGCTTCGGCCCTTGATTGCAGTATGGTCTGGCAGCGCCGCTTCGTTTCCTCTCTCCGGCTGTCCAGTCCGGTGAGGAAGCTGTTGACCCTCTCCTGCACCGCGGCCTTGCTACCCAGGCACAGGTTTCCGGTGGCCTCCTCTCTGGCCCAACCCCAGATGGCCTCATCGGCATTGAAGTCAGGGCTGTAAGCCGGCAAATTCACCAGCCGCAGGTTCAGTCCAGGCGTCCTCAGGTACTCCCGCATCGCCTCCCCACGGTGCGCCGGCGCGTTGTCCCAGATCATGTTCAGCGGCCCCGCGTGCCTCCGGCGCAACTGGGTTAGGAAGGCCGCCGATGTCTCGGCGTTGCTGTTCCCCTCCAGTCCCATCCATTCCACCTCGCCCGTCTCCAGGCACACCGCCGAGTAATAGCTGGCCCTCTCGCCCCGGCGCGGGCTGGTGTCCACCAGTGCCGGTTCCCCTCTCAGAGTCCATTTGCTACGTAACTCAGCGTCGGCCCGGAAGTGGGCTTCGTCGGCGAAGAAGATTTTTGCACCGGTTCCCTCCGCCTTCTCCCGCAGGGCAGCATATTCCGCCACGAAGGCTTCACGCCGGGATTCATTGGCCTTGACCAAGCGCTTCTTGGGCCGCTTGAAGGCAAATCCCAAGCGGTGCAGCCAGTTCAGGCAACTGCTCCGGCTCAGGATGATGCTGAACCGTTCCGAGACATACTGCCTCACCACCTTCCAGTTCCAGTTGGCCAGGTTGATGCCCGACACGGCAGGCAATTCCTGCACCGCCCCCTTCAACTCCGCTTGCTGCGCCGGGTCAAGGGCGGGGGGGAACCACCGGTCTGCTCGAAAATCAGGGCTGCTGGCCCTCCCTGGCCAAAGGCGGTCGCCCATCGTCCGACAGTATGCGGGTCCCGCTCCAGCGCCTCCGCCGTGGCTGCTGCCGTCCAACCCTGGGCAAGCAACCAGATTGCTTGCCAGCGCTCCCGCTCCCGAGGCGTGGGCGCCAGCACCGTACGACGGTGCAAATCCCTGATGCCCATCTGCCATTGTTCCAAGAACCGGTCTATCTCCCTCACTCCCATCGCCAACCCCTCACAACTCCCCAGATCAGATGTCTCTGCTCCTCAACTAACTTACCCCATCACTCTGCACATTTCACCTTGGTTTAGGTTTAGGTATTGTCTGCGGGAACATGGCGACGGCTCCTACCCATAGCTTGACACACTCAAACACAGATGGAAGATGGGTTGTCTGTGAAGCGATTTCCGTGCCAGGATCGAGTTTATTCACACGTGCTTGCGATACCTCCTGAATACGAACCAACCGGAATTTGTATGTCATTATGGGCCTGAGGCACTGATCCACAGTTATCGGCTCCGCAAGAAAGCGGTAAGCTATTGAGCATAACCGACCAAGAGTACTTGAACTCTGACTTCATCGCCCAGATACACTACTGAACGGGCTGATGGTTTTGCCAGCCCTAGCTGGTTCCAAGTGAAACTTGTGCGCCCCAAGACATTTATGACGTCGCCGTCGTGGCGGGCGACAACGTCAAAAGTTAATGGTGTAATTCTTTCGCCTATTTGGAGGTGGCCGGCCAGTGCACCGCTAGTTTCCTCGCCGTTAAGGAAGCCCTTCGGCAGTTCGGGGAGGCGCTCTACTACCACAGTTGCCTGTGGGGTGTCAGGAAACAGCCGATTGCGGATGTACTGATCACGATACTGTTGATCACTATTGAGGGAATGCAGGTCTATTAGCACCATTGATGGTTGCTCGTCTAGATTGACTACTCCTTTCAGTGCCGTGCTCGAAATAACAGTATCAAAACGGACGGGAGCTCGGCCGAGTTCTTCTTCCACAGTAAAAGTGATTTGGGATCCCTCGCCTATTACAAACCTTGTAGCTGTGCGGTCTACAGGAGCCGGAGTGGGTGAAGGTGTAGCCGTTGGCGTTGGCCACAGGGTGGCAGTCGGTCGTGGCGTAAGTGTCGGCAGCGGTGTGAGTGTAGGTTGTGGAGCGATAAGAGTGGCGAGTAGGGAAGCAGTTATCGGACTAAGCGTCGCAGTGGGCGTTGGATAGGGAGTCGCCGTCGGGTAGGGCGTAGCGGTTGGTTGTGGGGCGGTTAAAACCGCAGCAACCTCCGCCTGCACCGTGGCGTCGATGGCCGCTTCCACTTCCTGAGTACCACGAACGCTCGCCGCCACCGTTGCTGCAAGGTCGAGATTCGGGGTAATCGCAGGCTGCGTTGGTGAACCGGTCGGTCCGCCAGTGCAAGATATCGCCGCCAACACTACGATGACAGCGAAAACAGGGGTGACTATTCTCATATGAAACAGGTCATGCCTGGCATTGGGTAGGTCTGTCGCCACGCGAGATTATCTCACCCTTTGCTCTCCCGCAACCACCTGTGTATGGGGTCTATCCCCGCGCGTGCGGGGGAACCTGGCTTTTGGCCATGGCGCTCATGGCCTGCGCCGGTCTATCCCCGCGTGTGCGGGGGAACCATCTCAGCGATGGAGTCGATCATCATGTCTCAGGGTCTATCCCCGCGTGTGCGGGGGAACCGTCCCTTTCTGCGCTTGTTGCTCCGAGGCGTTGGGTCTATCCCCGCGTGTGCGGGGGAACCCTCGGTCTTGACTCCCCTGCTGACTGGTGGGGCGGTCTATCCCCGCGTGTGCGGGCTTACGCGGGCAGTAGGCGGTACTGGCCCGTCTAGGGCCAGCACCAGTTCCTTTGCGTGGGGCCTCTTGGCGTCCCGGGGCAGCGGGACGCGGTACTCTGCTGTCGCTTTCCCCGCCTCTATCCAGACGCACTTGATGAACCGCTGGAGCATGTTCTTCCGTTCCTTCGGCGGGGAGTTCCTGATGAACTCCGACACTTCGGCCACGAACTCCATGATTTCGCCGGGTTCGGCCGCCAGGGCGGTTTCGCGCTCCAGTCTTTCCGAAGTCTCCGAGATGGTCTGTCTCAGTTCGGCTTCCGCTTTCGTCAGCGGCGCCGTCCTCCGGGAGTAGTCGTCCACACTGTAGGCGCCTGACTCATAGGCTTCCATCACGCGGGCCTTGCGTTGCTCTACATCGAGCAGTTCCTTCTCAAGGGCTTGCAACCGGGCTTTCTGTTCCCCGTAGGGCTCCGTGAGTTCCTCCGACATTTTCCGGTGGGCCGCCTCCACGTTGCTCGGACAAAGTATGTCCTCTAGAACCGCTCTAAGGAAACGCTCGTCCAGCTTCTGCGCGTTCACGTTGGGGCAGTCGCATGTTTCCACGCCGTCGTATCTGCGGGTCCGGCACTTGTACATGCGTGAAGTTCCCTTCTTGCTGGACCTGATGATCAGGTTGGCTTCGCATTTCCGACACTTCAGCATCCCGCTCAACAACCAGACACTGCCGGCCTGCCTGGGATGCGTCACGCCACGCGCCTTGCTCTTCATCACCCGTTTGGCTTGCTCGAATTCATCCTCGGACACGATGGGGTCGTGCCGTCCTTTGGCAATCACCGGCGGGTCTCCGCTGGCGGAGTTCACTCCCCAGACGATGTATCCGGCGTATGTCAGGTCGTGCAGTATGTCGTGAATGGTGGACTCCGCCCAGCGGGTTCCCTTGGCCTCGCCTTTATTTTTCGGCTTCGGTGTCGGCACTCCGTCGGCGTCCAGCCCTTTTCTGATGTCCCCTTGCGTGCTGCCCGCGATGGCCTCCGTAAAGATGCGCCTGACGATGGGGGCGGTCTCCGGGTCTACGACAAAGACGTTGTGAAGCGCGTTTCCGCCTTCTTCCTGCACCTTTTCCAGGGTATAGCCGTAGGGCGCCTTGTGGCCCGGGTAATAGCCGCGTTCCGCTATATGGCGTTGCCCCCGCCGGACCTCTTGGCTGAGGTTGGCTGAGTAGAAGGCATCCATGCCCTCTATCACTCTTTCCATCAGTTGCCCCTGCGGGCTATCGTCGATCGGCTCCTTGACGGACACTACGCGGATGCCACTCTTCCTGAGCATGTGCTTGTAGAACGCGTTGTCAAAGTCGTTGCGGGAAAATCGGGAGAATTTCCAGACCAGTACTATGTCGAAGTCCGGTTCCTTTGCCGTAGCGTGAGCTATCATTTCTTGGAACCGGGGCCGGTTATCGGTACGCCCGGTTTCCACTTCTTCGATGTATATCCTGACTATGATGATGTTATGTCTTGCGGCATACTGCTTGCCTTCGCTGATTTGGGCCGCGATAGAGTTCTGAACGTCTTGGACGTCGTTGGAGACTCGCACGTATAGCACGGCTCTGATTGGGCCTTCCATCCGTCTCAGCTTCCACATTGCCTGTCCTCTTTGGATTGGCATCTTGCAATCCCCCTTGTAACGAGGTTTCCCTGATGCTCTGCCTGCGCTTTTACCGGATTTCCAGAAGTCCTGTCTCCTGTTGACCGGCGAAGCTCTCTATCTGCTCGGCCTGCGATTCCATCAACTCCATCACTTCTCCAGTGCCGGAGTTCCCGATGGCTATTCGTATGACCTTCGGCGGGTGGCCCAGCCGGGCCGACATTAGCGCGAAGTCCTTGTCCTTGCTGAGGATCGTGAAACCGTGCTCCCGGGCGTGGCTCCATATCTCCTGATCCTTGGCCGCTGCTCCCAAGCATTCATCCACGTGTACCGTTCCGGGGTGACGCGGGTCCAACAGCCGGACCAGCTCGGGGGAGAGCATCCGGTCCACGAGGAATTTCACCCGTCCGCCTCCCGCTCCGCCAACTCCCCCATTCTTATGGCGAACTGCACGCAGTCGGCGATGTCCGCCGGGTTCAGCAACGGTTCCTCATCCAGTATTTCCTCGGGACTCTTCCCCTCGGCCAGGAGTTCCAGCACGTCGAAGGCGCTTATTCTCAAGCCGCGCACACAGGGCTTGCCGCCCTTTAGGTCCGGGTCTACCACCAGCGTTCCGGCGAACTCTGCGGCCAGCGCGTGGGCGTTCCGGCAGTGCCGCTCCATTCGCTCATGGCTCCCTCCCCTCCGCGTGGCCTCCGCCCATCTCTTTTGCAGTTCCAGTATTCGCTCCGCTTGGCTGATCAGCCCTTCGTCCGGTCCCGGCATTGCTTCGCGGCGCAGGCTGACCATCCTCGCGCTTTCGACGTAAGGCGTTTCGCCTTCTCTTTTTTCGGGTAGAGCGGCTAATCCGCGGGCGGTATCGCCTATGTTCTTCCACAGTTCCCGTTCCATTTCGACGGCGAAAGCGGCGTCCTCGGACGCCCTGTGGACTTCTACGACCCTTCTAATCTCTTCCAGTGGGATGCCGTCGTTCGTCATTTCCTCATGCCCGCTTGGGAGTCTTTCCTCTCTGGCTGTCCCTCATGGTCCGTGATCGTGAGCTTGTTTCTGGGGCCTTTTCTCCGGCTTGGGCTTACGCGCTCCCACTTGGTCGCCTGTCTTTCTGTAGGCAGGCTCCTTTTCCTGGGCTTGTTCCAGTAGGGACTCTTACAGTTGGGGCAGTTGTTCGGGTCCTGATCGTCCCGGTATCCGGTCCCGTTGCGGGAGCTCCAGCGGTATCCGCAACGCTCGCACTCGTACCCCTCTATCAGGACGTAAGGCATTCCTTGCTCTTCCTTTTGCTGCTTATGCTCTTGGGAGCGTATGCTCCTGGGAGCTTATGCTCCTTAGTATAACTAAAAGTGTATATAGCGTCAAGTTTGCCTCCAGGCCTTCTGGCCTACGGGAAACCCTGAGAATCATGTTCAATTCTTGCTTACAAGCACTCCCACTGCTTCGTGTGGAACAGGGTATTCTATTGATGCTTATACACATATAGTTTATACTACACGCAGGTTTGGAACCGCGCAAAAAGTTGGACTGCCGGAGTCACATTCCGGCAGTCCAGTGAGCGGTTTCTGCTACCCAGTCCGGGGACCAGCCCGCTCGTGTGCCATTCTACGGGCGTAGTAGGCTACTGACAAGTATAGCCAAAGTATTGCCTATTTCCTGTCGGCGTTTGCGCGGCTTCGGTCCTCCATATCAGGATGTTTGCCATGACTGCCGCCAAGGGTGAGGGGAAGCAGCCGTATCTGTTCCCGGTGGGGGACCTAGGACCGCCCAGCGATCCCGTGGGAGATGCTCTGGAGCTTGAGGACGGCGAGGATCCTGCGCAGGCTTGGGATGAGGTGATGGGCATGTTCGCCCGGATGGCTGTGCGAGCCTATTTCCAAGCGCAGAACCGGCCGCAGTCCGGTTCGTAGGGATTTCCGCTTTCCGTACCCGTCACTCCGTTGCCGGTTCCGGCAACTCAATCTCCTGGCTCCGGGAGCCGGCTGACGGCGAGCCTGGGGGCAAAGCCATTGAGTACCTGACTGTGGCTTGGCCCGGACGGACCTTGATGCTCTCGACGAACATTCCCAGCAATCCGGAGGCTTCGTCATACCGCATCAGGGTGCCGGGGTCGTCCAGCAGGGCCCGTATTCCTTCGTCCGTGAGGTCATCGCCGTGGAAGCCAGGATTATCCGCCTGTATCTCTGAGATGGCCTTCTTGACGGCGTCTTTCAGCCTCGGGAAGGTGCTCTCGGTGACGACGGCGGGTACGATGCCCCCGATTACCGCACGGTTCAATCCGTCTGCTTCCAGCGGGGTTACGCAGCCGTGTGGGCAGGCGTAGCGGTGTTCCGGGCCGCATTCCAGCGTCATTCCGGCTCCGCAGATCCCGCAGACGAGCAGGCGGTCGATGGGGAAGGTTGGAGTGACGGTTGTGGCGTTCATGTCTTGGTGCTCCCGCTTCGGTGGCGTGTATTCGATGTGCTGGTGGCTCCATTGTAAACCACCCTGAGAAAATCCTGCTAAGTCACCGTTCCTGTCCGTCGGGCGCAACGGCGTCCGGTAGTTCCGCCGCCGAATCGGGGGCTTTGCACACATTCGTTTTCCTATTTCCGGTTGAATGTGCAGGTTTTTTCCCTTTTGGGGAAATTCCGCTGCCCGGTTTCAGCCCTCAGTCTGGCCCGAACCCGTCGCAGTGCTGCCGGAAGGCGTCAGCGCGAACGGGTTTGTCCGATGACGTATCCGAGAATCTGACAATTGCCCCTTTCCCTGCAGCCGTGATTGATGTAGCATCCTCCACGCTGAGGTTACGTTACTGGGTCGTTTTGCGCCCGTTGGGATCAGCTTGTGGGCCACGTGCCCCCTGCATCCCAACATGGTGGCGTAGCCTCAGCAACTGCCCATCAAGTTGCAGGGGGCCCTACGAATGTACCCTATTCGCGCCTTCCACATGTTCAGCCGCTTTCCTACCCGCGTCGTTGCGATGCTCCTCTTGCCCTGCGATGCTCCTCTTGCCCGCCGTCTTGGTCTTTATGGCCTTGGGCTGCGGCGGCGGGGAGCCTGCCCCTCCCGGCGGCGATGCCGCCACACCCCAAGCAACGGCGGAGTCCCGGCCACGGGAACGCGAACCCGGGAGCGGTTCCGCCAGCGCGAACACGCCGGAACCGACGGCGCAGGCCGCGTCTCAGCAACAGGGCGCCGCCGTGGCAGCGTCGCCCTATCCCGCCCGGACCGAGCAGCCTGCGCCCACTGCCACCACGGTAAGCACGCCCCTTGCCCCGGAACCTACCCTGCCAGAGGAGACTGCCACTCCGGTTCCCGAGGGTCCGCCGACGCCGACTCCCGATGCCGCTTGGCGTCTCCCGGCGGCCCTCCGCACCCCGTCGCCCGACGCTCCAGCGCCGCCTCCCGGTGTCTATCCCGCCCGTGAGGATCTTGAGGCCTCCCTGACTTTCTCGATCCCCGGGTGTGTCGAGGACTTCTGGCAGATGCTGGTCAACCAGCCTTTCCCGGAGAAATTCGACTACCGGGTGGCTCGTTCCATCAACGAGGAGTTTGTCGCGCGGCGTACCGACTGCGTGGCCCAGGGCTGGGCTCCCCAGTTCTCTGAGGGAGTCGTCTGCCATACCGAACCCAGCAGGGCTGCGGGCGTACCGTTGCCGGGTTCTTTCACCGATACCACGGCCAGGCTCCGGACGATCATGCACTCGACCTCCGGCGATGACGATGGTTCCCTTCTGCTCCACCTCTCGGCTATGCCCTTCGATCAGGGTTCACACGGCTGTTGGTACTACAGCTCAGAGCTTTTCAAGTGGGGCTGGTTGAGCCAGCCGACTTCGAGATCTTTTGAGTCCCTGAACTTGGATGTTGTTGACCGCGACAACGTGCTGTTCGGCTTCGAGCCCTGCAACAGCTTGGTCAAGATTCTCTCGGAGCGGGCCCTGAGCCAGGAACCAGCGGACTCGCTTACCGCGTCGTACTTCTCTACTCTCGTAACCCGCGTCCACGGGTTCGCCCCCGACTTCTGCGGCCACTCTCGTCCCGGCCTCTCGAAGACATGGCATCCAGTTGCCACTACTGGCCCGTCTGGTGATTGCTCTGTTGAGGCGGAGACCGGGCCGCTCCCCGGTGGCGGGCTGGTGATTCACTGGGGGCCCGGCCCCTTTGACGGTGACCTGGACTCTGGCTCCGCTTGCTGGGTTCTCTCCCCCGATGGAGAGTGGTCGGAGTGAGGAGGACATTCCGCTACTCCGGTTTGGCTTTCAGCCCATCCTGAATCCGGTGCTGGGCTGCCGAAATGCGGCAGTGGGTGCGTGGCCGGCTAGTGACCGAGCGGCGCGGCCGGCTGGAGGTCACCGTCTCCCCTACCGGTCCGTCAGCGCGCGTTCCGGGCTGCTTGGGACGCAGCGGCAGGGATTGCCGGGTTCCTGACCACCTGTACCTGCGGTATTGCTCGCCGCGTTCGATGCGCCCCAGCGCCGCAGCTACCAGCTCCCTGATTTCGGCGGCGGCAGCCGGCGTGGTCCGGTACCGCAGTTCCTCGGTTGGAGTATCGGTGTCGGGTTCAGCGGTCATCGTTTGCTCCCGGGGAGTTCGTTCTGGCCGTCCAGCAGCTTGTTGCGGGGTTCTGTGGCATTTGCGGGCTAGTTCATTGCTGTCTGGGATGGCCTGCCAGTACAGCCAGTTCGTAATCGGCAGTCCTTTCCACTAAGCGAGCGCCCTTGTAAAGTCTGCTATCCAATGGGCCTATTTCGTGCGTGGGCAGGCCGTCGAATAGCTCTTTTGAGCCGCACGAGAGGCAGATAGTAAGCACAGTTCCACCGGCAGCGGCCAAGATAGTTGCAAGAACCGCGTTGGCCTTACTGTCAACGCTAAGTTAGAAATGAGCCATTTGTGCCAAGTTAAAATTGAGCCACTTGGCCGTTGGATTTGGTTTCCTCAGGGGTAGCGTTCAGTTGTTGGGACGGGAATAGACCGGCCTGGCGTTTCTCCCGGAGGCGGTAGCTCTCGCCCCGGATGTTGAGCACGTGGCTGTGATGGAGCAGCCGGTCCAGCACCGCCGAGGCGATCACGGTATCGCCCAGCAGTTCACCCCACTCGCCGAAGCCCTTGTTGGACGTCAGGATGATGCTGCCCCGCTCGTAGCGGGCCGACACCAAGGTGAAGAAGGCGGTGGCCGACTCCCGGTCGTAGGGCCAGAAGCCGAGTTCGTCCACCACCAGCACCTTGGGAGAGAGATAGACCCGCATTCTTCGATCCAAGTTGTGCTCGATGCGGGCCTTGCGCAGATCCTCCATCAGGTCGTAGGCGCGGACGAAGTAGGCGCCCTGGCCGTTCTCAATGGCCTTGAGGGCCAGGGCGATGGCCAGGTGAGTCTTGCCCACGCCGGGGGTCCCAGCAGCAGGACGTTACTGGCTTCGGCCACGAAGGCCAAATTTGCCAGTTCCTTGACCAGCCGCTCGTCGATGGAGGGCTGGAAGGCGAAGTCGAATTGCTCCAGGGTGCGCTGGAAGGGCAGGTGGGCCAGGGCCGTCTTGGTCTTAAGGTACCGCTCCCTTCGGGCACCCACTTCGGCACCCAGGAGTAGCAGTTCGTTCTCAAGGAAGTGTCGGCGGACAAAGCGTACTTGTCGGACGGGAACCTCCGGCACGTCGAGAAACTGGAAGCCATACCGTACATTCCATTCAAGAAGAACACTACCGGACAGGGGAGCGCGACTTGGCGGAGACTGTACCGCTATTTCATGCTCAACGAGGACGAATGGGCGGAACACTACCATCGCAGGTCCAACGTGGAAACCACGTTCAGCATGGTCAAGACCAAATTCGAGGACTCGGTGAGGGCGAAGTCGGATACCGGAATGGTCAACGAAATCCTGCTCAAATTCCTCTGCCACAACATCTGCGTGGTGAATCAGGAAATCCACGAGCTAGGCATCAGCGCGGACTTCCATCCGACCATGAGCGAGGAACCGGACGGCGCGTTGTGCTAAACGAAAGGGGCCGGAGAAATCCGGCCCCTTTCGTTTATGAACCGTTTGACCTATTGATAGGAGGGGGAGTGGTAAACTTGTCCTTTACCTCCTGCGGCTGTTTCTCCAGCCACTCTTGCCACTTCTTTTCGTTTGCTTCCCTTCCTTTTTCCTCTCTCTTTTTCAGGAATGCTTCTGCAATCATTGTTACACTTTCTACTCCAACGTACGATGTGGCGGTCATCAGTAGCACTAGCCTGCTCAAATCCTTTCCTATCTCTTTGACTGCTTCCCATCCTGTATAGTCATTTTGAGAAATCAGCACCGCAAGAAAGAAAATGAATTGAGCTAGGAACAGTACAATGAACGATGGCTCCCTTCCGGGAGCTATGTTCATTTCTGCACCTTACAGGACGACACTCCTTCGAGAGTAGAAAATCCGTTTGGTATTCATCTTTTCGTCCAGCATGACGCACCTCGACCTTTTCGCTCGTTACAGTGTATGAGACCGTATGCCGGGAGCATACAGAAAAACCAATTTCCGCACAAGGCTTGACAAGATCGGAAACCCCCTGTAGAATCGTAGCCGACAGCGATTCTACAGGGGGTTTCCGATTCTCAATATCCGTAAAATTTGACAGCTCAACCAGTGCCCGCTATGCTTGCCAGCAAGCATAGCGGGCACTGGTTCGATGGAAGCAACCGAAACAATCAGGCCGGAGCATTCACTGTGTTTCGGCCTGATTTGTTGCTCCAATCCAACCTTTTTCTGAATCATAAGTGCCTTTGGATTCAAAAGGCCCACCTGAATCACGTAATCCCCATTGAATCGTAAGGTTGATTCAAGCGCGAGTTTTGATGCAAAGCCCCCTGTCCGCTCCCGCCCGGGCCAGCGCCTCCCTTATCAGGGCGTCCACCGCCGCCGGGAGGAAGCTCCGCACGGCTCCCATTCCCGTTCGCTGAGCTCCGGCGCCGGTTCGTCCCGCAGGTGTGCCTCGGTGAGCGCGGCAAGGGAGCATCCCAGCCCGTCCGGCCCCGTGGTAGCCGCCAGCAGGCTCTCCATGGCTTGGGCGCCCTCTCTGTCCGCTATGGGCCGGACGCTTTCGACATGCCGCCACATCAGCGCCGCGTCCCGGAGGAACCTGAGGGTGTCGTTGTCGGCGGCCAACAGCCCCTTGAAAGACCGCTCCAGCCCCCATTGGGCTTGGGTCCCCCCATAATTCGGAATCGTGCAGGCAGGGGTCTTCTAGGAAGTGCTTGAGCGTGTTCAGGTGGCGCTCCGCCAACCTCAGCCACCAGATGGTCAGCTCTCGTATCTCCCCGGCGGTGGGTTCCCGCTCCGGCCGGTAGTCCAGGTTCCTGCCGTCCGGCGTAACGCCGTAGCGGGCGGCCTGCTCGGCGAAGGATTGGCCCAGCAGGGCCCACTGCCGGAACTCCTCCCGGGTCGTCGTTATGACGCTCACCTCCCACATGCCGCGCCGTCCTTCCAGGATTTCCCGGACTGTCTCCTTCGTCCGTCCGGCGGCGGCCTCGTCCGGGGCTATGGCGATGAGGTCCACGGTGGCCGGGGCTGTGGCTTCCGTCGGCCCGGGAGCCGAACAGTATGACCTCAGCGGGGCGTAGCCTGTCCTGGATCTCGCGGGCTATGGCCAGACCCTCGGAATCGGGGGAGTTATGCGGTGTGCTCATGCCGGCTCCTTCGGTGAGGGAATCCCTCTGCTTGGACGTGCTGTTAATGTGTCTGGCGACGCGCGTTCATCCTGCGACAGGCTCAGGGTAGGGGGCCGCGCCGGAGCTTTGCGGGTTGCCTCCCGCGCTCAGGATGCTCAGGGCGGCGCTCCAGGTTGTCTTGCCGGTTGCCGACCCAGAATAGCGAAAGGCCGCTCCGGTTGCCCGGGCGGCCCTGCTGGGTGTTTGCCGCGATTCGGCATGGGGTTACTGCTGAGCGGCGTGCGTTCCCATAGAGACGCTGACCTTGGCGGAGGCCACCCAGCCGCCCCTCGCGCAGGGCATTCAGCTACGGCTCCGGGAAATCCACGCCGCCGATTCTCATTTGGTTCCCTCCGCTAGTGTCATCGCTGCCCTGCGGCCCGGCAGTATTGGTTTCTTATATACGGCGTTTTTGCGTGGCTTAACTTCCTTCGAGTAGAGATTCTCTGTCCGCCAATTGGTCTATATCTAGGGCAGGCTTCCCTCGGGCAGTGAACGGCAAGCCAAGTCCTGCCGGTGGATTTGGGTCATAGTCCAGATACCTAGCCGCGAACTCTCGGATAGCCAGTTCAATTCCATCCAAGCATGACACTGCACATTGCTTCGAAACTACCAAGCCGTCACCATAGATGTAGCGGGAGGCATCGCGGGAGATTATGTGCCGCGCCATTGATACTTCCCATTCAGAGAAGTCTTTCTTCCGGCGTTCTCCCCAATGCCTGGCTTCTTCCATATCGTACGAATCCGGCCTACGCTCAATCTTGAGCAGGAGTTTTGGTGACAGTGGCAAGAAATAGTGAAATGAAGAGAAGGCCCCTACTTCCCACCAAGGCCGAACTGGACTCAGATATCGAGAGACTGGATTGTCAGAGCTGTAGAGCCGCATATTTCCTAGAGTATTCCCGATTCTCCAGGGTGCCCCTCGCAACAAGTTGGCGAATCCTTGGACCTCGCCAAGGAGAAAGTTTGTCATAGATGCTGGTTGGGTTGGCTCTTCTTCCCCATAGCGCTCGTGGCGTGGCTTTGCTTGCCATTCTTCATATTTCGCAAGACCTAGAGGGTCTCCGAATTGATGTACGAATTGGGGCAGCAAGATTTGCTCAATCTGTGAGTTCATTGCATCAAGAGTATCGTTCAATTCTTGACGTTTGAAGGGCGTCCGAATGATAAGCGCAGCGATAAATCTCGAGAGGGTATTCTCTTGTTCATCAGTGAGTCTTGCAATTGCAGGAGGGTCATCGACCAGAAGCCGAAGAATGCTTGAAGCATCGCTCTCTAACTCCGCTAGCCAGTCCTCTGCCGAATAACCCTGACCTTCCAGCGTAATGTTATAGAATCGCGTCTGCACCGCTACATTTTCCGGCGATGACACGAACTCATATTCTTCGTGTAGGTCAAAGACGCGTATCTTTCCGTCTGCCCTTGCGAAATTATCTAAGTACAGGCGTGGGACGAAGTGTTGACGCTTCGTCTGAGTTGCGCTAAGGATAGGCTCGTTCCATCTACTGGTTCCGTACTCTACTGGTTCGTGATCCATCTGCCCCCTTCCCCATACGCTTCCTGATGTGGTAGTTGATGATGATGTCCGGTTCTTCCTCAGCGAAGCCGTGGTGTTCGGCTAGCACGAGGCGGTCTTTCGTTATTCCAGGGGGCGCTGGCGGCATGGTGCAGTGCCCCGTTGCAGGTCGAATGTGATGCGAACCAGCCGCCCCATTCGTCGGTGGCGGCCGGTGATGCCGCCGTCGTTGGCGACATATCCATTATCCTACGCCTTACTTCGCCGGTTCTACTGGCAACTGTCAGCAATTATTCCGCCCAGAGCCTCCCTGCTACCTCTCGCCGTTCGTGGGGCGCCCGGCGAGCATCGGGAAAATCCCGGTTCACGTTTCCCTGCTGGCCATCTCCAAGGCGTCCACCGGTATCAGCCTCATTGAGTGCGGGTCTGCCGCAAGCATGGCGTCCTCAAGAGCCATGGCCCCCAGCAGGTTCTGCTCCCCCTGCTCTCCGAAGGTCACCGGCGTGGGAAACTCCTTCCCCTCCAGCCGGATTACCGTCCGGCCCCGGGTCCGTTCCACGCGGCTCCCGTCGGCCAGTTCGGCGGTGTAGGTACCCTCCACCGGGACGCCCAGCCGTTCCAGCAGTTCTCTTGCTGCCCTGGTGAACGTGGCTCCGGTGCCCACGAGCATCTCCACTGGTTCGAACCGCTGGCCCTGTGGATCGGCTATCTCAGCTGCTATTCGGAAAGTTCCCATTCCCGTCCTCTACATCTGGGCTAGGCCGCCTGGACTAATGGGCTACGCTACCTAATTCCAGGGAACAACCGGCCCAGTATCCCGAGCCGACTTACGGCCTCCGGCATTTCCAAATCCAGGGTGGATTCCCGAACGCTCCGTAGATAACTGGATACCGAAAATACCCAGAGTTCCTTGAAGTCTCCGGGGGCATCACTGGCAACATTCACCCGGAACAGGTGCTGATCCACCTCTTCAGCGGGAGCCAAGGCTTCCCAGAAAATCAGGAGCGGGCGAACCTCGCTTTTATGAACACTATGCTCTTTAGGCTCTTGCATCCAGAACAGCACCTTGGCCGTGTTGGTTCCCCTGAGACAACGCCGGTCCTCATCCCAGTGCTGCTTCCAGCGGGCCACCTTGTATTCCCTCAACTGTTCAGCAGTAGCCGAAACGCAAAGTCTTCGCCCCTGAATGGCATTGGACGACCAGTTCTTGATTTCAGTCTGAAAAACGAACCCTGATTCATCGGGCCACTTCATCCGTAGTTCATCGGGCCACTTCACCCGTATCCACCGGTCAAGCCAATACCCCTTTTTGTTGCCGGTCGTGACTGGGGTCGGTCTGGTGGAGTCTCGTTCCCGTAGAACACATGCACTTCCACCCTTGGACTCCACGTAGTGCTGGAAACTTGCAGCGTTCAAGTCCTCACCGGCAATTCCCACCACAGAGGTGGCCCGCTTCAAAGACCAGTCGGGCTTCTCGTCGAAAAATCGCAAGAGATTCTTAACTTGGACGGTGACCAACGGAGCCGACGACGTGGATGACACGGCAGGCCTCCTGTTTTGAGCTGGAATGACAGGGGAATTATGAGGTCTGTTTTGGATTCTTTCACGGTTTTTCTGGGCCCTTACCCACGCGACCTGATGCGCGGCGTTTTTGCACGGAGTTTCTCTATTGGCCGATAGCGAACTCCCGCCATAGCTCTCGTCACCCCTCCGACCTTATGCGGCGGGGTCAGGCGAAATCGTAGACCTGCATCGGCACCGACTTGGCAGGGGTGTCCTCCGGCGGGTCATGCACCAGCAACCGGGCTCGTTCCGTTGTCTCACGGCTGAAAGACCGCTCGCCGCAATCTTGGCAGATGGTTGATGGCATCCCAGTCACCAGCACGTAGCGCCCGTCGGCGTTGAACACCTTGTCAACTGGCTCATCTCGCAAGCGCCTGCCGCGGCACACCATACATTCGGACATAGCCTATTTCCTTACAGGCCCCCGGGAGTGCCGTAGTTCTGGGGGCCTGTGGTTAGCTTGGGAGCGACAGTGCGATTCTCCGGCGCGGACCGTCCAGAGTGAGAACGAGCCCGCTTAATACGTCCATCCCAATCAGGGCTGACACCCCGTGCTCCTCCTCCAAGAGCAGGGAAACGAAGGTGGTTGCCATCGTGATGTCCCATTCAGGCAGATGGAGAATGGCGGTAAACTGGCGCGCCTCGCGCTCTCCGCCCAAGCCGATGACGGCTACCGGCGCGGCGGTTTCCGGCAGCCCCAATTCCAGCGCAAGCTCCAGTTCCAATTCCAATACGGACACCTGCGCCCCGGTGTCTATCAGCATCATGCCCCGCCGGAGGGAGCGGCGGCGTCCAGTGTCAGGACGGCGTTAGCCGTGCTGCCCCTGTCAGGATGGCCGACGACGCCATAGACCAGAGGCTCATTGTTACGGATTACTGACTGGCGCATGCTTGAGACGAACCATTGAAGGTTCGACATTGACGACGTAGCCGACGCGCTTGACGAGACAGGCTCCATCGGCCGTCAGCTTGAGCGCGATTTCGGAGGCGGCGCGGTTGGATTCATAGACGCCGACCAGCCTTTCATTGGCTACGACTACCCATTTACCGAAGGAGTCGGCCTCCAGCTCCTGGCGTATCGTCTCATAGAAGGCGTGTTGCAGTTCTAGGCTATCCCTTGTGTTCGGCACGACTCACCTCCAGTTCCTCGTCGGTGAATCTGTCTTGCCGCCCAGTTGGTCGGTGGTGGCCGGTAATGCCGCCGTCAGTCGGCGACAGGTCCATTATCCTACGCCTTACTGCCCCTGCGCTACGGGCAACTGTCAGCAGTTATTCCGTCCATAGCCCTTACCACTACTTGAGCCTTCTGTCTGCCAGTTGATAGGCCTCGGAATCCGTGGTGACTCGCCGCGTATTGCCCTGCTGGTCCTTGACCTCCCAGTGCCTTCCTCCGATGTTCTCTACGGTCCAGCCCGGCAGCAGTAGCTCTGGTTCTCTTAGAGGGATCTCTAGGTCATCCATAGCTCTCTTGGGGATAGTGGGAGAATTTTGCCGACGTGTCTGCAGCTGTGCGAAATTCGGTTCCGTAAAGGTCCATCAGGCAGCTGAGTTTTGCACAGTTTGTCTCTGGTTTGGTCAGAGGCGGATGGACGCACCAGTTCGCCACTCAGTCTTTGATGGACCTAATTATTCTAAGGTCAGCAACATTTAAGGCCTTCGAGGTCTGAGCATCCAGCACGATTCAAACAGGGCAGCAGTGTTCGTCGGAACCACTCTTTTGGTGCCCTTATATGGGGATGCCGTTCACTTCGCCTTCCAAAAGCCTGCCCCTCTATGAGGGGATTATTCTTCTGGCACGAGAGTGATCGGTTGCGGCAAACTCGTATCGCACTCCAATGATTATATGTACTTGCGCCTGCAACTTCCGAAGTTTTGACTCTCTATTGGGTTCATTGCTGAAATAGCTGGAGTCAGCGTCGAGAAGGTCCTCCGCTTTTTGGGCTGAGATTGGATTGACTTCGACCCGCAAGTCTTTACCGTCTTCGGACTGAGCATGTAATAAGCAACCCCACGTTCCTGGTTCTAGGACATACACTCGTCGTTCTCCGACGAATGTACCTCTGAGGATCCTGAGATTTCGATACCTTCCGATTTCAGTCGACGGGTCGGCGTCCGGCAGCCGCCAAGAAGGTTCATATCCTTCTAGGTCTTGGCTGTTCAGAGCAATTTCGAGGTCGGTGTAATCTCCGGCCAAGAGAACAACTACTTCTCTCGATGGACTGAGGCTTTTCTCGGCTTGGTCGATCGCTTGCAAGAACTCCTTTGGGTTGTTGAGTAGAGATATCATCTCAGTTGCACTGTCGAGTGCCTCGCAGAGACGATAGACGACGAAATCGGCTATCTCAAGGCCAAATTGATCGCCTTCAATAGGACTGTAGTAGATGGGTGCGGGACCCTCAGGATCTACAAAAAACCCCTTTCCAAAGAGTTGGTTTGTTATCAATCGCTCCTTTGGTGCTTCATCAGCGTCGCCGGAGAGATACTGAAAGGCATTTGCCTGTTCGAATAGTCTTTCGACATAGTTTCTGGCAAACGCTTCCGCGTAAACCCCAGAAATGAACTCTGGGACTCTGTTTGGACTGAGGTCGAGTCGGATGATTCTATAGTCTTCTTCTATCTCATCTCTCTGAACCGCTGCTTCGAGCGCGTTAATGGCTAGCTCACGTCTGTTGTCGTCAACTTGATCAGACCTGTGCACCAAGCTTTCAAGTCGTTCCCCATTTGAGCTGAACCAGGCCAGGGTTTGTTTGGCTCTGCCTCGCAGGTTCAATGTAGGCGATTGTTCGCTTACCAATTCCATTAGGCGGACACTGAAGAATGCTAATGGGTATTGTTCGACGGAAATGCCCCTGGCCTGCCATCTTTCGAGGCCTTGCATTTCCCATTCGTGCCAAAGAGAAAATCTTTGGCGATTCTCGCTGGCGTGCAGAAGGGCCACCGCAGTATCATCCGCTAGTTGCTCAAGTCGGGTGCAAGTTTCTCGAGCGACATTTATGTATCTACTTGGGTCGAGGATTCTACCTGAGCTGGCGAGGACAGTCGCTCTACCTGCCAGTCCCATGAGGGCGATTCGGTAGTCCTGTCTCAGAGCTTCATAGTTCTGCGCCATCATGGAATTTCGGTGCCTGCCAATGTCCCTAGACAGCCTGATAAACCTGAACCATGCTTCAAACTCGCTGTGCATTCGCTGGTAGTCGCCGTCCTTACCGGCGTGCATTGCGTCGGATAGCATTCTTTCTTGGTTCTTGACGATCTCTTCGGCGTATATGCCTACCACCTGTGGGTCTATGCGGGTGAGCAATCCTTCAGCCACCAGGGTGAACTCGTCACGGATCAGATCTCGCAACTCTTCTACACCGAAGCGATTTAGGAATTGGTAATTCAGCCTGTAGCCGTTGAGTCCTGCCGTGAACAATTCCCCGCACTGATTCGCTGCTCCTGCACTCGCAAACCAATAGTCCATCCCCAGCAGTTCAGTTGCGTACTCGCGGTTGGACCCTCGTATTATTTCCTCCCTGAATGGAATCAAGTGATGCCATACTTCTCTCAGCGGCGGCCACTGCGGCAAAGAGCCGGGTAGTCCCCAATTGAAGCCCCCATCTTTGAGCAGGCGCATCGCGTATGACAGGAGGTCCTTGATCTCCATTAGGGATCTTTTGAAATCTCCGTCCCTACGTTGGGCCATGGCTTTTCGTGCCTCGTCAATAAGGGATAGAACAGCCTCGTCTGCGGAACCTTCCCGTTCATCCCAGAATGTGCTGATCATATTGAGCTCACAGGTCTTTGGATGTGGAAGCTAGCCTTAGCGCGTGTTCAGAAAGTCTCGGACTGCTCGGCTCACGTCGCGCTTGTTGATGTCCTCCCGCAGCTGCCGCCATTGTGCCGGTTGTCCGACGAATATGGACCTTTCCAAAAGAATGACCGCGAGGGCCAAATTGGCTATAAAAGCGGCGACTGCAACAAGTGTTAGGTTCCGTAGTCCAGCATGGCCATCGATATCGGGTATTGCCTTGCTTACGAAATGTTCCGACATCAGCACCGAACCGGTAACGGCCACTGCACCGATACTGCTCCAGAAAATTATTCCCACCCAAGACCGCCGGACATATTCCCGGTACATACGGTTGTCTATATCCTGTCTGGTGTTGATTTCCCGCATGACAAACAAAGTGACAGCGAGTGTAAGGGCCGCGATGGTGGCTTGAGCGGTCAACAGTATTCCGAGAAAGGTTGTCGTATCCCCAGCTTCTGGTAACCAGTTTATCGGCTCCATACAGAGAGTAAGAATTGCCGAGACTCCTGACACAAGAGCCACAATGACTAGCACGGGAGTGAATATGGCGATTTTGGTGAGTATGGGCACGGCTTAGGCTCTGCTGACTCTTCCTCTGTGGATCCCAAGAATGGGTCGTTGATGGTCGTTGTGGTCTGATCTACACTAGACCCTCTGCACTGGTGCTATTTGTCCCTGTTGATGCCCTTCCGGTTGGTTCGGGGCCACCAGGCCTTGATAATGTCGTCTTCTAGGGACAGGGTTTCGTCTTCGGTGCCGGTGTAGGCGGTGGAGAATTCTACTGTGTCGCGGTAGAGCCGTAGCAGGTTGCGCAGCTCGGGGTTGGTTTCACGGTTCAGGTGCTCCAGCAGGCGGCGCCTTACGCAGGTGTCGGACATCCCGACGTACAGGCATTCGTCCAGGCTGCCGTAGGGCACCCATAGTGCATAGACGCCGGTGCGGTTGCGCTCCAGTTGCCGCAACTCGTCGCGGTTGAAGGGACGCCGCTCCCCTTCTAACTGGTACTTCAAGCCCAGCGGAGTGCGCGGGCCTTCCATCAGCCCAATCCTCTCATCACAGAGCCATCTGGCCTTGGGGCGGGTTGCTCATCTCGGTTTGGATGGCGTCCCAAGACGTTACGAGATTGTTGAATAGCACGGCGCGGCGGGAGTCGCGGATGCGGTCGAAGTGGTTGTACAGCACGCGGGCCAGCCGCTCCAACGATTCGGCGCCGCTGCCCATACGCCGCCCCACCTCCGCCGCGCCCTGTACGCTGCCCTCTTCGTGGTCGAAGTGCCATGCCATGCGGAAACAGCCTTCCCACGCCGTCATTCCACCCGGCGGCAAAGTGTTGGCGGCGTAGCGGCTCAGCGGCTGCAACTGCACGCTGCCGCCCTGCGCCGTCACCAGGCCGTGGGCGTCGCGCAGTTCGTCCTCGATGGCGACGTTCTTGGCTTGGGCCAGCGTCTGCGCCTCCCCGTACTGGCCTTCCGCGAAGCCGTGCTGTTTCAGCCAGTCCAGGCAGAAGCGGGTGGGCGGGTCGAATTCGCCCTCCTGCCTCTCGTCGTAGTTGGCGATGGCTTGGTTGATGGCGGCTAGCGCATCGCGCACGGTCACCGGGTCGCCTCCGATGGTTTCGACGCGACTGTAGCGGGAATAGACCTGCATCCCCGGCCCAATGGCTGCCTGGGCTAGGTCCACCGGCGCGATGTGGCCCTCGCGAGTGAACTGGTCCAGCGCGGCGGGCATCTCCGCTTCCAGCGCGTCTAGGAACTCCCGGCGGCTGCCGGGCGGCGCGTCCTCGGTGCGGGGGCGACAGACCAGCACGACAGAGGAGGCGAGGGCGTTGGAGCCGAGGGAGCGTAAACGATTGGCTAATTCGGTACGCATCGGCCAAGTGCCAACTATTTCAAAGCCTGCATTTACCACTGCACCGAGCATCGTTTCCCAACCAGTGGAGATTCTTCCTTGCCGCTCCTCTTCCTGTTGCTTGTAGGCGTAGAAAATGGACGACGGGAATTCCGGCGAGCAACGCTCCCTGATAAGGTGCAAGGTTTGGCCCAGCAAATCCTCGAATCGCTGGCGAGGGTCATCGAACCGGCTAGGGATGGCAGTCATTTCCTCAGATTTGGGTGTCACTATACTGTTAAACAAAGAGGGGTACACATCTCGGAGTAAGGGACGCAACCACACGTAGAAGAAATCTGACAAATCAGCATAGCTGATGTTGTCATAGTAGGGTGGGTCGGTAACAATGACAGGGCCGGAGGTAGCGTGGACAGTAGTTGACGCATTGGCCTGATGAACGATTCCACCGTTCACACTGTTGGGTAGGCTATCAACAACTTGGGCTACCCACTCCACTTGGTCAGTCCAATTCTGAGTTGAACGAGAAAATATATTCGGCTCGACGAAATCCCAAACCATTGAAATCGCTTGTCTCGCAAAAACTCCGTCGGCAAAGCCGACGGAGTTTCGCCATCTTCCGAATTTAGAACAACTATTCGTATTTCTGCCTATCGCGAAAGCCAAATACGTGCAAACAACATCCGCGTAATCGTTGCTCGCCCCCTGATTCACAATTTGCTCTCTAACCTCTGGCAACAAATCGCCTAATGTACCCAACGAAAGCAATTGCCGTTTGGAAAAGAGTTGATGCCATTCTGTGAAACCGTATCCCTGAATTCTAAAGTCGGACGCTTGCTCGGATAGTCTACCTACAGGCAATTTGTCAGGTTCCGCATCTGCCGCGGCCGCAATATGCTCTTCCGTAGGCGACGTGAACAACCGTTTGCGGTCGCCCTCAGCGACAACGCCGGTCATAACCTCGCCCATTGCCCCCGCCCGCGACTGCTCCCGCACGTACTCGAGTGTCGCAACCCCGTTACAGGCAACGCAGATTGCGCCAGTGTGCCTACCCACCGTCTCGTCAGCAGGCACATCGCTGCTGTGGCTTTGCACCACGAAGGAAACGGTTTTCGCTTCCCGGTCAACGACGGGTCGGGTCCAATGCTCATTGCCCCGCTTGGTGGAAAGCTGAAAGGTTTTCATCAGCGGCATCGCCACGCCGCACACCGGGTTGGGGCAGGGGACGGTTCTGGCCCAGAGCCAGGCGATGACGGTGGCCTCGCCGCCGCCGGGCAGCTTGGCCGCGGGATAGAGGTGGCCGATGCGCTCCCACGCCCTCTCCCGCATCCAGCGTCCGTAGTACCGGATGTCGTCGGCCAGTCCTGCCGCGCCGCGCCAGGGGATTACCTGCGCTTTCTTGCCCTTGCCGACGGTCATGCCCATCTTGTTGGCGTCGGGGTTGACCGGCGGACGGTTAGCGAACTGGCGGGGCAGTTCAATAAGCGCCTTGGTAATCAGCACGGCTACCGGATTGAGGTCGCTGCCCACGGCCCGCAGGCCCAGGCGCTGCGCTTCCAAGGGGATGGAGCCGCCGCCACAGAAGGGATCGTAGATGGGCAGGGCCTTGTCGTTCAACCAAGCTAGCACTCCCGCGCGGTCGTTTCTGTCTGGCGGGCTTTCATTGCGTGAGCGAGCTACCGAGCGGGCGATTTCCCAGCGGGCTTCGGCCAGCAGCTCGACGTTCTGGGGGTTGCGCTCGTCGGTGCTTTCCCACTTGACCAGCTTGCGGATGATTTCGTGGAGTCGCTCCCGCTCGGCAGCCTGGGATTCCGGCGTATCGAACTCCGGGCAGTCGATGGGATCGTCCACCATGCTGGCGAAGATTACGGCTCGGCAAGCCGCCAAGGGCCGACGGGCCCACCACAGGTGCAGCGTCGAGGGGTGGCCGTGGCGGATGGACTTCTCCCGCGCCGACTCCGCATTGATGGCGTCCAGCGGCAGGTCAACCTCGATCACCTTGCGGCGGTAGGGCGGCTGCCCGGGGACCCCGTTGGCGCTGGTCATTGTGCCGTTCCTCTATTCAACGTCGAATGAATTGAAATCAAGTCCCAACTGTCTGCTGTTGTCGCGGACGGGACGAATTAAGCCTTCGTCGAAGCCGTCATTCTTGCTGGCCTCAATGGTGATGGTAACGGTAACTTCGCCGCCGCCGTCCCGCAAGACGCGGATGATGTCGTTGCGCAGGCTGCTGAAATCGTCCAGTGAAAGGTCGCCCCCGGCCGTCTTGGACGCTCTCACGCGGCGCGTTCTGGGTGGATGGTCGGGAACGGGGTCTACCTCCGCTGGTGCCGTTGGCGTTGGGTTTACATTGTAGGAGCCGGGGGTTGGACTGGTAGGCTGGGGCGTAGGCTGTTGCGCCTGCTGCTCCTCCAGCTCCTTGCGCTTTTCCTCGGCGGCTCGTCCGGGGGCCACCAGCAGGCCGCCGGAGTTTTCGTTGATGACCATGCCCAGGGCCGGATCGTGGAGCGGTCCCTCGTAGCGCAGTCCCCGATACTCGCCCGTGTCGGGATTGTAGTCTCGGGCATAGCCGAAGGCCCCGGCTACCACTCCTTCCTCGATGCACAGTTGCAATACGCTGCGGTTGCGGAGTCGGGGGAGATAGACGTAGCTGGTCAGCATCTCCCAAAGGGCGTTCACGTCTATGTGGTCACCATAGGCGGGATTTCCCCAGAATCGCTCTTGCAACAAACGCGCCAAGGAGGCCGGGGATATTTTCTCCACCAGCGCTTCCTCTTCGGTAAACCGGTTGAAGGCGGCGTTGACGATTTCGCCATGGTCCGACACGTTGGTGCGGAACTCGATGAAACGGATCTTGGTGGCGTCCTGCGGGTCGGGCTGTGATGGTGCTAGGCCCCAACGGTAGGCTGCCACCAACGTGGCGTTGACGGCAGTGGCCGCGTTGCGCAGGCCGACGTGGGCCTGGTTGGCCCGTTCGCCGGTGAGTCCGGTGATTCTGCGGTCGTCGCCGTTCTTGACGTTGGAGATGGAGTTCCATGCCAGGAAGTTCTTGACTGCTTGGCGGAGTGTACGCGCTTCATCGCGCTTTGTTGTCAGGAAGAGGATGGTGTTCCTGTGGACACGGTTGCCTTCGTTCGAGTTGGTAAGCAGGGCCCGCCTTGCCTCGGTCTCAGCGTCATTGGGTTCTGCGGAACGGCTGTTGATGGCCTTGTCCGGCGGTAGGATTGCCAACCGAACGCTCTGGCTGTTGTCCGGGATGACGGCTCCGCCGTTGGCGAATACAACTACGTCTCTATTGTTCCTGCGGACGTCCGTGTTCAGCAGTTCGGTGATGTAGCGGTCTGCTTCGGCGTCGGATAACTGCGTGGCCCTGTCGGTGGCGACCTTGTTCAGGTTCTCTTCGGCGTGGAAGTAGTAGCGGTCGTTGGAGTTGTACAGGTAATGAAGTTCCCTGGAAACTTCCTGGAGGGCTTCGTTGTAGCTGGCGACTCGGTCATTGGGCTGGACTGCCCCCAGACGGATTTGCCTTTCGTCTATCCCACGCAACGCTCCGCCCGGGGCGCTGCCGAGAAATACGGTGCGGGCCACTCGCTTGGCAGCCCCACCTACCTGGGCAAACCGCGCCGTTCCATCAATCCGGTCAGCGCGGGAGCCGTCACTATCAGCCTCGGAGATCACCGGTCCCCAATTGCCCGGTAGAAGGCGGTTGAACTCTGCAACGAGGAACTGATCCCGCAGCGGCAGGTTGGCGGGCATAATCAGCGGGTTGGCATCGTCGTTCCGGTACAAGTAGCTGACGCAGCTTGCCATCATACGCAGCACACCTCGGGTGCGCTGGAACTGGGCTAGAGATGACCAATCGGAATACAAACGGTCGTATATCTCCGGGTGAACCGGATAACAGGCTCTCAGCCGAGCCAGATATGTCGGCTCGCCTGTTCCCTGGGGATAGTTCCGCCTGGCAGACGAATACAGACGGCTGAACGCCTCACAGGTGCGGTCCCGCTCCGCGGGATCTCTGATTTCTCCGAACAGACGGCGGCTGACAACCTCAAAGGCTTCACTGACGGCCAGAGGTTCCCACACGGCCTCGATACGCCCAAAGAGGCGCTCCAGGGTTTCTAGGGCTTCCCGGCCTCGCTCACCGCCTGCTTCTTCCTGGCTTTCCGGCAGGGTGACCACCAGTGCCGCGTCTCCCCTGGCGCTGACCGACTGGGTAAGCGCTTGCAGGAAGGTGTACACGCTGTCGGAGTCCACGGCGTTGCGCCAGTAGGCTACCAGTTCGTCAACGAGAATCACACAGGGGCCTACGTGGTCAAACAGGGCGTCCAGTTGGGCTTGCCCGGGAGCGATGCCTGTGCGGGCCGCCTCCCCAACGATTTCGTATCCGGCTTGTCCACCCAGTTGGTAGGCCATTTCACCCCATAGGGTGTTGCGAGGATGGCCGGACTCAGTGACGGTCGAATCCGTAGGAGACAAGTGGGTGCCGTCGAGGACCGCTATTTCTCCCAGCCCGGAAGGGTGGTCCGTAAACCCGGCTTCTTCCAGGATACTCTTAATTTCCCTGCTGGTGCTCGAGTCGCTGCCTGAAGGTGTGTCAATGAGTATGTCGGCATGGCACACCAGGTGGTAGAGAGCGATGAGGCTGTGTGTCTTGCCTCCTCCGAACCCTGTCTTGGTCTGGATCACCGGATCCCCACCCGACTCGTTCAGCCTCCGGACGGTGTTGACCAGCAGGGCCCTCATCCCCGGGGTAATGTACGTCCGGTTGAAGAAGCTGACCGGGTTCCCGTACTCGGTATTTCGGGCGCGTCCGTCGTATACCCGTTGCAAACTTGCGGCGAATTCAGCCTGCCGGAACCGGCCTTCTGTGACGTCGTCGTTGGGTCGGATGACATCCCGCCAAGGACGCAGTCCGCTGGCACGCGGGGTCGAGATTTCCTCGAAGGCTCCTTGAGTCGCTTCAGGCTGTTCAGAGTATTGAGTTGTCTCCGCTTCAGGCCGGACGAACAGGTTGTCCCTGATATTTTCGACCGCTGTCTTTTCCTCTGCTCGTCCAATCTTGCTAAGGACGTCTGCGACCATGTATATGTGCGCCCTGGTTTTCTCTTCGTCCAGGTCACTGGCTCCGGGATGGGATGCCTCATCCCTGATGGTCTTTATGTCGTAGAGCCTGTTTCTGATTACGCGATCTTCGGGGAATAAGCGAGAGAATAAATCCTGCCAATGGAACTTGACCAGTTCGGGGAAATCGTTGATGTCTATGCTCTCTTCGACCGAGCGTCCGGTTCGAAGGTTCTGCTCAAACTGGTTGACCTGACTGCCCCTGAGAGCTTGCCTGATGGTGTCCTCGACACGCTTCCCGGGCACCTGTCTCAGGTGGTGGGTCAGGTAGGGCCGCATGGCGTCCCGGTAAATATCTATGGCCTTGACCAGGGCGTCCTTATTCGGCCTGCTGATGGTCGTCATCGTTGCTCCTCGAGCGTTACTGACGTGGACTTCGATTTATTCGTTGAGGACCCCGGCTCTATATACAGGAGGTATGCCCCTCGGGTAATGCCAGCGCATCCTCTTGTCCCCCAGCGTGCGCACAGGTCCAAGCCCCGGCACTACTTGGCTGGACGGGGCGGATTATATGCCAACCGGCACATGGCGGCTAGTCTCGTAGGGAGCGACAGGAGTGGTCATGGTCAACACTTGGTAGCGCTGCCTCCGTCGTCTGGCTTATCCTTTCCACGGCGGTGACGTTGGCGGTTCTTCTCCACGCAGTCCGGGCAGCGGGACTGCCCGGGAATGGCTTTGTTCCGGCAGTCCTTGCAAAGGCCCAACGCCTTCCGGCGCCTGCGGCTCTCCGCTTTCAGCGCGCGCTCGCGACCTTGCCGTGTCTCAGGGGTTTCCGTATTATGTAGGCGGCTTGAGCCGTTCTTTGCGGCTTGCGCTAAGGTTGCCTTCTCTCCCCCGGCGCTTCTCTTGCGGCCCTTGGGATTCCCTGCGTTGCCAGGCTTGGGGAGAGCGAAGGAATGCTCGAAGGTACTGCCTATTACCCGCGACTGCGGGGGAACCCGGAAATCTTGGCAATGATGTCAGGGATACCGAGGTCTATCCCCGCGTGTGCGGGGGAACCTGAGTTCCTGTTGCCCTGCCATCTGATTTCTCCGGTCTATCCCCGCGTGTGCGGGGGAACCAGACGATGAGCCAGTAGCGCGCATCCTCGGGGGGGTCTATCCCCGCGTGTGCGGGGGAACCTCAACCACCAGGCAGAACCGGCAACGCATCTCGGGTCTATCCCCGCGTGTGCGGGGGAACCCCCTGGGCGTCGACCATGCACCAGGCGCACAGCGGTCTATCCCCGCGTGTGCGGGGGAACCTCCTACGCCGTGCAGCCCAGGGTGGGGCAGATCGGTCTATCCCCGCGTGTGCGGGGGAACCGCCGACCAGCTCACCCAACAACTGCTGCCCGATGGTCTATCCCCGCGTGTGCGGGGGAACCACTGCGGCAATGACGCCCATCGTGTCGCCATACGGTCTATCCCCGCGTGTGCGGGGGAACCGCCAGCAGCGCCCTGCGGGGGTCCGCCGCCCGCGGTCTATCCCCGCGTGTGCGGGGGAACCCCCTGCCAGCTTGACCCCTACCCCGTAGGCGTCGGTCTATCCCCGCGTGTGCGGGGGAACCTGCCGCCGGTCGCGCATCCGCACGGCGTCGGTGGGTCTATCCCCGCGTGTGCGGGGGAACCTCCTCGATACCCGCTGGATTGGGATTCGACTTCGGTCTATCCCCGCGTGTGCGGGGGAACCGTTTTCCAGCCATGCGCAGAGGCGTGAGGCTTCGGTCTATCCCCGCGTGTGCGGGGGAACCGCGTTTTCCCTGTGTCTCCCGGTCTCCGGGGCGGGTCTATCCCCGCGTGTGCGGGGGAACCTGTGGTGTCCTCTCGGTACTTGTGCCAGCCGCAGGTCTATCCCCGCGTGTGCGGGGGAACCGCCTACCGCGCAGCCGACGACGAGAGGTCTGAGGGTCTATCCCCGCGTGTGCGGGGGAACCCCGCGGCGCCGCTGGTGCCTGTGCCCTGCACGAGGTCTATCCCCGCGTGTGCGGGGGAACCCCATCCGACCTCGAATCCTCCCCGGCTGGTCCGGGTCTATCCCCGCGTGTGCGGGGGAACCCAATGTCGCGGCCTTCGGCGAGGGCCCGCTGCGGGTCTATCCCCGCGTGTGCGGGGGAACCGCAAGGCACGGATCGAATCGCGCGTAACTACAAGGTCTATCCCCGCGTGTGCGGGGGAACCACCCTGGCGTCGATTTCGGGCATGACTCATTCCGGTCTATCCCCGCGTGTGCGGGGGAACCCGGTACTCGGCTGCTGAGCGCACGAACCAGATCGGTCTATCCCCGCGTGTGCGGGGGAACCGGCCCTCTACTCAAAGCAAAGGAACTACCTATCGGTCTATCCCCGCGTGTGCGGGGGAACCGGACGGCCGCGCGATCCCTTCGGCAGCCAGGACGGTCTATCCCCGCGTGTGCGGGGGAACCAGCATCGCAGTTGACCTACGCGCAATAGGATTGGGTCTATCCCCGCGTGTGCGGGGGAACCATTACGACCGTCTTGTATTTTAAATCGGGTAAGGGTCTATCCCCGCGTGTGCGGGGGAACCCCTTATATCATCATATAGAATATCATCAGCCAGGATAGCTCCCGTGCCTGATCAGTTGTACTTCACCAGGTACACCCCGTCAGCGTCCACTATCTCCTTGGGGGCCTCTCCCAGGGTCCGTATCCGCTGCTCGCCCACCGCCGACGGGTCTCGCCAGGTCATCACTATCGACCCCGTTCCCAGCTCATAATACCAGCGGGAGATTACGTCCCAGATCCGCTCCCTTATCCCGGCCGTCATCTGTGGAGAAGTGTATACCCCGGGCGCTATCTCCAGCATCGACGACGCCAGGAAGCCCCGGTACCTGCCCTCCACATTCACTGTCACCACCACAGTCACGGCTATTCCTCCTCCGGTTGGTTCTCTTCCCAAGCCTCCGACGGCGATGTCTCCTCTCCATCCGGGATGGCGACGTCGTCGAAGATGGTCTTGATGCGGTCGATCATCTTGGAAATCACACGCTCGGTGCGCAGCATTTCACCGGTAGTGCGCCGGGTGTGGCGCTCCACGTCCAGGTTGGGGTTGTCCATCACCGCCCGGGCCGACTGGAAGGCCGCTGGCAGGAGGATAGAGTCGCGGAACAGGTCGGCCACGTCCAGGGCGAAGGCCTCGCCGCTGTGCTCGTGGATGAAGCCCAGTTGAGGGATGGCGCCCACGGCGGTAACGGCGATGACCGCCGCGGAGGTGACAGCCACCGATGCGTGATTGATGGCCTGGTTGGGAATGTCGGCCCACATCGGGTCGTTGCGGTCGTAGCGGCGGCGTTGCCACTGGATGCCGTAGCGCTGGGCCAGGGTCTGGTAGGTGCGGCGCATCCGGGCGCCCTCGATTCCACGCAGGGCCTCGATGCCCTGGTGGGGCAGTACTTCGCCCAAGCGCAGGGCGTACATCTTGCGTGCTATGGTGATTCGGCTGCCTTCAGCGTCGGCCCAGGCCCGCATCTGCTTGCGGGCGATCTCCGACGTATCGGGCATCAGCGGGGGCGCTGTGTAGCAGCGCACGCCGTCCTCGCCCACGGCCACCAGGGCCGTGCCGTGGCGGGCCATGAGACGGAGGGCGTCGTGACTGACGGTGGATCCCGGGCCCAGCAGGATCATGGAGAGGGTCTGGAAGGGTATGCCGTACTCTCCGGCCTCCATGGAACTGTCCGCGTCCGGGTCGGCCTGACGCTCGAATCGCAGCGTGCCGTCCCTGACGGTCAGTGCGCCGCGCGACAGCCACAACAGCCCGTGGCGGTCAGCGTGGGGAATGCGGGCTGTCTCCAGCCCGAGACGGCCTATCAGCATTGCCTCGCTCCTTTCCCCGCGTGTGCGGGGCATGAGAATTCGGTTGGTAAGGTGCTTTGGGCGCTGTTACCGGCGGGCGGGGCGCAGCAGCAGCATGCCGTAGCCGTAGGCCCGGTGGCGCCCGATGCCCAAGCGCACCGCATCGGCAAAGGCGTCGGCATCGGTGACGGTCAGGTTACCCTGCATGACCGCGTCCGGCCCCTCGGTGTAGCGGCGGTGCAGCTTGCGGTGAGCCCGGGTGCGCTGGAAGGACACCAACCTCACGGCCTCCGGATCCAGGGCCGCGCCCCTCTTGCCGAGCCTGTCCGCCAGCCACCGGGCATATACCTGCTCGCGAGTTGCAGTCATCTGTTTCTTCGGGAAGGTCTCCGCCATTGCTTGGAAAGCGTCCACCTCCGCCTCCTCCCGGCCAGAGCCACGGGCCTTGCGAATGACGGGCCGGATGCGTATCTCGAAGCCCAGACGTTTGCCCGCCGGGAACTCCAAAGGCATGGGCTTGGTGTCGATTCCATCCAGCGGGATGATACGGGACTGCAACGGCTCCGCGAATGTTGTGGTGGCGTCGCGCAGCTCCTCGGCGTCGGCCGCGCCATAGCCGTAGAGGCAGGCGGTAGATGCCCCACGGGTACTCATCAGGCGGAATGGCTTGGGGGCCAGGTCGCCGAAACACTCGGTGAGTAGACAGTGCATGGCGTGGTCGGGGTCCTGCAGCCTGCGGGTTCCCATCCAGCGCTGGAAATCTCGCACGCTGACCTCGGCGCGCACCATCTGCAAGGCAGCGGTGGTTGCCGGGACGTTGGCGGCGGTTGTCATACCTGCACCTCCTCCTGTAGCGGGGTTGCGGCGAATCTCTCGCGGGGAGCGGTGCCCTCGCACACCGGACGCCCGCCGCCGTGCAGTCCCGACACCCAGTTGCGCTGGTCGGTCAGCATGGAGCGGCGGCTAAGCCTAACGTCCGTCATATCGGGCGCATCCTCGCCGTCGGGCCAGAGCAGGCGGACCGGCCGGTCGGCGTTTCTGCGGGATGATCGTTCCTCCAAGGGCGGCAGGGGCAGGGAGAGCAGGACGGCCAGCGACGTCTCGCCTTCGATGAAATCGCCGAATATGAGGCGCGACGGCAGGCAGGGCTTGCATCCTATGAACAGGGGCCGTGCCGGTTCCTGCAGTGCTTCGGCGAGTTCATCCAGCGTGGGTTCGCCGTCGGCGGGGTCCAGGCGCAACGCCACGGTCACGCGCATGTCGGCGTGGTAGTCGCGGTAGCGCAGGTGCGGTGCGTTGTAGGTGTTGGCTCCGCCGGCCCTCTCCTCCGGGGCGCCCCTGGTGGTCCACCCTTTGTCGCTGGCGCCGAGTTGGGCGGTCTGGAAATCCTGCATTCTGAGGCCGCCGTGAGGTTCGCGGTCGATGCGTGCGGCGAAGATGATGCGGTCCTGCAAGTCCTGGTGGCGACGTCGCTCGATGCGCCGCCAGCCCTGGGCGTTGGCAAGCAGCCCGGTGAGCATGGACACCGCCGGGAAGGGACGGATGACGCCCAGGTTGTCGATGGTCTCACCGCCGAAGCTCATCAGCGGCGCTTCCAGGTTGAGTATCAGGTGCCGGACCATCATCACACCGTGCCGTTGCGGATGGCGTCGGCGGCCCAGGAGGCCAGATCGTCGAGATTCAGCCGTTCCGCGTTGGGCATTTCGCCGCCGGCCATGGACATGAAGCGCCGCACTCCCTTGACACCGTAGCAGTTGTCCTGCCCTTCCATCTCGGTTTTCAGGGCCTCAAGGGCGGCGTCGACCTGCGCCGCCACGGGCCTGCGGAAGGCGTCGGCCAGGCTGTAGGGCTGGGACGCACCGGCCTCGATGAGCATGAACCTGGCCCGTCCGTAGGGTGCGGTGGATCCCAGCTTGGCACCGGGCGACACGGTGGCGATCAGGTGGGTCAGGTGCTCCACCACCTTGGCGGCCAGCTCCCGGTCGGCGCTCTGCCAGTCGGCAGAGTTGCAGCCTTCCAGGTTCGAAACCAGTCCCGGCACGTCCACCACCACGTAGCCGTAGAAAAGCCCGGCGGTCAGTTCGGTGTCGCCGATGTGGGCCGCCCCAGCGTCCTCGTCGTCCCGCTGCAGGTCGTCCACCACGGAGAAATAGTCGCTCTCACTCTCCTCGCGGTGGACGGTGAAGGCGTGGGCGACGTGAATGGCGGCCTCGATGTTGGCCCCCGGATCGGAGGTCACCATGCGCCCGAACAGCGCGCCCTCCAGTCCGGCGGGGAGGCGGCAGCCGTCCAGCATGGCGCGGAAGTTGTTGCCCTCGCCGCGCCGGCCGTTGAATAGTGCGGTGGTGGCGTCGCCAGCCGCCTTGGCGTCGGCGGGATACTCGGAGCAGATGGCAGCGGCCCGCTGTTGCAGGTGCTCCACCTCCGGCTCGCCCAGCAGCAGGGGCTGGCGGCCCCGCTCTGTGTTGCCGCTGCTGCCGTACACGCCGACGTTGAAGGCGCTCTCAACCGCTGCCAGCACCTCGTCGCTGATACCGTCGGAGCCTCGCAGGGGCGCCATCACCTTGCGCTCGACGATGTTGCGCGACCGCATGGCGGCAGTGCTGCCGGAGATGCCGTGGATGGCGAATTCGTCCTGGGCCGTGCGCCAGTGGCGCTTGAGGCATTGAGAGGAGATGCGGGTGCGGACGGCGCCACCGAAGCTCAGCCGCTTGGCGAGGCCGGAGTCGTCACGGTTGAGCAGGGCCGCTGGGTAGGAGTGCAGGCTGTGTATCTGCAGGAATCGGGGGGTGGTCATTGCTGGTCTCCTTATGTGGGTCTAACGCTATTCATCCTCGGAATTTGAACGATTGGAGCGGCGTTCCGCCCGGTAGTATTCGCGCGCAACGCGGCGGCGGTTCTGCTCGAAAGGCGTTTCGTCGTCAAAGCCCTCGCTCAGAATGTACTGGGCCATCTCCCGCCAGTTGAAAGTCACGCCGCCGGAGGCCAGCATTCGGAACATCCGCGCCAGCAGGGTTCGCAGCATCGGCCCGCCCGATGTAAGCAGGCGGTTGACCCGCGCCTCGCTGTAGTATCCGCTGGACCGCTGGGCCTCGCCGCCGAGGTACAAAGCGCGGCCCACCGGCATTGAGCCGTTATGGGCGGTGTTGGGATTGCCTTTCCCGCTGCCAGTGGGCGTCATGAGCGCGATGCCGTGAATGATGAGGCCCCACTTGCGTTCGATGGCCTCGCTGTTGTTCAGGAGGTCATACTGGCCCATGAGCCGCCAGAAGGCTGCCGCATTGGGTTCATCGGGGTCCATTCGCCGCAACTCGGCCAGGTCGCCCCGGCGATGCTCGGCATACTGCGCGATGGTTCCTGCCATTCGGACGGCCCTCTCGGGCCACGGCAGGGATTCCTCGCTTTGCAGGCCAGTGGCAGGGGCTTCGGTCATTTCCGTGGTGGTCACTCTTGCGCCTCCTCATCACGGTCTGGGAACAAATCAGGGAACCCGGCGTTTCCGCCGCGGATCCGACCCTCGAACAGCCCCTCGGCTGCCTCGCGGGCCTTGTAGTAGTAGATTGCCGGGACGGGCAGCGAGTCCTCCGCGTCGTAGAGCAGCGAGCGGGCGTGATCGACCACGCCGGTCCGGTTGTCGTTCTGTAGCCAGCGATGGCGGACGGTGGTTCGTTCCGACGCATCCGCCTCGAACTCATCCTGCAGGTCGTCGAAGAAGGTGGCGTCGACGATCTCGTCGAGGCGATTCAGCCATACCCTTGCCCGCTCCCTCTGCTCAGGGGTGGTGTTGGAGGAGTCTCCCCGGTTGGCAAAGGTCTGGATGGCATGGCTGAGGATTCGTTGCACCTTTCCGACGTCGTTAACCCTGGCTTGGGATATGGCGGCAGCATCGGAGAGGTCGCTGCTGTTGCGGCGCAGCATGGCCGATCTGAACCTGCTACGGACTGGGATCCTGCGTTCGTGAAAGCCCTCCGTTTTGCCTTGGCCGCGCACCATGGCCCTGGCCACCAGTTCCATAGGCTCGGGCGAGCGTTCCTCCTCCGCCGTCTGAGTCAGCAATGCCGGACGGTCGAATTCACCCGACGTCAGGTAGTCCGCGATACGCTTGTAATGGAACCCTCCGGCGGGCAGCGTCAGCACCTTTTCGCCCTTCTTGTCCCTGCGATCCACCAAGGCCCATGGGTCTCCGGTGAGTCCGTTGAGAGACTTGGCCTCCACGCGAGCGGCCTTGGTGCTGGTCCTGACGGCATGGACTCGCCCGCCCTCAGCGGACTGCAACCGTATCCGGCGGCAGACCTCCAGGTACAGGGGGTGGAGACGATTGAGCAGCAACGCCTCCGCTGATCCACCGTCCCAGGGCAGTGTCCACAGCAGGGTGTGGCCCGTGTCCGTCCCCGGATGTTCCGCCAGAATGTCCGGCAGGAACTCCAGCAGCGCCTGTATGTCCCGCCGGACGTGAGCGCCTGGCGAGGGAGTCGGCGGCGCCAGCGCGAAAGCCGAACGGTTGCCGAGTCCGCCATTCATCCGGGAGATTCCGTAGTTCCCGGCCCCACCAAAGCCCTCCATGGTCTGCAGGGTGACCAGCGCGAACACCCAGTCGTCCAGGCCTGCCTGACCGGCGACCTCGGACTTGAGGTCGTGGTTCTTGGAAGTTACAAGCATGTCCAGACCGTCGGGAGTAGAAACGCTGTTCTTGAAGTCCTGCCGGCGCTCGGCGGAGCTGGCTGGCGGCTGCATAAAGGCGGGGCTGGTGATGTCATCCACCACCAGATGCCAAGGCTCGTCGTCCGGCCAGTCAAGAGTCAGGGCGCGGATGATGCGGCGCCATTCCTCCGCGTTGAACGGCGGGTCGGCCAGCCCGTCGCGGTGCATCGCCATGGCGCCCAGCTGGACGAGGAAGGCATGCCAGGCGTGCCGCTGGTGCGGCCGAAGGGCGAGGAAGGCCTCCACCTCGTTGGCCATCAGCGCGGCGTAGACTTCCGGGAGTGACGCCTCGCGCAGCGTCCCCCCGGACTGCCGGTAGCGTATGAGCGGGTCGGTCATCAGGTTGTGCATTCAAACTGTCCTTTCTTCACTCAGCAGATGCTGTGGTGAACGTTTAGTGACTCTAAATATTGTGGTTAATGCCATGCAACGGGCTACTGTCATCAAATTCCCAACCAGGTCCATGGTTGCTGTCCCCAGACGTGGACTAGTCGACGTATTTTCGCCAGTAGAGGCACCATGGGCACAAAACCGATCCCGGTGGAGTCGTGGGGTGCGCGCAGATGCCACAGAGGAAATCGCCGCATAGATCGCACCTATCCCGCGCCGGTTTGTGGCACAGATACCCGTCGCATGACGGGGGCTTGCCAGCAGCAGAGCCTACTGTTATCGTCAAATGTGAAACCTCCTGCGCTGGGTTGATGAGCTCGGTCCGGGGGATTCGTCGCCCTGCCAATGCGGCAACATCGGCAGGGCTAATATAAAGTTCCAGAAAAGCGGTGTCAGGTTATAGCAGTTCGAAAATTCGTACGCATATGAGGAATGGATCCTTCTCAACTTCTTGGCATCACCCGTTTAGGACCGTTTCGTTCCCCGGGATCCGGGGATAGACCTTTGCGGACTGCGATAACAGTCCACTATCAGGAAGTTCCCCCGCACACGCGGGGATAGGCGCGGCCTGTGCCGACATCACCCCTCGCGGCTCAGACCGTGGCGGTCGTAGCGGAAGTGTCGCTCGCCCACGGCGAAGGTGAAGCCGCCGTCATCCTCGACCGGAGTGACGGGGCCATCGGCGGTGGCGCCGCGCAGCAGGTGATTGGCGATGGTCAGCGTCTCGATGCGCAGGTCGGCGTCGAAGGGGCTGGGTGGTGGCGGGTCGAAGGCCAACTCGATACCCTCGTCGCCCAGCCGGGTGCGGATGCGCTCCTCCGCCTCGGACGGGAACAGCACTTCACGGTTGTCGCTGAAGAAGGACTTTCCCCGCTGGACGACATTGCCACTGGCGCCCTGCACCTCCGCGATGGCCTTGCCCTCGATGTCCAGCTCGTGTTCCTTCCAGTCCTTGCCCAACTCCTCGACGATGGCCTCCAGTTGCTGGGGGTGGGTGGCGCTCTCGACCAGCAGGCGGTTCATCTTCGGGATGCGCCATTGCGGGTAGTCGCGGATGAGCCGCCGGGTGGCCTCCAGGATACGCAGGTCCTCGTAGACGTAACCGTGCGGGCCCAGGCCCGTGCGGTTGGAGCCTCCCCGCAGCAACGGCGAGAGGTCCTCGCCCTCCGGCGTCAGCACGATGCAGCTTGCGTCGCGGTACCACGCGGACCGGTTGTCGCGCCGGTGGCGGTGCAGACGCCCGATGCGCTGCAGCAGCACATCCACCGGGCACAGGTCGGTGATCAGCAGGTCGGCGTCGATGTCCAGCGACTGCTCCAGGGTCTGGGTGCCGACGACAACCAGGCCACCGGATTCGCGATTGCGGCCCAGCCTCGATTCAACTGCGTCGTCCAGCAGGAGGCGGTCATCCGCAGCGAAACGGCCGTGATGCAGCGTGGCAACGCCGTTGACCGAGAATAGCAGCGCGTCGTCATCCGCGGCTGCCCGCTCCAGGGCCTCCTGAGTGGCTACGGCGTTGCTGACTGTGTTGCGGATGACCAGCACTTTTGCCCCATCCCGCGCAGCTTGCAGCGCCAACTCGGCCACCCGTCCTGTGTCGTGGATCAGCGGCTCCGAGACCATGGCGACGGTCTTTTCCTGCCGGTTCTCGCCGGCGGCGCTGATGCGCTCTCCGTCTCCGTCCATCACGCTGACGGCGGGATAGGGTGCGGCTATTGCCTCGTCCATCCCGGGTGCATCACCTGGCCGCACACGCCCGGCGGACAGCCAAACGCTGCGCGCCACTGAGCCCAGGGTGGCCGACATCAGCAGCGCGTGGCCGCCCGCGCCCAGGTGGACATCCAGCAAGGCCCTGAGCACGCGCCGCATGTATGGGTCGGAGGCGTGGACCTCGTCCACCACAAGCAGGTTGCGAGAGAGGCAGGCCGCCCGCATGTGGGAGTGTCGCACCTTGAGAGCCGCCATCATCGCCTGGTCCACGGTGCCGACGGCGATCTGGGCCGCCAGGTAGCGCTTGGCGCTCTCGGCAGCCCACCGCCGGCCGTCGTGCTGATGGCCGTCCCACCAGACCACGTAGTCCTGCAGGCGGCGCCCCTCCGTTTCGCCCGCCTTGAGGTAGCCCGGAACCGCCAGCACCGGGTCCGGACGGTGGTCGGCAGGGAGCAGTTGTTCAATGAAACGCGTAACCCGCCCGTGGAGTTGCTTGGCGGCAGCGCGGGTGGGTAGGGCGAAGTACATGCCGTCCACCAGCCCCGCCTCGTACATCCGGGCAAAACGCCACAGCACGGCCTCGGTCTTGCCCGAGCCGGTCTCCGACTCGATGATGACCAGGTGTTCCTCCGGGGCAGTGTCGGTCGCAGCCTGCTGAATGGCGTTGGGCGGCCCGCCGATGTGAGGAAACAGGTCGGGGAAATCAGGGGTCCCGGCGAACTGTGCCCGCTGCTCCGTGACATCGAGGCCAACGGCCCGGACCGCCGTGCGAGCCTGCTGCCGCGCCTGCTCCATGTAGCCGTCGCGGGGTTCGTCGACAAAGGGAAACCAGCGATCGTTGGAACCGATCCAGTCAGCCAGAGTGCAGAGGCCGAGGAAGTGGTGCTGGAACTCAGGGCGCGCCGGCAACCGCTGCCCGCCGGACTCCCACGCCGCCGGGAACCAGAGGCGGGCCAGTTGCCCGATGCGTTCCACGCATGCGCGGGGGTGCAGGTTTCCCCAATCCCGCCAGATCCGTCTGTTGGCGTCGTACGGGCTCTCCAGTTGCAGGGGTTGTCCGTGGTGGGAAAGGGCCGCGACGAACAGGCCGCATACGATCTCCCCGTCCCGGTCGTCCCACGTCTCGATGGCGTCCCACCACCAGCCCAGGTTGTCGAAGAACCAGCCAGCGGTCTCCTGGTCCTTGCCCGCATCCAGTACGGGCGTCAGGTCCAGGGTGTGCCCGGCACGGCCGGGTCTGCGTTGGCCGGCCGGCAGGTCCGAGTCCCGCCAGATTCGAGCCTGGAATCCCACGTTGACCTTGCCGATGTCGTGAACGGATGCGATCAGGGCCAACCGCGCCGCCGTGACGTCGTCCAGCGAGTCCAGGCCACCGGAGTGGGCCAGCCGCCGACGGACGGTGGGCTGGGCCAGCAACGCCTCGAAGCAGGTACCGACATCGGCCAGGTGATGCTCCAGCAGGTGGATGCGCTTGGGGTAGCCGTCGCGTGGTTCCGACTTGGCCCAGAATTGGTGGGTGTAAGGCGGGGGATTTCCTGCTATGGTCATGTCTGATCCTTTACAGCGATGAGTCCTAATCGGCGCTCGTGACACAGACCCGCGAAGGCGGATCTCGGAGCGCCGCTAGTGGGATGCGCACCGAACGGCGGGTGAGTGGGCAATCTGACTTTCAATGCCATCGACGTGGAAACGGCGAACTCCGATCCCTCGAGCATCTGCCAGATAGGGATTGTCATCGTCCGCGACGGGCTGATCAAGGGGCAACTGTCACTTCTGGTGAACCCGGAAACCCCATTCAGTGGCTTTAACGTGAGGATTCACGGTATAGACCACGGCAAGGTCGCTGGCTGCGCCTCCCTGCCTAAGCTGGAGGGCAGGATACGTCAAATGCTGGAGGGAACCGTGCTGGTCAGCCATACCGGATTCGACCGCCGGGCAATGAACGGGGCAATGGAGCGGTACGGCCTGGAGCCGCTGCGGGCGCGCTGGCTGGACAGCGCCAGGGTGGCCCGCCGGGCCTGGCCTAGACGATACCGGCACCGCTGGAACCTGGCTCTAATCGCAGCTGAACTGGGTATCGAATTCCGCCATCACGATGCTTTGGAAGACGCGAGGGCGGCGGGGCAGATTGTATTGCAGGCTTGCCGTCAAACCGGGGTGGACATCGACGGTTGGCTGGCGCGTGCTGGCAAGGCCAGTACACAATCGTCTTGAACCATATTCAGAGGACAGTTTAAATGGCCAGACTATCGGCAACGCTGAATTCATTGCAGCGGGCTACGCCATAGGGCGTTTTACATGTCGGAATAAGGGTCAGCCAGTCAGCAGACGGTACGCGGCGTATGCATCTCCGTCCGGACGGCCATCAAGTTGGAAGCCATCCTGGTGAGTACCTCTATATTGGTTCAGTGTTGTCCTCGAACTCATCGATTCGCCTGCTCTGTTCGCGAGCTGGTTGCTCGTGGCCGACTTGACCTGCTATGCGAGGTTGCTCCTCCCCACCGAGTGATATCTTGGATCTGCCTCGCGAAGGCATATGGCAACGCGCAGCCTTGGTCGACGTGCCCTGCCCGGTGTTCTTGGACCAATAGTACCAGCAGAAGAGTCAACGGGTCTGAACCAGATGTTGATCAGGGCTTCTTGCATATCACCGGATACTTCGACCTCTCAAGTAGAAACAAGGCTGCTCGAATGGCCGCGGCAAGCCAGGGAAACGGACCCAGAGGCCCACTCACCTCGAGTGAGAATGTCCGGCTACCTGATCGCCGTGGGGACGAATCTGCAGGAACTGATGACCGCCGGCCGCAGGGATTCGCCCACCATGTCGGCCCGGCACACGGCGGCCCCGAGAGGGCCTGTGGCAGGCCATTGAAGCGCCGAGTCCGTCTCACATATCTGGCTCCAGCTAGGCGATGGCCCCATTTCATCTTTAGCTGTCCATCGGTTATGGCATATCGGCCTGATTCTATATCGGGCAAAGTTCTGGCTATGCTCAGATTCGTCCCATTTTGGTCAGGGTGAAATGTAAGCGGGAATATCCGTCCGGTGGTCGGACCCCGCCGGAGCAACGACACCGGCAAATGGGCGACTCTATTGCAGGTCGGAAAATCTGAACATAATGGGCTTGTGCGTGGTTGAATTAATGATCCACGTCCCCTACGGCTACGCCCGGGTCAGCAAGAGCGACCGCGACGACCGGAACCTCGAGACCCGACTCCGAGACCTGGTGCAGTACGGCCTCCACAGGGATCTCATCTTCGTCGCCGTCGATAACGGAACCACTTTCAAACTGTAATCGGCGACCATACCAACGCCGGCGATAACTTTCTCTACACCCCCATCGCAGCGCCATTGGAATCCAAGTTTGGTGTGGTGCAGGGGATCCGAACCCAATCTGGTTCGAGCTGGCTTTCGGGTTGATAATCGCGGCGCGGCTTGAGCGGAGACTAGGTCGATGTTCCCAGGGGATGTTCCGGGGCTGAGGCGACTTGAACCTTTCGGACGGCCGTGATGCACCAGCCCCGTCTTCCGGAGATTCGGGAATAAGCCTTCACTGCCATTGTGGAAGAGCGACACCGACTGGATACCAATACCCAAGCAATTGAGTTGTGGGTCCACAAGAATGGCCCGTTGTTGATACGCCCGGCTTTATGTCGGGGAAAAGTGATCTTAGATCAAAGGAAATTCGCTGAATCCATCGCGGTCGCAAGGAGCATGGCTATTGCAGGGTTCAAAATTAGACGACTGCGGTGCACACGGTGCACACCCGGAAGCGCACGGTTCCGGACCAAGATGCCAAGTGCACCCGAGGTATAGGGTACTATCGGGAATAGACCAGAAGACCAAGAGAAGAGCCTGCGGGCCTTGACACCGCAGGCTCATCCGAGTCTCACTTCGAGGGGAGTTTTGCAAACATTTTGCAAACGAACTCCACGCATCACCACAGGATTCCACGGGACTCCACTAGACTCTCAGATACGAAACCAGCTTCCACGAAGCCCCAGAACCCTTGAAAATGCCTCCTTGACGGTTTACGAAACCGCTGCTCTGCCACTGAGCTACACCGGCTTTAGCTATGAATTCTCTCTATTTTGGCATCGGTCAGGCCCATTTGCAAACGTCCCGCTGCCAGCCTCTGTTCGATGATCTTGCCAGCTTCTATGTCCGACGCGGGTACCACGTGGCCGTAGGTGTCAACCGTAGTCTGAATGCTGGCATGTCCCAACCGGGCAGAAACGGCGTGGATTGGCACCCCCGAGGTCAGCAGGACCGTCGCGTGGGTGTGCCTCAGGTCGTGGAAGCGAACGCCCTGAATCCCGCACCTCTTCAATATCTTGTTGAACGTTCGAGTCAGCGCATTGGGAAGGATAATACTGCCATCCTTGCAGGCGCAAACTTGGGACCTCCCCAGCGATCCGTGCTCACCGACGACAGAATTGATCCGGCTGGATGCCCTGCACGAGTTTGCCAAGTCCCTTGAGGATAAGGAAACCAGAGGTGACAGCTAATCAACTCCAACCATCCAAGCCCAGTCGGCCAATACCAAACGAAGGCCCCAGACTCCGTGAGGATCTGGACTCAGCCCTGAAACTCCACCCCTGGCTTAAGCCCCGCTACTTGACTGCGGACAAGGATTATCACGCCATCTACAACTTCCGGCACATTATGAGCCGAGGGACCGTCCCGGTCATCGCTATCCTCAGACTGCCCGATGGCGAGAAAACAGGCAATAGGCTATAAGAAGGACTGTATAAAGAGAAGGGACTTCCCGTCTGCATTGATGGCAAAGCCATGTACTTCCTGGGAACTGGGCTGGGCGGAAAGCACCTGTTCCGTTGTCCTGAAGACGGCTGTCATCTGAAGGGCAGGATGGGCTGGAGCCGCTGCTGCGGCTTCGCGCTTGCTGAGAAACCGGATGGAACGAACCTGCGAATGATGGGTATCCTCCACCGGGTCAGCAAGAAATGGAGGGAAATCTTCCGAAGACGGCCTTGCATAGAACGGGACTTCTCCAGTAACAAGCATTTCAAACTGCTGGACAAGCACCAGTATCTGGGTCAGCGCCTGACGCCCGCCATCTAGATGCCGGAGCGGCCGTTACCGGCGCCACGGCTGTCCTTACGCCAGCGGCACAGGGAGCATGCAGAGTTCAGCCGCATTCTCACCGTCGAAGTCGCTACCACCCAGGAAGGGGAATGCTGCTGGTGCGGTCGCGCGTAGCCCCGGCACAATTACCTTGACAACGTGCAGGCCCGCCATTCGGATATCCGCGCTTGTCACATCCACCACCAAGATTCGCCGACCCTGCTGGCCCAAACGCTGGCGGAGCGCTCCTGGACACGCATGAGGAAGCCTCCGTGGCACTTCTGACGCGGCGAGACGATCCATCACAGCCCGCCGAACAATCGGGTCGAGGAGGAGCTGAACATGGCAGGCGATGTCCGTTACATCGCGCCAGTCTGCCGCGTAGTCCTTGCGATATTGTCGGTCCAGTCGGTGTGGTTTCAGTGGCGTGCTGCCGGCGCTGGTCAGTTCGTGAATCGGGTGCATAGGGTCATCAAGCACCTGCGCAGACTGTAGCGACAGGAGCGCTTCGCTGAACGCTTTCCACATCGCTGCTGCTGCCGTGTCGCGGAAGGCGCACCCGAACCCTATAAGATCGCGCTTCACATCGGACACCGATACGAGAAGGACGGGTAGGTCGAAGGTGTTCGGAACTTCCCACGCATGGACCGCTTCGACCCCGGCAAGGCGCCCAGCCGCGGAGATCGCGGGAGGGATTTCGACTGCCGAGAATGGCATACCCCGCGCCCAGGCCGTCCCGAGGGCGTGACGCTCGATCACCTCGCCCAGCGCACCCTCGGTCGCCTGTTCCCGCGAGGGACCGGCGGCGATGCCCGCCCCGACCGGGTAGTTCGTCGCTGGTACCGCGTAGTGGCCGGTGACGTCCCCGAGGTACACGACCGACGCCGGGACGAACACCCTTGATCGGTCTTGCGCGTCTTCGGCCGGGACCCATGCCGCCTCGGTTTCGTCGCCCAAAGGAACAAAGGGGAAGCCAGGTTGTTCGTGCTGACTGGGTGAATGCAGCGCAAGATCATCACCGGACAGCGCGCGCTCGCCTGTGTGACGTAAATGCCTTGCGGTCGTCGTCCGCAATCCGGATGGTATGAGCGTACCGCAATAGCGCTCGGCAGCTTCACCGAGAGCCGCCTCAATCGCGAGGGTCTCGTCTTGCCAAGAGGCTCCTGCGGTGGTGGGATTGCCCATTGTCACGAAAGACCAGACGCCAGGATCTGCCAATTCTGCGAGCCATGCCGAGGCGGCTTCTCCTATGGCAGCAAGGCGGCTCACCGTTCGAACGATCCCTGTACGGCAGGACACAAGACGCTGCAACGTCGGCGCACTTGGCGCGGTGGGGCTACCTGCAAGTGAAGTCATGTGTGCGGCACGGGAGCAATGACGACATCCGCTGGCCGCAGCCGCCGGTCGATCCAACCGCAGGCGAGCGGTTCCTCGTACAACCTGCGCCCTCCGTAGTACTGGAACGCAGCCGGAGCGTTGCCGTACAAGCCCGGGGCCACCACTCGCACTACGTGGAGTCCTGCCGCGCGGACATCCGGCGTTGTCAGGTCAACCGAAAAGGCATTGATGCCCCGCTGGGCGAGCAGTGCGAGGTAGGCAAGTCGCCGCGCGTCGTCGTCCTCTACAGGGATGCCCGGAATCGCTGTCAGCTTCGTCCACTGCTCCGGCGTCAGGATGCGCTGAAGGTGAGACCGCATCCGCGGGTCGAGGTATATTTGTGACTGGCATCCCAGGTCGGTGACGTCCTTGAAGTCATCCCGGTAGCTGTCTGCGTAGCGCCTATCCGCGCGATGAGGCTTGAACGAAGCCCCTTCGATCATACCCTCGGTGGCGGACTGCCAGATCACGCCCTCGGGGTCGAGCAGGCCGAGGGCGTACGTCCTGAGCGTTACCGCCTCCGCTACCGCCTTACGCACCGCCTCGACGGGGTCGCAGCGGGCGGCCGCTCCGAGGCTGATGACCTGGTGCTCTTTGTCTTCTATGAGCGCGCCGATGACGGGTACTTCAAACACATTCCGGATCTGCACTAGCCGGTAATGGATGACCTCGTCGCGATCCCCCGACAGCAAATCCTCGAGTTCCGCATCAGGCTGTATGCCCACTGCGGGCGATCCGCTGTGCCACCAAATCATGGTGGCATCCCGTTCGATAAGCTCCTCCAGCGCCGACGCTTCCGCCTCCGCACGGCTGCGGCCGGCCGCTATTCCAGAGAACATTGCGAAGTTGGTGCGCGGCTCGGTGTCTCTCGGGGGAAGGAAGTAGTTCACCCAGATTAGCGATGCCGGCACATACGCGGGGCCGCCGCCGTCCATTCGCTCTCCGAGAGCCCAAAGTACCGGCAGGTCACGCCCGAACGGGACGAAGGGACAGCCGGGAGAGGCGAGCTGCCAGTCCGCGTAGAGGGCGAGCGCCTGCGGATCGATGGCTTCAACGCCATCGGCCGCCAACTCCTCGTAGGTCGCGCGCCGGAGTTCCGATGGGACGAAATTTCCGCAATACCGCTCAACGGCCTCTCCGACGGCTGCTCCAACCGCGGCCTCCGTGCTTCCAAACGCCGTACCCGTGGACACGCGATCCGATGCCCAAGGCGCGAAGCGCCAGGTGTCCGCGATCTCGCTCACTGCGACGACCAGATGGCTAGGCCATGCCGGATCACGCGGGATGACCTCAAGGCGAGTTAGTATGCCGCTGCGAGGATCTAGCAGGCTGCGCCAGTCCGTCGGATGCTCCGTCACGACGCACCTGTCAGGATCACCCTGGTGCTGGAGGCGCCTACCGTGATCCGCTGCTCTGCCACGGCGCATCTTGTCCCTTCCCAGCGGCTCTCGCAATTCTGGAGGTTGCGGGCCATGTACGGGAACCAGGTGCTGGAAATCTGAAGCCTGAGGCGATCGCCGGGAGCAAGCCGTACCGCGTGCACGGGGAGTTCCAACTGATGACGGCTCTCGCCCCCCGGCGCTTCTACGCCGGCAAGGCCGAGCAGGTGTGCACGCCCGTCCGGCAGCACCCGCAGCAGGCGCACGATCCAGTCGGTCGTAGGCGACGAGCTGGTCGCTCGGAGTTCGATGCGAGCACGACTCCAGCCGAGCGATGCGCGGAGTGGCTCGGTCGTGAAGCTCACAACATCCGGGCGCTCTGTAAGCTCTGCGTGGTCTGCGGAATGCGGAAGGGAAGGGCATGGATTCAGTGGGTCTGATTTGAACCGGACGCTCGCAATGTCTGAGGAGGGCTCGAGCCGGAGCATACCATCCGCCGTGGCGTGCCATTCGGTAGCCGGTCCCAGGCAGCCCCACTCGGCCTCCCATTCATTCGTCCCGGTCACGAACCACCGAGACGGGAAATCGAGCTGCTTTGAGCACAGGCTCTCCAGCCAGTGCGCGACAAAAGCCTGGGGCGGCTGCTCCTCCGCGCCCGCGAAGTCCAGGTCGCACTCCGGCGCCAGCTTCACATGCTCGGGGAACGCCCACGGCCCAATGATCCGGCTACGCGGTGGCCTGGGCTCCGCGTCCGCCCCAGTTGCGTCGTGCAGCGCCATCGCCTGCTCTATCAATGGGTCGTACCAGGATCCGACATGGAGTGAAGGCACCGAGAGGGACCGAACTGCATCGAGCAGCTTAGAGTCTTCGCCTCCGGCGGGCGTGAAGACCTCTGGCGGTAATCCGACCTGTTCGGCGATCGAGGTCACCGGGAGGCGATGCAGTAGTAATGGCTCCCGTGCCTGTAGCATGTCCAGCAGGTCCACACTACCGGGACTGCCAACGCGGGCGCCAAGGGCCGCCCACAGAGGCCACTCCAACAGCGGCAATCGGGAAATCGGTCGGGAAGAAACGGAGCTTGGTGCGACCAGCGCCACTCCACGGATCGAAGGGTGGCCGGATCCAGCGGCAGCCACCGCTGGAGCAACCTCATCTGCGGTTCCGATGGGAATGACACGGCCGTCGGACCACGGCTGGGCATCAATCCAGCGCAGGACCGCGAGCCCATCGGCTATATCAACGTCAGACACAGCGTTGTTGCTGTCGGCCGGACCTGGGCGAAGTTCCTGCACGACGAAGGCGAACCCCATCTGGGACCACTGTACCCCTTCCCATGCGAGGGCGCTTCGGCCATACGGAGTCCTCACCAGCAGCGTTGGGGCGGGCGCGGTCTCAGGAAGGTAGACATCTGTGGGAGGTGACGCGCCGCCCGCTCCGGGTATGCGCTCTCCGAGGATACAGACCGGGCCGATGCTCACGGGGCCACCGTCATGATGCCGCGCGGGATGGGAAGCACTGGGTGGGTGTGCCAGAACCACGTCGTTGCGTCGAACTCTACTTGCCCGATTGCGCCGGGAGGCTGTCCTCCGGCGAGGTAGGTTAGGACATCGGACGCCAGCGCAGAGGCAGCCGCAACAAGGGCCGGATATGCAGGCCAGTCCACTGTCCCGATGCCACTGTTATTGTCCAGGGCACGCCAGTGTGCCTGTAGTTCTTCAGGCCACGGGGAGGCGGCAATCCTCCGCAGGCGAAGGTCGCGGTACGAGGCGGATACACGAGGAATTGTCAGCGGTCCGATGAAGAGTCGCGGCCCTTCAAGGTACACGCGGTGCCACGGCGTCCCGGTAGCCTCGTACTTCTCGTCGAGCTCGGTCCAGAGTGCGTCGGGTAGCCAGCCACTGGCCGCCACTGCGCAGTCTACCTGGGCGAGGGAGGACTGATTAAGGTTCGGACTCGAGATGGTCTCGACCATGGCGCCGGAGGCGAGGAACAGGTTGGCAATCGACCGCGCCAAGGGGTTCTCGCCAATCACGAGTATCTGGGGCGGTGTCGGCGCCTCGGTTGGTCCGTCTGAAGTTTGCTCCTGAAGAAGCCCTTCCGCATAGAAGGCGTCCAGCACTTCGCCGAGTTCACCTTCTCCAACGAAATCGGAAGCAGTAGCGCGCGCACCTTGCAGGATAGCCTTGAACGAGGGGGACACTTCCGGCGGGAGAGAAATGCGTACGAAGTCTTCCTCCGGTGTACAAAGGATCCAGCGATCTTCACCTTCCTGAAACACATGCGCGCCCGCTTTCAGACGCCAAGCGGCGCTCTGTGCCTTCCAGTCCATTTTGCCTCCTGCCAGCTTTCCAGCCGGGATAGTTGGGGGCGACGGAAGATCTGCCTGCCGCCCCGTCTCGCCGGTCTACTGCCGAGCGAAGTTGGCCGCGCGGGCCATGCAGTGGTTTGAGCAGTGGAGCGCCAGGCTCGCCGAGCGGCGCTCCAGCTTCTGGAAGCTCTGCTTCTTCATGATGGCTTATCCCCCTTTTCTCAAGGTTCCGTCTTACCTCGTGCCAGCTTTCCAGCCGGGATAGTTTGGGGCGGCAGGCAGATGTGCCTGCCGCCCGTCTAGCTGCTCTGGTCTACCGCCAAGCGAAGTTGGCTGCGCGGGCCATGCAGTGGTTCGACGAGTGAAGCGCCAAGCCCGGAGACCGACGCTGCAGCTTCTGGAAGCTCTGCTTCTTCATGATGACCTACCTCCTTTTCTCAAGATTCCGTTCTGCCTCGTGCCGATAGCAGTACGTTCTGGGCACCGTGCTCACACCAACTCGTGGTACGTAGCGCGGCACTCCATAAGTTCCTCGTACGGAACTGCCAGTCGCGACCACTCCGGAGAACAGCACCGCATAAACAGGCTCCTGTCCGGACCACTCCGTTCAACCACCCATTTACTGGATGGCAGCAGCGGCCGGAATTAGCCTCCGAGGCACACACCACATTAAAGTTCACAAATGGAGTTAATGAGATATGGTATCAAAAACTTTGCTGACAAAAACAATAGTACTGAGCACGGCACAATTTAAAGCATCGAATACCATCTGTCAACTGGTACTTAAGGACGATAAGGGCCTTTTCAAAGTTCAGGGCCGTTAGTCTTGGGCTTGTCGGAGGACGGGTGTTCAGAAACTGCTGATGGTTCGACAGGCTCACCATGTCGAACCATCAGCACCAACGGATTATTAAGGACTTTGAAAAGGCCCTGAAGGACGATCTAGGACAATCGCATAGTCTCTCTCCCGCGACCCAAATCCCCTCCCCATTGATAGGAGAGATGGTGGCGAAATCCTGGCATCAGAGCCTGGCATCAGAGAAGGTTGAGATAATGAAACTCCTCCCGGCGGATTCACCGTTAATCACACAAGACGGCAACTCTGCTATCGCCCTAGCCTTGGGTGCGTGCAATTGACGTGGTTACCAAGACCTCGTATTATTCTATCGTCGTTGCTCCTCGCCATATCCCTCGGAGCAATTCCTAACTGGCCATGAGCTTGGTGCTGCCAAGCCTTAAATTGATACTTACTCTCATTAAATAGCGGCGCTCCAGATGTTGTTCCTAGTAAAAGAATCTCTTGCTAACCGAATATCGCGGACTGAATTGATACTTACTCTCATTACCCGTGCTGCTTGCCTTCACGTCAAGGCGCAGATGATCGCGTCTTTTGTCGAGTTTTCCGCACAATGCCGGCGTACTAAATCGAGGCTGCAGGCCGGACGCCGGCCGTATGTTCCGGCTTGATGACAAGGAGCAGATCACACAGGGTTCTACTCGAAGAATAGGGAGGTCTCCACCGCAAGCACAGGCTGCAATCACCCAGTCGGACTCGACTGGCGCAAAGGGGCATTCTCAGCCGGACTGACAGCGCAACCTAACTAGGCAATCCCAATCTATGAAACAAAGGATGACTCATGATCAGGCCTCAGGCACGACTCAGACCGCGCACCAAGCCATTTCTGGCAACCGTTTCCTGGTTGCTTGCCTTGACCCTCTTGTTCATCGTTGCTTGCGGCGGTGACGAGGCATCCACAGGCGAGAGCACGGCTACCCCCACTCAGCCGGCTGCTCCAACGGTCGAACCGACAGCGGTTCCACCGGCGACGCCCAACCCCACAGCCACCCCGGCGCCCGAGCCAACCGCGACAGCTACGGCGACACAAAGTCCCACAGCCACCGCGGCGCCCGAACCGACCGCGACAGCCGCCCCCACCCAGATTCCCGCCGCTACCGCCACACCCGAGCCGGCCGCAGTTACCATCAACAACTGCGGCGTTGAGACCGTCTATGACACGGTCCCCCAGCGGGTGGTGGCCACGGACACGAGCGCGCTTGAGGTTCTAATGGCCCTCGGGTTGCAGGAGCACGTCATAGGTTACTTCGGCGGCACTCCCGACCGGCTCCAGCCCCGGCACCAGGCCCGCGCGTCACTGGTCGAGCGCCTGGGAGGCAGCTTCCCTTACCCATCGCTGGAGGCGGTCCTCGCCCCCGGTCCCGATATGGTGTTCAGCTACGGCTTCAACGAGAGTGCAGGTCTCACTGGACAGAACCTGCGAGACTCTGGGGCACACAGTTTCTCGTTCACGGAAGCCTGTCCCGACTTCTCCGGCAACGTAACCCTTGAAGTGATGTTCGACGATGTCCGCGCCGTGGCGCGGATTTTCGACGTCGAGGAACGCGGGGAGGAACTCATCGCCTCGTGGGAGCAGCAGCTCGCAGATGTCGCAGCGGCAGTCCCGGCCGGGGAGCCGGTCCGAGTTTTCTACTTCGACTCAGGTGAAGAGGCTCCGTTCACGGCGCTCTCCGGCTCAGTGATGTCGGACATTATCAGCCGCGCCGGCGGGATGAACATCCTCTCCGATGTGAGCGGCACCTGGGGCACCGTGGAGTGGGAAGCCGTTGTCGAGGGCGACCCGGAGTTGATCATCTTCGTTGACTATGGCTTTGGCGGCCCGGATTCGAACCGGACGTTCCTGGAGTCAAACCCGGCTCTGTCCGGAATGTCGGCGGTCGTGAACGGTCAGTACATGGCGCTGACGTTCCTCCAGAGCGTGCCCGGTCCACAGAACCTTGACGGGCTCATAAAGGTGGCGACCGCAGTGCGCCGTGTGAGCGCCGCCCGCTGATCTGCTGCAATCGCCGCCGGGATGAGAACCCGGTCATCCCGGCGTCTCATCCACCACCCTGGAGGAAGCCACGAGTGCGGTGACAACAACCCAAGGGGGCACCCTGAGGCGTGTCTTCGCCTTAAGCTACCCAATCGCCGTCGCGAACCTAACTCACATCGTGCTCGGTCTCGTTGACACCGCGATGATCAGCCGCGTCTCCACGGATGCGCTGGCGGCAGCGGCGGTAGCCTCGGCGGTCAACATCACTGCGGGAATGCTGTTCGGCGGATGGGCGACGGCCGCGCAGGTGATCGCGGCCCGCCGGTTCGGGGAAGGACGTCGGGTCGATATCGGGCGATTGCTGGACGTCTCGCTGCTTGTCGGTGTCGGCGCAGGCCTCTTGGTGCTGCTAGTCCTGAGCATCGGCTCAAGCCTGTTCTTCGCCGTTTTCGGAGTGAGCGAGGCCGTGCGGGCTGAGGGCGTGCCTTATCTCCGGGTGCTCGCGTTGGCCGCACCGATGGCCGCGGCAACGGCCATGTTCCGCGCCGTCTATGCCGGCGTGGGGGAGACCAGGGTGGCAATGCGCATGACCTTCCTGGTCAACGCGATAAACATCCCCCTGAACTACGTACTGATCTTCGTATTCGGCTGGGGGCTGCTGGGCGCCGGAGTAGGGACGGCAATCTCCGTAGCCGTGGGATGCGTCTACATGGGCCAGTTCGGATGGAGACGGTTCCGAGGCACCTACGAGCTGTTCCGCGTCGGGCACCTGCGCCACTTCCAAGAGGTGCTTCCCCGGCTTTGGTCCATAGGCTGGCCTGAGACCGCCATGCTCTTCCTGGGCTACATCAACAATGTCCTCGTGCTCAGGATCGTCGCCTCGCTGGGCACGTCGGTAATCGCCGGGGCGCAGGTCGTCACAAACGTACAGCAGATCCTCTGGACGGTCATCTGGGCTCTTTCGACGGGGGTGTCAATCCTTGTGGGGCACAGCCTCGGCACCCGCGACGAGGGCGCAGTGGCGCTGACCGAGCGGGCCGGGCTGATAATGATGATCGTCGTACCGGCGATCTTGCTGGCCCCGGTCCTTGTCGCGCCGTCCCCAATTCTGCATCTGCTGACCCCCGATGAGGACGTGGTGGCGGAGGCCAGGCGCGTCCTCCCCATGCTGGCCCTGCAAGTGCCCTTCATGGCCTCAAGCATGGTGCTGGCCGCGGTGCTGCGCGCTGCCGGCGACTCCAAGTGGGTCTTCTACACGTCCACGGTTTCCAGCTACCTGGTCTTGGTGCCGCTATCGTGGCTCCTTGCTATCCCCTTCGACTGGGGGCTCGCCGGAGTATACGTCGCCGGGGTCGCCTTCTTCGCCGCTCGGACGGCCGGATCCTGGTGGCGCTACCGACAAGGAAACTGGCGGGTGGCGGAAATATGAGGTCGCCATAGATGGATGGGCTGATCCGCTCCGGCGCAAAGCGTTCACCGGGCGGCGTCGCGAACTCTCGCGGGCTGGCTGGGCTGGGTTTCGCCGCAGTTTTGGGAGGTCTCTGCGTTGCCCTGGCCGTCTCGATCGTGATGGCGGTGACCCTGGGTCCCGCAGATATCTCTCCAGCCACGGCCTGGCGGATCGGGATCTATCAGTTCTGGCCCGACGTGATATCGGCCAACTGGCCGGCGGCTCACGAGCGGATCGTCTGGCACATCCGCCTCCCGAGGGCGCTGCTCGCCGTGCTGATCGGAGCGACCCTCGCCGTAGTCGGCACGGTGCTCCAGGCGATGGTGCGGAACCCGTTGGCGGACCCGACGATCCTGGGCGGGACCTCAGGCGCCGCGGCCGGCGCCGTGAGCGTCATTGTGCTGGGATGGGCCTTCGCGGGAATCTACACGCTTCCGGTTGCCGCCTTTGCAGGCGGCCTAATCGGTTATGGACTGGCTTTCCTTTTGGCGCATTCTGCGGGCGGCCTCAGCCCATTGCGGCTTGTGCTGGCCGGAATCGCGGTGAGCTACCTGTTCGCGGCCCTGACCAGTATGCTCATCTTCATCAGCGAGCAAAACCAGACGGCGCGCATCGCGCTTTTCTGGATGCTCGGCGCACTGGGCGGGGCGCGGTGGGACCAGCTCGGGTTGCCGGCCATCCTGCTCGGCGCCGGGCTAGTCTATCTCCTGGCCCAGGCCCGTCCGTTGAACCTGTTGCTCTTCGGTGATGAGACCGCGACGAGCATGGGCGTGCCGCCGGACCGGCTGCGTCGCGTCCTCTTCGTGGTCGTAGCGCTGCTCACTGGAACGTCGGTCGCGCTGGCCGGGGGAGTCGGGTTCGTGGGGCTCGTCATTCCCCACGCGGCGCGGATGGCGGTGGGCTCCGATCATCGCCGGGTATTGCCACTTGCAGCCCTCGTTGGGGCACTATTCCTGCTGTGGGCAGATGTGCTGGCGCGGCTGGTGATACAGCCCCGCGAGTTGCCGATAGGGGTGATCACGGCGCTGGTCGGCGCGCCGGTCTTCGCCCTGCTCCTACGCTCCCGACTGCGAGGATCAGACCATGCCCGGTGATCACATTGAGTTCGACACTGCGAAGCCAGCCGCGGCAGGCGCCGGTTCGGCCCCGTTGTCGTTGTCGCTGTCCGGGGTGACGGTCGCGGTGGGTTCCGTAGAGATCTGCTCGGAGGTCAGCCTGGAGGTCGAGGCCGGCCAGGTCGTGGGTATCATAGGGCCGAACGGCAGTGGCAAGACCACGCTGTTGCGCGCCGTGTACCGGGTACTGCGACCGCGCTTGGGGCGCGTCGTGGTGGGCGAGGATGATCTCTGGGAGTTGCGGCCGTCCGAGGCCGCCCGGCGTATCGCAGTAGTGGTGCAGGAGCCGCGGTCCGATTTCGAGTTCACCGTGCGGGAAGTGGTGGCGATGGGACGCAGCCCTCACCAGTCGGCCTTTGCCAGGGAGTCCGCCGAGGACCGCGAGCGCGTCGACGATGCGCTCGCTCACGTGAGCATCGCGGACCTGGCGACTCGGTCGTTCGGCACGCTGTCCGGCGGAGAAAAGCAACGGGCGCTGATCGCACGCGCCCTCGTGCAGGAGGCGCGTGTCCTGATCCTCGATGAGCCTACCAACCACCTCGACATCCGCTACCAGCTCGAAGTTCTCGAGCTCATCCGTGGCGTGGGCGTGACCACCCTCATGTCGGTACATGACGTGAATCTGGCGGCGGAGTACTGCGATCACATCGTCGTGTTGCAGGGTGGCCGCATACAAGCGGCCGGGCCAGTGGAAACGGTCCTGCTACCGGAGGTGCTTGAACCCGTGTTCGGGGTGAGGGTTGAGCGAATTGCCCGGTCTGGGGGGCGGCCCCTGTACTGGTTCCAGAGCCGCGCTCAATCCCTCATTGGGCATGGAAATACAAACTCCTGAACTGATGACGGGCGACAACTGACTTGGGAAGGCGCAGCTCGAGAGACTGGACCAGTTTCCAGATATGCCGGAGACGCACGACCGGCTCATCGACGCCGAGGGGGCGGTCGTGGGCGCGCCGGATCGTCTGCCGAAGCCGTGGATGTACCAGAGGCCCGTGTGAAGTGTCTGCACCGAGTAGGCACCGGGCGGAAGAGATCGAGAAAAGGAGGTCGGCATGTCGCAGACGCCATCGGCTGATGAAGGTATTGAGGCGGACGCCCTGTTCGAGGAGCTCAAGCTGGTCGACGAGTTCGTTCCTGCTCACCACGCGGCGGTCCTTCGGACGCTGGCGGTTGAGGGCTCGATCGTGGGTGACGATCCGGGCACGGCCAAAGACGATCTCGCAACACAGTGGTTCCTCGAAGCCAAAGGGATCGAGCGGCCGAACCTGCCATCGTGGCTGGCGTCCAACGACCTTGGGTCAGATGGCCTGCAGCGTCTCGCCGCTGAACAGCAGATCGTCGACCGGGCGTACGAGCGAGTAAGAATCCGCGCGGCGACGCGCATCCTCGATCACCTCAGGACACACGGGCTCTACCCGGCTGTCGCAGGGCGCGCGCGTGACAAGCGCACCGTCCTCCGTTCGCTGAACTTAGAGCATCCGTCGCTCGAGGATCTCGACGTCTCCGAAGATCGCCTTTGGACGTGGTTCTTCGTGTATCACAAGGAGATCGCGGTACCCGACGACCTCGAGGCGTACGCGCTGTCCGCCGGGTTCGAGAGTGTCGAGGAACTCGGGCGAGCGGCGCTGCGGGAAGCCTGCTACTCAGGTGGACTGCGCCCGCCTTCATCGGTGACGGAGGACGCGGGGCTGACGGGCGTCTCGGCTGACGATGGGTCGCGGACACGCGCGATCTATCGCGATACGGCGTCGTTCCTCTGGTCGCGCACCGACACGCAATCGCGCATCGAAGGCCTGGTGACCTCAGCGTTGTTCGACCTGTGGTTGCCCGACGCGCCGGCTCGGGTTGTCGATGCCGGCGGTGGCAACGGACGTCACGCGTTCGCACTCGCCGCTCGTGGCTACGAGGTCCACCTCTCCGATGTCGTGTCTGAACTGATCGATGACGCGCGAGCCCGACAACTCGCTAGCGCGACACCCCTCGCGGACATCGCCGTCGCCGATGCGCGCGCCCTCCCGCACCCGGATCACTTCGCCGACGTCGTCTTGTCGCTTGGCCCCCTCTATCATCTCACCTGCACTGAGGCTCGGATCGAGGTGCTCCGCGAGGCGAGGCGCGTGCTCCGTCCCGACGGCGTGCTGATCGTACAGATGCTCAGCCGCGCAGGGGCGCTCCGTTCTGTTCTGACGTGGTACGCAGCAGACGCTGGACTCGTGGATTGGGCACGACTACTGCAGGAAGGGCGCTTTGGCGAAAGGGACGCCATCCCGGACTTCTTCCGAGCGTGTTACTTCCATGATCCCGACGAGATCGAAGCGGAGTTCGAGGCCGCTGGTCTGGCGCTCCGCGAGTTACGTGGTCTCGACCCTCCTGCCCCAGATGCCCAGGCATCCTTGGCGGAAACGTCGGAGGAGATCGTTGAGCATTGGTCCCGCCTAGCCCTAGAGATTGGTGAACGGCCGGAATACCTCAACACAGCAAGCCATCTGCTTGCGGTCGCACGAGCGCCGACCAGCGATTAGCTGCCCGGGGACTGTACCGCGGCGTAATCCGCCGCAACTCGGCCGATGGACTCGAGGCCGGTCGGTTGGCTGCTGACTCGTGGGCCCGGAGGACTTGCTGCCGAAAACGTGGATAAGGCGGGCCTCGAAGCTGGAATCATGGACCGAGTATGTTGACTAGGCAGAATCGACAATTGATGGGAATCGGCTTGCAAGAGTTGGGCCGGAAAATGATGCGAGGAGGCAGAGTGTAACTCTCCCAGACTGGTGTAGTGGAGGTCGTGTTGTGGAGAGTTATGAATTGAGCGATACCCAATGGGACCGGATAGAGGGCCTTTTGCCGGGCCGTCAGGGCTGGGTGGACGTTACGGCCAAAGACAACCGCAGCTTCGTCAACGGCGTACTCTGGGTTCTGCGCAGCGGCGCCCAGTGGAAAGATCTGCCGGCACGATTCGGCAACTGGAAGAGCGTCCACAAGCGTTTCACCCGCCGGGCCAGGTCCGGAATCCGGCAAAAGATATTCCAGGTGCTGCTGGATGACCCTGACAACCGCTACGTGATGATCGACTCCACCATAGTCCGGGCGCATCTCCTGAGCCTGCCGAAGGGGTGGATTGACCACCAAGATTCACATGGTGTGCGACGCCCAGGGGTGGCCAATGCGCCTCGCTCTCACTGGCGGACAGGAATCGGACGGGCCTCAGGCAATTCCCTTGCTGACCGGCATTGAAACCGACCCAGTGCTCGCAGACAAGGGTTATGAAAGCAACAGGATGCTGGCATTCATCCGGTCTGGGGCGCCGCGGCAGTCATACCGCCAAAAGAGCAACCGGAAGGAGTCTTGGGAGTACGACCGGGAACTGTACCGCCAGCGCAACCTGATCGAACGGGCATTCAACAAGCTGAAGCACTGGCGCAGAATCGCCACCCGGTATGACCAAAAGAGCATCTACTTTCTCTCAGCGCTCTACCTGGTCTCCTTCGTCATCTGCGGATAAACAAATGTCGATTCTACCTAGGGAGTGTCATCAAATTGAGTTACCGGACACGCGACGGTCTTTTCCCCGTCATTCCGGCGAAAGCCGGAATGACGGGTTAATTTGACGACACCCCCTAATACTACACTCACAGATTAGGAACAATTGGTTGGTATTGGGCCAGTTGCGTTTTGATGAGGTGAGGCTGTGGTTGCCTTGAGAGACCGGGCGGCGGAGTTCGCCCGATGGGCCGATGGCATGGAACAGGTGCATGAGTGCATCGCTCAGGGTGCTACCAGCCGCAACCCTGGAAGCCATTGGTATCAAACCGATAAGGGCAGGTGCCGGTCCGCGCAGCAGACAACACCGTGATGGACATGGGGCTCGGTTATGCCGACATATCCCTAGCAGGGATCCCACCGCTCCACTGTGTCGTATTCTTCTGGCCCACCGAAAAGTACCTGGTGGATCGCACCACCCTGGAAAACCACGGCCTGAAGGTCAACCCCACCACCGAGCAATTGGAAACAGCCGAGTACGAGCTGTAATTCCTCACGGCACCGAGATGCGCACGGAAACAGCTCGTTTACGTCTGCCATCGGCGCACGATAGAATCCCATGAACAGACCCTCCCAATCCGTGAGGCCAGCCATGACCACTAAGGCACAGAAACTCGCCCCGCTGCCGGACCCTCCCGAGGGAAAGTCCGAGGACATGACCAACTACAACCAGACCAACATCACCGGCAACTCCCACTACCTGAAGGACTTTCTCGGGCACCCCGAAACCACCCTGGTAGCCGGCGAACACTACCTGGCCAGAACCCGCCCCAGCGACATGACCGGAGTAAGATACCCCGACCTACTGGTCGCCTTCGGCGTAAATCCCGAAGCCTACTACCAGACCAACGCCTACATCATCGAGGAACAGGGGAAACCGCCCGACTTCGTCATGGAGATAGCTTCCCCGGGCACCCGGGACCAAGACGCCACAGACAAGCGCCAGGACTACGAGGCCCTGGGCATCCCAGAATACTGGCGGTTCGACGAGAACCCCACCTCAAACCGGCCCAGACTGGCCGGCGACCGCCTCTCCGAAGGAGAGTACGTGCCCATTCCCATCAACGACCCAGCTCCTGGAATCTCCCAGGGCTATAGCCAGGCCCTGGGCCTCCTCATCCGGTGGGAACAAGGTCAGCTCCGGTGGATCGACCCACAGACCGAAGACCACATTCCAACCATCCAGAGCGAGCGCCAAGGCCGTATCGCAGCGGAACAGGAAAGGGACACCGAGCGACAGGCCCGCCTCAAAGCAGAAGCACAGCTACGAGACCTTCGAGTGGAGATGAACAGCAGGCGCGACAACGACTGAACCGGCACACCCCGCGAGAGCAGGGAATGCCCCACGACTTACCCACAACCCGGCGTTGCTCACCGACACCTACAACCATTACCTGATCCGAAGGGCAGCCACGGCCGCAGCCATATGCCTCACCGAGAAGGCCAAGCAGAAACTGTCCAGCCCCCAGCAGCCCCTATACAGGTCGAGCAAAATCAGCCGGAACCGACGAGGTAGGAAGGTTCCGTTTGAAATTGCAGGATAGCCCATAGTACCGGTGAAGAACGGGACTCGCAAAGGCAAGCAATTGTACAAATGTGATGGGTGCGAAAAGCAGTTCCGCGACACCGGCGCGACCAATGGGCGCCACATCGCCGCCGACCATATCGGCGCGGCAATCAGAATGTTCTACTCCGGCATGTCGTACAAGCAGGTCGCCGAAGCGATGGAGAAGATGTATGACATTCCCGAGCCGTCGAAGCAGACCATCTACGCATGGGTAAAGAAATACACCGATGACGCCGTGGAGCAGATGAGGGGCCACAAGGCCCGCTAGGGGATGAATGGGTGGCGGACGAGCTGGCGGTGGACGTGGGCGGCTGGCAGATGTGGATATTCAACGTCATGGACGAGAAGACCAGGTACACCCTGGCGTCTCACCTGGGGCGCAACCGAGACCTGAAAGCCGCCCGCGCCGTGATGCAAAAAGCGAAAGCCGCCGCCGTCAGCCCGCCCAACACCATCAAGACTGACAAGCTGCGCTCCTACGTCAAGGCCATCGAGGAAGTATTCCCCGAAACCCTGCACATCAAATCGCAGGGCATCCGTTCAACCCTGAACAACAACATGAGCGAACGGTTGCAGGGCGCCTACCGCAGCCGGGTCAAGAGGATGCGGGGGATGGACAGCGTAAAGACGGCGCAACACTACCTTGACGGCTGGACCATCCAGTACAATCACTTCCGGGATCACGAATCGGCGGACGGGAAGCCGCCGGGCGTCAAGGCAAAGGTCAATCCGCCGTTTGAGGAATGGGCCGACGTGGTGAAGGGCGGAACCACTCCGGTCATGCTGCCCAAGCAGCCGCGCCCAAAAGCGAGACTGCCGAAGATACAGCCGCCGAAAAATCGGCAGGACGCGCAAGACGAAAAAGGCGGCTATGCTGGAAAGCCCTGTGCCGCCGGACGCATTTGCGACGCTATCCCGTGCATTGCGCCCGAAGCCGCCCAAGTCCACGCGACGGCATAGGGCCTAAAAGGCAATCCTGCAATTTCAAACGGAACCCCTTGGCCGCTTGCCGCGGTCTCTAATGTCGTGGGTGTCTCCAGAATCTGCTTTAAGTTTCTCCGATCGCCTTGTGTCTTCACTCCAGGTTGGAAGTGTCGTGGGTGGTAGCGTACGAGTCAAACCAGCCCATCTGAACATACAATCCGAACCACCTGGGGATCCGATTGTCGTACATCGGCGGAATCGTCGGGCGGGTTGAGACCGTACCTCTCCCGCAGCGCCTCCAGCCTTGTTCGGAACCCCGGACCCTCCAAGCGGAGTTCGCGAATTTCACTCAGAGCGCTTTCGACCTGGGCGGGAAGTTCCCCGGTGAATATTCTGCGCAGTACGCCAATCTGACGCTGGGAGCCTGCGTCTCCCTCGGCCTCTCTGTCGGCGATATTGAGCTGCCGGGAATGTAGCGGCGTGCCCGTGTATCCCGGTGCCTGCGCGCCAGGCCCAACCGGCGCTGGAAGTCTGTCCGGAAGGCTTGAAAGGCCGCCATTACCCGCTCGTTGGTTCCCTCCGGCAGAGGTCGAGGCGGCGTATCCGGGGCGCATTCCGCAGCAGCAACCAACTGCGCGGGGCTGATGGCGCGGGACAGAAGGTCCTCTCCCACAGCGTAGCAGGTGCTGATCCCTCCCGCGCTGAGCAGCACCAGCGTTTCCCCTGCCCTCGGATCGTCGAAAGGCTACGTACCGGGGTTCATGGTCCCGGGAGACATGAGCGGCGCCTGTGCGCCCTCGATGGGAAACACGTTCTGAGCGTAGCGGTCATCACCAGCTTCCGCGTGCGCACCCCTAACCGTCAAGGCCGAGCGGATGCCATCAGAGAGGGCCGTGATGGTGCGCCACAGGTCGGGATCGTCTTCCTGTATACGCTGGAGCAAGGCAATGGCCCGCTGGTTGGCGGCCACTTCGTCCAGAGCATCATCAATCTCGGGCAGTTCCTTACCCTCGTAGTAAATGCGGTACATGGCGTTGGCATTCAAGCGCTCGGTATCCGACAGGAGCCTGCTGTCCAGCCCGATAAGGTCGTGGAAGGTCTGGATGCGACGGTTAAGCCTGTCAGTAAGAGAGAGGTCGGCATCCACTGCCGTGTCAGGCCAAGTGCTGTGCAGATGGATGACCTCATGTTCGGTACATATGCGATATACCTCGGCAAACTCCACGCGCCAGTTCAGAACCTCATCATCCGAGACCACACCCAGAGAACCCCGGATTTTGGTGTTAAGAGACGCGATCTCTTTTCGCAAACGGTCCTTTTCCGCGCTGCTGGAGGCCCGTAGAAACTCACCCTTGAGCCGACCCAGCAGTTGGACTTTATCCTGGCTGTAACCGAGGCCGCCCTGCACCTCCGCGCCGCTGCTGGGGTCGGGGCCCAGCAGGCTGTCTCCCCAGACCACCTTGAAGTCCAGGTTGGGCAGCGGCTCCGGCGTGTCGCCCTCGTAATCGATGGCCAGCGACAGCCACATGCGCAGCATGGCAATGTTCCCCGCGAAGCTGTCGATGTCCACGCCATAGAGGTTGCGCTGGATGATCTCCAGCTTCAGGTCGTAGAGGGACTTGGCGTCCTGGGTGACATTGAACAGGCGGGCCTGCAATTCGATGAGTTCCTGCATCATGCCCAGCAGGTAGGCCCCGGAGCCACAGGCCGGTTCCACCACGGTGACCTCGGCCAGGGCCTCGGCGATGCGCCGGGCCTGGGCCACGCCGATGCCGTCGGTGTCGTGGTGGTCCACGAACCGGGAAATTGTGTCGGCGTCAAGGCCGGTGCCCTGCCCCTCCAGGTAGCCCTTGAGGGCCTCGCGGCACATGAAGGACACCACGGGCCGGGGGGTGTAGTAGGCGCCGGAGTCGTGGCGGCCGGTGACCAGCTCCTCGAACACCTTGCCCAGCATCTCCGGGTCGACGGCCACCTCGATGTCGAAGGGCGTGGACTCCATCACCGTGAAGTTGAAGCGGTTGAACAGGCCAGTCAGCACCTGACGGATCGCCTCGTCGGGCACGGTGATGCCGTCGAGCCGGTCCAGCTCCGTCTCTTCGAAGAGGCCGCCGTTAAGGAAGGGCACATCGCCGATGACCGTCCGCAGCCCCTCGGTCAGGTCCCGGGAGTTGGGGTTGTTCAGGCCGGAGAAGAACAACGGGCGGAGCCGGTCATCGTAGAAGTTCGCGTCGCCTAGCCCCTTGCCGTAGTCCTGCCACAGGGCGTTCAGGTAATCAGCGTTGTTGCCGAACCGCAGCCAGCCCTTCCGGGACAGGAAGTAGACGAACATCAGACGGTTGAACAGCGTCTGCACGAAGGTCCGCTTGCTCTCTTCCTCCCCGTCGCCGAACCCGCCGACAGACCCCAAAGCGTTCTCGAAAATGCGCTTGTACTCGGCGAAGAAGTCCCTGGTGACCGGCTCGACGTCGAAGGCCGCGTCCAGTGCGGTGCGGATGAGGCCCCTGTCCCGGTGGTTCCAGTAGATGCCCGCCACCTGCTGCACGGCAGTGCGCCGGGGCAGGTCGCGCTCCACCACCATGCGGCGCAGCGTCGGGCGGGCGCCTTCGAATTCTGGCAGGATGTGATGCAACTGGCTGGCCGAGGTATTGGTAAACACCAGCAGCAGGTCATCGCCCAACTGGTCGGCTATCAACCCGGCGGCGGCGTCAACCTCGGCCTTGCGCACCCGGTCGGTGCCCTCGATGTTCAACGGGATGTACACAACCTGGACACCGTCCAGCACGGCGATACGCTCGGCAGCGTCGGGCAGAGCCTGCCCTGAGCTTGTCGAAGGGGCGGAAGCGCCGGCCAGGCTGACCTGGCCGGAAGCCTCGTTGAAGTCCAGCGTCTCCACGAACAGGCGCTGTATGGCGCTGGTCCGGCCATCGGCAGTAGCAGCGAAAATAGCCGCTATCTGAGTTTCGACTTCGACGGCGTCGTCCCGGTTCTGTATCGGCATATTTGGTTCCCGCAGGCTCTGGATTTACTACATTTTACTCGGCGGTGGCGTCTTTCGGCACGGCGGACGTGTCATAACGCACTTGTCTCTGAGCGGCGGCCCAATGTTGTTCTTGAACTGCATCCCGAACTCTGCTCCGCCAGCTTTGGCATTTGGCCAGTGTTTCTTAATGACGGGCTGGCGATCAGTGCTCTTGAAAGGATCGACGGGGATTTCGGTAGTAGCCGCTGCCAAGGCCGCATCACAAGTGCCCCGACACATTTGAAGGCCATTTGACCCACTGCATATCATCCCGCGAGCCCTCCATCGCGGCCACGAAAAAAGGCCTGCGATACATTGAAACCGCAGGCCCGATTGCTTTCTTACCCTCGTGGAACTTTTGCAAACATACTCCGCGCATCAGCAGTGGTTTCTCCCAAGACTTGATTGCCCCAAGGATAAACCCGGTTGCGACGCCATTTCGTATGGCAAACATTGATGATCAATACCGGATATGGGTGGTGCGGATGAGAAACTCGACGTCATTCCGAGGAAAGCGCGAATGCCGGTGGTCGAAATGTCCACCGGGCCTGCTGAGGGCATGTTTGCTGGGAGTGATGCTGGTTATGGCGATGTTCGCCGCTGCTTGCGCATCTTCCGACGACACGATAACTCTCGAGGCAACAGTAGGGCCGGAATTGAAGGACTGTGTCGGGGTTGCGCCAATGAAGTGCCTGGTGGTCGATGGGGAACTCTTCTACGAAACCATAGAGGGTTTTGATTTCGAGGAAGGCTTCACATACAGGCTCAAGATCGAGCGTTACGATGCGTGGCCCGACGATGAAGAGCCTCCACAGGACGCTTCGATATACGGTTACCGGCTTATCGAGGTCATGAGCAAGACTTCCGCCAGGTAGACCAGGGCCTTTGAAGAGATAGACAGTGACATCGAGATTGGGTTGAGGTAGAAGGTACACAGGGCAACCACAAGTGTTGCCCCTACCAGCAGACCAAATTTGCATAGGGCGCCTACAAGGGGCGGCCCTATCGCTAGCTCTTGAAATCGGGATCGAACGCGGCGACCCACCCCAGTTCTACCTGGTCTTCCAGGGGCACCTGGGATGGGGAACGGCCACCGACGGGTTCGGTCCCGATTGCGTTCTCGTTCTCCAGGGCACCGATACGTTCTCCGGTAATGCCGAGAATTTGACGCAGCGCATAATCGTTCGAATCGCCAAGCAGAGGGGCCGGTCCCGCGATGCCGGCTCTGCTGGAAGAGAACTTCCAGCCGCGTCCGATGTATTCCTTCTCGCCCAGTCCGGTTTCCGCCGGGTGGTCTACTTTCTCGAAAAATCCCCGGTGGCGGAAATGGGGGTCGGTCAACGACTGTCCAGCAGTCAGCACCGGGCCGGCTGGAACGCCTGCACCCTGGAGTTTCGTCATCACTTCATAAGAGGTGAGCCGGCGGGTCCAGTCTGATACGATGGAGTCCAGTTCGTCCTGCCTGTCGATTCGCAACGGCGCAGTGGCGTACTGTGGATTGGTGGCGGCTTCCGGTATGCCCAACACTTGGCAGAAAGCCAGCCAGTCCTCGTCGTCCCGGACGGCGATGGTCACCCATTGGTCCTCGCCCCGGCAGGGATAACAGCCGTGGGGGGCCATCGATGAGTGACGGTTCCCCATGCGCCGGGCCCGCTCACCGTTGAAGGAGTAGGCCAGCAGCCCCTCGCCTATGAAGGATGCTCCGGCCTGGTACATGGCGAGATCGATCCAGGTGCCCCGGCCCGTCTCGTACCGGTGCAGAAGCGCGGCCATCACCGACACGAGCGCGGTCCAGGTGGCCAGAAAGTCGGTATAGGAGTTGCCCACTTTGTTTGGCACGTTCCCTTGCCGTAGGGAGCCGGACCCGTCGTCCTCCAGGTAACCCATGAACGCCCCGGTGCCGTGGGTTGGCTCCAGGGCCGACGCCATGGCGCCGAAGTTGCTCCACGGCCCGCTGTGCCCGTAGCCTGTGTTGGAGACCATGATCAGGTCGGGCTTGACGGCGCGGAGGGAGGCATAGTCCAGTCCGAACCGTGCCATCACGCGGGGCGTGAAGTTCTCCAGCACGATGTCGCTGACCGATACCAATTCCTTCAGTATCTCCTGGGCTTCTTCGGAGCGCAGGTCCAGCGTCAGGCTGCGCTTGCCACGGTTCAGCGTCTGGAAAGTCCCGCCCTGTTCCCACCACAGGTCGCCCGGCTGGTTGTCGGGGAAGGGCCCGGTGATGGTGCGGGTGGTCTCCATGAACTGGGCCTGGCAGGTGTCGATCTTGATGACCTCCGCGCCCAGGTCGGCCAGGTTGGCCCCGGCGAAGGGCATGGCGAAAACGCGGCTCAGATCGACCACCCGGATGTTTTCCAGCGGCGGGCGGCTCATATCACCCCCGCGTAGCGAAGGGCGGCGAGCTCGTCAGCATCGTATCCCAACTCTTTCCCGAAAATCTCCGGGTTGTGCTGGCCCAGCAGGGGGGCGGGCGACGGCGCCCGTTGCGGGTAATTCGAGAGGGCTGCGCCCATGCCCGGATATGTGGCAACTCCCGCCACCGGATGGTCGACCTCATGGTAGAAGCCCCGGGCCTCCAGGTGCGGGCAGGCCACCAGGTCTCCGGCGTCCTGGGCCATGCCGAATACCAGCCGCCGCTCTCCCGACGCCAAGAACAGCGGCAGACGGTCCCACTCGGCCAGTCCCTCAATCAGCAGTGCCTTGAGCTCCTCGCCGTAGGCGATGCGGCCAGCCCCCGAGGCGAACCGAGGGGCCTGTAATTCCTCCAGCCCGATGAGATCGGCGACAGTCTCCCACGGCTGGGATCCCTGCACCGACGGCACCACGTACCCGTCGCGAGCGGGCATCAACTCCTCGAACCCGGAACCGCGCACCGGCCGGCGTCCCTTGGTGGCGCCCATGTAGTTGTAGTAAGGCACGGGCTGCACCAGGTGGGCGGCCAGGCACTCGGCGACTGAGACGTCGACGTGCTGGCCCTCGCCGGAGGCGAGCCGGGCGAACACCGCCACCAGCGTGGCAGCCGCAGCGTTGGCACCGGCCACGTACAGCGACTGATCGAGGGCGTTTCGCAACGGCTCCCGGTCCGAGTCCCCCGAGTGGTACATCAAACCGCTCATGGCGCAGGTTATGATGTCGGTAGCCTGGAAGTCCCGGTACGGCCCATTCTGTCCAAAAGGCGTGACGGAGGTGACCACCAAGCCCGGATGGGAGCGGGACAACTCGGCGTAGTTGATGCCCGACCCTTCCGTAAAGGATGGCGGAAAGCCCTCCACCAGCACGTCGGCTCCGGCCAACAGCCGGTGAAGGACGGCGCGACCGGTGTCGCTGCCGTAGTCGAGGGTGACGCCCCTCTTGCCGGTATTGAGGTACAGGAACGGGATGCTCTTCTCGATATGAGGGTTATGGCCGACAAACGGGCCCATACTGCGCGCCGGGTCCCCGTTTCCGGGTGGCTCCACCTTGATGACCTCTGCCCCGTAATCCGCGAGCAGCTTGCCGCAGAAGGAAGGGGCAATTCCCGGCCCCAGGTCGAGCACCCTGAGTCCGCCGAGCAAGGCTAGTCCTCCGGCTGCCAGACCAGAGGCAGCTCCTGTCCACGACGCGGGAACGCAACGGTTCCGACTCCCGACGCGGTCTGGTGCCCCCGGCTGTTGGTGAGGGTCACGGTGCAGTCCGCATGACCCACGCCGTCAATCTCCCGCAGGCCCGTGACCACTCCGTTGGCGGTCAGCACGTCGCCGGGATAGTCCATGCCCCGGTGCTGCACATAGAAGCGCCGAAGCCATCCGCCTTGGCCCGCAAAGTCCACCAGCAGCTGGCCCAGGTACTGGTTCTTGAGAGAGCCGTTGACCACCACGTTTTGAAGCCCCTGCTGCATCTGGGCGAAGGGGAGGTCCCAGTGGATGCGGGCGTAGTTGCCGTTGGCCGCGGCCCAGCGTACCAGGTGGGTTGTGGTGAGCGGCCCCTTGATCACCGGAGGCAGGTCCATGCCCTCGGCAACATCCTCGAAGTAGAGCTGCGGCCGGTCGGAGGGGGACGGACGCGGCACCTCTTCGCCGGGCCCCGGCGGGGAGAGGTTGACGGTCTGCAAGTCGCTGGCCACCGTGGCGCCTTCCTGCGGAGAGGTGGCGTCCTGGTCGAGGGCCCGGTGGATGCTGACCCGGCGGGCCAGCAGGATGACCTGGTCGTGCTGGTCGGTCTGGGTCTCCAGGCGTTCGACGAAGACCAGCGGCCCGGAACGGCCCTGCTTCTGGAAGATGTCCAGGATCTTGAACTGGCGGGTGATCCAGCTGCCAACATACGGCGGGCGGAGGAACTGCCAGTCGCTGCCCCCGTTCAGGCCGTAGCTGTTGAAGGGCAGGGGCACCTCGAAGTGCGACTCCTGGCCCGCCCCGAAGTATCCGATGGGCGGCGCGATGTCCTTCCAGGTGGCCAGCGGCGGGCAGATCAGGCCCCCGAACCGGCTGGCGTGGGCCGCCTCCGGGTCTACATACAGAGGGTTCGGATCCTCCGTCGCGTCGGCCACATCGTAGAGCATTTCCTCGCTGATGGCGAAGCGGTTGCGCTCCGGCGGCGTCTCCGTTCCGATGAGGGCGCGCACCTCGCCGGTTATCAAGCTGTCGGCCAACCCTGTCCCTCCGCAATCGGTTCACAGATTTCGACGGCAGTTTACCATAGCCGGTGGTACCATATCCCCGTGCCGGGAAGACACAGACGCACCCTGGAGAGAATTTTCGATCACCCTACTCCCGCCAACATTCGATGGACGGAGGTGGAATCGTTGGTGCGGGCGTTGGGGGTGGAAATAACGGAGGGAGCCGGTTCGAGGGTAAGGTTGAGAATGGGTGATGTAAAACTGACAGTTCACCGTCCCCACCCCAGCCCGGAAATGGATAGGCGCGCCATCCGAAGAATCGCCGGATTTCTGAACGATATAGGAGTTGTGCCATGATGGAGTATAAGGGCTACATCGCTGTCATTGGATACGCTGACTCACATGACCTTCTCTACGGGAACGTCATCAATGCCGCCCCGTATCCGATAGTCAACTTCATGGCTTCCGACGTAGAAGGGCTGAAACGCGAGTTCAGAATATCGGTTGAGGACTACCTGTCCTGGTGCGAAGAGGACGGCGATGAACCGGCAAAGCCGTTTCCCGGCAAGTTGGAGTTACCCCTGTATCAGGAGCTGTACCGGCGCATCGCGTTGGCGGCTGCGGCAGATGGGCTGGATATGGATGACTGGGTTGTGGAGGCCATTGAGCAGAAGTTGACGGGCAATCGTTTCCCGCCGCCTACCAGCGTCAGCCAGGCAGCACCCAGCCCCTAGAACAGCTCCCGGCTGGCGATGTCGGCGCCCTCGCGCATGGTGCGCAGTTTGAGCCAGACCACGCCCTTGTCGACCCGGTTGGAGCCAGCGGAGGTATCGAAACCGCAGTCGGTGCCCACCATTACCCGGGTCGGGTCCCCGCCAGCGGCTTGGACCGCCAGGCGCACCCGGTCGGCCACCACCTCCGGGTGCTCCACGTAGTTTGTCTTGGTGTCGATCACCCCGGCCACCAGCAGCATGTCGTCGGGCAGGGGCAGGTCGCGGTAGACCTTGTACTCGTGGGCGTGGCGCGGATTGGCCATCTCCATCACCAGTGCGCCCACCTTGGCCCGATAGATGATGGGCAGGATGTCCTGTAAAGGCACGTCATAATGGTGCGGGCCCTCGCTGTTGCCCCAGCAGACATGCAGCCTGACCTGCTCGCGGGGGATGTTCCGCAGGGCGCGGTTGATCGCCTCGATGTGCAGCTCCACCACCTCCTGGAACGCCTCCAGCGGCTCGTCCTGGTACGACACGTGCCGCTCCATTGCCAGGTCGGGGCAGTCCAGTTGCAGCACCAAGCCCCTGGAGACGATCAGCTCGTACTCCTTCCGCATTTCCTCGGCCACCGCGTAGACATAGTCCTCGTAGGAGGGATAGTGTTCGTTCTTCATCGTCAGCGTGATGATGCCGGGCGATGCGGCCGTCATGAACAGTTCCTCGTGTCCGGCGCCCGACGCGGTAACTGCCGCGAACAGGTCGTCGCATTCCCGTTCGGCAATGTCCAGCCTGTCGTACGACAGCGGGCCGACGCACGTGGGCACATCACGCATGAGCTGCACCACCCGCGGCCGTGCGATTGACGGAAACTCGTTCTGGTCGCGGTGTCCCCTCCGCGTCCAGCCCCCGCCGAATCCCGACATGCGCTGTGTGACGTAGGTCGAGAAGCTGACCCGCGACTGCTCCCCGCCGTTGACCACGTCGACGCCCGCCTCCGCCTGCGCGCGGACAACCTCGGCGGTAGCGTCCCGGGCCGCCGAGGCCAGCGCCTCCTCGTCCACCGCTTCGCCCCGCGACACCGCGCCCAGCATCTCCACCAGCCCGTCGGGCCGGGGCAGACTCCCCGCGTGAGTGGTCAGGATGCGTGATTCGCTGCGTTTCATGCTTCGTCGTCCGTCCGTGGCTGCTGGCTGGGAAGCGCTGAAGGCGGAGGGGGGATGCTGAACCGGATAGAGCCGTCGGTGTCGTGGCTGTGAGACAGGAAAGCGTCGGTCAAGCGCTGGATAGCGCCCATCGTTTCCGCGTGTTGAGCGTCGGAGCGCTCCCGCAAGGCGGCGATTTCCTGCATTATCAATTCACGGGTATGGGTGACCAATTCCCGTGTTTGGGCGTCTCCCTGTGCTGCCATCTCCCGTGTTTGGGCGTTTTCCCAGGCCGCCATCTCCCGTGTCTGGGCGATCAATTCCTGGGTGTGAGCGTCTCCTTCAACTACCACCTTCCGGGTGTGGGTGATTTCTTGGGTTAGCATCTCCCGGGTGTGGGCGTCCTCTTTGACCAGTATCTCCCGGGTGTGGGCGTCCTCTTGGGCCAGAGTTTTTTGCCCCTCCTCCACCTTGCCCAGCCGGTAGTGGACGCTGGATATCAGGCCGATGACGGCTATCAGGACAGCGCCCGCGGTGGCGACAATGGCGGTGAGCAGCGGAGTTTCTACGGTCATCGTTCACCTTGCAGGGGAATGGGCAACTTGCCCTGAGGACCGCAAGTCCTAGCGTAAAAGGGATTATCGCCTCCTGCGCCTGCGCTGTCCATGCCACCTCAACCCCCATACCATGCCCAGCGGCACCAGCAGCAGTAGCAAGCTGCCCGCGCCTGCGCCAGCTGATGCGTCACCGGACGGCAGGCCGCAAGCCCCGCCGCCGGACTCTGGGGCCGGTGCGGGCGTCGCCTCCGGTGTGGGCTCAGGGGTTGCGGTCACTACCACCGTGACTATTTGAACGGGTGGCGGTGATGTCTCGGTTGGCAGAAATTGCGTCGAGGCGGCGACCGGCGTGGGTGTGTCCGTTGGTAATGCCACCGGCGCCAAGGTGGCTGTCGGTTCGGGCGTAGCCGTAGGTATCGGCGTCAACGTTGGCGTAAGCGTCGGTTCTGGAGTGGGAGTAACGGTAGGCGCTGGCGTCGGCGTGTTAGTAGGCATAGGGGTTGGCGTAGACGTAGGTATCGGTGTCAATGTAGGTGTAAGCGTCGGCTCTGGGGTTGGTGTTGCCGTCGGAACTGGCGTTGACGTCGGCGCAGGTGTAGCAGTTGGCTTGGGCGTGGGTGTAGCCTTTGGCAATGGACGGCCCTGACTGCTAACCTCGTGCCAGGTTGCAACCCCGTCTCCGTCAATGTCGGCCTTCACCGCTGGATACTGGCTGGATGTGCCAAAGTCCCAAACGTCATCCACGCCGGTAGACTGGTCGAAGTCCTGGTCGGCGTTATCAATGTCAATCAACCAATCGGCATATATGCCACTGTAGCCTGTGGGGGATTGCAACTCGGCAGTAGTCTTGCCTTCCCCGGCGGCGGAAGTTGCTTGGCCGGAAGTTTGAGTGTTCCAGTAGCTGGCGATGATTGTGGTGTTATCGCTGATTGTCCCAACCAGCCCGCCTATGTTTTCCCCATTGGAAGTCACCGTGCCGATGGAATAGCTTATCAGGATTTCGCCTCCATTTTCCCCGACTAGCCCACCCACTCGCTCGGTGCCTGATACGTTCCCAGTGACATAACTACTAATGACTCTGTCTTTGTTTTCTCCGATTAGCCCACCGACTTGAACATCTCCTGACACGCTGTTGGCAGAGTAACTGCTGCTGATTTCGGCCTCATTCAGTCCAACAAGTCCGCCGACATTCCAATCACCTAGCACGTCCCCGGTAGCGTAGCTGCCTGTGATGGAACTATGATTTCCTCCAACAAGCCCGCCAACTTGCCGAACACCCGATACGCTGCCAGTTGCGTAACTAGCGACAATTGGGGCCCACCCTCCAGCATTCCGCCCAGCAAGCCCGCCGACTTCCTGATCACCCGAGACGTCGCCAGTGGCGTAGCTGTCGCGTATATGACCGCCCCAATTTGCCCCGATTAGCCCGCCAACATACTTAGTGCCCGTTATGTTGGCGGTGGAGAAACTACTGGCAACTGTGCCTCCTAGGTTGTTACTACCCTCACCTAGTCCGTGATTAGACCCTAGTAGACCGCCAACATCCTCAACACCTGATACGCTGCCAGTGGTGTAGCTGTTGTGGATTAAGCCAGAATTGCTCCCAACAAGACCGCCGGTCTTCCTATGTGTACCTGACACATTGCCGCTGACATAGCTGTCACTAACCACGCAATACCGATTGTATCCAATCAGCCCGCCGACGTACCCAAACCCGGTGACATCGATATTGACCAACCCTATATTTCTGATTTCTTGTCGGTTTGTTCTTTCCCGCCCCCAGTCCTCGCCGACATATCCGAATAGCCCGATTGCGCCGGGATTGTTAAATTGAGATGGGCGGTTGATGTACAAGTTGGAGATAGTAAATCCGTTTCCGTCGAATATGGTAACGAAGCTGTTATTCTCACTAATCCCAATAGGCAACCAGCCGTCGCCTGAGGTCCACTTGGCGTTGACTGCCCCGGAGGCGTAGCTGTCCGGGGTATCGAAGTCCAGCGAGCGGGTGAGTTCGTAGCCTTTGCAGCGGCTTCGGCAGACTGATTCCCCGGCTGATGTGGGGAAAGCAACGCCATATCTGTCATCATCGGAGCGGCCATCACCGTCCAAATCGTAGCGGATGGCGTCCAACTGCTCCAAGTACTCAATCTCAATCAGCCCGTCGCCGTCGGTGTCGTACTTGCCGTTGGCGGACTGCGAGCTGGCTACGCCGTAAGTTGCCGCAGCCGCCAGTGCGACGGCGAAGGCTATCAGTGTGATAGCGCAGCCCCGGGTGGTTGCGATCACTCCCCTTCTCCGTAGGGCAGGCTATGGGCAGTCGATATATTCTTGGAGTGCTTTTCGATGGCTAGCAAGCACAGCGATGCCCGCATGATCCGGGTTCCTCTCTGCGAGGTCGCCTATGAACTGGACTAGGGCTTTGGCATTTGCAAAATGATAGTCATCCCACCAGTTATTGCAAACATAGAACTTCCCTGCATACAGCATGGCCCAGTACCTGCCATGACCGGATATCTGTCTGCCTGTTTCCATGTTGCGCAGGAGCGTGAGGTTGCCGATTTTCAGGCCAAGACGTTTCTTGCAGTAGTCATTGTCCATCATGTTCCGAATATCGGCGTCAGTCAGCAGGGTGGGATGCTCCTCCAGCAAGGTTTTCATCAAGCCTCGCACTAGTCGTTGAAATCGGCCGCGCTCGCCGTTGGAACTCGGTTCACTCCTTGCTGTGTTCCGATGATTTTTCCCTTTGGCAGCAGTATCTTGCGTAATCCCCACGGCCAACCGGAACATCGCCTTCTCTTCTTCCGTTAGTTCCTCATAGCCCTTTACGGCCGCACAAACCTTCGCGTTATTCGCCAGTGCGTATTCCAGCACCACTTGTATATCATTAGGTTTCATCAGCTTGCACTTTCTCTTGCACTCTGCTGGTTGCTACCATCTTTCCCTCCCAAGGACATAGGGGCGGGTTTCAAACCCGCCCCTACAATCCGGTTAGGCCATGTCGCGCCGTACGCTACTTGCCGTCTTTGATGAAGTCGGCGCAGCGCTCGCCGATCATGATGGTGGTGGCGTTGGTGTTGGCGCGGATGCAGTCGGGCATGATGGAGGCGTCGGCGACGCGCAGGCCCTCAACGCCCTTGACGTGCAGGTGCTGGTCCACCACTGCCAGCGGGTCGCTGTCCGGGCCCATCTTGCAGGTGCCGGAAATGTGGTGGGAGGTGCCGGAGTTGCGCTTCAGCCACTCGTCGAGGGCCGCGTCGTCGGCCAGCTCCTCGTCGGTGGGCATGATCCGCTCAATGATGATGTCGTCGTAGATCCCGTGGGTCTCGGCCATGCGGACACCCAAGCGGATGGCCTCGCGCATCCGGCGCAGGTCCTCGGGTTCCTTGTAGTAGTTGTAGTTGATGAACGGCTGCTCGTGGGGGTCGGCGGACTGGAGGGTCAGCTCGCCCTGCCCCAGAGCCAGCTGCAGGCTGGCGCTCATGCCGATGTAGTTCAGGTCTTCGTCGATGGTCACCTGCGCCGGGCGGTGCTCACTGGTCATCAGCATCGGCGAGAGCTGCATGTCGTTTTCCAGCGGGCTGCCCGGCACCTGGTAGCGCAGCCCCACCTGGATCACCGGCGCCTGCACGTCGGGCTTCTCGCCCTCCGCCCGGTAGATCGCCGCGGCAGAGGGGTGGTCGCGCAGGTTCTTGCCCACGCCCTGCGAGTCGTGCACCACCTGGATCCCCAGCCTTTCCAGCTGCTCCTTCGGGCCCACGCCGGAGAGCATCAGGATCTGGGGCGATGCCACCGCGCCGCTGGACAGGATGATCTCGTTGCCTTCGACGGTGAAGACTTCGCCGCCGCTCTCGGCCTCGACGCCCACGGCCTTCTTGCCGTCGAACAGGATGCGACGGCAGATGACGTTGCCGCGAATGGTGAAGTTCAGGCGGTGGCGGGCCATGTCCAGGTAGTTCAGGGCCATGCTCATGCGCACGCCTGAGCTGCCCTTGAAGTTCAGCGTGTTGCGGGCGCGGGGCGAGACGCCGGTGGACTCGGGGTCGTTCATGTCTTCCGAGATCTCAAACCCCTCGGCCAGGGCGGCCCGCTCGAAGGCGACGGCGTGAGGCAGCCACTCGCTGCGCGGGGCGCGGCGCACCGGCACGGGGCCGTCGGAGCCGTGGAAGTCACTGCCGCCGAAGTCCAGATCGGTCTCCATCTTGTTGAAGTAGGGCAGGCAGTTGGTGAAGCCCCACTCGTCGTTGCCCCACTGGGCCCAGCGGTTGTAGTCGTCGGGGACGCCCCGGTACAGAACCTGGCCGTTGATGGCGCTGGAGCCGCCGGTGGCCTTGCCCCGCGGGATTTCCAGGTCGGGCAGCTCGTCGGTCATGTGGCCCCGGTAGGCCCAGCTGTGGTCGCCGTAGGCCGAAAACCAGACATTGTTGCCCAGCTTCAGGTCATCCGGCAGCGTCTCGAAGTCGGGATAGTCCGGCCCGGCCTCCAATAGCAGCACCGAGTTGTTCGGGTCCTCCGAAAGCCGCGTGGCGATGGTGCATCCCGCCGATCCTCCCCCCACAACGATGTAGTCGTACTTCATTCCGGTCCCTCCGTTTATGAGTATTTCTGCTTGTACCCAGTCTCCTCTGTCCCAGGCATCGAAAATAGCGTCGGCGCGGGCTTTGACATATTCCGGATCGGCCAGTTTGGGGTTGGCCTCCAAAAGTTCGGCCTGGAGCTTGGCTGACTCGGCGGCAACCTCCAGATGGTTCGCATCAGTGAAATTCTTGGTAAGTTCGGAATATGGATGACGCCCGCTCATGGTATCGAGTTTTTCCCGTTAAGATCCCGGGGCGATGATAGTATACCTGTGGGGGGCTATCAAAGCTATTCGCCGAGCCAATAATAGGCACAGGCCCGGCGGACGATACGATTTCGTGCCGTTAATCATTCCAAGCAAATGTGACATTCGGCTCAATCTGTATGTCCTGAACTCGCCAGCTTGACAAAGCCTTCAAGCGGGGTAGCCCGATGCGCACCCTGAATTCCTCTCCTCGGGTTGGCGCGTTTCTTCCGGCCATCCAGAACGTAGTTTGAGCATTTGGGTTATAACGGTCTTGCAGCATTCCATTTGGCAAACACGTAATGCTGATGGACTCGAGTTGATTCTGTCTCGCTGCAATTTCAGCGTAGTTGTACTTCACAAACACAGTAGTTGTCAGATAGGCCACACCATCCCGGTCTTGGTAAACAACAGGAACTTCCCCCGCCTCGTCCACCTCTGCCCCTGCCCGAATCTGGCGGATTCGCATAGAGGTTTGGGATGTCTGTATGGTCACAGTCCTAGCGCCTTCGACCTTTTCGGCCTTTGAGTCTACGAACAGGGCTTGCCGCAGGGAGAAATCGGGAGAGAACAGGTAGCGAGCGCGTTTGTAATCTATGCTGCCAAAGAGCCTTACAGGGATGATGGATGTGCCAATCCGGTCCATTGCTTCTCTGGTAATATCCTCCGCGATGTCTTGTACGTCGTCTCGCTCGTTGCGAAAAATGTCTGCTGCTTCTCCGGCAAAGGAGTAAATGGCTTGAACTACGAGACGAAGAGTGGCCTTCTCGATAGATTCCAGCAAATCGAGATTGGCGGGCAGTTCAGTAGGGTCCAGCGTCATTGGTCACCCCGCCGATTCCAGCGCGATTCTCGCCGCCGCCTTTTCGACGTATTCAGCAACGTAGTCTATGCCGATGTACCGCCGCGCTTCCCGAATCGCCGCGACCGCCGTGGTGCCCAGCCCCATGAAAGGGTCCAGCACGAGGTCGCCCTTGCCCGAGAAGATGCGGATTACCCGTCGGGGAAGTTCGAGCGGGAATTGGGCTTCGTGTTCGCTGTTGTTCCTTACCGACGGCATTTCCCAGACGGCGCGGGAACCCCACTCGCTCCATTCTTCGCGGCTCAGGCGGTTGCGGTCTATGACGGTTATGCCGGGCTTCCAGAAGACGTAGACATACTCGAATTCGTCCACGGCGCGGTAGGAAAGGCTGTGCCAGCGGGAATTCTCCCAACAGGGATCCTTGACCCAAGCGCGACGGTCGTATAGGAAAAATCCGGCGTCTTCGGCCCATTCTTGCACCAAGCCGCCAACCAGCTTCACCTTAGTCTGGGGAGTATATTTACCGCCCCGCACGTTGTTATGGTTCAGCCGCCGGTCAATGGTCTGTTCACTGCAACCCAGCAACTCGGCAAGCTGATACCTATTGAAGTCAGGGTGCTCCCGCTTGGCTAAAAGGACTTGTTCCCTGGTGATTCCCGATCTCTTGGACGATACGTTGTCCGCTTGAATTCGCGGCATGTCGGTGTCGGGGAAGGCCAGGATGTCGGCTATGTTGATACACAAGAAACCGCCGGGCGCGATGATACCGAAATGCAGCCGGATTACTTCGCTGAGCAAGTCCTGCCACTGCTCAAAAGACAAATCTTTTTCGTAGCTTTTCCCTACAAAGTAAGGAGGGGACCAGAAGCTCAGGGCGACCGTTTCCGGCTCGACCATCTGCAAAAGGGATCGGGAGTCTCCGCAATACAGGCGGTTGTCGACAAGGAAACGGCCATCTTCTGGTTGTCCAATGTTTGAACGGAAAGACAGTTGGCCTACACTGGCTGATTCTCGACTCACCAATGACACACCTGCAAAAGCGGGATAATCGACACTGGCCTATTTCACTACATCAGCCTGCCATAAGGCAATGCCCCTTCTGTCAGCCGATGGCCGACCTACTCCAACTCCATCAGGGGGTCGTTGGTGCGGACGGAGTCCATGGGTTGGACGCGGATTTCCTTGACCACGCCTCTCTGGGGCGAGCGGATGCTCTGCTCCATCTTCATCGCCTCGACGACGCAGACCTCCTGGCCGACCGTCACGCTGTCTCCCGGGCGTACCATGATGGAAATGACGCGTCCGGGCATAGGAGAGCGGATGAAGTTCCCGTCGCCGCCGGTGGGGTTGACCCGGCTGGCCGGTGGCGGCACGAGGATGCCGGGGGTCTCGGTGCGCCCCCGGCGGGGGCGGGTGCGGGGCTGGCCGCCCAGCCCGGGCACCTCGACGGCAAAGGTCTCGCCCTCCACGGTAACGAGCACGGGAGAACGGTCGAGGTCGCCCACCTCGACGTTGTACCAGTTTTCACCCACCCGTACTCGAAGCCTGGTTAGCGCCAACCCCGGCTCCCTACGCTGCCGGAATGGAGCTGTTCGCGGCGGCGCTGTGTTCGCCACGCACTGGACTCCGCGCGGGCGGCAGGCTCCTGCATCGCCATGGCAAGGGCCACCCCGATGGCGGCGGCCACTTCTTTCTCCGGCCGGTCGTGGCCGGAGCCTGGGTGTGGGTGTACCGGGATGCCGGCCTGGTGAGCCATGTTCCTCTGCCGCAACTCGTTGACCCAGTGAGGCACCGACCCCGTATGGTGAGTGGCGCCGGTAAATTCACTGCTGGCGAGGATGCTGCGGAGCAACGGCACGTTGTTGGTCACTCCCTCCAGCCGCATTTCCAGCAATGCCCGCTGCAGTGTTCTGATGGCGCGTTCGCGGTCTTCGCCCCAAGCCATTACCTTGGCCATCAGCGGCTCGTAGTCTAACCCAACGGTGTAGCCGTCGCAAAGGGCGGTGTCGATGCGCACGTTCTCCACGGTGGGCAGATGAAGGTCGGTGATGTCGCCGGCATCCGGCATGAAGGTTTCCGGGTGCTCGGGATATATGCGGGCCTCGATGGCATGGCCGGTCTGGATGACGTCCCCCTGGGATATCGGCAAGGTCTCCCCGCTGGCCACCCGGAGTTGCAGTTCCACGAGGTCCAGGCCGGTGATCATCTCGGTAACGCCGTGCTCCACCTGCAGGCGGGTGTTCATTTCCAGGAAGTAGACGCTGCCGTCCCGGGAGACCAGGAATTCCACGGTACCCGCGTTGTTGTAGCCGATCCGTTCGCCGAGCTGGACGGCCAGGGAGGCCAACCTGCGCCTGAGGGCCGGTTGCAGCTTGGCCGAGGCCGGGGTCTCCTCGATCAGCTTCTGGTTGCGGCGCTGCACCGAGCAGTCGCGCTCGTACAGGTGGACGAGGTTGCCGTGGTTGTCGCCGATGAGCTGGACCTCAATGTGCGAAGCGTCCTTCAGATACCGCTCAAAGTAGAGACGACCGCTGCCGAAGGCCCCGGACGCCACCTGGCGGGCCCGCTCGACGAGTGGGGCCAGCTCCTCGGGCGTGTTGACGATATGGATCCCCATGCCGCCGCCGCCCTCGGCCGCCTTGACCATCAGCGGGAAGCCCAGCCGCCAGGCCGCATCGGCGGCTTCGCCGTCCGGGACCGCTTCATCGGTGCCGGGGAGTACCGGTACCCCCGCCTCCCGGGCCAGACGGCGGGAAAACAGCTTGTCGCCCATCTGCTCCATCACCTCCGGCCGTGGGCCGATGAAGCAGACCTCCTCCTCCTCGCACTGACGCGCGAAACGGGGGTTCTCGGACAGGAAGCCGTAACCGGGGTGAATGGCGTCAGCCCCCGCCAGGCGGGCCGCCGCCATTATCTTCCCTATGTTGAGATAGCTCTCGTGGGGAGCCGGCGGACCGAGCGGGATAGACTCGTCGGCCTCCTGCACTGGCAGGGAATCGGCGTCGACCTGTGAGTACACTGCGACGGTCTTGATCCCGAGGGCCTTGCAGGTGCGAATAACCCGGCAGGCAATCTCGCCGCGGTTGGCAATCAGGACCTTGGAAAACATCTGCTCACCCCTCCCCTGGACTTCCGCTCGTTTCCCTGTTCAACCCGGGCCCCGGAGGGCACTACCGCCATTGACCGGACATAATACCAGCGACCGTGTGAATACGCACCCACACCGGCCTGCGAATTTAGGCGTCTCTGGAAATGGCAGCCCGTTCCTCGCTGTGCAGCCGTTCGAGGAATGAATTGGACCTAACTTCCTTCCCCAGCCAGTAGCGGACAGTTCCCGACAGTATAGACTTCAGCTCGGCAGACAGCTGAGAGTTCAGCCCCAGTTTCCCGACTTCCCGCAGTCCGCCCCGGTGCATGAGCCGGAGCACCTTCATGGCGCGGAGGGACAAGGGCCTGACGTGGGCTTCGGGCGGTGTGCAGGATGGGCAAAGTACGCCGCCAAGGTTCACGCTGAAGCGATGCCCGTCCGGCGCCACATCCCCCCGGCATTCCACGCATTGGTAGAGTTCCGGCAGCATTCCGGTGAGACGAAGCAGGTGAAGCTCGAAGTAACGCAGCGGCGCCTCGGGCTCCGCGGCAAGGGGCAGCGTCCGAAGCGCGCTCACCGCCAGGTTGTACAGGGCCGGGGAAGGGCTGTCTTCCGGTCCGAACCCGTCCAGCAGTTCGGCGACATACAGGCCCCGGGTCATCAATGCGAGGTCGTCCTTGATGGCAGGGAACCCGTCTATAACCTCCGCCTGGGAGACGATGTCCAGGTTCCGGCCCCGCGCCATGGAGAGTCGCGCCAGCGTCAGCGGCTCCAGGTGGCCGACCAGCCTGCTGCTGGAGCGGCGGGCGCCCTTTGCCACGGCCCGCACCTTGCCGTGGTCGGCGGTGAGCACCGTAACCACCAGGTCGGCCTCGCCGATGGAGGCCTTGTGGAGGGTCAGCCCCTCGCAGCGGTAAGTGCGCGTCCGTTCGGCTCCGCTGATGGGGGCCACGCTACAACTCCTGGCGACCCTGGAAGGCGCGGCTCAGCGTCGTTTCGTCGGTGTGCTCCAGCGATCCCCCCACCGGCAGTCCCCGGGCCAGGCGGGTAATTCTTAGGTCCTCGCGGCTCAGGTGACGCTGGATGTACATGGCAGTGGCCTCGCCCTCCAGGGTCGGGTTGGTCGCCACCACCAGTTCCTCGACCTCGGGGGCGGACAATCGCGTCAACAGCTCCTTCACCTTCAACTGGTCGGGGCCGATCCCGTTGATCGGGGAGATCACCCCGTGCAGCACGTGGTATACCCCGCGAAAGCTGCGGGTCCGCTCAAGCGCCAGAACGTCCATCGGGTCTTCGACCACGCAGATGATGGAGCGCGACCGCCGCTGGTCGGAGCAGATGTTGCAGGGGGTGTGCTCGGCCAGGTTCTGACATTCATCGCAGAAGATGGTGTTGCGCTTCACGGCCGTAACCGCCTCGGCCAGCGCGTAGGCCTCTTCCTCGGGGAGCCTGATGATGTGATAGGCCAGCCGCTGGGCGCTCTTCGGGCCGATGCCGGGCAGCCGGTTGAGCTCCTGCACGAGGCGGGCAATCGAAGGGGCGGCTGAGGGCATATTATCTTGGGTCATACGAGAAGCACGTATCAGGCTTGAAGCGTTTGAGTCCGAAGGGCAACAGGCCGAATGAGTAACGGGGCAACCTGTGGCCGGGGCGAGCGGTTGACTGCATTAAGAAACTATCCCCAAAGTCCCCTCCCTCTTGAGGGGGAGGGTTAGAGCCTGCCCCGTACTTGATACGGGGGTGGGGGTGAAAAAGTAGTGCAGAGTCCCCGCTGAGTGCATACGATAAACACGCCTTTGGTTTTGAGATAGTTTCTAAGTCAGGCCGGGGATGTTCAGGCCCCCGGTGAAGGCGCTCATCTTGCTGGCGGCCAGTTCCTGCGCCTTGGTGGCGGCGTCGTTGAACGCGCCGACCAGCATGTCCTGCAGCAGCTCCAGGTCCTCGGCGGCCTCCGGTTCGATCTCGACCGACTCCACGGCCTGCTTGCCGGTCATCACAACCCGGACTGCGCCGCCGCCGGCAGTCCCCGTGACGGTCAGGGCCTCCAGCTCCTCCTGGACCTTCTGGAGCTGGGCCAGTTGCCTCTGGGCCTGGCGCATCATGTTGCGGTTCATTCTTCCACCTCTTGTTCCTGGATAATTCGCGCGCCCATTCCCAGGGCGGCCCGGACCAGCGGGCTTTGCTGGGCCGTCTTGTTGGCGTTCCCGTTGGCCTGCTGTCCGTTGGCCAGGGTCAGCTGGTACTCGCACCCCTCCCCGAAGGCGGCAGCCAGGGCCTCCACCATGCGCTTGCGGGAGGCCGGGTCCTCAAGCTCCTCTTCCATGCGTTCCAGGTTGGCCTTGTTGGTAAACGGCAGCACGAGGGTCTTGCCGTCCAGCGAGATGCTGTTGACCTTGCAGTCGCGGAGCAAGGCCCCGAGGTTGTACTTCCGGCCCTTGTGCCGCGAGAGCGACTTAACGGTGTTGTTCCACTGCACCCAGAGGTCGCTGGAATCGCCGCCGGTGCGTCCGCCGCCGGCCTGCGCAGTCTGCGGCGCGGCGCTCCGGGCCGGGGCCGCAGCCGGCGCAGACCGCTCCCTTGGCGGTGGCCGGTCCGGGCGGGACTCTCTCGGTGGCGTCGCGGCTCTCGGTGGTTGCGGCTCCGGCGCCCTTCTCGCCTGCGGCGGCGGTGGGGCCTCGGCCGCGGGGGCCGGAGCAGCCGATTCCTCGCAGATCTCCACAACGGCCAGCTCCAGCGGCAGGGTTGAGGGCGCGTCGTAGCGCATGTTCACCGCGCCCCAGACTTTCAGCGCGTGAACGATCTTCCACGGCTGCTGTTGCCCGGTCATCTCCTTCAGCTGCGCCCGCACGTGCTCCGGCAGGTCGACCGCGTCTTCGGATCCCCACTGCAGGTGCATGAAACCGCGCAGCAGGTCGGAGGTTTGGCGGTGCAACTGCCGCAGGTCGCTGCCCTCCCAGGCGGCCTGGTTGACGGCGGAAAGCGCTGCCGTGGTGCTGCCCAGCAGCAGGTACTTCACCAGCTCCAGGGCCGACTCGTCGCTGCCCATACCGAGCAGTTTCTCTACCTGGGGAGCGGTCACTCCATCGGGGCATGAAACGACCAGTTGCTCCAGGAGGTTCTCGGCGTCCCGGAGGCTGCCCGATGCGTAGCGGGCGATGATGCGCAGCGCGGCGGGTTCCACCGCCACCCCTTCGGCGTCGGCGATCTCGGCCAGCCGACCGAACACCGTCTCCGCCGGGATGCGCCGGAAGTCCAGCCGCTGGCAGCGTGAGATGATGGTGGGCAGGATTCGGTGCGCCTCGGTGGTGCAGAGGACGAAGATGACATGCGCAGGCGGCTCCTCCAGCGTCTTCAGGAAGGCGTTGGAGGCCTGGTCGGTGAGCATGTGCGCTTCGTCGATGATGTAGACCTTGCGGCGGCCCTGCACCGGAGCGAAGTTCACCTTGTCGCGGATGTCGCGAATCTCGTCGATGCCCCGGTTGCTGGCCGCGTCAAGCTCGATGATGTCCATGAAGCGGCCTTCGTTGATCGACACGCAGACCTGGCAGGCGTTGCACGGGTCGCCGTCCTGCAGGTCGAGGCAGTTGGCGGCCTTGGCGATGATGCGGGCGGTGGTGGTCTTGCCGCAGCCGCGGGGGCCGCAGAAGAGGTAGGAATGGGAGATGCGGCCCAACAGCACAGACTGGCGCAGGGTGGTGGATACGTGTTCCTGTCCCGCCAGCTCGTTGAAGCTGGAGGGACGCCACTTCCGATAGTAGACCTGCGACGTCATGACTGCGGGGACTCCGTTACTCCCTCTCCCTGGGGGAGAGGGTTAGGGCGTCTAGGGCTTCGCGTTCCCGGGCCTGCATCAGCGCGGCCTCGTCCGGCTCCACATGATCGTATCCCACCAAATGCAGGGCGCCGTGAACTACGAGGTGAGCCAGTTCCCGGACGGGACTTACTCTGTGATCCACCGCCTGCCTCTGGGCTTGTGGGAGGGATATGATTATCTCGCCCAGTGGTTGGGGTATGCCGGGCGGCAGCACAAACCCCTGGTGGTCGGCGGGTTGCTCCGGCCCGTCACCCTCCCAATGCCCGGGGTGGTCGGCGGAAAAGGACAGGACGTCGGTGGTCTCGTCCAACCCCCGGTATGCCGCGTTCAGTTCCCGGACCGTCTCATCGCCGGTGATGAGCAGGCTGACCTCCGCATCTCCCTGCACTCCCGCTGCGGTCAACGCCGCTCGCACTACCGCCTCGAGCCACTCCGCGTCGACCTCGCTTTCGTAAGGTTCGTCGACCGAGACCAGGGTTTGCAGGCTGGGCGATTTGTCCAAAGAACAATGCCAAAAGGGGTGGGTGGAGAAAAGCGCATCCCAACAGGACACTCATATCATACATCCAAAGCGCACGGGCATACCAGCAGAAAAGGGCGCCAAAGCCAGGGCATTCGCATATGAGCGTGTAATGTCCGTCATTCCGGCGAAAGCCGAAATCCAGTGGCCGAACTAGGCAGTTTGCATCCGAAAATCCGGCATCCCGCACATTCTGGACTCCTCCTGAGCTTGCCGAAGGGTTTCGCCGGAGTGACGGGGCTGCAATTCATATGCGATAGCCCTGGGCGCAAAGCAGGCAGTTGGCGCTGTCAGTCGTTCCCTGCCGGACGGCGGCGGTGCCGGAAAACGTCAGCCAGCGATATGGCGAGGCCGGGGAGCAGCGGGCTGGTCAGCGTATCGTCGGCGGTCAGGACCGCCCGCTCGCGGTACTCGCCATACCGCAGTTCCAGTATCGTGGCGGTGTCGTTTGTGGAATCGAAAATCCAGTATTCTGCAACACCCGCATCCGCGTAGGCTTGCCGCTTGCGCACCAGGTCACGGTTGCGGTCTGTGGACAGGATTTCAACCACGATGTCCGGTGGCCCCTCAATCCTGATTCCTGCCAGCAGGTGTGACCTCCCGGCCAGAACGATGGACAGATCGGGCGCAAAGAGCGTGCGACGCTCCAGCGAGAGCGCCACGATGACCTCGGTGAACACGTGGGCTGGCGGTTCGTCAAATTCCTCCAGATAAGATTCAAAGTAAAATGAAAGCCGACCCTGAAAAAATTGGTGTACCAACCCCGGTTTAACCATTATGTACAGGACTCCCTCGTCCAACTCCATTTTTCGCCGGTCATCGGTTTCGGGGAGATCCATGAACTCTTCCACGGTGAGCCGCATGCCGGATCTGGGTTTAAGCGTCGTCATGGTCAAAACCTCCGCTGCATTCGCATTATAAGCCCATTGCGCCGTACTTGGACTCTTGCAGCTTTTGTGTCGCTGACAATCACCCTTTGGTATCATTTGCCCAGATTACTTGATACGGGAGAGAGCCATGCGCGGAGTTACCTTCAAGGGGAACCGGGAGGCCGAGATACGAGAGTTTCCCGACCCACACGCCGGGCCGGGCGAGGCAGTGCTGCGGATTCGCGCCTCCGGCCTCTGTGGCACCGACCTGCACCGCTACCGGGACGCCGAACCCACCGACATGATCACCGGCCACGAGCCGTGCGGCGTCGTCGAGGAGCTAGGCCCGGGCGCGCCTCCGGGGCTGAATATCGGCGACCGGGTGATGTGCCACCACTACGAAGGCTGCGGCACCTGCGAGATCTGCTCCATGGGCTACGAGCAGCTCTGTCCTCACGGCCACGTGACCTTCGGCGGCGGAACCGGGCACGGGGCTAACGCCGACTACATGATCTGCCCGTCCCGCACCCTGGTGCACCTGCCCGACGAGCTCTCCTTCGAGGAGGGAGCCGCCATTTCCTGTGGCACCGGCACGGCATGGAACGGGCTGAACAAGATGGACGTCAACGGCAAGGACATTGTGGCCGTCTTCGGACAGGGCCCCGTGGGCCTCAGCGGCACGCTGTCGGCCAAGGCGATGGGCGCGCGGGTTATTGCCATCGACGTGATGGACGAACGCCTGAGGCTGGCGACGGATTTGGGAGCCGATCACACCATCAACGCCGCCGCCACCGACCCGGTGCAGGCCATCCTGGACCTGACCGGCGGGCAGGGCGCCACCGCCTCCCTGGAGACTTCGGGCAACCCCACGGCGCGGCAACAGACGCTCAAGTGTCTCAGGCCCTTCGCCCGCGCCTGCTACGTGGGTGTCGGCGGGCCGGCGGAGATCGACTTCAACCGCGACGTCATTTTCAAGGTACTGACCGTTTACGGCTCCTGGACCTTCAGCAAGGCGGAGTTGATCGAGATCGCCCGCTTCTTCGTCGACACTAAGGCCCCGCTGGACCGGCTGATCACCCACCGCTACGGCCTCGACGAGGCCATCGAAGCCTTTCAGACCTTTGATGGCGCCACCACGGGCAAGTGCGTGTTCGTCTTCGACTAACCGTGGACATCGCGGGGTAAATCGGGGACGCAGGCTAATTCCTGCGTCCTCTACATTTGTGGCGCTTTCCAGATTTGCCGGTGGAATTCTTCGCCTTGCAGTATGGAGTAAGCGACACTCTCAATGGCGATGGCAAAGCAATGGAACTCCAGCTCCTCGGGTGGGAAGCCTCTGGCGGCGGAAACTGCATCTGTGAACCGCTGTCGCTCGTCCAGGTCGGTCACGTCGACGGCCCGTCCGTAGACCTTGAACTCGCCCTCCGTCCCGTCGCGGTCCGAGACGGTGCTGTGCACCACGCAGCGAGGGTCGCGCAGCAGGTCCAGCGCCTTTACCGACCGCCACATCATGCCGAGGTACAGTTGCCCATCGACGATGAAGGGCTCCACCGGCGAGATGCGCGGCCACCCGTCCCGTCGCAGGGTGCCCACCAGCGCCAGTCCGGTGCGGGTGAACATGGCCTCGCCCAGAGCTGCCAGCTCCGGGGCTTGAGACGCGAATTCCTGCCAGGTTGCGGTCATGTTGTCACGACACCGAGTTGGACATTGACCATTGAGATGTCCGATAATTTCAGATATGGTCCAGATAGGAATAAAAACAGGACATTGACCTTGACAATGACCTGTAATTGGAGTGGAAATTGCCGAGTTGGGAAGTTCATTTTGATCTTGGCTTGAGGGTTGGAAACCCTCGTATCATACAGGATGTCGCCAGAATTCACGCTCTTGCAAGTGTGATTCGCGGCATACCAATTCCGCCATCGGTTCAAGCACGGCTGGATCGTCTCAACATACTCCGGGCGGTCCAAGGTACCACCGGCATTGAAGGCACGGAACTCTCAGAAGAAGAAGTTAGCAGGGTTATGGACTCCCCTCCTGATAGCTCTGCGCTAGGGCCTGGACGGGAGCGGGAAGAGCAGGAAACGAGGAACGCGAATGAACTTATGGAATATGTGGCCGAGTATATCAAACGCAACCCGTCTGCCCAAATTTCTGAACCTCTGATATTGGAATTCCACCGGGTTCTGACGCAAGGCATCAATTATCCTTACAACGAACCAGGACGGTATCGGAACCACGCCGTAACCGTTGGCCCCTACCGCCCCCCCTCCAACGAGGAGGAGGTTCGTCGGTTGATGGCCGAATTCGTGGATTGGTTCAATACCGGAGTGGCTGCGTCGTGGGATCCGGTAATAAGGGCCATTGTTGCCCACTTCTACCTGGTAAGCATACATCCGTTTGGGGATGGCAACGGCCGAACCTCAAGAGCCGTTGAAAGTTTCTTGGTTTACAAGGCGGGCGTGAATGTCCGAGGCTATTACTCCCTTGCAAACTACTATTACAGAAACCGTCCTGAATACATAGAGAATCTAAACCTTGTTCAGATGCAGGGAGAGACTGACCTGACTCCCTTTGTGGCCTTTGCTCTGGTGGGATTGGTTCAGGAACTGGAGGCGGTTCACGCTGAAGTCTTGGCGGAGGTTAAAATACTCGCTTTCCGGGATCATGCCCGCTTGACTCTGGCCGAATCAGGGAGACTGGGAACGCCGGCGGGTGAAAGGCAATTGCAATTCCTGACCGAGTTGCCTGGCGGGCCTGTCTCTATGCAAATCTTGCGTTCCGGTGGTCATCCACTCTCTCGTCTCTACCGTAGAGTTTCCTCCAGGACGCTTTCCCGTGATATAAACTCTCTCAGGCAGCTAGACTTGATAGTGGTAGAGGGAGATGAGATACGGGCTAACCTGGATCTGATGACCCGGCTCACCGTGTGACGGTAACTCTTTCCCCTACTGGCATAAAACGAAAACCCCGCGACACAGCAGTCGCGGGGTCGGTTGCGTTTTCGAAGGTTTGGTACCCCGGAGGGGCTTCGATCCCCTGATCTCCACCTTGAAAGGGTGGCATCCTGACCTGGCTAGACGACCGGGGCACTACAAAACCAGTTTAGCACACCCCGATGCCCTGCGCTACGGGTACACCGCCAGTTCGTCCAGCGAGGTGTCCTCGGGGAAGCCGGCCATCAGGTTCATGTTCTGCACCGCCTGCCCTGCCGCTCCCTTCACCAGGTTGTCCAGCACGCTGAAGACGGTCAGCCGCCCGGTACGCCGGTCGATGACCGGGTGGACCAGGCACATGTTGTTGCCCAGCGTCTGCTTGGTCTGCGGCGGCGCGGGTACGACCCTGACGAAGGGGTGGTCGGCGTAATATTCCCGGTAGATGTCGACCAGCCGCTGTTTGCCCTCGTCTCCAGCCCAGGCGTCGGGATTGGCCAGCGGCGCATAGCACGAGCTGAAGATGCCGCGGGTCATCGGGATCAGGTGCACCTGGAAGGTCACCCGCAACTGCTGCTCCGTGAGCGGGTCCAGCTCCTGCGTGATCTCCGGCAGGTGCCGGTGTCCGTTCACGGCGTAGGCAAAGGCGTTTTCGTTCACTTCCGAGAAGTGGTTGGTCATAACCAGGCTGCGCCCGCCCCCCGACACGCCCGACAGGCTGCTCACGATGATGTCGGGGCTGATGATCCCCGCTTCCACCGCCGGGGCCAGCGCCAGGATGGCGCTCGTCGGATAGCAGCCCGGGTTGGCCACCAGCCGGGCCGCGCGAATCTCGTCCCGGTGCAGTTCGGTGAGGCCGTAGACCGCCTCTTCCAGCAGCGACGGCTTCTGGTGCTCCACCCCGTACCAGTCCTCGTACTCGTCGGCGCGCTTCAGGCGGAAGTCGGCGCTGATGTCGACTACCTTGACGCCCTGGTCCAGCACGGGAATGCAAGCCTCGGCGCTGGCCTTGTGAGGCAGGGCCGAGAAGACCAGGTCCAGGCTGCCGCTCAGTTCCGGCTCGATGGTCAGGTCCAGGCTCTCGAGGTGGGGGAACACCTCGCCCAGCTTCTGGCCGGCCGCGCTCCGGCCGGTGACCGAGGTGATTTCCACCTCAGGATGACGACGCAGGATACGGGCCAACTCTGACCCCGAGTATCCCGTGACGTTTATGATTCCTACTTTCACCTTCCTGGCCCTCCTTTGTCGCCTCCCCGTCCTTCGTATTCTCCCGGCACCGGCGGGGGAGCGTTGCTCATCGCAGCCGTGTTACGCGCTGATTCACTCCGGCCCCATCAGGACCGGGGGCACATGGGGCAGGGTGTTGGGGTCCGGAGCGGTTTTCCTTGACTTTCGATCCCGTACGGCGCCGTTTTCAGCCGTGGCCGTCTTCGCCATTAGCTGTTTTCGTGAGGGGCACATATCACCCACCACGCACTCGCCGCACAGGGGGCGCTGCGCCCGGCAGACGCGGCGCCCGTGGGTGATGAACGCCACATGGAAGTTGAAAACTTCCTTTGGCGGCACCTTGGCCTCCATCACGTCATGGGCCTTGTCAGCGTTGGTCTTGGAGTCGATGGCCCGCAGCCGCTGGCACACGCGGAAAATGTGCGTGTCGATGGCCATCGCGGGCATACCCAAGGAAAAGTTCAACACTATGCCCGCCGACTTCGGCCCGATGCCCGGAAGCTGCCTCAGCCAGGCCTTGGCCTCGGCCAGCGGCATTTCCCTCAGAAAAGACAGGTCGAGGGAACCGCCGTTAAGCTCCAGGACCTTTTCCAGCACTTCCTTGATCCGGGGGGCCTTGACCCTGGCCAGCCCTCCCGGTGCGATTGCCTCCTCGATGTCCCCGATGTTGCTCCGGGCCACGGCATCCAGCGACCCGAAGCGCTCCATGAGCCTGGCAAAAGCTCTCCCGGAGTTGATGTCGGAGGTGTGCTGGGAGAGGATGGTGAAGACCATCTCTTCGGTGGGAGGCAACCGCCGTTCCTCAGGGAAAGGCCCGTACTCGCGCGCCATCAACTCGACGGCCCGGGCGATGCGAGCAGGCGACATTGTTGGGCTGCGGCGCTTCACCTGCTTCTCGGCCATAGCGAAGATTCTAGCACTGGCACGGCGGATTTGGAATCAGGAGTCCGCCGCCAGCCAGGGTCTTTCGATTATCAGTATAGAGTTGATTCTTTCGCTCGCCCTGAGCTTGTCGAAGGGCCGTCCCTTCGTGGTTCGACAAGCTCACCATGAACGGACTAGACAGGTTGTCATAGAAAATCGAAAGGCCCTGCGCCGCCAGCGGAGCCTCAACCGGCGCGTGCTCCGCTGAATCAGAACAGGTGGCAGGCCACCGTGTGCCCGGGAGACACTTCCTTGACCACCGGGTCTTCGAGGCTGCAACGGTCCATCACGAAGGGGCACCGGGTATGGAAGTGGCAGCCCTCCGGCGGGTTCAGCGGCGACGGCACCTCGCCGGTCAGGATCATCTCCTCCTGCGCGATGTCCGGGTGCGAGGGTAGGGCCGCCGACATCAGTGCCTTGGTGTACGGATGGGACGGGTTCTCGAAGAGGTCCCGCACCGGCGACAGCTCCACGATGCGGCCCAGGTACATCACCGCCACCCAGGTGCACATGTAGCGCACGGTGGCCAGGTGGTGGGCGATGAGCATGTAGCTGACGTTGTACTCTTCCTGCAGGTCCTTCAGCAGGTTCATGATCTGGGCCCGGATGGACACGTCCAGCGCGGAGACCGGCTCGTCCAGCACAATCACCTTGGGGTTGAGGGCCAGGGCGCGGGCGATGGCCAGGCGCTGCCTCTGCCCGCCTGAGAACTCGTGGGGATAGAGATTGGCGTGGTAGGCGCTGAGGCCCACGTCGTTCAGCAGCTTCAGCACCCGCTCCTGGACCTCGGAGCGGCTGATGTCCCAGTTGATGACCATCGGCTCGGCTATGAGGTCGCGTACCCGCATCCGCGGGTTGAGGGAGCTCCACGGGTCCTGGAACACTGCCTGCACCGACCGGCGGTACTCCCGCCGGGTATCCGGGTCGGCGGCACGAACCTCCTTGCCCTCAAACCGGATCGAACCCTCGGTCGGCTCTTCCAACTGGAGCATCATCTTGGCGGTGGTGCTCTTGCCGCAACCCGACTCGCCCACGATGCCCAGGGTCTCGCCGGGATGCAGCTCGAATGAGACGCCGTCAACCGCCTTGATGTGGCCGGTGGTCTTGCTGATCAGCAGTCCCTTGGTTACAGGGAAGTACTTCTTCAGCCCCACCGCTTCCAGGAGCGCGCCGCTATTGCCGTTTCCGGCGCCAGAGGCAGCGTTCTCGATGGATGGCGTGTTTGCAGTAGTCATATCAGCTCAACCGCCAGCACGAAGCGAAGTGGCCTTCGTTTATTGTCGTTCGGGTGGGGTACTCTTCACGGCAGCGGTCCATCACGTACTGACACCGGGGAGCGAAGGGACAACCCGTCGGCAGATCGTGGAGGGTGGGCGGTTGCCCCTCGATGGAGTACAGCCGGTCCACGTCCTCTTCCATCTTGGGAACCGAGGCCAGCAGCGCCTCGGTGTACGGGTGAGACGGGCGGTTGAAGATGTCGCGCACGCTGCCCTGTTCCACGATGCGTCCGGCGTACATCACGGCCACCCGGTCGCACATCTTGGCGACGATGCCGAAGTCGTGGGTGATGAAGATCAGGCCCACATTGGAGTCGCGCTGGAGTTCCTTCAGCAATGCCAGGTACTGGGCCTGGATGGTGACATCCAGGGAGGTGGTAGGCTCGTCGGCGATGAGCACCTGGGGCTGGCAGGATATGCCGATAGCCCCCACGACGCGCTGCCTCATGCCGCCGCTCATCTGGTGGGGGTAGTCGCGCATCCGGGACTCGGCGGCGGGGATGTTCACCTTCCGCAGCACGGAGAGGGCCTGCTCCATCACCGACCGCTTGGGGATGTCCTGGTGAATCTTTATGGCCTCCGAGACCTGGTTGCCTATGGTGAACACCGGGTTCAGGGAGGTCATCGGGTCCTGGATGATCAGCGCGATCTTGCTGCCCCGGACCTGGTTCATCTCGCTGTCCGAGAGTTGCAGCAGGTCTTCCCCGTCCAGCGTGATGCTGCCGGAGACGATCCGTCCGGGGGGCATGGGTATCAGGCGCATCAGCGACAGCATGGTCACCGACTTCCCGGAGCCCGACTCGCCGACGATGCCCAGCGTCTCGCCCCTTCGCAGGTCGAAGCTGATGCCGTCGACGGCCTTGACCGTGCCCCAGCGCGTCGTAAAGTAGGTGCGCAAGTCGTCGACCTTCAGGACCACTTCCTGGTTGGTTACTGCTTCGGTGGTCATATCGTCCTTTCACCCTCCCCGGCAGAAAGCTGGATCACTCTATCTGGCGCAGGCGCGGGTCGAGCTTGTCCCTCAGCCAGTCGCCGAACAGGTTCAGCGACATAACCGTGAACATTATAGCAACGCCAGGAAAGGTCGAAATCCACCACGAACCCGTGACGAACCCTCCGGCCAGGTGGTCCCGGCCATCCGACACCATGCCTCCCCAAGTTGCCGTGGGCGGCGGCACGCCGGCGCCCAGGAACGAGAGGGTGGCTTCCAGCAGGATAACTATGCCCACCTGCAGCGTGGCCACCACTATCAGCGTGTTGATCGTGCCTGGAAAGATGTGGACGAACAGAATACGAGGCGTTGAAGCTCCGGCCACTCTGGCCAGCGCCACAAAGTCCATGCTTTTCAGCTGTAGTACTTCCCCGCGCAGCTGGCGTGCAAAACGAGGCCAGATGAATATTGTCAGCACAGCTACGATGATCGTCAACGAGGACCCCAGCGTGGCCACCATCGCCAGTGCGATAAGCACCAGGGGAACCGCAAGGAGAATGTCTACGAAGCGCATGACCGCTTCGTCAATAACGCCCCCGTACCAGCCTGCGACCAGCCCCAGCAGCACGCCGATCGATCCGCCTACTCCGAGAGTCACCGCGGCGGCCAGCAGCGAGATACGGGCGCCGTAGATGATCCTGGAAAGGATGTCCCGCCCCAGCTGATCGGTGCCCAGCAAATACTCGCTGGTGCCCGCCTCCCGGAGAACGTCTTCAACCTGCAGGGTCTCGCCGATTTGAACATCGGGATTGATTTCCTGCGCGTCATCCAGGGCGATCTGGTTGGCCTGTCCGGGCAGGACCAGCAACACCACTTCCCTTTCCGTTATCTGCGTTTTGGCGTCATACCAGAATGGCGGAATCTTCCGTTCGGAAAGAGACTGCAAATTGGGGTCATGGGGCGATATCACGGGAGCAAAGATTCCCGCAAACAGGACCAGCAACAAGATGGCGACGGGAATTACCGGCCAGCGCCTGAATATCCGGTATATAGAGCTCAGCCGAACGCCGGTCCCTCTGGTGGGGGTAAGTACATCGGTTGCTTGGGCTGCCATTATCTGTTCTCTCTTGGACGTCTATGCGTAACGGATGCGGGGATCTATGTAGGCGTAAAGGACATCCACCATGAAGGCGACGAAGACATAGAGCAGGGTGAAGACCACCACCACTCCCTGTAGCAGCGGGTAGTCGAAGGCGTAGAGGGCGTCAATGGCCAGCTTGCCGAGACCGGGCCACGCGAACACCGTTTCCACAACCAGGGAGCCGGTTACCAGTGCGCCGAGGGTGACACCCGCGAAGGTAAGGGGTGGAATCAGGGCGTTTCGGAATGCGTGCCGCATCACGATGCCCCAGTAAGGCACGCCCTTGGCCCGGGCCAGCTTGATGTACTCGGAATCCAGTACGTCCAGCATCGCCGAGCGCACCAGCCGCAGGTTGGCGGCAGCATAGTACCAGCCCAGTGTGATAGCTGGGAGGAAGATGCTGTGCCAGTCCTCGCGCCCCGAAGTCGGGAACAGCCTTATGGAAACGGAGAAGAATATGATCAGCATGATGCCGAGCCAGAACGGCGGGGCCGCCTGCCCCAGCAGGGCCACCAGCTTCCCGGCCTGGTCAATCATGCTGCCCCGCTTGATGGACGAGAGTATACCCAGCGGAATGCCCACCAGCAGGGAAACGATAAACGCGGTCAGTCCCAGGTACAGTGTGGCCGGCAGCCTGTCCAGGATAACCTCCAAGACCGGACGGCCCTCTTTGATTGAAACTCCGAAGTCTCCCTGGAAGGCATCCCTGAGGAATATGAAGTACTGTTCGTAATATGGTTTGTCAGTACCCAGCTTTGCCATCATGCGCTCGACGTCTTCCTGCGTGGAATATTCGTCCAGCATGAGAGACACGGGGTCCCCGGCGGACCGGCTCAAGATGAAGATGATGAGCGACACCGCCAGCAGGGTAATGACCGCCAGGACCAGCCTGCGTATCAGATATTTCTGCATAACCGTCTAAATCCCGTTAGGGCTTACGAAGTTCAGCTATTCCCTCTTCCTTGAGGAAGAGGGTTAGGGCCTGCCCCGTACTTCGATACGGGGCGATGGTGAAAACTCCCAACTGCGTAACTATTATCCCGTATCCGTCATTCCCGCGAAAGCGGGAATCCATAGCGCCGTGAATACGCCGGTTTGTACGTTATGGATTCCCGCTTTCGCGGGAATGACGGGAAAGCCCTGTGACCGGCTTCCCCGCCATTCCCCAATGGATTGTTGTTGCTGTCCTGCCGGATGCTATGGGCGGCTTACTGCCGGTGCTTGATGTACTCGAATCCCTGCGGGGAAGCAAGCTCGCTGAAGTCCACCGGCCGCCAGTCGGGATCCAGCCTCTTGCCTACCGGCCAGATGCCGTGAATCGTGTAGAGACCGAAGGCCATGACGTTGTCGTAGAACCAGCCATAGACCTCCTTTTCCTTTTGGTCGACCAATGTCGGATTGGTCTCGGCCAGCAGATCGGTGATCTTCTCTTCCATCCATGGGTGCTCCGTCCCGTAGCTGAAGGTGGACTTCGCCACGTAGTTGGAAGCGCCGATGGCGGGGGTCAGGCGCTGTCCGAGGGCATGGCACGTCGCGCCCTGGTAGGTCCGCGTGATCAGCTCGGGCCTGATGGTCGCGTAGGGCACCCGCTGGAAATTGACGTCGATTCCAACGGCCTCCCAGTAACCACCGACCGCCTCACACGCAGGCACCTCCGCGGGGCGGCCGCGAATGGCGGTGGTGAGAGTGATGGAGAACTTGTTGTCGGGGCCATAGCCGGCCTCTTCCAGCAACTGCTTCGCCATCTCCGGGTCGTATTCATGCACCCAGCGAGGATCGGCCTTGTGGTCGAAGCCCATCCAGTCCCTCAGGTAGAGGGGTTCGCCGAAGCCGGCGAGGAGGGTGTCCACAATCTCCTGTCGGTTGATGGCAATAGCCATGGCCTTCTTGACCTTGACCGCGTTCTGCCATTCCTCGGAAGAGGTATCCTCGTTGCAGGAAACCCAGGCGTTGGTGCAGTCGAGGTGCTCGTAGGGGTTTCCGTCCTTGTCTACGCCGTAGGTCTGGCCGTAAATATTCAGTCCGGACTGGGTGGCGTTGGGCCAAGCCACGATCTCCGTGCCCTCAACCGCCTGAACAGTGGTCAGGGAGTCGAAAGCCATTTCCATTATGTCCAGCTCGCCCGTCTGGAAGGCCGCAACCCTCGTGGCTTCCTCAGGGATGGAGCGCATGTTGAATTCCGCGAAATACGGAGTTTGACGCCAGTGGTCTTCGACGGCGGTAAAGCGCCAGACGCTGCTGTCGTTGGTTGGGCCGACGATTTGCCACGGTCCGGTCGCAGCAATGTTCTTGCTGGCTTCCTTGGCGGCGGCCTCGTATTCCTCGGTCGCCACTCCGGGTTCGCTGTAGCGGTCTTCCCAATTGTGCCCGGCTCTCTCGAAGATTTCCCGGGTCTGCTGCATGCTGACTATGGTGGTGCTTACGCCGCCGAGATGGCGCATGAACTCGAAGGCGCGCTGCTGCAGCCAGGGCTCACCGGTGTCCAGTTCCACGGTGTAGTCGTCGATGACGGTCTGGGAACCGCCGGCCTTGCCAACCCAGAAATCACCAATAATGCCTGCGCGGGCATTCAGAGAACCCTCGTGCCATTCCTTGTAGTTCCAAAGAACGTCGTGAATGGTCAGATCCCCACAGCTCTGGTCGGCGTTCGGGCCGCACTTGTTGTGGAAAGAGACGTCGTCCCTGATCTTGAATGTCCAGAACTGCCCGTCGGGGGAGATGTCCCACTCGGCGGCCAGCAACGGCCCAGGCGAGAGGTCCTGCTGGATGGCGACCATGGACTCGCCGAAGCTGACGGCGGAGTACTGGACGCGTGGGCTGGACATAAAACGGGGATGTCCTTCAAAGACGCCGGTCTCCTTGACCGAGTAGTTCAGTACGCCCTCGGGCTCATGAGTGGTTTCCACCACCCGGGTGGGCGCGGGCCTCGGGGTCGATGTGGGCGGGACCGCCGTAGCCTGGGGCTGAACGGTCGCCCCCGGTGCGGCCGTTGCCGCAGGGGCCGTCGTTGCGGCCGGCGCCTCAGTAGCCGCCGGTGCTGTCGTCGCGGCCGGCGCAGTGGTGGCTGCGGGCGCCTGCGTAGCCGCCGGCTCTTCTGCGGAGCCGCAGGCCACTGCCAGCGCAAGGGCCGACAGCAACAGGATAGGTAGCCAGAGTCTCGTCAGAATCTTTCTAGGGTTTATCACTCCTACTCCTTTGGGGCCACGGGTGACTCCATCCCTGGCCTGGAATTAGCCTTCCTCCGGCCTGGGAACTCAAGCCGCGTGCGTGAAGGGCCGCAGGGATTATATGAAAGCCGCCGTTATTGTCAAGAACTCGGACATCGAGGTACCTGGTATTCACGTCAAAGGATAGCGCAATTCGGGAAGGATACAGTGACTAATTTCGTTAATTCAACAGGTGAAGCCAGTGTGAAAGTGCTCGAAAAGTCAGCAAAATTGGACACACAAACTTCCCGCTTGGCGCTTCCCCCTGGAGCGCCGGAATGCTCCCTGCTCCACCCCGGGTGAAGAGGGCAGGAACGGGCACGGCAGGACGCCGCCCCACGGTGCAGGGGCGGCCTGCTACCGCTCCCCGCGCAGGAAACGCTCGACGTCGCGCACCAGGTCTTCCGGGTCCAGGATGGAACTGGCGGCCACGTTCTCGTCATACTGGCCTTCGAGCTTGGCGACGTACGACCCGATCTGCTCGTCGGCATCCACCGCCCTGGCAACCTCGTCGTCGAACTTCGAGGCGGCGGAACGAAGCTCCTCCAGGTCCAGGGGCAGCTTCAGCAGCCGGGTCAGCGTCTGCATCAGCGAATAGGCCACCCGGTAGTTGGGAGCGGCCTGAAGGTAGTGCGGGGTGTGGCCCCAGATGGAGGAATAGCCAAGGCCCTGCTTCACGCAGGCGTCCATCACCGATGAGCTGATGCCCGTGGGTCCCTGGTAGTTCGAGGAGCGAATCTCCCTTCCCTCCAGGAACTCCGAGAGGTCGGGGCGCGTTGCGGTGCCGCTCAGCTTCACCGGACGGGTGTGAGGCACCGCGTCGAGGAGGGCGCCGACGTGGATGACGGTCTCAACGCCCTGCTCCTGGGCCAGGTTGGCCACACCCTGGGAGTAGGAGCGCCAGCGCAGGTTGGGCTCCACCCCAGTGAACACCATGATGCCGTCGCCGGTGTCGGGGTTCTCCAGGTGGAAGAATTCGTTGGCGGGCCAGTGGATGTGCCGTCTTCCGTCCCGGGTGCGGGTGGTGGTGGGCCGGGTCTGGGTGAAGTCGTAAAACTCCTCCGGGTCGAATTCCGCAAACTTCCGGGCCTTGAGCTTGCGTTTCAGAAACTTCACCGCGCTGGTCGCGCCCTCGGCGGCATCAGCCCAGCCGCTGAAGGCGATCACCAGAGTACTCAGCTTCCGGTCTGGCTGGTGGTCAATGGAGAGATAGTCCATCGTGCTCCCGCGCTGGTTTGACTGGCGGAAATAGTCTAACACAGGCGGGATTTCCACGGGTTGCCCCGCGAAGGACGCGCGCAGAGGCTTTTACTGATACGTGAATGAATAGGTAAACCATACCGTCATTCCGGCGAAAGCCGGAATCCAGAGATGTTGTCCTCCGACTACGTTCACTGTGCCTAGCGTTTTCTGGATTCCGGCTTTCGCCGGAATGACGGGTAACTGGCCTGGAATGTTTACCAATCAATTCACCTATCAGTAATTCTCTGCGAAATTGTCTGAACTGTGATTCATGTGATTGATGGAGGAGCATGATTTAGAAAATCATGACAATCCCGGAATCAGGAAAATCACGGTTCAGACAGAGAATTGAAAGACCCCCCGGTCAGTGCTCCGCGAATCGCCCCAACCTGAAAAGCGAGAGGTCGTGGCCGGTCTCGCCGAACATGGCCAGGTCGGCCATGATTTCGCCGATCACGCTGGCGAACTTGAACCCGTGCCCGGAGAACCCCGAGGCCAGCGAGACCTGCGGATGGTCGGGGTGCAGGTCGATGATGAAGTGGCCGTCGGGGGAGTTGGTGAACATGCAGGTCTTCAGCGACAGGGCCGGTCCCGCCGCCGCCGGGAAGTAGCGCTCCACGAAGTTCCGGAGGATGGCCTCGTCCTCGTCGTGAATGTCCCGGTCCAGCCTGTCCGGGTCTACGGTCTGGTGCAGGTGGTGCGACCTGCCCACCTTGAAGCCCGGGACGCCGTAGACGGGGAACCCGTAGAACCTTCCCTCCTCCACGTAAATGCCGAACACGGGGAAGGTGTCGGTCCTGAACAGGTCCGGCTTCTCCGGCTGGAACCAGCCCAGCACCTGGCGCTCGGCCACGGCATAGCGGGCGAGCGTGGGCGCGATCTTCGCCGCCCACGGGCCGGCCGACACCACCAGACGCCCTGCCCGGTAGGTGTCGCGGGCGGTGCGTACCACCACGCCCTCGCCAGCCGGTTCCCAGTCCAGTACGGCCTCCCGTCCGTGTACCTCCGCTCCGGCTTCCAGGGCGGCATTGACATGGTTGACGATGCAGCGTTCCGGCAGGAGAAAGCCACCATCCGCCTGGTACACCGCAGCGATGTCGTGGTCGAGGTTGTACCCGGAGAACCGGCGGCTGACCTCCGGACCCGTCAGTACCTCGTACGGAATGTGGTGCTCCTCGCAGGCGGCGACCGCACCCTGGAAGTACTCATCCTCAGCGTGACCGGCCCTGATCGATCCGGTGGTCACGAGCAGGCGCTCCCGGGAGGCGTTCTCCAGCTGGTGCCACAACTCGTAGGCCCGGCGCACCAGCGGCACATAGGAAGGGTGCTCCTGCAGCGTGTACCGGATCATCCTGGAGTAGCCGTGAGACGATCCCATCTCGTGGGGCACGTCGAACTGCTCGAGGCCCAGGGCGCGCCAGCCTCGGCTGGCCAGGTGGTACAGCGCGGCGCTGCCCATGCCGCCGACGCCGATGACTATGGCATCGTATTCCTTCATAGAACCGTCCTCAGTTTTAACCCTCAGTTTTAACGCGGAGGACACAGAGATAGCGCAGAGGCCGCAGAAGATTCGGATTTCCTGGGTGAATCTCTGCGTTCTCTGCGCGTTCTTTGCGCCCCCTGCGTTTAAATTACTCCCTTAACCCGTCGGAATGGCGATGCCGGGGGTGGTCATGGGTAGTGAGTAGACCGAAGTGCGGGCGGTGAAGAGCATGGTGCGGTTGTCGTCGCCGCCCCAGGCGCAGTTGGCCGGCACCTCCGGCAGTCGGATGATACCCTTCAGGTTGCCCCTGTCGTCGAAAACCCAGCAGCCGCCCGGCCCCGTGCAATACACCCGGCCCTCTACGTCCACCTTCATGCCGTCGGGGACACCGTCTTCGGCAGAGTGCATGGTGGCGAACAGCCTGTTGTTGCTGAGCGAGCCGTCGGCGGCGACATCAAAGGCGCGTATGAACTGGTGCGCGCAGACCTCTCCCCGCTCTTTCTGGCCGATACAGTCATCGTTCAACCGCGTGATGGCCACGTAGAGCACGCTCTCGTCGGGAGAGAAGGCCAGCCCGTTGGGATATTCCGTGTCCCGAGTGGCGACCGTGTGGTTTCCCGAGAGGGAGACCCGGTGAACGCCGCTGAAGTCCAGCTCCCGCTCCTCGGCGGTCAGCCGCCCGTTGGGGTCGGTGAAGTACAGGGAGCCGTCGGAGCGGCCCACCACGTCGTTGGGCCGGTTGATCCGCTGGCTTCCAACGTGGGTGGCTATTGCCGTGTAGGTACCGTCGGCGCTTCGGCGCGCCAGTTGGCGGTTGTCGCCCTCGCAGAGAATCAGATTCCCCGCGATGTCGAAGGTCAGGCCGTTGGACCCGCCGCTGTTCTCGCGGAAGACCTCCGTCTGCCCTTCCGTGGTCATCCTGTACACCAGTGATGCCCGAATATCCACGAAGAGCCAGTAACCATCGGGATGCCACAGCGGCCCTTCGGTAAATCCGAAGCCGGTGGCAAGCTGCTTCGCTTCAGCGCCTGATTCCACGATTCCGGGTAGCAAGTCTGGCATGACAACCTCCTGGAGATTCGAAGCTGGAGGATTCGGCCCGTTCCGCAGGGGCGCACAGCTATGCGCCCCGGTTTGCCTCTATGGCACCTCTATGGCAATGGTGGTGGAATTGTCGGGCAGGAGCGCACTGCCTAAAGGTACGATAGATACTGTTCCTCGAAGTCCATGCCGGCCAGGTCGCTGAAGGCGCGCATCAGGCGGCGCGTAACCGGCCCGGGAGAGTTTCCCTCGCCTACGCTTGCCCCGTTGACCGATGAGACCGGGCAGATGCAAAGGCTGGTGGAGGTCAGGAAGACCTCATCCGCGGTGTAGGCGTCGAAAAGGTCCAGATCGCACTCCGCGGTCGCGAGTCCGAGCCCGTCGGCTAGGTCAAGGACCGTGCCCCGGGTTATGCCCTCGAGAACATACTGGCCCTTGGGAGTGGCCACCGTTCCGTCCTTGACCAGGAAGATGTTGGAGCCGCGCCCCTCCGTCAGGTTGCCGGCTTCGTCCAGCAGGATGGCCCAGGAGCCGGGATCGGTTCCCTGCGCTTCCAGGTCGCCCAGCACTAGGTTCAGATAGTTGTGGGTCTTGGCCCGGGGACTCATGAACCGGGGAGGCACCCGCGGCACCGACGGCGTCGTTACTCTGGCGCCGTCCCGGTACAGCGGAGCGCGCGCTGCGAAGGGAATGGCGTGGGTCTCGATCAGCACCGTCGGGGCGCTGTCTGCGGAGCCTCCTTCCACGCCGCGGGTGACCCGCTGCATCACCCACATGTCCTGGCCGCGCGGCAGCAGCGGATGGTTGTGCTCCACGACCTGCCGGGACCAGTCCTCCATTTCCTCCATGCCGATGCCGGGATCTATCCGGACATAGCGCAGGGAGTCGTAGAGCCGCTTCACGTGCTCCTTGAGCTTGAATGGCACGCCGTTGAAGGTCCTGGCGGCGTCAAACACCGCGTCCCCGTAGATGAATCCCCGGTCCCGGATTGGAATGCCCGCCTGGGATTCCGGGACGAGCTCTCCGTTCAGGAAGACTATTGGTTCGTTATGAGACATGGAGCCTCCACCATTGGCACGGATGTTGGCCAACAAATCGCTTACTCGATTGAAACGCCGCCAAATGATACCAGCAAGGTACCGGCCCTGCTACCTGTGGGGCTTGATGGACAGAGCAATCGCAAAGTAACCGTGCCGGGCAGTGATGTGAGTCCAGGGTCTGGGTTCTGTGTATCCTGGCCCTCTCTGCCGCAAGGATTTCACCCTCACCCTAACCCTCTCCCTCAAGGGAGAGGGGGAATTGGGGTAAGTTTGGAGACCATGCAATCTAGAGCCGATGATGTCCACGGAAAAAGTGATGGCCGGAGGACTGATCCTCCGGCCATCAGGGTTGCCGCCTTTGAGCGTTGACCCGGTTGGTCGCCGTTCCGCTAGCGGGTAACTATCGGTACTTCGATTTCTCCGAGTTCTTCCGCGTCCGCGGGGTAGGTTACGTCGCTGCCCAGCTCGTCGGTGCCATGTCCGACGGCCACGAACCGCATGTTGAGAGCGTCTTCGGCCAGCGGCACGTAGTTACCGGCGATGCCAACCGTGACCACACGCCACTCCCAGGTTTCGCCGACATCCATGATGCCGTCATTGCCTACGTCGCCGGCTACGTACTCTACGGAGTCGCGGGTCAGGACAATGATGTCGGGGTCGGACCCGGCGCACGGATCGGCGATCAGTTCACCTTCTTCGCCCTCCATGGCCTCGCCTTCCATCATCCCTTCGCCTTCCATCATGGCATCCGGTTCCTCATGGACCAGCGGCAGGATGTTGCCGACAGTATCCAGCTCCACGCAGACGTTGGTCAGCGCGGAGTCGCCGTCGTTGGTCTCGGTTATCCGCAGGGTCTGGACCACCAGGCGCAGGATCGTAGTGTTCAGCTCTTCCAGGCCGACAGCAGTGCTGGGGCGCAGGATGGTTACGTTGGCGCTGTCGCTGGCGGATACAGGTCCTTCGTCAGGGGCGATTGCGTCCACCACGGCCGTGTTCGTTATATTCGCGGTCTGGGCGCCGCTCTGGCAATCGTAGGACTCTTCCGTCCCCGCGCCCAGGCTGACGTAAGTGCCGTCGCACTCCGGGACCAGGTCGTTCGTGATGACGATGTTGGTCAGTTCCGTATCGCCGAAGTTGCCTACCGTAATGGTGAAGGCTGCGTAGTCGCCGGAGCGGATCGTCTGGTCCTCGGGTTCTATGGAGATCCAGAGGTCCAGCGCGAAGATTTCGACCACGGCATCGTCGCTGGCGGTCAGCGTGGAAAGTTCCGGCACTTCACCGGACGCAGTGGCGGTGACAGTGTGAGTGCCCTGCGCCATGCTGCCTTCGACCTCAGGGTCTGCGCTCGCCGTGCAGGTGTAGACTTCCTGCGCCTCAGCATTCAAGGTGCCAAACGAGCGGTCGCAATCGGGGGCCAATGGCACCAACACATTTACGTTGTTCAGTGCCGTGGTACCCGGTATATCTACCGTGATGGTGAATGTGGCGTCGTTCCCGATGCGGACCCGCTGCAGTTCGGGCTCGATGTCTACGGAGATCGCCACAGACTCGACTTGGACTTCAGATGTGTCGGAAACCGAAAGCTGGCTCTGTTCCGGCGGCACTCCTCCAACGACTTCGGCTATAACCGTTGCTTCGTTGATGAAGCCGTTGCCGGGCTTCACCGAGCACTGGTAGTTCTCCGAAGCGCCGACCGACAAGGTGGCAAAGTCGCGGGCGCAGTCCGGCGCTCTATCATCGAGGACGGAGACATTGGACAGAGCGAAACCGCCGGTGTTGGTTACCGTGATGTCGAAGATTGCAGATTCGCCCAGATAGACCAACTGGACATCTGCCGGATCTTTGACGATTTCTATGGAGGGCGGCTGAATGCGAACGGTGTTGGAGATGGAACCCAAGGCTTCCGGCTTCACCTCCCCTTCCGGCACGCTATCGCTGGCGCCACCGCTGTAATCGGCCCTGGCGGTCAGCTCCCTGTTGGTCGCGTCGCTCTGGTCGACAGTGTATTCCACTGCCGTTGCAGTGAAAGGCGAACCAACCTGGATCGTAGGAATACTGGGAATGCCGGTGGTGGTTGCGTCGTCGTCGGCAACCACTGCCGCCTCGCCGTTAGGCAAGGTAATGGAAAGTTCGCCGCCGCCGTAGTTACAGGCGGTATCGCCTGCCGGCAGTTCCGGGATGGACAGGATCACCTGGTAAGTAATGGTGGCCCCGTGGTAAGTCTCTGTTACTGTGGCGCCATCCGCGTCGGTGGTCAGGATGGAAATACCGACCGTGGAGACGTTACACCCTGCCGGCTCTTCACCGAGGGCTGCCGAGGGGCCCCGAGACAATAGCACCCCCACTCCCACGGCTATCACTGCTAGCAGGATCAACAACGGGACAGCATTGCGTTGAATTAAGCTCATCGATGTGGCTCCAAAAAAGAAGTAGTCTCCATAATAGCCGGTACCCTCCCTACCAGCCCCGGGGCGTTGGACTCAGTCCCTGGTTCGACCTCAGCCGGGGCGCTCACGACACTAGGCCGCGACACCCCCGCAGAATGTCCGCAACATCATACCCAACCCTTCTCCGGTAATTCAACAGTTTATGTTGGAAATATCAAGCCAATTCACACTGGCTGACTAACCAAACTTGACCGTCAAACAAGTCTGTTCGGAGAAGCCTGGGGCGTGTTCTGCCGGGCGGTATTCAATCACAGAGTCCTGATAAAGGTCAAGCCGAACTCAATCACCCCGGACATGCGCAACGGCCGGAGGGGAGGGGCCTCCGGCCGTTGGGAGATACATTCACACACACTTTCGCGGAGCCGTTTTCTGGCCGAGGCCGTATTCACCCCTGCCAGCGCGGATGGGTTCACATCGCCCTCCAGAGTTTTCAGAGCGGCCATTTGAAACGAGGCCATTTGAAACATGGAGGCTTTCGCCCCCTGATTTTGACGGCCACCGTCTTGTCTTGGCTAGGACAGCTCCTTGGCCAGCTCTTCGGCCTCAGCCTTGCTCAGAATGCGGAACACCGACAGGCTCGGGTCCTCCTTGGCCACTCCCTTGGCTGCGGGGCGTCCGTTTTTCATGGTTACCAGCTCGATCTGGTCCATTACGACCTTTCTGCGTAGCTTGGTGCAATAGGCTGTCAATTCCGGCATGTTTCCTCCTGCCTCACTGTTCTTGCTGCCCCTGGATTTTCCTGGAGGCATATCCTCACATCAACACCCGTGCGATGGCCTGATGTAGCGCCACTATTCGCAACATCGATATATTGTAGGGACGGGCATTCTATGTGTCAATATACAGTAGGCCCCAAATTGAGTCAAAGCTGTAATGCCGAAATTCACCACGGAAAGACGGCAAATTGCTCACTCAGGAGGTAAATCCGCAACTTCCGGGAGCCGCCCAAGTTCGGCCCCAGGTGTGAGGGAAACCCGCGGAGCGTGATAAAATGCGGCTGACACGGGATTGCTCCCAACACATTGCAGGAGCCTATGGGCAGGCTGTTTATAGTCAGGCACGGCGAGACTGTCTGGAACCGCGAGGGCCGCATCCAGGGCCACACCGATGTCGCGCTCTCCGAGAGAGGCATGGAGCAGGCCAGGCTGGTGGCCCAGCGGTTGCAACCAGTGAAGTTCGACGCCGCCTATGCCAGCGATCTGGCTCGCGCGTCGCAAACCGCCTCCCTCATCCTGGAAGGACGGGACGTCCCCGTCGTCCCAACCCCCCGCCTCCGCGAATATCATAAGGGCGCATTCGAGGGGATGACCGAGCCGGAACTGCGCGCCGGATTCCCCAACGAATACCCCAGCTACATTGCCAAGGACCTGGACTACGCTCCGGAAGGCGGTGAGTCCACTCGCCAGGTCAGCGCTCGGATGACCGAGGTGATCAATGAGGTCAAGGAGCGCCACCTGGACGACACCGTGCTCGTGGTGGGCCACGGCGGCTCCCTCCGCGCCGCAATGATGGCGCTGCTCGGTATGCCATTGGACGCAAACTGGCGGTTTGTGTTTGGGAATTGCACCTTGTCCATTGTCGACACCTATCACGACAACGCGGTGCTTCGTCTCTTCAACGACGGGTCCCACCTGAGCGGCCTGGGTTAGGAGCGCAGAGTGTCTTCCGGCCAGGACGGTAAACAGGACGCGGACTCGCGCCCGGAGATCATCGGCTCAGCCACGGTCAGGGCCCCCGGCGTTTGCGGCTTGCTGGCCCAGGGCGTCCTCGGGGACATGCCCTTCTCGGTGAGCTGCCCGGTCGACTTCTTTTCCAGGGTGCGGGTTGACCTCAGCCCCGGCGGCCCCGGTATAACCGCACCCGAAGGCTGCGAGAAGACCGTCGCCGCAGTGCGTCGCACCCTGTCCCGTCTCCGGCAGGCCAGGGTGCGGGCCGACGTGCGCCTCAGCAGTCCCATTCCTCGCGCTCGAGGTCTGGGAAGCAGCAGCGCCGACCTGTCGGCGGCCATTGCCGCCACCGCCCTGGCGCTGGGCGAGGAGCTGAGCCCCTACGACATAGCCCAGATCGCCCTGTCCATCGAGCCCACCGGCGGCGTGATGATGCCCGGCCTCGCCCTCTTCGATCACCGCGCCGGGACGGTACGTGAGACCATTGGTCCGCCCCCGCCCATGGAGATCGTGGCCCTCGACTTCGGTGATTCGCCCCGGTCCAGCCTGGACGGCAGCTCCCACCAGTGGAAGTGGGTTGACGAAAGCACCGGAGAGGCGCTGGCCCTGATTCGCCGGGGCGTCGCTGAAAAAAGCCCTGCCCTGGTGGGACGGGGCGCCACCATGGCCGCCGAGGCGGCGGTCAGCATCGACCCCCGCCCCAGGCTGGACGAGGTTGCCGGGTTCGCCAAGGAGGTCGGCGCAGTGGGAGTGAACGGCGGCCACGGCAAGGGCGTAACCGGCATCCTGCTCGACGCCACCGAGCGCCGCGGCAAGTCCACCTACATCAAGGCGAAGGACGCATTCCCGGATGCCGAGTCGGTGTATCACTTCCGGATGCTGGGCGGCGGCGTACATATCGTCGCCTCCGCTCCGAACAGACAACAAGAACTGGACGGCTGAACGATGGCGGAATACAACCTTGCAGTAATCGGCGGCGACGGCGTGGGCCCGGAGGTTATCGCGGAAGGGCGAAAAGTCCTCGAGGCCCTGGGTTCCTCCGGGGGGCCCTCGTTCCGGTTCACCGAGTTTCCCTGGGGCAGCGACTTCTACCGGGAGACCGGCCGCCTGATGCCCGAAGACGGGCTGGAGCAGCTATCCGGGTTCGACGCCATTCTGTTCGGCGCGGTGGGCGATCCAGACATCCCGGACCACATCACGCTGCACGGGCTGCTGCTGCCCATGCGCCGGAGCTTCGACCAGGGAATCTGCGTACGGCCCGCCTACCTCTATCCCGGCGTTACCTCGCCGTTGGCGGGCAAGAAGGCCGGCGACATCGACATGGTCATATTCCGCGAGAACACGGAGGGCGAATATGCCCCGGTGGGCGGCCGCCTCAACTCCGGCACGCCCTACGAGACCGTGATCCAGACCAACGTCTTCACCCGCCGCGGCACCGAGCGAATCATCCGCGCCGCCTTCGAGCACTGCGTCCGGCGCAACCGCCGCATGAAGGTGACCTCGGTCACCAAGTCCAACGCCCAGTCCTTCGGCATGGTCTTCTGGGACGAGGTATTTGAGGAGGTGTCAGCCGACTACCCGCAGGTGGAGACCGAGTCGCTGCTGGTGGACCGCGCCTGCATGGACTTCGTGCGCTGGCCCGAGGACTTCGACGTCGTGGTGGCCTCCAACCTCTTCGCCGACATCCTGTCCGACATCGCCGCCGTGGTCTCGGGCAGCATGGGGCTCGCTCCCAGCGCCAACATCAACCCCGACAAGGCCCACCCTTCGCTCTTCGAGCCGGTGCACGGCGCGGCATTCGACATAATGGGCAAGGGAATCGCCAACCCACTGGCAACCATCTCCGCGGTCGCCATGATGCTCGATCACTTCGGGGAGGCCGAGGCCGCAACCCGCGTAGACAACGCCGTTGCGCGCTGTCTCGAGGAGCGCCGGGTCGTAACCGCCGACCTCGGCGGGACCGCCTCCACGGCCCAGATGGGCGACGAAGCCGCCAGGCTGGTGCTGGAGGGGTAGGAGGAGCTACCAGCCGAAAGGGAACCACCTACCTTGCTGAGGGCGCCACTCCCACATCTGGTTAGTCAGGGCTGGCCGCTCGGTTACGAAAACATGGACCAGATTGGCCCAACGGATGTCGTCTATCTCGCGCAGAGAGGTCAAAATCCCGCCGTGTGGCCGACCCAGGGTTCCCCAGGAATAAAGGGCAGTCCAGAATTGATGCAACAACCGGAAATCTCTCCAGTTGAAGGTCACCAAAGTCCGCCCGGCCGCAGCCGCTACTTGCAGGAGTTCCGGGTCAGGCCGCCCTCGTTGCCCCGCGTCAACACAGTGGAGCGTATCGTGGCCGTATTGCGACAGCAGACTTTCCGCATCTCTCGACACGTTTTCGTCCAGGTAAAAGAAAGCCATCTAGGCGGACAGAGCCTTTAGCTTTTCGTCGATGAGGAACCAATTGGCCCAATAGTAGGAAAGAGCGGCGTCCAATTCCTCGGCGGTCAGTTCGCCGTGGTAGGCGGCCATCACGCGAGTATTGTCACCTCGGTGGATGCGGTAGTAACGCACCAATGACCATACCGACCATCCCTTATCCCTGATCAGGGCCACGCTACGAGATTCTTCGTCGATGTATTTTCGCCAGGCCGGCTCGCCGTTTTGCGGCAGAGGCGTATCCTCGCACTCTGCACCGACATAAATCCCGGCGCTTTCACCGGAAATCTCTTCCAGCTTTTCGTCAATTTGGTGGGGATTCGCCCAATAGTATGCCAACGCCGCCTCCAGTTCCTCGGCGTTCAGTCGGCCGAGCCAGGAGGCTAACAGTTGCTCGCCATCGCCCCGGTAGAGCCGGTAATAGCCGATCAGTGACCAGACGGATATGCCCTTGCCCCGGATGACGGCATCACTTCGCCCGGAATGTTCGTCAATATACTTGTACCACCAAGCCGAAGGCCGGGTTTCCTGACCGCTCTTTTCGTCGCTCAAGTTGCTACACTCCCAGCACCACCGACGCCATGCGCTTCTCCAGTGCCCGGCCGATCTGCATCGTCAGGTCTGCCCGCTGGTGGTCGCCGATGGTCCCGATGAACGCCACGCCCAGCAGCCTCCCCAACCGGAAGTCCACCACGGTCGATGAAATCAGCCCCGTCGGCCCTCCCTGAAGCACCCTCAGCGCCACCGACTCGTCGAAGAACCCGCTGGTCTCCAGGCGCGTCGCCGACACCAACTGGTGTCCCTGTCCCACGCTGTCCCCCACGTGGTCCTCGAAGTCCTTCAGGAAAATCTCGTGCATCCAGCTGCGTACGAGTTCAGGCGAGTCGAACAGGTGCACCACCGACGCCGCCATGAAGTCGAACCCGTCCGTCATTGCCATTTCCGATGTGGGTCCCAGTTCACGCATTCTTCCGGTAAGGCGTCCCGCCTCCCTGAAGCGCTGGGCCGTGCTGCCTGCGAAGCCATTGCGGGCCAGCCGCTCGTTGTCCAGTTCCCCGTCGCGGACGACCTGGTGGTTGCTGAAATCGCTGGGGAATTCGCTTTTCTCGAGGACCATCTCCTCGAGTGTTTCTTCGGTAACGCGGTAGGTGGCGCGTGTCATTGCCGAGGTCACCAAACCGGAGCCTCCGGGAGAGTGAAGTTGACCAGGGGGGTGTGATTGGCTGCGCTGAGCCGGCTCCGGACAGGCGGGAAGCGCGGAATTCGCCGAACCCCGCGCTTCCCGGTCCCGTTGTCAGACTAGCCGCAGACCATCGGGTAGATGTGCAGGTAGCGCGTGGACTCCACCGGCAACATGCTCTTCGTCCAGGAGTCTCCGCCATCGTTGCTGTGGTACACCTCGCCCGAGTAAGACGCGCAACTCATGCGAGTGGGTGTGGCCGGGTCGATTGCGACCTGCATCATGCGGCCCGGCGGCACGTCGCCGAGGTCGATGCGCTCCCAGGTGCGACCCACGTCGCGGCTGCGGAACAGCGCGCCTTCCGGCTCCGTGTCGGGAGGAGCCGCGCCGCCACCTGCGCCCGACGCGAGGTAGATGGTGCTGGGATCGTCGGGAGCGACCAGCAGGTCGCGGCAGTACGACCCGCCAACGAACATGTCCTGCACGCCCACGTGCTCCCACCGCGTCCCCTGGTTCAGCCCGCGGAACATGGCTATCTGGGTGGCGATGTGGACCGTGCCGGGCTCAGCCGCGCTCACCTGCACGTGGTGCAGGTCCAGGGTGTTGTTGCGGACGTACGGTCCGTCCATCAGCTGCTTCCAGGTCTCGCCGCCGTCGTGGCTGGCCAGCAGGCCGCCCACCTCGATGGCCGCGTACATGTTGTTGGGGTCCACCGGGTCGATGGCCATGCCGATCACCCGCTTGCCCAGCGGCGGCATATAGGTGGTGATGTGGGGATAGATCACACCGCTGGTGTCCATTTCCTCCCAGGTGTCCCCGCCGTCCCTGGAGCGGGCGACGGCGCAAGGCTCGTAGCCTACGAAGATGGTGTCCGGGTCGGTGGGATGGGCCACGAGCGACCACACTTCCCGGTCCTGTGCCGGGTCGGGCACTCGCTGCCAGGTTTCGCCACGGTCGGAACTGCGGTACACGCCGTCCTGGGTTCCGGCGAATACCACGGCGGGGTTGTCCTTCTTGAGCAGCAGGGCGCGAACCTGCGGCTCGTTCGGCAGCCCGGCGGAAATGTCATCCCAGGATTCCTCGCCGTCCGCCTGCCGGAGCAGCCCGCCCTCGCCGATGAAGTCGCCTTCGCCGCCGAGCCCGATGTAGGTGTAGGTACGGTGGTTGGTTGCAACCATAAATAGACTCCTATGTGGTCGATTGCTGTCTGGATTTTTGGCCCATCCCTTCCTGTTGTCAAGTATCGGGCCCGCGCCGCAGGGTCTTTTAGCTTTACCCGACGAGTGCCGCCCTTACCGTCATTCCCGCGAAAGCGGGAATTCATCCACCCGTCCGACCTGTACGGCAGCCTTATGCAAGGGCCTCCTGGATTCCCGCGAAAGCGGGAATGACGAGGAAAACTAAAAGGCCCTGCTACTCAAGGTCGGCTATGGCGCGCCGCCCCTCTCTGCGCTACTATTTGTCTCAACTAGCCCGGAGGGTCTTTACCCATGAAGAACAAGGTGTACGCCACCATGGACGAAGCGGTGGCCGACATCCCCGACGGCTCCACCATCATGTGCCCCGGCTTCTCCGGCGTCGGGGTGCCCCGGAACCTGCTGGCTGCGGTCAACCGGCAGGGCGCGAAGGAGCTGACCTGCATTTCCAACAACGCCGGCACGCTCGACGAACTGGTGGACGTCGGCACCCTGGTGGAAGCGGGGCAGGTCAAGAAGATGGTCTGCGCCTTCACTGCGCCGACGCATCCCTCGATGGTGACCCCCTTCGTCCGCATGTACAACGAGGGGCTGGTGGATGCCGAGCTGGTGCCGCAGGGCACGCTGGCCGAGCGCATCCGCATTGCCGCCGCCGGCATCGGCGGTTTCTACACCCCCACATCCGTCGGCACCGAGCTGGCCGAGGGCAAGGAGCACCGCGAGATCAACGGCAAGACCTATGTGCTCGAGTACCCGCTCCACGCCGACTACGCCCTGGTGCGCGCCTGGAAGGCCGACAAGTTCGGCAACCTCCAGTTCCGCCTCTCCCAGCGCAACTTCAACCCCATCATGGCCATGGCCGCGAAGACCACAATCGTAGAGGTCGAAAACGAAGTCCTGGAAATTGGCGAGATCGACCCCGACCAGGTCCACGTCTCCGGTATCTACGTCGACCGCATCGTCAAGATTCCAGAGGACGGCATCTGGTCCGGCGCCAAGCCCGGTCTGTAACCCCGGCACTCTGGGCGCACGGCTGTGCGCCCCTACAAGAAGACTGACCTATAATTTTGCTACTTGGTCTTCTTGGAGAAAGAGAACGAAATGAACCAGACTTGGACCGAACTTGAAATGGAGCAGGTATGCCGTTTGATGTTCCAGTTGGGATTTCACACCCACTGGTATTCAAACAAGGATAATTATCTATTCCAGCCATTGGCTGACAAGTTGGGTAGGAGCGTTGGGGCCGTAAGATGCGAAATGGCCAATTATCAGTGGTTTGCCGGTCTCACATCTGTTCAAATTCGTACTCAGCCATCTCGATATGACACTCGGAAAGCCGTCTTCGACCGTGTACGAGGTAGCCAGTAGATCTATGGGTATCTAACCCAAATGTCCTGTATCGAATGCCAATCTACCCTCGATCAGGGCGCACAGCCGTGCGCCCATTCCGTAGCAAGAGACACCCTGCGGAGTAGCGAAATGACCGCCGAAAAGACCAAGCTGACCCGCCAGCAGATGTGCGATCGCCTGGCCATGGAGTTCCAGGATGGCTGGATCGTGAATCTTGGCGTGGGAATGCCCACCCTCTGCTCAAACTACGTCGACGACTCCCGGGAGATCGTCAACCACTCCGAGAACGGCGTCGTGGGCTACGGGCCCCTGGCCACGGAGGGCAACGAGGACCGCCACCTGGTGAACGCCGGCGGTCAGCACGTCACGCCCCTGCCGGGCATGGCCACCGTGCATCACGCCGACTCCTTCATGATGATCCGGGGCGGCATGATCGACGTCACAGTCATGGGCGCCTACGAGGTCGCCGAGAACGGCGACTTCGCCAACTGGCGCATCCCCAGCCGCAAGGGAGGCGGCATCGGCGGCGCCATGGACCTGGCCGCCGGGGCCAAGCGGGTCTTCATCGCCCTGGAGCACACCACCCGCGAAGGCGAGCCTCGTCTGCTCAAGCGCTGCAAGCTCCCCATCACCGCGCCGGGCGTGGTCAAGATGGTGGTCACCGACCTGGGCCTCTTCGCCATCACCCCGGAGGGCTTCGAGCTGGCCGAGAACGCCCCCGGATGGAGCCCGGAGGACATCCAGGAGCTGACCGAGGCGAAGATCCATGTCTCCCCCAACCTGAAGGAGTTCCGCTTCCGAGACTAGCGCACGATACTGAACGCCGGGAAATAGAAAGGCCCTGCCAACCGCAGGGCCTACGCAGGGCCTATTGGTTCTCCCTCATAAGGAGAGGGGGAGGCCCGCCGCCTACCCGAAGCGGACGAGGATCAGGTTCCAGCCCTCTTGCAGCTCGTTTCCCCGGAAGTTGCCGGGGGCCAGCACGTTGACCCAGAGGATGTCGCCGCTGTCCAGCTTCATCAGGGTATTGATACCGGCGAACTCCGGGTCCGGGTCGTACAGATACCAAGACTGGTCGCTGTTGTCGTACTTCCAGACCCTTCCCAGCATCCCGGCGCTGATCAGGGCGGCGAACACCTCGGACGGCGGCCGCCCTACCGACGGCCGAATCACGTTGATGACGTGAGTGACCACCACTCCCGCCGCCTCCACCCGGAGCAACTGGTCCCCCGGATTGACCTGCGGAACGATCACCCTCGCCTCGAACGCTCCGTTACGGTCGGTGCGCGGGTTCGGGCCGGACGTGACTTCTATCCCGCTGATACTGATCGGCCGCACTTGGGCGAACTGCGGCATGTTCATGCCGCTGATTGTCAGCGTGTCCCCAGCGGACACCTGCTCCGGCGAGGTCGTGATCAAGGCCCCGGGCGGTCCGTGGTCGGCCTCCGCGCGGACTGTGACTTCCTTGCCGTTCTCGTCCACCGCCTCGACCACGCCCGTCACCTTGTGGGTCTCGCCGATCTCAGCACCAACCGGCACATTAAAGGTGTACTCGAAGCCGCCTGCGGAGTCGGTGAAGGCGCTGCCGATGCTGGTATCTCCGGCAGCGAGGTCGGTTCCGCCGTCGCCGTAGTACAGCTGCACCGACCGGTTGGCGATGAAGTTGCTGCCCGTTACCCGCACGCTCTCCCCTCGGCGGCTCTCCGGCGGGTCAAGCTCGATGGATGAGGCCGGGACGGTGAGCGTCCCCTGCGCCAGGCTGGTTTCCTCACCCTCGACCCGCACCTCGTTGCCGCCGTCCACTACCCCGATTGGCACCGTTACTACAAAGACAAAGTCACCGCTTGTGGTTACCTCGAACTGCGAAGGGTCCTCGTTCACCTCGATGCCGTTGATCAGAACTCTCCCTATGCCATTGCCCCCATTCGCGCCCCGTGCAAAACCCGACCCTGTGATGGTTATCCGCTGCCCCCGAGCCGCCGAGGAACGGGAGAAATCGAGCTGCTCCGACCCGATCTCCACCGTTGCCTTGGTGATGGCTATCGGGTCGTCGGTGATAATCGCTTGGTCGAGCGGCCCGATGAGTTGGCCCGCTGACGTGCCTTCCGGAAGTTCGTGACAAGCATCCTTGATTACGGGTTGTGCCGGGTTATCTGCATTCACGTAATCGAGTTGATGGTGATCGTACACCGCAACGGTCTGGTCGCCTGGAGGAATGTCAAACGGTACAACGACAGTAATGGTGACGTTGCCTTCGGAATCCCTCCGGGCAGCGTTGGGGTGTTCTATGCAGCTGGTGTATTCAACTGCCTTTGCAGTGAAGACCTCTTCGCCGGCAATCTGCACCGCCACTACCTCGTTCCGCGATTCTTCCCAGTCGGAAATGATAATTTTCAGGTTGGAGCCGAGGCTGACCGGGTATGGCTCAAACGACATTGAACTCCTGATATTGAACTCCCTGTTGACCTCCACCCCCTCGCTGTCTCTCGTAGTCACCCTATAGATCGGCTCGCCCGGATTGCCGCGGGCCGTCAGATCAACGTTGAATGCGCCCCTCACGGTCTTTTCCGATGCCAGGGTCTCGCCCGGGTCGATGTTCCCGTCGCCATCGGCGTCATGATAGATGGTTACCGTCCCTGCCGCGTAGCCCTTGCCTTCCAGTTCAAACTCGCTGCCTCGGGGGCCTGCCAGGGGAGCGAGGGTTGTGGTCCTTCTGACTACCGCTTCTATGATGTCCTCCTCATCCCCGATGACAAACGAAGACACCTTGATGGTCTTGATTCCGGCTGAAAATGGAGTCTTGATTCGGGCCAGGTTGCTGAAGGTGATGGTGTAGTCGCCGCTGAACGATATCCGGGTATCATCCCTTTCTGACGGGACGGGGAAAATGACCCGTTCTCCCTGGATCAGGACTTCGGACGGATTGAAATTCTTGTGCGTATCGTCATTTTCGTCGAAATAGCGCACTTGAATCCTGGATGTGCTGATGAAGCTTGGGAGAATGAATCCGGAATCGGCCGAGGGCCCCGAGAAGTCCACGACGATGTCGTCGGTCGTGCTGATTTCCGCCTGGGCATAAGTGTGCAGTTCAACACGCACAGAGGTATTCGGAACCGTGGAACTGATGGGGTTCTTGACTATCACGAAATTCCTGTCGGCGGCATCCTTTGGCGCTACAGGATTCTGGTCCCCATCTACGAAGGTGATAAAGACTTCATAGGGCTCTTCGTTTTCGAAGTTGTCGAAACCCTGGGGGGTCTCGGGCGTCTCGATGCCAACTCCCGCTTTGATGGTAATGGTGATGTGCTCCCCGGCCTCGACAGTACTGCTTGTGCCGTCATGCGTACCGCCGGTCAGGGTGAGTTTCTGTCCATTGACAGTGGCGCTGGTGACATTTACTTCCTCGTCCTCGCCGCTGTCATCTACGGTGATCAGGCCAACTGGCGGGGTGGTTCCAGGCGCTATCAAGGCTGGGAGGGGGTTTGGCAGGTCGAAAGATCGATGGAATGTAATGACAATGCTGTCGTCTGCATCGTTAAAATCGTCGAAATTGTTCGGGAAATAGGCCTTGAAGACCAGGTCCCTGTGTCGCCCCCCATCAACCTCGATTGTGTGTTCGTGAGGGTCGTCGTGGGTGGAGGCCGCGCACGAAACGCCGTTGCCTCGAAAGTCAACATGCCGTTCCGTCTCGGGTGTTTCCGTCGCGCACGGATGCGCCGCCACGCCCGGCGGCGAGGGGGCGCTGAGGGCCAGCGCCAGCGCGAACAGGCCGGCCGCGACGAGCAACGCAACGCCGATGGGCTTGCCGAATCGCAAGCCCGTCGTTGGCGTTCGTTCCGTGCGCAGCTGTGGGTCCATCGGCCTCATTGGCGGCTAGAAGTAGGCGGTGCCGCCGTTGACGTGGATGGTCTGACCGGTGATGAAGCCGCAGTCGTCGGTGGCCAGGAAGACGACCGCCGAGGCGATGTCGTCCACGTGCCCCAGGCGGCCCAGCGGTATCTCGGAGGTGTCGGCCATGTTCTGGCCCGGGTACCAGGACAGGTCGCGGCTGGTGTCGATGCGCCCCGGCGACACCACGTTCACCCGGATGTTGCTGGGCGCGAACTCCGACGCCAGCCCCCGGGCCAGCCCCACGACGCCCATCTTTGCCGCCGACACGTGGGAGCGCTCCGCCGAGCCGTGCCACGCCCCGTCGCCGGTCAGGAATACGATGCGGCCGTACCCGCTGGCCTGCATCGCCGGGATGGCGTTGCGGGCGCAGTGGAACGCTCCGTCCAGCACCACGCCGCGCACCCGCTCCCAGTCGTCCAGCGTCAGCTCGGTGAAGGGCTTGTGAGGCCGGATGGCCGCGTTGCTGACCAGCACGTCCACCCCGCCGAACCGCTCCGCCGCGGCGGCGAACATCGCATCGATCTGCTCGCGGTCGCCCACGTCGGCCAGCACCGGGAGCGCGTCGACGCCCAGGGCGCGGACCTCCTCGGCAACCGACTCGGCTTCCTCCCTGTTGGAGCGGGCGTTGACCACTACGTTGGCGCCCTCCCCCGCCAGCTTCAGGGCGATGGCCCGCCCGATGTTGCGCCCCGACCCTGTAACCAGGGCCGTCCTGCCTTCCAGTCGTGTCATACCGTCAATCTCCATGATGGTCTGAATCAAGATAAGGGTTATGAACATGGATGGACAGGATACACAGGATAAAGGGGGATGATTTAGATATTAAATTGCCGTCAATAGTACGAGACTTATCCTGTGTATCTTGTCCATCCATGTCGGTTAAGCTATCACCTTTCCGCCGAATCTTGTCCACTAGATTATACTTGCGTGCGCGTCCGCAGTTTTGCGAATCCAGCGACGCCAATCCGGTTCTTGGAGACATAATGCTTGTCCGCATCTATACCGGCGACGACGGCCAGTCGCATTTCGAAGACCTGGGAATGCCCAGCGAGGATGTTCTGCGCATAGCCACCAAGCCCGGCGAGGATCTGGTCTTCCGAAAGTCCGCAGAAAACAGCTTCAGCGACTGGCATGGCCCCACTCGCCGCCAGTACCTCATCGTGCTTGAAGGGCAGATGGAAGTGACCTGCGGCGACGGCTCCACCCGCCGGTTCCAGCCCGGCGACGTGCTCCTGGCCGAGGACATGACCGGCCAGGGCCACCAGACCCGCGCCATCGACGGGAGCTACCGCAGCGTCAGCATGGGCATCCCGGACCTGTAAGAAGGGAGTTTCCGAAGTCCCTCCCCCGGAATGCTTGATGCGCGTTTAGAGGGATTTTCAACGCAGGGGGCACAGAGGAGGCGCAGAGGATATGAGGGAATCCAATTCTCTCTGTGCCCTCCGCGTTATCCTCTGCGTACTCTGCGTTGAAGAAGGCAAATCGCATCAAGCGTCCAGAAGGAGAGGGAACCAATAAAATGAGGACCTCGATTTGGTAGCCGGCACACCGGCTTCTCCATCGTCTCCCTCTGTCTGGAGCCGGGTAACGGGGCCGTGGCAGGTCCCGCCTTTCCGCTGGTACTGGGCCGGTTCGCTGGCCCAGGCGCTATCGCAGGGAATGCAGTTCCTGGTGCTGGGCTGGCTGGTGCTCGAGGTTACCGGCGACAAGACCCAGTTGGGGCTGACCATTTCCCTGTACGGCCTGCCCAACATCGCCTTCCTGCTTGCCGGGGGCATCATCGCCGACCGGCTGGACCGCAAGCTGCTGCTGATGGTCACGCAGGCGCTGGTCGGGGCGATGATTGCCGTGCTGGCCGTGCTGACCATCGCCGAGGCCGTGGCTCTCTGGCACATATACCTGTCGGCGGCCCTGCTGGGAGTGCTACAAGCGCTGAACATGCCCGCCAGGCTGGCGATGCTGGCCGACCTGGTGGGTGAGCGCAGGCTGCTGGACGCGGTGGCCCAGTTCAACGCGGCCCAGCACGCCGGACGGATCGTGGGCCCGCCCGTGGCCGGCGTCCTGATCGACCAGGTGGGCCTGGGCTTGGTGCTGGTCCTGAACGCCGTGTGCTACGGGGCCAGCGTCCTGCTTCTCGGCATGGTCCGCGGAAGCTACAGGAGCGCCGGGGCGGGTCGTCAGCCGTTGCTGAGCCACGTTGGCGAGGGGCTGTCCGTCATCCGCGACACTCCGATGTTGCTGACCGTCCTGGTGATGACCTGCGTCTTCGGCGGATTCGGGATGGCGCACCTGCAGGTGATGCCGGCCTTCGCCAAGGAGCAGTTGGGCAGCGGCGCGTCCGAGGTCGGATTGCTGCTTTTGGGTTCGGGAATCGGAGCACTCGCAGGCAGCATGACCCTGACCTTCATGCACCGGGCCTGGCTGTACCGCTGGCTGCTCTTCTGCCTGGTGACCTTCACCATGCTGCTGACCCTGCTTGCGTGGAGCGGGTCACTCGACGACCTGACGGGGTCGCCCTGGAGCGGCTGGTTCTGGGTTACCTGGGTGTTCGTCCTGCTGGTTGGCGTGGTGGCTATCGGCTGGGTGTGGCCGCTGACCACCACCATAGCGCAGCTGTCGTCGTCCGCCGATGTGCGTGGGCGTGTGATGGGCGTGCTCCACCTCGTTCCCGGGCTGCACTTCCTCGGTGCCTGGCCCCTGACCCTGGCGGCCGCGGGCATCGGCTGGCCCCTGGCGATGACCGGGGCTGCCTGCGTCTGCCTGCTGGTCACGGTGTCCTTCGGCCTGGTTCGCAGGACGGGCCGGCAACTGGCGGCACACCCCGCAACGGCGTGATTGTGTTCGTTTGGAGGACACGCGACATATTCCCTCTCCCTCTGGGAGAGGGTTAGGGTGGGAGCGTACTTTCGTGGGCAGTAAAGGACTAACACTTACGATTTCACCCCCACCCCTCCTGAGCCTGCCGAAGGGCCTCCCCCTCAGGGGGAGGGATAGTTGGCCTGATCGCCTTCGCATAGAGCATTTCGAGGATGTTGCGGGTACACTGTCCCCGAATTTCCAGTTAATCGCATAGATCGCGGTTTACTGTTCCGCCACTTTTGACCCGAACGACAGAGCCACCCTCCATGAGAGCTCCGCATTGGTAGAAAACGCGTCCACCAGCCCTGTGGCTCCGTCCTACTTCGGCAGGATAATCGGACCGTGGCGCGTCGGCGGCTTCCGATGGTACTGGATGGCGTCATTTGCCCAGTCGGTGGCCCAGGGAATGCAGTTCCTCGTCCTCATCTGGCTGATGCTGGAGCTCACCGGCTCCTCGCTTCAGCTGACCGGCCTGATGGTGTTCCTGTACGGGATTCCCAACACTGTCATGCTGCCCTTCGGCGGGGTCATCGCCGACCGGCTGAATCGCAAGTACCTGCTGGTGGCGACCCAGGCCGCGGTGGGTGCGCTGATCGCCGTGGTGGCCGCGCTAACTCTGGCGGGGGCAGTGACCGTATGGCATATCTACATCGCGGTCGCGCTGCTCGGCGTGCTGCAGGCGCTGAACCAGCCGGCGCGGGTGACCACCCTCTCCGACCTGGTCGGACATACTGCGCTCCTGGACGCGGTGGCCCAGTTCAACGCCGCAGTGCATATTGGCCGCATTGTGGGGCCGCCCGTTGCGGGCCTGCTGATAGACGGCATCCCTCTGATCGCAGACCGATTCGATATCTGGGGTATCGGCACCAGCCTGATCGCCAATGCTGCGTTCTACGGGGCCAGCGTGCTGTTCCTTCTGCCCATGGGCTGGACTTCATCCGCCGCCGCCCCGCAACGCGAGCCGCTGGCCCGGAACTTCATCAACGGCTTGTCGGTGATAAAGAACTCGCCGGTGCTGCTGACCGTGATCGTCCTAGCCTGCTCCTTCGGCGGCTTCGGAATGTCCCACCTCCAGGTGGTGCCCGTCTTCGCCAAGGACCAGCTCGGCTCCGACGCCACCCGGGCCGGCGTGATGCTGCTGGCTTCGGGTGTCGGGTCCCTGGTTGGGAACATCGCCCTGACGTTCATGAACCGGGAATGGCTGTACCGCTGGCTGCTGGCCTGCCTGGTAACGATGGCGGTGGTGCTCACCGCTTTCGGCTGGTCGACCTCTTTCTGGGTCGCTTGGGCGTTGTTCCTCATTCTGGGAGTGGTCAGCCTCGGCACCGTCTGGCCCCTGTCGACCACCATCCTGCAGCTGGCGGCGCCCGCCGAGGTGCGTGGCCGGGTGATGGGGATCCTCCACTTCACCCCCGGCTTCCACTACCTGGGCGCCCTGCCCCTAGCCTTCGTCGCCGCCCAGACGGGATGGGCGTGGGCGATAACCGGCGCGGCGGCCCTGATGTTGCTGGTGACCTTCTGGTTCGGTCTGGGCCGCAGTGCCGGCCGCGAACTCGCCGCCAATCCAGCCGCGGCCGCGGCGTAAGCGCCCGCGGCTTCCATCCTTGACACCCCACCGCCCAGTGGTTAGATTGCGAACAATTACGGTGCCCGGTTGGCACCGCTTATTCTGCATGTCCCACGATTCACAAGGAGCGGACTCTTAATGAAAGACACCATCGAAGTTTTCTGGTTTTCCGAGCAGCCGTATGCCCACGTGACCGACTCGGACCTGGAGCAGTACGACTCCGGCCGGCTCGGCTTCCCCAACACCTTCTTCGACCCGGAGAAGGCCCATGTCCTCTACAACCAGTACCACGAGCAATACGCCCTGGCCGACGAGGTCGGGTTCGACGGCATCATGTCCAACGAGCACCACGCTTCCTACTGGTGCATGAAGCCTGCGGTCAACCTCGACGCGGCGGTCATCTCCAAGATCACGAAGAACACCAAGATCGCCATCCTCGGCAACGTTATCGCGGTCAACGACCCCATACGCATGGCCGAGGAAATCGCCATGCTGGACTGCTTCTCCAACGGACGCATTATCTCCGGCTTCGTGCGCGGCACGGCAGTCGAGAGCCTGGCCGGAGGCATCATCCCCGCCGAGAACCGCGCCCGCTTCGAGGAGGCCCACGACCTGATCATCAAGTGCTGGACGGAGCCGGGTCCCTTCCGCTACGAGGGAAAGTATTATCACTACCGCGCCGTGAATCCCTGGGTGCTGCCGGTGCAGGACCCGCACCCGCCCATCTGGTTCCCGGGCCTGTCCAGCGCCGAGAGCGTGGTCTGGGCGGCCAGCCACCAGCATCCATACATGAACCTGGGCTCCCTGCTGGACTACACCGAGGGCCTGAAGGGCGTCTACATCGACACCGCGAAGGAGGTCGGGTTCACCCCCGGCCCGGAGCATTTCGGCTACCTGCTGCGCGTTTTCTGCGCCGACACCGACGAGAAGGCCCAGGAAATCGGCCAGACCTTCCTGTGGACTGAGAACCACCGCAACCGCGGCCCGGTCGAGCACAACGACCCGCCCGGCTACCAGTCCCGCGAGGCCGTGCGCATCCAGCGGCAGCTCCCCGGCGCCGGAGGGTTCGGCCGCCGCATGACCTACCAGGAACTGCAGGACGTCGACAACGTCATCGTAGGCAGCCCCGACACCGTCACGCGCAAGCTCTCCAACATCATCGAGCGGCTGAACCCCGGCTACCTGCACATCTACGGCAACGAAGGCGACATGGACCACGCCGACGTAATGCGCTCGGTGGAACTGCTGGGCAAGGAGGTCATCCCCGCCCTGCACGAAATCCAGCTCCAGCCGTACGAGTAGTCTCCAACATTCCCTCTCCCTCGAGGGAGAGGATTAAGGTGAGGGTGAAAATGAATGGGTACCGCAATTTCCCCCTCACCCCCACCCTCTCCCGCCAGGGGAGAGGGAGTTTGTTAGAGGAGTGAATGACCATGATCACCAAGTTCGACAGCCTTTTTGCCGGCCACGTCGATATGACCAACATCGGCTACGGCGGCACAGCGGTCAACGACCGCATCTTCGACAACGACCACCTGTCCACGGTCTTTCCCAAGTCGGAAGCCATCGCCAAAACGATGGATGAGAACGGCTACGACACCATGTGGATGGCGGAGCACCACTTCCAGCCGGAAGGGTACGAGTGCATCCCCAACCTCATCATGCTCAACGTGCATCTGGCCCACAAGACCAAGAACCTGAAGTTCGGCTGCGGCTTCAATATCGCGCCCATGTGGAACCCGCTGCGGCTGGCCGAGGACTACGCCACCGCCGACATCCTGACCGGTGGGCGCGTCATTTTCGGCGTTGGCCGCGGCTACCACACCCGCGAGGTCGAGAGCTTCGGCTCTCCCCTGCAGGACCAGGACGCCAACCGCGAGATGTTCGAGGAGCAGGTCGAGATCATCTTCAAGGCGTTCAACGAAGAGTCGTTCTCCCACCAGGGCAAGTACTACACCCTGCCGCCCGAGGTGCCCTACCGCGGCTACACGCTCAAGGAGCTGACGCTGGTGCCCCGGCCCACCAAGCTGCCCGTCGAGTGCTGGCAGCCGATCCAGGGCGGCACCCAGCGCGCCCTTGACTTCATGGTTAAGCACAACATCAAGGGCATCATCGGCGGCGGCGTTGCCGAGGGTGGCGCAATGGACAGCGTGATCTACGGCTACCGCGACGCCATGATCCGTGCCGGCCATGAAGACCCGGAACCAGGGACGAACATCAGCGTTGGCTTCCACTTCCACCTGGCTCCCAGCGTGGAGCAGGCGATGGAAGAGGCCCAGGACTTCTTCGAGGAGAACCTCAAGATGTTCGGCCCCCTGCGCCTGAGCCGCCGGTTGTCCGACGAGCAGATCCGCGACATCAGCGATCCCCGCCGCGCTCCCACCGCCGGCCTGCCCACGATCCAGAGCGCGGTCGAGGGCGGCGCGTTCCTGGCCGGCCCACCGGACCGGGTCATCGAGCAGCTCAAGGCCGTCGAGAAACAGTATCCCGGCCTCGACCGGGTGGGCGTGAGCCATCCTGTCGGCACCCCCCAGAGCGTGATCACCGAGCAGCTCGAGTGGTTCGCCAAGGAAGTGATGCCCGAGTTCAAGGGCTAGGCGAAAGGCACTCTCTCAAGAGTCCCCTCCCCCTCAAGGGGGAGGGTTCAGGGTGGGAGTGAAAAGGTAGTGTAGAGCGGCCGCCGGAAAAGCAAACAGAAGTATTGAGATAATTTTCAAGGCAGGCTGTCCGCGCGACAAGAAACGGTTTCCATTTTTGCATGAGTTGGGTCAATGCTTTCCACTGAAATTAACGACGCCATCGAGCTGATGTACGAAACCGGCTGGACCGACGGCCTGCCGGTCGTGCCTCCATCTGAGGAGCTGGTGCGCCGCTTCGTGGCCCACACCGGGCGCAACGGTGACGAGCTCATCGCCGAGCTTCCGCCGCTGGGCGGGCGGGCCACTGTTGAGCGCATCGCGGTCAACGCCGTCATGGCCGGGTGTCTGCCGGAGCACATGCCGGTGGTCATCACCGCCCTGCAGGCGATGATGGACGAGCGCTTCAACCTGCGGGGCGTGATGTGCTCCACCGGCATTCATACGCCGCTGCTCATCGTCAACGGCCCCGTCGTGCAAGACCTGGACATCAACGGCGGCTACAACTGCTTCGGCGCAGGGTGGCGGGCCAACGCCACCATCGGCCGCGCCGTCAAGCTGGCGCTGGTCAACCTGGGAGGCGCAATCCCCGGCGAGACCAACAAGGCCACCTTCGGCCATCCGGGCGCTTACACCTACTGCGTCGCCGAGGACGAGCCGGCCAACCCGTGGATGCCGATGCACGTCGAGATGGGCTACGCCGCCACCGACAGCACGGTAACGGTGTTCCCCGCCGAAGCGCCGCACAACATCATGTACCATGCCTCCAACTCCCGCGACTTCCTGACGGTGCTGGCCGATACCATGTGCACCCTGGGCAACGTCCAGATGTACGTGATGGGCGACACCTTCGTCGCCATCGGCCCTGAGCACGCCAAGTTCCTGCACGCCGACGGGTGGAACAAGCGGGACATCCGCCAGTTCCTGTTCGAGCACGCCCGCAAGCCGGTGCGGATGCTGAAGCACGGCGGCCCGCCCCAGGGCGACGCACGCCGCGGCCACTTCTGGCCCCGATTCATCGACGCCGAAGACGACGACCAGATGGTGCCGGTGGTGCGGGCGCCCGACCGCATTCACATCTTCGTGGCTGGCGGCGCCGGCGGCCCCCACTCCGTCTACCTGCCAGGCTGGGGCTCCCGCGCCGTAACCCGCAAGATTGAACTGTGATTCGCCTGATTTTTATGATGGCCATGATTACGGAATGTCAAATCAAGGAAATCTCTTAATCCCATAAATCACAGTTCAGACTGAAAAGCGAGGTAAACAAATGACCGCAACCAACATGGAAGAACGCCTGCGTCTGATGGGCCTGATGAGTCCCATCGACCCCGATGCCGCCAACCGCTGGCGGCCTGCGCCCCGGCTGGACACGCTGCATGGCAAGGTGGGCGGGTTCCTGGGCAACCGCAAGGCCAATGCCGCCCTGCTGCTGAGCGATGTTCGTGAATTGCTCGACCGTGACATGGAACTGGGCGACTCGCTGGCGGTGGACAAGTACGTCTATTCCCGGTCGGCTGCCGACGACATAATCGAAGAGCTGGCGACAAGCTGCGACTTCGTGGTGACCGCCATCGCGGATTGAGGGTCCTGCACCGCGTGCAGTGTGCACGATGCAATGACCCTGGAGAACCGGGGCGTCCCGACGGTGGTGCTGTGCACCGACCCGTTCCTCAACTCGGCCTTTCGCCACGCCAACACCTTCGGTCGCAGGGACTTCCGGCCCCTCGGCTTTCCGCACCCGCTCGGCGGCCTGAATCCCGAGCAGGTGGCGGTACGCGCCCACGAGTTGGAGCAGGCCGTCATCGACGTGCTGACGACTTATTAGCCGCTTCCCTCCCCCTCAGGGGGAGGGTTAGGGTGGGGGTGAAATCCCCAACTGCGTAATCCCTAAAGGATACGCGCAACGGCACTCGGAGAAAGACCAATGACCATGAGCAATGAGGAACGCATAGCCCGCCTCGAGGGTGGATACGAGCACTTGGCGACAAAAGCCGACGTGGAAAATTTGCGAGGGGAGCTGAATGCCGGACTGTCCTCAGTGCGAGGAGACCTGAATGCCGGACTGTCCTCGGTGCGAGGGGACTTGAACTCTGGTCTCTCGGCAGTACGCACGGACTTCAAATCGGACATTTCAGCCGCACAAGTGGACACCAATCGCCGTATCGACCGAGTATTCTGGGCCATCATAGGGATAGGTGGCGGCCTGCTGGCTGCTGCGATTGCTGCCCTGGTCCGGGATGCTTTGGTCTGACCAATGGTCTGAACTGTGATTCGCCTGATTAGATGATTGACATGATTCGGTGGGAACAAATCAGAGTAATCCGTGAACCATATAAATCACAGTTCAGAAAATAAATGACACGACGTTTGACATGATTCACTGTTCAGAAATCAAAGTAATCTCCTATTCCGATAAATCACAGTTCAGACAGGAGGCCCGCGATGGCAACCGTTGGCAGGGGCAAGTACACCTACGAGCTGGTACCCGACTGGGAGAAGCTGCCCGAGGGCTGGGTCCTGGGACAGACGGCGATCGTCACCGACAAGCAGGACCGGGTCTACCTCTTCAACCGCGGCGAGCACCCGCTGATCGTCCTCGACCGCGACGGCAACTTCCTGACCTCCTGGGGTGAGGGACAGCTCCCCGACGCCCACGGCATGTACATCGACGATGACGAGAACCTGTACATGCCCGTCAAGAACAGTCATGTGGTGCTGAAGTACGACCCCAAGGGCAACCTGCTGATGACAATGGGCGAGTGGGACAAGCCTTCGGACACCGGCTGGTCGGGGCGATACAGCGATGTCGTTGAGCAGGCGGCCGGGCCCTTCAACAGCCCCAGCGACATCGCCATCCATCCCAATGGCGACCTGTACATCTCCGATGGTTACGGCAACGCCCGTGTCCACCGCTTCACAGGCGACGGCAAGCTCATCGAGTCGTGGGGCCAGCCCGGCAAGACCGGCCACGGCGAGTTCCATGTGCCGCACGGGGTTTGGGTGCATACCGACGGGCGGGTGTTCGTGGCTGACCGCGAGAACAACCGCATCCAGATCTTCGACGACCGGGGCAACTTCCTTGAGCAGTGGCTTGGACTGGCCCGTCCCTGCGACATCTACATCGACTCGGACGAAGTGCTTTTCGTCCCCGAGCTGGACGGCTTCATGACCATCCTCGACATGGACGGCGACATCCTCGCGCGCTGGGGCAGCCCCGTCGAGGTCGAGCACGGCCAGGGTGCCCACGCCGTGTGGGTCGACTCTCACGGCGACATCTACGTCAATCAGAACCTCGAAGGCCACCGGCTGGTAAAGTACCGTCATGTCGGCGAGTGATGTTCCCTCTTCCTTTGGGAGAGGGTTAGGGTGAGGGTGTCCCGTCATTCCGGCGAAAGCCGGAATGACGGGTGTATACGGGAATCCAGCCGCGGATGAAAAAGGCTACGGAGACGCACCAATGCGCATAGGCTACCAGGTTGGCCACGTGGTCCATCGCGACTCCATCGACCACCAACAGCAATGGCAGAACCACCTGGAACAGTTCCGGGCCTCCCGCGACGCCGGGTTTGACCTGTACTGCTGGGGCCACCACTACTTGATCGATCCTTTCCAGCACTTCCAGCCGTGGCCGGTGCTGGCGCGGCTGGCAGCCGAACCTGGCAACATGACGCTGGCCACGTCGATACTGCTGCTCCCTCTGCTGAACCCGGTGGATGTGGCGGAACAGGCCGCGACGCTTGACCATATCGCGGAGGGGCGTTTCATACTCGGCATCGGGATCGGCTACCGGCCGGAGGAGTTCGAGGCCTTCGGAGTCGGCATGTCCGAGCGTGGCGCCCGCTGCACCGAGGCTATGCACCTCATGCGCCGTCTGTGGAGCGAGGATGAAGTTACCCACCACGGACGCTTCTTCAACGTAACCGGCGCCAAACCCACGGCCCGCCCCTACCAGAAGCCCTATCCCAAGGTGTGGCAGGCGGCCATGAGCGACCCGGCCATCAGGCGCGTTGCCCGCGAGGGTGAAATCCTGTACGTCGGCCCGGCCCAGTCCAACGAGTCCATCCGCCACCAGATCGACCTGTACCATCGCACGCTGGAAGATCATGGACACGAAAAACCCGAGGACATGGTGATCGTGCGCGAGTTCTACTGCGCTCCGACTCGTGAAGAAGCCCTGACCAGGGCTCAGGCTAACTTCGCCACCAAGTACGAGGTCTACGCGCAACACGGCCTGCACGGCAGCGACGGCGAGCTGACCCGCAAGGTCACCGGCGACCTTGAGTCGCTGATGGACGACACGTTCCTCGTGGGCAGCCCGGAGGAGTGCATCGAGCAGATCGCCGTCTACCACGAGATGGGATTCACCGATGTGGCCATCCGGCTCTTCTATCCCGAAATGTCCCAGAGCGAGGTAATGGAGCACATTGACCTGGTTGGCAGGGAGGTAATCCCTGCTCTCCACGAACTCTGATTGGCGTGTGAAAATGTTATCGGGAACGAAGACCGGGTATTTTACTGATGCGTGAATGAATTGGTAGACAATACCGTCATTCCGGGGCAGCGTTCCGAATTAGGTGGTTGTCTTTGACGGACCAACTTCAACGGAGCGTAGGGGCGGGTTTCAAACCCGCCCCTACAGGATACGTACCACCTAAACTGAAACCCTATCGTCATTCCGGCGAAACCCTTCGGCAAGCTCAGGAGGAATCCAGAAAACGTCAGGCACAGAGAACATAGCCGGAGGACAATATCTCTGGATTCCGGCGAAAGCCGGAATGACGGGTAACTGGCCCGGGATGTTTACCAATCAATTCACGCATCAGTAATTCTCCCTCGAGAGAGTAGCCCTTCGGCAAGTTCAGGAGTGGTGAGGGTGAAGTCGCAGGCATCAGCAACTCTGCCTGCCGCAGGGAGACGCTCCCTCCCCCGTATCAAGTACGGGGCAGGCTCCAATCCCTCGGAGGGAGAGGGGATTTCTCCGAAAACTAAAATACTCTGATTCCCAGTCCGGCCACTTCGATATATGGCTCTGCTGCTGTTAGAATTGCCTTTTATACCGCGTCCCGACCGGACTCTCCTGTTCCGCGACTAGCCGGGACGCACCGGCGACTCGACCCATTGCTACCGGGGCAAGATGTTTGAAGCTGGTATCTGGATCGCAGTCGTTTTCAGCGGCGTTGCCGTTTTGGGCGTCGCCGAGCTTGTTCGCTCCAGCGCCTTCATGCGGGCCCGCGGCGAAGAGATCAAGGCGGGCCTGCCCTTTATCTTTTTCGTCCTGCTCATTCTGATCACCGGCTCCGTCGCGGCGGTGTTTTTCTTCCTCTACTTCCTGGCTCCCATCTGGCAGTTCTCCCTGGCCGTGCTGTTCATGGTGTTTGTCTTCCTCGTGGCCCGAATCAGGAAGGAGCAGACCATCGGAACTCTGGTCGCCCAACCCGGCAATGCCGGCGGCGAGCGCGGGGCTCCGCCCACTCTCTTCACCCGCGTAGCCGTCCTGGCTGCCGAGGCGGCATCGGCGGCGATGCTGATGGTCTTCATGGTCCCCTTTGCCGCCGGGGGCTTTCTGATGTTCCGCTTCTTCGGAATCGTCCTGGAGGCTATGGGGATCACCAGCCCGGTCTTCCCGCTTCTGCTGGTAATAGCCACCATTTTTGTGCCCTACTTCCTGTTCATCAGGCGTCGCACGCCGTCGCAGTGAGGATGATTCCGGGCAGCCGTCTACAGCAAATAATACAGGCATACAGGAGAATGACATGACCACTCAGAGTTCCCTGCTCACCATAGGAGACTACGAGGCCCGGGCCAAGGAGACCATGCCCAAGGCGCTGTTCGACCGCTTGTTTGGCGATCTCGACGCTCCCGACTGGACCAGCAACACCGCCAACGTCCGCGCCATGGAGTCGGTCAGACTCCGTCCCCGTGTCCTCGTGGACGTAACCCAGCGCGATTTGTCCACGGAAGTGCTGGGCCAGCGGATCAGTATGCCGGTCATGCTTGCCCCCACCGGCACCCACCAGCGCGCTCACCCGGCTGGCGAGCTCGCCTCCGCACGGGCTGCGGCCTCCGCCGACACCATCATGGGCCTCAGCACCGCCTCCAGCTACAGTATCGAAGAGGTCGCCGAGGTGGCCGAGAATCCCCTGTGGTTCCAGCTCTACTTCTTCCAGGACCGGGAGCTGACCGAGATACTGGTACGCCGCGCCGAAAACGCGGGCTACACTGCCATGATGCTCACCGTCGACAACCTCGGCGCAAACTCCCGGGAGCGGGAGTTCCGTTACGCCTACATCCTGGACCAGGAGCGCATTCTCAAGAACTTCGATGGCATCGAGCTCCCCAACCTTCCCAACCAGGGCAATTTCTCGGAAAGCTTCGAGCACGGCCTGAACTGGCGAGACCTGGAGTGGCTGCGCTCGATTACTTCCATGCCGCTGGTGGTCAAGGGCATTCAGACCGCAGAAGACGCCCGGCTCTGCGTCGAGAACGGCGCTGAAGCCCTGGTCGTCTCCAATCACGGCGGTCATGCCTTGCAGGGTACGCAGGGCTCGATTGACATGCTGCCCGCAATATCCGAAGCGGTAGGCGACCGCCTCGAGGTCTACTTCGACGGTGGAGTCCGTAAGGGCGCCGACGTGCTGAAGGCCCTGGCCCTGGGCGCCAAAGCAACTTTCGTTGGCCGCCCGATCTTCTGGGGACTGTCGGTCGGAGGAGAAGCAGGTCTCACCCACTGCCTCGAGATTCTCCGCAACGAGCTCAGCGTGGCTATGGGACTGTGTGGCGTCACCGATGTCCGAAACGTCGATCGCTCCGTGGCCCAGGACCCCGCCGCCAACGGCTCGTCAGTGGTTGGCGACCTGGAACGCCTGGCTCGCCTCCTGGACAGCGGCTATCTCACCCGCGAGGAGTTCGAGACCCAGAAGTCCCGCCTGCTGGGGTAGAATGGATGCGGGAGGCCGACGATGAAAGTGAAAGCCAGGTATGCGAAAGGCGTGCTGACGCCCTTGGAGCCGCTCAAATTGGAAGAAGGTGTGGTAGTTGAGTTGAACATTGAACTTACCAAATCCCAGGGAAAGGGACACAGCCCGAAGTTTCGAGTTGTTCCCGTTAGTGGCGGCTTCACCCTTGGTGTCGACCCGAATAACCTTAAGCAGTTTCTCAACGATGAGGATGATGAACGCTATCTGAGGTCGTTGAACAACGCAACATGATCATACCGGACATCAATCTCCTGGTGTTTGCCTACAACGACACTCTACCAGAACACCCCGCTGCGGTTGAGTGGTGGGAAAATCTGGTCAACGGAACGGAACCAGTTGGAATTCCTTGGATTGTTGCGACGGGATTTGTACGCCTGATGTCTAACTCCAGTGTAATGGTACCCTCACTGTCCGGAAGCGATGCGGCCGGATTGGTAGGTAACTGGTTCACCCGCAGCCATATCACGCCGATTAATCCCGACGCTGGGTACCTATCGCATTTCCAGGAACTGCTGAGAGCGACAGGTGCGGGTGGAAATCTGGTTCCCGACGCGCATATTGCCGCAATAGCCATCGAAAGTAATGCGGAAGTGCATACCCACAATTCACGGGATTTTGCGCGATTTCCCGGAGTCCGCTGGCGCAACCCGTTGGCCTGATCGGCTACTATACAAATTCCCAAACTTATCGGAGATCCAATGGAAATCGGAGTGATCTTTCCCCAGACCGAGATCGAGCCGGACGTCGGCGCCATCCGCGACTTCGCCCAGGCGGCCCAGGATTTGGGCTACTCGTACTTCTTCATTGCCGACCACGTGCTCGGAGCGGACCCCCGCGCTTACGATCATCCTCTGTTCGGCATGTACAACCACGAGTCGGTGGTGCACGAGTCCCTGACGACCATGGGCTACCTCGCCGCTGTGACACCGGAGATGGGGCTGATGTCCGGCATCCTGATCCTGCCCCAGCGCCAGACCGCGCTCGTGGCCAAGCAGGCCGCCGAAATCGACGTCCTGTGCGGCGGCAAGCTGCGCCTTGGCATCGGAGTGGGCTGGAACTTCGTCGAGTACGAAGCGCTGGGCATGAACTTCGCCGACCGGGGCGCCCGCAGCGCCGAGCAGATCGAGGTCATGCGCCAGCTGTGGACCAAGGAGTCGGTCGATTTCCACGGCAGGTGGCACGACATCACCCACGCCGGCATCAACCCTCTGCCGGTGCAGCGCCCTATCCCCGTCTGGCTGGGCGTAGGCAGCCCCGCAGCGCCCATCCCTCCCGACGTAGCCCTGCGGCGCGTGGCCCGCATCGCCGACGGGTGGTGTCCCAACTTCGGCCCCGACGAAGCAGGCTATGCGCTACAGGCCAAGGTCCACAACTACATGGCCGAATACGGCCGCGACCCTTCGCAACTGGGCCTGGACGGCCGTCTCAAGACTGGGGACGCCTCCCCCGACGATTGGGACGCGGAGGTCGCCGACTGGCGCAAGATGGGCGCTTCCCATCTCTCCATCGAGAACCGCCGCGCCGGGCTGAAGACGGCCGACGATCATATCGACATGATGCGCCGCTTCCGGGAAGCCGTCGAGTTCTAGGTCAGCCCGCCCCTGAGTCCCCTCTCCCTTGAGGGAGAGGGGTAGGGTGAGGGTGAAATTCCCACATCAGCATAGGCAATAGAGCAACCCTCCCATGCCCAGTTTCCAGCCTCGCGATCCCGCTTACTCCGACCGAGTCGCCGCCGTCTTCCGCGATGAGTCGATCGCATACCGCTGGATGAGCGAGCTTGTATCAGTCTCTCCCGGTGAGGTGGAAGTCGCTCTTTCTTTCCGCGACGCCAATACCGGTGGACCAGGATTGCTGCATCGCAGCATAGTCGCCTCCCTTCTGGACGACGCCTGTGTGCTGGCGGCCCTCAGCCTGACCTCCGCCGGCGACGCGGTGAACACTGCTGAATACAAGCTGAACTTCTTGGCTCCCGCGACAGGAACAGAGGTAATCGTCCGTGCCGAAGTGGTACGTCCGGGACGCAGCATCACGGTATGCAGGGCCGACGCCTTGACCGGCGACCGGCTCATCGCCAGGATGCTGGCCACCCTGGCCGTTTCCCGCCCCTGAATTACTGATAAGTGAATGAATTGCTAAACAATACCGTCATTCCGGCGAAAGCCGGAATGACGGGTAGCTGGTGCGGAGTGTTTACTGATTCATTCACCCACCAGTAAACGCCGAGCGCGCCGAGACCGCAGAGGATTCGGGAATTATTGTCAAAACCCTCAAAAACTCGGCGCGCTCGGCGTTTAATCAATATATCTGCTAAACTCAAGCCACCTGCCGGCAAGGAGCCAAGCAATGATCGGACAGCTCGTTCGCTACGAATTGAAGGAAGGCGTGGCCTTTCTGACCCTCAATAACCCGGGACGCCGCAACGCCCTTTCCACGGAATTGCTCGGCGAACTGAAGGAACTGTTAGGGGAATTCGAACACGATGATGCTGTTCGCGTGGTCGTACTTCGCTCGGAGGGCCCGGTCTTCAGCTCCGGCCACGACCTGAACGAGATGATCGACCGCGACGCAGAGGCTTATACCGCCGTCTTTTCCCTCTGCACAGAGGTCATGGAGGCCATCCGGCTGCTGCCCAAGCCGGTCATCGCCCAGGTGCAAGGCCTGGCCACTGCCGCTGGCTGCCAGCTCGTTGCCACCTGTGACCTGGCCGTCGCCGCCGAGTCCGCCGCCTTTGCCACTCCCGGCGTACAGATTGGCCTGTTCTGCACCACGCCCGGCGTAGCCCTCGCCCGCTCCGTTGCCACCACCAAGAAGGCCATGGAGATGCTGCTCACTGGCACTCCGGTCTCTGCCTTCGAAGCATTGGAGATAGGCTTGATCAACCGGGTAGTCCCCGACAACGAACTCGAAGCCAACGTGGACGCGCTCGCCCATCAGATTGCCTCGGCCAGCGCCCAGACCCTGGCCATAGGCAAGCCCGCTTTCTACCGGCAAATTGAGCTCGACCGCCCCGCTGCCTACGACGTGGCGCAGCAGGTGATGGTCGACAACCTCCTCAAGGAAGACGCCCACGAAGGCATAACCGCCTTCCTCCAGAAGCGCGAGCCGGAGTGGCGGTACTGAACGCGGGCTAAATCATCACCAAGTGATTGTCGGTTGCCCCACGGACGGCGTTCATCAGCAGAGGAATACGCCTATCCAGCGTTACCAGCTGGGCGTCGTGGGCGACGGCCAGGGCCAGCAGGTAGACGTCCGTTAGCTGGCGGTGGCCTGCGATGCGCTGGGAGTACACCAGCGCATCGTCAAGCAGGCTGATGTCGTCGGCGATAAATTGGTGATCCTGGGAAGAGGTCGCGTCCAGCAACTGTGCATAAGCCTCGGCAAGCATCAGCGGGTGCGGGTAGCTGGGCTGTGAGCGGACGCGCAGGTAGCTGTTCTGCGTCAAAAGGGCAGGAGACCCATCCCTCTCCTGCGTTGGCGGTAAACCAACTGAACACCGGATCGTGTCGCCTATGCTCTTCGTCGAACAGGGCGAGCAGGGCGTTTATGTCATACAGGTCTGCCAAAACTCAGATTCCCAGTTCGTCTAGCAGCTTATTTACCACCTCGCTGGTGACCACCCGCCTTCGGAGGGAGTGGGTTTGATGTCGTAACGCTCCAGATCCGCTTTGGTTGCCTTGGGGTCCTTTTCCTCCGGTCCTTCAGCCCGGTGTCCCAGATGGCGTATGGAGTAGACGCCGCTGTCCCAGAAATCCTCGATGTAATCCAACACTTTCGCTTCCTTTCTGTTCCGCTCAAGGAAGTCGTCTACGGAATCATCAATGCCGCCTACGGCATTGAGCGCCTCCGTCGTCAGGCCGTCCAGATGATTGAAACCGGCTTCCTTGCACTTCAGCAGCAGACCTTTCAACTCGTTGTCAACTTCTCGCGGAGTGTAGTAACGTTTGTTGTAGTCGAACGAATATGCTAGGAAGAGGCCAGCCTTGTAAGTGACGTAGAAACTGCGAAAATCCTTCATGTCCATGGCTTTTTAATCGCCGGTCAAAGAATGTGTGGGAGCCGGAGTGGCGCTATTAGTGAAAAGGGGAATCCGCGGCTATGTCCGGCACTCTTCCCGATTAGCGGAACGAGTGTTGCTCCGGCCACTCCGCGGATTAGGCTTTCAGAGTATCGAGATTCTTTGCCGCTTGCAATCCCTAGAACGTGATCACGCTTCGGGCTACGCTGCCCTCCTTCATGTACTCGAAGGCGTCGTTGATGTCCTCCAGCTCAATACGCCGGGATACCAGCTCATCCAGCTTGAGGCGGCCCTGGAGGTAGAACTCCACGTACTGCGGCATGTGGGTGCGGAAGTGGTTCGAGCCCATGCTGCTGCCCTGGATGCGCCGCTCCCGCAGGAATGACGGGCCGTCCAGCTCGATCTTGGTGCCCTGCGGGATCATGCCGATGATGGTCGCGGTGCCGCCTGCCCGCAGCATGTGGAACGACTGCTCCGCCGTTTCCTTCTTGCCGATGGCCTCGAAGGAATAGTCGACGCCGCCGTTGGTCAGGTCGCGCACCTTGCTCACCACGTCACCGCCGGACGCATCGATCACCTCCGTCGCGCCGAACTCCTGGGCCAGCGTCAGCTTGGTCTCCACCGCGTCGATGGCGATGATGCGCAGCGCACCGGCCAGGGCCGCACCCTGGATGGCGTTCAGGCCAACGCCGCCGCAGCCGATCACGGCGACGGTGCTGCCGGGACGCACGGCGGCAGTGTTCAGGGCCGCGCCCAGCCCGGTGGTCGCGCCGCAGCCGATGAGCGCCAGCTGTTCGAATGGCACGTCACGCTCGATCTTCACCACCGCGTTCTCGTGCACCAGCATTTGCTCGGCGTATGAGGACAAGTTGGCGAATTGCGCGACCTCTTCCCCGTTCTGGCTGAGCCTGGGCGTCTGGTTGGGGGTGCGGTTCAGGCCCGTGCGGTTGCACAGCACCGTGCGCCCCTCGGTGCACCGCTCGCAGGTGCCGCAGAACACCGACAGGCAGGTGATCACCCGGTCGCCGGGCTTGACATAGTCCACCAGTTCGCCCACCGCTTCTATGGTTCCGGCGGCCTCATGTCCCAGGATGACCGGCATGGGCGTCGTGTACAGCCCCTCGACGAAATGCAGGTCGCTGTGGCAGACGCCGGACGCCCCGGTGCGCACTAGCACTTCCCGAGGGCCTGGCGACGCAACATCGATTTCCTCGATCTCCAGTGGCCGGTTGACTTCCCGCAAGACTGCTGCCTTCATAGTTTCACCTGTCTCAAATACTTTTGGAGTGGGTTGCATTTAACCAGCAGGGCAAAGCGCTGTCAAAATGTCTGAACTGTGATTCGCGTGATCAGGAGATTGTCTTGATTCAGTAGCGCGAAAATCAGGGCAATCATCGAAATCGCAAAAATCACGGTTCAGACAACCCCTCGAACCACGGCATGACCAGTCTCTCGTTGACGAAGGAACAGTAGGAATGCCCCCAGTCCGGCAGCTCTTCGTAGGTCGCGTTGTAGCCGAGCCGTTCCAGCAGCGCGTGTCCGCTGCGTACCTGCGCTACGGGAAAGATATGATCATGGACGCCGTGGACGATATGGATGGGCAGATGGATTCCCGCTCTCCCACGTAGCAGGTCATCCATCATGGCCGTAAAGTCCGCCGCGACAGGGGCGATACCCGCGAAAAGATGAGACCGGCTCAGCCCCAGCAGGTAGGTGAAAGTGCCACCATCTGACAGGCCCGTCAGATACACTCGGCTGCGGTCCACCGCGTATTCGCCGCACACTTCTTCCAGCATCGACTCCACCGAACCGGCGTCCAGTCCAGGCCGGAAGATGGACCAGGTTACGTCCCGCGACTTCGGGGCCAGCACCATGTAGCCGTGGCTCTTGGCAGGACGCAGCCACGACCAGATGAATTGATCTCCGAGTCCGCCGGCGCCGTGCAGGCATATAACCAGGGGCCAATCCCGGCTGGGTGTGTATGACTCCGGTACGTACAAGGAGTAGTCCGCCAGCGGGGCTTCCCTACGATGGTGAATGATTCCCACAGTCGTATCCGCCTCGGACGCCGGAGACTCGGGCGACTCACTTCCAGCCGCCGTCCCGGGCAGAAGCCAGTAGCTCGCCAGCGTGGGCGTGTGTGCCCGCACGCCGTACAGCAACTGCATACCCCGGTAAAGCGACCGGCGCATATCCACAGCCATGAGAGGGTATGAGCGCTCATCGGCCATCAGGAATGACGCCAGGGCATTGCCGCAGTGTCTTGCGCCCGCGGTCAGCGAGTCGCGAAGCTGGAGCAAATCCGCAGGCGGCTGTTCCCTGGACAATCTCTCGAGAAGGTAGCCGAATCCCTCCGGCGCCAGCGCAAGCAGCTCCGCCTGGAACTCCGGCAGGCGCTCGACTCGCATGTTGTTCTGGATGGTCTCGAATGTTCGCAGAAATTCAAGCAGCCTGAGTTCGGCCTCACCGACTGCATCCCCGAAGCTCGCCGTTGCCATTGGTCTCCTTTCCAACGTCCTGATGTTCCAAGCATCGTAGTTTCAGGTCTCAACCAGGTCAATCTTTGCCGGGAAACACCTTCACACCTATAATCTCTTCCAATCCACACCCATGCAGGGAGGTCGGACATGGCGACTGCGAAGGTAAACGGAGCGGAACTGTACTACGAGGAGTCGGGCAGCGGCCCGCCCATCATCCTGTCCCCCGGCGGCCTGCAGGGCGTGGCCAGCAGCTACTCGAACGTGGTGGAAGCGCTATCCCAGGAGCACCGCGTCATCGTTTACGACCGCCGCTTCGGCGGACAGTCCCGCAGTCCGATGGTCGTGCAGACCTGGGATATGGTGTGCGACGACGTATTCGGCCTGATGGACGCTCTGGGAATCGAGCAGAGCATCCTGGGCGGTGGGTCCTTCGGGGCTGCTATCTCCTTCGGCTGCGCCTATCGTCGGCCGGAGCGCGTACGGGCAATCTTCCCGTCGAACATTGCCGGTGGCGTTATCTGCGACGGTTACCTGACCTCGAAGATTTACAAAAGCATGGAGATGGCCGCGTCAGACGGTATCGGCGCAGTCATCGACGCCTTCGACGCCGATGACCGCTTCGCTCCCTACAGCCCGGAGATCGCCCAGGCCGACGCCGAATACCGCAAGAACCTCGAGACAATGGATACCGAGGAGTTCATTCAGGTAATGCGGGACACCGCCCAGGCCCTCTTCGGCGGGGCGTTCCCGACCCTGGGCAGCACCAAGGAGATGCTACGGAGCATTCGCGTCCCGACGATGATCATGCCCGGCTACAATGACGTGCACCCCAGGGCCGTGGCCGAGATGGCCCATCGCCTGGTCCCCAACAGCCGGTGGGGCGAGTGCAAGCCCCACGCCGACGAACCCGAAAAGTACGCCAAGCGCGTCCTCGAGTTCCTGTCGGAGGTTGAGGCCGGCGGGAGCTAGTGGCGGGAATCAGAGGCTGATGAACTTGGCGACGGGCGCCCGCAGCAATTCCTCGTCCGGGGGAGGAACCAGCGGGACGATGAAGCTGGTGTCGGTGTGAAGCTGGGCCACCTCGAGTTCGTACATCTTTTGCAGGTTCAGCCAGAGCTCCGGCGACATATAGAAAGCCTTGCCAAGCCGCATGGCTATATCGCCAGTTATTGGTTGGTTGCCGTCAAGAATCGCCTTGACGGTTTCCACAGGTACCTGGATGGTTTTTGCCAGCCTCTCCGGGCTAATCTCAAGCTCTCCAATGATTTCCGCCAAGTCTTCTCCCGGATGAATGGGGGGTATAGGCTCAAAGTCCTCCGGGGGCGTATCTTCGGGAACAGGGGTTTCAGGGTTAGTCATGGCCCATCCTCACTTAATGGTAATCGGTAACTTCGATTTCGGTGGCGCCGAAAGCAGTCCAAGTGAAGCAGATGCGCCATTGGTCGTTAATGCGGATACTGTACTGCCCCTCCCGGTCGCCTCGCAGCGCTTCCAGCCGTTGGGAAGGCGGGAAACGCAGGGTTTCCAAGGTAGGAGCCAGAGCCACACGACGGAGACTCGCTTTTGCCCTGCGGCGAATGTCCGGGGGGAGCCAGCGGACGTGTCGGCCCCGAAAGACCAGCTCGGTGTCGCGGTTGGCGAATCGGTTGGACAGGATTTCCGACACCAGTCTACACCGTTACCCCCGTGAAGTTGAAGCTGGCCAGCTTGAGGGCTGGCACCCGGGTGGCGAAGCCGACCTCGTTCAACACCAGCTTGGCCTCGTTGCCCACGCCCTCCACGCCGTTCAGCGCGTCGACGTAAGACTGGGTGAAGCGCAGGTCCTTCACCGGGTGGCGAATCTCGCCGTCCTCGATCAGGAAGGTGCCGTCTCGGGTCATGCCGGTCATCACGCAGCCCCGGTTGTGGGAAAGGCGGGTGTAGAAGAAGCGGGTGATGTACAGGCCCCGCTCCGTTGAGGCGATCAGTGCATCCACCGGCCTGTCGCCCGGGCTCATGAACATGTTGGACGCGATCGGCGGTCCCACAAAATACTGCTGGTGCCCCGTCGAGGGCACGCCGTCCTGCGCTGCGGTGTAGGTGTTGTGCACCGGGCCTCCAACCACGCCGCCGTCGATCAGTTCGACCCGGCGGCGCGGCACGCCCTCCACGTCGAAGGGCATGGGCCAGCCGTTCAGCGATCCGCCGTCGTCCCAGATGGACACGGACTCGCTCATGGCCTGAGTCCCTTGCAGGTCGCACATCCAGCTGCGTCCCTCCTGCACCGCCTGCGCTCCCATGCCGTACAGCGACAGCGCCTCCAGGATGTCGTCGACGGCGTAGTGGTCCAGCACCACGGTATACTCGCCGGGTGAGACCGGCTGCGGATTGCGGCCCCTGACAGCCTTGTCCACCGCTTCCGCGGCCAGCGCCGGGTAGTCGATCTCGTCCAGCCGCCATGAGCCGCCCTTGGCCCAGCCCGCCGAGGTGTCGCTGCGGGTCGTGATGATCAGCCCGGCGAATGTCCCAGCGTGGTAGGCGCGCACGCCCCTGCTGCTCACCACTGCGATCTCGTGCAACCCGGTGCGGCAGGCCCCGGCGGTGTCCAGCCCATCGGCGGCCCCCTGTCGGCAGACCTCGCCCACCATTCGTGCCCGCGTCAGAGGAGAGCAGGCGGCTGCGGATTCATCCCAGCTGGCGACCCCCGGTACTTCCTGCGGCTCCGGGAGGCCGGGGAAGGCAGGGTCCTCCGGCATGAGCAGGGCGTTGCGCCGCGCCGCCTCCATCGCCTTGCGGATGCCTTCGTCCGAAAGGTCGTTGGTGGTGGCCCGGCCCAGCCGTCGGCCTTCGACTGCCCGGATGTTCAGCGAGACATTGCTGTGGGAGACATTCTGGTGAATGGCATTGCCCGCAAAACGGGTCAGTCCCAGGTCCTGGCTGCTCAGGTAGATGTCGGTCTCCTGTGCCGTGGAAAGCGACAGCGCCCGCTCCAGCAGGCGCAGCGCGGCATCCTCTCCGATCATTGCTTTACTCCAAGCTCCTCACTCCTAATTCCACACCCCAAATTCCTCATTCCCCATTCTCAATTCCTCATTACCACTACCGCATCACCCCCACGCGCACGTTGCGGAAGCGGGCCGGCGCCGCGCCGTGTCCCGTGTGGCCCAGCTGACCCGGCTGTCCCTTGCCGCAGTTGGGCGTCCCCCACATCGTCCAGTGGTCGGCGTTGCAGACCGCGTCGCAGGAGTTCCAGAACTCCGGGGTGATGCCGGTGTAGGTGCAGTTGCGCAGCAGCCGGCCCAGCTTGCCGTTCTTGATCTCGTAGCCCACCTCGGTGCCGAACTGGAAGTTGTAGCGTCGGTCGTCGATGGACCATGAGCGGTTGGTATCGATCAGGATGCCGTCGTCCGTGTCGGCGATCAGGTCGTCCAGTTCCCACTCGCCCGGTTCCAGGCTGACGTTGGTCATGCGGATGAGGGGTAGCCGGTTCCACGACGACGCCCTCATGGTGCCATTGGACTCAAGGCCCAGGGTGGCGGCGGTCTCCCGAGACATCAGGTAGCCGACGAACCGGCCCGCCTCCACAATCGGTGTCGATTGCGCCGGAACTCCCTCGTCGTCCCAACCGAAGGAGCCCAACCCCGGAAGGCGGATGCTGTCGGCAGTGATGTTCACCTGTTCTGAGCCGTAGCGGAAATCGTTTAGCTTTTCGGTGGTGAGGAACGAAGTCCCCGCGTAGGCCGCCTCAGAGCCCAGCACCCGGTCCAGCTCGATGGCGTGGCCGCAGGACTCGTGTATCTGCAGGCCGACCTGCGACCCGCCGATGATCAACGTAGTGGTGATGTCCGAGGGGCACCGGTCGGCGGTCAGCAAAGCCACGGCCTCGCTGGCCACCCTTTCGGCGTTGCCGGCCAGGTCGAATTCGCGCACGAACTCCCAGCCGCTGCATCCCTGCTGTCGGCCCATGGAATTCGGGTATGATCGGCGCTGCACCTCGCCGTTGCCCACGGCGGTAGCCTGGATGCCCCCGCCGGCCTCGTAGATTGTCTGCTCTATATCGGCGCCTTCGCTGCTGGCGAAGGACTTGCGTTCCCTGATGAAGATCAGGTTGCCGGTTCGCGCCGTTATCCCCTCCACTTGTCCCATGCGCTCGTCGGCCTCAAGGAGCATGGCGAGCTTTTCTTCAGCAGGAATGGTGAAGGGGTCGATCTCAATTGGCGTGGTGTAAACGCCCCGGCTGGCTATGGCAGGGCCAAGTTCCACCTTCGGCCCGCCGGAAGTGGCCGATGCCCGGGCGATCTCCACCGCCAGCGCCGCGGCCTGGTCCACCGACTCGGCCGTCAGCGTGTTCGTGGAAGCGAACCCCCATGCCCCGTCCACGACCACCCGCACTCCGATGCCCAACGACTCGTCCGAGCTGATAACGTCGACCACACCCGTGCGTACGGAGTATCGCTCCTGGGCCGTCTCCACCATCCGCGCGTCGGCATACGACGCTCCCCGCGCTGCCGCCGTATCCAGCGCGCGGGCAATCAGGCTGTCCATATCCCCGGCTCCCAAAGGTAGGCTGCGGCGATTGTGGGCTATAGCCTGTCGGGGCGCAAGAGGCGGACTAGCCTTGCGGTAGACTGGGTGCCTGGCTATGCTTGGGCTGCACAGGAGAGTGGAACGATGGAAATCACGATCAGCGAAGAATACATAGCCCACATCAGGAAGTTGGTGGACTCGGGACGTTATCCTTCGGTCGATGCCGTGATGGCCCGGGCATTGGCGCTTCTGGAAGAGCGAGACCTGGCCGACAGCGACCCGGCGATCGCCGCAGATCTGGCCGAAATTCGAGCGAAGGTCATGCAGGGCATCGACGATCTCCGAAATGGCCGTCACACAAAATATGAATCGGCGGCTCAACTGGTGGAAGACATCAAGAGAAGAGCTAAGGAGCGAAGAAACAAGGAAAACGCCAGGAACAAGGCGTTCGTTGGCTGAGGGCTTCCTATTTCCTGTTGGACACTGCCCAAAGGGATTTGGAAGCTGTATGGAGATTTTACGACAGGATTGATGGCGAGGCTCTCGCCGATAGACGGGTAGCGGACCTTCACTACAGGTTTCAGCTATTGGCAGATTACCCTTGCATGGGCCGCGAGCGCCCGGATTTAGTCGAGGGAATTCGTAGTTTCGTTTCCTCTAACCCTGTCTACACCATCTATTACTTTCCGCTGGGCGATTACATAGAAATCGCTCATGTTTTGCACGGCAGTCAAGATCTGGGCCAGAGACTTCAACTGCTCCTCTAATCCCCCAGCGGCGGCCTTCGCGTGTGCCAGTCGGTCACCTGTTGGTAGGCGTGGGCCACCCGCATCAGCAGGCCGTCCGCCATGGGCTTTCCCACCAGTTGCAGCGACAGCGGCAGGTTGTCCTCGGTGAAGCCGCAGGGGATGGAAAGCGCAGGTAGGTTCGCCACGTTGAACGCCCCCGTGAAATTCCGAACGCCAGCAATCCGGCTCCTCGCGTCCTCCTGACTCTTGATTCCCGCCTCTGTCGGCAGCAGCGGCGCTCCGGTGGGTGAAGTGGGCAGCGCGATCACGTCCACTTCTTCCAGCGCCTCCAGCACGGCATTGCGGATGAGCGTCCGCACCTTCTGGGCCTTGTAATATGCCTGAGCCGGAGTGAGGATGGCCGTCAGCAGGCGCACCCGGGTGTTGTGGTCGTACTCTGCAATCCTCGTCTTCAGCCGCTCGTAGTGCACCGAGGCGCCGTCCATGTCGGTGATGCACTTGGAGACCGCCCCGGCGTTTTCGACGATGGGAATGGAAATCTCCCGGGTCGTGGCTCCCAGCTCGCCCAGTTGAGCGACCGCCGATTCGATCGTCCGTCTCACCTCAGGCTCCAGCCCGCCCTCCGCCACCTTCTCCCGCAGGACCCCGACCCGCAGCCCGCCCACGCCGCCCTGCAACTCCTGTGCATAGTCGGGGACGGGGCCGTTCCAGGAGTACGGGTCTTCCGGGTCGTTTCCAGCGATGGCCTGGAAGGTCAGCGCGCAGTCCTCGGCGGAGCGCGAAATTGGGCCCACCGTATCCATCGACCATGACACTCCCGCCACACCACGCCGGCTGACCAGTCCCCACGTGGGGCGCAGGCCCGTTAGCCCGCTCCACGCCGCCGGAATCCGGGTGGAGCCTCCGGTGTCCTCAGCCAGCGCCGTGGCGCACAGGAACGCCGCTGTTGCCGACGCCGACCCGCTGCTGGAGATTCCGGGGTTTCTGGAAAGGTCCCACGGGTTGCGCGGCTGCCCCCCCGGATGATGGAAGCTCTCCCCAAGCGCGAACTCGGACAGGTTCAGCTTGCCCAACAGGACGGCGCCGGCCTCCTTCAGCTTTGACACAACCACTGCATCCTGGGTCGGTACATTGTCCCACTCGAGGCCGGAGCCGTATGTGGTGCGGATGCCGGCGGTGTCGAACTGGTCCTTCACCGCCACCGGGATGCCGTGCAGCGGCCCCCGGTACCGCCCGGTGGCAATTGCCTCCTCGGCCTCCCGCGCCGCCTGCCGGGCTTCCTCGTGGCAAACGGTGATGTAGGAGTTCAGCCGGCCATCGATCCGGTCGATTCGCTCAAGGTAGGCCTCCGTCGCCTCGACGGGCGAAACCTCCCTGGCTTGGATTAGCCGGGACAACTCCGCCACGGTAAGGAACGGGATTTCGCCGCGCTGAACGCTAGTCATCTGGAATACTCCATCGAAAGGGTATGACCACTGAAATGCCCAATGTCGTAGGGGCGCACGGCTGTGCGCCCCTACCTGCCTTTCCGTTACTGAGTTTGCCTTAGTCAGCGGGAGCGGCCTCCAGTTCATAGGGATCGAGCACCGCGCCCGTATCCCGCATGAACTGGCGAGCTTCCTCATCGAAGAGGTGCTGGAAGAAGATCTCGATGCGGTTGCCGCTGGGGTCGAAGCAATAGAAGCTCTTGGTCAGCCCGTGGTCGGCGGTGAAGTCGATAGGATAGCCGGCATCCTTGACCCGGGCGTACATCTCCTTGAGCTCCGGCTCGCCGCCCTCGAGCGCCAGGGCAGTGTGCGACAGGCCTGGGCTGCCGGTCTCCACACCCTCGGGCGCCTTGATCAGCGCGATGTCGTGGTCCGACTCACCGAAAGACAGGAACGCCATGTCCATGCCCTGGTCGTGGTTCATCAGCTCCATGCCCAGCGCGTTGGTGTACCAGTCGATGGCCTCTTTGGTGTCCTTCACGTTCAACACCACGTGGCCCACTCGAGCGATCCTCGCCATTTCGCAATCCTCCGGGTTGTTTGCGCCAGCATACATATCGCCTGCGAGCCATGCAAGGGGCGCAATCGCTGGCTCAGTTATGCTACCATCAGGAGCAATCCCACCTCGGACGAAGCCCCGTATGACCTCCAAAATATCCAAGCCGGGTACAGCCGTTTTCCCCTACCGGATGATACTGCCGGAGGGATTCCTATGCCCCGATCCCGAGTACCGAGTAGACAGCGTGTATCAGTCCTCCGTAATAGATGAAGCCGGTCATGTGCTGCGCGCCCATCTGTCTCCCAGGCCCGATATGTTTCTCGACACCGGCGGGTTCGTCTTTTACGACACAGGCGACCTCAACCGCCGAGTCAGGCCGGACCTCTACCTGGCTTTCGGTGTGGATACTGCCGCCATTTACGCGCGAAACGGATTCGTGCCGGAGGAGGTCGGCAAGCCGCCGGACTTTGTGCTGGAGGTGGGTTCGCCGAGCACCGCCAGGATTGACACCGAGAGGAAGCCTGTCCTCTATGGCGGTATGGGAGTCGGAGAATACTGGCGGTTCGACCCGACCGGAGGCGACTACTACGGTTACGCCTTGGCAGGCGACATACTGGTCGATGGGGCATATCAGCCCATACTCATTACGGCAGAGCCGGACGGGATGACCTGGGGCTACAGCCCGCTGCTGGATCTCAATCTCTGCTCCCAGGACGGCAGGCTGATATTCTATGACCCGAAGACCGGACGCTACCTTTTGAACCTGCCGGAAACGCAAGCGGTCCTTGCCGAGCAGACCGCAGCTCTGGAAGCATCCAATACGGAAGTCGAGCGCCTCCGCGAGGAACTCCGCCGGCTGCGAGGGCAATAGGTTCCTCTCTTACCCCCGCAGCCTGTACCTTTGTACCTTGCCCGTGGCCGTCTTTGGCAGGTCTTCGACGAAGTTGACCCAGCGAGGGTACTTGTAGCGGGCCAGTCCGCTCTTGCAGTGCTCCAGCAGGGCGTTGGCCAGCGCGTTCGACGCGTCCCCAGCTTCCTTGAGCACCACGAACGCTTCCGGCTTGATCAGCTCGTCGTCGTCCGCCCGGCCCACTACCGCTGCCTCGAGAACACTTGGATGCTCGATCAGTCGCCCTTCGATCTCTACCGGCGAGCACCAGATGCCTCCCACCTTGAGCATGTCGTCGCTGCGGCCGCAGTAGACATAGTAGCCGTCGCCGTCCTGCAGATAGGTGTCTCCGGTGTTGAGCCAGCCCTCGACCATCGTCTCGGCGGTGCGCTCAGGGTTGTTCCAGTAGTGCTGGGCCGTGGAGTCGCCCCGTATGAACAGCCGGCCGGTCTCTCCCTGCGGCACCGGGTCGCCGTCCTCATCGACGATTCGCGCCTCGTAGCCGGGCACAGGTCGCCCGCTGGTGCCCGGCCGGTAGTCGTCGGCGGTGTTTGAGATGAAGATGTGCAGCGCCTCCGTGGAGCCGATGCCGTCCAGGATAAGTGTGCCGGTGCGTTCCTGCCACCGCCGGAAGATATCGGCAGGGAGCGCCTCACCAGCCGACACGCAGGCCCTGAGCGACGACAGATCCCAGTGGCGTCCTTCGACAAGCTCAGGATGATGGTCTGGATCGTGATGATCCACAGGCTCAGGATGATCGTCCAGCGCCCGAAGTTGCGCCGCGTACAGCGTGGGCACCCCGAAGAACAGGGTCGGCTGGTGCTTCTTGATGATGTCGAAAGTCATCTCCGGCGTGGGCCGTTGCCCGCTCAGTATCGCAGTGGCGCCAACCCACAACGGGAAGGTCATGGCGTTGCCCAGGCCATACGCAAAGAACAGCTTGGCGGCAGAGAAGCAGACATCATCCTCCACGAGGCCCAGCGTGTCCGCGGCGTAGTGGACGCAGGTGGTTACTATGTCCCGGTGCCGGTGCACCGCTCCCTTGGGCCGCCCGGTGGAGCCGGAGGAATACAGCCAGAAGCACTCCGAGTCCGCCGAAGTCTCCGCTGGCTCCAGGATCGCCGACGCCTCTTCCAGCATATCGGCCACCGAACTCGGTCCCTCGGTGCAGAGGATGAACGTGGGCTGGTGTTCAGCTCCGGCCAGTGCCCGCGTTACCTCTTCCCGGTACTCCGGCGAGTAGACGAGTCCGGCACACCTCGAGTCCTCGATGATGTGGCGGTAGTCGTCGGCCCTGAGCAGGGTGTTAAGCGGCACCGGCGCCATCCCGGCCTTGATTGCTCCCCAGAACAGGTAGAAGAACTCCGGGCAGTCCTTGACCACCATCAGCACGCGGCCCTCCGGCTCTCCGGCCATCGACTTCAGCAGGTTGCCGCAACGGTTCACTCGCTCGGCCAGCTGGGAGTAAGTGACCGTGTCGCCGGTATCATCGAAGACTATAGCCGTCTTGAACGCGCGCAGGTCGTCCAGGTGCCGGTCAATGAACGGCACCGCAACGTTGAACACGTCGGAGTACTCGATCCGCGAAGGACTGACACTGGAGTCAACGGTGACGGTGTGCTGCATGGTGGCCCTCCATTGCCAGTCTCAGTTGAATCGCACGTACTCGAAGTCCCAGGGCTTGCCGTCGATGCCGCGCACAGGCGGGGCGATCCAGCCGGCGATTCTGTGTGGCTCGATTACGCGCTGCATCAGCGAGTCCACGTAGGCCATGTCCTCATTCGTTGGCAGCCATTCGGAAACACCGGCCTGCCACTCCTCCTCGCTGACCACACGACCGTCGGGCGATACCCGTACCCCCGCAGCGTTGCCGATCCGGCGATTGAAGAAACGGTGCGGCAGTTCCAGCTTGAAATCGACGCCGATGGCCTCCAGTGCCCGGGTCCATCGGTCCAGGCCGCGCTGGCAGTCCTTGATGTAGTCGTCCCGCAACCGTTCGTTGACCGCTCCCAGCGCGGGCATTTCCTCAAGGGCTATCCGCCCGTCGCGCACAGTGTGCACCGGCCACAGGTCCTCCGTCAGCCGGTGGTCGTCGTCGATCCGCGACTCCAGGTAGCGGCCTTTGAGTCCCGCCGTGAAGTAGTTGGCGGCGTTGGTGGACAGCTCCTGCCCGAACAGGTCCACCGATACGCTGTAATGGAAGTTGATGTACTTCTGCACCGTTGGCAGGTCGATAACCCCAGCCTCGCGCAGCCGCTCCGGGTCGTCGGTGCCCAGCTCGTTCATCACCTCGCCGGTGCGCTGCACCACCCGCATCACGCCGGTCTCGCCCACGAACATGTGGTGGGCCTCTTCCGTCAGCATGAACCGGCAGGTGCGTGACAGCGGGTCGAACCCCGACTCGGCCAGCGCAGCTAGCTGGTACTTGCCGTCCCGGTCGGTGAAGAAAGTGAACATCAGGTAGGACAGCCAGTTGGGCGTCGTTTCATTGAACGCCCCCAGGATGCGCGGCCGGTCGGCGTCGCCGGAATGCCGCTCCAGCATCGCCTCCGCCTCCTCCCGGCCGTCCCGCCCGAAGTAGGCGTGCAGCAGATACACCATGGCCCACAGGTGCCGCCCCTCCTCCACGTTGATCTGGAAGAGGTTGCGCAGGTCGTAGAGCGACGGGCAGGTCAGCCCCAGTCGTCGCTGCTGCTCCACCGACGCCGGTTCCGTGTCGCCCTGGGTCACGATCAGCCGTCGCAGCGGCGCCCGGTACTCGCCCGGCACCTCCTGCCACACCGGCTCGCCCCGGTGGTCACCGAATGAGATGACCCGGTCGGTATCTGGCTTGGCCAGGAAGATGCCCCAGCGGTACTCCGGCATCTTGACGAACCCGAAGTTGGCCCAGCCGTCGGTCTCGACGCTGATGGCAGTGCGCAGGTACACGTCGAAGTTGGTGGAGCCGTCGGGCCCCATCTCGTGCCACCACTTCATGTAGTTGGGCTGCCACGACTCCAGCGCCCGCTGTAGCCGCCGGTTGTCCGATAGCCCCACGTTGTTGGGAATCCGGTCGGTGTAGTTGATGCTCATGGCTACCTACCCATTGATGGACGTGTTCTGGTGTCCCTGTGCGTCATCAGATGTAGAGCAATTGGTTCCGCATTTCGTCCGCAGTGATAGTGTTCAATAGTGGAACCAGTCGTCGTGAAATTTGGTATGGCCGCTTGCGAAACGCAATTATGATTCCGGCATGATTACGGCCAGCCGCCATATATTGGCGGTGCAGTTCCTCGTAGTCCTCACGGTTGTGCGTGACTACGCAGAGACCCAGTAAGCTCCGTAGTCAAGCTGTTCTGGATCCGAATAGCCCAACCTACCCATATCTCGGGCCGTTTCTGCTCTGAATCCCCAAGCGGCGACCAGTTCGCCAATAACAACGTTTACGTCCTCGTCCAGATATATTGCTGCGAACAGTTCGCCGTTCAGAGATGCCTCACGCTGGGATGGATGAGTTTGTCCGGCACACGGTTCCTTATGATGTGGTCATTGATCTCTTCCTTGTGGTCACAGTAGTAGCTGAGGGCGTCAAAGACGGTGGCCAGGCTCAGGTGGGGCAGCCCGATGGGAATCTCCTCGGGCGCATACCCCATGCGCCACATTTCCACGATGGCCCGCACGGGGGTGCGGGTTCCCTTGATGATGGGCTCTTCGCTCAGTATCCCCTTTTTCCTGATGATGTAGCAGTGTTCCGTTGTGGTTACTCCCTCTTCTTCTACCATCATTCAACTCTCTTCTCTCTTCATCGTCTGGTCAACGACGCCGCCCGCCTGGAGAATTCAGGACAGCCACCCAAGTCCCTTGCGCCTTTGCGTCTTTGCGTCAAATCCATGCAGCGGAGTCACGCCCGCCGGCGGTCGAACTCCGCCCGCGCGCCGGTGCCGTAGGACTGCAACGCTCCCTGGCTGCCCGAGGCGTTGGGACGCTGGAATATCCAGTTCTGCCAGGCGCTGAGACGGCCGAAGATCTTGCTCTCAAGAGTCTCCGGCCCGCCGAAGCGCAGGTTGGCCTCCATGCCGGTTAGCGCGTCGGGGGAGAAGCTGGCACGTTCCTCCAGCGCCAGCCTTACCTCGTCCTCCCAGTCGATGTCGTCGGGTATGAAGGTCACCAGCCCCAGTTCGTGGGCTGCCTCCGCGTCCAACTCCTTCTCGATGTGCTCCGCCAATTCGTCCGTGTCAAGAAAGCGCCCCTCGACGCGGGTCAGTCCGTTGACCATCGGCAGTGATCCGAAGTTCATGCCCGACAGCCGCACAGAGGCCGGTTCCTCGTCGTCGTCCAGCACTCCGTCCAGCATGTAGGTTCGGTCAGCGGCAAGGGCCAGTTCCAGCAGCGTTCCGGCGAAGCAGCTTCCCGGCTCAACCAGCGCCACCAGCGAACGCGAGCTCACGTCCAGGCGCTTGAGCGTCCGCTTGAGGTACAGAGTAATCTCCCGCGCCAGCCAGTGGTCGGAGTTACTGAGAAGCACCTCGTCGTATGCCTGCGCCAGGGTCGCGTCCCCCTTTGTGCGAAAGACCCAGGTCCCGATCTCGCCTTCGTTGGTGCGAAGGTGCAGGATGGCGTCGTCCAATTCCCGGGCCACCGCCAACGGCCAGAAGCGGTCTCCTTCGGCCACGATTCCGGCAGCGTCTTCAGGAGGCTCACCCTCCGGTCCGCGAACCTCCAGGTATGCCGCCCCTATCTGCCTGTCGATCTCCACGGAGACATGCCCGTAGTGAACGCCGTCCTCCATGAATTCTCTATCCAGCGGCGTCAACTCGACTCCATCACCGGCTGCCGGCCGGGCATTCTCTCCGGCGAGCGTCCTGGCGCGCTCCTCCACCACCTGGTCGAATTGCGACCGCGGCGCCAGATCATCTACCAGTCTCCACTCCAGCGCCCGTGATCCCCGTATTCCCTCGGAGGCGGTGCAGACGAAGTCGGCGTGGTCCCGCCGTACCCGCCGCTTGTCGACCAGCCGCGTGAGACCGCCGGTGCCGGGCAGCACCGCCAGCAAAGGCAATTCCGGCAGGGCCACGGTGCTGGAGCCGTCGTCAATCAGGATGATGTGGTCGCAGGCCAGCGCCAGCTCGTAGCCGCCGCCCGCCGCCGGGCCGTTCACCGCGCAGACGTAGCTCTGGCCCGAGTGGGCGCTGGCGTCCTCGATTGCGTTGCGGGTCTCGTTGGTGAACTTGCAGAAGTTCACTTTCTGCCCGTGTTCCGCCTGTGCCAGCATCCGAATGTTGGCTCCTGCGCAGAAAACGCGGTCATGCCCGGAGGTAACGACCACGGCGCCAACCTCGGGATGCTCGAACCGGAGCCGCTGCACTGCGTCGTACAGTTCTATGTCCACGCCCAGGTCGTACGAGTTCAGCTTCAAGTCGTACCCAGGATGCAGCCCGCCGTCTTCCTGCACCAGCATCGTAAGCCGCGCCACCGCGCCGTCCACGTCCAGCCGCCAGTGCCGGTACTGCTCCGGCGAAGTGGCGAAATCCACCCTCCCGGTAGCCTGCTGTGCCGTTCCCAGCGCCGATTCCGCCGATACCATAACCCATCCCCGTTATACCGATGATTCTCTTTATCATTGTAGCAAACCAATGGCCGTTGTCAGACCGGGGCTGCCCGCTTACCCAGATCGATAGCGGAGTGCCTGTCGGAATCAGGATTATCAGGATTTTGGGATTTCCAGGATGATCACCAATCCTTTTCATCTTTTAATCCGGGGAATCGTGATTCAGACAGAAAGCGGAACGGCAGACTGTGGAATCACCCTGACCGCTTCTGGTAGTCCGGGAGACGCCCTTCCCTTAGCGCTGTCAGTGCCTCCGGGTGGTCGGGCGAGGCCATTGCGATTGCTTGCCTCCGCAGGTATTCCTCGAAGAACTCCCCATGCCTGTGGTCCTGGAAGGCAGAGAGCATCAGCTTGGTCTGACGGGCTCCTTCCGAGCTGATGGACAGGTAACGCTGCACCAGCGCCTCAACCTCCGCGCCAAAGCTCTCAGGGTCGACCAGGTAGTCCACCAGCCCGATGCGCAGTGCTTCGGTGCCGTCGACGTTCTCGCCCGACAGCGCCATGCGCTTGGCCCGTCCCAGGCCGATGTACCGTGGCAGACGGTAGGTTCCCAGCCCCGGTATGAAACCTTCCTTGGCCGCCGGCAGCCCCAGCTGGGCGTCGGGAGTTGCGATGCGAATGTCGCAAGCCAGTGGCAGTTGCAGCCCGCCGCCCAAGGCGTAACCCTGGATCGCGCAGAGCACCAGCTTGTCCGAAAGCTCCAGCAGCCGCAATGCCCGGTCCCAGTGGTAGAAGTACGCGTGTGGCGTCTCGCCCGCCGCCAGTTCCTTCAGGTCGATGCCGGCACAGAAGGCCCGCCCCGCCCCTCGGATGATCACTGCCCGCGCCGTCGGGTCGTCGTGGATCGCCTGGGCCGCTTCGTGCAGCTCAACGGTCCCCCGGTAGTCCACGGCGTTCAACGCCTGCGGGCGGTTCAGAGTCAGCCGGATCAGGTCGCCGTCGCTCTCGTACAGGAGCGTTTCGAAATTCATGGTACCTCGACGCCGAAGCTAGATCCGCCGGTTGTCGACGACGCGCACGGCCTTGCCCTCGCTGCGCGTCAGTTGCCGGGGCGGTACAACCTCCACCGAGCACCCGATGCCCAGCGCGCTTTGCAATTTCGCCGACAGTGTCCGGCCAACGATCCGGTATACGTCCCTGTCCCCCAGCAGTGAGTCCGAAGCTTCCACGCGAACAGTGAGCTCGTCCATCCTGGACTCCCCGCGTTCAAGGTGCAGTTCGTACTGCGGCTCCAGTCCTTCGACCTGCAGCAGTTCGGCCTCGATCTGGGAGGGAAAGACATTCACCCCCCGGATGATCAGCATGTCGTCGGTGCGTCCCACAGGTTTGCCCATCCTCGCGGTCGTGCGACCGCAATCGCAGAGTTCACGCTTGAGCCACGTTAGGTCGCCCGTGCGGTAACGGAGGAGCGGCAGAGCTTCTTTCGTCATGCAGGTCAACACCAGCTCGCCGGTCTCACCATCAGCCAGAGTCGCGCCGGTCTCCGGGTCCACCACTTCCGGGAGGAAATGGTCCTCCGCCAGGTGCATCCCCTGCCTGGCCGGACACTCCATCGCCACTGCCGGCCCCATCACTTCAGACAGCCCGTAGATGTCCAGCGCCGTGATTCCCAGCCGCGCTTCTATCTCCGACCGCATCTCCTCCGACCAGGGTTCCGCCCCGAACACGCCCAGCCTCACCCGGCTAAGGTCGGCGCGCGCCTCCGCAGCCTGCTCACCGATGAGCAGGGAATACGACGGCGTACAGCACAGGACAGTGGCCCCGAAGTCCTGCAGCAGCTCGATCTGCCGTCGCGTGTTCCCCGCCGAGACCGGCACGACCGTGGCCCCCAGCCGTTCTCCGCCGTTGTGCAGGCCCAGCCCGCCGGTGAACAGGCCGTAACCGTAGGCGACATGGATGACGTCGTTCCGGTCGGCCCCGGCGATGCTCAGGGCCCGCGCCGCCAGGTCGGCCCACATCGCGATGTCGTTGGCGGTGTACCCCACCACCGTCATCTTCCCAGTCGTTCCGCTGGAGGCATGAAGCCGTACTACCTCGCTGAACGGCACCGCGAACAGGCCGTACGGATAATGGTCCCGAAGGTCCTGTTTCACGGTGAACGGCAGACGGGCCAGGTCTTCGACCGAACGGATGTCGCCGGGCCCGATGCCTGCAACGGCCAGCCGCTCGCGGTACATCGCCACATTCAGGCCCGCGTGCGCCACGCAGTTGCGCAGCCGCCCCGCCTGCAGCGCGGCCATCTCGTCGCGGGATATGCTCTCAACCCGGTCCCACATAGGCCGACTTGATTCTCCGTTGCTGGACAGCTAGGGATTATCTAGGCGCCTCAGCTTTTCCTCCATCTGGCGAACGCGCTCCTCGGCTTCTGCCGCCCGTGCGTCGGCCCGCAGGCGGGCGGTGCGCTCTTCTGAGTAAGTCGCCAGATAGCTACGGGAAACCGGGTCCCAGAAGCGCAGGCTCTTCTCTTCCCAGCACAATGCCAGCCCGAGGGCCTCGCTGTGCCCCCAGAGGTGTTCGTCGTCCGTACGATGGATGGTGATGGGGGAGTACGCCCCGTCGACCAAACGGTCGCCAGCAAGCTTCGCCGAGTGCCAGAGACCCCCGGATGGGTCGTATCGCCAGTACTCCGGCACACCCAGACTGGCGTAGTGCTCCCGCTTCACGGTCTCGTCGATACGGCCCGTCGATTGCGAAGCGACCTCCAGAACGAAGTCCGGCGGTTTCCCCTGCTCCGGGATGAGGTATCCGTTTCGCGCAACCCTGGCCTCCGGATAGACATCGAACGCGATGAGAAGGTCGGGATAGCGGACCCCGACATATTCTCTGGTTGGGATCAGGGCAGCGGCAATTTCGCTGGTGATGATCGTCGTTTCCGGGTTGCCGAAGTGCTCCGCCAACGCCGCCGGGTAAGCCGGGAAATTCACATGATCGAAAGCAGTCAATTCTTCTGGCGGCGCGTCGGCAAATTGGACGATTTTTGCATCATATAGTTGCGGGTGAACTCGTCTCGTGGTCATTTGGGCCCTCACACGTCGGACGGTGAGTCAGTCCGGGAAATATGTGTGCCGGAGTCTATTGGCCGCTCTCTTCGCGGTCAACCGGCCGTCCTCAAGTGTAACACTTCGCGAAGAGCGTCCTCCCGTTTGACCGTCCCCGCTTCGCGACCCTAGAATGACCCCCGACTCGAATCCCCACCATCGGCGGTGTCCCCTTGCCCGTATCCTCCGCCAACTCGAAGGTAATTTACGACGCCCTCAAGGACGCTGGCGTCAGCATCATCTCCGCCCTGCCCGAGACCTGGCTGGTCCATCTCGTAGGGATGGCCGACGACGACCCGGAGGTCACCCTCGTCCGCCTGAACAAGGAAGAGGAGGGAGTGGGCATCTCCGCCGGCGCCCACCTCGCCGGCAGGAAGTCGGCGATGCTGATGCAGAACCACGGCCTGCTCACCTCCATCAACGGCATCGTGTCGCTGGCCCAGCTCTACCGCATCCCCCTGCTGATGCTGGTCAGCTACCGGGGCGAGATGGGCGAGCGCGACCCGTGGCAGACGGAGGGCGGCCTGGTAACCGAGCGTGTCCTGGACGCCCTCGGCATCATGTACCGCAAGATGTCCGACCCGGCGCTGGTTGCCCGCGACATCCGGCAGGCCCAGACCCTGGCGGAGAGTTCGCTGCGTCCGGTGGCCCTGCTGCTTACCCGCGAACTGATGTGGGAGGACTGACCATGCTGCGGGCAGACGCGCTGGAGGCCATCTACCCCCGCCTCAAGGACCAGGTCGTGGTGACCATCATGGGGGCGGTTGCCGTCGAGCTATACAACTGCGGGCACCGGCCCAACTTCTTCTACCTTGAGCACGGCATGGGTCTGGCTTCATCCATGGGCCTCGGACTCGCACTGTCCCTGCCCGACCAGCAGGTGACCGTCCTCGACGGCGACGCCTCGTTGCTGATGAACCTGGGCACCCTCAGCACCATGGCCCGCTACCGGCCGCCCAACCTCACCCATATCGTCTTCGACAACGAGAGCCTGCTGTCAGTGGGCGGCTTCCCCTCCGCGACCACCACGGGCACCGACCTCGCCGGCGTGGCCCGGGAGGCCGGCGTCGAGCACGTGGCGAGGGCCGACACGGTGGAGGCACTCGAGGAAGCCTACGCCGCTGCCACCGGCCGGCACGGCCTCTCGGTCATCCACTCCAAGGTCGAAGCCGTCGGGCCATCGTCTTTCGCCATGGACATCGGCCTGCTCGAAAACCGCTTCGAGTTCGCCCGCTACTTGCAAGGACGCTGAACTATGACGGCCCGGTGCTGAATAATTCGTCAGGCAGTCGCTCCACAGCCTCGACAATGCCCTCTGTGTCATGCGGGGGTTCTGCCAAAGTCTTGTTGACCCTGTCATTCAGGAAAGCGTACAACTCGGTTAACGGGCGGTTGTTCCTGATTTGAATGAAACAAACTTGGCGGTTCTCCGCAGTCTGACGGGCGTTGGAACGAGGCCCAATCTGGTCGAATATCACTATTCCGCCTGAGCCAACCCGTTCAATCTTGTCTTCGATAACTTCCTGATTACCCCGTTCGATAAGTCCCATCTCCACCCGGATGCGACCGCGGCGGCTGGATATTTCCACGTCAATCTCACGAGGCACTTCAGAATCACGCTGCATATTGCGCCAGAAATCTACGCCTTCTTCCAAACCCAAGATAGTGAGTCCGGCGCGCAGAAAGGCCCCTTCCAGCGTTTTCCCAGCGGACGACTTTCGCGAGCCCCGTATGGTCAGGGTTGCAGCCCCGGCCCAAATCATTAGCATTGCATCGTCGAAGGATATATCGTCTGTTGCTTCTTTGACGTGCTGAGCTATTTCCTCCAGATAGCTCGGACGGTCCTCTCTGCGCACTCCCAAGTTCTGCGCCGTCTTGTTGGTCAAGCCTAGCAGCCACCACGCCAAGTCGTTTCCTGCACCGTCCAGTTCGGCGCGTACTGCCGCCAGCCACTGGTCATAATCCGCATTGCCAGGCAGCCGCTGCCGAATTGCCGATAACTGCCGGTAGGCGTCCAGCAACTGATTGCGGGTTTGCCCCTCTGTGTACAGGCGATAGTTGTATCCCTGGAACAGCGCTGCGACAATCTGCCGCACTCCGGCAACTGAACTCAAGTCATACACATTAGGTGTCATAACCAGAGCTCCACCAGTATTGCAGATCATCGAAGTCCACCGATTGAGACATGGGAATTTGTCGCAGTTCCCGTTGCATCACCTCAAAATAATCCGGGTGCTTTTCGATAAGGAGGAAGCGACGGCCCATTGCGGCGGCAACCCGCCCAACGGTTCCGGTTCCTGCGAAAGGATCTAGCACGCAGTCTCCTTCAAAGGAGTAGTACCGCAGGACGCGACTGACCAGTTCCTCGGGAAACACCGCCGGGTGTATCGAGTGGTTGGACGGCGTGATGTCCCACACATTGGTCTTGTCGTACTCTCCCAGGATTCGGGAGCGTTTCACAGCATCCGGGTCGGGATGGCTGCGGAGATTCCAGTCAATCAGCCGGTCTGTCTTCTTGCGGTACACTAGAACGTATTCGGTAACCGTGACCGGCTTGTACTGCAATGGCTGGCGGTCTGCGGCGAAGCGGCGGCCCCGGCCTAGGTGCCAGCCAGCCCCTTCCGGCTTGCGCCATATGATGTCGTCTATAAACTCGAAACCGATGCGGTTAAGAACCTGATGCAGGTCGAAGGGAATAGGTAATCGCTTGCTGGCCGTACTGCGAGAAGTGCGCCTCACCAATACCGGAGACACGTTGACGACGAGAAAGCGGCCCTCAGCAAGGATGGTGTGGCAAGTGTCGAACACCTCGCCCAAGTATTCAAGATAGGACGGATAATCAACATACTCAGCGCATTCAGGTTTGGCGTTGAAGTAGGGCGGAGATGTAAACACCAGTTGGGTGCTGTCAGGCGGGAATTCCGCCAAGGCGGCCCGGCAGTCCCCTAAGATGACTTTGTTGGGAGTGGGCGGGAATGAAATACGAGATTTTCTGCCGTTTCTCCCAAGTTGCCTGTTCCGGCCAATGGAACTCAGCCGCTCGTCCACCATCGTGGGAGCAGGCCCGCGCAGAATTTCGCCGCTCCGATCAATTTGGATTTCGCCAACAGCCTGGCCGGGGCTATCCGCAGGAACCACAGCGACGCGCCAGCAATCCAGTCGGTCGTCCCATTCCGGTAAGCCCAGCGATACAGCTTTATATAACGGCTCCGGCAGACATTCCTGGAGCCAGTGCCGGGTCAAACGGCGCACATCATCGGTGAGTAGCTGAGTAGCAGCCATATTCCATAGCGAGCTTGAAATTCACAGGGAATGTGTCGCCGCCAATTGTAAGTAATCCGCTATACTCCCCACAATAAGCAAGTGTCATATCTTTCGCTGAACGGGGGACGCCTCACCCTAGCTCTCTTCTAGGGGGAGAGGGAACTTTGCGCCTAAAGCGCCGCCTCCGCCACCTGCTCGATGGCCTCCAGCGTCGACCGCTCGTCCCTCGTCGTGAGCATGTGCACGATGTGGTTGGCCCCCGCGTCGAAGAAGCGCCGGTTCTGCTCCCGGTCCGGCGGCGCGTCCCACATGGTGATGTTGAGGTCGGACGGGTCCCGTCCGTTGGCCCGGTACAGTTCCTCTATGTGGTTTCGCGCCCCGGGCAGCTTGTCCGGGTCCTGATAAACCGAGGTGTTCCGCGCCCTCGGCAGCCACCCGTCGCCGTAGTCCGCCACCCTCTGCGCCGCCCGCTTCAGCTCGCCGCCGATCATCACCGGCGGATGCGGCTTCTGCACCGGCTTGGGATTGCAGATGATGGGCGGGAAGTCCACCCACCGGCCGTGGAACTCCGACTCCTGCTCCGTCCAGAGCTCCTTCATCGCGTACACGTACTCGCGTGTCTGCGCCCACCGCCGGGGAAAGTCCGCTCCCAGCACCTCCGACTCGCCCTGCAGCCATCCGGCCCCGATGCCGAAGATGAAACGCCCGCCGGATACCAGGTCCAGCGTCGCCACTTCCTTGGCCAGCCGGATTGGGTTACGCTCCGGCACCAGGCAGATGCCCGTACCCAGCCTGATCCTCGTAGTCGCTGCCGCTGCGGCGGACAGGTACACTAGGGGGTCGATGATCTGGTTGATGCGCCCGTCCGAGTACACGCTGGGCGCACCGGATGCTGCCCCGGAGGCGCCCACGCTGAAATCCGCTGGCACCACCCCGTGCTCCGGCGCCCACAGCGAGTCGAACCCCAGTTCCTCCACCTTCCGCGCCAGACCCACGATGTCAAAATCGTGCTCCGTCAACAACAAACAGATACCAATGTTTGCCATGAAGCTACCTCTTCAATCTAACGTTCCTCAATCGTGTGCGCAAAATAATTGTCTGAATCAGGATTATCAAGATTAAAGGATTTGCAGGATTGAGGATATCCTGTAAATCTTACTGATGCGTGAATGAATTGGTAAAGAATATCGTCATTCCGGCGAAACCCTTCGGCAAGCTCAGGAGGAATCCAGAAAACGCCGGGCACAGAGAACGCAGCCGGAGGACAACATATCTGGATTCCGGCTTTCGCCGGAATGACGAGTAACTGGCCCAGAATGTTTACCAATCAATTCACCTATCAGTAAATGAAAACCACCAATCACGGCAATCCCATAATCATATAAATCCTGGTTCAGACGATATGACCGGCGGTAGCGCCGACCGTACCCCACTGCACTCCCTCAGCCCGGAGCCGTCGCTCCGCCGCCTCCCACGCCGCAGCCGCGTCGTCCATCCCGATGAACCGCCGCTCCAGCCGCGCCGCCTCCAGCAGCGTGGTGCCGCTGCCAGCATAGCAGTCCAGCACCGTGTCCCCCGGCTCCGACGACGTCAGGATGATGCGCTCCAGCATGGCCGCGTTCTTCTGAGTCGGATAACTCGGACGCTGCGGGTCCTTGTACACCCACACGTCCTGCGGCAGCTTCCCCGCCGACTCGTCGGCGTAGATGATCTTCCGGGGATTGCCCGTGCTGCTCCATGCGATGAGGCCCTGGGCGTCCAGTTCTTCCAGCCTGTCCGGCGGGTAGCGCCAGTGTCGTCCCGCCGGAGGAGGCATCCCCCGCCAGGTGCCGCCGGTCGGGCCGTTGCGCGTGATGCCCGGCGCGTGCAGCGGCGTGGTGGCGTAGCGTCGTCCTTCGTTGTCCACCAGCGGATAGCGGACGACCGCATCTTTGTCGGTCAGCGGCTCTTCCTGCGGATGCCACTTGATCCTGTGCGGGGACACCGAGTAGAAGAGGATGGTGTCCTTGATGTTGCCGTACGAGTAGCGAGTGAAGTTCTTTGGATTGCACTTGATTCGCGTGATGCTGTTGCGGAAGTTCCGGGGGCCGAAAACGTCGTCCATCAGCAGCCGGACGTGATGCTCCATCTTTACGTCTATATGCACGTATATCGAGCCGTCACGGGCCATAACCGAATGGATAGCCTTGAGCCGCAGCCATAGCTGCTCTAGGTAATCATCCATTTCCCAAGTATCGGAGTATGCTAGTTCTCCCGATGCGCTGATGGTGTTGGCTCGCTCGGCGTCGATCAAGAATTCGTTGTTGGTAGCAAAAGGCGGGTCAATGTACACTAAATTAACCTGTATGCCCAATTCGGCAAGCAGGGCTAGCCCTTCCAGGTTGTCTCCGGCGTGAAAGAGATGCTCCATTCAGTCGGCTCCCGTATAGCTTTGGATAATTACATAAAGCAAATCGTAAGAAACGAAACGCCCCCCTTTGCTTGAAAAGGAGGGCGATGGGTTCCATGGTTCGACAGGCTCACCATGTAGGCGGCAGTTTACGGGAAGAGCTGCTCCCCGGACTCGGCGTCCATGACGCTGATGGCGGCCATCGGGCACTGCTCCGCCGCTTCCAGGATCACCTCCTCGGTGTCCGCGTCTACGTCCGCTGGGATTGCCTGGCGGTCGTCGTTGAGCGTTAGCGCCTTCGTGGCGATGGAAATGCACATCTGGTTGCCAACGCACAGATTGTGGTCGACAGATACACTCAATTTTCTGGCCATGTCATCCCCCGGCATTGTGGGTTATTGCTGCAGTCAGGCTGCGGGACCCGCCTGCGCCCTGCCCTGACAAGGTGGCCGCATTCTAGCAGTGGCCCTATGGGCGGTCAACCGCGAAGCCAGGCGGGCAGGGCCCTTTCATTGTCCCCTCTACCGTGAGGGTGAGGGCTAGGGTGAGGGTGAAATCCTTACCGCAGCTACCGAAATAACTGCCGCTGAGAACGAAAAGGCCCCGCCTGGCGGGACAGGGCAATCGCATTGGGGAAACGCCGACCCGTAACTCCACCGGCGTGTAAAATGTCGCTATCTGCCCGGAGGGAGATTCCCATGAAATACGATTGCATCGTGGTTGGCGGCGGCACCGCCGGCTGCATCGTCGCTGCCCGACTTTCCGAGGACCCGGAGCGTTCTGTACTGCTCCTCGAGGCCGGCCCGGACTTCCCCGACTTCGCCCAGCTGCCCGACATGCTCAAGTTGGGCTGGGGCTCGGTGAACTTGGAGGCCCGCGCCGCAGGCTCCCCCTACAACTGGTCGTTCACCGGCACCGCCACCGCCGAGCAGGGGCCGATGCCCGTGCCGCGGGGCAGGGTGATGGGCGGCTCCAGCGCCATCAACGGCCAGACCTTCATCCGTGGAGCGCCCGAGGACTTCGACACCTGGGCCTCATGGGGCAACGAGGGCTGGTCCTACATCGACTGCCTGCCCTACTTCCGCAAGCTGGAAAACGACGCCGACTTCCGCGACGACTTCCACGGCACCGACGGCCCGGTGCCGGTACGACACCACCACCGGGAGACCTGGCCCGCGACGCAGGAGGCTTTCTTCCAGGCCGCCAGCGTTGCCGGGTACCCGTTCCACCCCGACGTGAACCATCCCGAGTCCACCGGCATCAGCCTGCGGGCCGAGAACAACATCGACGGCGTCCGCTGGAGCATGGCCCTGGCTTACGTCGACCTGGCTCGCCACCGCCTCAACCTCACCATTCGCCCCAATGTCCAGGTCAATCGCCTCGTGCTGGAGGACGGCCCGGGTGGCGGTTCGGCAGGATCACCACGAGCTGTGGGTGTGGAGGTGGAGAGCGGGGGCGAGACGTTCGTGGTCGAGGGCGGCGAGATCATACTGTGCGCCGGAGCCGTGGCCTCTCCTCAGCTGCTGATGCTGTCCGGTCTCGGCCCCGCCGACCAGTTGCAAGCCCAGGGCATTGCCGTCCAGGTGGAGCTCCCCGGCGTTGGCCAGAACATGCGGGACCACCCGAACGTGTCCGTCCGCTTCATGGTCAAGGAGGGGCTGCCGCCCGACCCTGACGCCATGCGCGCCCTGCGACTGCGCTACACCGCCACCGGCTCGGACACGCCCAACGACATGATCCTCTCGCCGGCGTCCCTGAATACCGTCGTCCGCGACGACAACCCGGCCCACTCGGTCAACTGCGGCCTGTACCTCGCCGAAGGCAAGGGTGAACTGCGGCTGGTCTCCGCCGACCCCAATGTCGCGCCCAGTATGGACTACCGCTACCTGGAGGAGGACTGGGACCGCGAACGACTGCGCGAGTCGGTCAGGAAGTGCGTATCCTTCCTGCAGCACAGCTCCTACGAAGATATCATCGATGAAATCATCGCCCCTACGCCCGCTGACCTGGAGTCGGACGAGTCCCTGGACGCCTGGCTCCGTCGCAACATCAGCACGTCCTACCATATCTCCGGCACCTGCAAGATGGGCGCCCCCGACGACCCCATGGCCGTAGTCGACCAGCAGCTCCGCGTCCGGGGCGTCGCCAACCTCCGCATAGCCGACGCCTCCATCATGCCCGACGTAGTCCGCGCCAACACCAACGTAACCACCATGATGATCGCTGAGCGCGTCGCCGAATTCATCAAGTCCGGCACCTAACCGCCGACGCTCCCTAATAATCCCCTCTCCCTCCGGGAGAGGGTTAGGGTGAGGGCGTACCCCTGAATCCCCTCCCCCTCAGGGGGGAGGGCTGAGGTGGGGGTGAAAACCTCCAACCACGTAACTTCTATCCTGATTCGGACAAGTACGCTGTTATAATAGCCCGCCAGCCTTTAGCGCGAGGCCCGCCATGACCACCAAGCCGATTGTCTGGTCCGCAGACCCGATCCCGGACGAGTACCCGGAACCGCCGCCCCGGGAGGATATGCAAAACACCAACTTCCTCAACTATCCTGCCTGGTTGCCCGCCCTTCTCAGCCATTTCGGATTCGCCGACGCTATGCTCATCACCAGCGAAACCCCCATGGGCGAGCGCGGCGACACCCGCGTTCCCGACTTGTTGGTCGCTTTCGACGTCGACCACAACGTCGTTATGAGGGATAAGATCTACGCAATCAGCGACCAGGGCAAGCCGCCGGACTTCGTGCTGGAAATCGCGTCCAAGACCACCGCGGATAACGACGAGGATGTAAAGCGGGCCGCCTATGCCCGGTACGGCGTCCCCGAGTACTGGCGCTTCGACGACACCGGCGGCGATCTCTACCGCGCCGGACTGGCCGGCGACCAACTGGCGGGCGGAGAATATCAGCCCCTCCCGGTGGAGGAAGCGAGCTGGGCGCGAATCAGAGGATACAGCTCGGTGCTGGGGCTATACGTCTGCTGGGAGTACGGCTATCTCCGCTTCTACGACCCGGCGCGCCAACGCTACCTGCCCTCCTACTACGAGGAAACCGACCGAGCCGACGCCGCCGAAGCCCGCATCCGAGAACTGGAAGCCGAAAACCGCCGTCTGCGCGGCCAGTCCTAGCGTCGGGGGAACGCGATCGACGTCGCCGGACAAGAACCAACCATGCGTGGGGGCGGGTTTCAAACCCGCCCCTTCACATTATTCGGAGGCGATGTAGGGGCGCATAGCTGTGCGCCCCTACGTGCGGCATTGGCTTCCCTCTATCCCTCAAACCCGTACAGCCGGGCGCAGTTGTCCCACAGGAACTTGCGCTTGGCGTCGTCCGACAGCGGCAGTTCCATGAAGCGGTCCACCGACTGGGGGTACTTGGAGTCGGCGTGGGGGTAATCGGTGGAGAACACCACATTGTCCTCCAGGCGGTACCGAGACACGATCTCCGCCGGCTCCTCGTCGCACTCCACCGACAGGTAGCACTGGCGGCGGAAGTACTCGCTGGGCTCCATCTTCAGGTCGGGGTGGTCGTAGGAAGCCGACATCTCCCAGTGCTCGTCCAACCGCCAGAGCAGCCACGGCGCCCAGGAGCAGTTGCCCTCCAGGAACGCCACGGTCAGCCCCGGGAACCGTTCCAGCACGCCGCCGCCCACGATGTCCACCACCGCCAGCATCATGCCCATCGGATGGGTGCAGGTGTGGTACAGCATGTGGGTGTCGAAGTTGTCTCCCGGCTGCGGCAGGTTGACCCGTCCGCCCTCGTGAAAGCTGAGCGGCACTCCCAGCTGCTCGATCTCCGCCCACAGCGGGTCGTAGTAGGGGTCGTGCCAGTTGCGCCCCGCCACTGGATTGGGACGCACGAACACCGTCCTGAACCCCAGATCGTTTACTGCGCGGCGCGCTTCCGCCACCGCCCCCTCGATGTCCTGCGGCGGGATCATCCCTGCGCCGAAAAGCCTCCCGGGTCCTCCGCTGCAGAAGTCGGACAGCCAGTCGTTGTAGGCCCGCGAGATTGCCGTCGCCAGTCCCGGTTCCAAGTCGCTGTCGCCGAGAGTAAACAGGCCCCGGCTGGGGAACAGCACGGCAACGTCGATTCCCTCCTTGTCCATGGCGGACACCTGGGAAGCGGCATCCCAGCCCTGTCGCTCCGAGTCTGCGTACACGTCCTGCTGGCTGGTCATCAGCGGCTGGATGGCGTTTGAGTAGCTTCGGTTGGGCAGCGGATACACATGCTCGCCCACCTGTACGCCCAGGTCGCGAGGGTGCCGGTCGGTCCCCCGCGGGGCCCTGTCCCGGAACGCGGGATCGATGTACTTCTCCCACAGGTCGGCAGGCTCCACGATGTGCATGTCCGAGTCCATGACCTTGTAACCATTTTTCACCATCGCAAGCTGCTCCAGGCGTCCAGTAGTCTCCCAATAGTTCCCTCTCCCTCCGGGGGAGGGTTAGGGTGGGGGCGTTCCCAGGTTACTGTTGTGGTAGTGAGCTAGGGCCATGGCCCGTCTAACCCTCGCCAACATCCACGATCACGTTGCCGATTGCGCCGCCTTCCACGGCACGGTGGGCCTGCACCGTCTGCTCCAGCGAGAAGTGCGGCCCCACCTGGTGGGTCAGGGCGCCCGACTCCAGCCATGCGGTGATGTCGGCGATGGCCGCTTCCTTCGCCGGCTCCGGCATGTCGTAGACCAGCACGTTGCGCACCACGGTGTTGCTGCGCCGGAACTGAAGCGGCACCGGCGGCTGCTGGCCCGTGCCTGCGGCGTAGATGGCCACCACGCCCGATGACTTCAGTACATCGCTGGTCACCGGGAAATTGGCCGCGAAGTCCACCTCGACGATGTGGTCGACGCCCTCGCCGCCTGTGATGTCCATGACCCGCGAGGCCACGTCCTCGGTGCGGTAGTTGATGATGTGGTCCGCGCCCGCCGCCGTCGCGATGTCGGCCTTGTAATCCGAACTGACCGTGCTGATGACCGTCGCTCCGGCCAGCTTGGCCTCCTGCACCGCGTAGTGGCCCACGGCTCCGGCGCCGCCCGGCACCAGCACCACTTTGCTATCCAGCGGGCCGTCGGCGAACAGGCAGCGGTGGGCGGTCATCGCCGGAACGCCCAGGCAGGCGCCCTGGTCGAAGCTGATGGAGTCGGGCATTCGCACCACGTGCCCCGACGGCTGGACCGTGTATTCCGCGGCCGATCCGAAGGGCCGTCCGAACTGGGACTCGAACAGCCACACCCGCTCACCGATCCGAGATTCCGGCACGCCCGCCCCGGCCCGGTCGATGACTCCGGCCCCATCCTGGTGGGGGATCACCCTGGGAAAGCCGATGCGCGCGGTCAGGCCCTGCCTGCGCTTCCAGTCCGACGGGTTGACCCCCGAGGACACAACGCGAACCCTGACCTCACCGGGGCCCGGCTCCGGGTCCGGCATCTCGCCGAACTGCATGATCTCGGCAGGACCGTTCTGCTCGTACCAGACTGCTTTCATTATCTGACTCCGTCCTGAACTTAGGGGCGCACAGTTGTGCGCCCCTACACTTGCTCAGATTCGACAGGCAACGGGATGGTCTAGGCGTTGCGATTGGCGTAGTCGGCCTTGGCGCGGTCGATGGCCGCCGCCCGTCCGGCCTTCAGCACGTCGCGGCGCTCGTAGGCCCACTGGTTGGAGCCGACAGTGCTGGCCGTGGTGCCCTGGAAGGCAGGCATGACATAACGGGCCATCAGCTCGTAGCTGTGCAGGACATCCTCTCGCTTGGCCCAGTCGATGGCCTGCACCATGAAGCCCCCGAAGCCGCCGCTGCGCTCTTCCAGCCTCCTGATGCCCTCGATGCAGTCGTCCGGGGTGCCGATGATCCACGCGCCCCGCTCGTCCATCACCTCGATGATGTCTTCCAGCGGCCCGTCCACGATGGCGTCCCGGCCCATGGTGTGCTCGAAGTATTCCCGCTGGTAGCGTCCGGCTCCCAGCTTGGCCTGCTTCATCGCTTCCTTCTTGCTCTCGGCCAGGTGTACCGGCAGAACCAGCCGCCAGTCGTCCCGGTTGACCTCCTGGCCGTGCTCGGCGGCCGAGGTCTCGCAGATGTCCCACAGAGCGGCCAGGTCGGAGTCGGGAGCGCCCGGGTCCCGCGGCACCGTGATGGTCAGCACCGCGGCGCCGTACTTGCCGGCCATCGCAACGCCGGACGGCGACTGCACCGAGGCCACGGCGATGGGCATGTGCGGCTTGGTGTAGGGGCGAAGCTGCAACATCGCCTCCCGGAGGGTGAACCAGTCGCTCTCGTAGGTGATCGGCTCGGTCTCGGTCATCAGCCGGAGCACCATGCCGAAGCCCTCGTCCATGCGCTGGCGCTGCACCGTGGCGTCGATGCCCATCATGTAGGCGTCGCCGGGGAGCGCGCCGGGGCCGACGCCGAGCATCACCCGGCCGTGGGTCATGTGGTCCAGCTGCACCATGCGGTTGGCGATGTTGAAGGGGTGGTGGTAGGGGATGCTGATGACGCCGGTGCCCAGCTTGATGTGCTTGGTGCGGTCGGCGGCTACGGCGATGAAGATCTCGGGAGACGAGATGGTCTCCCACCCGGCGCTGTGGTGCTCGCCGATCCAGGCCTCGTCGAAGCCCAGGTGGTCGAGCCACTGCACCAGTTCCAGGTCCCGGTCCAGCGCCAGGGTGGGGTTCTCCCCGACCCGGTGGAAGGGCCCCATGAATATTCCGAATTTCATGCGTTCGGGCAAAGGCATAACGCTCTACACTCCTCTATGTCTCCAGTCCAGTTGCCGCAATTATAGCCCCAACCCCAAACTCTGCCAACGAACGCCCGCCGCCGGAAGCGCCGTCCACCTCTTTTGGAAGTCTAAAATTGCATGGAGGTCTTGGAACAAAAGCTGTTAGTCTCATCGGGTCCGGGTGAGGATTGAGATTAGATCTGGGAGCACTGTAATATGGGAATGCGCCGGAGGTTATTCAGACAGACGTTTACTCTCGCTGGTTCTATAGGCTGAGAGACAGGCAGGCAAAACTGCGCATAAACGAAAGACTCCGCCGACTATTGTTGGGTAACCCGGGAGATACAGGGCCAGTAGGCGAGGGCGTGTCGGAGTTACGCATAGATTATGGCCCCGAATACAGAATCTACTATCTGAGACGCGGCGAGCAATTGCTGATTCTCTTGGCAGGGGGAGACAAAGATTCACAGACGAGAGATATTCAGAGGGCCATAAATTTGGCGCGATCTTACAGGAGCTGATTTCGTGGTATGCAATAAGGCGGCACATTTGGGACTGAGCAAATGGGACCCGGCGGACAGCTTGGAAACGGAAGAAGATATGTTGCTTTACTTGAATATTGCTATGGAAGACCCTTTCCCCGAATTGATAGCCGCTATTTTGGAAGACATAGCTAGAGCGAAGGGTGTAGACCAGATTTCTGAAGCCACTTTTGAAGACGGCAGTCTGAAAGATGCTATTGAGAATGCAGTGCTGATTATCCCGGACGCATCACCCGCATAGAGTTCCACTACAGCATTTATCTCCTCGTCTGTGCCTTCCCAAACCTGATCTTATTTGCACTTCCTCGGCGACTTCTACCGCCTCGCAGGCCGCACCAGTCCCAGGTTGTCGCGCAGCGTGCCGGGCGCGTAGTCCCGGCGGAACAGGCCCCTGCGTTGCAGCTCAGGCACCACCAGCCGGCCGAAGTCCTCGTACGCTCCGGGCATGTGCGTGGCCGACAGCACGAACCCGTCGCACGACTCCGAACCGAACCACTCCTCCATCTGGTCGGCCACCTGCGCCGGAGTCCCGTTGAACACCGGGAACTCCCGCAGCGTGCCCCGGCCCGACCACCGGATGAAGTCGTTCAGCGACGGGTTGGGGTTCCCGCTCAGCTGTATCACCCGGTCAAGGAAACCCCGCAACCCGGTCATCGACGCCATAACCTCGTCGGACAGCGGCTCATCGGGCCGGTGCTGGGCGAAGTCGTAATTGAACACCTCCGACAGCAGTGCCAGAGAGTCGACAGGCCGGGCCAGCCCGTCTATGAAGGCCAGCTTGTCGGCGGCCTCCTGCTCCGACTCGCCGACCACGAGATATACCGCCGGCGCAACCCGGACAGAATCGGGGTCCCTGCCCGCCGCGATAGCCCGCGCCCGCAGGTCGTCGCGGTAGGCCCTGCATCCCTCCTGCGTGGGGAAGATGACGAACAGCAGCTCCCCCCAGCGGGCCGCGAACCTCCGTCCCCGCTCGCTCTGTCCCGCCTGGATGATCACCGGATGCCCCTGTGGCGGACGGGGGACGGTGAGAGGCCCCCTGGAGTTCAGGTACCGGCCCTCGTAATCGGCCCTCCGCACCCTGCTTGGGTCGGCAAAGCGCCCGGTCTCCCGGTCGCCGTCCATCGCACCGTCGTCCCAGGAGTCCCAGAGCGCGATTGCCGCTTCCATGAACTCGTCGGCGACGTCGTAGCGGTCGTCGTGTTCGAGGTGCTCGGAGACTCCGAAGTTGTGGGCTTCCGAGTCGTTTAGTGAAGTGACCACATTCCAGGCCGCCCTGCCGCCGGTGAAGTGGTCCAGGGAGCCGAACAATCGGGCCACGTGAAACGGGGAATAGTAGGTGGTTGAGTAGGTCGCCCCCAGACCCAGGTGGGAGGTGGCCAGCCCCATCGCCGTGATTACAGGCACCAGGTCCAGCTTCACGACGCGCACTCCGTTCTCCACCGCCTCCTCGTAGGAATCGCCGTATCGGCTCGGCATAGCCAGCCGGTCGTCGATGAACGCCATGTGAAACTTCGCCGCTTCCAGCGTCCGGGCGATGTCCTGGTAGTAGCCCAGGTCAAGGAAGTCCGGCGAGGTCTCCGGGTGCCTCCAGGAACCCGTGTAGTTGGAGCAGTTGGACGCCTGCATGAAGGCGACCAGCAGCATTTCACGTTTGGCCGGGTGAGTCATGGCAATTCATCCAAGAATCCCCTCCTCAGTGGGGGAGGGTTGGGGTGGGGACGTACCCCGCGACGGTTTCCTCGCGCTGAGGACCAGCAGGCTGGCTCCCGCTGCGATTGCGGCGTAGGCAACGAATATCGCCGTGTAGCTCCCTCTCGCGTCGAACACCACGCCCGCCAGCAGCGGCCCTGTGGACTGGCCAATGAGTACCCCCGTTTCCCCTATGCCGCGGATTTTACCCAACGAAGCCCGGCCGAAATAGTCGGCGTACATTATTGCAGGTGTGATGTTCCCGCCCGCCGCAACCAGCCCGATCAGCGCGGCGGCAACGAGAGCGATGCCGATGCTGCTGACCGACATCAGCAGCAGCACCGAACCGGCAAGCATCGCCAGCATGACGGCATACAGGACCCGGGACGGAGCGCGCTCCAGCAGCCAGCCCCAGGCAACGCTTCCGAACGCCGAGACCACCCAGCTGGCGGTCACGACCGTGGCGGCGTTTGTCAGGCTCAGCCCCTTGTCTCTGAGGTATGCTGCGATGTGGACGTTCACCCCGGCGTGTACGAAGAAGGTGGCGAAGCCCGCAAGGACCAGCATCCAGAAGGACACGGTCCTCACGGTCTCCTTCACGGTCCAGGAATCGTTGTCCGATTCGGGGGATCCCGATGCCGGGGCTTGTCCGAGCGCGTTGGCAGGCCGGCCCGTTGCTCCGGCGTCTCCGTCGGGTCTCAGGGCCAGGTCGTCGGGGCGCTCCGCTACCAGCAACAAGTTGGGAAGCAGCGCGACCGCCAGGCAGATTACGCCCAGGGTAATCCAGGCCGCGGCCACCCCTGATTGCTCGATGACCAGCGCCGCCGTCATGGTGAACACGACGCCGCCTATGGCTCCGCACAGAAAGATGATCCCGATGGCTCGCCCCCGCATCCTGATGAACCACCGCGACGCCACGGTGCTCGCTCCGATGGGTGCGGCGGTGTGGAATACCACGCGAGCCGAGGCATACGCCAGGTAGAAAGTGGCGGGAACCGTCGCCCATGCAAGTGAGATCATGGACGCGCCCACGGTCAGCACTCCCGACACCAGCACCGGGCGGGAGCCGAAGCGGTCGATGGCCCATCCTATTGCCGGAGACAAGACGATGGACGCCAGCGCTCCAGCGCTCACCGCTCCCGAAATCAGCGTCCGGGACCACCCCAGTTCCTGGGACATGGGGTAGATGAAGACGGTCAGGGTTGTAATGGCCGGGGCCATGCGCGCGAAGACAGCCGTTCCCGATGCGCCGACTATCACCCACCCGTAATAGATGGGCAGCAGGCGTTGTAGTCGGGCGGCCAGGAGCATGTCTCAACGCAGCTTCCACACAGAATTACGCCACAGAATTACGCCGAGGACGCAGAATTTCAGGCTGGCGAGATGCCCTCTGCGTTCTCGGCGTGCGCTCTGCGCCCTCTGCGTTGAAGAGAGAGGGAGGTCAGCTCAGGTTCTTGCCGAAGAAGGCCAGCACCTTCTCCCAGCCGTCATTGGCCGCTTCCACGCGGTAGCTGGGACGGTCCACCGCGAAGAACCCGTGGCCCGCATCGTCATAGCGATGGAACTCGTAGTTCTTGCCGTGCTTCTTCAGGGCCTCCTCCAGCTCGTCGACGTCGGCGGGAGACGGTCTCGGATCGTCGTTGCCGAACAGGCCCAGCAGCGGGCAGTTGAGGCCCTCGGTGAAGTCTACCGGCCATGCGGGCATCGCGGGGGTGAGCTGGTCGTTGCCCTGGGTGACTCCACCGCCCCAGCAGTTCACGGCGGCATTCACGCCCTCCAGTGTGCAGGCTCCCAGGTAGGTCTGCCGCCCGCCGGAACAGAAACCGATCAGCCCGATTTTGCCGTTCAGGTAAGGCAGGGTGCGCAGGTAGGCCATTGCGCCCTCAACGTCGCCCATTGTTCGCACGTCCGGCATACCGCCCTTCTCGCGGATGCTGTTGCTGTTCTCCTGCGGCGTGGCCTTGCCCTCGCGGAAGTGCAGGTTGGGAGATATGGTCACGAATCCATTGTAGGCCAGCTTGCGGGCCATCTCCTTGGAAGCGTCGTCCCAGCCCGGCATGTGGTGGATCAGCACCACTCCGCCATGCGGCCCGCCCCCCAGCGGCCGGGCGAGGTAGGCGTCAATCATGTCGCCCTCGTGTCCCTTCATCAAGACCGTTTCAGCCATCATTCCCTGGTAGCTCATGTCGTTCCAGCCTCCACAGATTTTTCCGTCCGCGGCCACATCCGGCCACGGCAATTCCAATCGTTCGTCCTGAGCCTGTCGAAGGGCGTCCAGTCCAGCCGTAGCCTACTATCGGCGCCATTTCCCGTCAATCCGCCGGATTATCTGAGGGTGTGCTAGACTACTTTCCGCCCTTGCAGGCGCCGATGTCGGAAGTAGTCGGCGCCGCCAGATGGTAACCGGAGGGAGCTGCCATGCGTATAGGGCTGTTCGTGGGCGCGCTGGAACTGATGCGGGACGTGGCCGAGCGCCTGGAACGCATCTCGGAGGCCGAGGAAGACGGGTTCGACAGCTACTGGCTGCCCCAGCACTTCGGCGCGGATATGCTCACGGTGATCGCCATGGCCGGGATGCAGACCAGCCGGATTGAGCTGGGAACCGCGGTGGTCCCGACCTACCCGCGCCATCCCGTAGCGCTGGCCCAGCAGGCCCTTACCGCCCAGGTGGCCACGGGCGGGCGGCTCACTCTGGGCATCGGCGTATCCCACCGTTCCACTGTGGAAGACTGGCTCGGCCTGTCGTATGCCCGTCCCGTCCGGCACATCGAAGAATACCTGTCGGTCCTGCGGCCTCTCCTTCACGAGTCCGGCGTGGACTTCCACGGGAAGGAGTACCGCGTCGCCGGCGAGTTGCAGATACCCGATGCCGATATGGTCGAATGTCCGGTGCTCCTGGCGGCCCTGGGGCCGCGGATGCTGGAAATCGCGGGCCGCCTTGCCGACGGCACCGTCACGTGGCTGACCGGTCCCAACACCATCCGGGACCACGTCGTCCCCCGCCTGAATGCTGCCGCGGCCGCTGCCGGCAACCCCAGGCCCCGTGTCTGCGTGGGAATGCCCATAGCCGTAACCGACCACCCGGATAGGGCCCGCGCCCGGGCCGATCGCCTCTTCCAGCACTACGGCGCGCTGCCCAGCTATCGCGCGATGCTGGAGCGGGAGGGCGTGGACAGCCCAGGGGGAATTGCCATCGTTGGGAATGAAGCGTCGGTGGAAGACCAGTTGCGACGCCTGGCCGAAATCGGCGCCACCGATCTGTTGGCCACCATTTTCCCCGTGGATGGTTCGCAGACTACCGAGACCCGGACGCGCGCCTTTCTGCAGAGAATGGTCGGGCGCATCTGATAGGCTCTGTTACTGACAAGCCCCGTCATTCCCGCGAAAGCGGTAATCCAGGAACATCAAACGAGATAGAACATGACTGGTTGGCGGCGGCCTCTGGATTCCGGCTTTCGCCGGAATGACGGGTTCCTGATGTGCAAATTTGTGATTGTTTGCACATTGTTGACTGCCCCGCCCATAGCATACTAAAATTTTATTTATCCGATAACCGGATGTAACCCTGTTGGAGTTTCGGGCCAGGGAATTCAGATCGCGAGGCTTCCAGATGTATCAACATGTGCTCGTCCCCCTTGACCGCTCCGCGGAGTCGGAAGGGGTCCTTGAAGTCATTCCACAGTTGGTAAACGATGATGGTCAGGCCACCCTGCTGACGGTGATACCTACCGGACGCACCAAGTCCTTTGGTGAGCTGGTGGTGTTGGGAACCCAGCAGGAAGAAGAGGACCGGAGCCGTGCGCTGGCGTACCTCAATCGCATCGTGAATCGTCTTCAGGAGTCCTCGGTGGCGGCAACGCCTGCGGTGGTGGTCAACGATTCCGTTCCCGCCGCAATTGTGGCCTTCGCCAACCGCAACAGCGTTGACCTGATTTCTATGTTTACTCATGACCGTCGTGGCCTGGCCCGGCTGGTGAGAGGAAGTGTCGCGCAGGAAGTGGAACGGCGCGCGGTTATGCCGGTCAGAGTCTTCCGCCCGGAGGACCTGGGCCGTGGGGAGGAAAGGTCCGCTGTTGTCGAGAGCCATGAGTTTGACTACGGCACCGTCGATATGTTCGCCCGGCTCTCCAGGGAGCAGATCTCTTCGGTGGTCGCCCTTGGCAGGACCGTCTCCGTAAAGGAAGGAGACACCCTCGGGGCCGGCGGCGAAGCCGGCCAGAACCTGTTCGTAATCCAGTCCGGCGAGGCCCAGCTGACCGCCCAGGCGGAGATTGGACAGATTGCCGTGAGGGTGGCAGGTCCCGGCGAGACTTTTCCCCAGGCTGTGCTGCTGGGTGAGGGCACGCTGATTACCGCCGGGTTTGCGCTCAGCGATATGACCCTGCTGCAAATTCCTCGCTCCGCCCTCCTTGACCTCTGTACCAACGATGCCGCAATCGGACGCGGAATCTACGCCGCGACTGCCCAGCTGTTTGCGAGCCGCTACAGCCGGACGCTGACCCAGCTTGGCATGAGCGCGTCTCGCGAGTTCAGAAGTGAGGGCGACGAAGAGGGAGCGTAGAATAATCCACGCTCTCCGGTGAACACTGTCCGATCACGAAGGATTCCTGAGACCGGGAGGGTCAATTCGAGAAAAGGAGGAGGCGCCGACCGGCATACATCTCTTCACTGAAGTTTGGAGGTGTGACATGGTTACGATCCAGGAACCAGGGAAGACGGCCCCCGAGGAGTCAGCGCCGGCAGAGGTGCGGCGGAAGAACATGGGCGATAGGCGCGCAATGTCCTACTCGGTGCCATTCCCGGGAGTCAGGTATTACGCTTTTTCTCCGGAACCCCTGGGTGAGGACTGGTTGACGGATTTGCAGAATGTCCGGCAAACGCTGCCCGTCAAGCTAATCGACGAACGGGTCATTCTCTTATAGAATCGTAGGCCGTGGGCCGAAGTACGGCGAACCAGCTAAAGGCGAGAGAAATGTACGTTCAGTTGGCATGGGGCAGAGCGCGACCGGGAACCTGGGACAATCTGCGGCGATTCTACGTCGATAAGGTGATCCCCTTCACCATGGGGATGTCGGGGTTGCAGGAACGCCAGCTATGGCGTGGAACCTCGGACCCCGACGAGATGGGTTTCTACAGCGTGTGGGGCTCCTTGCAGGATCTCCGCAACTACGAGACCAGCGAGGCTCGGCGGCAGTTGGCCGGAGAGGCCGAGGAGTTCTTCTACCCTATGGCCTATCCTCGGGGCGAGACCTGGATCAAGCATTTCGAGATCGTTTCGTCCAGCGGCTCTGGCAACTCCGACGAGGCGTACGTCATGATGGCCTGGGGAAAGTTGCGCCTCGGCTCATGGGACCAGTTCGAGGACTTCTACCGGGCCCAGGTCGAGAAAACCACGGGCACTGTGGACGGTCTGCGAAATCGGGCGCTTCTTCGCAGCACCGAGGACCCCGACGAGGGCCTGAGCATAAGCGTCTGGGACAGCGAGGATGCCCTGCTTCGATACGAGCGCAGCGGGCTCCGGCGCGACATGGCCCAGGAGGTGGAGAACCTTTACCGGGGTGAGTTCTGGGTGAAGCACTTCCAGGTCACCGACAGCAACCACTAGACCGGACACAGGGCGTCGCAGGTTGAGCGAGGGGCGGGATTCACTCCCGCCCCTGTTGCGTTCACCTGATGCGTTCAGAGGAGGCCCAGACGCCGGGCGTCCTACGCAGTCCATTGAGTTCCGCGCAGCACATCAGCCAAGGTTCCGCGCGGCAGGGTATCGCTGGAACGGTGAAAGGGTATGATTGCCTTTCGCCCATCCGGATGTCTGTATATTCTGTACAAGAGAAAGCCGTCCCGCTCCAAAGCCCGGATCAATTCCCCTACGATTGAATTACGCAGGAGGTGAACCAATCCGGATGGCAGACTCATGCGGTAACCTGTTCTATAGTAACCGTTACAGCCGTTTCATCTTTACCGGGAACTTCCGAATCAGGAATTGGGTCACCGTACTCCAGCATACACTCCAAGTACAGTTCCGTGCCTTCGTGCAGGTGCTCCAACGCTTCCTCTCTGGTATAGCCCCATGTTGTGCAGCCAGGCAAAGCGTCGACCCGTGCGCTCCACCGCCCATCTTCTTCCTCTTGCAGGGTTGCCTTGAACCCGTAAGTCGTCATAGCTCCGTACCTCTTGTGCAACTTCCCATAACTGCACTTGTATCTGCGCCAAAGCGCAATCGCTGGGGCGGCTCTTGCTGTAGCCGTCTTTGGAGCGGATAGATTGAGAAGCCCCGGCTCTTGAGCCGGGGCTTCGTAGTTTCCTGAAGGGTCTCCGGTTGGGGTGTGCCGCTCTAGCTGCCCGACCTGGCGCCGTAGATGTAGTCGGGAAGGGCCAGCGCAAGCTCGGGCCATACCAGCACCAGGCCGGTGGTTATGGCCATACAGCCCATGAAGGGCAGTACCCCTATCCACACATCCGCAATGGTGCTTTGTTGCAACACCTCGTTGGCGGCTTCGGCCTGCTCCCTGTCCACATCCAAGCGGACGCCATGCAGCACGTAGAGGTTGATGCCTTCCGGAGGGCTGATCAGTGCGGCTTCGACCAGCAGCACCATGATCACGCCGAACCAGACCAGGTCAACGCCCGCACCCTCCAGCGTGGGCAGGAGAATCGGCACCGTGGTCACCATCATGGCGAAGCTTTCCATGAAGGTGCCCAGGATGATGTAGAACACCACCAGCACCAGCACCAGCTGCCAGTCGTTCAATCCGAGTCCGGAGATGGCCTCCGCGATCTGCTGTGAGATTCCCAAGCGGGCGAAGGCGAAGGACATGGTGAACGCGGCAAGCACTATCAGGAAGATCATTCCCGTGGTACGGACCGTGGAAACGAAGGCGTCCTGAACGATGTTGAAGTTGCGTAGGAGAAGCTGCTTTCTGACTGCTGCATCCGGGAATCGCGCGTCACGGAGTTCCTGCTGCGTCGAGTTGACCAGGAAAGGCACCCAGCCGCTCCAAGGGACTATGACGACCTCAATGAGGAAGATATTCTCCCCCATGATGGCAGCCATTGGTATGGTCGGGTCGCCGAGGTCCTTGCCGGTAAGGGCAAAGGCGATCTGCACAATCAGATGGACTAGCAGGGCTCCCACCAGGAGGCCCAGCACCCACTTGACCAGCGTACTGACGCCGATCAGCCCCAGGCTCCGCATCATCGTGCCGAAGAAAGGCAGAAGAACCTCTTCGGCATTCAGGATGACTGCCAGTACGAATGCGCCGTACACGCCGAAGGCTGCGGCCTCGGAGGGAGTGGCAATGCCACCGTAGATGGAACCGATAACCACGATGATCAGGGCGACGATGGGGACGAGGGCGATGGACCCGACAAGCCGGTTCACCCAGCCCTGTATGGTGATGAAGCTGTCGCCGCTCTCCCGGGGCGCCAGGCCGCGCCAGACGAGGGCCAGCAGCAGGATCATCACTATGAAGGAGAGGGTGAGCACCATGCCGGGAACGAACCCGGCCATGTAGAGGCGCCCGATGGACTCCTCCACCAGCACGCCGTAGATGATCAGGCTGATGCTGGGGGGAATCAGAATGCCGAGGGTTCCACCCGCAGCAAGGGAGCCGATCACCATGCGCTCGGAATATCCGCGGGCCCTGAAACTGGGCAGCGACACCCGGCTGATGGTGGCGGAGGTTGCCACGCTGGAGCCGGAGCAGGCGGCGAAGATGGCGCAGGATACGATGTTGGTATGAATCAGGCCGCCGGGCAGCCACCAGATCCATCGGGTGATTCCGGCGTACATGCGCTCGCCCATGCCGCTCCGGTTCATGAGCTCACCCATCAGGATGAACAGCGGCACTGCGACCAGAATGAAGCTGGTGTTTCCTTCCCAGGCCTTATTGGCCATGATGTTCCACAGGGGAGCATCGGAGAAGAAGAACATGATGATCAGGGACAGCACGCCCAATGCGGCGGCTACATACATCCCTGCCAGGAAGAAGGCCCCCATTAGACCGAATGCTACGCCAATTGCCACAGCTTAACCTCTCAGGCCCTTTTTTCCTTCTTTGCAGGCGGGCGTTCTCCGAATCCCGCCCGCCGGTACTTATCTGCCGAGACGATGCCTTCCGGTTCGGTCCGCTAGTCGGCTGCGCCGGCGGCTTCCCCGCCGGTAACGGCGATGGCTTCAATTTCCTCGCCGCCCTGGGCGCGGTTCCAGCGGACGAGGGCCGCCTCGGCGACCATCGAGTACATCATCTGCAGCGCGGTGAGGCACAGTAGAGTGAAGCCCAGGGAAACCACAATCTTCGGAATAAACAGAGGTGTCAGGGGGTAGTCGTTGGTAACGACGCCACGCTCGTAGTTGTTGACCACGTTCTCCCACATCTTCCACATGGTGACCCAGCCGAGGAACAGGACGGCAGCAATGGCCAACCAGTCGGCTGTGGCCCTCGTTTTGGCGCCCATGTACGGCAGGAGGACGTCGATGCGGACGTGAGCGCCCGAACGGAGCGAGTAGGAGAAGGCCCAGGTGGCCGCCATTGCCAGCACGTAGCCGCTCATGACGTCGGTGCCGGGGGCCTGCACCCAGTCGAGCTTCCGGGCCACCACCTGGTAGGTGATGAAGAAGCCCAGCAGGAGCAACTCGACGCCGCAGACATAGCCCAGCCAGTAGTAAATCGTATCCATTACCCCGGTAACCTTTCTGGTGCCGAGCAACGTCGTCCGCGGTCCGGCCACGGCTCCCAAGACCAGAACCATGATGGGGAGGACCCCCAGGGCCACGGACATGATCAACATTTCAGGATTGTCCGGCCAGAACCAAATCATGGAAATCAGCACCATAAGCACTGCAAATCCGATATTGGCTCCTATGATGGCCATGTGGTTTTCAAAAAAGTTCGCAGCAGCGTTCACGGCTTTCGCGTCCCCACTGAAAATGGATTTGTCCAATGGCAGCAAGCCGCGGATAGGCCTTCAGGGTCTGGCCTGTCCGCGATTTGCGTAATTCTACACTAATTTCGAGTCAGCGCAATCCCATTTCAAAATCGATTTGTCCTCCGTCCATTCCGCTCTCACTGTCGGCGGTTGTCCATCCAGGCAAAACGAAAACGCCCCACCTTCTTAAGGGTGGGGCGTCTACGGATAGAAACGTGTCGGCTACTGGGCGTGAGGTCCCTTGGTGATTGGGGCTTCGCTCACGGAGCCGTCGGCGTCGATGCTCACGCCGACGTATGGGCCGACGTGGTCGTTGAACATAGCCACGGCGTCATCGTTCTTGCCGGGGTAGCCCAGCCGCCGCAGCCAACCCGGGACGACGTGTTCCATTACGGCGACGTTCAGGCTGTAGTCAGCCAGTTCCGGCGTGAATTCCACCAGTTCCATGCCTGCGTCGATGTTCTTCTGAACGCCGGTGACGTTCTGGATGGAAGTGAGCCGCAACTGTTCCAGCTCGGACTTTGTACCTTCCTCGATGAAAATCTGTTGCAGGTCCGGTGGGATGCTCTCCCAGACTTCGGCGTTGACGATATTGTTGGTGGACAGGAGGCTCTTGAGAGGCCCGTTGAGGTATCCGGCGACCTCGTACCATCGCTGGCCGTAGCCAGGGGTTGAGCCGGTCACGCCAGCGTCTATGATGCCGCGCTCCAGGGCCGTATAGACCTCTGAGAAGGCTATGAACTGGGCGTCGGCGCCCATGCCGTTAATCCAGTCGGAGAGGGCTGCAGCGTGGCTGCGGGTCTTCAGGCCGTCGAAGTCCTCCAGGGTCCGGAGGGGCTTCTTGCTGAAGAAGAACTGGTCGTTGCCGGAGTACCAGTTATGATTTACGACGATGCCGCCGCCGGTCTCGCTGGCCACCATGGCTTCCAACTGGGGGTGCATGTCGGTCAGCGAGTAGTACATCGTCTCCCAGTCGGGATAGATGCCCCACAGGGACTGCACTTCGATGGCGGGCAGCTCGCCAGCCACGTAGCCGGTATAGATGTTGGCCATGGAGAGGGTGCCGTCGGAAACCAGCTGCAGGGTGTCGGGACCAGCCAGACCCAACTCGGGGAAGGAGCTGACTTCCAGCTTTATCTGGCCTTCGGTGCGCGCCTCGAGGTTGGGAGCCCAGTACTGCTCGATAATCTTACACGGCAGCAGGGCGCGGTTGATGCAGGCGTGCTGGATGGTGATGCTCTCCCCGCTGGAGGTCAATTCGGTGGGGTTGATCAGGTTGGCCCGTTCGATGAGGGACTTGTAATAGTCGCTCTCATAGAGCCAGAGGTGGTCCTCCAGAGCAGTAAGAGGCACGTTGCCGTCCGAGTCTCCCAGGTCGGCATCCGGTTCGCCGTTCGCGGTGAGCGGGGCCGGACCGACGAGCTGGTTGATGTCGCCGACGAAGATCGCGCCGGGGCCGCCTGCATTATCTGCGGCGTACTGCGCGAGGGCGTCGTCTTCGGTCATCATGGCCTCGGTGGGTTCTTCGGCCATGGCCGTGGGTTCCTCCGGGGCGGTGGTTGCTGCTGGCGCCGTAGTGGCGGTGGGCGGCACTTCGGTCGGCGGAACCGGCGTTGCCGCCTCTCCACAGGCCGTCAACCCTGCCAGCAATAGAATTGATGCCAAAAGGGTAGCGACAAGTATCAGTCTAGGGTGAATCATCCTCGGGTTAACCTCCTGAATTTTGCCCTTTGAGGGTAGAGTCTGTATTAGCGATTTTCGTCCTCAGTGCGGATCCCTCGTCTTGAGCGGTTCACTATGATGCCGGCGAGCCGGGCAAGGATTCACACGCTATGAAGTCTCCGTCCTGGTCCAGTCCGTGGGGGTCCTGGTCCGGCCCTCCGGCGGCTATATAGAATTCTTGAGCTTCCTGCCAGAGGTCGAAGTCATCACAGTTGCGGTCCGGGCCTGCCGGGTCGTACTTGAGGGTTGCTGCCGCCGCGCGCGGCCCTTTGGTGATTTGCCCCTGCGTTATCCCGCCATTCTCATCAATGCTCAACCCTATGTATGGCCCGGCGTGTTCGTTGAAGATGCGGACGGCGTCCTGGTTACGCTCCGGGTAGCCCAGCCGGTTCAGCCACTCGGGGATGACGTTCTGCGGCAGCACCACCCCGGCGATGTAGCGCACGATGTCCTCGCTGAAGGGGATGGGCTGGATTCCCAATCCCTGGTTGGCCTGCACCGACAGGATGTTGTGGTAGGGCGCTATCCGCAGCGCCTCCAGTTCCGCCCTGGCCCCTTCCTCGAGGATGATCTGCTGGATGTCGGCCGGTATGCTGGCCCACTTCTCGGCGCTGATGACGTTGGTGGTGTAGCCGAACCCGATTATCGGTCCGGCCATGTAGCTGGATATTTCGTGATACCTGCCGCCGATGGCCAGCAGGGCCCCGGTGGTGCCAACGTCCACCGTTCCATTCTGAAGCGCCAGGTAGTCGCCCCCGGGGGGAATGAACACGGCCTCGGCGCCCAGCCCCTCGATGATGCTGCTCAAGGCGGCGGCATGGGTGCGGATCTTCTTGCCCTGGAAGTCTTCCAGCGTCTGCAACGGCTCATTGCTGAAGAACCACTGGTCGGACCCGGCAAACCAGTTGCGGTTTATCACTGCGCCGCCGGTTTCTTCCGTCAGCATCCGCTCGACATCGGGAACCATGTCCACCAAGGCCAGGTAAGTGGTTTCCCAGTCCGGCCCCATGCCCCACAGGGACTGCACTTCGATGGCGGGCAGTTCGCCGGCCACGTAGCCGGTGTAGATGTTCGCCATATCAAGGGTGCCCGACTCTATCTGGCTCAGGTTGTCCTGGCCGCTCAACCCCAGCTCCGCCAGAGACGTGATGGACAGCTCTACCTGTCCATTGGTGCGGGCGGCGACCCGGGGAGCCATGTAGGCTTGCATAATCACGCAGGTGGGCAGGTTGCGGGAGATGCAGACGTGCTGGACTGCGATGTCTTCGCCCGAGGAAGTCAGCTCAGTGGGGTTGAGCAGATTGGCCTTTTCAATCAGTTCCCGGTAGTAGTCGCTGATGTAGATGAACTGGTGGCCGGGTACGCCGAGCTGCTCCAGTCCGAACAGCCCCACCTGGAATAGCTGCTGGAATTCCGCCTCCTGCGTCTCGCTCGGCGGCAGGAGTATCAGGCTCTCGTGAACCGGCAGGCCGATGAGCTGGGCGTAGGTGGCCGGCTGGGTGGGGTCGCCGACGAAAATGGCGCCCGGGCCGCCTGCGTGTTCCGCTGCGTATTCCGCCAGCATCTGCTCCTCGGTTACAGGGGGCGGTGTCGCCGTGGCGGCCGGCTCAGGGGTGGGCGTGGGAGGGATGGGCGTGGGTTCCGGCATGGCCGTGGCAATCACCGCCGCCGGAGCGGCCGACGTGGGCTGCGGGGTATCCGTCGGCTCAGCCGTGGGTGCGGGAATAGACGTCGCCGGCCCCGCCCTCGTGGGTTCGGGCATGGCTGTCGGGATCTCCGCCGTGGCCGTAGGCGGCGGAGCGGTGGGATCATCACCGCCGCAGGCCGCCAGTGCGCCTATCAGGGCAACAACCAGAATCAATGGAATGAAATAACGCGCCATGTAATTCTGCTCCTTATCTGAAAGCGCCAGACGCCGCGGGCCTGAACTTCCGTACAGACGGCGCATTTTAATGGCTGAATGCGTTCGGGTCAACGACAGCTATCGGATGTTCACGCGGTTTTCACAACGAATATGGACGGCAGCCAACCGGATTCGGCTATGCTGAAAACTGCGTGGGCCACGGCGAGCGCGTTCAACGCGCTCCCTTGGCTTGGTCGGGCAGCCAGGTGACCAGTTCCGGAAAGACCATGAGGATGCCTATGACGATGGCCATACAGACCATGAACGGCATCACCCCGATGTAAACGTCGTTGATGGTCTCGACCTCGGTGACTCCGCGCACCTCGGCAGTCTCCCGCCGCGCCCCGTGCAGCACGTACAGCGACAGGCCCTGCGGCGGGCTGATCTGCGCCGCTTCCAGCAGGATGATCATGATGATGCCGAACCACAGCAGGTCTATGCCGGAGCGGAACAGCGTCTCAATCAGGATGGGCAGCGTCGTGGCCAGCATGGAGTAGCTCTCCATGAATGTGCCTAGGAGCAGGTAGAACACGATGAGAATCCCCACCAGCTCCATCTGGGAGAGCTCCAGGCTGACCACCAGATCGGCCAGGGCGTGCGAGATGCGCAGATAGGCGAAGGCGAACTGTAGCGTGAACGCCGCCATCAGGATGAACATGATCATGCAGGTGGTCCGCATGGTAGACATGAACACTTCTTGCAGCATCCTGAGGTTGGAGCGGACCATTTCCCTTATGTGGACCATGGAAGGCATTCGAGCTTCCAGCAGTTCCTCGCGCGACACCTCCGACAGGATCGGAATCCAGCCCACCAGGGGCAGGACCAATACTTCCAACAGGAAGATCGTCTCAGCAATCTCCTGGGGCACAAAGAGAGACCGGTCCGGGAAAAAGACCAGGTATACCGTTTGGGCCGTGAGGTGCAGCACCACGAGGCCGATAATTGCACCGAGGAAGAGGCGGATGATCTCGTAGGCGCCCATCAGCCCGGTATTTCGCAACATCCGTCCAAGTACCGGCACCCACAAAGGCTTGGAGTTGTACGTGAAGGCTAGGAGGAATGCGCCGTATACCCCGATGGCCGCTGCTTCGCTGGGAGTGGCGATGCCGCCGTAAATCGAGCCGAGGACCGCCAGCACCAGGATTATTACGGGAGCGACGGCGATCAGGCCGGTTATGCGGTCGATCCAGCCCTGCCAGCTTAAGAAGGTCTCCCCCTCTGCCCGGGGCGCAACCCGCGGCCAGACCACCGCAGCGAATCCGATGAAGGCCATGAAGACCAGCGCCATTATGGCCCCCGGAATGAATCCGGCCAGGAAGAGCCGCCCGATCGATGTCCCCGTGCTCAGTCCATATATAAGGAGCAGGACACTCGGAGGTATGAGGATTCCCAGCGTTCCGCCTGCCGCCAGAGACCCCACCACCAGCCTCTCGTTGTAGCCACGGGTGTGGAAGGTGGGCAGGGCCACCCGGCTGATGGTGGCCGCGGTGGAAATGCTGGAGCCGGAACAGGCGGCGAAGATGGCGCAAGACACGATGTTGGTGTGAAGAAGCCCGCCGGGTATGGGCGCGACCCAACGGTCCAGCGCCCGGTACATCCGGTCGGCGATACCGCTTCGCAGCACCAGCTCCCCCATCAGGATAAAGAGGGGGATGGCGACGAGAAGGAACCTGGTGTAGGTCTCCCAGACCCGGTTGGACATGATGTTGGACAACGGCGCGTCGGAGAAGAACTCCATCAGCAGCAGGGCGAGGCTGCCCAGTGCGCCGGCCACGTACAGGCCCGCCAGGAAGAAGACGGTCATCAGTATGAATGCGATTGCTATGACCAAGGAGGTACGACCTTCATGTCCGGCTGGTGCCGGAAGCGCGGGAATTGCGGGATGTCGCTACATCCAGTTGAAGAACGCCGCTCACAAGCAGCGGCCCCCGCAGGAAGTCGGGGGCCGTCCAGTTCCGAGCCCTCTGCCGGAACCCATCCGGCGAATTTACCCGGCTAACTTATCACCTGCGGGGCCGCTTGAAAAGGGCAGGCCCCACAGACAGGGCGATTGCAAGGCAACCTCTTCCATAGGCGCCCACCCGTTTCCATAGGCGCCCATCCGTTCATCCTGAGCCTGTCGAAGGGCCGACCGCCCGTGGTTCGACAAGCTCACCATGAACGGACTCTACGGACTCTAGGGTTGCCCATCAATACAAAAGTGACCGTCCATTAGGGCCTTTTCATATCTCTCCGCATCGGAGGAAAATCAGTATTCGACCCGGTAGACCCTTGCGGCCACGTCGTGGAACATGTCGGCCCTCTCCGACGCCGAGTACTGCGTGGTCAGACGCTTGAATGCGTTGTACATCACGGTGTAGGAGTAGGAGACCTTGTCGACCGGGAAGTTGCTCTCGAACATGCACCGGCTGGGGCCGAACTGGTCGATGCAGTAGTCGACCAGGGGCTTCATATCGGCGGCCAGTTCCTCGGAGCCGATTGGCGTGGTGCGGGCGTGCCAGTCGAAGCCGGTGCGGGGCATACCGATGCCGCCCAGCTTGACGACCACGTTGGGGCAGGAAGCGGCGGCGGCGATGCCCTTGCGCCACTGGTCGAAGATCTCGTCGTCGCGGCCGGCGTAGGGGCCCTCGCGGAGCAGCCCGCCGATGTGGTTCAGAATGATGGTCAGGTTGGGGACGGCCTTCGCGAACTCGGCCAGCTCCTGCATCTGGGGGAAGTACATCCAGCCCTCGAGGGTCATCCCCATGTCGGCGAGCACGCGGGCGCCGGCCCGGAAGTTGTCGCTGCTCATCTGTCCCTCGGCCTTGTGAGCGGCGGTGTTCTCGACCTCCGGGTGGGGGTCCCAGGTTACGGAATGGCGAATGCCGCGGAAGCGGTTGGGGCTGGCCGCCTGCAGGGCCTCCAGCACCGGGCGGACGTTCTCGCCGAGGTTCAGATTGGCGTGGCCCACGATGGCCGCGGCGGCCTTGCAGGGGCCGTAGAGGCCGGTGTCGCCGGCGGCGGCAAGGCCCTGCACGAACTCCACCTCGCCGACGGGCCGCATCGCCTCGGGGCCGCCGGGCCGGTACATCGAGCGGGCCTCGACGAATACGGTGGAGCGCACGTTGTGTCCGCCGTTCACGTCGTCGGCGAGTTCGTGGAGGAGGTAGCGCTGGTACGGGATTCGCTCGGTGCGAAAGTCCCAGAAGTGGTGGTGCGGGTCGCAGATGGGGATGTCGGGTTCGAGGGCTTCTTCAGGGGTCAAGGCGAGCCAGTCATTGCCTCCGAACGGCATAAGCGGGCCTCCGTGCTATTCGCTTCAAGATTGGGGGAATCCGGGCCGCGGAAATGATAGCACAACAAAAAATCCCTCTCCCTTGAGGGAGAGGGTTTGGGTGAGGGTGAAATTCCCGCACCGTTAAGACACATTGACGGAATGTGGTCGGGGTGAGTGGATTCGAACCACCGGCCTCTACGTCCCGAACGTAGCGCGCTAGCCACTGCGCTACACCCCGACGTCACTATTTTAGCACAGGTTGAGGTGGCTGACAGGGAGAGACAAGGGAAATCCAAGACTATCGCATATAAAACTGCAACCCCGTCACTCCGGCGAAACCCTTCGGCAAGCTCAGGAGGAGTCCAGAATGTGCGGGATGCCGAATTTTCAGATGCAAACTGCCTGGTTCGGCCACTAGATTCCGGCGAAAGCCGGAATGACGGACATTAACCTGCTCATATGCGATTGCCCTTTAGGGCAATCAGAATCTTCTAGTTCTCCCTACTCCTTGAGTGGGTGAGATGTGATTCTGCGCTTCAGCAACCTGGATTTCGAAGAGGGAACGCCCTCACCCTAACCCTCTCCCAGAGGGAGAGGGAACTGCTCAGTCCACTTTGGATTCAGTCTAGCTCCCAAGCATCTCCTCGGCTTTTTCTACCAGGACCTCCTCGTTCAGGGCGCCGGTCCACTTGTCGTGGATTGTGCCGTCGGCGTTGATGAAGACGGTGGTGGGGAGGCCGAGCACTCCGTACTTGGGCAACACGTCGGAGTCCTCGGTGTAACCGGCGGGGAAGCTGACGCCCAGCTCGGCAAGCAGATCGCGGCCCTGCTCAGGAGTTCCCTGCCCCGTGAACTGTCCCAGGTCGATGCCAAGCACCAGTATCTCGTCGCGGTGCTCGCCGTAGAACTTCTGGAACTCCGGCAGCTCCGCCCGGCAGGGTGGGCACTCGGCTGCCCAGAAATTCATGATCACCGGCTTGTCGCCCACGACGGAAGCCATGCCGACCTGCTCGCCCCCCAGTACATCCTGGCCCTGTGTAACTGTAACGAGAAAATCTGGTGCCAAGTCCTCATCAGGAATAGGGGTATCGGTTGGAGATACCAACGTCATGGCAACCTGCATCTCTACTGTTGCTTCGACCATTTCTTCGTGTACTCGTGCCTCAACTGTGGCGTCTATGTCCGGTGTAGTTTCGGCGCAGGCCAGCAGGAGGGCCAGCAGCGTCGCCGTGATAAACAACCCGGTCAGTTTCTTCAACATCATCTTTGCGTCCTTGAGACTTTGCGTCCAATTACCCTGACTTTGCGTCGGCGGCCAGTTGGCGCATATTGTCGGTGAACACTTGCAGCCGTTCCAGCGTGCGGGTGAGACGCGACAGCCACTGCTCGCCCAGGGGCCGCAAAGCCATCTGGATCTGAGCGTTTCCGACCTGTACCGCAGGCCCCAGGGCGCGCTGGAGGGGCGCCTTTGCGCCGCCCACCGCATTCCTCAAGGTGATTACGATTGATTCCGGGGAACGGATCACCGACTCGGCTCCCGCAGCCCCGGCGATGGCGCGAATCTCCGACACCTTGAACAGGTTCTCCACCTCTTCGGGTATCGGGCCGAAACGGTCGCGCAGTTCCTCGCGTATCTCCGGCAGTTCCCGGCGTTCGGTGAGCTTGGCCAGCCGCTGGTAAACGGACAGCCGGGTGGGAAGGTGCTGGATGTAGTCCTCGGGGATGCCGGCGTTCAGGGGCAGCTCGATGCGGGCCGGTTCCTCGTGTCCTTCGGCAAGTTGAGGATGACCGGATGCGTTGCCATCCTCGCGTTCCAGTTCGCGAACAGCCTCGTGTAGGAGCTGGGTGTACAGGTCGAGTCCCACCTCCTGGATGTGGCCGCTCTGGTCTGCGCCGAGGATGTTGCCGGCCCCCCTTATCTCGAGGTCGCGCATGGCGATCCTGAATCCCGCGCCCAGCTCGGAGGCTTCGAGGATGGCTTGGAGGCGCATCTCGGCGGCCTCGGTTATGCGCCGCCCGCGGGGCGCCAGCAGATAGGCGTAGGCGCGGTGCTGGCCGCGCCCGACGCGGCCGCGCAGCTGGTACAACTGGGCCAGCCCGAAACGGTCGGCCCGCTCGACAATCAGGGTGTTGACGTTGGGCATGTCGAGGCCGGACTCGATTATCGTGGTGCAGACCAGCACGTCGGCCTCGCCGTTGGCGAAGTCCATCATCACGTCTTCCAGCTCCGACTCCGCCATCTGGCCGTGGCCGATCATGATGCGGGCCGAAGGCACCAGCTTGCGGATTTCCTCCGCTGTCTGGTGGATGGTGCGCACCCGGTTGTGGAGGTAGAAGACCTGGCCGCCGCGCTCCATCTCGCGGAGGACGGCCTCCTTGACCACATCCTCGGAGTACTCCGAAACGAAAGTCTTGACCGGCAGCCGCGCCTCGGGGGCGGAGGACATGGACGACAGGTCCCGCAGGCCCGACAGCGCCATGTTCAGGGTGCGAGGGATGGGCGTGGCGCTCAGGGTCAGCACGTCAACCTGGCGACGGAGCTGCTTCAGGCGTTCCTTGTGGGTGACGCCGAAGCGCTGCTCCTCGTCCACCACGGCCAGACCGAGGTTCTTGAACTGCACGTCCTTCTGGAGCAGGCGATGGGTGCCGATTACGATATCGACCTCCCCTGCTTTCAGGCCGTCGATGACCTGCTGTTGCTCCTTCGGAGTGCGGAAGCGGCTGAGCACTTCGACGCGCACGGGGAAGGGGCTGAGACGCTCGGTGAAGGTGGCGTAATGCTGCTGGGCCAGCACGGTGGTGGGCACCAGGAGGCCGACCTGCATCCCGTCGCTGACGGTCTTGAACGCTGCCCGCAGTGCCACCTCGGTCTTGCCATAGCCCACGTCCCCGCATATCAGCCGGTCCATGGGCCTGGAGCGCTCCATGTCGGCCTTGACGTCGTTGATGGCGCCGGCCTGGTCGGGAGTCTCGATGTAGGGGAAGGAGTCTTCCAGCTCCTGCTGCCAGGTGGTATCGGGGCCGAACTCGTGGCCCTCGGCGATCTCGCGGGCTGCGTTGAGGCGGATCAGCTCCTGGGCCATCTCGCGGGCGGCGCCCTTGACGCGCTGCTTGATTCGGGTCCAGTCGGCTGCGCCGAGGCGGGTCAGCGTCGGCGAGTGCTCCTGGGCGCCCACGTAGGCGCTGACCCGGTTCAGGTGGTCGGTGGGGACGTACAGCTTGTCGCTCTCGGCGTATTCCAACACCAGGTATTCTTTCGCGTCGCCGTTGTCTCCCATCATAGTGGTGCCAGCGAAACGGGCGACGCCGTGGTCGATGTGGACGACGAACACGCCCGGCTCCAGGTCGGCGAGGGTAATGTCCGGTCCCCGCTCGGCGCGGCGCGGACGCCGCTGGCGGCGCTCCTTGACCGTGCCGAACAGCTCGGCGTCGGTGAGGAGCTCCAGCCTGGTAACCGCTGTCCGACCTGCGGAGCGTCCCCTGCCATTCCGGCCTGCCTTCTGAGTACCAGCCGCGGCGGCCGGAATCTCAATGACCCAGCCGTTGCGAAGGGAGCCGGGCACCACGCACACCTGGCCCGGTTGGGGAGGGCCATCGAGAGCGTCCATCACTTCCGCCGACACCCCCTCCTGCTCCAGCAGCTCGGCGACCCGGCGGGCGTGCTGGGTGACGGCCACGAAGGCCGCTGGTTCCCCACTGCGCCGCCTGATGTCCGCGGAAAGCTGCTCAAGCCGGCCGTAGTATGGAGTGGCGGGAAGAAACACGGGGTCTTCGTCTTCGCCAACCCACGTCTGGAGATCGACCGTCCTGTGGTCGGTGAGCCTCCCAATGAACTCCTCCCAGCTCATGCAGGGGGAGGGGAAGTTGCGGGGAAGCTCACCCCGCTCTTCCCGGGCGGAGCGCATACGCTCGAAGCGCTCTTCCAACTCCGATGCCTCGGCCTCCACGCGGCCGCCGCGCTCCAGCAGGACGGTGGCGCCGGGACCGAGGTAGTCCAGCAGCGGCGCGCGGTTGATCAAGCCGCTGTAGAAGGACAGTACCTCCGGGTTCGTTTCCGGGACGCCGGGATCGGTGAGGGAACGGACTTCCTCCTCGATACGCTCGCGGACGGCGGGGGTGCAGGAAGAGAGGTCCATGACCTCGGCGCGGGCCGCCAGTTCCCTCTGCCCGGTTGCGCCGGTCAACTGCTCTCGCGCCGGGATGGGGCGCACCTCGTCGGCAGCGCCGACGGAACGCTGGGTGAGGGGGTCGAAGCGCCGGATGGTGTCTAGCTCGTCGTCGAAGAGCTCGATGCGCAGCGGCAGCTCGCAATCGGGGGGGTAGATGTCCAGGATGCCGCCGCGATGGCTGAATGAACCGGGGGAGTCCACCACCGGCTCGTGGCGATAGCCCATCTTCACCCAGAGGGTGAGCGCCTCGTCGATGCGGACGCGGTCCCCCACTCGCCAGGCGCTGGGTGCGCTTGACGATGGCAGCACGCCGGCCATGAGGTCCGGCGGAGCGGTGTAGAGAAGGGCCGAACCTATGGAGCACACAACCACCGGCGGGATGCGGGGTCCGTCGCCGTCATCGTCGGTCCGTCCATCGTGGCGGGCCGCAGCGAGGGCAGAGAGGGCGGCGAGGCGCTGGTTGCTGGTGTTGGCGTCGACGGCCAGCCGCTCGAAGGGCAGGACCTCCGGCTCCGGCAGCAGGTGGACGGGAGCGTCCTCTCCCATCCAGCTGAGGAGCTGGTCGTGGAGGCGGCGCGCGTCCTCGGGACGGGGCGTGACGACCAGCAATGTGGCAGAGGTCTTGCAAGCGAGTGCTGCTATGAACGCAGGTCGGGCGCCCTGCCGCACTGTGGCCGTGGCGCTCAACCCTGCGGCTGCCTCGTCTATGCTGCGGCAGAACTCCGGGTGCCGCTCCATCAGCTTCAGAATTCCACTGAGAGACATCTAACCGTCCGTGAGATATAGATTACCGGGTTCATACTGCGCCGGTCCGGCGGGGCTGCCGGGCGGCGCTCCGCTCCAAAGGGGCTGACCACGCCAAAGCAGGGGTTGGCAGCAGCTCAACCCCCTCGGAAATCGACGGCGCGTCGTCGTGGTCGTCTTGTTCGTCGCGCTGCTTCCGTGGTCAACCCCGGGTCAGGATCGGGTTCGCGCTGATGTGTCAGCTGGAGAGTATATCCAGGAAATTGCCCAGCATCGAGGAGTTCCCCTTGAAAATCTCGGTGTACCCGCACTGGGTGCACGACACCGCGATAAACTTCTTGTTTTGTATGTCAAAGAAGCGGGAGTACTTGCCGGTGGTCCGAATCTCCTCCGTGTCGTACTGGTTGTGATGGCACTTGGCGCAGGAAAAGGCAGCTGCGGCTTGGGCCATGTCCAACCCCCTCGTGAATGACCTGTTCAGGCTGGCATACTCTCTCAAACCAGACTAATCCATCCGATTTTGTGTTTCAAGCACGAGGGAGCCATTTTCGAGGCTGTAACGGCCGTGGTTGGACGCGCGGTTGGACGAGGAGGCACTGGGTGCAGCGTCGAAATGACTAAATTGCCCGCAGGCGATATGATTGAACCGCGATATAATCGAGCGGCCGGTATCGTACCGCCGTTCACGATTTCCAATCTAAGATTCCTCACGAGCGTTTCTACATGGCGTCCACCGGCCATCGTTCTCCATCACCTCGAACATTCACTGCTGACCGCGATGAGGGTACGGGTCCCCTGGCCTACCGGCGCATCGTCGTCAAGGCCGGAACAGCAATCCTGACCGAGGCCGCGGAAGCCGAGAAAGCAGGCGGGGTCAACCTCACCGTTCTGGGAAGCATCGTGCGCCAGATCTGCCAGCTTCGGCAGCAGGGGGGCGAGGTAATACTGGTGACCTCGGGAGCGATCGCCATGGGCCGAGCCGCGCTGGGCCGACAGGGGCCGGTTTCGCGGGACATTCGCTCGAGGCAGATAGCGGCGGCGGTCGGACAGGGCCGGCTGATGCAGATATACCACGAGCAGTTTGCCTTATACGATGTCACCGTCGCTCAGGCGTTGCTCACCATCGGCGACCTCTCCAACCGCCAGTCCTACCTGAATGTGCGCAACACTCTTCAGGGTCTGCTGGAAGTCGGGGTAGTGCCCCTGCTCAACGAGAACGACGTGGTTGCCGTAGACGAGATCGGCGCGGTATTCGGCGACAACGACCGGCTGTCGGCTCTGGTGGCGAACCTGGTGGACGCAGACCTGCTTCTGATCCTGACGGACATCGACGGGCTGTACACCGCCGACCCGAGAACGGACCCGACGGCCACGCTCATTCCCCGCGTGGAGCGTGTGGATGAGCGTATCGAGGCGGTGGCAGGGCGCCACCTTCAGCCTTGGGCCCGGGGCGGGATGCCCACCAAGCTGGACGCGGCGCGGCTGGTGACAACGTCCGGTATCCCGATGATCATGGCCCACGGAAGGCAGGAAGGGGCCGCGCTGAAAGCGGCGCGCGGGGAGGAGATCGGCACCTTCTTCGAGGCCGCCGCCGAGAAGCTGGAGGCCCGGAAGCGCTGGATGCTCAGCGGCATCTCGCAGCGAGGGGAGGTCGTGGTCGACGACGGCGCGGTCAGGGCGCTGGTGCAGCAGCACCGCAGCCTGCTGCCGGCCGGCGTGCGAAGCGCGCAGGGCGACTTCAGCCGGGGGGATACGGTCTTCATTGTGGACGGAGAGAGCAGACGGATCGCCTGCGGCATCGCAAACTACAGCGCCGAGGACATCAACCGGGTGCGCGGGCTCCGGTCCGAGAAGATAGACGAGACCCTGGGCTACAACTACGGACAGGAAGTGGTGCACCGCAACAACCTGGTGGTGCTGTAGGGTAAAGGAACACACGGAGCGCTGAGGAGAAAGGAAATGGGAGTAGTTCTGCCATCGGTGCCGCCCGACGAGTTGTTGGCCGAATACATCGAGATAGCGATGCGGGATGCCACCTTCGTAATTTTTGTCGAAGATGGAACCTACTACGGCGATATCTTTGGGTTTCAGGGCGTATGCGCGAACGCCGACACTCTTGAGGAATGCCGCAAGGAATTAGCGGAAGTCCTTGAAGATTGGATAATCCTGGGAATTGAACATGGCCATGAGATTCCTGTGCTCCCGTCAATAGACCTTATGCCCAAGGAGAAGTCCGCCTAGTGCCCGCTTTCGGCCCGATCAGTAGAAGGGAGCTGATAGCGTATCTAAGGCAGTTGGGATTTGAAGGCCCGTACCCAAGGAGCAGGCATCAGCAGATGGAAAAAGGGCGGATCAGGATAATAGTCCCTAATCCTCACCGATCGGACATTAACCGAACCCTTCTTGGCCAGATCTTGCGCCAAGCGGAAATAAGCAGAGAGGAATGGGAAAGTCTTTAGTTGGTTCAATCAGATTCAGATTCCTAACCAAATGGGCCGGAGCGACATGACAACCAGAACCGTTGCAGACTTGATGACACAGGGGCAGGCGGCGCGAAGTGCAGCGAAGCAGGTGGCGCGGCTGTCGACGGCGGTGAAGAACCAGGCGCTGAACTCACTGGCGGACCTGCTGGAGAACGACGCCGGTGAACTGTTGCAGGCCAATGCCGAGGACTGCGCAGAGGCCCGGAGTGGTGGACTCAGCGACGCCATGATCGACCGGCTGCTGCTGACGCCGGAGCGCCTCAGCGGCACCGCCGCCGAGCAGCGCAAGATCGCGGCGCTCCCCGACCCGGTGGGCGAAGCCATTGAGATGAACACCCTGCCCAACGGCATGGTCATCGGCCGCCGTCGCATCCCCCTGGGCGTGGTCGCCAGCATCTACGAGAGCCGGCCGAATGTTACCGTGGACATCTTCGGCCTGTGCTTCAAGTCGGGCAATGCCTGCATCCTGCGGGGAGGGAAGGAAGCGCTGCGCTCCAACTCAGCGCTGATCCGTCTGATCCGCCGTGCGCTGTCGGAGGCGGGCGCTCCCGAGGGGGCAGTGCAGTTCGTGGACAACCCCGACCGCGAACTGGTGGACGCGATGTTGAAGATGAACCAGTACATCGACCTCATCGTGCCTCGAGGCGGGGAGGGGCTGGTGCGGTTCGTTGGGGAAAACGCCACGATGCCGGCCGTCACCGGCGGAGTCGGCGTCTGCCACACCTACGTGGACCGGGCGGCGGACCTGGACATGGCGGCGAACGTGACCCTGAACGCCAAGGTACGGCGTCCCTACATCTGCAACGCCCTGGACACTCTGCTGGTGCATTCTTCCATCGCCGTAGAAGGGTTGCCCCGCATCGCTGCCGGCCTTGCCGGATCGGGCGTGGAACTGCATTGCGACAATCGCGCTCTGACCATCCTCGGGCCGGGAGCGGCAGGCAACGTGCAGCCCGCCGAGGAAGAAGACTGGGGCCGGGAGTTCCTTTCCATGGCCGCGGCCGTCAAGGTTGTCGACTCGATGGATGAGGCCCTAGAGCATATCGAGACCTACGGCTCCGGCCATTCGGAGGCCATTATCACCGAGGACTACTCGGCAGCCATGCGCTTCCTGGACGAGGTTGACGCCGCTGCGGTGTACGTCAACGCCAGCACCCAGTTCACCGACGGCGGGCAGTTCGGCCTCGGCGCGGAGGTGGGCATCAGCACCCAGAAGATGCACGCGCGAGGGCCGATGGGGCTGAAGGAACTGACTTCTTACAAGTGGGTTATCATGGGAAGCGGCCAGGTGAGGCCCTGACCGGTCTCCCGCTCCGAAGGTCGTGTCTGGATGTGCCAGGGTATGAAGACGTTGCCGGGAAGGGAAGCACGGTTATTTCGCCAGGAAAGGGGGGACGGTGGTGGCTGACTTCACATTCGAGCGGGAAGTTCGCACCCCGCACTCCGAGGCGTACAACATCGTCGAGTTCGACCGCACGGTCGGCAGAGTGGACATCCACTTCACAGCCGAGATGGTGCACGTGGCATTGGCCGTGGATGAAAGCCTGACCCAGCAGGCCATCCAGGAGATCATGGACGCCGTCGACGAGGACATCGCCGATGCAGTGGGCATTATACGGAACAACTTTGTCGTCCATGTCTTCCAGGGGCGCGAGACCGCCGTTTACAGCGACAACGAGTTCAGCGACAACGGGCGGGACCACTAGGGGCGCTCCGTCAGTGCCCAGGCGCCGTTGACTCGCCCCGACCGATGATTGTTGATGCACACTGCCACATCCTGCCGCCGTCGTTTCCCGACCGGCGCCAGGAGTTGGCTTCGAGAGACGCAACGTTCAGTACCATCCTGTCCGGTTCGGGCGCCCGCATCGCCGACGTGGACGCGTTGCTGCTGGCCATGGACCGGGACGGCGTTGACCACTCGGTGGTGATGGGGATGGGCTGGTCCGACTACCGGGTCGCGGTCGAAGCAAATGACTATCTCATCGAAGCCGTGGCTTCCCACGCCGGCCGCCTGACCGGCTTCGCCTCGGTCAACCCGGCCTGGGGCGACGACGTTCTGGAGGGAGAAGTCCGCCGCTGCGCCGCTGCGGGATTGCGAGGAATAGGCGAGCTTCATCCTGACAGCCAGGGTATCGACATTGCCGACCATGCACAGATGGCGCCCATGATGCACATGGCCCGCACGCTGGGCCTTCCCGTGCTGCTGCACTGCTCGGAGCCGGTGGGACACGAGTACCCGGGGAAGGGCAGGACGACCCCGGACAAGGTCATGGCCCTGGTTCAGGACTTCCCGGACAACACCATCATCTGCGCTCACTGGGGCGGTGGCCTGCCGTTCTATTCCCTGATGCCTGAGGTGGGTTCGGCCCTGGAGAATGTGTACTTTGACTCGGCAGCGTCTCCGTTTTTGTACCGGCCGGCGATATACCGGTCGGTGGCGGACCTGGTTGGCGCCGACCGCATCCTCTTCGCCTCCGACTATCCCTTGATGCGACAGGAGCGTCCGCTGAGGGAGGTCGCGGAGCAGCGGCTTTCGGAAGGCGAACGGGACCTGATTCTCGGCGGAAATGCCGCCCGCCTGCTGGGCCTGTAGCGTAGTTCCCTCCCCCTCGGGGGGAGGTTAGGGTGGGGGTGATTCCTCCAGTGAACGACACCATCGGTACCGAAACATTGCGAACCCTGCCCGACCTGCTCCGGCCTGGGCTGAAGATGGTGTTCGTGGGGCTGAACCCGTCGGAGTACTCGGCGCGAGAGGGCCATTACTTCGCCAACCCGCGAAACCGGTTCTGGCCCGCCTTCAATCGCTCGAACCTGCTTCCGCCGTCGCTGGGGAGGGAGTGCGCCCCCTCCGACGATGGCCTGCTGCTCGACCACGGCATCGGCTTTACTGACGTGGTGAAACGCCCCACGCCACAGGGCAGCGGGCTCAGGGTCGCCGACTACCGCCGGTGGGCGCCGGTGCTGCGAGAGCGGCTGCTGGAGTTTCAGCCCCAACTGGCGTGCTTTCATGGACTGATGGCGTACAAAGCGTACCTGCAATATGCCGAAGGGGAGAAGTCGTCCCCTGAGCTGGGACTTCAGCCGGGCGCCATAGACTCTTCCCTGATATTCGTGGTGCCCAACCCCAGCCCCGCCAACGCCCGGTTCTCCTTGGATGCGCTGACCGGCTGGTACGATGAGGTTGCCGCAACCCTGCAGGGATTGGAAATGCAGGGACAGACGCAATTTGACGTAAAATAGCGTGGCATAGCGTCCCGAGGAGTTCCCAATGCCTCCAGTAGCCATTCCGCTGGCCATCATCTACGACTTCGACGGTACCCTCGCTCCGGGCAACATGCAGGAACGCCAGTTCATACCGAACATCGGCATGACGGCCGCGGCATTCTGGCGGGAGGTAGACTCGCTTGCAGAGGCAAATCACGCCGACGGTATCCTCTCCTACATGTTCGTGATGCTGGAGAAGGCCAAGTCCGCCGGAATGCCGGTGCGCCGCGAGGACCTGGTGGCGCGCAGCAGGGAGATCGAGTTCTTCCCGGGCGTGGAGGGATGGTTCGAGCGCGTGAACGCCTACGGGCAGGAAAAGGGCGTCTTCGTTGAGCACTACGTGATTTCCTCGGGAAACTCCGAGATCATCGAAGGCACCTCCATCGCCCCCGAGTTCAGCCGGATTTACGCTTCCAAGTTCCTGTACGACGCCGAAGGGATCGCGGTCTGGCCTGCGGTGGCCATCAACTTCACCACGAAGACCCAGTACCTCTTTCGGATCAACAAGGGGGCGCACGACTGGAAGGACAGATCGATCATCAACAGGTTCGTGCCCCAGGAGGATAGGCCCGTTCCCTTCGAGAACATGGTCTACATCGGGGACGGGGAGACGGATGTTCCCTGCTTCCGGCTGGTCAAGGACCTGGGCGGCCTCTCAATTGTCGTGTACGACAACGGCGATCGCGAGCAGGCGGAATCCTACAGGCAGGAAGGGCGGGTGAACTGCGTCGTCCCAGCCGAATACACGGAGAACAGCGGGCTTGACTGCGCGGTGAAGTCGTACATCGACCTGGTGGCAGCCCGGCACGCTCTCAGGCGCACGCTCGACTCGGTGCCACTGACGCCATGAACGCCCGCTCCGGCACAGTTCGCGTTTTTGTGGCCGTCGGCCTTTCCAGCGAGGCGCGGGAGCAGTTGGTTGGCGCTGTGGACCGCATCCGCCAACAGGCGCCTGAGGGCATCCAGTGGGCTGACCCAAGCGGGATGCACCTGACCCTCAAGTTCATGGGCAACATCCCTTTGGAAGACGTTGCGCCCTTGCTCGACTGCCTGAGGCCCGTTGCCGCAGGCCATCCTCCCTTTGCGCTGGAGCTGGCCGGGCTGGGGATGTTTCCCAACCGGCACAAGCCCCGCGTCCTCTGGGCCGGGGTCGGCGGCGACCTGGATGCCCTGTCCCGGCTGCAGCGTGACTCGGAAAGTGCGATCACCGCCCTGGGACACCCACCGGAGGAGCGTCCCTTCCGCCCGCACATCACGCTCGGCCGCCCCCGCCGCACTGTTTCCGACACGTACAGGAGCCGCGTGGGCGCCGTGGTATCCGGCCTGGCGCCCCCTGCGGCTGTGGGCTGGCAGGTGGACTCGATTGAGGTGATGCAAAGCGAGCTGCACCCCAGCGGCGCCCGTTACAGCGTGCTTGGCTCCGCACCCCTGAAATCCCATCTCCCAGAGGGAGAGGGTTAGGGTGAGGGCGCTTCTTGAAGGTGGCGGAGAGCCGATGCAGACTATAACCCTCCGGCTATATCCAATACCGCCCTTCGACTTCGAGCTGACCGCCGCCTACCACACTTACTTCCAGGCCCGCAGCGGGGCCGACACTCTGGACGGCGGGGTCTACCGTCGGCTTCTGGACCTCGACGGCCGGCTGGCGCTGGTTTCGGTCCGGTCAACCGGCACGGTTGATGAGCCGGTCCTGTCGGTGGAACTGCGGGGCGAAGGAGTGTCGGAGGCTGACGGAAATCATGCTGCCGACCAATTGCGCTGGATGCTGGGTATGGACCAGGACATGGGCCCCTTCTATGCGCTGGCCGGGTCGGACCCTGCCATGAGTGGGCTGGCCAAGAAATTCCGAGGACTCCATCTGCCGCGAACGGCGACGCTGTTCGAGTCGTTGGTCCTCGCGGTGCTGGGGCAGCAGATTTCCGCGAGTGTCGCGCGGGCGTTGCGGCTGTTGCTCATAGAGCGGTTCGGAGCGAGAGCCGAGTTCGACGGGGTACCCTACTATTCGTTTCCTCGTCCCGAAGCCATCCTGTCGTCGTCGCCGGACGAACTGCGGACGCTGAAGTTGAGCCAGCGCAAGGCCGAGTACCTGTATGGACTTGCGGAAGCCGCAACCGCCCCAGACTGGCCGGAGGTGTGGCGGCTGTCCGATGAGGAGTTCACCACTCGCCTCACCGCCCTGCGCGGCATCGGAAACTGGACCGCGCAGTGGGCGATGGTCCGGGGGCTGGCCCGCCCCGACGCCCTGCCGCTGGGGGATCTGGCCCTGCGACGTGGAGTCTCGCGCTTGCTGCGAGAAGGCGAGCCGGTCACGGACGCAGAGGTAGAAGCGCTGGCGGAACGCTGGCGTCCCTGGCGCAGCTACGCCACGGCGTACCTGTTCGCCGCCATGCGTTCGGGCATGGTGTAGGGCCTTTTCCGACCCTAACGCCCGAACATCTTCATCAGGTTGGCGGGGTTGCGGGAGCGGGACATCTGGCGCACCAGCTTCTGCGTCTGCTTGAACTGGTTGAGCAACTGGTTGATGTCCTGGGGAGTCGTGCCGCTGCCCCGGGAGATGCGTCGGCGACGGCTCCCATTGATGATATCGGGGCGCTGCCGTTCGTCCGGGGTCATGGAGTGAATGATGGCCTCGATGCGCTTCAGCTTGGTCTCGTCCAGGTCTCCCGACATCATCTTGCGGGCGTTGTTCCCCATGCCCGGTATCATTTCCATGATCTGGTCGACGGATCCCATCTTCTTGACGCTCTGGAGCTGGTCCAGGAAGTCGTTCAGGTCGAAGCTGGCCTGGCGGATCTTCCGCTCCATCTCCTTGGCCTTCTGCTCGTCGACGGCCTCCTGGGCGCGCTCGATGAGGGTGAGCACGTCGCCCATTGCCAGGATGCGCGACGCCAGCCGGTCGGGGTGAAAGACCTCCAGCCCGTCGGGGCGTTCGCCAACGCCCATGTACTTGATGGGCACGCCGGTAACGCGGGTGATGGACAGGGCCGCGCCGCCCCGGGCGTCGCCGTCCATCTTGCTCATGATCAGTCCGGTCAAACCGACCCGTTGGTGGAAGCCCTCCGCGGTGTTGACGGCGTCCTGGCCGGTCATGGCGTCGACGACCAGCAGCGTCTCGTGGGGGTTGACGGCGGCGCGGATGTCTTCCAGTTCCTTCATGAGATCGTCATCGATCTGGAGTCGTCCGCCTGTGTCCACTATGGCCCAGTTGACGCCCAGTTCTGCGGCCCGGGCCAGGCCGTTGCGGGCCACCCTTACGGCGGTGGACGATTTGGGGTCCTCGGAGTAGACGGGAATATCCAGTTGCTTGCCCAGCGTCTCCAGCTGCTGGATGGCGGCGGGGCGGCGGAGGTCGGCGGCGATGAGCAGGGAGCGGTGCCCCTGCTTCCGCTGTTCGAGCGCTACCTTGGCGGCGGTGGTGGTCTTGCCGGAGCCCTGCAGGCCAACGAGCATAAGGGCCGACACCGGCTGACTGGAGAGGGTAATCCCTGCCCGTCCTGAGCTTGTCGAAGGGCCGCCACCCGTCGAAGAACCGCCCAGCAGCTCGGTTAGCTCCTCGTGGACGATCTTGACCACCTGCTGGCCGGGCGTCAGGCTTTCCAGGACCTCGGCGCCCTGGGCCCGTTCCTTGACGCGGGCCACGAAATCGCGGGCCACCCGGAAGTTGACGTCGGCCTCCAGCAGCGACCGGCGCACCATCGACAGGGCCTCGTCGATGTCCTTGTCCGTCAGTCTTCCCTTGCTGGAGAGCCGGTTGAAAATGCCGGTAAGCCGTTCCGTCAGGTTCTCAAACATCTCGCCGTCCGCCCTCGCCGGTTCGTGATCTCAGGTTGCCATTCGGATTATACTCCCCCGGCGGCGGGCACTGCCGGGAATGTCGCCCCGCCGACTCCAATCGAGCGAACAATGCGGCTGTTAAACTACTGCCATGACAGGACCGATGCGCATACGAAAAGCCATCCCACAGGATGCCCCGTTCATAGTTGAAAGCAACATCGTCATGGCCCTCGAAACCGAGGGCATGGCTCTGGACCCGGCCACCGTCGGCCCCGGGGTGGACGCTGTGCTGGCCGACAGTTCCCTCGGTTTCTACCTGGTGGCCGAGATTGATGGCCGTCCCGCCGGGCAACTGATGGTCACCTTCGAGTGGAGCGACTGGCGCAACGGCCTGTGGTGGTGGATCCAGAGCGTCTACGTGCGCCCGGAGTACCGGCGACGCGGCGTGTACAGCGCGCTGCACCGTCGCGTGGCGGAAGAGGCGCAGGCAGCCGGTGGCGTCTGCGGCATCCGCCTGTACGTCGAGCAGGAAAACACGACCGCCCAGCAGGTCTACCGGTCGCTGGACATGTATCCCACCCGCTACCACATGTACGAAGTGGAATTCTGACGCTGAAGGAGTCCAGGGTTCTTCGGTCCTGCTCCCTCCCCCTACGGGAGAGGCCCGGTCGTTTTAATTCCCTCCCCCTCAGGGGGAGGGTCAGGGTGGGGGTGAAACCTGAAGAATGGAAACAGCGAGGTAAAAATGCTGCCAGACAACGTGCGCGAGTTCTGCACCAACAACCACCGTGGAGTGCTGACGGCATTCCGCCGCAACGGCGCTGCCCAGATGAGCATCATCACCTGCGGCGCCTACCAGGACGGTGTGGCCTTCACCGTCACCGAGACACGGGCCAAGCTGCACCTTCTGCGCCGCAACCCCAATTGCACGCTCCTGGTCTCCGCCGAGGAATGGCGGCCGTTCGTGGTGCTGGAGGGGCAGGCCCGCATCGTGTCGGCCAACAACACCGACGCCGATGAGCTGCGGCTGACCCTCCGCGACGTCTACCGCGTCGCTGCCGGCGAGGAGCACTCCAACTGGGACGAGTACGACGCCGCCATGATCGCCGACCGCCGCTCCGCCATCATCGTCGTCCCCGCCCACATCTACGGGACGGCGCTGGACTAACCACGGAGCCCACGGAGGTCCTTTTGGAGGCGATCAATGGACAAGAAAGCGATAGTTCACGCCCAAGTTGCTCCGGAATTGAAGAAACAGGCCGAGGCCCGTTTCTCGGAATGGGGAATGACGGTGGATGAGGCAATCACGCAGTTCTACGAGCGGGTGGCTGGTAGTTATTGCAGCGATCCGTTCTCCCCGCACATCCCCAACGCCGAAACCATCGCGGCAATGGAGGAGGGGCGGGACGGAGAGGGGCTGACCGCGTATTCGTCTTTCGAGGAATTTCGGGCAACTCTGGACTAGAGTCTGTTGGGTTTCCCGTCATTCGAGCGAAATTTATTACTGATACGTGAATTGACTGATAAACATGCCAGACCAGTTATTCGTCATTCCGGCGAACGCCGGAATCCAGAGATGTTGTCCTCCGGCTGCGTTCTCTGTGCCTGGCGTTTACTGGATTCCGGCGTTCGCCGGAATGACGATATTGTTCACCAATTCATTCACGCATCAGTAAGAGTTACGCAATTGGCGGTTTCACCCTCACCCTCAAGGGAGAGAATAGCTGAACGGCGTAAATCCTATTTATAACAAACTCACTGTGTTCTCTGTGGTGAATTAAACCTGGCACACCGGGCAAAACCACGTCCCCCGCGCCCTGATACGCGTGAACGCCATTTCGCCGCCGCAGTTGGGGCAGGGGGTGTTGGCGTCGCGGGGGTGGCTCCATGTGCCCATCGGCTCGGGCGGCTCGGGCCAGCGCAGGTCACGTACGCGGTCGTAGACGGCGAACCCGGCGTTGATGCAGTCGATGATCCCTTGACGGAGGCGCACAACCTCGTCCGCAGACAAGTCGGAGGCAGAACGTTCCGGGCTGATGCCGGAGAGGAACAGGGCTTCGTCGGCGTAGATGTTTCCTATCCCGGCGGCGATGGACTGTTCCAGCAGCAGGGCCTTGACCGGGGCCTTTTTCTTCGCGAATGAATCCGTCAGCCACTCGGTGGTGAATTCGTCTCCAAGTGGCTCGGGACCCAGGGGCGGCAGGATCTTCCCGAGGTCGTCGGACAGCCACAGCTTGCCGAACTTTCGTCCGTCCACTAAGCGCAGCTCGCGGCCGTCGTCCAGCGCGAAGGTGTGGCGCGTCATGGGGTGCGACGGCTGTTCCCGCGGCTGCACCACCAGGTTGCCGGTCATGCCAAGGTGGGCTGCGAAAGTCTCGCTGGGCTGCCCCTTGAGAGGAAACAGCAGATACTTGGCGCGACGCTCCACGTCCTCCACCGTACGGCCAACTAGCGACGCCGCCAACTCCTCCGCAGATGGGTGTTTGACCGTGTTGGCCCAGCCGATTTCAGCGTGAGTAATGGTCCGGCCGGTGAGGCCGGACCGCAGCAGGCTACGGCGTACGCTTTCGACTTCGGGTAGTTCCGGCAAGGGGACGCCCTCACCCTAGCCCTCTCCCGGAGGGAGAGGGGATATTTCCGGGGGGAAGCATCCTTCGTTCCGGCTTGTATTAGACACGGCGGACGGCCAGGGTGATTTCTTGGCCCTCGATCTTTGCAGTCTCGGACCTGGCTCCCTCCGGCGGAGATCCAGCCTCCACCGCGTCGCTCAGCGTCTCCTCGCGGATGTAGGCGGCGAAGTTGCCGCGCATGACGCTTGCCAGTTCGTTGGGACCGTCGTACCAGGTCTCGATGTGGTCGGTGACCTCGAAGTTCGCCGAGCGGCGAAGTCCCTGGATGCGGTGCACCAGCTCACGGGCCAGCCCTTCCTCGGCCAGTTCCGGCGTAATCTCGCCGTTGACGGCTACGAGGTAGCCAGCCTCCAACGACGCGGTGTAGTGGCCGACTGATACGGTAGTCTCCGGCTCGCCCCCTGCCAGCTCCTGCGCCTGCTGGACCAGCTGCGAGTCATCGTCCAGTACCTCGATGTCCTTGATGTTCAGCTCGTCGAGAATCTGGGGGCGCACCTGCGCTACGAAGGCCCGCTCCGACGCAGTGCGTGTCTTGACTGCCGCCGATGCCAGGGGCTGGCGCACCTTTAGGCCCGACTTGGAGCGTGCGGCGCGGCCCATGCTGGAGATTCGCATCGCCAACCGTGTCGCCTCCATCAGGTCGTCGTCCACCAGCGACTCGTCGGCGGTGGGGAAGTCGGCGAGGTGGACGCTGTCGGGTGCGTCCGGGTCTACGGAGCAGACCAGGTTCTGGTATATCTCCTCCGACACGAACGGGGCCAGCGGGGCCATCAGCTTGGCCACGGTGATCAGGCAGGTGTGTAGAGTGACATAGCCCGACAGCTTGTCTGCGTCGCCTTCGTCGCTGCGCCAGAACCGGCGGCGGCTGCGGCGCACGTACCAGTTGGAAAGCCGGTCAACGAACTCCTGTATGCGCCGGCCTGCGTTGGTGGGGTCGTAATTCTCCATGCAGCGGTCGACTTCAGCGATCAGCTCGTTGAGTTCCGACAGCACCCAGCGGTCCAGCTCGTTCTCAGGCTTCCAGTTGACTGGCTTCTGCGACGGGTCGAATCTGTCGATTGCGGCATAGCCAGTGAAGAACGAGTAGATGTTCCAAAGCGTCAGCAGCACCTGCCGCAGAGTCTGGTTGACCAGCCGCGACGAGAAGCGGCGGGCCTCGCCGGGCTGGGACGCGGTGAACAGGTACCAGCGCAGAGCGTCTGCGCCATGCTCGTCCAGCAACGGCAGCGGCTCGACGACGTTCCCGACGCGCTTGCTCATCTTGCGGCCGCGCTCGTCCAGGATCAGGCCGAGGCAGATGACGTTCTTGTAAGACGGCTCGCCCTTGAGCAGGGTGGACAGCGCGTGCAGGCTGTAGAACCAGCCCCGCGTCTGGTCGACGGCCTCGCAGATGTAGTCGGCGGGGAACAGCCCTTCCCGTTCCATTTCGGAGTTCTCGAAGGGGTAGTGGGCCTGGGCAAAGGGCATTGCGCCGGAGTCAAACCAGCAGTCCATCACCTCCGGGACGCGGGACATCGTGCCGTCGCACTGGTCGCAGGGGAATGTGACTTCATCCACGTAGGGACGGTGCAGGTCAAGACGGTCAACGTCAATTCCCTCTCCCTCCGGGGGAGGGTTGGGGCGGGGGCGTCCTAGCCGCTCCTTCAGCTCCTCGCGTCCGCCGACACAGACCTGGTTGCTGCAACTGTTGCACTGCCAGATGGGTATGGGCGTTCCCCAGTAGCGCTCGCGGGAGATTGCCCAGTCCACGTTGTTGCGCAGCCACTCGCCGAAGCGTCCTTCCCTGATGTGGTCGGGGTACCAGTTGATGCGGCTGTTTTGCTCGACCAGGTCGTCCTTCAGCTCCGACGTGCGGATGTACCACGAGCTCTTGGCGTAATAGAGCAGCGGCGTATCGCATCGCCAGCAGAAAGGATAGGTGTGGCGGTAGATGTCGCGGTGATGCAGCAACCCGCGCTCATCCAGGTCGGCCATGATCTCGGGGTCGGCGTCCTTGACGAACTTGCCCGCGAAGGGGTAGTTCCCTGTGATGATGCCCTGCAAGTCCACGGGCTGCACGAAGTTCAGGCCCTTCTCCCTTCCCAGCCCCAGGTCCTCGTCGCCGAAGGCAGGCGCAATGTGGACGATGCCCGTCCCGTCCTCCATGGACACGAAGTCGGCGGCGACGACCCTGGGAGCGAAGTCACCCTCCCCGTCCGACGACGCCAGGACGCCCGACTCGAACCGGCTGATCCTGGAGCCGAAATTGGCGGGAGCATACAGCGGCGCGTAGCCCAGCCCCACCAGATCGCTGCCCGGCAGCGTGGCGACTACGGTGTGTTCCTGCCGGATGTTGTCCTCCACCAGGGCGGTGGCGAGAGCGATGCGCTGCTTGCCTTCGTCGTCTTCAATCTCCACGACGGAATATTCGGAATCGGGGTCGACAGCGAGGGCGGTGTTGCCCGGCAGTGTCCACGGCGTCGTTGTCCATGCCAGGAGGTATGCGGGCGTATCGCCGGTGTTGAGGGCCGCCGGGATTGCCGCCCCATTGGCCGAGGAATCGACGCGGAACTTGACGAACACCGACGGGTCCGGCGTGTCCTCCTGGTAGCCGAGGGCGAGCTCGTGGGAGCTGAGGCTGGTGACGCAGCGGGGGCAGTGGGGAGTGCCCCTCATGCCTTGGTACAGCAAGCCGCGGTCCCACAGGGTTTTGAGTATCCACCACCCCGACTCGATGTAGTCGTTTTCGAGGGTGACATACGGGTCGTCCATGTCCACCCAGAAGCCGATCCTGTCGGTCATTTCCTCCCACTCGCGGACGTAGCGGAAGACGCTCTCGCGGCACTTCTGGTTGAACTCCTCGATGCCGTATTCCTCGATGTCGCGCTTGCTGGTGAGGCCCAGCTCCTGCTCTATGCCGAGCTCGACCGGCAGGCCGTGGGTATCCCAGCCGCCCTTGCGGAGCACCTGGTAGCCCTTCATCGTCTTGTAGCGGCACATCACGTCCTTGAAGATGCGAGCCAGGACGTGGTGAATGCCGGGGCTGCCGTTGGCGGTGGGCGGCCCGTCGTAGAGCATGAAGCGCGGGGCGCCCTCCCGCTCCGTGCCGGCGCGGCGGAACACATCGCGTTCCTTCCAGTGCTCCAGGATACGGGCGTCCAGTTCGGGAAAGCTGACTCGGCTGGAAACGGGACTGAACATCTGCAACGACCACCAGGGCAAGGGTTTGGAACAAGCCTTTGCCCTCAAGTCTCGACCGAGGGCGGGCCACCAACAATTATAGCGCAGTGGGACAAATGAGAAACTCGCCCGGTCGGGCGAGCTTGGCAGGCGCATCGTACCTTGATCACACTTTCTTCGGCAGTTGCAGGCTGTTACTCAAACACCTCTCGAACCGGCAGGGTGAACCCGGGCAGCACCGGAGCGCCGTCAAGGGTGTCATCCTCGCTGAGCGTGGCAATCGTGCCGTCCTGGCGGTACACGTCCACAGTCCGCGTGTCGGGGTCGGCCACCCACACGATGATGACACCGTGGTGCAGCCACATGTGGGCCCGGTCATACATCTCTCGGACAGAATTGCTGGGGGATACGACTTCCACGACCAAATCGGGGACTACCTCCGAGTAGGTGGTAACTCTTGTTCCCAACGGCAACCGCTCAGCGGAGATGAAGCCCACGTCAGGTTCCCGTACCGTGTCGGGGCCATTTTCCAATCTAATGCCGGAATCCGATGCAAATACTCTGCCCAGCTTTTTGGGTCTTACAAAAGACCTCATCTCTCCGGCGAAATTGATGGCGATTTCCCCATGTTCAATTCCGGTAGACACGGTTTCGCAGAACACTCCTCGTATTAGCTCGCCCTTGATTCCCTTGCTGTGCAATTCAAGCAGGTCTTCTGCTGTTAGCAACTTTCTCTTCGTCGTCGTCATATCGGCCATTCGCCAAGTTGAGTTGGAACAGCTATTCCATGATGGGGCGCTTCATTTCCGCTTGCTGGCAGACGCCTCGATGGACTGGATGAATTCCTCGAGCTCTTCAAATCGCTCCTGCATTTCGTCAAATTCGACGATTCCCTCGTAGTACCCGTCGACGTGAAAAGTTTTCCACATGGAGTCGTAACTCTTTCGCATTTCCCGGTTCATATACCGGCTTACGAAAAACCTTCTGCCCCGCTCCTTGTCGGGCAATTCCGACTCGGAAACTCCCTGGTTCAGGAAGTGGGCGTTTATAGCTTCTACCACGGCCAGCCAACCCTTGCCGCAGGAATTGCGCAGCCCGATTACAGCAGCTCCGCCCCGGGCTTCCTCGGCGTCCGCGAATTCATCGCGGGCGGCCTGCAAGAGTTCGCGGGCAGCGTTCAGACGGGTGCCGTTAATCTCAGCCACTGCTGTGGCCGCCATTGCCGGTTCCCAGCTCCACGGAGGTGCGGTCGGGCGACTCGCCGGAGGGATCCTGGTCGGCGAGGAACCCGACAGCGACCGCCGACAGCGTCTCGAAGTGCAGCCCGGTGCGTGCTCCGAATTCCGCGGACAGTCGCGCCACCGCCTCGTTCTCGTCCGCCAGCACCATGGTGATGAAGTCATAGTGTCCGAGGACGGCGTACTGGCCGAGGATTTTCGCTCCTTCCATGTCCAATGCTGCCGCGGTGTCGGAGACCAGGTCCGGATTGTTGTGCAGCATCCGCTGTCCCTCGCCGCTCAGCCTTCCCAGCAGAAAGTAGATCGCCATTTGGTGGTCCTCCCTCAAAGCTACCTAACTATCTTTATCAGAAAAGGGGCGATTTGCAAATCGCCCCTTGAATCCGGTTTCACTGTCCTGCCGAAGAACTATGCTTTCTGGTAAATCCTGCTTCCGGCTTCGCGGAACTCCTTCGCCTTCTCCTCCATGCCTTTGTCGAAGGCGGTCTCCACGGTAACGCCCTGGTTCTTGGCATACTCCCGCACATCTTGCGTGATCTTCATGGCGCAGAACTTGGGGCCGCACATCGAACAGAAGTGGGCCACTTTGGCGCCTGTGGCGGGCAGAGTCTCGTCGTGGTAGTCGCGGGCCGTGTCCGGGTCCAGCGCCAGGTTGAACTGGTCTTCCCAGCGGAACTCGAAGCGCGCCTTGGACAGCGCATCGTCCCACTGCTGCGCCATCGGGTGTCCTTTCGCCACGTCGGCGGCGTGGGCGGCGATCTTATAGGTGATCACGCCGGTCTTCACGTCCTCGCGGTGGGGCAGTCCGAGGTGCTCTTTGGGGGTCACATAGCACAGCATGGCAGTGCCGAACATCCCGATCATCGCCGCCCCGATGCCGGAGGTGATGTGGTCGTACGCGGGGGCGATGTCGGTTACGAGCGGGCCGAGGGTGTAGAAGGGGGCCTCGTGGCAGACCTCGAGCTGCTTGTCCATGTTCTCCTTGATCTTGTGCATCGGGACATGGCCCGGGCCCTCGATCATCACCTGGACGTCATGTTCCCAGGCGATCTTGGTCAGTTCGCCCAGGGTCTCCAGCTCGCCGAACTGCGCCTCGTCGTTGGCGTCGGCGATGCAGCCGGGGCGGAGTCCATCCCCCAGGGAGAAGGAGATGTCGTAGGTGCGCATGATTTCGCAGATTTCTTCAAAGTGAGTGTACAGGAAGTTTTCCTGGTGGTGGGCCAGGCACCAGCTCGCCATGATGGAGCCGCCGCGGGAGACGATGCCGGTGATGCGGTTGGCGGTGAGCGGCACATACTGGAGGCGTACCCCGGCGTGGATGGTGAAGTAGTCCACGCCCTGCTCGGCCTGCTCGATCAGAGTCTCCCGGTACAACTCCCAGGTCAGTTCCTCGGGGTTGTCGCCGACTTTCTCCAGCGCCTGGTAGATGGGTACGGTGCCGATGGGTACCGGCGAGTTGCGGAGAATCCACTCGCGGGTGGTGTGGATGTCCCGGCCGGTGGACAGGTCCATCACGGTGTCGGCGCCCCACTTGGTGGCCCAGAGCATCTTTTCCACTTCCTCTTCGATGGAGGAGGTGATGGCGGAGTTGCCGATGTTGGCGTTGACCTTGACCAGGAAGTTGCGGCCGATGATCATCGGCTCAGACTCAGGGTGGTTGATGTTGGATGGGATGATGGCGCGCCCGCGGGCAATCTCCTCGCGCACGTACTCGGGATCGATGCCCTCGCGGATGCCGATGAACTCCATCTCCGGCGTGACGATGCCTTCCCGGGCGTAGCGAATCTGGGTCGGCGCCTTGCCGGGCTTTGCGCGCAGGGGCTTGCGGGTCAGGCCGGGGAAGGGCTGCGCAACATTCTTGCCGCGCAGGGGAACGCCGTAGCCGTCGTACTCCTCCACGTCGCCCCGGGCCATGATCCACTCGCGGCGCTGCGCGGGCAGACCCTGGCGAAGGTCAAGGGATGAGTTGGGGTCGGAGTAAGGGCCGCTGGTGTCGTAGATGTCCAGCGGGGCGTTCTCTTCCTGCCCGAAGCGGCCGGTGGTGGGCGTCAGGGTGACCTGCCGGAAGGGCACCCGTATGGAAGGCTGCGATCCTTCCTTGTATACCTTCTCGCTGGCCGGGAAGCTGGACTTACCCTGGAACTGGCTGGTGTATTCCGTCTGGACCATGTCGCTCCTCCTTCACTGATACGCACTAAATACGCGCCGAGGCGGCCAACGCGGAAAAGGCAAAGCCGCCAGCTAATACCAGCTGGCGGCCCACACAAATATGCGCCTACCCGACGATTCCCTACGCTGGCATTACCCAGATCAGGTTCGCAAGGGTCGGTGGCATTCGGCCACCCTCTCAGCCCGGCTCAACCGAGCTCCCCTACGTGCCCGGGATCCCTGAACTTTGTAAGGTCGACTGACCTTCAGCAATCGAAGATACAGCCAACTGGAGCGATTATAGGAGGGGGCATCCAAGAGTGTCAAACGGCGGAACTGCATGGATAGGGCAATCGCATATGAGCGGGCCAATGTCCGTCATTCCGGCGAAAGCCGGAATCCAGTGGACGAACCGGGCGGATTGCATCCGAAAATCCGGCATCCTGCACATTATGGACTCTTCCTGAGCTTGCCGAAGGGTTTCGCCGGAGGGACGGAGTTTCAAATTCATATGCGATAGTCCTGCTTCATGAGTAGGGTTCCGGCTTCGGTGGTCTACTCCTGCGAGTATGACCTGAATCTCCTGCAATACCGACACATGCCGGGAATGCCTTCGCGCCATCGGCGCTGTGTAGTTCGCGGAAGTAAAGAACATTCCGGGTTGAGCAACCAGCGAGCGGCGTAATGTCCGAATAACCACGGGCATCGGTTCGCCGCATTTCTACAAATTCCTTCACAAAATAGGCATAAAAGGTCATGCAAAGACTGATCTCTTTTCGATAGGATTTACTTCACCTAAAATTAGAATTCACCAGAATTTTTGGAGGGAATCGTGATACTTACGCGTAAGCTGTTCCTGGCGCCGGTGCTGGGGATGATCGCAGCCGTGTTGGTCCTGGCGGCGTGCGGAGGCTCTTCCGAGCCGGAAATGCCCGACACCACCGAGGCTTCGATGCTGGTGTACCTTGAGGAAGTGGACTACCAGGCCAACTGGTCTCTCTGGCCCGAGTCATCGGAAAAGTATCCCGGCGAGGACCCTCACGGCGCCCTGTTGACCATCCGCATGAACGACGCTGCATTCAACGCCGTTGGGGGCGCCATGCCCGACGGGGCCATCATCGTCAAGGACAATCACACGCCCGCCGGCGACCTGGCCGCCATCACCGTGATGTACAAGCAGTCTGGCTATGACCCCGACAACGGGGACTGGTTCTGGCTCAAGAATACTACCAACGGCAGCGACGACAGGGCAGGCATGTTGCAGGGGTGCCAGGACTGCCACGTTGACGGCGTGGACTACGTCTGGGGGCCGCAGCAATAGAACCATCCGGTTCGCGGCATCCCAGATTCCGGCAGACACAGCGGCGCGGAGAACAGTCTCTCCGCGTCATTCCTTTGCTAGGCAAGGCCCGTCACAGGCGCAATTGACAGCCGCCCCGATGCAACCCTACAATCGCCGAAATCCGGCGGCAGTGCGCCGTCTGTTCAATGTGCCTGAAACAGCAAGATTCTCCAACGCTAGGAGGCCCAGATGCCAAGCTATCCGAAGGTAGTTTACAAGGAAGAAGGCATGCGCGAGGGCATGCAGATCGAGGACGCCAACATATCCGTCGAGGACAAGATTGAGCTCCTTGACCAGCTCTCGGACACCGGCCTGAAGAACATCGTCGTTGGCTCATTCGTCAGCCCCAAGTGGACGCCCCAGATGGAGCGCATCGACGAGATCGTCACCCAGTTCACCCCCAAGCCCGGCGTCACCTACACGGCCCTGGCCCTCAACTCCCGCGGCGTCGAGCGAGCCCGGCAATACTCGCCGCCCCTGACCATCGAGCGGGACCCTTATCCCCGGCTGTCCGCCCACATGTGCGACGTTTTCACCCGCCGCAACACCAACCGCTCCCAGATGCAGGAAATGGAGACCTGGCCGCAGCGGGTGGCCCAGGCCCAGGAACTGAACGTCAAGGAAGCGGGCATCGGCTGCAACGCCAGCTGGGGGTCGAACTTCCTGGGCGAGTTCCCGGTCGATAGCCTGATGACCCTTCTGGAAAAGGAACACGCCATGTGGGACGAGGTGGGAATCAATGTCCGCAGCGTCTCTATGGGCGACCCGATGAGCCACTGCACCCCGGCGAAGGTCGAGGAGAGCTTGTACCGGGTGAAGGAGCGCTGGCCGGAAATCGACCACTTCCGTCTGCACCTGCACAACGGGCGCAACATGGCCATCGCGTCGGCTTACGCCGCCATGCGGACCCTCGGGCCAGACGACACGCTGGAGCTTGACGGCACGATTGGCGGCTTCGGCGGCTGCCCCTACTGCGGCAACGGCCGCGCCACCGGCATGGCGCCGACGGAAGACCTGCTCCACATGATGGATGACATGGGCATCGAGACCGGTGTGGACATCAACAAGCTCATCGACTGCGTCTGGACTGCCGAGCGCATCATTGGGCGGGAACTATACGGCCACGTCTCCAAGGCCGGCCCCCGGCCCAAGACCGTCGACCAGCTTTACGACATGAACGCACCGTTCATCGAGACGCTGGACGAGGCCAAGCACTTCAAGAAGGGCCCCGAGGTCTACGAGGGCGGCATCTACCCGTACCGCGAGCCCATCACCAGCCCCTACCGCGAACGCGTCGAGGCGGGCCTCCCGGCCTTCGACTCAGCCGAGGGGGACTTCCCTTGGAAGCAGGACTGGTTCCCGTCCAAAGACGAGTAGTCTCAGAGGCAAGCGGGAACATAAGGCAACGCCGTCCGCACTCCGCAGACGGCGTTGCGCTTTGTCTGCGACTGGATAAAATATGAGCGTTCGAGGGAGATTTCTCGTACGGGATGTGAGCGCCGGATGTACAGCGTCTACTGCAATCGCACCACCCCGTTCTTCGCCTTCCTGGAGGGTATGGTGCGCATGTTCGACTGGGTTGCCCTTCTCGAGTTGCGCCGGTTCGGCTCCAGGAGAGAAGTGGAGTCCGAAAGCCGGGATGACGAGTGGAGCGATCGGATTGTCGACTGGTACATACGGGATTCCATAGCCACTTTTGAGGCGGACGAAGCCGAAAGCCTCAGTGAGGTCCCGTTCTTGCCCCGCCGGTCTTTCGCGGCGGCCGACATAGTGCTCGGGCCGATGCCCATACAGGACGTGATCCTGAGCTACGAAGAGCTTGTCCCTGGGGCTTGCGACACCATCATGCAGAGGGCCTCGGAGAAGCTGAAGCATGATGGCAAGGCCGAAATTGAGCTCCTGAAGGAACGCGCCAGGCAGGGCTACCTGGGTATGGCGCTCAGCTTCCTGATCACCATTCTCCTGTCCCTCGGAGCCTTCTTCCTGTCGCTATCCGGAAACTACTGGGCTGCGTTCTCTCTGGTTGCGGTGATCTTCGCCCTGGTCGTCTCGGCCTCGGCGTACGTGACCAAGGCGCGGGTGAGGCGCAAGTTCTACACCAGGGAGTTTTTCTCCAGACGCAGTCGACCCACGTTGATTTACTGAAACGGAAAGGAGGTCTCTTATGACTTCGGCCAATCCAATTGACCCCAACAGCATACGGCTCACCGGCGAGAATTCCTTCATACGGCTGGTGGAGGGTGAGGAGCAGACGACGCGGACCAGCCACTGGCGCGTGCTCTATTCACCGAGCGGAGCGGGTCACGTGCTGTTTATCAAGAGCGACCTTGTGGACGGAGTTCGGATTTACGCCGACAACATTGCGCTGGCCCGCTGGCTACAGGAGGAAATCGAGAGCCTGCTCTTCCCGGAATTCTCCGATCAGTCCATCCCGGTCATCGAGGCCGAGTTCAGCAAGAAGGGCGACACCTACACCTTCTGGACCGAGACGGTCGAGAGCGACGACGACCAGATCACGCTGACCTGGTACAACTTCCTCGAGCCGTTCATGCTGACGGTGCCCGCGGGCAGCGCCCCAGGACGCCCGCACGGCGTTTACAGCTGCTTCATCCCGGCCCGCTCCGGCAGGGTCACGGTAAACGGCGACGACGCCGACGGCGAAGTGGCGTTGGAGATGCGCGGCGAGAAGCAGAGCAGCACCGCCTGCCTGGCCTGGTCGGAGACCTGGGTGCGCCCGTAGAACAGTTCGCGGAGAGGGCTTGGGCATATAAGACAGAAAGGTGCAGAGATGGACGACTCTATGGTTACCACCTTTGCTACCCTGGCAGCAGTCTTGGTAGCCGTGATAGCTCTACCAGCCCCAATATACCTCAGACTGGGGCGGTTGGAGGGAGAGATCGTAGCTACACGCGAACGCCCCAACGAGCAGTTTAGGGAGGCCCGGGAACGGTCCGACGAGCAATTCAGGGTAGCCCAAGAACGCTCAGAGGCCCGGTACAAAGAGTTGCGGGAACACTCCGACGCCCAGCACAGTGAGTTGTTGGAACGCCACAAAGAGTTGCGGGGATGGACTGAAGGCCAGTTTAGAGAATCGCGGGAACGCTCCGATGCCCAGTACAGGGAACTGCGGGGATGGGCTGAAGGCCAGTTCAGAGAATCGCGGGAACGCTCCGATGCCCAGCACGGTGAGACTCTGAGGGAAATCCGGCGGCTCACGGATGCCCTTCTGTCACACTCACATGCGCCTGATGGCGGGATCATCTTCCGAATCCCACCGCCGGAGGGTTCGACGTCCCCGGAATAGCTGAGTCACAGCAAAGCCGGCGCGTTGCTGCAACTAATGTTCACCACCCCGGCGCGCCCGGGGGCAGGCCCATGGCGACGCGGCCGCCCTGCTCGAAGTTGGCCACCAGTCCGCCAGCGTGCATCATCGCGGCGTTGACGTCTCGGAAGTAGCGCTCCAGCAGATTGCTTGAGCGGATGGCGTTAGTGCCGGAGGCGTGGTAGAGCATGTCGATGGCGCGTTCCGACTCGTGGACGGCGTGGGTGACAGCCAGCCTGGTCTGCAGGACCTTGTCGCCGAGGCGCTCGTCGCCCGACTGCGTCGCCTCCCACATCGCGCTTGCTGAATCCAGCACGTAGGCCCTCGCGCCGCTGATGATCGCCTCGGTCCGGCCCACTACCTCCTGCACTTGGGGACGGTCCCGGAGCAGGGCCGTATTCATGGTGGTGGCGCTGGTTCCGGCCAACTCCTGGAAGGCGTTCATTGCTCCCCGCGCCAGGCCCAGCGTGTGCCCCGCCAACGGTGTGAATGTCACAGCCATGGCCGACCGAAAAGTGCACAGGGGTGCCGAATCGAAGGGCTGGTCGACGAGGGCGAAGGTGCGGTTCTCCGGGACGAACAGGTCCGCGACAGCCACGTCGTTGCTGCCGGTGCCGTGCAGGCCGATGACCGACCAGTTGTCGATCACCCTCACGTCCTCGACGGGGACCGTCATCATGCGGAGTTCCGGCAGGCCGTCAAGCGGGCCGCCTGCGTTCACCCGAGGGCCGTTCTCGTCCGCCACAACGCAGTTCAGAGCGAACCAGTTGGCGTGCAGGCAGCCGCTGGCGAAGTCCCACTGGCCGGTGACGATGTATCCGCCGTCGGTGATTCTCGCAGTTCCCAGGGGACGGAAGGAACCCGCGCCCCGGAGCGTGGGCGGAGTCCCGAAGAGCTCGCGGGCCACCGGGGTTTCCAACCAGCCCGTGAACAGGCTGAGCGACCCGGCGATGAAACAGCACCAGCCCACGGACCCGTCGGTCTTGGCCAGTTCCTCGACGATATGGAAGGCGGTGACAGGGTCGGCTTCCGGGCCTCCCAGGGAACCGGGCATGTAAGTGCGGAACAGCCCCGCTTCGTCCATCGCTGCAACCAGCGATGGAGGCAGACGGCGGTGCTGGTCCATTTCTTCGCGCGCCGCAATTATTTGTGGCCGCAGCGCCTTTGCTGCGGCCACCATGTCCAGCCCGGTGGTTGAGGTCATCTGAACGCCCTCACTTTTGCCGTCAGCCCCGAGGTCATCCAAGGGTTGTCCGTTCATCCTTCGACACGCTCAGGACGAACGGACCTCTCGGCAAGCGATGGATAACCCGAGCAACCCTTCGACAGGCTCAGGGGCGGATTACACCGTGGTGCAGGCGATGGCCTTGACGTTGGCGGCCATACCGGGCAGGTCGTGGCCCTGCCATGTGGCGCCGCCGTCGTGGGTGCCGAAGACCTGGCCCTTGCGGGTGCAGAAGTACACCGTCTGCGGGTCGCGGTCGTTGACGGCGATGCCGAAGGTGGTGCTGGATGGCTCGACGCCCTGGTCGAAGCGGCTCCAGGTATCCCCGGCATCGGTGGAGCGGAGCACGCCGCCCTCTTCGCTGCCGAAGTTCAGGCCTACGCAGGCGTACAGCGTGCTGGGGTCGTTGGGCGCGACCTCGACGCCGCGGGAGTAGCGGATGCCCGAGAAGTTCTCGAACTGGAGGTCGTCCCAGGTTGCGCCGCGGTCGCGAGTGCGCCACACGCCGGTGCGGTTGGAGATGAAGACCTGCTCGCTGGCACCCACTGTCACCCCGTGGAGGTCCATCAGGTCGACATCGCCGTCGAAGACGCTGTTGACGATGGTCCAGGTCTTGCCGCCGTCCGAGCTGTGAGCCGCGCCGCCGACTTCGAGGGCCGCGTACATCTGGCTAGGGTCTCCGCTCTCGATGCCGATGCCCAGGATGCGGGTGGCGAAGGCCATCTGCACTGCGTCGGGATTAGCGACTGTGGAAAGGTACTCCCAGTTCTCGCCGCCGTCGGTGCTCTTGAAGACCTCGGCGCCCTCCGTGCCCAGGAACATGATGTTGGGGTCATGAGGATGGAACTTGATGGACCAGACGATGCGGCCCTCGGTCATGTTCATGCGGGTGAAGCTGTCGCCGCCGTCCTGGGAGCGGTAGATGCCGCGCTGGGTGCCGACGAAGATGGTCTGCGGGTCGTTGGGATGCACCACGATTTCGCGCACCTGCGGGGAGGGGGGCATGCCCTTGGCCAGCTTTTCCCATCGGGTGTCGTTGGCTTCCTTGCGATAGAGCCCGTCGGCCTCCGCGCCGACGTAGATCAAAGTCCTGCCTGCCATAACGCTCTCCTCCGTTGCATAAATGTCATTCGGTATGGTGATGGCCCAATTTCATCAGACGCGCACAGCCTTGTCAATTGGGGAGTTCGAGTACGACTCTACCCATCCCGGGCCAGCGTCAGCGCGTGAACCCTGACCGCACCGGCAGCCTTCAGAGCCAGGGCGCACTCCGACAGTGTGCTGCCCGTGGTGGCTACGTCGTCAATCAGCAACGCTTTCAGGCCGGTGGCGTCGGATTGGCACTCGAAATTATTGGCCACGTTGTTGCGCCGTTCTTCCGCCGACTGCGTTTCTACCTGCGGGCGGGGGTTTTTGACGCGGATGAGCATGTCTTCCCGCACCGGCAGGTTCAGGCGTTTGCCAATTTCGCGGGCCAGCAGCGCCGACTGGTTGTAACCCCTGCCCCGCAGCCTGCGGGAGTGCAGAGGCACCGGCACCAGGGCATCTACGGAGACCGGGTTCCGAGCCAGGTACTGCGTCATCAGTCCGGACAGTCCTTCGGCTGCGGCGCGGACGCCCCGGTACTTGAGGACGTGAATTGCCTCCCGGACCGGGCCTTCAAACTTGTACGGTGCGCGCAGGGTCTCAAACCCCCGTGGATTCTGCCGACACCATCGGCAAATGTCGGCGACATTTGGTTCGCTGCAGATGCGGCAATATGGTGGCGCAAGTCGCTCCAGTTCATCGGCGCAGCTGCCGCAGATGATGCCGCCCTCCCGCCCGCAGCCGCAGCAGTGTACGGGGAAGACCAGGTCAAGGGCGGAGCGGGCGAGTCTGGACAGCAATGGATTTCACCCCCACCCTAACCCTCCCCCTGAGGGGGAGGGAACTTGGATTGTGTTGCCTCTGGAGCATGAGACGCGCTCGGCGTTGCAACCGGGAGAGGGGGCTGGTTTTGCCACCGGGAGAGAATCTGGGTGTCTCGGGAGAAGGCGAGCTCGGGAAGGCCGTCGGGGGAGAAGAAGGCGGTCTCCAGGGCCTCGGGGCCGGGAGCGAGCGTGCCGCCGGTCTCGCGGGCGGTGAACGCGGCCACGATGACAGGGTCGCCGGGCAGGGAAAACAGGCCCAGCAGGCCGTCCACGGTCACCACGAGGCCGGTCTCCTCCCAGGCCTCGCGGGCCGCCGCTGACTCGACGACCTCGCCGCGGTCGACGAACCCTCCGGGAAGGCTCCACAGGCCGTAGCCTAGATCGGTGCCCCGGCGGATCATCAGCACCTTGCCGTTGCGGGCGATGACGCAGACGGCGGCAACCTTGGGGTCGTAGAAGACCACCCGTCCGCATTGGGGGCAAACAGGCCGTTCAGCGCCGAACACTTCGCGGGGTTCCAGTGGAGTGGCGCAGGCGGCGCAATACTTGTCGGCGGGAGAGGTCAATTCGCTAGTCTGTCCTGTCGTTCACAAGGTTTTCGCTGGTGAGAATGAGGGCGGGAATATAATGCTATCCATGCCAGGGATTTCACCCTCTCCCTCAAGGGAGAGGGAATTTGGGAATGGACTTACGGATTGAACAGGAGATTGCTCCGCTGGGCCGGCCAGCCGCCGGTCCATATCGTCGGGCTGTTTGCCTCCGTGATGGCGGCCGTGGCGATAGTGGCGTTCGCGATCGGTACGCTGGAGTATACCAAGACGCGAGGCAAACTGTTGTTGACGGCGTTCCTCGTCGGCGGCTACTTCCTGACCATGCTGGCCGCCACCGGGATCCCGGCGGCGGGAATCAGGCAGTACCTGAGAGTGGCAGCGCAGGCCCTGGCGACTGGAGCCTTGTTCCTTTTGCTGCTGGGGTTGTGGGGAGCGCCTGACTCCGACGCGTACTGGAAGGCGGCGGCTATCACGACGCTGGCGGCGATCGGACTGGTGTGTTCGGGCCTGTCAACGAGGGCGGGCCTTGGCGATGCGGTGGTAAGGGGGCTTGCCCTGACCTCGGCCACAGTGGCGGGGCTGCTCACGCTGATGACCGCGCTTGGGATAGCGCTGGAGATCAGGGTGCCGCTGTACTGGTGGGTATTCGGACTTCTGGCAGTGTTGTGGGTTGCGGCCAGCGCCGCCGTGCCGGTCGCCGTATTCGGGCGGCGTAGGAAGAAGCCGTCCGATTGAATCCCTAGCCGCCCGCCAGCAGCGCGTCCACCGCCGCCCGCGTCGGCATCGAGTCCTGCGCTCCGACCGTGGTGACGGCGAGAGCGCCGGCGGCGCAGGCAAGGATCACAGCATTCTCAAGGCGCCGACCCTCGGCCAGGGCGACCGCCAATGCTCCATTGAACGCGTCACCGGCGGCCACGGTGTCCACGGCCTCCACCGGAAAGGCCGTCTGACGTCCCACAAATCGTGTGGGAAACGCGCTTTCGTCGCCCTGCCACCCAGTGGCGAAAACCGCTCCCTGAGCACCGAGCTTGATGATAGCGACCCCTGCGCCGCGGCGCAGCAATTCCGCGGCGGCACGCTCGGCGGGCTGACTGCTGTCAACACCCCCTCCTTCGGGAGCGTACACGGGAAAGCCCACCAGCGCTTCCGCCTCCGTCTCGTTGGGCGTAATCACGTCGGCAAGCTGCAAGAGTTCCTCGGGAAAGGGACGGACGGGGCCAGGATCGAGAATCACAGTCTTTCCTCGCGACTTTGCCTCTCTTGCTGCTGCCAGGGACACTTCAACCGGCGCCTCCAACTGCAACATGAGCACCTGGGCGTTGTCGAGGGCAGCGGCCACGGCGGCCACCTGAGCGGGGCCGCAGGTGGCGTTGGCGCCCAGCACCTGGACGATCCGGTTCTGCGCCGACCCGTCGATGCTGATGACGGCGATGCCCGAGGTCTCGCCGCGCCGGACGGTGACGCCGGAGACATCAACTCCCGCTTCCCTGAGTCCGTCAAGCAGTTGCGGGCCGAACATATCGTCGCCCACCTGTCCCACCATCAGCGTTCTGCCGCCCAAACGGGCCGCTGCCACGGCCTGGTTGGCGCCCTTGCCGCCGGCGTAGGTAACGAAGCGACGGCCCACTATCGTCTCGCCATCTCCGGGAAAGCGGTCGGAGTAGGTGACCAGGTCCATGTTGATGCCGCCGAGCACCACGATCCCCGGCGCGATTTTGTCGTTCATGCCTGCTGTCGCTCCCGTCATAGGCTGGGGTACGAAGCCAACCTAGCACTGGCGGAATAGCCGGTCAATCGCCTGGAATGGACGCTCTGCGTGCTATAATCCGCAGGTTGTCACGGGCATTGCGGGAAGCACGTATCTGGAGAAATTGCGAATGGCCGGCGCGCTGGATGACATAAAGGTTGTAGACCTGACCCGGACACTGGCAGGCCCCTTCTGCACCATGCTGCTGGGCGACATGGGCGCCGACGTGGTGAAGATCGAGGAGCCCTCGCTGGGGGACGAGATACGCCACTGGACCCCGTTCTGGAACGGGGAAAGCACGCAGTTCGTCACCTTCAACCGCAACAAGCGCAGCATCACCGTAAACCTCAAGGAGCCGGAGGGTGTGGACCTGGTGCGGGGCATGGCCGCCGAGGCCGATGTGATGATCGAGAGCTTCCGCACCGGCACCCTTGAGCGGATGGGGCTGGGCTACGACGACATCAGCGCTATCAATCCCCGCATCGTGTACTGCTCGATATCCGGCTACGGGCGCACGGGGCCGATGGCCAGTATGCCCGGCTACGACCTGATCATCCAGGCTTACAGCGGCCTCATGCACCTGACCGGCGAACCCGACGGGCTGCCCCAGCGCGTCGGGTTCTCGCTGGTGGACCTCTTCACCGGGATGATGGCCTACGGGACGGTGGTCACCGCCCTGCGGCAGCGCGACCAGACCGGCAAGGGCCAGTGGGTCGAGGCTGCCCTGCTGGACGGACAGGTAGCCGCGCTCAGCTACCACGCCACCCGCTACCTGGGCACCGGGGAGGACCCGGAGCGCATGGGGTCCGGCCACCCCAGCCTGGTGCCTTACCAGAGCTTCGCTTCTTCCGACGGGTACTTCATCCTGGGATGCGCCAACCAGGGCCTGTGGGAGCGCACCTGCCGCGCCATAGGCCGCGAGGACCTGCTGGAGGACCCGCGCTTCACTACCAACACCGACCGGGTGGCCCACCGGAAGGAGTGCGTGGACATCCTGATGGAGGAGTTCAGGCACAACACCACCGAGCACTGGGTCAAGGTGATCAACGGCGCCGGCGTACCCTGCGGCCCGATCAACAAGGTGTCGGAGGTAGTGACCAATCCGCAGGTGTTGGCCCGGAACATGATCGCCGAGATGGAGCACCCCAACGTACCAGAACTGAAGACCCCCGGGTCGCCGCTGAAGCTCACCAACTCCCCGGCAGCCATCAGGCGCCCGCCGCCGCTGCTGGGTCAGCACAACGACGAGGTGCTGGCGGAGCAGGGCTTCACCGCCGAGCAGGTCGCCGACCTGCGGGAGCGGGGCGTGATCGGCGGTTAACTCTGTCCTCAGATTTAATTGAGGGTGCCTCTACTGAGGCTCAGCCAGGAAGGGATTGACCGCGAGTATGCCGTGGTATGACTGGCCGGTGTTGAAGTCCTCGGAAAGGATGGCCGAGCAACCGGCCCTCTCTGCGGCGGCGATGATGAGGGAATCCCAGTAGTTGACCCCGTACCTGCTGTGGGTGGCGATGGCGCGGCGCACCATGGCCATGTCGATGTCGAGCACTTGTAGCGTGGCCAAAGAGCCAAGGGTGACGACGGCGGCTTCTGCCTGCTCGATTGAGAGAGGATTCGTGATGCGGCGGGTAACGATGCGGAAGAACTCTCCCAGCACTTGGACTGACACGGCACCGTTCTCCTTTCGCGCGAGGCCTGACATCATTTCTTGAGCCAGAGCCTTCTTATAGGGCTGAGCGTCGTCGTACGAATAAACGAGTATGTTCGAGTCTATGAAAACTCTATCGGTCGTATTTGTGATCAAATCGATCGTAGAGGTCATCTCTCGTCCAATTCCTAGGCCCCATAGGTCGGCTCAACTGGTCCCAGCTTTCCCTGAGCTTGTTAACGGCTTCCTCACCTGCGGTCGTGTCGAGCGCGTCGGCGTCACGGTTGACAATCGAAGCTACGTGAGCGCGAAATTTGTCGGCGGCTTCCTTTCCTGAGGCGGCGTCTGGCGCAGGGGTCTCGGAGTTGACCACCGATGTCAGGTATTCCCGCACCATTGCCGTTAGCGTGGTATTCTTGTCGGCGGCGATTTCGTGGACTTTCCTAATGATCTCGTCGTCTACGGTTACAGTGATTTTCATGCGTCCAATCGTCCCCAATAAGGTCAATCAACGATAAGGGTGATAACTGCAGTGCGTCAATCAAGGCTGTCGAATCCAGCGCGCAAGCTCCGGCTCATCCACACCTCCGACACTCACCTCGGCGACCCCGCCGGGCATCCCAGGGCCGAGGAGGTGCTGACGTCGGTGGTGGACGCGGTGGAGCGACTTGGCGGCGACGTGTTGCTGCTGGCGGGCGACGTGTTCGACAACGAGCGGGTCTCCGACGAGGCAGTGGAGCAGTTCGTGGCGCAGATGGCCCGGCTGGATGTTCCCGCGATAGTCCTCCCCGGAAACCACGACCTGGCGCACAAGACTTCCGTTTACCGGCGCGCGCCCTTCGATGTGGCGCCGCCCAATCTCAGGGTACTGATCGACCCCGATGGCGAAACGCTGGAGTTTCCAGGGCTGGGCTTGGAGCTGTGGGGACGGGCGATGCTGTCGCACACCCCGGATTTCCGCCCCCTCGACGGGATGCCGGAGCCGACGGAGGGCCGCTGGCTGGTGGCGATGGCCCACGGGCACTTTCACTTCGAGGACGACCGCGACCAGCGTTCGTCGCCCATCTACCCCGAGGACGTGGCCGCGTCCGGCTGCCACTACCTGGCCCTGGGCCACTGGGACCGCCACGCCGACGTCTCCCGCGCCGATACCACCGCCGTCTACTCCGGCTGTCCCTACGGTCCAATCGGCGCGCCCGACCAGGGGGCGGTGTGCGTGGTCGATCTGGACCCGGAGAGCGGGGTCAGCTACCGGCTGGAACTGCTGGCTCCTGTGGCATCGCAAATTCTTGCCTGAACGAGAGGAGGCCGCCATGCAACGGCTAACCCGCGACCACAAGATCTATGTGCTGGACCCCGAAAATCCGCCAGCAATCACCATCGATTCAGGGGAGGAGCTGATTGTAGAGACCTGGGATGCCTTCGAGGGCATCCGCGACCCCAGGGCTCTTGACGAGAAGCAACTCAAGGGCCCCGCCATCGGCCCCATCTACGTCAACGGCGCCGAGCCGGGCGACGCCCTGCGGGTTGACTTCATCAGCGTCACGCCCCGGGGCTCCGAGGGCGCGGCCCACATGGTGTCGCCGGGCCGCGGATTCCTGGAGCAGGAATTCGACCGGGCATATCCCACGGTGATGACCATCGAGGATGGGCACGTGGTGCTGCCCAGCGGGATCAAGCTGCCCCTGAACCCGTCGATGGGGCTGGTTGCCACCACCCCCACCTACCCGCAGCTGACCGCCAGCGACAGCGGCCCCTACGGTGGCGACATCGACATCAAGGAGCTGGTGGAGGGCAGCACTCTGTACCTTCCGGTGTTCGTGGAGGGAGGGCTGCTGGCAATGGGCGACTGCCACGCGGTCGTAGGCGACGGCGCGGTGGGCGGCACGGGCGCGGAGTGCGCCGCCGACAGCCATATCCGGGTCACCGTCGAGAAGGGCATGGGCATCGAGTGTCCGCAGGCCATGACGCCCGACTACTTCGTGGTGCTGTACTATGGCGAGGAACTGGGCCCGGCCATGAAGGGCGCCGTCCGCAGCATGGTGGACTTCCTGGTGCGCGAGAAAGGCATGGAACCCTACGACGCCTATACCCTGCTCAGCCTGGCCGGCGACGTGCGAATGTCCCGCACCTTCCGCCCCATCAGTCCGGTCAAGATGATGCTGGACCGCAGGGCGTTCGAGCAGCTGGGGTAGGGGGCTTTTGGCGAATCGTCTGCACCGGGATAGGAGTTACGCAGTTGGGCGTAGAGATTCTTCGCTGTGCTCTAATGACAGGTTGGGGCCGGAAACGGAATTGCTTTCAATTGCGTAAGTCCTATTTGGAAATGCCCTGGCTACGCGGGCCGGGGCAGCGGCGTGATATTCTCCGTGCAGGACAACGATTTCCCGAACCTCCAACGTGAAGGACCGGAGGGAATATGACCACCCGAGCTAAACCGCTCACATATGAGGAATACCTTGAGGGGCCGGAAACCAAGGAACGCAAGGAAATCGTGGACGGTAAATTGGTTATGTTCGCCCCTGTCCGCCCCCATCAGATTGTTTTGGGCAGAATCTATGTTCCTGCTTATCTGTTCGTTGCCGAGCACCAACTGGGGGAAGTGCTGACGGCGCCCACGGACGTAATCGTGCAACGGGATCCTCTACGGGTGAGGCAGCCGGACATTGAGTTCACCAGCAACGAGAGGTCTCACATCCTGGGCGACTGTATCGAAGGTGGCCCCGACTTGGTGGTGGAGATTCTGTCGCCCAGCGACACCAGTGCATATATGGCCGAAAAGCTGGCCGACTACGCCGGGATCAACGTCCGCGAGTGCTGGCTGGTCGCCCTTAATAGCCGCACCGTCGAGGTCTTGCGGTTGGAAGGCGGAGAGTGGCGCCGGGCCTACATCCACGGCGAAGGCGAGCGCATCGAGTCGTCTGTGCTGCCGGGGCTGGAACTGGACATCGCGGAGATTTTCCGGGGAATTTAGCCGCCGCAGGCGGGCTAACCGGCGTCTGCGGGTATGGGCGCGATCGCCTGGCCGGTATCTCTGTCGTGAGGGTGCTCGCGCAAGAACATCAACCCCGACTCCAGCTTGATCTCGATTCGTCCCATCCTGTGCTATATCATCGTCTGCGAACCGAACAGCGCCACCCCTATGCTTATCACCCCCGCAAACAATGCTGGTTCCATATTGAACCGTTCCTGTTCACCCCCACTCTAACCCTCCCCCTGAAGGGGAGGGAATTTTTGCAGTGATGGTACGACGGGGTTGCCGTGTCCAGTCGTGGCAGGCCGTCCCGCCTACCACCGCCGCTTGGCCCTCAGCGAGTACGGCTTCGGCGAAATCGCCAGGCCGAACACCTCGTCCTCCGGGAGCGGGCTGCCGTCGGGGGTCTCGAACCGCAGCTTATGGAGCATTCGCGTGATGTGCAGCCAGACCGTTGTTTCGGCGAAGCGGCGGCCGGGGCAGCGGCGGTGGCCGGTGCCGAAGGGGATGTAGGCCGGGCTGGTCAGCGCGGGCGGCATGGAGCCGTCCTCCTGGGGCAGGAAACGCTCGGGGATGAACTCGTGGGGCGAGTCCCAGTAGCGCGGGTCGTGGTGGATGGAGTAGATGTTGCCCAACACCTGCGCTTCCGCCGGTATCCGGTAGCCGCCGATTTCCGTGTCCTGCGAGGCCTTGTGCGGCACCCCCAGCGGGCCGATGGTGCGGTAGCGCATGGACTCGGCCAGGCAGGCGAAGGTGTAGGGCAGGCGCGTCCGGTCGTCCACCGTGGGCAGGGTGTCGCGTCCGATTACTCTGTCCATCTCTTCGTGGACTTTGGCCTGTATCTCCGGCCGGTTGGCCAGCAGCAACAGGAACCAGTTGACCGTCTGCGCCGAGGTGTCGGTGCCGGCAATCATCAGGTCCATGCACAGGTCTTTGGTCATGTCTTCGCTGATTTCCCCGGCTTCCTGTTGGGCCAGCATCACCTCCACCAGGCAGGTGGGGGCCGACAGGTCCAGGCCGGGACGGCTGCGGGCCCCGTCCACTAAGGACGCGATAATGGCCGCGCCGATTTCCGACTGTCTGACGGCTTCCTTTAGGGCGCTGTTGGGCAGAAACTTCAGCCAAGGGATGTAGTCGGCCAGATTGGCGGCGGTGGCGCTGGCGAATATCCAGTTGATGTAGTCCAGCAATGAAGCTCTTAGCTGCCGGAACTCTTCGGTGCCCTCTTCCTGCCCAAAAATGGAGCGGAACATCAGGCTGGAATTGCTGCGGGCCGTCATCTCCGTAGGCGAAACCATCTCGCCGGCTTCGCCCATTGCCCCCATCTGCTCCACGAGGTCGTTGACCACACCCTCGATGTAACGCTCGCGCACGGTGTTCAGGTTGCGGGCGCTGAGCAGTTCGCGGTTGGCGAAACGCTGCATCTGCCGCCAGTGCTCGCCGTAGGGGGCCAGCACCAGGTCTTTCTGACTACTGAGGATGTTCATGATTTCGCTGACCCAGCGGTCGGCCAGCTCCGTCTTGCCGAAGGCCTCCTGCAACAGGTCGGCGTCGCTGATTATCACCGTCGGCACGCTGCCAAAGCGCATCAGGCAGATATCGCCGTAACGCCGGGCCAGCCGGTCGATGGCGAGGTGGGTATCATGGCGTATCTCCAGCAGGGAGCCGAACACAGGCAGGCCGCGCGGCCCCGGAGGCAGCTTCCTGGGTAGTGTAGAAGCGATCGCGTTCATTTGAGCCACCTCCTCAAGAGACCGGGAGCAGTGTAAAAGAAATACCCCTCCATTCCACTTTAACAAAGGAGGGGTGAATGCGACAGGGCGAATTTGTGATGAGGGCGGTACTTTCGATTCTCGGCATAATTATCTGAACTGTGATTTCTTTGATCCTGTGATTGCCATGATTCGGAAAATCATAGTAATCCATCAATCCCATGAATCACAGTTCAGACATTTGCGCCTGGGGTGGAGAGACCCTAGGAAACGGAAGGGACGCTGCACCCTCTCCCGGAGGGAGAGAACACGGCCCTTACCCGCCTTTGATGATGTCGGACATGCGCTCCGCAATCATGATGGTGGTGCAGTTAGTGTTGGCGCGGATGCAGTCGGGCATGACCGACGCGTCGATAACGCGCAGGTTCTCCAGTCCCTTGACCCGGCACTGCTGGTCGACCACGGCCATGGGGTCGCCATCCGGACCCATCTTGCAGGTGCCGGATATGTGCTGCGAGGTGGTCACAACCCGCATCAGCCAGTTGTTCAGCGACTCGTCCGACTCGAGGTCGGCAGGGGTAGGCTCGATAATCTCCTTGACGATGTCGGCGTAGTCAGGGTGATCCACGAACCCAACGCACAGCCGCACGGCCTCGCGCATCCGGGCCAGGTCGCGGGGGTCGTCGGCGAAGTAGTTGTAGTTCAGCTCCGGCTGCACGTTGGGGTCGGTGGAGGTGATGCTCAGGTGGCCCTTGCCGTAGGCCAGCTCCAGGATGCAGGTGAACCGGATGCCTTCGGCCTCCAGCGGGTCGCCGGAGATCGGCGACGAGAAGGAGGACGCCATGATCTGGATGTCGTTGCGCAGGTCGGAGCCGGTGGCGGTGTAGCGCAGCGCCACCTGGGTGCGCGGGTCTGACGGGTTGAGGGGGAAGTCCTCTTTGACTTCGATTGGCACCCGAATGTTGGGATGGTCGCGAAGGTTCTGACCCACGCCGGGGGCATCCAGCACCTGTGGGATGCCGAACTTCTCCAGCGTTGCGGCAGGACCGACGCCTGAGAGCATCAGGATCTGCGGCGACGCGATGGCGCCGGAGCAGAGAATGATCTCCTCGCCCTCGACGGTGAACCGTTCGCCGCCGCTCTCCACCTCCGCCCCCACGGCCTTCTTGCCGTCGAACAGGACGCGATGGACGGTGACGTTTGCCTTCACCGTCAGGTTCAGGCGGTGGCGGGCTGCGCTGAGGAAGGTCAGCGAGGTGCTCATGCGCACGCCGTTGGGGTTGTTCATGGGGATGGGGCCGACGCCGCCCGAGTCGGGGTGGTTCATGTCGGGGTCGTCGGGAAATCCGGCGGTGCGAGCGGCGTTGTAGAACGCCTGCTGGGCCGGCAGCCAGGTCGTCTTGGCGAAGCGGCGGACGGGGATGAAGCCGTCGTCGTTGTGGAAGTCGTCGGCCCCGAAGTCCATGTCGCTTTCCAGTTTCCGCAGGTAGGGCAGGACGCTGGTGAAGCCCCACTGGTCGTTGCCGAGGGCGGCCCAGGCGTCGTAGTCCTCGGGCACTCCTCGTAGCAGCACCTGGCCGTTGATGGCGCTGGAGCCGCCGACCACCCGGCCGCGGGGGACGGGCATGGGCTCGGCCGCCAGGGGTGTCGTGTTGCCCTGGAAGGACCAGTTGTGGGGCGCGTCGATAGCCGAGGCGGTCTGGTCGTAGCCGAACTTCAGGTCGTCGGGGTAGGTCTCGAAGTCAGGGTAGTCCGGCCCGGCTTCCAGCAGCAGCACGTTCTTCGAAGGGTCTTCCGACAGCCTGCTGGCCAGCGTGCACCCGGCTGACCCGGCGCCCAGGATGATGTAGTCGTACTTCATTCTCGTCTCCTTGGATGAAATGGATGAAATTTTTCCAGGACCGTCTGAATCAGGCAGGACTTACGCGATTGGAGAGTTCACCCCCACCCTAACCCCCCTCAGGGAGAGGGGACAGGCTTCAATTGTGTAGCTCCTAGCCCATCAGGTGCGTGGTGAAGAACTCGATGGTGCGGGGCCAGGAGGCCTCGGACGCCTCCTGCTGGTGTCGCAAGCCGGTGTAGTCCATGAAGGCGTGGTCGGCGCCGGGGTACGTGTGGAACTCGTGGGCCACGCCCAGTCTGGTGAGTTCGGCATCGAGCTTGTCCCGGTCGGCGGGCGAGGGGTTCTCGTCGATCTCGCCGAAGTGGAAAAGGACCGGGCACTGGATTCCCGAGGCCAGCTCGAATGGGGTCTGCTCACCGGCGCCCCAAGTTACGAATATGTTGCCCCCGTAGTAGGGTGCGCAGGCCCTGATGTGCTCGTTGGTGGCCGCGCCCAGCCAGGCAACCCGGCCGCCCATGCAGAAGCCGGTGATCCCGATCTTGTCGCCCTGGATCGCCGGGTGGTCGCGCAGCCAGTTCACCGTTGCACCGATGTCCGCGACGATTTCGGGGTCGCTGAGATGCTGGATGCGCCCCGTCCGGTTGTCCAACTGCTCCTCGGTGAAGCGATGGAAGAGATTGGGCGCCACTGCGGCAAACCCAGCCTGGGCGAGCGCGTCGCACATGTCGCGGATGAACTGGTCCACGCCGCCGCCGTGCTGGCTGACGATCACCGCAGGGAACGGCCCGCTGCCCATGTTGCTGGGCACGCTGGCGTAAACATGCATATCCGCGCCGTCAACTTGTATCGTTTCCCAGAAGAGCCTGTCCCAGAAAACGCCTGTTTCGACCGAAAGGAGTGGTGAGTGCCTTCGGGCGTTGCTAGTAGAGTCGGGTTCGACGGCAGATTACGACTTGATGAGTTTTGCGCGTCCGGGAGGGTCTTGGGATCGCACCGAAATCAGGGCACGGGGCCCGATGTGGGACTATGAGGCGCCAGTACGAAGGTCCCGTCCCGCCATATGCGCCAGAGAGTCCGCAGGTTGAAGGCGATTGCCAAGAGATTCCACTCAGCCGCCACGTTGACCAGGCCCCGCAGCAGGAATCTTCGGGCTCCCATTTGTTCCTTGGTAATTCCGAACACCGGCTCGACCAGTTGCTTTCTCAGCCGATATACCTCTTTCGCCAGGCTGGTGGACATCCAAGCCCGGTGCCGGCGCAGCACATCGTCGTGAGGCCCAATCCACAGACTACGGCCACGCTTGGATTTGGTGCATACCCCGTAGGCTGGACACTGCTGGCAGACGCCTGCGGAAGCGCGGTACTTCCTCATTGGCACTCCTCTTTTGTCTTCGCTGATGCCGATGAAGTGGAGCGTCTGTCCCTGGGGACATTCAAAGCTGTCGCTGGGTTCATCATAGGTGAACTGATCTTTGTGATAGGGACTTCTGAGGAACCGTTCCCGCGACTCCGGCACCACCACCTGCTGGCCACGATCCGCGCAATCGGCCAAGTCGCTCCCGGAAAAATACCCAGCATCGGCCAGCGTCATGGGTGTTCTGGTTCCCGTAGCCTCCTCAGCGCGCTCCATCATCGGCACCAACTGATAGTTGTCATTGGGCACAGACACCACGTGCGCGGCGGTGATCAACATGCCCGTGGGTTCCCCGTCCTGCTCCACTGGAGATACCATGGCCTGGGCGTTGTAGGCCGGCACGACGCCGTAGCTGGCCTTCATCAGCCGGGCGTCCTGGTCCGTAAGATTGATGCGCCTGGGCTTCTTTGCACCGGCCAACTCGTCCATCGCCTGCCGCAGGCGCTCTCTCAGCGCTTCCTTGTCGGCCAGTTCTTCAGGCAGATTGACGGCGCTGGCGTCTTCTCCACCTTCGTTCTGGGCTTCCAGATCGGCTATCGCCCGGTCCACCCGGTCTAACAACTGGGCCAGTCTCTCCCCGTCGTAGCTGCGGTGCACCGACGCGCTGGCGGCCATCTTGGTGCCATCCACCGCCTGCACCGCCAGGTCCACCAGCTTCATCGCCACCGCCGTCCGCACCGTGCGCTTGAACAAGCTCCGCATTTCCTGGCGATGGGCCTTGTAGAACCGCCAGAGGGTGTTGTGGTCCGGATGCTGCCATCCTGTCAGCCACAGGTACGGAATCTGGTCTCGACAGGCCGCCTCCAACTTGCGGCAGGAGCGCACTCCCGTCATGAACCCGTAAAGCCACACGCAGAGCAGGGACCTGGGATGGTAGGCCGGGGCTCCCAGCGGGTCCCCGTCTATTTCCACACCCAGCTCCGCCCAACCTTCTCTGCCCAAGGCGTCGACAAACTCGGCGACAAAACGAGCCGGATGGTCCAACGGCAGCAGTTCGTCAAGGGACGGCGGCAACAGCCACATCTGCTCTCGGTCCATATCCCGAAGTGGCATCTTATCGGCACCTCCGTCAGGCTTGACCACAGTCTACACCCCGACTTTTGAGACAGGCTCAGAATGAAGCCATCTCATCCTCCTATAGCGAAGTTGTAGGCGCGAAGCATTATCGCATATTCGCAGATTATTCCTGCGCCTCACGGTGCAGTTGCTCGCGGAGCCGCCTCAGTTCGGCCTCGGCTTCGTTGGCGCGTTGAGCTTCGGCGTTGGCGCGTTGGGCTTCGGCGTCGCGCTCGGCCAAGACCTCTGAATAGTCCAGCAAATATTCGCTGGTCGTGGGGTCGTAGAAACGCGGACGGCCGTTGTCCCAGCACACGTCCAGCCCCAAGACTTGACTGTGCCCCCAAATGATGCCGTCGCTGGTCGTGTACAGTGGGATGGGGGAGTATTCACCTTCCGTCAGACGGTCTCCGGCCAGTGGAACCCCGTGGAACTTGCCGCCGGTGTGGTCAAACCTCCAGTATTCGACAACTCCGAACCCGGCATAAATCTCACGCTTGACGGTGTAGTCGCGCCTCCCGGTGCTGGCCGACCCGGCCTCGAAAACGAGTTCGGGCGGCTTCCCCACCTCCTCGATGACGTAGCCGTTGCGGTTTGTAATGGCCTCCGGGTCAACGCCGAAAGCGACCACGCAGTCAGGCACAACCCGGTCGCTGCGGGCGCCTGGGGTTTGGCAGAGGTAACCCTCCCCGTTGACCAGTACGTCGCGCTGGTTGAGGCGGCGGAAGTAGGCCCTAAGGGTCAGGTTGAAATTGGCGATATGCTCAAATTGCTGCATTCCGTCGAGTTTCCTCGGAGGATCCGGCAGGGGCACAATGCGGCCCTCAGCATCGACCGGATGGGATTGGCGGGCTGGTTTGGTGGTCATAACACATGCCTCGCGCCTAGTGGCAGCCGCATATTTGAGCCGGATTATAGCCGAGGGGCGGGGCGCCGACAAAAGCGCCGCATCTGCACTTCCCGCCCGCGCCGTGGTAGGATACCGCCAACATTCGCTAGGGAGGGAAAGCGGTATGGCCATGGACGTTCAGGTCTATACCCAGCCTGGTTGATTCTCCTGCCGGACTCTGGAAGAGTTCCTCAAGTCCAACGGAATCGAGTACGAACACCACGACCTGCTGAGCGAACCGGCCGCGGTCGAGCACCTGCGCAGCCGGGGCATCAAGTCGTTGCCGGTAACCATCATCGACGACAGCGAAGTCATCATCGGCTACTACCCCCGGAAGCTGATTCCGGCATTGAAGCTGGATGTGTCGGTCGACCTGTCGGGCAAGACGGCGTGGCTGGCCGAGAAGTACGGCGCCATCTTGAGCGCAGCGGTGCGGGCCAACAACCAGTTCAGCCAGGAGCAGCTGGACACCATCGTGCCCTGGCGGCCCTGGAGCCTCCGCGACACGGTCGTGCACATCCTGGCCTTCCCGGAGATTGCCTACCTTTCCCACGAGGTGGGCAGCATGAGTTGGGACGACATGCAGGAGCAGGACAAGCGGCTCGAAGGCGTCACCACCGCGCCCCAGATCGCCGAGTACGGCCTCAAGGTCCGGGACGACATCATCGCCTTCCTGAACAGCAACAACACCCAGGGCTTCGAGCGGGTGGTGCCTGCCCACTATGGCGGCGAGGTAACCGTGCTGGAATTGCTCAACATCGTACTCAGCCACAGCACCCACCACCTGAAGCAGGTGTACCACTACATGACCACCGACCTGGGCATGACGCTGGACACCCCGGCCACCGACGCGGACCTAGAGGGCATCCAGACGCCCGACGCTTTAATCTAAACGCAGAGAACACGGAGATAACGCGGAGGACGCAGAGAATCAAAAGGAAAACTCCGTGTTCTCTGCGCCCCTCTGCGGTCTCTGCGTTTAACCCGTCTCTCAAAGGAGCCAAAGATGAAGTATGACTACATCGTGATCGGGGCCGGTTCGGCCGGCTCGATCATCGCAACAAGGCTGACGGAGGACCCGAACGTCTCGGTGCTGCTGCTGGAGGCAGGGCCGGACTACCCGGACTTCGAGCAGCTTCCCGAAGAGGTCAAGTTCGGCTACTCCACCGAAATCGACATCATGGTCAGCGACCACAACTGGCAGTTCATCGGCAAGGCCACCGAGTCCGCCCCGCCGATGATGGTGCCGAGGGGCAAGGTGACCGGCGGATCCAGCGCCATCAACGGTCAGGTGTTCCTGCGCGGCGTGCCCGAGGACTATGACACCTGGGCCGAGATGGGCAACGACGAGTGGAAGTACACCGACTGCCTGCCCTACTTCCGAAAGCTGGAGACGGACACCGACTTCTCCGACGACTTTCACGGCACCGACGGGCCGATCGTCTGCCACCGCTTCAAGCCGGAGACCTGGCACCCGGCGCAGGCGGCCTTCTATGCAGCTTGCCGGGAGGCCGGGTTCCCCGACAGCCCCGACCACAACAACCCCGACTCCACTGGCGTCGGCCCCACTCCCTTCAACAACCCCGGCGGCGTGCGCATGAGCACAGCGCTGGGCTACCTTGACCAGGGACGACACCGGCTGAACCTGACCATCCGCGCCAACTGCCACGTCCAGAAGATCCTGTTCGAGGGCAACAGGGCCGCGGGCGCCCGGGTGGAGAGCGGCGGCGAGGTGTTCGAGGTCTTCGCCAACGAGATCATTCTCAGTTCCGGGGCCATCGGCTCGCCCCACATCCTGATGCTGTCGGGCGTCGGCCCGGCGGCTCACCTGCAGGAGTTCGGCATCCCCGTGGTGGCCGACCTGCCCGGCGTGGGCCAGAACATGCGGGACCATCCCCTGGTGTGGGTGACCTGGCGCACCAAGCCGGAGATCCCATTGGACGGCCTGGCTCCCCGGATGCAGGTGCCCCTCCGTTACACCGCCGAGGGTTCACCCCTGCGCAACGACATGAAGATGTCCATGCAGTCCTTCGCCACGGAACGCATCAACCGGGGCGGCGACCGCATGGAGCCGGTGGGCATCCGGCTGACCAGCGGCATCCAGCTTGCTGCGGGCGCCGGCGAGTTGCGCTTGCAGTCCGCCGATCCGGCCGAGCAGCCCTTCCTGGACTACCGCTACCTGGAGGACCCCTTCGACCTGGAGCGTCTGCGGGAGACGGTGCGGCTGTGCGTCAAGCTGGGCGAGAGTCCGGCGTTCAACGACATCATCCAGGAGCGCATCGAACCCACCGACGCCGAGCTGGAGACCGACGAGGCCCTGGACGCCTACCTCTTCCGGGAAGTCACTACCTCGCAGCACATTTCCTGCACCGCCAAGATGGGGCCGGCCGATGACCCCATGGCAGTGGTCAGCCAGTACGGCAAGGTGCACGGGCTGGAGGGCCTGCGCGTGGCCGATGCCTCCATCATGCCCGACTGCATCCGCGCCAACACCAACGTCACGACCATGATGATCGGCGAGCGCATCGCCGAATTCATCATGGCAGGGAGATAGGGGGAACCCTTTTGTCCTTGCCCTTCTCCATGCTGAAACTACGCCGGAGAGCGAGGCTGCGGTGTCGCTGTTCCTGATTTCGGCTATAGGATTCCTGTATCACAGGCTGTTGAAGCGGCGTACTACCCTGCCGCCTTCATACTGCCGCCACTTCCAGACCCACCAACCGCTGAAGATGGTGGACTAGGGCACAGACCGCGACCGGGGAGTCGGGCAGTGGCCGGAACGAACAGAGGCCGCGGAGAAGGCAATCTCCGCGGCCTTTTCTGTCCTGCGAGATACGACCGTCAGGTGCGTGGGGTCATCAGCCAGTCCTGGGCTTTGGCCGCCTCGCTCATCCATTGGGAGTGGGATTCCTGTCGGCCCTCCGGCGGTTCCACGCCCAGGCTGTCGGCCAGCCGGGTCATGAAGTTGAATGTGCAGGTGATCAATACCGTCGACAGAATTTGCTCGTCGTTGAGGCCGTGGTTGCGCAGACGCTGCACGTCGGCTTGGGTCATGTCGGCGGGCGTGCGGGTCAGCTTGGCGGCGAAGTCCAGCATGGCGCGGGTCTGCGGTTCCAGCATGGCCTGGGTGTAATCGTGCATCGCGTGGCTGGCCAGCTCCGCGTCGCCGGAATGGTCACGGAGGAACCCTCCGTGGGCCATGGTTCAATAACGGCAGTGGTTGGTTGCCGACACCACGGTGGCGATGGCCTCCTCCTGCACCCTGGTCAGGGCGGATGAGCCGAAGGTGACGGCTGCGTTCAGCCGCTGCACCGCTTCCATCGCCTGCGGGTTGATGGACATGACGCTGATGACCGGAGACAGGTCCGAGTTTTCTTCACGTATCCAGGACATAAAGCCCCTCCTGACAAATGGCTTCGCCGACTGCGCGACTTTTCTGGAACCGCTGGAGCCGGTTCAATTCTCGGTACCCTCCCGTTCCGCCAACTCCATCATACGATCTATGAACGGTAAGCCGGTTGCCAAATACCTGAGCAGTTCCTGACTGCTCAATCGCCCAGTGTAAAAGTGGTTGTGCAAGTGGCCTACTGCCTCAAATCCCTGTATGAGATCTAGGGGGCCATATTTGTTTGACAGATACTCGATGACAAGTTCTCTGTTGCGGTTGCTGCCGGTGTGCCTAGCTCCTGCTCTATGGCTGACCGCGTCCATGGTTTGTATCGCTGCACCCCAGACCATCTCAGCAGCTGCCATGCCCATAGCAGATTCTCTCAGAAGCCCTTCGGCGAGCATGAAGGATTTCGCCGCAGCAATATGATCCTCGTAATTCACTGGATATTGTTTTCCGTATCAGCCGACGTCCCAAGTAAAGTGAGGAACTCTTTGACGGACTTGCGGCCCATCGTGAAGCCGACCTCCGACCACTGGAATTCGGGGTATTCCCATTCAACTTCTTCCGCGTGTTCCCTGAACCTATCGGCAACGCCGAAATGGGCGAAATACTTGGGGTAGCTACCAGTAAAATTTCCATCCTCGTCAACGCCGTCCAGCCGGTATATCACCTCTTTCATTTCATCCAGGTTGCTGCACGGCCAGCCGTGCTTCCTGGCAACGGCAGCTATACCGGTCCGGACAGCCTCCCACATCAGCCGAGAACCCTCGCGGACATTGCCTGCTTCGAATGCCTGGTCGGCAGTGTCCACCAAGTCTTTGACTTTCGGTGCGTGTTCGGTCATGGGAATCACTCCGTTTCGTGGTGACCGGCCGTCCAAACCTACGCCTGGCCGAACCAGTCGGGGTGGACGGCCTGGAGGCCGAGCTGCGGCCAGGCGGCGGGGGCGCTGCACTTTTCGAGGCGTTCCTCGAGAGGCAGGGAGTCGTCCCAGTAGTAGGCGATGATGCGGCGTCCGTTCCAGTGGCCGGCGTCGTCGGAGGCGATCCAGACCGACGGCGACTGCATGGCCTCCGGCTGGATGAGCGCGTCGGTGGTGGCGCCCTCCGGCGGCCTCACCATGTTGGTGGCCGTGGCCCCGCCGGGGGTCAGCACGTTGGCGGTGACGCCGGTGCCTTCCAGGTCCTGGGCCATGATGGCCACCAGGGCCTCGTGCCCCGCCTTGGAGGGGCCATAGGGAGCGCCGCCCTTGCGCCACATGGTGTCCATGCTGGTGGTCACGCCGATGATGCGTCCGAAGCCCTGCTCGATCATGTGGCGCGCGACGGCGTGGGACATCAGGAACGGGCCGCTCAGGTTGACGTCGATCACCCGCAGCCAGGCGTCGGGAGGCAGGGTCCAGAAGTCGTTCTGGCTGCCGGCGGCTTGCGCGCCGAACCCGCCGGTGCGGGCGTTGATGCCCGCGTTGTTCACTAGAATGTGCAGCCCGCCCATCTCGCCGATGGTGCGCTGCACGGCGTTCTGCACCGACTCGGGGCTGGTGACATCGACGACGATGGGGAGCACCGCGTCGTCGCCCCCGATCTCGCGCAGGTCGTTGGCTGACTGGTCCAGCCAGTCCTCGTTGACGTCCAGCATGGCGACGCGCGCGCCGGCACGGACGAAGCCGGTGGTGATGGAGCGGCCCATGCCGATGGGGCTGGCCGCTCCGGTTACGATGGCGATCTTGCCTTCCAAAGTCCCGGATTGCGTGGTCATTTCTTACCTCGAATTGCGTCGATTAGAAGATTGCCAGGGGGTTCACCGGCGAGCCGGTGGCGTTCTTGAAGCGGAGCGGGGCCACGTTGAACATGAACTCCCAGCGGCCCAGCCTCTCGCAGACCGCCGCCAGCTCCTCGCAGTTGCCTGCGTCGATAAGCCACAGACCCATGCCGACGATGCCGACCTTGTGGATGGGCAGGCCGACGCCGGGGTAGCCGCTTGGCTCGGCGTCCACCGAGGCGTCGCCGCCGAGGAGGGCCACGCCGCGCTCCTTGAGCCAGGGCAACGTCTCGGCGTGTAGGCCGGGACGCCCGGCAGCGGGCGGGCCCAGTTCCTGGCGCCGCTTGTACCAACCGTATCGCACCATCAGGGCATCCCCTTCCTCGACGCGAACGCCCTGGGCCTCCTCGGCGGCCTCCAGGTCGTCGGTGTAGACGAACTCGCCGGCCTCCAGCCAGTCCTTGCCCTTGACTTTGGTGATGTCGAGCATGACACCGCGAGTTACGATGCCGTTCTGTACCTTGTCGACGTCCAGGCTGTTGGCCTTGGTCTCGGAGTTAACATCGGACGCGGGACGGCCGTTGTACATCCTGCCGTTCCAGACCTGGTGACAGAGGCTGTCCAGGTGGGTGATGGTCAGGCCGTGGAAGGAGAAGCCGATGAAGTCGGAGGTGCCGCCCGGCCCCTCGTCGGGACAGCTGTCGCCGGCCCGCAGCATGTAGTGCAGCGGGGGAATGGAAGTGACGTCCGGAGCGCCCTCCGGCACGATCAGCCGGGAGCAGGTGACGCTGATGCCTTCTCTGACCAGCGAGGCGGCCTGCGCGCGCTTGGCGTCGGTGATCAGGTTGACCGTGCCCAGCTGGTCGTCGTCTCCCCAACGGCCCCAGTTGCTGAGAGTATCGATCCACTCGATTACCTGTTCCTCGGTGGGAATCTGTCGGGTGGTCATCTGCATCCTCCGTGCCGTTCGTTGGATTTGCTGGCACTCTTAATACGCCAATTGAGACCGCCCGTCAAATGAGAGGGTGCGAATGGGCAGGCCATGTCAAATGGGGAAGGAGGGACAGACGGTTATGAGAGTCACCGGGCGGCAAGATGGCTTATCGTCCCGTCGATGTACAGTATCTCGATGGTACGGGATACAGCCGCCTCGAGCTGTGCACGAGCGGGTTGCTCAAGGTTGGGTCCGAGTCTGTCGATGAGGCCCGACACCGGGGTCTTGCCGTCCGCCATTGATACCAGGGTAGCCACCAGTTCGCTGCAGGGCATACCCTCCGGCTGGGAGACTGCGCTGAGGCTGTAGCCCCATACGAACTCGCCCTGGCCCAGCACCGGCCTGCGGGCGACGCGGACTCCCTCGGCGAGCTGCGGGACGGCGTTGAGCACCTGGTTGCGTTGGGGGTCGGAGCGCAGGCCCGCGATGCGCTGGATACGCTGCGCCCGCTCGCCCTCGACGGCGCGGACGCTGGCTACGAACCCGGCGGGGGCCTCGCCGCGGTCCAGCACCACGCGCTCGTAGCCACGGGGTGGCTGGCCGGCCACGGCCTGGATGAAGCTCTGGCGTGGAGTGTACTCGGTCTCGCCGGTGATGCGCCGGGCCTCCCAGAAGTACGAGTCGGAGGTCAGGTTGCTGGCGTAGAACAGCCGGGCCATCTCCCGGAACTGGTTGTACTCCTTGTAGTACAGCTCCTGGTAGACCTCGCCAGCCAGGTCCCGTAGCTGCTGGTCGCCGCCGTCCGCTGCTCTGAGCGCCGTGGTGGCGTATGCCGCAGCCATCACGCCGGACATCAGCGCCAGGTGCACACCAGACGAGAAAAGCGGGTCTACGAAGCAGGCGGAATCTCCGGTCATCACGAAACCCGGCCCGGTGGTGCGTTCCGCAGAGTACGACCAGTCCCTCACCACGCTCGGCCCCGATACCCATTTGGCGTCTCGCAACATCGCCTGGGTATGCGGCGCCTGCGACATCTGCTCCAGCAGGAAGTTCCGCGCCCTCAGCCTCTGGATGCCTTCCTGTCCGGTGCGGTTGTCCACCACGGCGCCCACGCTGCTCCAGCCTGAACCGCCGGGGCTGACCGGCGCCGCGCTGCCCAGCGGGATGGTCCAGAACCAACCGTGCTCGAAGGCTTCGATGAAGATGTTGTTCTCGTCCGGTGAGGGTAGAGGTTCTGCCCCCTCGAAATAGGCGTAAACGGCCAGGTTCTGGAAGAAGGAGTCCCAGCGCCGCGTGCCGGTCTGCTGGGCCAGCAACGCAGCCTGCCCGGTGGCGTCGACCACGAATCCGGCCAGCATCTCGGTTTGTCCAGCCGTGTCGGAGACATAGCGGAGCGTGGCGCTTGAGCCGCCCTCGCTTAACTCGACGCCGGTTACGCGGCAACTCTCCCGCACGTCCACACCCTGGGCGCGGGCGTTGTCCAGCAGGATGTGGTCGAAGGTGGGGCGCCACACTTGGTATGCGTGGGGGTATTGGACGCTGGTTTCCCGGAAGTGCCAGCTCCACGGCTCGGGATCCCGTCCCCAGACCATTGTCGCGCCGTACTTGGGCAGAAACCCCGCCGCCTGCACCGCCTCCATGGCGCCCAGCTCTTCAAGTACCGGCATCGACGCGGGAAGCAGGGACTCTCCAACATGCTCACGGGGGAAACGCTCCCGCTCCAGCAGCACGACGCGCCAGCCCTGCCGCGCCAGCATCGTCGCAGCCGCGCTGCCCGCGGGCCCGCCGCCGATGACGGCTATGTCGGAGTTGATGGAGTCCCTATTCAAGGGTAGACCAATGTCGCGTTGTCACTGGCTGCGTCCGGCAAATTATGCGCAGCTCTATCCACAGGATTTGGGATGCCTATTGCCCGTGAAGCAGTTCATCTTGAAGTTCGCGGATTCGGCTCTCGGCATCGCGGCGGGCAACCTGCTCTTGGAGGATTCGGATTTGGGCGTATTCCAGCGCATCCTGAGTCTGCTGCTGATTGAGCAGAAACTCTCCGGTGGCCGGGTTTCGGAAGAGAAGCTCTCCGTTTCGCCAGCACAGGTCCAGTCCCAGGGCCGGGCTGTGGGCCCAGATAGTTCCGTCCGGTTCCGTGGTCGTGGTGATAGGCTCGTAAACACCGCTGACCAACCGGTCGCCTGCCAGGGACACGTCGTGGTTTCTTCCGCCCGTGTGGTCGAAACGCCAGTATTCACCCACGCTCATGTTGGCGTACTGTTCCCTCTTGACGGTGTAGTCCCGCCTCCCCGTTGAAGCCGATCCGAATTCGAGCACAAACTCAGGGGGCTTGCCTACCTCGCTTATGACATAGCCGTTGGTGGCTGTGATGCGGTCCGGGTCCACATCGAACGCGACCACACAGTCAGGATAGGGTGAGCGGCGGATGTTCTGGCGGTCCGGGCACAGGTACCCCTTCCCGTTGATCAGTGTACCCGGACGATTACGGAACCAGGTCTTCAGCGTCTGGTCTGCACGTGTGATGTGCGTGTGTTCCTGCATTCTGGGGATCTGGGGCGGATCGGGCAGCGGTACCAGTCCGGGGTATCGCTCGTCCACAGGTGTCTTCGATGGTCGTTTGATGGTCATGACCGCCCTCGCGACGCAGTATCAGGCGCGAGTCCTTGGTTCATTTGTAGCCTGTCACTACTTTACCACTCTCGGCTTTCTCATCCGCAATACAAGCGAATGCCGGGATCGCTGCTCCGGTGTAGCTACAGGGAAGCGGGAGCCGAACCTGCAAAACAGGGGCGGGTTTCAAACCCGCCCCTGCATTCTTGTGCCAGCGATGCGTTGAAGTTGCCATCGGGAATAACCGCGGGCAACTAGTCGGCGCTGTGGCCGCCCTCGGCGCTGGCGGTGGCGGCAACATCCGCGGTTTCCTCCGGGTAGGGCTTGCCGGTAGCCGGGTTCACCTCAAAGGAGCTGGGAAGTTCCAGTTCCTTGGCGATTTCCTTCACCGCGGGGATCACCTCCTCGCCCATCAGTCGGAGGCTGCGCATTGCGTCGTCGTGGGTCATGGCGCCGTCGCCGTCCCAGAAGAAGACGCTGCCGGGGCGCAGGTACTCCAGCACGTGGCGGATCTTGGGGATCACGGTCTTGGGCGTGCCGGAGATGATGGTGTAGTCCGCGATCTGCTGTTCGTATGCGCGGCCAAGCACGCTGGCGGGGCCGCCCCGCGCGGCGGTGGCGCTTCCCTGCGTCGGCAGCACCCGGCGACGGGAGGTCAGGCCCGGCAGGTTGAGCAGCGCGGGGTTGGTCGTGCCCTCGTTGCCGGCCAGGAAGGGGTTGCTGGGGCCCTGCACGAACTTGCGCCCTGCCTGCTCGGCCAGTTCCTCGGTCTCGTCCACGTGGACCTTCCACAGGTAGCCGAGGTTCTGTGGCCCGGACTCGTAGCCAAGCTCGGCGGCGGTGTCGTGGTAGAGCTGGAAGGCCCGCTTGGTGGGCTCCAGCTCGGTGGACAGCATGATGTAGGGGATGCGCTTTTCGGCGGCCCACATCAGCGAGTCGCGGCTGATGACGCCGGGCAGCCACACCTGCGGGTGGGGCTTCTGGTAGGGCCGCGCCCAAGGGTTCACGTGGCGGAACTGGTAGTGCTTGCCCTCCCAGCGGAAGGGGCCGGGGGTGGTCCACGCCTTGACGATGAACTCATGGGCTTCCTGGAACCGCTCCCAGTTGTAGGGCGGCGGCGCATTGTGGGCCACGCTCTCGCGGCCGGTGCCTCGCACCCAACCGGAGACCAGCCGGCCACGGGAGATCATGTCGATCATCGAAAGCTGCTCCACCAGCCACAGGGGATCGTCCCAGATGGGGATGATGTTGCCCAGCAGCACGATCTTGGCCCGCTTCGTGATACGGGCCAGGATGGAGGCTTCCACGTTCATCGCTCCGCCCATGCAGAAGGGCGTGCCGTGGTGCTCGTTCAGCATCAGGCCGTCGAAGCCCATCTCTTCGGCGTAGAGCTTCTCGTCCAGGTAGCGGTTGTAGAGTTCGGCGCCCAGCTTCGGGTCGTAGATCTCGTTGCTGACCGTCAGGTCCATGATCGGCTTGCCGGTAGCTCCAAAGTAACCGGAGTCGGGGTCCTGATATGGCCGCTCCGTGAAGTATCCGATGTGCATTGCCCTCTCCCTGTCATCGGAGTTTGCCCGCCAGGCAGCCTGCTAGGGCTGAGGCGGTGATTGCGGGCATTATAGCATCCCGGCCAAAGCTGGGCAGAAAAGGAGCAAAGGGCGCGATGTTCTATGGTGCTACCTGAAGATTTCGGACAGTGGGAGGGAAAAACCGGGGAGCAGTTCCTCGTCGGTGATCACTTCGTCGCCGGTGTAGGTAATGGTCGCGCCGTCGTCGCGGTGGACCGTGACGCTGCGGCTGGAGGTATATGTGACCCAGACGCGCCGGGACCCGGCTGCCAGGTACTCCGCCACCTTGCGCTCCATCTCTGCCTCGGTATTGGAAGGAGAAAACACCTCAACGGCAATGTCCGGCGCTCCCGAAACGAAGGTGCGAAGAGGCCTTTCCCCTTCGACCCTGGACCTCACGTTGAATGACACATCCGGGCCGCGAACAACATCCGGGTTCTGACGGAGGCGATATCCAATTTCCACCCCACCGCGACCAATTCCATGCTGACGGGAATAGAGATTAAACTCTGTGCCAATGTTTAATGCGACCTCGCCGTGCTCTTCGTTTGCGGGCGCCAATTCCACCACCTTTCCATCTACCAATTCATACCGCCCGTCGTTATGGCAGCAGAATTCATAAAACTCATCGGCGGTCAGCAGCGTTTTCTGCTGAGTCATGATGCCCGTCCTCGCGGTTGGATTGTTGGTTCTGCAATTATAGACGATGAAAGCCGAGGCTATGACCCCGGATCCCAGTGGTGGGGTTGGGACGCCAGGCGCCCGAAGCCCAGCTCCTCGCACAGGGCTTCGTATTCGCCGCGTCGCACGCCCCGCCACTCTACATCCGCCGAAGCTGCACCAATGGGCACGTCGCGGCGCAGGGTGGCTAGGTCGCGATACAGGAGCGCGTCGTCGTATCGCTCGGCGAGAATGCCCTGCAGGGCGGTCGCACCCCTCACTGGCACGTCCCAGGGTTCCGACGTCGGTATTGCTTCCAGGTGCACATACCGGGCCAGCACGGCGGATGAGGTCTTCGCCCCCCACCGGGGCAGGCCAGGAATGCCGTCGGCGGTATCGCCCGTCAGGGCCAGCAGATCGGGTATGGACTCAGGGGCGACTCCAAACTTGGCGGCCACTCCCTGCTCGTCGATCACTTCTCCCCGCCGACGGTCGAGACATACCACCCGTTCGCCGTCCACCAGTTGTCCCAGGTCCTTGTCGGGAGAGCAGATTGTAATGCTATCGACGGCGGGATCGACGGTCAGCTGGGCAACCGCGGACGAGATGGCGTCGTCGGCCTCGAAGTCCACCATTGGCCAGACGCAGACTCCCATGGCAGCCACTGCCCTCTCTGCCAGGAGAAACTGTTCCAGCAGGTCTTCCGGTGTCCCCTCGCCTGTCTTGTAGCCAGGGAACATCTCGTTGCGAAAAGAGGGAATTACGCTGTCGAATGCGCAGCCGATGTGGGTCACGTCGTTGTCTCTCAGGAGGCTGAGGAGGCTCTGGACAAGTCCGCGAACCGCTCCCACAGGCTGTCCCGAGGGCGATTCCAGCTTGGGCAGGGCGAAGTAGGCCCGGAAAAGCTCGTAAGTCCCGTCTACCAGATAGACCTGCAATGCTTCATCCCCCCATTGCGGACAGTTCTGTCCCGCAGGTTCGCTGTCGGAAAAGGCAGGCCGATTCCCGAGGGTCCGCCAAGGATACGGTAAGGGGGCGGACTGATCGCCCGCCCCCGTGAATGCGTGCTATTCCTCGAAGTATACGTAACGGAATCTGGGTATGACCAGAGGGGACAAGGGCAGACCCTTGACGTAGGGCTTGATCAGGTAGCTGTCGCCGTTGGAGTGCCACAGGGGGGCCCACGGAGCCTCTTCTACTATCATTTCCTCAGCTTCGTTGTACAGGGCGAACCTTGCCTGCTGGTCCTGCTCCACCCGCGCCTTCTCCAGAACGGCGTCCAACTCTGGATTGTTGTACGAGGTGTGGTTGTTGTCACTGCCGCTGTGGAACAGGCCGTCCAGGAAATTCTCCGGATCAAGGTAGTCTGCAACCCAGCCCAGGCCGCCGAAGATCTGGAACCGGCGGTCTCGCAGGTCTTCGAGGTAAGTTGCCCACTCCGTCTGTTGTATGTCCATGGTTATGCCCAACTCTTCTTCCCAGGTGAGGAGAATCGCCTCAAGGAGCGGGCTGACCGGTGCGCCGAAGGATCCGGGGATGGTCAGCGTTATTGGCGGATAGCTTGACGTGTCGCTGCCATACTTGGACTCAGCGAGCAGGTTGCGGGCCTTTTCGGGATCGAAGGCATAGCCCTCAAGGCTGGGGTTGTATGCGGGGAAGCCCGGAGGCAGGATGCCCTTTGCCGGGGTAACGATGTCATTCAAGAGAACGCTTGCCAGGGTCTCCCGGTCGATGGCGTAATTCAGGGCCTGACGCACCTTCACGTCGTCGAAGGGGGGTTCCTCCGCGTTCATTCCGAAGTAGGATACGTCAAACTCGGGAGGGCCGCGGTGTAGCTGGTCGCTGAGCGGGTTCGCGGGGTCCTCCAGCGACTCCAGGAGGGCCAGTCCAACGCCGCCGAAGTGGATTTCGTCGTTTTCGTACATCAGCAGCCCGTCGCCGCCGGCCAGGTTGAACTCAACGGCCTTCAGGTTGGCAGACCCGAGGTGGTAGTCGTCAAAGCGCTCCAGGCGAATGAACACCCCGGGATCGTATTCCGTCAGCATGAAGGGACCTGTGCCGTTGGGGGTCTTTACCCACTCCCGGCCCGTATCGACATTTGCCTGGTCTAGGACGAAGGACGTGGGATAGGTCAGCTTGGAAATGATGTAGGGCTTGGGGGCATCTACATCTATCCTGATGGTGGCGTTGTCGATGACGTTTATGCCGGATATGGAATCCGCTTCCCCGTTGAGCTTTTCCTGGGCGCCGACGATGTCGCCCAGGAACACATCGGCCGCGGGCGCCTCCGTAAGCGGGTCTGCTGCTCTCTCGAAGGACCACTTGAAATCGTCAGCCGTTACGGACCGGCCATCATGGAACCTGGCTTCGGGATTGATGCGGAAGACGTAGCCCATTCCGTCTTCATCGATTGTCCAGTCCTGTGCCAGGTCCGGGACTATGGCCAGGTCGGGATCGATCGTCAGAAGCCCCCCGAACACCTCGAGGATGTAGCGGGACGAGGTAACGTCGCCGGTCTGGTGGGGGTCCAGGGTGGGCGGGTCGCTGCCGAGGATCATCAGCACGCCGCCGTCTTCCTGGTCGCGGCCTGCGTCATCCCTGGAGAGGGCCTGCGTGACGGCCGGGACGGGCGTGGGAGTCGCCTGGGCTGTTGCGGTGGGAATGGCAGTCTCGGTTGGCACCGGTACCGCGGTGGGCGCGGTTGTCGGAGTCGGGTCAGAACCGCAGGCGACCAGAAAGCCGCTCAACAGCAAGCCGGTTAACAACAGAAGAATCCTCATTCGTTTACCTCCTGCGGCTTTCAGTTGGCGGCCGCAAGTGATGGACATACTCGAATGCAACGGCATTGTCAGCTCATCATCCATTCACGAACACTTCGCGCCCTTCCTCACGGTATTTCATGAGGTGACGGCGTCGAAAGTCCGCAATCAGAATACCAGCGCAGTTCCGCGGTTGTCTCTCAAATCGTCCGGCTGTTGTGAGATATAATCGGCGAGCGCAGACTTAGGGCAGTCTCAAAAGCCCATCCTTCGAGGGACACTCACCAACAATTTCGACAGCCAGGAGGCCTCCGGTGAAAGAGATTCTGCTGGACTACACGAAACAATGCGGCGACGAGCCGGATAAGGGGCACAATCGCTGGCATCCCGACATCCCGCCCGCGGTGCGCGCCGACGAGGGCGAGGAAGTGGTCATGCAGACCCGCAATGCCTTTGATGGTCAAATTACGCCCAACACCCAGGCACTGGATTTATTGCAGACGGACCTGGGCCTGGTCCATCCGCTGACCGGCCCGGTCTACGTGAACGGAGCGGAACCCGGCGACCTGCTGGAAGTCAATGTCATGGACATCGAACCGGCATCCTGGGGTTTCACCACGATCCTCCCCGGGTTCGGCTTCCTGCGCGACCTGTACACCGAGCCGTTCATCTGCCACTGGGAGATGCGCGATGGATTCGCCCAATCCGAGCAGCTTCCCGGCGTACGGGTGCCGGAGGCGTCCTTCATGGGCACAATCGGCGTCGCGCCTTCCCGGGCGTTGCGGCAGGAAATACTGTTGCGCGAGGACGAACTGCTGCGCCGGGGCGGTGCCGTGGTCGGGCCGACCCCCGCAGGAGCTGTGCCGGCCCAGGAGCCCTTCGCGTCCGAGGGACTGCGCACCATCCCGCCCCGGGAACACGGCGGCAACGTGGACATCAAGCAACTGACGGCAGGTACCCGCCTGATGCTGCCGGTGTTCACCGAGGGCGCGCTTTTCTCGGCTGGCGACGCGCACTACGCACAGGGCGATTCGGAGTGTTGCGGCACGGCCATCGAGATGAACTGCACCCTGCACGTCAGCTTCCGGGTCCGAAAGGGCGAGGCGGCCAGCCGGGGCATAAACTTCCCCTATTTCGAGAGGGACGACTACTTCACCAGCCCCGAGATGGCTGCGCCGCGACGGTTCATTGCCTCAACGGGCATGTGCATAGCCGCCGACGGGGTGAACGAGTCGGAGAACGGGACACTGGCGTCGCGGCAGGCCCTGCTGAACATGATTCACCTGCTGATGGAGCGCGGCTGGAGCCGTGAGCAAGCCTACTGCATCTGCAGCGTCGCGGTCGACCTGAAGGTCAGCGAGGTGGTGGACGTTCCCAACTTCGTGGTCTCCGCGTTTTTGCCGCTGGATATATTCGCGTAGGCAAGATGCAACCCGCAGGATGTAAGAGCAGTGGTCAGTGGCCGACTCAGCGCAACTCTCTTGCGAACACTGATCGGCCCTCCATATCGCCGAACTGACCACTGTCCACGAATGCGATGAATTCTATGGCGACTCCGTAAGGCATGTGCTCGAGGACTATGATGGCCCCAAGCATTGGCAGACCGGCTCTCACCCTGTTGTCTGCCAGTCCCCGCATGGTGTTGACGTCGTGAGAAACAACAATCCGGTTGTTTTCTGAGGTCCATTGGAGATTATCTTCTGGAGAATATCTTCGTCTGGGGTGTGATCTAGTCCAACGTCCCTGACATCTATGATGTCTATGTCTGGGAAATGCTGGCGCAATTGGACCTGTATGTCGGCCTCCAGGTTTTCGTCAGCCAGGAACGGTTCCGTTCGCTACGGGGGTTTGCTTTGAAAGGGGTGAATTTGCCTGAATCTATCCGAATCTGAGTCGCACCCCAAGATATCGTAGCGAAGCCGAACCGTCAAAGGGATACCCCACCAACTTCAGGCTGACAAGTCTGATTTTGGTGGGGTATCCCTTTGTAAGGGTAGGCGTAGCGGCGAGGCAAGAGGTGCAGGGGTTACAGATAATCCCACAACCTCTTGCAATACCCGTTGCCTTTGGCTAGGATTGCACCGCGACAGTAGACACATTCAATCATAAATCCTGAAAAAGTATCTTTGGACAGGGGCACTTCGTGCCCCCTTGTCAGGATTAACGGTTGGTCTACTGTCGCGGTGGCCCTATCCGATACTGCAAGGGGGTTCCTTTGAAACGTACAGCCTCTGCCATTCTCGTATCCGTCCTCTTGTGTGCCATTGGCATCGCTACCTTCGTGTCCCTCACGATGGTCAAAGCGGACACAACAGACAGAGACCTCAGTTGTTTGGACCAAAACGACAACAATACCGTGGATATAGCGGAGCTTTTCGATGTTATTGATGCTTATTTCGAAGGAAATCTAAATGATAACCTCGGTTGTGTTGATGGCAACGACAATGGAGCCGTGGATATAGCGGAGCTTTTCGACGTTATTGACGCCTATTTTGAGGGGAGCCCTCTGAGTAGGCCAGACCCAACCCCAGAGCCGACCGTGACGCCAGAACCAACTGCTACCCCGATGCCTACTCCATCTCCGGATAATGGGGACTGGGTTTACTTTGGCCCTGATTGTCCTGACGCATACCCCAATTGTGCGCCAATCGCGTCGGATAATCCCTTTTTCCAATTGCGAGCTTACGCTACCAGCAATGATGAGTCTGATGACGAGCCTATCATCAGAATGGCATGTTTTTCTGATAGTCCTTGGTTTATTTTTGATGGAGGGGGGCCATTGATAGGGCTTGGAGAAACATTCTTGAACATACATTATCGAGATGAAGACATCAGCGACACATGGTATGAGACTGAAGGGGGTAGCAACGATTCAGAGCGTATTTGGTTCAACGATAGCGATAGTGAAGCTATATCACTATTCATCAAGGAAGCAGACCATCAAGACAGAGACGTGAGAATTGGCGTCGTAAACACCCTTAACGGTCGAAATCTCAACACTGTGATTGCAGACTTCGACGTAACTGGCTACGCCGTCAACTTCGGGCGATTGCCCTGCTCCTAGTCAGCGAATTTGGAGGGTGTGCGAGGGCGAAGCCTTAATCTGCACGTCCCGTCTTGTTTAGCGTTAGCTTTCGATTCCAAGGTAGAGGCACAGATCAGCACTGCATTGGCCCAAGACCCGGATTTGCGATTGTGTCTCTGGCGGGGTCGGGCGACTGCCGAGGATACCTACATACTGGGATGCACGGAAGTTGAACAGCCGTAGACTTTCTCACAGCGGAGGACCCAAAAGACCGCCGAGGGATTGCCCTCGGCGGTCTTCTTTTGCCTTACTTGCGCTGGTTGTGTCTCCGGTTCGGTGGCTTGGGCCGTAGGCTACGCATCACACTCGTCGGGATTAACGTAGGTTGTTTGTTGACGTGTGCGCCAAGAGTATCCGGCAACACCGCCTTGGGTGCCCTCGGCCTGCCCCTGCCTTTGCCCTTTTCTCCTCAGCTCGCTCTATTGCCCGTTCAGCTTGTTTCCGGGGAACCTTGGCTGTGCCGCGCTTGGTCACTTTCTTACACCAAGACTGCGGCACCTCGATATCCGCCCGCACCACATCAGCCCATTCCTTGAACGGAGCGTCAATCTTTGCCGCCTCGTAGGGCTTACGCCCCTTCAGTGCTTCGTGGTCGCGGAAATAATTGTACTGGACCGTGTAACCGTCCAAGAACTGCTGCGCACTGTCCATGCTGTCCATCCCACGCAGGACCTTGTCCCTGGAACGGTAGGTCCCGTTCAGCCGCTCGATCCGGTTATTGTTGATGGGAGATTCAATCCCCTGCGAATGAATGTGCTCGGCGTTAGGAAAGAGAACCTTGATAGGGATGTCGTAACTGGGGTTGCTGTCAGTCGTGATCTTACTGGGAGGCCGGTCAGCCCGGGCCAACGCCTTCTTAAGCGCGATAGTTGCTTCCATGCCGGTCTTCTCTGCCGATAGGTGGGAGGCCAACAGGAACCTAGTGCGCCGGTCCATGATGTTCCATTGGTAGGCGGTGATGCCGCCTACCTTGACGTACATCTCATCCGCAACCCAGTGGTCGGACGTCGTGGCCTTGACGTCTCTGAGAGTATAAATTGCTGCGTCGGTATAATCGGACACCCACTGGTAAAGGGTGTCTTTCGAAGGTTCGTTGATGCCTAGAAAATCTTCCATCAATTCCGCAATCTGCTTGTAGGACATACCGGCGTAGTAGGCACGGATCACTGCACCGATGACTTCGGCGTCGTAGCTACGGCCCTCGGCGGTGCCATTGGCCCTAAATTTTTTGCCGCACTCTTTGCACTTGTAGCGTTGCTGACCATCCCTGGGTCCGGCCTTGATAACAAGGCCAGACCCGCAACTGGGACAATCCACGCTGTACGTGCCCGTAAATGTGAACTCAGCCATCAGCAGTCCTCTTGCTTCTGCGACTATACCACCGATTTCGAAGTGGCGATACGACCACGACACAGACAACGATAATGGCGATAAAACCGAGGCCAAGAGCACCATCTAGATACTGGATTTCAGGGAAAGGAGTCCATGCCAAAATGGCCTCAGCCACGTCCTTAATCAGCTCGTAGCAGTTAAACAAGGAATTCAGCTTGCTCCCTATCAACTCAACAATGGCTTTCACTTTCATCAGTACCTCCCGTAAGCCGCAGGGAGATGTTGATTGGAAATGAGCACTTCAACCTGATTAACCATTCGCTTCTGAACAACGAACGAGATATAGTTTACGTATATCGTAAACATCCGTCCTCCAGATGGTTGGATTTGGTGGATTGGCATTCGCCCTCCAAATGGTTGGATTTGTGGGGTGACCGTTTGCGATTAGGGGCTACGGGTGCTGGTGACGCCTGTGGCCCCGCTTCGCGTTCTGTGCTGATTTAAAAACTCAGCTTTTTTCTTTCTTGCGCCCTGTCCCTCCTGCCTGATAGAATGGCGGTGCCCCTACATGGGGATAGAACGGCCCCGGTGCTGGCGAAAAAGGTCAGCCCCGCCCTTGGGCGGGTCCGGGGATAATGTCGAGGCCGCTGGATCGACCTGCCTGCAAAGCAAGACCCAGTGGCCTCATTCTACCCTGCGTGAATCAGAAAAGAAAGAGCAGATCCATGGAAACACCCGAGCGAGCCATCGTAGTTGGTCTCCATGTCGGAATGATCCCCATACCAGCAGAGGTCAAAGGGTTAATTTTGTTGAAAATGGAATACAAGATGTTTGCCGAAGATGTGGAGCCTGATGACATCCCGGAGGAGTCTCTGACCTTTGTTCTGACGCCCAATCAGCTTGCCGGTCTTCTCCATGACTTGACGAAACCGCTATTGGAGCTATTGCCACGTCAGGACGATGAATAGACTAGGGTTATGTCATAGTTGCCGTGTAACAGGGAGACCCTCGTTTTAAGGATGCAGATTGGGTCGGCAACGCGAGGACTTCACCCAGGGAGAGAGACTGGACATCGCGGGTCAAGCAACGGCAGGCGGATGCGGTTGTTTCGCCCTCTTGGTGATGTTGGTGATATTGGCAGTCTTCGTACTCATTCTGGTGTTAGCCTTGTGGGCGCTCTTGATCAGTGATAGCGGAGTGGCACAGGGCATCGGAATCGTTGGAGTGCTGGTTATAGGAGCAATCGTTTTATTGTTCGTAGCGGCCTGTCTGAATCCCAGGGACTGGCGACCACGAGATTAAACCCCTCACCGTGCTATAATCGCCGCGCACAGGAAGGTCTCTTCCTGTTGCGCCACAGGGCGGCGGAGTTGTGCCACAGCCTCCTCCGCCTTATCTTTTTGAATCTGGAATGCGACTGCCCTATTGTCCGACACCGTTAATGGTTGCCCAAATCGAGTGTCAGTACAGGGGCAGTAATGGGAAAGTGGAGCGTATACCAGTTGCATATGCCAATGACCGAGACAACCGTATCGTGGGCCAGATCCGTTAAAGGCAGGTGGTACAGTTTTGAATGGGCCAATCTACGCCGCCTCGGTCTCCAGCAGGGCGTCTACATTCTCTGGTATCCCGAAAGCGACAGACAAGGGTTCCAAGTCGCCTACGTTGGGCAGGGAGTTATCAAGAACCGCATCCATCATCACCGGGGCAACTGGAGCAGAATACGGGACCTGATAATACCGAGGTACTTGCGGCTTACGTGGGCGATAGTGCCGTGCCGGAAGTGCAGGGACGGGATCGAGCGGTTTCTGGCAGAAGTGCTGAGGCCAAAGGTGGGGGAAGTGTGGCCGCAGGCGTTGCCGATCAAGGTGAACCTGCCCGATTGGTAAGCTAGGACCACTGATTCAAAAAGCCGACGGTCGATTGTGATAACAATCACACAATTGCAAGTTTATCTGTTGCCAAACACGTTTAAACACCCTAGAATGCAAAGGCAGGGCAAACCATCCCTTTGCCCTGCCCTGCCTTTGGCGTTTTGTGGAATTTGTGAGTTCGGGAACGCTCAAAGAGACTAGCTTGGAGGTGGCTAATGGCTAATTCGCTTAACGTTCGTGTGCTTGATCACGACTTCCCAGTCGAATTGGAGGCTTGGGAGCACAACAAAGATGAGTGGTCGATGGGCAACGAAGGGAAATACCTGGTAATTCGTGGGACCGAACTCGTTGAAGTTCTGGACACACCAGAGGAGATGAGGGATTACCAAGCGAAACATCTAATGGAGAATCCAGCGTTGATTCGCATGGTGGTGGAGAGCGGATTCCTTGAAGGGTTCGCATCATATTTTGAGCCAGAGAATCGTGCCTGAATTCATCGGTATTACATCCCCTCCCCTAATTAAAATTCGATTGACCCCAATCTATCCCAAGGCACAGCACATCTTTGGGTTTGGCGTCATCGACACAGGAGCAGGGAGGACATGTATCGACACTGATGCGGCCATCAGATGGGGCTTTCGCCAACTAGGATATCGAAGGATGCATTCAGCAACCGAGAGCAATGTACCGACCCCGATTTTTGATGTTGAAGTAGAACTGATGGGGAGGCGGGGATCGTACAAAGAATCCCTGCACGCGATGGGATTCAGGGGTGCTGGCGCACCAGTAGCACTGCACGACATGAACAGGGCAATCGCCTTAATCGGGCGAGACATTTTGAACAAAGGAGTCTTAGAGTACGACGGACCTAATAACCATTTTCTGCTGAAAATGCCGTAGGTGGGCAAACTGCCCTCTGCACCAAAGAGGCCCCGGCGAGCGTTACCGGGGTCTCTTTATCTACACGCAGATAGCTAACCACCGGCTCGGCACAATGAGGTTAGGGGCACTTGTGCGGGACAGCATCTCACGCAAATGCCCCTAACCTCATTTCGCCAGGCCCATCTGGCATAAGCTTACGACTTGTGAATCAAATAGATTTGTATTACAATTATTACAAAATCAGATATGAAACCATCAAGGTACGGCCCCTCACCCTCTTCTGAACGTGTCTGAATGCCTGTAGAAACTCTCTTCAGAAGGGCTTATAGGGCCTGAAACCCCAGAAGCGAACGGAACACCAGGAACAGCATCACTCTCCGCGAGCCCATCGGTGACGTTCAGCTTGGCTGTCTCGCCAATATTGCCAGTCCTCTTCCGACATGAATCCGTCAGCGTAAGACCTCGCCGAGATTTCGTCAGCCCTTTCTTCCCTCTCACAGAGGTATTCGTGAACAGTTGCCTTGTTGCGCAGGTAGAAGGCGACTATCAGGTAGATGTCTGACAGTTTCAACCAGGGATAGGAATCGACGATCATCTCCGGAGTGTAGCCCCTGCGGAAGCGGGAAACGATGATGTCGAGGTCAATTCTGGAGTTGTTCAGTCGGACTACCAATCCCCCTTCAGCCCACCGCAGCGGCACCGGCATTGGCGACAGGTCAAGCTCCGTTTCCAGCGGCCTTTGCCAGTCCGATTTCGCGTTCGCGTCCGTCATACGCGCCTCGCGTTAGCTCGAGATTGGTGATTCCAGTATACCCACGCCCCTCGCCGTCGCCAGACTACCTGCCCAATCGGACATAAGGTATACTTGCGCCAAATTCGATCAGACAAAGGAAGGAGCTAATCCATGCAGTTTGGACTCTTGTATGAAATGCAGCGTCCCTATGACGACGAAATCGACTGGCATTCCCTGTACCAGGAGACCCTGGCACAGTGCGAGTTGGCGGACCAGGTGGGATTCGACAACCTCTGGTTCGTGGAGCACCACTTCCTCTACGGGTTCTCGGGTTCCCCCTGTCCTGAGGTGATGTTCGGCGCCCTGTCCCAGCGCACCAAGAACATCCGCATCGGCTTCGGCGTGTCTATCCTGCCCAACCACCACCCGGTCCGCATCGCCGAGCGGGCCGCCATGGTCGACCAACTGACCCACGGGCGGGTGGAGTTCGGCACCGGCCGCTCCAACGCCTACGAGCAGCTGGGCCAGGGCATCGACCCCCGCGAGACCCGGGACCGCTGGGACGAAGCCATCAACATGATCCCTCAGATCTGGCAGACTTCGGGTGAATTCTCCTGGGAAGGCAACTTCTGGAACGTGCCGCCCCGCCGGGTGCTCCCCCAGCCCTACCAGAAACCCCACCCCCGTATGTACCTGGCCTGCACCCAGACCGAGAGCTTCCGGCTCGCCGCCCAGAAAGGCATCGGCGTGCTGTCGTCGGCCTCCTACGCGGTGGATGTACTCGCGGAGCACGTCAAGGTCTACCGCGACGCCATCAAGGACGCCGACCCGGTGGGCGCGGAGATCAACGACTTCTGGGGCAACAACGTACATTCCTACTGCGCCAAGGACGACCAGGCTGCCAAGGAACTGTGCGCCGAGTCCATGAAGACTTTCTTCGGCCCGGACAAGCCCTACATAGCAGGCCGCATCAACGCTTATGAGGAACTGCTGGAGGCCTGGGGCGGCGTGCCGGAACACCTGAAGGCGGACTTCGGCCGCTGGCTCCGCCAGTCCGACGAGGAACACCAGGCCCAGGCCGCCGAGGCCGGCATCTCGCTGGACAGCGGGCCGGGCGCAGCGCGAGCCGCCGTGGCGCAGCTGGACGCCAACCTCCTTGCTGACCGCGGCGTGATCATCGCGGGCAACCCGGAGAGCTGCATCAACACCATCAAGACCTACGAGGACATCGGCGTGGACCAGGTCATGCTGATCATGCAGACCGAGACCATCCCTCACGACAAGGTGATGGAGTCCATCGAGCTATACGGGAAGGAGGTCATCCCCGCCTTCCGCAACGGCGGCAACGGCAAGTAGCCATTCCCTTGTATGCAGGAACCGTGTAGGGGCGCACAACCGTGCGCCCCTTCCTTTCGTCCTGATCCCAGCCGGAAGAGGCGCTACCCGCCCTTCGCTCCCGCGACATCGCGGCGCATGAACAGGGTGACTGCGCCAGCGGCCAGGACTACGGTGTAGATGGTCACGAAGATAAACCCATGAGCCATTTCCGACATACCACCGATGGTGGCCATGGCGGAAGCGAAGTCCTCAGTGCCCGGCACGGACTGCCAGGCATCCACATTGGGGCCAAGCAAATAGGCATATACTTGGTCGGACCAGTCAAAGATGGCCAGGATGGGGACCAGGATTACCGTCTCGGCTATGTAATAGCCCAATGAAAGCCCGATGCCGACCCCGTTGGAGGTAGTCAGCACCACGAGGAACAGCGCCAGCATGATGTAGGGCAGGAAACCGTAAACCATCCTGCCGTACAGCGCCAGCAGGTCAACCCATGAAACGTTGCCGTAACTTTCGGCTTCCGAGGGGGACAGGACGGCCTCGGCTATGAAGCCGCTAATCGCCACGGATACGGACAGGATGAGCAGAATAGCGGCGGTGGTCAGCACTACCACTGCAACCTTGGAGGTCAGGAAGGGCCAGCGTCCGGCCCCCTTGCTCAGCACCGGACGCAGGGTGCCCCAGCCGTATTCGCCGCCCAGCACCGCGGCGGCCAGAATCACCGCGGTAAACGGGCCGAAGAAGGCGGAGAAGCCCAGGCCGTTGGCGATGTTCTCTGCCGGGGACTGATATGACACGTCGTCGCCGAGGGTGGTAACCAGCCAGAACAGGAGCTGCACTATTACCAGCATGAAGCCCAGCACTATCCAGGGAACCCAGCGGCGGCGCAGCTTGAACCACTCCCAGCGGGTGAGCATCGCCACCTGTATTGCCATCGCCATTACGCCACCTGCCTCTGCCCTTCGGCTTCGTCGGTTACGTCGAGGAAGTACTGCTCCAGGGAAATCTGCGCCGATGTCATTTCCGCGACGTAGACTTCGTTGCGGCTGAGGGCGGCGGTAATCTCCCAAGAACGGTCGGGCGCTACTCCGGCCACGAGGTAGCCGTTGTCGGTGCTGACGCTGTCCACCCAAGCGAGAGCGTTCAGGATCTCCCAGGCCTTGCGGTCGTCTGTGGTTCGCAACCGCACCTGAGGGCTGCCGCGCTCCTGTAGCAGTTCGGCCACATCTCCTTGAGCTATCAGCCTGCCGTGGGAAAGGATGGCGACGCTGTCGCAGACCTGCTCAACCTCGTTCAGCAGGTGGCTGGACAGGATGACAGTGCGGTTCTCGCTGCCCAGGTTTCGAATCAGTTCTCGTATCTCGGCCATACCGGCCGGGTCCATGCCGTTGGTCGGCTCGTCCAGCAGCAGCACCTCCGGGTTGCCCAGCAGGGTATACGCCAGTCCCAGCCGCTGTTTCATCCCCAGCGAGTAGGTCTGGAACTTGTCGTTCCCTCGGCCGGCGAGTCCAACCTGCTCCAGCAGTAAGTCCAGCTCTTCCGGGTTGTCGCGCCCGGAAATACCCTGGAAGTAAGCCAGGTTGTTGCGTCCGGAAAGGTACGGGTAGAAGTTGGGCGATTCGATGAGCGCGCCGACGCGGTGCAGTTCCCGGTCCAGCCCGCCCCGTTCCGGAGATTCACCGAAGAGCGTGAAGCTGCCGGCGGTGGGCCGCACCAGTCCCAGCAACATGCTCATCAGGGTGGTCTTGCCGGAGCCGTTAGGGCCCAGCAGCCCGAAAATGCGCCCTCGCGGTACTTCCAGCGACAGTTGGTCCACCGCCAGCACACGCCCGTAGCGCTTGGTCAGACCGTCGGTCTGAATAACCGAGTCGTTCATGCCGCCCTCACAATCCGTCTACATGAATAATACGCTAAATGTGCCGATGACGGATTACGCAACTTACTCGCAATGGAATACGTCGCCCGCAACGGGAATCTCACCCCCGCCCTAACCTTCTAACCTTCCCCCTCAGGGGGGAGGAATAATCGAAAGAGCCTGGCCTCGTTGAAAATAGTGGTCGGCAACCTATAATGCGAGAGCAGATTCATGCGGGCAATTCAGCAGGAGGCAGTCATGCAACTGGGAGCCATATTTCCGCAGACCGAAATCGGTGCAGACCCGGCGGGCGTACGCGACTTCGCCCAGGCCGCAGAGGACTTGGGCTACGAGCACCTTCTGGTGTTCGACCACGTGCTGGGAGCCGACGCCAGCAAGCGCGAATCGTGGGAGCGGCCGTACAGCTCCGTCGATATGTTCCACGAACCCTTCGTGCTCTTCGGCTATCTGGGGGCCATCACGCAGAAGCTGGAGTTCGTAACCGGGGTGCTCATCCTAAGCCAGCGGCAGACTGCGCTGGTAGCCAAGCAGGCCGCCGAGGTGGACGTTCTGACCGGCGGCCGGCTGCGCCTGGGCATCGGCGTCGGCTGGAACGATGTCGAGTACGAGGGACTCAACGAGGACTTCACCAACCGCGGCCGCCGCTCCGCCGAGCAGATCGAGGTCATGCGGATGTTGTGGACCCAGGATGTGGTGGACTTCCACGGACGTTACCATAACATCACCCACGCCGGCATCAACCCGCGACCGGCGAAGTCCATCCCCGTGTGGTTCGGCGGCGGCGCGCCCCAGGTGGTGCGGCGCATCGGCCGCATGGGCGACGGATGGTTCCCCCAGTTCCAGCCCGACGGCGAGGGCGCCGAGCGCATCGCCGAGATGCGTCAGATCGCAGTCAACGCAGGCCGCAACCCCGACGACATCGGCATCGAGGGCCGCATCGGCATCGCCACCGACGCCCAGGACAGCTGGGGCAAGCTCGCCGAGGATTGGGCCGGCGTCGGCGCCACGCACCTGTCGGTCAACACCATGCGCGCCGGCCTCAAGGGCCCGGACCAGCACATCGACGCCATCCGCCGCTTCAAGGAGACTGTGTCGGGGTAGGCGTTCCTCGCTGTCTGAGTTTTTGTCGATTTGTAGCGGTCGGCTTGATTCTTACTGTCAATATGAGGTGGCGCAGTGCTTGCGTTGTGCCGCCTCCAGTGATGCAATAGAGGCATGGAGTTCAGGCATCGAGGACTTCAGCGATTTTGGGAAGATGATGACGCCAGCCGCCTTAATCCGAGTCACATAGAGCGAATCTCAAGCATTTTACTGATGCGTGAGTTGATTGGTAAACAATACCGTCATTCCGGCGAAAGCCGGAATCCAGAAAACGCCAGGCACAGAGAACGTAGCCGGAGGACAACATCTCTGGATTCCGGCTTTCGCCGGAATGACGTGTAACTGGCCCGGAATGTTTACCAATCAATTCACGCATCAGTAGATGACTTGGACTCGGCGAGCAGACTGGAACAAATGAACAATCCAGGGTACCGGTTGCATAGGCTCGTGGAAACCGCCGCGGTGTCTGGAGCAGGACGATTGCAAAGTAACCGTGCCGGGCAGTGAGGCAAGTCCAGGGCCTGGGTTCTGTGTATCCTGGCCCTCTCTGCCGCAAGGATTTCACCCTCACCCTAACCCTCAAGGGAGAGGGGGAATTGGGGTTGGTTTGGAGACTTTGCAATCGTCCTGTGTCTGGAGCGTTCGGGTAAGCGGCAACTGGCGTATTACTTTCCGTTTTTCCGGAAACGAGGCTGTTGACATCAATTTGGAGGATTATCACTAGGGGGCTTATGACAGCTAGAAATCCAACCCATCCCTCTGCAAGCCTCCAGGGTGGCTTGGATGAAATGGGCTGGAGCGCCAGCGAATTCGCCGATAGGCTGGGCGTAAGTCGAGATGCGATTGCTCAACTTGTGGACAGACAGTGTGGCATATCCCCCTTTGTGGCGTTGGCGCTAGAACGCATCGGCTGGAGCGACGCCGAATTCTGGATGCGCCGCCAGGCGAAGTATGACCTCGCCCAAGCCCGCCGTGAGATAGAGGCCAGGACAGTCTAGTCCCGGAGCAGCCCCGCCACCTTGTCCAGTATCCGGTTGCCGACCTCGTACTTGGTCAGCAGGGGCAGCTCCTCGACGTTCATGTCGCGGTCGATGAGGGTGACGCGGTTGGTGTCGGTGCCGAAGCCGCTGCCCTCGCTGGTGATGTCGTTGGCGGCGATAAGGTCGAGGGACTTGGACTTCACCTTTGCGGCTGCGTTTTCGATCAGGTTCTCGCTCTCGGCGGCGAAGCCCACGCGCACGAAATCGCCCCGGGCCGTGGCCAGGATGTCGACGGTCTTGGCCAGGAGTATGGCCAGATCGTCGTCGGACTTCTTGATCTTCTGGTCGGCCGCCGAGAGCGGGCGGTAGTCGGCCACCGCAGCAGCCATGATCAGGGCGTCGGCCTCCTCAGTTCGGGACAGCACTGCGTCGCACATTTCCTGCGCGGTGCCGACCGGCACCACGTCCACCAGCGGCGGGTTGGGCAGGCCCTTTGCCGCCGAGACCAGCACCACCTTCGCGCCCCGGTCGCGGGCGGCCTCGGCGACGGCGTAGCCCATCTTGCCCGAGGAGTGGTTGGTGATCACTCGCACCGGGTCGATTGGCTCGGCGGTGCCGCCGGCGCTGACGACGATGGTGCGGCCCTTCAGGTCCCCGTCCCGCCCGAGGGTGTAGGCGATGTGGCCCAGCAATTCCGGCGTCTCCAGCAGGCGGCCCCACCCTACCAGCCCGGAGGCGAGGCGTCCCTGCGCCGGCCCGGCGATGACCGCGCCGCGACTGCGCAGGCGTCCAAGATTCTCCTGCGTCGCCGGGTGCTCGTACATGTCGGCATCCATGGCCGGGGCCACCATCAGCGGGGCCTTGGAGGCCACGACGGTGGTGGTCAGCGGGTCGTCGGCCATGCCCATTGCCAGCTTGGCGATGGTGTGCACGGTGGCCGGGGCGACTACGATGACGTCGGCCTGGCGCGCCAACTCCACATGCTCGACGGCGTATTCGGAATCGGCGTCGAAGGCGTCGGTGACCACGGGCCGGTGGGTGAGGCTGCGGAAGGCCAGGGGAGTCACGAACTGCGTCGCCCCGTGGGTCATGATGGTGTCGACGAGGGCGCCGGCCTGTGTCAGCTTGCTGGCAAGGTCAAGCGCCTTGTAGCAGGCGATGCTGCCGGTTACGCCCAGGACCACCCGCTTGCCGCTCAACACGCTGGCACCACCAAGTCCGCTAGTCAGGATTCTTGTTCAGCTCGAAAATCAGGCTGAGGCCGATGAGGGTTAGGTCGGGGTTGATGTGGTCGAAGATGCCGGTTTCCGGAGACAGGACGTTGGCCAGGCCGCCGGTTGCGACGACCGTGGCATATCCGCCCAGCTCGTTCTTTATTCGTCCGACAAGTCCCTTGACCAGCTCGGCGTATCCCAGCACGAGGCCGGCCTGCAGGGCGGCGGTGGTGTTCTGCCCGATGGCGGAAGGGGGTGGGGTCAGCTCGATGCGGCGAAGTTGGGAGGTGTTGAGGAACAGGGCCTCGGCGGCCACGCTGATCCCCGGAGCGATGGCCCCGCCCAGGTACACGCCCTCGGCTGAGATCACGTCGAACACCGTGGCGGTACCGAAATCGACGATGATGGTCGGGTAGCCGTACAGGTTCTTGGCGGCTACGGCGTCCGCGATGCGGTCCGCTCCCACGTCCCGGGGGTTGTCGTAAGCGATCTGAAGTCCGGTTCGGAGCGCGCCCGTGACCGTGAGGGGCTGGACTCCAAAGTAGCTGGAAGCCACCTCCTCGAACACGCCGGTGAGGGGAGGCACGACGCTGCACATGGAGACCTCGGTGATCTCCTCGCGCTGTACCCCGTGCAGCTGGAGCAGGCTGGTGAGCAGCAGGCCGTACTCGTCGGCAGAGCGGCGGGAGTCCGTGGCCGCCCTCATGGTTGAGACCAGCCCGGAATCGCCAAAGACGCCGATTGTCACCATGGTGTTGCCTATGTCCAGTGCCAGGAGCATAGCCTGTTGTCCATCGTTTATTTGAAGTTATCCGGGGAAGCGGAGACAAAACGCCAATTGAAGAGACGATTCCACTTCGACAGGGGCTGATTATATTTCACCGCAGGAAATCAGGGCAAACGACGCCAGCCCGTTGCCGTGCTAGGGCTTTTACTGATGCGTGAATAAATTTGGTAAACAATACCGTCATTCCGGAGAAACCCTTCGGCAAGCTCAGGAGGAATCCAGAAAACGCCAGGCACAGAGAACGTAGCCGGAGGACAATATCTCTGGATTCCGGCGAAAGCCGGAATGACGGGTAACTGGCTCGGAATGTTTACTAATCGATTCATGTGTCAGTAATTCTCCTTCCCCCTTGAGGGCGAAACCCTTCGGCAAGCTCAGGACTTCGGCGGGCTCAGGAGGGTGAGGGTGAAGTCCTGGTGATCAGCGGCTTTGATCACATACAGACACGTCCCCACCCTAACCTTCCCCCGGAGGGAGAGGGAATTATTGAAATACCCTGGGCGTTTCCCGTTGCTGGCTCTCTCCCGGCAAAGCCGGCATGGAGTATAATCAGCCGCAGCATGTCCCGTGAGGGCAGGCACTCTGAATGACCGATGGGATAAAACGGGAATGAGTAGCAAGTTTCTGGACCGGCTGGAAGAAATACGAGAGGGCGCTGCCCCCAGGCTGGGATTCGGCACGACCCGGCCCCCGAAAATGCCGGGGCTGGCACTGGTTATCGCCGCCGTCGGCGGCAAGGATGCTGCGATGTCGGCTGGAGGACTGGCTCCCGACGCGGTGATCGTGTCCGGTGCATCGGCATCGCAGGCAGGAGAGATTGGCGAGGCAGCCCCGGGCCTGTGGGGGGTTAGCGTCGACCAGTTGACTACGGCCGACGCTGCGTCCTGGCGCGAGGCCGGTGCGGATCTCATAGTGTTCACCATGTCCGGCACCGCCCTCGGGGCAGTGACCTCGAAGGACGCTGCCCGTGTCCTGGCGGTTGGTACGGGAACGGCCCCTGAAGAGCTGCGCGACATCAACCCGCTGCCGGTGGATGCCGTGCTCGTTTCCCTTCCCGGCGACCCGGCCGGCTGGACGCTGGAAGACCTGGCGGGTCTGGCGCGGGTGAGTGGCCGCGTGGGGAAGCAGTTGCTGGCCGAGGTCGAAGGCGCGCCCGATGACGACACCCTGGAAGCGCTCCGCAACGCTGGGGTCATCGGCCTGGTGGTCTCGCTGTCGTTGGGCGAGGAAGCGATCAACGGACTGAAGCAGTCCCTGCTCGACATGTCGCGGCCCGGATCGGACAGCCGTAGCCGTTCGAACGCCATACTGCCCGGCTCGGTCTATGCCGACCGCCGTCCGGCGCAGGCTGAACCCGACCCGGACGACGACGATTAGCAAGTAAATGTTCCCTCTCCCAAAGGGAGAGGGTTAGGGTGAGGGCGGCCCCATGACAGAAGACCACCACCCCGAAAATGAGCCGGAACACGGTCAACATGAACACGTTCACGAACTGCACGAGCACTACGGGGTGCTCCCGCCCGATGGCGTCGAGGACCTGACCGACAAGCTCACCGGCTTCATGAACGAGATCGAGCTGGGCGGTCTTTCGGACATCATCGGGCAGGTGCTGGACGACTTTCTCGACCAGTGCGGAGGTATGCCCGAGGACCTCACGGCCCGCGATGCCTTCGAGCAGATCGCCGGCAACCAGTTGGCTGTCACCCTGGCCTACCAGCTGGGACGGCTGGAGGGCCGGTCTCCTCAGTTGGTGGAGAACCTGGTGGCCCGGGCCATCGAGTCCTTCGGCTTTCTTCCCGTGGACGAGTCGGCGGAGATTACCGACGAGGACCTGAAGAACCCCAAGGTGCAGGTGTACCCGCGAGTTCGCCGCATGGAATACGTCCAGCCCCAAATCCTGCAGGTGCAGCCGCGGCCGGACGGCGGGGACAAAGGTTAAACGCCGAGTACGCCGAGAGCGCAGAGTTTTTCTTTATATTCTCTGCGCTCTCGGCATTTACCGATGGGTGAATTGTTTGGTAGACATTCCGGGCCAGTTACCCGTCCTTCCGGCGCGACCCCGGATCTAGTCCGGGGGGAATCCAGAAAACGCCAGGCACAGAGAACGCAGCTGGAGGACAACATCTCTGGATTCCGGCTTTTGCCGGAATGACGGTGTTGTTTACCAATTCATTCACGAGTCAGTAATTTTATGCCAGACGAGGGGGTGACCGATGACCACATCCGCTCCTGCTTATGACCTGATTCTCACCGGCGGCACCCTGCTGGACCCGGCACAGGGCATCAACGGACGCCGGGACGTGGCCTTCAAGGACGGCGTAGTAGCCGCCGTGGAGGAGCGCATTGACGCGGCGCAGGCCACCTTCACGGTGGATGTTTCGGGCAAGCTCGTAACCCCGGGGCTCATCGACCTGCACGGCCACTTCTACCACGGCGGGAATCCCACTTCGGTCAATCCCGACGAGATTTGCCTCTCCTCCGGCACGACGACCGGCGTTGACGCGGGCAGCGCGGGGTTCCTGAACTACCAGGCGATGCGGGACTATGTGTTTCCGGCTCACCGCACGCGCCTGCTGGCCTTCCTGCACGTCGGCGCGGTGGGGCTGGCGGTCAACCGTGTCCTCGGCGGCGGACTCCACGACATGCGGGTCATCGATGTTGATGAGACGGCCAATCATATCAAGCAGAACCCCGGGTTCTGCTTTGGCGTGAAGGTGCGGATGCACGTGAACGCCGTGGCCTACTGGAACGCCCACGAGGCCATGAAGGCGGCGCGGGAAGTGGCGGACAAGTCCGGCACGCGCCTGATGGTGCACGTCAGCGGGACGCCCATACCCCTGCCGGATGTGCTGGAGTTCCTGGGCCCCGGAGACATCTCCACCCACGCCTTCAACGGCCATCCTGAGCACATGCTGGACCGGAACATGAAGATCCGCCCCGAGGTGAACGCCGCCGTCGACCGGGGCGTCATCATGGATTTGGCCCACGCCGGAGTGCACTGCGACGTGGAGGTAACGCGGGCGGCCCTGGAGCAAGGTCTGGCCCCGCACACCATCAGCACCGACATCCACGTGCCGCCGCCGGAACGCAACGTCTACCTGATGAACGACCTGGTCAGCAAGATGCACGCCATGGGAATGCCGTTGGCGGATGCCATCACAGCCTCCACCAGCACGCCGGCCAGAGTGCTGGGGCTGCAGGACGAGATCGGATCTCTGGCGCCGGGAATGTGCGGCGACGCGGCGGTGTTCGACCAGCGGGAGGGCCACTTCGTCTGGATGGACTCGGTGGGCAACCTGCAGCGGGGGACGATGCGGCTGGACACCTTCGCCACCGTCCGCGGCGGGCAGATGGCCTGGCGAGAGGGCCAGATGGTGGAAATGGGCAACTGCTAGCCGGGCCGGGCGAGGCGAATCGCCGCCTCGCCCGCTAACGCACTGCGATTCTGCAAGCTGGGGGTTGGATGCCCTATACCGCAGACATCAGCCGCGCCAATCCTACCTGTTTCCTGTTCCTGATAATCGAGTGCATGGGTATGGCTAATTCCATGCCGGGGCAACCGAAGCGGACAAAGGGTGAGGTAGCCTCAGACTCGGTCAACCGGATTGTTGACACGATAGCCCAACGGTGCTCGTCGGGCATGGAGATGCGGGACTACTTCCACATCGGCATTCTGGGATTTTCTTCTGCCCACGGGAGCGGCCACAGGCTTGATATTTCCAATGCACTCCGCGGAACTACCCCGGACCGGCCCTTTCTGCCCATCAGCGAGGTAGTGGAAGCGGCCAATATCGTCGAAAGGCGGGTGCGGGAGAACCACGGCGGGGAGATCATCGAAGTCTCCCGGCGAATGCCGCAGTGGCTGGAGGTCGAACCAAAGAGATGGGACCCCATGCGGGGAATGCTGGAATTCGTGGAGCGCCCGCTGGCGGAATGGATTGAGCAGCATCCCAACGCCTATCCGCCCACCGTCATCGTCGTCTGCGACGGCTGGGCCACCGACGGCGACCCGCAGGCCGCGGCCCAGGGCATAAAGAGATTGCAAACCAGCGACGGCAACGCGCTGCTGTTCATCGTTCACCTATCCTCGGCGCAAACCAACCCCACGATGTTTCCCGCGCGGGAACGCGGCCTGCCGTCTTTGGGGGAGGCATCTGATGATTCCCGGTTGATGTTCCGCATGACGTCGGTATTGCCCGAAAGCATTCGCGGGCAGGTGGTCGACATGGGCATTCCGGCGGAAGAGGGTTCCCGAGGGCTTATCCTGAACGCCGATGCCGTGGCCTTGGCGCAGTTCCTGGACATCGGGACCCGGGGGCCGGTCGACCTGCGCTGACCCCCGGTTCGGGCATCCGGCACAGTCGCAGCGCCCTAGTTCGGTGTTGCGGTCAGGGTTACAGCGGGTTCTCCGTTGAGGTTGAAGACGAACTCCACGGGCTCGTCCTCGGGGAACAGCGACCGCTCAACCGCGACCATCACCATGGGCGCGTACATGTAGGGGTACTCGCGGCCTTGGGGGTCGTAGGACAGCTCCAGCTCGATCACAGCGTTCTCGCCATTGGCCTGGACGTTCGCGACTGTCAGTGGATCGCCGCGCACCGGGCGCCAGATGTAGTAGGCGGCAACCAGGGCGGAGTTCTCGAAGTCGATGCGGTTCAGAGTCGTCGTGTTGCCCCGGCTCACCTTGCTGATATAGCCGTCTTCGAAGTCGTCCAACTCGTCCTGGTTGACTATGACGAAGGCGCGCAGCTCATCGCTGAAGGCGCCGGTGGCGTTCGCATCGACGGGAGCGATCCAGCCGCTGTTCACATAACGAAAGGCAGGAATTTCGCCTGTCCGCACGGATGGGAGAGACCACTCTTCCCCCCAGACGAACGCCACTGCGAAGACCGCCGCCAGGGCTGCCATCGCAGCCGGTAACCGGAGTGTGGGCAGTTGTCGGCTGAGGGCGGACGGTGGGGGACTTGCCTGTTCTTCAAAAGAGTTCATAGCGGCGCCGTCATCATACCAAATCGTTTCTCCGGCACAGTGAATGAAACTGGAATATTCCGGGGATGTGGCAATGAAATGCTAGAATGATGCAAAGCAGGCGTTTAACACATTCTCACAGGAGGCTTGTGAATGCCCTATACCGCCGATATCAGCCGGGCTAACCCGGCCTGTTTTCTGTTTTTGATTGACCAGTCCGGGTCCATGACCGGGGCCCTGGCGGGACAGCCGGGCGAGAGGAAAATGGACCGGGCGGCCGATGCCATCAACCGGATCCTGGACACCGTGGTGCAAAGGTGTTCGCAGGGCATGGACATCCGGGACTACTTCAGCATCGGCGTGATCGGTTACAGTACGGACAGTTCCGGGAACCCCAGGATTACCAGCGCTTTGCCCGGCACTTCGCCGGACCAGCCCTTCCTTTCCGTCAGCCAGGTCGCAGACGCCCCTGAGTTGGAGGAGCGGCAGGTAAGGGAGAGTGACGGAGCGGGCGGCGTGATCGACGTTACCAGGCAGTTCCCCGTCTGGCTGCGGCCGCAGGCCGAACTGGGAACGCCAATGTGCGAGGCCTTCCGGACCGCCTCCCAAGCCCTGCGGGAATGGGCTGCCCAGCATTCAAACTCCTTCCCGCCCATTGTCATCAATGTCAGCGATGGGGCGGCCAGCGACGGCAACCCTGAGCAGGGCGACGCACAGAGCATTACGGACATACAGACAAGCGACGGTAATGCGCTCCTTTTCAACGTTCACCTGTCCGAGGTCTCTTCCACCCCCATCCAGTACCCGGACAGCGAGGGAGCGTTGCCGCAGGACGACCCCTTTGCCCTGACCATGTTCCGGATTTCTTCCGTGCTTCCCGAGTCCAGCCGCAACCAGGCGACCAGCCTGGACCTGGTGGTGAATGACAATTCGCGAGGGTACGTGTTCAACGCCGACATGACGGCGCTGGTGCAGTTCCTGGACATCGGAACCCGGGCGGCCTCGAACTTGCAGTAGCAGAGGGACGAGGGCAGGCGAAAGACCGATGGCAATGCTGAAAACACGCAGGCTGGAGACCGCAAAGGCGGGGAACCGTCCCGAAGAATGCGAGGATGCGTCCGGCATCCGGTTCTCCGAGTCCGGCCCGGCGCGGGTCGCAGTGTCGGATGGAGCCAGCGAGTCCGCCTTCGCCCGCGATTGGGCCCGGATCCTGGCCCGCGCATTCGTCAGCAGGCCCATGCCGCTCGACGGTCTGGACGGCGCTTCGTTTAACGAATGGCTTGTACCTTGCGAGGAAGAATGGAATGGCGTGGTGCCCTGGGGCCGCATTCCCTGGCACGGACAGGCCAAGACCCGTACCGGCGCAATGGCAACGCTGCTGGGGCTGACGTTCGACCCCGCTTCCAGCCCGGAGGGCGGCCACCGCTGGGAGGCGGTGGCGATTGGCGACTGCTGCATGTTCGTGGTGCGAGACGATGCTCTGTCGCTTTCCTTCCCGCTGATCGAATCCGGCCAGCTCAACAACAACCCGCCGCTGATCTGCAGCAACCCGGCCAACAACGCCGGGATTGGGGAACGGGTCCACCGGATGCAGGGGGACTGTCTCCCCGGCGACCTGGTGCTGTTGACTTCGGACGCCCTTGCCGGGTGGTTCCTGCGCGAGCATGAGGCCGGGGAAAAGCCCTGGCGGACCCTCATGTCGCTGGACAGCTACGAGGCGTGGAGGGCGTGGGTGGACGAGCAGCGCAACGGCCGGACCATGCGGAACGACGACACCACGCTTGTAAGCGTCGAAGTCAAATAGACGGAGGAGGTGCTTCGAGACCATGCCGTGGCCGTCGATAGCCGACTTCACGGCCTCCGTACAAACCCCGGACAAGTTCTTTGAGGACCCGGAACTGGCCGGAGGCCGGGCAGAGCGACACCCCGTACGGGGCACCCCGCTGGTCTACTCCGGCAACTTCGCCGCCGTATACCCTGTGGAAACTGTTGGCGGACGCAAGTATGCCGTGCGCTGCTTCACTCGCGAGGTCAATGACCAGCGGGAGCGATATGGCCACCTTGACGCCTATCTGAGAGGCGTCCGGCCCGACGCTTTCGTAACTTTCGAGTACAAGGACCGCGGCATCAAGATCAGGGGGGACTGGTTTCCCATTGTCAAGATGGCCTGGGTGGAAGGAAAGAGACTGGACAGATTCGTCGAGGACAACCTGAGCAGACCCAACCTCATCCTCGACGTCTGCGCCCGGTGGCGAGGAGCGAACGGCAGCCTGCGGGGCCTGAACATCGCTCACAACGACCTCCAGCACGGCAACATCATGGTGATGGATGATGGCAGCCTGAGGCTGGTGGACTACGACGGCATATTCCTGCCCCAGTTCCAGGGGCAGCTCAGCCCTGAACTGGGGCACGCCCAGTTCCAGCACCCGCAACGCAACGTCAACGACTACGGCGACTACGTCGACAACTTCCCGGCCTTGGTGCTCTACCTGAGCCTGCTTGCGCTGAGCGTGGACCCAAGCCTGTGGCAGCGGTTCTACACACAGGAGAACCTGATCCTCTCCAAGTCGGACTATACCGATACGGCGAACTCGGAGTGCTTCCGCGTCCTCAGGAACAGCCCGCACCCGACGGTTCGGTACCTGGCGGATTGCCTGGAGCGGTACTGCTCAATGCCCGTCGACCAGGTTCCCGAGCTTGAGGACATCCTGAACGGGGCGCCCGTAACCTCCCCGGGAGGCGCGCCGCCGTCTCCATTCCGGTCCGGGACGCAGGCGCAGACGGCGTCACCCATACCTCCGCCCCGGACTGCGGGCGCAGGAGCGCAGACCTCCCCGTCGCCCGGCGCCTCGCCGCGGGTGGTGGGCGGCGGCTCCGCTTATCGCAGGCTGCTTCAGATGGGGCCGTCCAGTCGGACGGCGCCGGGTGGCGCGGCCAGTGCTCAACCGGCCGCCGCTCCCGGACAGGCAGCCGCTCCGCCTCCGCAACCCGCACAGGCGGTCACACCCACGATGCCGTGTCCGCAATGCAACCGGGCCAATGCGCTGGACCTGGTCTATTGCGACGACGAGTCGTGCGCTACGCCGCTCTATCCCGGCAACCGCGTCTGCATACACTGTTTGGATTCCATTCCGGTCAACGGCGATTTCTGCCCGGAATGCGGCGCAAGATTGATATAAGCCACCCTGGATGAGATGCGGTAACTGTCAGAGAACGCTCCCAACGACAGTACGATACTGCGTCTACTGCGGCGCGGCCATATCCGCACCTGCGCCTGCTCCCTCTGCCGGTCCTGCATCGACCGGCCCCCCTTCGGCTTCGCTGCAATCCTCCTCGGTTGCGGTGGCGCGGGCCGGAGCTTTCCTCCAGAGATCGGGGCTGAACCAGCAGCTTGACAACGCGCGCCGGTACATCGCCGCCCACAAGGTGCAGTCCTTCGCCGCCGCTTGCGTGGCGGCTATCGCGCTTGTCGTGGTGGTGATGCTGTTGCCGGATGAATCGCCTCCGCCTCTTCCCCCTCCTATCCCCACTCCCACCCCCGCCCCCACTCAGGCAGCTATTCCTCCAAATGGAAATTGCGAGAAAACGGTGGCGGATATAGTCACCGACGCTTTGCCGGGCGTAGTTGAAATTCGCACCGACTTTGGCACTGGCACAGGTTTCATAGTCCATGAGGGTGGATTGGTAATTACCAACAAGCACGTAATCGAGGGGCAAAGCCGGGTCAACATCAGACTGGCTACCGGAGGGAATTACCGGGGTAGCGTACTGAATGTTCACCCCAGGCTCGATCTAGCCTATATCGAGATGGATTCGGGGGGCGCCTTTAAGCCGCTTGCACTGGGAGACTCGAACGCAATCCGTGTCGGCGATTCGGTCGTTGCCATAGGATTCCCGCTTGGTTCCGAGCTAGGACAGGATCCCACGGTTACCACTGGAATCGTATCGGCAAAGAGGCCGGACCAAGGATTCCTGCAGACCGATGCGTCCCTTAATCCCGGAAACAGCGGCGGTCCGCTTCTCAGCCGGTTTGGCTGCGTTGTGGGGATAAATACCGCAGGGATAGGAGGGACTGAAGAGGGGCAAGTGATCACCGGCATTAACTTCGCCATTCCCGTCAACGAACTGAAGGAGGCGCTCAGAGACATCCGTGGTATTCCTGTTTGTCAAGGCGGCTGCCCGGCATCCACTCCGACCCTGCCACCCACTCACACACCGCGTCCCACACCCACTCCTGTGCCGACAGACACTCCGGTCCCAACCTCCACCCCAACAGCGATGCCGACACCGACGCCCATCGAGGTACCCACCCTGACGCCCACCCCAACAGCGACGCCAACACCGACGCCCATCGAGGTACCTACCCTGACCCCCACGCCTACCCTGGAACCCACGCCTACCCCAACAGCGATACCTACCCCGACGCTCACCCCGCTTCCGACACCCACGCCCACCGCCACCCCGGTGCCGACGCCGACACCGACTCCTACGCCGCCGTGGGTGTGGCGCCTCCATGACAACGGTTCCGACAAGTACACCATCCGGTACGAGCAGAACTGGTCCCTGACCAGCGGGGAATCAGCAGGCGGCCGTCCCTTCCTTCACATCAGGACGAAGGAGTTCAAATCCGGCGAGTCGGTGGCCGACTTCTTCGAGCGGCACAGGCAGGAAATGATCCATATGGCCCCGAACTACGCGGTGTTCGAGCCGGGAGAGACGGGCGGTCAAACGGTCACCGAGCCTTATGTCCGCAACTACGTCCAGATGGAGTACCTGTGGCAACCCGGTCCCGGAGACTGCCTGTACCACGTGGTGGACCAGGTGTTCCGGTCGAAGTTCTACCCGGCAAGGGACCGTGGTTTCATAATTTCGGCAGGGGTCTGCGAAGGCCAGCACGCTCAGTACGACGAGCCGAGGGAGTTCATGCTTGCCAGCTTCGAGGAGTACGAGTAGCCCGGGAGCCGAAAAGGTGCCCGGAAAAAAGATACGGCCCCGGAAGGGGGCCGTTCTTTCATTTCCCGTGATGTCGGGAACGGGCTAGCCGGGGTTGTGGCGGAGGACCAGTTCGGCGACGCGGGGGTCTATGGTACCGATCTCGACGCCGCCGTCCAGCCGGGCAACACCCAGGTGGGCGTCCCTCTGGATTTCCTCCCAGTCGGGTTCGAGTTCGTACTGGTCACGAAGTTCGTCGAATAGAGAGTCAAGCGACTGTTTGTCAAACATGATGGTCTGAAAACACCCTCCTCTTGAAAATGGCGCCTGAAACCAAATCCTGAACCGGAAAGGCAGCGTACAGACGCCGTCCTCCAGTTGCTCTCCGGTATTGCTCCGTTACTGTCGGCCGCCACCTGCGGGGGATAGGCAGCCTCCGTTTATGAAGCGAAGGCTAGTCTACCGAATCTGCTGTCCCCTGACAAGGGTGAACCGAAGGGCGTATTCTCAACATACGTGGGTAATGCCAATGAAATCCGTCATTCGCCGGAATGACGGGTCGCGGCAGAGAGCGGGCCATTACCTGCGCAAGTTGAGAATACCCCGAAAAGTGTGCCGCCGGCCGATGGTCCGGGTTATGGAGGAGTTGTGCCCCCGCGCCGCTGCTGGTAGAAGTAGAACAGGCCCAGAGACACGGGTATCGCTATAACGATGGCCGATGTTATGGCGACCATGACCCAGGGGCCGAGGCCCAGGATCTCGTCCATCTGGTCCTTGAGCCAGTGAATCAGCTCCGCATCCGCCGCGTCTCCTTGATGCAGCAGCACCATGCGGAACATTTGCGCCAGGTCCGGCATCAGTCGTCACCTGCGGACGCAGCGGCCGGAGCGGAGGGAATCTGGTAGCGCGCCGAGTATTTCTTCTCCCGGATCGAGAAGGCCGAGATTGCAGCCAGTCCCAGCAGCGAGCCGATGATGGAGAAGGGGATCGTGTAGGAGCCGGTCACGTCGTACAGCCAGCCGGCCAGCATCACGCTGCAGAAACCGCCTATCTGGTGGAACATGAAGGTGATGCCGGAGATCGTCCCCATCGCCCGCAGGCCGTACACCTCAGCGGTCAGCGACGAGGTCAGCGGCAGCGTTGCGATCCACGAGAACCCGGCGATGCAGGCGAATATCCACAGGCCGGCGATGGACATTCCCGAGATTAAGGGGGTCGTCAGCATGATCAGGTAGGCAATGCCGCGCATGACGTATACCAGCGTCAGCCAGTTCTTGGTGCCGCCGATCTTGTCCGACAGGTATCCTGCGGAGGTGGCCCCCACGATGTTCAACCCGTTCATCACCGCGAAAATGAGCGCGGCCATGCCGGGACTTGCCCCCCTGTCCTCGGCGTAGGGAATGAAGTGGGCCGATAGGATGAAGGTGGTCGCGCCGCATACAAAGTAGGCGCCGGACATCTGCCAGAAGGGCCACGAGCGCAGCGATTCGCGCCAGGATGTCGCTTCCAGCGGCCCCGCCGTGCGGGCAGGGCGAGTGTTCCCTCCCTGATCCTGTGGTTCGTCGTCACCGTCGGGGCGAAGGTTCATCTGTCCGGGATTCTCCCTGATGAACATCAATCCCACGGGCAGGGAGAGCAGCACCACGGCTCCCAGGCCGAACCAGGCGAGACGCCAGCTGCCGGTGGCATCCATCAGGTAGACGGCGAGAGGCACCAGCACCAGCCCGCCCAGGGAGAGGGCAGTGGAGTTGATGCCGATGACCGTGCCCCGCAAACGCTGGAACCACCGGGACAGCAGCGCGGACGTGTTGGTGAGAGACAAGCCGCTCTGGGCCAGGGAAGCCAGGACTCCGAAGATGAAGATGAAGAAGAGGATGTGCTGAGTGAGGGCGACCGCCATGGTGAGCAAGCCCAGAACCAGCACCGAAATCAGCACCAGCTTTCGACCGCCGGTCCGGTCGAAGACCTGTCCCATGAACGGCTGGATTATGCCGTTGAGCAGGATGCCCAGGGCGAAGGCGGTGGAAATGGTAACCCGGTTCCAACCGAACTCATCGCTCATCGGGTTGACGAAGGCCCCGAACCCGTTCCGGGCGCCCACAGCGGCGAACCCGATGAAAACCGACGCCGCGACGACATACCAGCCGAAGAAAATCGGCTTGCAGGTGGGTGTGTTAGCGTTCATTCCAGTCCACCACATCCTGGGTGCGGCTTAAGGAGAAATTTGAGGATTCTAATCATACCACCCGCGCTGGGCAGATGCTCTGTCGGGAATTGACCGCAGGTCGAAAGCAAACCTACACTGACCTCTCATTCGGAATCCCTGAAAGGTGAAGCTTATGGCGTTCAAGCTCGTGATCTGCCCGCCCAACTACCAGGAACACTGGCCCGAGGCGCTACGGCAGGAGATACCCGACATCGACGTGCACCTGTGCCCCACTGTGGGCGAGGCCATGGAGGTCATCGGCGACGCCGACGCGGCCTTCGGCGACATCGTGCCGGAACTGCTGGAACGGGCAGAGAAACTGCGGTGGGTGGCCTGTCCCCAGGCCGGGCCCCGCGCCGGATACTACACGCGGGAGCTGATCGAGAGCGATGTGGTGGTCACAAACACGAGGAAGATCTACAACGACCACATCAGCGCCCATATCATGGCGTTCCTGCTGGCTTTCGCTCGGGGCTTCCAGGTCTACATCCCGCAGCAGGTGGAAGGCGTCTGGCGGCAGGGCTACCCGACGATCTACCTGCCCGAGGCGACGGCGGTGGTCGTAGGCGTGGGCGGCATCGGCAGCGAGACCGCCCGGCTGTGTTCCGAGTTCGGCATGACCGTTCTGGGAGTGGACCCGAGGCTGGAGGAGCCGACTCCGGGAGTGGCGGAGCTGCACCACCCCGAGGCCCTGCCGGAGGTGCTGCCCCGGGCCGACTTTGTGCTGGTAACCGTTCCGGAGACTCCTGAGACCCAGGGCATGTTTACAAGGGAGAAGTTCCGGGCGATGAAGGAATCGGCCTTCTTCATCAACATCGGGCGGGGAGCGACGACGGTGCTGGACGACCTGGTGGATGCGCTTCGCGCCGGGGAGATCGCCGGAGCGGGACTGGACGTGTTCCAGGTGGAGCCTCTGCCTGCAGGGCACCCGCTGTGGACCACGCCTGGAGTCCTGATCACGCCGCACGTCGCGGGCGTGGGCCCATACCTCGACGACCGCCGCACCGAGCTCTTCGTGGACAACTGCAAGCGGTTCAACGAGGGGCGTCCTCTGCGGAACGTGGTGGACAAGGCGAATTGGTTCTAGGGGGCCGGGTTACAGCAGTCCGAGGCGGCGCAGGTCGTCCATGCTCCAACGAGCCTCCTCTAGCACTATGCGTCGCAGTGTTCCAATGGGAAAGGTTCGGCCAGAGCGATGGTATGGCACGGTAACGCTTCGCCCGTCCCGGTGAATAAATCGCTGGTGGCCTCCCGGACGCCGCCGACGTTGAAATCCGTCGCGTTCCAGGGCTGACATAATTTGCCCGGCAGTTAGTGAGCGGAGCCGTGAAAAATCAATCCGGGTCATACTGTAACGGCGATGATTTCACCGGAGGGCAGCGGTCTGTCAGCGGGGATGGTTTCTCCGTACTCAATCATGCTCTCGATGGTCATTCGCAGAACTTGATGGATATTTATGTAAGCCTCCTCTCTGGTGTACCCGCAGGTCGCTGCCCCGCGACCTACTAGGACAGGGCAATAGGCTGCCCATTGGTCTTCGTCGGGTTCAATCACTGTGTGAAACTTGTAGGTTTTGGCGGAGTGGCCCTTTTCCGGCGCCGGTTCCAAATTTGGCCGCACGGTTATGAAAATCCGACTTTCCCCGGGAGGAACCGTGGATTCCGGCTCCTCGGGAACACACATTCCCAGTTCCAGCATGGTTTCGATATTCGCCTGTAGTATTTCCTGGAGGTAGTCCCACGCTTCCTCCCTGGTATCACCCCCCGCGAAGCCCCCAAAACGCTCCATAGCTGGGCAACGAACAAGCCACTCTTCCTGGCCGCGCTCGATTTCTGCAAGAAACTTGTATGTTTTCATGTTTCTCGAACTCCTGAGACCGGCGTTGACGGTGGGCAATCCGGCTGCGTTCGGCTCATTAGGCGACCGGATGGATATGGTCCCCTGGGTGACTCTGCATTACCTTTTCACCCCCACCCTAACCCTCCCCCTCAAGGGGGAGGGGACTTGTGGATGGCGTCTTTCACCATTTCCCTCGAGGGGAGAACTTTAAGGGTGGCTTTAGTCTCTAGTCCCGCAGGGCGGCGGCGTGCTGGGCGGCGCTGTTGCCTGCCAGGCGGCCGAAGACCATGCCGGCGCTGAGGCCGGAGCCGCCCGGATAGTTGTGGTAGAACAGCCCGCCGACCATCTCGCCCGCGGCGTACAGGCCGGGGATGGGCTCCAGGCTGGTGTTCAGCACCCGGCCCCGGTTGTCGATGCGCACTCCGCCGAAGGTGAAGGATATGCCGCAGGTTACGGCATAGCCCAGGTAAGGAGGCGTGTCGATGGGCTGGGCCCAGTTGGTCTTGTCGGGGTCCAGCCCCACGGTGCGGCGCCCGTCCTTTACCGTCGGGTTGTAGGGGATGTCGGTCTGTACGGCGGCGTTGTACTCCTTGATTTCCGCAGCCAGGCCCTCCGGGTCGATGTCCAAGCGGCGGGCCAGTTCCTCGATGGTGTCGGCCTGGGCCATGGTCACCTGGGGAATGTGGTACTCGTCGCGCAGCAGGTGCTTGACCTTGTCGTCGAAGATCTGGAAGGCGACCCCCTGGGGCTGGGTCAGTAGCGCCCGGCCGTAGGTCACGTAGGTGTAGTTGCGGAAGTCGTACCCCTCATCCAGGAAGCGCTCGCCGTTCAGGTTGACGATGATGCCGAAGGGGTATGAGTGCTTCTGGAACAGCTCGGTGATGGTGCGGTCGCCGTACGCGGGGGCGTTCAGGTCCCAGGCCACGGCGTGGCAGCTGCTCCAGTGTCCGTGGGGCATGGCCCCGGCCTCCAGCGCCATGCGGATGCCGTCGCCGGTGTTATAGGGGATGCCGCGCACCTTGACCAGCTCCCAGCCGGGGCCGAGGTAGCGGCAGCGCATCTCGGCGTTGGCCTCGAAGCCGCCCGCGGCCACCACCACCGAGCTGGCGTACAGGTCCTCGACGCCCTCGGGGCCGAGGACGCGCAGCCCGTTGACCCGGCCCGTGTGGTCGCGCAGGAGCTCCGTGCCCTGGGTGGAGTAGCGCACCTCCACGTTCTCGGCTTGGCAGACATCGAACTGCTGGTCCGACAGCCCCTTGCCTGCGCCCACGGCCTCCACCAGCAGCCCGCCCCAGAAGCGGTACTTTCCGATGGCCTCGTCCCTGAAAGCCTGCCGCCCGTAGGAGAGCACGAACCGGACGCCCTTGGAGCGCATCCACTGCATGGTGGGCAGCGACTGGCTGACCAGTATCTGGGCCAACTCCGGGTCTGTGTTGCCTTGGGTGACCCGCATCATGTCGTCGTAGAACTGGTCTTCGGTGTAGCTGCCGACCTCCACCGACTCCACCTCAGTGGGCGACATATCGGGGATCACGGTCTGGATGTCCTCCAGGCCGTTGAAGGAGAAGCGGATGATGCCGCCGGTGAAGTAGGTGTTGCCGCCCCGGAAGTACTCCGGGGCCTTCTCGACCACGAGGACGGACTCGCAGGTTTCCCTGGCGGCGATGGCGGCGGAAAGGGCCGCATTGCCGGCGCCGACCACGATGACATCATATTCCTTGGGCATTGGTTCTGGCCTCCATAGATTCTGCTGAGCCGCAAAGAAATGCGGCCCTCGCTCAACTGCTCGTCCTATAATAAGCCCGCTGGTGAAAGTTGTGAAATGAGCAGAGCCAGCGGCGTCTTTGTTTAGGATGTCTTGCGGTGCGAGCTTTGAAATTCCTGTTCCCCCTAGCCATGTCCTTGATGGTGCTGCTGTCCATGGCCTGTGCTTCGGAAAGCGGTGCAGTCGAGCCAGCTTCGACACCTGACCTGCAAGCGACGGTGCAGGCGGCCGTGTCGGCCGCGCTTCCCACTGACACCCCCACCGCGCCGCCTGACATTCCGGCAACCGTCCAAGCTGGAGTAGCGGCGACACGCGCTGCTGAGCCGACGGCCACCCCCACGCCGGAGCCGACGCCTGATCTTGATGCCACGGTGGAGGCCCGCATGGCAGCCACCATCGCGGCCATGCCCACGGAAACGCTGACTCCAACGCACGTACCGACGGCCATCCCCACTCCCACGGCGACCCCGACGCCTCTTCCCACCGCCACCCCCACACCGTTGCCAACGGCCACCCCACGGCCTACCCGCAGGCCGACGGCCGCTCCGACGGCCATCCCCACCAGGTCACCGGCGGTGGTGCTGAGCGAAATGGTAAGGACAGTGCGGCCCGCCGTGGTGCGAATTGAAAGTAGGTTAAGCAGCGGTTCTGGGGCGATTTTCGAGACCCAGGGACGCACTGCCTATATCATCACCAACCACCATGTGGTGGAAGGGGTCGCCGAAGTTGTCGTGACGGTGAACGACTCCAGAGAGTACCAAGGTACAGTGCTCGGGACCGATCCAGTGCGGGACCTTGCCGTCGTCAGAATCTGCTGCGGCAGTTTTCGTACGCTGTCATTCGGCGACGCCGCTGGACTGGACCCAGGCGACGAGGTGGTTGCGATGGGCTACCCACTGGGGCTGCCTGGAGAGGCAACCATTACCCGCGGCATCGTTTCTGCCGTCCGCTACGATCCCGGCCATAGCAGCGATGTCATCCAGACCGACGCCGCCATCAACCCCGGAAACAGCGGGGGACCGATGCTGTCGATGGATGGGCGGATCGTCGGCATAAACACATTCCGTATCGTGGAATCCGAAGGGGGTAATGTTGCGCAGGGCCTTGGATTCGCAATATCGGAAGAGACGGTACAGCAGCGTCTCACGGTGCTGAAGACCGGCAGCCCACGGCCCACGCCGATGCCCACGCGGCCCCCTCGTCCCACCCCGGCCCCGGTTGGGGGAGTCGGCTACGGGCCTGTACATGGTGAGTTGTGGCATGACCCTTCCGTTGACCTGATCAAAAGTAACTACGCCAATGTCGCGCTTTCAGACATGATAATTTCGGCTACCTTCGTTAATCCCTATTCAGCGTCGTCACACAATTGGGATTATGGGTTCATCCTGAGAGACGAGATCCAAGGCCCCAATCTCCATCTGGTCGCCACGAGCGCAGGCCGCTGGCATTTACTGAGCGGGGAAGAACCGCCACGCAAACGTGTCGCCAATGGAACGCTGGGAAGATTTGACACCGGCGCCAATGGTCAGAATTATCTGTGGCTTGCGGCATTTGGAAACCGAGGCCTGTTTTACGTCAACGGCGAGTTCGTCAGTATTCTGGACTTGTCAGACGTTGACGCCCCGGGAGACGTTGCTGTGATCACCGGGGCATTTACCGGCGATGAGCTGGCGGGGGCGTTCACACAGTACAAGGAGTTCACGGTCGGCTCGTTGACCCAGGAATACGGCCCAGTCAGCGACAAACTGGAGTACGACGCAGGCTTTATCTCCGAACATTTCAGCAGGGTTTGGACCCGCGACCTCATTGCCGAGGCCACGTTTACCAGTCCCCCAGGACGGAAATGGGACTACGGGTTCGTGATTCGTAATTTGGAATCCGACCGGCTGGAGGTAATTGGTGTTGCAGGTGATAACCGCTGGTTCCACCAATCGTGGGATGCAACAGACGATGACTATGCCGAAATAGACGAAGGGCGACTGACCCCGAGCCTCCGCAGTCAGAATCACTTGGTGCTCTTAGCCTTAGAAGATCTAGGTATCTTCTTCGTCAACGGGAAAGTGGTGGCACGGCTCGACCTAAGCCACAACCTGAACTACGGAGGGATCAGTGCCATGGGAGGCTTTTTCAACAACCATACGGGCGAGCCTAGCTTTTCCGATTTCAACGTCTGGACGATGAGGTAGCCATGACCACCCGCTGCGCCTGGGCCACGACGCCGCTGGGGATTGCCTACCATGACGCGGAGTGGGGGGTGCCGCTGCACGACGACCGGATGCTCTTCGAGTTCCTGATCCTGGAGGGGGCGCAGGCCGGACTGTCGTGGGAGCTCATCCTGCAGAAGCGTGGGTCGTACCGGGAGGCGTACGAAGGATTTGATCCGGCCAAGGTTGCCGGCTATGGCGACGACAAGGTGGCGGAGTTGTTGGCCAACCCCGGCATCGTGCGCAACCGGCAGAAGGTGGCGGCGTCCATCGGCAACGCTCGCGCCTTCCTCGAGGCGCAGGCCGAGTTCGGGAGCTTCGACGCCTACATCTGGGGGTTCGTTGATGGAGAGCCGGTCAGGAACACGTGGGAATCGCTGGCTGGGATCCCGGCCAGCACTCCGCAGTCGGAGACGATGAGCAAGGAGCTGCGGCGGCGCGGCTTCCGGTTCGTCGGCCCCACGATCTGCTACGCTTTCATGCAGGCCACCGGCATGGTCAACGACCACACCCTCGACTGCTTCCGGTACGGCGAGGTGGGGTGAGTTGCCTTCTCAGCGTTGTCTCCGCGCTACCTTTTCACCCCCACCCTAACCCTCCCCCTCAACGGGGAGGGTATTTGGGGCAGGCCCTACCGGAAGTGGGGCATGACCTTCTCGCCGAAGAGGCGCATTGATTTCTGGACCTGGTGGGTGTCCATCTCGCCAGTGTTGAGCTTCAGCATCAGGTTGCGGACGCCGAGGTCCCGCATCTCCGCGACCTGCTCGGTCACCTGGGACGGCGTGCCGACGATGAAAGAGTGGTCGAAACTCTCGCCGGCAGGGACCGGGCGGTTTGGGTCGAGGGGAGGCAGGCCGCCGGGATTGTAGAGTTCGCGGGCGTGGCGGAAGTGATACCGCTCACGGGCAAAGCCCTCTTCGGCAATCTCCCGGGCTTCGTCGTAGCTCTCGGCCACGAAGAGATCGCGGGAGGCCCAGCACTGGTCCAGCGTTTTCTCGGCCTCGGCCTCGGAGAATCCGTTGTACAGCATGGTCTCGCGGTACGCTTCCAGGCGGGAACGCAGCGTGGCCTGGGTCTGGATGCCGATGAGGACGGGCCGGCCGATGGCGGCCATCTGGAGGGTCGTCTCTTCGCTGATGCAGGCCCGGACCAGCGGCGGGTGCGGCTGCTGGTAAGGCCGGGGACGGAGGGCGGGAAATTTCACGCTCCAGTGCTCGCCTTTGTGATTCACGTCCTCGCCGGTCCAGGCTTCGATCATCAGCTCCTCGGCCTCGTCCAGCCGGGCTATGCCGTCCTCCATGGTGATTCCGAAACCGATGTACTCGTAGTGGTTGTAGGCCGAGCCGCGCCCGGTGCCCACGATGAGCCGGCCGTGGCTGAGGTTGTCGAGCAGCGCCGTCTGGACTGCCAGGCGGACCGGGTGGTGGAAGGCCAGTTCCACCACGGCGAACCCGATACGGAGGTTCTTCGTGCGGGCTGCGATGGCCGCGCCGAGCACGAGGGGGTCGGCGTGGGCGGCCGCTCCGTCGAAGTGGTGCTCGGTCAGCCAGACCGAGTGCATACCGATTTCCTCGGCCAGCAGGATTTCGTCGAGGGTGCTGTCGATGACCGCCGAGTCCCTGTTGGGCTCGTGGCTCACCGGGAAAACGAACGAACCGAATTGCATGTCTGCCTCGCCGTGGTTTCAGGGTGTGGAATGGAAGCTTCTATGATTATAGCCCACCAGGCTGGCTATCCAATTGCATGGGAGGCTACCGCATTGGTCTGCGCGGGTTTTCACCCCCTCCCTGACCCTCACCCTCCAGGGGGAGGGGATTTCCTTTAACCTCTGTTGCTCCTTGAAGTGTGAAGGCCCAATTACTGACTGGCTGCCAGCTTGCCCGAAACAGCCGGTTGCTATTATGATACCGGACATAACAGGCGGGCCCGGCGGGACCGTCTTCACATCGACCAGGGAGAAACGATTGAAATGAAAGCGGCCAGACTCGTCGGCCCCAAGCTCTTTGAGTTGCTGGAAGCGGAGACTCCCACGGCCCAGGATGGAGAATGCCTGGTGCAGCTGGAGCGGGTGTCGGTCTGCGGCAGCGATATCCGTCACGGTTTCGCCATCAACCCCGAAGAGTATTACCCCGCGCCCATCGGGCACCCATGCCACGAGCTGGCCGGCACCATCGTGGAAAGCCGCACCAATGCCTACCACGAGGGACAGCGCGTTATCGTGATCCCGCCGCGGGGTTCCGCCGGCCTGGTTGAGTACATCGTCTCCGACCCCAGCCGGATGATCCTGCTCCCGGACGAAGGCTCGCTGGACGAATGGATAATGTGCCAGCCTTCCGGCACAGTGCTCTATTCCTGCCAGCAGATGCCCAACCTGCTGGGCAAGAACGTGGTGGTGATGGGCCAGGGCAGCATCGGCTTGAGCTTCACCATGATCACCTCCCGCATCGGCGCGCGCAACGTTATCGCCGTTGACCTGCTGGACTACCGGCTGGAGGCCTCCAAGATCTTCGGCTCCACCCACCATGTCAACCCCGACAAGGAAGACGTGGAGGAGGCCGTCCGCGAGATCACGGGCGGCGAGGGTGCCGACGTGGTGGTGGAGGCAGCCGGCTACGCCGACACCTTCAATATGTGCTTCCGGCTGGTCCGGCAGAACGGGACTTGCATAATATTCGGCATCCAGGAAGAGGAATTTATCCCTCTGGAACACAATTGGCTGATGGACAAGCAGCCGCGGATCATCCCCACCACGGGCGCCCGCAGCGGCGACCCGATCAGCCACATACAGGAGATCGTGGCCCTGCGGCAACGCGGGTGGTGCGACCCCGCCCCTCTGGTAACCCACCAGATGGGCTTCTCCGATGTCCAGCGGGCGTACGATATGTACGACCAGCGCACGGACAACATCATCAAAGTGGTGATGGACCTCAGCAACTGACCACTGATCGCAAGAGGTGGGCCGGGCGTGCTCCGGCATCCCGGCCCACGAATCGCAGATGCGGTGAATCTGCGTTTCCCGAATCAGCAGTCTCCTGAATCCTGGAAGCAGTGCCGGGTGGTGGCGTGTGAAGCCGGGAGAAGAAATCAGGCTGGTAAAAGAGAATCTGGCGTTTGCGGTGTCCCTCTGGGAGGCTGCATCTACGGGCAGGGTGCCCCCTGAGCCCATACTGCGCCCGCAGCCGGATTATCCCCAGGTCGCTCGGCCCCCGGGCGTTCCAAGGCAAACGCCTGCGGAGGCCACTGCAGAGCTGTCGCGGGCCGCGGCCAACCAGATGCGCGGGGCCTTCGCCGTGTCGGCAATGCAGGCCCAGCGAAGCATGGAGGGGGCCTTCCCCGGAGAGCCCATCCACGAGGAATGGCCGGAGCTTCGCACCGCCCGCTCTGCAGTCTACCTCATCGGGATCGCAGTGCAGCACTCCATTTTGCAGCCCGTGTGGGAGTGCCCGGTGCCCTACCGCCGCCTGTTTCATATCCGTCGCCTCGGGTTCACCCTCAACGCCGCTGCCCTGGAAGGAAGGCCCCTGAGCTGGGACGACTTCGGAGGCCTGAGGCGCTACCTGGCCCTGCTGGAATACTGCGCCGCAAGTGCGGATGCGGCGGAGAAATCCGGCTCCCGCGGCGCCTCTCGGACGCTGCCCGAAGGGCCGCGCCCGTCGCTTGCCGGATTGGGCGGCGTCATCGGCGCTCCGGCTCCCCCGGATGAAGATATCGGGAATGGCGCTGTTCCCGCGCCTCCACGGGGGTACACCGGCGAATCCGACCAACCCACTGCCGACCCCTGGGATGTTGCGATCGAGCTTCGGGAGCAAGTCCCGGAATCCGCGGCCCCGCTCCCTTCCCCCGCTCCTCTCCTGCCGGTCGCCAGCGGCCGCGAACAGGCCGACGGAGGCCCAGCTCAGTCGGCGCCTCCAGGAAGCCTGATCAATCGATTCGTGGTGGAACGGTGCGAGCTCGGGGAAGGCCGCAGGATGCTTGCGGGGGAACTGTATGCGGGATTCGTCGGGTGGTGCCAGGACTCGGGGCTCGACCCGGTATCGCAGCGCGCCTTCGGGATGCGCCTCACCAATCTCGGACTGAGGCGCAAACGCCGGGGACACGGCAAGCACTGGTGGGAGGGCATCCGCCTGTCCGAGAGCGCCCCGGCCCACTTCTGATCCGGAGAGGCAAAGTTACAAATTCCCACTCCCGGAGGGCGAGGGTTAGAGTGGGGGCGTTCCCCGGCCCTTCCGGGAACGAAGATCGCCTCTGGAGTTCGCCAACTACTTGGAAAGTTTCAGGGTTCCGGGTGCTGATGATCGCCGCCGCCCGGCGGCTCTTCCTCTCGCAGTCAACAGCCCGGCTGGTTGTAGTTGCCGCAACAGCCCTGCAATTTCCGGGCCTTGGTTGCGGTGTTGCCGGCCACCATTCGGAGCTTCTGTGCCAGAGACATGGGGCCGCGAAGGTTGGCTAGGAACCCGTATTTCAGCTTTGGCTTGTCGCACATGATGTCGGCCATTATGCTGACCATCAGACAGTAAAGCAAACCGGCTGCGGGTACACCCAACCGTTGACGGAACACCGCCGCTGATTCCCCTGCCGGTGAGGAGACGATATGCCTGAACGTCCCGAGTATCTCGAAAGGCTCGCCCGCTTCGTGTGCGAGCTGCGCCTGGATGAACTGACCAATGACACCGTGAATGCGTCCCGCACCGTGGTGCTGGACACCGTAGGCGCGATCCTGGCGGGAAGCCGGCTGCCCGAGAATCGGAAGCTGGCCGGAATGGCGGTCGGAATGGGCGGAAAGGGTACATCCGTCATATTCGGCCATCCTGAGCGCGCCGGGGCGGCCATGGCCGCGCTGGCCAACGGGACCTCCGGCGTGGCGCTGGAGATGGATGAGGGCAATCGCCTGGGCGGAGGCCATGCGGCCATCCACGTCATTCCGCCGGCGCTGGCCGTGGCGGAGGAGAGGGCCGCCACCGGACGGGAGTTCCTGGAAAGCGTCATCGTGGCCTACGAGGTCACCTCGCGCGTCGGTACGGGCACTGTCGTCAAGCCGGAGGTGCACTCCCACGGTACCTGGGGAACGGTTGGGGCGGCTGTAGCTACCGCTCGGCTGATGGGACTTGGCCCGGATGAGACCGTTCAGGCCATCAACGTGGCGGCTTCGATGAGCCCGGCCAACACCTGGACGCCGTGCATCGAGGGGGCCACCGTCCGCAACCTGTATCCCGGGAGGTCGGCCATGCAGGGAATCATGGCGGCCAACCTGGTGCAGTGCGGTTTCACCGGCATCAACGACGGCCCTGCCGACATCTACGGGGCACTGCTGGGAAATGGCTTTGACGCGGAAGCTGCGGTCGCCGGTCTTGATGAACGGGGGCCGCTCCGCATCCAGCAGAACTACTTCAAGCTGCACGCCTGCTGCCTGTACAACCATCCGGCGTTGGACGGAATGCAGAAGATATTGCGTCGCGTGTCGTTTGTAGCGGACGAGGTCGAGCGTATCGACGTCCTGGCCCCGCCCATCGCTTCAATCATGGTTGACCCTGCGCCGCCCAACATGCTTGCTGCCAAGTTCTCGCTCCCTTATGCGGTCGCGGCGTCTGTAACTCATGGCGCGACCGACATAACAGCCTTCTACGAAGACAAGCTGGCCGACGAGGATACCCTGTCCCTGGCCCGGCGGGTGTCGGTGTCGTCGGACGCGCAGATGGACCTGCGGCGCTACGACTACCCGGCCGCGAGGGTCACCGTGTCGCTCCGCAATGGCCGCACCATGAGCGAGTCGGTGGTGGCCCACCACGGCGACCATCGCAATCCCGCGCCGCCGGATGAGCTGCGGGAGAAGTTCGCGTTCCTGGCGGAGGAATCGCTTGGCGAGGGCAGGATGCAACAGGTTACGGAAGCGGTAGCCCGCCTGGAGGAGTTGCCGGACATCCGCGAGCTGACCGAACTGCTGCGGGGGTGAGCGGCGGCTACTCTCCCCGGTGCTCCACGTTGACTACGGTGTGCAGGCCGCCGCGTATCTTGTAGTCGAGGGTGATCTTCATCTGCCGCGGGTTGCAGCAGGCCACCAGGTCATTGAGGATGCGGTTGGCGGCGTGCTCCTGCACGATGCCCACGTCGCGGTACGACAGCAGGTAGAATTTCAGCGACTTCAGCTCGATGCAGCTTTGTGAAGGTATGTAGCTGATGATCAGCTCGCCGGTGTCGGGCAGGCCCGTCCACGGGCAGACGGCGGTGAACTCGTCGGTGTCGATAACCACCTCGGTGTCCCGCTGTGGATACTCGTACTCGAAGGTCAGCAGGCAGCTGGAATCGATGGCCTCCTCGCCCATGGCGGGGAGCTGCCGGTCCAGCCCTTCGTATTTTTCCTTCAACTCGGGGATCGTTACCATCGGCTCCTCTCTGCATATAGTATTTTTCGCCATGTTAACATTCCTCTCCTCTCAGGGGGAGCGTCAGCGCGGGGGTGAACCACAGTCGCGAATGAGCCTCCTTGCCTTGCGTGGCCTGACCGGTGCGGTCTAATATAGGCCATCGCCAATCGGGTATCTGATCCCAGTACGCAACACCACTTCGAGGATAATCGAAGATGACGCAGACCCGGCAGACCGGACTCACCCTCGCCGATCTCGACGCCATGAGCATCGAGGATGCCCAGGCGCTGCCCTTCGAGGAGCGGGACCGCCTGCTGGACCTGACCATCCAGGACGGGCGGCACTATGCCACCGATTCCGTCTCCTACCGCACCGGCATGTACAGCGACTACTTCGAGGAAGACCTGACCAGGATGCTCAAGGTCAAGGCGGTCAAGGTCTACTGCCGGGGCACCACCCCGTCCAACTTCGAGGGCGTAGTGATGGGAGAGACCTACGCGGAGCAGTACCGAGCCTGCCTGGAGCATGTACAGACCATCCTTACCGCCGCCGGAACGGGCTATGCCCGGGTCGTCAAGCTGATCGTTTTCCTGACCAACATGGACCTGTGGGAAGAGTTCAACAAGGTCTACCGGGAGTTCATCCCCAACCCGCCCTGCCGGGCAGTTATCGGCACCACCGGCCTGGCCCAGAAGCCGCTGACAATCGAAATCGTCGAGTGCGTCGCCTACCGCGTCGCCGGTTAACCATCAGTCCCCTCCCCCTCAGGGGGAGGGCTAGGGTGGGGGTGAAGACCCTCGGATCAGGATTCGCAACCGGAAAGGAGGGAACATGGCTGAACTGACCCTGGCCTACGCGGCCAAGAGCTACAGCACCGGCACCCTGGGGCGCGCCATCTGCAACGCTCGCAACCACCACTGGGTCGCAGACGACCCCGGCGGCGATGAGGTCGGAGCGGGGGAGCTGTTCTTCTCCGGCATTACCGCCTGCGCCGTCAACATGGTCGAGCGCATCGCCAACGCCGAGGACATCGATCTCGACTGGATGGAAGTGGATATCGAGTCCTACCGCGACCCGGACAAGACTCCCGGCGACCTCACGCTGTACGACGCCATACGGGTCCACTTCACTATGTGGGGCGTGGACGACGACCAGGCCCACGAGCTGGTGGAGACCTGGAAGCGCCGTTGACCCCTCTACGGTTCGGTCGCCGTGGCGACCGCGGATACCACTGTCGGCCTGACCTCCCACTCCGAGAAGAAGCGTTAGGGGGACGGGTTAAACACAGAGAGCACAGAGGCCACAGAGAAGATTTTAAGAATATAGAAAAATCTCTGCGCCCTCTGTGTTCTCTGTGTTGAATTAAAACTGGAGACTGGCGATGAACATCTGCTCGTTTTTGCCCAGCGCCACCGAGATCGTCTACCAGCTCGGCCTGGAGGACAGCCTCAAGGGCGTTACCCACGAGTGCGACTACCCGCCCGCCGCCCGCGACAAGCCGTGGGTGGTGCGCAGCGTCTTCCATGGGCAGCAGCCCACCAGCGGCGAGATCAGCCGTGTCATCTCGGAGCGGCTGGAGCAGGGGCTGGGCATCTACGAGATCGATGAGGAGGTGCTGCAGGCCGCTGAGCCGGACCTTCTCATTACCCAGGCCATCTGCGAGGTTTGAGCCATCTCCTCTCGGCAGGTTGCCGAGGTGAGCATGAGCCTGGCCAAGCAGCCGGAGGTGATTTCCCTTGACCCGCAACTGCTGGGAGACGTGATTCGGAACATCAGGGCCGTGGGTCAGGCGACCGGCGCGGAGGAGAAGGCCGACGAGATCGCCGAGGGTATGGAAGCCAGGATAGAAGCCGTCAAGGCCAGGGCCGCCGACGCCGACACCAAGCCCAGTGTGCTGCACGTTGAGTGGGCCGACCCGCTGATGTGCGGCGGCCACTGGGTGCCTGAGATGGTGGAGCTGGCCGGCGGCAGCAACACATTCGGCGACAAGGACACCGGCACCTTCAAGCTGGAATGGGACGAAGTCGTCGAGCGCCAGCCCGAGGTTATCGTAATGATGCCGTGCGGCTTCGACGTGAAGCGCGGTCTCGAAGACGTCCCGATCCTGTCGGAGCGGGAGGGCTGGAAGGACCTGCCCGCCGTCCGCAACGACCGCGTCTACGTGGTCGACGCCAGCGCCTACACCAGCCGTTCCGGCCCCCGCTTAGTCACCGGCCTGGAGATCATGGCCGAAATGATCCACCCCGAGCTGTTCAGCGGCTACATCCCCGAGCAGGGCGCCCTGCGTCTGTTCGGGGCGTAGCCCGTACGCTGCCGGCGTGGAACGAAGGGAGTTGGCGGGTCGTTCCGCTTAACTCCCTCTAACTTTGCTCGTGACTTTTCAGTTCCTCTTCAAGCTCCCGTACTCTGGCTTCCGCCGCGTCCGCCCTGGTTTCCGCTGCCGCGCGGGCCTCGCGTTCGGCAATGCGTGCTTGTCGCTCGGCGATGCGGCCCTCGCGTTCCTCCATGCGAGCCGCCCGCTCCTCTGCGTACGTCATTAGATAGCGTTCGGTCACCGGGTCATACCAGCGTAGCTGGCCGTGTTCCCAGCAGAGGTCCAGGTTGAGGACTTCGCTGTGCCCGCGCAGTTGCCCCGGCTCTATCTCGACAATCTCGATTGGCTGGTAGGCTCCGTTCGACAGGCTGTCGCCGGCTAGCGGCGCATCGTAGCGCTGCCCGCCCGTGGGGTCGAACCTCCAGTATTCCGGAATACTGAAGGCGGCGTAGTCAAGCCGCTTGTTGGTGTAGTCGTTTTCCGCTGTCCTGACCGAGGCCACTTCCAGCACGAAGTCGGGAGGTTTGCCCTGGTCACGAATCGAGTAGCCGTTCTGCTCAACCCCCTGTGCAAAGTCCACGTTGAAGGCAATGAGCAGGTCCGGAATGCGGACGCCTGGATACCCGCCTGGAGTGGGCCGTACAGGGATTTCGCTGAGAACAATGGTGGTCTCGAGGTTTCCAAAGTGTGCCTCCAGGGCAGCCTGATGGGCCGGGCGATCCAGGTGAAGTGAGTTTTGCATATCGTCCCTGGGAGGGAAATGAGGAAATTTCTCGAGCGCGTCGGCGTCCTTTCCGAGGCCGATTCCCGTTTGCTGGCCCAGTTTGCTGGTCATTGGCTCCCCCGTGTGGCTGCTGTGGGTGGTCTGCACGGCGATTTTACCGCGTGAAGCTGAGGGCCTGCCACGGCTTCGCCGCCACTGAAGCGGAAATGGCTATGGCGGAGTCACTGCGTATTCCCCGGGGCCGACCGAAGGAGGCGAGGAGGCAGGGTATCCGGGGCTAGTTCAGCCGCGGGCCGCGGAAGGGGTTGCGCTTGTCGATCTCTTCCTGCAGGGCGTGGTTGCGCCGCTTGAGCATCGGAACCAGGCGGTTCAGGCGGTCTGCTGCGGTGGGGGCCTCCAGCAGTTCCTGCCGCACCGGCATCGGGGCGTCCAGGTTGGCGGCGATCATGTACGACAATTCAACCGGGTCTTCGGGAACACTCACCTCGGCGGTGTAGCCGCCGCTCAGCGTCATAAGGCCCCGGATCAGCCGCGTATACTCCTCGGTCAGTTCGCCGGACACGCCGGTGAAGCCCTCGCCGACGGGCTCGTCCAGGTACCGCACTACCGCCGCCACGTGGGGTTCCTGCTGGGTGATCTGGACGACCTCGTAACGGCGCTCGCCCTTGGTGATGATGTTCATCCGGCCCTGTTCCAGCAGCTCCGAGCGGAGAATGCGTGCTGTGGTGCCCACCCGCTGCGGGTCCGCCGCCTCGCCCACTTCCTGCCCCGACCGGATTAGCGACACGCCGAAGGGCGCATTGTTCCTCATGCAATCGCCGATCATCGCCTTGTAGCGCTCTTCGAAGATATGCAGCGGCAGCGGCATACCCGGAAACAGCACCAAGTTCAGCGGAAACAGCGGTAATTCGGCTATTTCTTCGTTAGGCGTTGCCATATCAGTCCGAGTATAGCACAGGCATTTCCTTCGGGTTGACACTCCCTTATGGGCGTTCGCATAATGTCGGCATTCGTAAAATGTGAGCTGATAGTTATGGCCGAATTGATTTCCGACGCTCAACTTGATGCCCTTCTCAAGGGCGAGGAACCCTTCGCGCTGATAGATGTCCGCGAGTCCGGCGAGTACAACAGCTCCCACATACCCGGGGCCTGCCTGATCCCGAGGCGCCGCATAGAGTTCATCGTCGAGGACGCGGTTCCCACGAAGGGCGTTCAGGTTGTCGTATGCGACGATGACGGCAGGCGCGCACTTTTCGCAGCCGCAACCCTGGAGCGGCTGGGCTACACCAACGTCTCCATCCTCGACGGTGGCGCAACCGCTGGTCTGCCCGCGACTACCCCACCGAGTGGGGGGTCAATGTGCCCAGCAAGGACTTTGGCGAAAAGCTGGAGGTGGTGCACCACGTCCCAGAAATCTCCGCCGAGGACCTGCACGAGCGCATCGAGCGTGGCGACAAGCTGGTGATTCTCGACACGCGCACGCCCGAGGAATACCAGCGCTTCGCCATCCCCGGCGGTCGCAGTATGCCCGGCGGCGAGCTCGCCCTGCGGATCACTGACGTTTTGAACGAAATCGACGACGACACCACCGTCATCCTCAACTGCGCGGGACGCACGCGCAGCATCACCGGCACCCGAGTGCTTCAGCGTATGGGCATCGAGGCTCTGGGCTTGAAGAACGGGACCTCGGGCTGGCTGCTGGCCGGGTTCGAGCTGGAGAACGGGGCCGACCGCGTGGCACTGCCCGAGGTGTCGGAGGAAGGCCGCGCCGCCGCCGAGGAATACGCCGCCCGGCTGGCGGAGGAGGACGGTGTGCGCTACCTCTCCCCGGACGAACTCGAGACCCTGATTGCCAAGCGGGACTCACAGGCCGTCTACCTGGTTGATGTCCGTACCGACAAAGAATACACGGACGGCCATATACCCGGCTTCCGCTGGTGGCCCGGTGGGCAGGCGGTGCAGCGGGCCGACGACCTGGCGGTGGTCAAGAACTCTACCATCGTATTCTGCTGCGACGGCAGGGCACGGGGCACGGTCACAGGGTCATTCTACCGGCAGATGGGGCACAGGGAAGTTTTCGTGGTCGACGGAGGGGCGCCAGCCTGGGAGACCTCGGGCCGGGAACTCGCCACGGGCATGGAGCGGGCGTCCGTGGCTGGCCTGGGTGATGCCTTCCGCAGCGTCAAGCTGGTCGAAGCCCAGGACCTCCACGATAATCCCCCTGCGGTAACCCTGTTCGTGGACACGAGCCAGGACTTCTCGGCCGGGCACACCCCCGGGGCCAGGTGGCTCTCCCGAAGTTGGCTGGAGATCGAGGTTGGCGAGATTGCTCCCGATAAGTCCGCCCTCGTCGCGGTCACCTGTAGCACGGGACGGAACTCGGCGCTGGCCGCTGTGACTTTGGGCGAGTTGGGATACACCAATGTGTCCGTGCTGGAAGGCGGCATGGCGAAGTGGCGCGAGGCCGGCCTCCTCGTGGAGCAGGGCCTCACCGGCATCGTCCGCCCGCCCGCCGACATCAACTACCTTGGCGTGGACCGCAGCTACGGCGAGATGATGAACTACCTGCGCTGGGAAACGGAGCTGGGCTACAAGTACGCCGCCAGCTCGTAGCTCAACCCTTACACTCCGTGAGTTGGATGATAAGGTGGCGCTACCTTTGCGAGTTCTACCCGGGACACGCAGGGCCGAGAGTTAGAAGCGATGCCGTTTCTCGTCGGCTTGATGGTCGTAGTTGTCGCCGCGTTGGCGATCTGGTTGCTGTTCTTTAAGGGAAATGCACGTCGCGCAAGTGGCAGTGATTTGATGGAGTTGCGACAGGCGGAGAATAAGGTCAAGGTGTCCGACCCGATTCTACGCAGGGACATCGACATCCTGGAACGGTATGGCTCTGACCTGTTACAGGACGCGATAGAACTGCGACGCGCCCAAATACTACGGGGCGACCACCCTGACAGCCCCTCCTCCCAACCTCCATTGTGAGGGATGAAGACTCTGTGGGCGGTTCTCGCGATTCGTCCGCAGGCCCCTGAACAAGAGGTGTATTTTCACCCAGGAACAGGAAAACAAACGCGAACTGGAACAGGAGGCTTTGGATGACTACCCGCGAAGAAGGGGCGGTGCCCGATTTTCTGAGAATGGACGAAGCAATCGGCTCGGATGCTGCCAACACCGGGCTGACCGGCGACTGGTACGGCTGGCCGTCCAAGGAAGTGAACCCGGTCACGCTGCTGGACGACGAGGGCCGTACAGTGCGCATTCGCACCCCGGTGATGGATCTCGAGGGTCTGATCACGCCGACGGACCTGCACTACACCGTGCAGCACTTTGACGTTCCGCCGATCATTCCCGCCCAAGACTGGTCGTTGACCATTGATGGCGAGGTCAAGAACCCTCTTACGCTGTCCTTCGACGACCTGCGCCTGTTCCCGGGGCGGACGGTGCGGACGGTGATGGAGTGCTCCGGGTCCGACGCCACCTTCTTCGAGTACTTCAAAGGCGAGGGCCCGCGTCCCTCCCGTACCTCGGAGGCCATGATCCTCAGCGCCAGCGAGTGGACCGGAGTGCCGTTGTACGCCGTGCTCCAGGAAGCGGGGCTGACCGACAAGTCGCTGTACATCCGGGCCGAGGGCTGGGACATCGGCGTTCCCGCCACTGCGGAAGAGGGAACGGAGGCTTTCTACTACGACAAGGGCCTGCCGGTGCAGAAGGCGCTGCACCCCGACACCATCCTGGCATGGGCGCAGAACGGCGCGCTTCTCGAGCACCTGCACGGCGCCCCCGTGCGGCTGCTGGTCCCGGGCTGGTCGGGCAACTGGTCCGTCAAATGGCTGCGGAGGCTTGAAGTCACGGAGGAGATGCCCGACTGCTGGTACCACTACCAGTTCTACTACTACGCCGACTCAGCCGACTCGCCCGACAAGGAGCTGATCACCACCATCGGGGTCAAGTCCATTGTCACCAGCCCCAACGACAACACCAAGGTGATGAACTCGGGTGAGCAAATGATCCGCGGCTACGCCTGGAGCGGCGCAGGCGCCATAGATGGCGTCGAGGTCAGCGTCGACGACGGTGAGACCTGGCAGACGGCCCACATCGAGCAGCCCCGCGACCGCTTCATGTGGGTGCGGTGGTCCTACAAGTGGGACGCCAAGCCCGGCGACTACACCATCATGTCACGGGCCACCGACGAGGTGGGCCGGGTCCAGTCCCGGGAGCCGCGCTACAATAACATGCGCAAGAACTTCAGCGCCATCGTCGGATACCCGGTGACCGTCGAGTAACGGAAGCAACCGATCTTCCCTTCGTGGCGAAACTCCGATTGCCAAGACACGCCCGGGCGGTTTGCGGACTACCGGGCGTGTCCTTTGTGATCGTGTCCTGCGTTAGAATGCGTTCGTAAAGCCGCAGTGGTAAAATGCCCAGAGTATTGGAGCGAAAATGCCGTACATTGACCATTCCGACATCCGAATGCCTCCGGCGGTAGACCGTATCCGGGAGCGTTATTTCGTTTCCGGGGACCAGGGAGCACAGTCCCTGACAATCAAGGAAGTGGAGATCAACCCCGGTTGGGAAGGGCGGATGCACGTACACAACACCGATTCCTCGATGCAGGTGACGTCCGGCGCCATCCAGGCGATCATTGATGACGAGGTGCGCACCGTTCGCGCCGGCACGACGCTCCTGGTGCCCCCCGGAACGCCTCACAAGCTGATCAACCACCTGTGGACGCCGGCAGTGCTTCTGGTCACCTACCCAAGCAACGAGCCGCAGACCAGCTACCTGGAATAGAACTGGAATAGAAGCGTCGGCTCGCCATGTTTACAATCTTTGCAGTGCATGAGTGCTGGCAGGAGCGTTGAGCGAGACAGAGCAGGAGGATCCATTTCAAATTAAGGCCGACGGCGACCGGGAATCTATCTGGACCATTCCGACAAGGCTCAAGCGCTGGTATTTCGCCTTATTCTCGGTCCAGGTCATCATAGCTACTGCTTAGATTGTCCGGACGGCGGTAATCGATGAAGAGGTAAACGGTGCCACTGAAATCCTGTTGTATCTTTGGCAGCAGTATGGCACCTGCAGCGGTCGCGTCAGCGGCCTTTGCCTTGGTAATCATCGACGGGTTGAACGGAATTATGGTACTGAGTATCTGGCTGGAAGAAGTCTTAGAAAGGCGACGTGAACGAGACATGGAACGCCGCCGGAAAGAAATACAGGCGGCGCAGGCAGCCGCAGAGTCTGCTCGCATGGAAGCCGCCGCAGAGGTTCAGAAGCGGTGGGAGGAATGGAACCGCCGCCGTGAGGCTGCTGCTGCCGCCGGAGAGGGCTTCAACGAACCGCCTCCCGGCACTTCCGAAAACTCAGAAGAGACAACTTAACCAGAAGAGGCGCAAGCCGCAGATTTCAGGAGGCAAATATGGCCCTACCGCAGATTGGAACCCGCGCGGAACCCCAGATCATTCCGACCAATGCCGGCCTGCGCACTTTCGCTGCACCGCCTTCGGCATTGCAGGAGAACATCGTACCCAACGATCTCTTCTATGTGCGCAATCACTGGAAGGACTGCCCCGAGATCGATGTCGACACCTATCGTCTCAAGGTCGACGGCTTGGTGGAGAAGGAACTGTCCCTGTCTCTTGAAGACCTGAAGAAGCTGCCACAGAAGCGCTTCCAGGTCACCTTCGAGTGCTGCGGCAACAGCCCGGTGCCGGAATACTACACCAAGGCCCTGCGCATCAGTTCGGTGATGGAGCAGATCAAGGGCCACGGCATCATGGGCAACGCAGAGTGGGCCGGCGTCTCCCTGCGCGACGTGCTCGAGCTTGCCGGCGTGAAGGACAACGCTGTCGAGGTGATGTTCGAGGGCGCCGACCACGGCCCCGATGAAGTCGTCGGAGACCCCGCCGAGGTCACCTATGAGCGCAGCCTGCCGATGGCCAAGGCCATGCACCCCGACACGCTGCTGGCCTATGAGATGAACGGTGAGCCGCTGCCCCTGATGCACGGGCGTCCGCTGCGTCTGCTGGTGTCGGGCTGGTACGGCATGAACTCGGTCAAGTGGCTGGTCGGCATCCACGTGCTGGACCACGAGTTCAAGGGCTTCTACATGACCGAGCGCTACATGACCCAGAACGAGCCCGGCTCGCCCATCCCCTACACCTACTACACGAAGCTGAAGGTCAAGTCCATCATCACCAATCCCGTCCCCGGTGAGATCATACCGGCGACCGGCTACCAACTGGCGGGCGCCGCCTGGTCCGGCGAGCAGCAGATCGCCAAGGTCGAGTTCAGCGAGGACGGCGGTGAGAGCTGGGTGCCCGTGGACACGCTTCACCCGCGCGCCGGTTACTCCTGGAACCGCTGGGAGCACTACTGGACTCCGCCTGCGGCGGGCAAGTACACCATCATGTGCCGCGCCACCAACGACCAGGGCGATACCCAGCCGATGGAGTTTCCCAACAAGTGGGATGGCCGCGGCTACGGCAATAACATGGTCTTCCCCTTCGAGGTGGAGGTGGGAAGCTGACCCTCATACGGAACATGCCGGCGCCATTCGTCTTCATCGCTGTTGTGGTGGTGACGATGGCGCTGGTCATCTTCTTCGGAGCCTGGGCAGTGGCGGCTGATGCCGAGGGCCGTCCCTTGACTTTTGGCGTCGCGCCCACTACAACCCAGGATAGCCTGCAAACCGGAAGCACCGAGGGCGGCGCAGATGCACGCGCCGCCTTCGGCGTTGCTCCCATTGGCGAGACCGAGAGTGGAGCCTCCGGTACTTGGTGGGGCCAGGGCTTCCTGAAAGCCTGCCCGTTGCATTGAACCAGCACTCATTTGTCCATTTCAGTTCCGGCAAAAGGTTGATATGGCGCAGCTAGGCGCAATTGCCCCCTTCCGCTTCCATCGTGCCTGGATCATCCTGGCCATCCTGATCGTTGTACAGGTGATCGGTCAGGCCATCAGCATGTCCGCCGGAATCATGGTTCCGATTCTCAAAGACCCCGACGGGGCCTTCGGCTGGAACATCTTCACCGTCAGCGCTGCCATAGCCCTCTATTACCTCATCGGCTCACTGATGTCTCCGGTCGCGGGTATGCTTGGCGACAGGTTCGGCGCCCGCCCCCTGATGTTCGCCTGCGGCATTCTGTACCTCGTCAGCATGATGTTCGTGGGTCTGGTCACGCAGACCTGGCAATTCTTCATCGCTTTCGGCGTGTTCCTGGCCGTAACGCAGGCCTTCACCTTCGTCCCCCTGCAGGCGTCCATCGGCGGCTGGTTCCGTCGCCGTCTGGGCTTGGCCACCGGACTGCTCCAGGGAGCCGGCGGCATCGGCTCCGCGCTGCTGGCCCCCGCAGTCGCCGCCCTGCTGGATGCCTTCGGCTGGCGCGAGACATTCTGGCTCATAGCCGTCGTGGGAGGCGGCTCGATAATCCTCTGTAGCATCTACTTCAGGTCCAAGCCGGCTGACGCCAATATCAGGCCCTATGGGATTCGCGGCGACGACCCGCCTGATCTGGTGCCTCCGGTCGAGCTGCTGAAGCTTCGCCTCAAGGTGTTTGGGCAGCACATGCGCAGGACCCGCGCATTCTGGAACCTGCCAACTATCCACGGACTGGGATGCGCCGGTCACGGTATCGTTCTCATCTTCGTCATCGACTATGCGCACGAAATAGGGATCTCCGTAACCAGCGGCGCTTGGATACTGTTCTTCATCTCCGCTTTCAGTATCGTAGGTCGCTTTGTCGTGCCCGTGCTCGCCGAGCGCTTCGGCGGCAAGCCGGTGATGATCATCGCCCTTTTCCTGCAGGGCGTGACCGTCATGGTGCTCTTCTTCGCAAGCGACCTGTGGGCCTTCTACCTGTTCGGCGTGCTCTTCGGCTTGGGATTCGGCGGTGAGATGTCGGCCTACCTTGTAGTCAACCGGCAGTATTTCGGCACCGGACCAATGGCGACTCTCTACGGATGGGAAATCATGGGCGCCATGATGGGCCACGCCATTGCCACCCTCGTGGGAGGGCTGGTTATCTTCCTCATCGGATACCTGCCCGTGTTCGCCCTGTCCATGGGGTTCAGCATCGTTGGCGTCCTGGTCATCCTGACCCTGGAGTCCACCAAGCGCGTGTTGATTCCCGACTGGGAAGAGTCGTTGCCTCCCGATGCCCGCACCGAGGCGCTGTACAATCGCCGTCCCGATCCAGCGCCGGCCCCTTCTTCCGCGGCCCTTCCGGAAGCCACTCCCGGTGACTGAACCACGAGAATCCCCTCCCCTCAGGGGGAGAGTTAGAGCCTGCCCCTGCGAAGGCAGGGGGTGGGGGTGTAACCCAAATGGCACGATTGGTTGACCTCACATTGACCCTGGGCAGCGAGCGGGTGAGCGAGATCCCGGGACTGATGGGCGTGGAGACCTCCCCCCTGATGACCCATGAATCTCACGCCCGGTCCAACCAGAAGCTCTGCCTCGCCACCCATATCGGTACCCACGTGGACGCGCCGTACCACTTCGTTCCCGGGGCCGCGACGGTGGACGAAATGCCGCTGGAGAAGTACATGGGCCCGGCGGTGCTTATCGACCTGCGCTCGGCGGCCCGGGGGCTGGAGCCGCTCACCATCGAGCAGGTGCAGGCGGCAGGCGGCGTCCCGGAGGCGCTGCCGGGAAAGATCGCAGTACTGTTCACTGCTTGGGCGGAGAACGAGTCGGGCGGCCCGCGCTTCTACGGTCACGGCCCCTATCTTGGCACCGACACCGCCGCCTACCTGGCGGACAACGGGGTCAACGCCGTGGCGGTCGACTTCCCGATCGACAAGCACCCGGAGACTCCACTCTCGACCATCAACGACTTTCCGGTTCATCGCCTGTTGCTGGGGCAGGGCATTCCCCTCATCGAAAACCTCATCAACCTGCACGAGCTAGTGGGCGAGGAGTTCGAGCTGTGGGCCTTGCCGCTGAAACTAAAAGGCGGAGACGGAGCGGCCACCCGGGCCGTGGCTCGCATCGAGTAGGGTTGTTCGAACTGTGATTCACTTGATTACCGGATGGGCATGATTTGTCCCGGCTCCTCACAATCATGTCCATCTCTTAATCACGCAAGTCTCGGTTCAGACAATACAATGATGCAGCCAACCCCCATCCTGCTGGCTACCGGCAATCCAGACAAACAGGCCGAGTTTGGGAGGCTGCTCGACGGGCTTCCCTTCTCGCCTGTTACCCCTGCCGAGGCGGGTATCACCGGCGTCCCTGACGAGGCAGGGGACACCCACGAGGCAATCGCCCGGGACAAAGCTGAACAATGGTCGTACGCGGCCTCGATGTTGGCCATCGCCTCCGACGGCGGGCTGGTCGTTCCTGCGCTGGGGCCGCGGTGGGAGAGCCGCTACACTCACCGTTTCGCTGGCCCCGCCGCCGACAACGACGAGCGCCTGGCCCGCCTGCTGGAGCTGATGCGGCCCTGCCGGGGCGAAGACCGGAGGGCTTCGTGGGTGGAGGCTCTCGCTATCGCTGACCGGGGCCGAGTCCTGGTCTCGTGGGAACTCTCCGGCGGGACAGGCTACATCGACGACCGGCCGCCGGACGGCCCGCTGCCCGAGTTCTGGGTCTTCAGCGTGTGGCGTTTCCCCCAGCTCGGAAAGACCTATGGTCAGCTCACCGCAGCGGAACGCGAGTCCATCGACGACCATTGGGAGCGGTTGCGCCGCTTGGTACGCCGCTATCTGACCTCGGTGTTTGTGCCCCCGTAGATTCTCGCCAACTCGCCCTGCACTTTCTGGCAGTGTCTTTTACTGACAAGTGAATGAATTGGTAAACATTAGCCTGCCAGCCCCGTCATTCCGGCGAAAGCCGGAATCCAGAAAACGCCAGGCACCGAGAACGCAGCCAGAGGACAGCGTCTCTGGACTCCGGCTTTCGCCGGAGTGACGGGTGTGCGATTTCATGTGCGATTGCCCTGGGAGAGGGGATTTGGCACAAAGCCCATAGGACGCGATTGGCCCCTTCTCGTCGCGGTTGCCCGGTATCAATACTGCCGCTAGAATTGCGGGCGACGCTTAGCTTACGCAAGAAGGTTTGTGATGGAGTTTTCGCTGGCTTACGAGATGCAACGCCCCGTGCTGGACGACCACGCCGTCATCGAAGAAACCATCGAACAGTGCATACTGGCCGATGAGATGGGTTTCGATGCTGTGTGGTTCGTGGAGCACCACTTCCTGACTACATTCTCCGGGTCGCCGTGTCCCGAAGTCATCTTTGGCGCGCTGTCCCGGCTGACCAAGCGCATCCGCCTGGGCTTCGGAGTGGTGATTCTACCCTACCACCACCCGGTCCGGGTGGCCGAGCGCGTGGCGATGGTGGACCATCTCTCCAACGGCCGCGTCGAATTCGGCACGGGACGTTCCGCGCCCTACGAACAGTTGGGCATGGGCATCGACCCGCGCGACACCCGGGAGATGTGGGAGGAATCCCTCACCATGATCCCCAAGATCTGGGAGTCCGACTACTTCGAGTGGGAAGGCAAGTTCTGGAAGGTGCCGCCCCGCCAGGTGTTGCCCAAGCCCTACCAGAAGCCCCACCCGCCCATCTGGGTTGCGGCCCTGCAACCCGCCACCTACCAGCTGGCGGCGCAGAAGGGCATCGGCTCGATGGCGCTGGGAGTAAACGCTCCATCCGTTCTGGAGCCTTCCATACGCGAATACAAGACCGCCATCAAGGAATCCAACCCGGTCGGCGCGTTCGCCAACAACAAGTGGCTGTCCTCCTGCTTCGGGCTGTGCGGCGAGGACGACGCGGCGACCAAGGAGTTGTCGGCCCAGTCGCTCAAGACCTTCTTCGGTCCCGGCCGGCCATACGTCCAGGACCAGAAGGATGTATATGCCCGGCTGCTGGACCAGTGGGGCGGCGTTCCCGATCACCTGGCGCAGAATTTCTCCCGCTATGTCGACGTGTCAGCCCAGGGCGGAAACGGCGGCTCGGCTCTCGACCTGTCCGGCGGCAGCGCGCTGGCGCAAAAGGTGTGGGAGGAGTTCGACGCCGCGACGATGGCCGAGCGGGGCATCATCGTGGCTGGCGATCCTGAGTCCTGCATCAAGGCCGCCAGGCTGCACGAGGCCACCGGCGTCGACCAGCTTCAGTTCCTGATGGCCACCGAGACCGTCCCCCACAAGAAGGTAATGGAATCCATCGAGATGTTTGGCAAGCACGTCATTCCACAGTTCCGCCAGTCGGACCAGGGGACGCCGGAATAACCGATTGACGTGAACGCCGACTGATTGCCTTGTTCCTCCTACCAGACCATCGTAAAGAGAGGAAGGCCCCGGCTCGGCTCGGGGCCTTTTGCTATTTGTCTGAACTGTGATTTATATGATTTCAGGATTTCACCCTCACCTCTCCGGAGTTTGCCGAAGGGCCTCTCCCTCAAGGGAGAAGGAGAGTACGGATGCGGCTTTTCCTAGCTGCCGGGGTGGCCCGGTGAGCCGTACATGGGACAGCCGGTACAGGAAGGGGCTTGTCCGCAAGGGGCTGCCCCGGCGGAGGGAGCCGTGTCGGCAAGGCCCGGCTTGGGCGCTTCACTGCGGGGTTCCCGGTTTCCGAATCCTGCCGGTTCGTTGAACAGGTCGAGGCGCAGTTGCTTGGCCCGAGGCGGGCGGTGCCCGGAGAACAACAGGAAGGGCCAGGCCCGCTTTCGCACTACTCCCATGCCCTGCAAGTCGCGCCAGTTGTCTATGCTGTGGCGTCGGCGGTTCTCCAGGATGCGGTCGGCGGACACCGGGCCGAGGCCCGGCACACGGAGTAACTGCTCCTTGGTGGCGGCGTTGACGTCCACCGGGAAGGAATCCAGGTTTTCCACGGCGATGACAGTCTTGGGGTCGTTGTCCAGCGACAGAAAGCCGCCTCCGTCGAAGGCCAGCCCAATCTCGTCGTTGGAGAACTGGTAGACGCGCTTCAGCCAGTCCATCTGGTACAGGCGATGCTCCCGGCTGGAAGGCACCGGCGGGTGTTCCTCCATGGGTGTGTGCTGCGCCGGGCGGAAGGGGGAATAGTAGACCCGCTTCATGTTCCAGTCGGAATAGAGCTGGTCGATGCGCTGGAAAATCTGCCGGTCCGACTCGTCGGCGGCGCCCACCACCATCTGGGTGGCCTGGCCCACCGTGCCGCCGGTCTTCTCCTTGGTCAACTGGTCAATCCACTGCATGGGGTCCAGAATGCCCTCCTGGAACTGCTTGCGCGGGCTGATGCGCTGCATCATATCCGCTTGGGGAGTTTCCAGGTTTACCGACAGCCGTGTTCCCAGCCGGTGGGCCGCCTCGACGTGGGCGTAATCGGCGCCGGGCATCACCTTCATGTGGATGTACCCCCGGAAGCCGTGCTTTCGGCGGATCAGGTCCACCACCTCGATGAGCTTCTCGGTGGTCTTGGAGCCGCTGCCGGCGATTCCCGAGCTGAGGAACAGACCATCAACGGTATGCCGCCGGTGCAGCTCCATGAAGGTGTCGGCCAGCTCTTCCCGCTTGAAGGCGTAGCGCTTGCGGGGCACGTAGACACTGTTGGGGCAGTAGGCGCAGTCCATCATGCAGAAGTCGGTGAACATCACCCGCATCAGGTTGATGGATTTTCCGTTGGGCATGGAAGCCCGGTAAACTCCCGGTATGGGGTTCTTCTTGGGGTCGGAATAGGCTGGGCGAAATTCGTTCTTGCCGCCTCCTTGAGAGACCGGGGAGAGGATGTCGTCGGACGCCGGCATTCCGCCGAGAATCTGGAGCTTTTCGTAGGCGTCGGGAGAGTGTTTAATCAGCATCGAGTTCACCTGCTACATTTATGAGAACTGATGTTCTCAGTAAAGATATAGTGCTGTCAAGGGCCAAAAGACAGTGGGCGGGGCCTTTCGATTCTCGGAGAAATTGTCTGAACTGTGATTCATGGGATTGATGGATGAGCATGATTTTCCGAATCATGGCAATCATGGAATCAAAGAAATCACAGTTCAGACGAAAAATTGGAACACCCCGGCCTGTTGACCGGAACTCCTGTGCAACATTGGAGAATGGAGTACAATCAGGATGGACCTAAAGACCATCGCGGAAGTTTGGAGATGCTTCGGAGGTAGGCAGCCATGCCGTTTGGTGTCCGTCGCGGTTCGGGTGTCGCGGTGGTGGAAATGCACGGGGTCATCGGATCGCAGGTACGCGCTTCCGCATACTCGCGCATCTTCGAGGGGGTGGCGCGGAGCAAGTCCTACAAGGCGCTGCTGCTGGACATCGACTCCCCCGGCGGTTCGGCGTCGGCGTCGGAGGCGTTGCACCGGAGCATCGAGCGCGTGGCCGAGGTCAAGCCCGTCTACGCCTACGTGAGGGGGATGGGAGCATCGGGCGGCTACTACCTGTGCTGCGCCGCCAGCAGGGTGTTCGCCCTTCCCACGGCCATGGTCGGCTCCATCGGGGTGATCTTCCTGCGGCCGGTGCTGGAGCAGCTGCTTGGGAGAGCCGGGATCGAGTTCTCCATCTTCAAGGGCGGCAAGTACAAGGACATGACCGGGTTCTGGCGCAGCCCGACGGCCGAGGAATCGGAGAAGCTCCAGGCACTGATCGACGAGATCTACGACAACTTCGTACAGGTGGTATCCAAGGGCAGGTCGTTGCCCGAAGAGGCCGTACGTGAACTTGCGACTGGCGAGGTGATGACCGCCCAGCGCGCCATCGGCGCCGGGCTGGTGGACCAGATCGGCGACTTCACCGACGCCCTGAACGCTGTCGCAGTGGCCGGAGGAACGAGGCCCCGCCCGCGCATATTGCAGCCCCGCCGCACTCTCTCCCAGAGGCTCTTCGGCCGAGGGTCCGCTCAATCCGCGTCGCTGTTGGGCCTGTCCGACGGGCTGCAGCGAATTCTCAACGGCGGGATCTACTACATGGACTCCGCATACCTGGCGGGGTGGACCGGGGAGGACTAGCTAACGCCGGCGCTCTCGGTCAGCAGGTAGGGCCGCAGCAGCTCGGCTGCGCCCTCGATGGTCACGCCCATGGCCCAACCTTCCGGGTCGAAGTTGACCCGGAGCCCAGGGGCGACGGTCTTTTCGGTGTATCCCGCATAGGGTGGCTCACCCGTCTGCAGTACCAGCGTGTCCGTTTCCGGGGTATAGGCGATTTCCATTTCCCGGCCATCCCAGACAGCCATGCCTTCCTTCACGTCGCTGGGAAACAGATACCGCGTCAGTTGCTTGACGGCGTGGCAAATTGTAACCGAGCTGACTTCCCCGTCCCGGCCATACATTACCCATAAGTCCGGCGCTACCGTTTCTCCGCACCCCGGCGACTCCGCGATGTGGAAAACCAGTATATCCACGTCGTCATAGTACTTAATGATCAAGCCTTCCCGACTCACGATAGTCTCCCAAACACTTTGTCCAAGCGTCCGTCAAAGTATGCGGTGACGAGCCGGTCATTATCGACTACAACACGTAGCCAGTGACTCATCTCATCAATCCACCTAAAGTATAAATCTCTTCCATCATATCCTTGATGCTGCGGTTCGGCTATCGTTCTTTCAATCCACTCCTCCCTGACATCAGGGTGCAGTTCATCAATGTGATGGTAGATCGGATTGGAGACTACCCGCCGGGCGTATGCCCGTCTGTCCTCGCTATCCATCCAGCCGCTTGACTTCCTGCCACAGCTCCTCTTTCCGTTCCAGCGGCAGGGCCTCGAAGTCCAGCCCCCGTTGGGCGGCCAGCTCCTCCATGCCCCGGTAGCGCGAGCCGAACCTGGCGTTGGCTTGGCGCAGCACATCCTCGGCGTGGGCGTCAACCCACCTCGACAGGTTGACCATCGCAAAGAGCATGTCGCCAAGCTCGTGGACTTTCTCGTCGTGGGTTTCGGCGTTGCGGAACTCCTCGATCTCCTCGGCGATCTTGTCCAGAACGCCGGAGATGTCGTCCCACTCGAACCCGGCGCGTGCCACCCGGTCCTGCATCAGCTGGGAGGCGGCCAAAGCAGGAAGGCTGGCCGGGATGCCGTCGACGCGCGACTTGCGAGTGCCTGCAGCAGCGCGCTCCTCGGCCTTGATCCGCTCCCAGTTGCGTTCGACCTCCCGCGCGTCCGTCACGGACTCGTCGGCGAAGACATGGGGGTGGCGGCGGATGAGCTTCCGGTTGATGCGCTCCACCACGTCGCCCATCTCGAAGTGCCCCGCCTCTCTCGCGATGTCGGCATGAAAGGCGATCTGCACCAGCAGGTCGCCCAGTTCTTCGGTCAGCACCGCTGGATCGCCGGAGTCGATGGCCTCCAGCGTCTCGTGGGCCTCTTCCAGGAGGTTGCGCTTCAGGGACTCGTGGGTCTGTTCCCGGTCCCAGGGACAGCCGCCGGGGGCCCGCAGACGCGCCACGATGTCGACGAGAGTCTGAAATTCGGAAAGCTTGCCGTTGGATTCGTAATCAGTCATGGGCCGATTATAATTGGTTCCGCCCATGATTCAATCGCTGCTGAATTCTCACGGCCTGACCGTGGCTGCGTCCCGCCTGCGATGGGTCCCGGCGGCGCTGTTCGTAATTGCCGTTCCCGTGTTCCTCGTAACGGGGGGACTGACCTGGGCGTTCAACAACATCGGGCTCTACGAGGGCGGCTTCGAGAAGTACCGCATCGCCCGCGCCAGCGGCATCGCCAGCGAAGACTTGCGCCAGGTGGCTCTGGACATTCGGGCCTACTTCAATTCCGGCAAAGAACCGCTGGACGTACGCGCCCCGGTGTTTGGTATGGAGCGGGATCTGTTCAACGACAAGGAAGTCCACCACATGCGCGACGTGAAACGCCTGCTGTGGGGCGTCTATGGGGCCTTCCTGCTGTCAGCGGTGTGCCTCGCTGGTCTGATAGCGGGCGGATTCGCGACCTCGGGGAGGGACTACGCGCCGGTGCTGGCCCGCAGGGCGCTGCTGGGAGGCGTGCTGACGGTGGGGTTGCTGCTGCTGTTCGGAATTGTCGCCGCCGTGGGATTCGACGCCCTGTTCCTGCTTTTCCACCGGGTCAGCTTTGCCAACGACTTCTGGAAGTTGGACCCCCGCACCGACTACCTGGTGCTGCTGTTCCCCCAGGGCTTCTGGTTCGACGCCACCATGTGGGTGGCCCTGCGTGCCCTGGCCGGAGGAGCATTGCTGGCAGCCGCAGGGAGCGGCTACCTGCTCTGGCGCCGGAAGAGTCCGACGCAGCACCGCCAGTCTCCGGTTTAGGGAGAGGACGATCCCTTTTCCCGGTATTCCATCTTCCATTGGATCGAGCCGCCCGGCACATACACCTCAGGTTCGCAGAAACAACAGGGCGGGGAGACATTGCTCCCCGCCTTGCCCATTCGAGAGGGTCGAGAAAACGGTTGGCTAGTGCCCGTGGCCGCAGCCGCAGCCACCGCAGCCGCCAGCGCTGAGGGGCGGCAACGGGCCTGGGTTGAAGGACGGCTCCTCGCTGGCGTTGCCCACTCTGGCAAATACCGAGATAGCCCGCTTGGCGGGCTGCTCGCAGTTGGGGCAGTCGGCGCCGGTGGCGCTCATGGGCTGGAGCTTTTCGAACTTGTAACTGCAGGTGGGGCAGTGATATTCGTACAGAGGCATTGCACCGCTCCGTATCTAGTGTCGTTGACTGGAATTTAACCGAACCGGACACTGGTGGTCAAGACCGACCTGCGATTGCCCTGGCGGTAGGGTAGTGTACCGGATTAAGTGGTCGCATCCATGAATCTTGCGCGAGCGCGACGTAGAGGCGGGTTTCAAACCCGCCCCTACTGGCTACGTACAACCTAAATTGGAACGCTGCCGGTGCGGAATCGAGACTACGAAAATCGTCTATAATCGTAAGTCGCGACTGAATCGTTCCGGGCCGGGTTTGTCCCGGTCCGGGGATCCCACCGTCCGCCCCAGGATGCTTCCAGCTTGCTATCACGCCTGAAGTCCAGCGGCTCTTACAGGTGGTGGGTGTTCACCGCCATCGCCATCGGTACGTTTGTGTCGGTGATCGACAGCGGGTCCGTGCTGGTCGCGCTCCCCGAGATCGAGAAGTATTTCCAGTCCGACCTGCCCACGGTGCAGTGGATCGTCGTGGGCAACGCCCTGGCCATCAGCGCGCTGATCCTGCCCATGGGAAGGCTGGGCGACATCGTGGGCCGCAAGTGGGTATACATAGGCGGGGTGGCCATCTTCGTCGTGTTTTCCGCTCTGGCCGGACTGGCTGCCAACCTGCCCTGGCTGATCGCGGCCAAGGTGTTGCAGGGATTCGGCTCGGCCATGATCCAGGGCAACGGCATGGCCACGGTCATCTCTGCCTTCAGCGGTGCCGAGCGGGGCAAGGCCCTGGGCACACACATGAGCGTGGTGGGCAGCGGCGCGATCGCCGGTCCGGCCGTTGGCGGCCTGCTGGTCTCCGCCTTCGGCTGGCAGTCGGTCTTCTTCGTCAATGTTCCCTTTGGCATCCTGACCATCGCGATCTCTGCCTTCATCCTGCGTTCGGCACGGGAGTCGGAGGCGGGTGACCGGGCCTCGGCGCGGTTCGACTGGGCCGGGGCGGCCGTTTCTTCGCTGGCGCTGTTGCTCATGCTGCTGGTGGTGGGGAACGGCCACCGGCTGGGATGGGGCTCCCCGCTGGTGCTCCTGGGAGCCGTTGCCACGGTGGCGCTGCTGGCCGGTTTTGTGTGGTGGGAGCTTCGGACCGCGTCGCCGATGCTGGAGCTGCGTCTCTTCAAGCGCAAGCTGGTGGCCATCGGCGCGGCGGCGGCCTGGCTGTCCTTCATGGGGATGTCGTCGGCGCGGTTCATGATGCCCTTCTACCTGCAGCGCGTCCTGGAGATCAGCCCGCGGGACGTGGGGCTGCTGCTGATACCGCCCGCCCTGTGCATGGTGTTGCTGGGGCCGGTGAGCGGCAGACTGTCCGACCGTTTCGGCTTCCGCATCCTGACTGTTTCCGGCTTGTCGCTTTCGATGATCGCCAGCATAGCCATCGCCCTGACACTGAGAGAGTCGACGCCCGTGGTGTTTATAGTGCTGATGCTGATGCTGCAGAGCAGCGGCATGGCCCTGTTCAATTCGCCCAACCAGAGCTCTCTCCTGGGCGCGGTTGAAAGGAACCAGTACGGCGTCATAGCCAGCCTGACGCAGCTGATACGCAACTCGGCCAACGTCACCAGCGTCGCCGTCGCTACCACCGTGGTGGTGGTCACGATGGGCAGCTACGGTGTGGAGCCCAGCCTGGACGCTGTGTCTCCGGCGGTGGCCGACGCCTTTGTGGCTGGGCTGAAGTGGGCCTTCGTTCTGATGGCCGGGATGCTGCTGACGGGGGTGGTGCTGGCGGTGATTCGCGGGGAACGCCGGAGCCTGGAAGCGGCGACGCGGCCACCTGCCGAACCGGCCCAGGCGCCGGCCGACTGAGGAACGTACGGTCGTTGGACAATGCCAGGGGCGGTTGATACACTACCTCCTGGCTTCTTGATACTCCCATAATCAACGAACAGGCGGAGGAGAAAACGTGGCAGACGTCAAGATCGAAGTCCGTGAGAATGGCCCGAACCGCGTAACCGGGCCCATCGAAATCGTTGACGCCTCTGGCGGCAACTACAGCATTCCCGAAGGGCGCTGGGTCAGCCTGTGCCGCTGCGGCCTCTCTGCCGAGAAGCCCTTCTGCGACGGCGCTCACCGGGATGGTGGTTTCCAGGCGGAATCGCAGGCCCGCTAGCCGGACGCCAAGCCAGGTTCATCAATTCAGAGGGGCGCACGGGAAGGCGCCCCTCTGCTGGTTTCCAATGGTCCGTAGAATCTGTGTTACCGGTGCGTTAATGAGCTGGTAAACAATATCGTCATTCCGGCGAAACCCTTCGGCAAGCTCAGGAGGAATCCAGAAAACGTCAGGCACAGAGAACGCAGCCGGAGGACAATATCTCTGGATTCCGGCTTTCGCCGGAATGACGGGCAACTGGCCCGGAATGTTTACCAATCAATTCACGTATCAGTAATTGGGAAGAAGCGTGCTAGATTTCAAGCCTTTGACCCCGGATCTAATCGAAGACTTCGGAAGGGTGCTGAGAGGAAATTTCGGAGCTGGCTGCTGGTGCATGTACCCTCGCTTGACCGAGAGGCAGACACGAGAGCTTCCCGGCGAGGGCTCCGTGAGCATCCGGCGCAAGGCGGCTATGACCCAACTGGCTGGCCGCGAGCGGGCTCCTGGTCTGCTCGCCTACGAAGGGGCCGAACCGGTCGGCTGGGTGGCGGTCGCTCCCCGGGAAGAACTCACGCGAATTGTCCGTTCCCGGGCGATGCCGCCGGTGGACGATGTGCCTGTATGGGTGATTCCCTGCATCACCGTCAGCAAGACGCATCGAGGCCGCGGCATAGCGGTGGCGCTGATAAAGGCGGCGGTGCGCTACGCCGGCGAACAGGGGGCGCCTGCGGTGGAGGCGTATCCCAGGGCCGATGGGGAGCATACCGGGGACGATAACGTGTATTTCGGTACGGAGGCCATGTTCCGACGGGCCGGGTTCGAAGTGGTCCGGGAGCCATTGCCCAACCGGCCGCGCAACTGGTTGCCTCGACCCGTAATGCGTATCAGCACTGCGAGTTCAGGCCACAGGTAGGGTAGAACGAGCCTCGCCCGAGAGGACCAATTCCGCCTGCTACCTCGCGCCGTCGGTACTATAGTGGGCGACTGGTCGGTTTGATCCATCCGCTATAAATGGCTAGAAACTGCCGACATCGTTCAGGCGGAGATCGGGGTACGCCCTCACCCTAACCCTCTCCCGAAGGGAGAGGGGATTTGTCATGCACCCTCTTAGCAGGGCCGGTTGAGGGAACGGACCCGCCGGACGCTGTTCAGCCGTTCCTCGGCAAGGCGGGCTGCTGCTGCGGACGTCGAGATTTCCTCAGACTGTGATGTCCGAATCACGCCGCGCATGATCTCGTGGATGCGCTCCGTCTTCTCCCGGGCCCGCTCGACGCTGTATCCCGCGTCGCCCATCTCCGCCTCGACGTTGATGATGCCGCCTGAATTCACGATGTAGTCGGGCGCGTACAGGATGCCTCGCCGGTGCAGCGCCTCGCCGTCCTCGTCGCTGAGCAACTGGTTGTTGGCCCCGCCTGCTACCACCCGGCACTTGAGCTGGGGGATGGTCTGCGGATTAAGCACTCCTCCCAGGGCGCAGGGCGCGAATATGTCGCAGTCGTGGGTCAGGATAGAGTCCGGGGCGGTTACATCCAGGCCCAGCCCTCGCGCCCGGTCCAGGGCATCGTCATACACGTCGGTGACCACGATGCGGGCGTCCTCCTTCATCAGGTGCTCACACAGGTGGCTGGCCACCTTGCCGAAACCCTGGACGGCAACGGTCTTGCCGCGCAGGCCCCCGTTGCCCCACACCTCTTCCGCGCAGGCCTTCATTCCCATGTACAGGCCGAGGCCGGTCATGATCGAGGTATCGCCGCTGCCGCCGAGACTCAGGGGCAGGCCGGTCACATACCTTGTTTCCTGCCTGACATTCTCGAGGTCGCGTCCTGTGGTGCCGACGTCGGTGGTGGTCAGGTAGCGTCCGCCAAGCGTGTCGACGAACCGCCCGTAGGCGCGCATCAGGGCCTCGGACTTCTGGGTGTGCGGGTCGCCAATGATGACGCCCTTGCCGCCTCCAAAGTGCAGTCCGGCCGCCGCCGACTTGTAGGTCATAGCCTGGGAGAGGCGAAGGGCATCGGTCATCGCATCCTCTTCGCTCTCGTATGGCCACATCCGGGTACCCCCGCAGGCCGGACCCAGGGTGGTATCGTGAATCGCGATAATCGCCTTGAGGCCGGAGCCGGGGTCGGAGAACAATGCCACCTGCTCGTGCCCCTCGGCGCCCATTCGTTGCAGAATGTCCATTTCCGTCACCCCCGTTGCGTTTTTCGTACTTCCATTATACCATATCATCATGCAATAGAGAGTATTTCAAAATGTGAAAACGAGGTCCCTAACGCTCCTTGCCCCACATGGGATGGCGGAAGGTGGGCCGGGGAAGGATACGGTCGATGGGCCGCTCTTCGGGCTGAGGCGGAGCCTCGGGCTCGGGTTCCGGTTGGCCTGGGCGGTAGGGGCGGGTGGCGCCCCGCTCCGGGCCGATGTTGCTGAGATGGTCGGCCAGGGCTTGCAGGCTGTTCATGTTGTGGACCGGCAGAAAGTCGTCCACGTAGGGAAGGGCCGCCTGCATCCCCTGTGTCAGAGGCTGGTAGTCAGGCGAGCCCAGCAGCGGGTTCAGCCAGATGAGGCGGTGGCAGCTCCGTTGCAGTCGCGAAGTCTCGCGCGCCAGCAACTCCGGTTCGCCTCGGTCCCATCCGTCGGAGATGATCAGCACGATGGCTTGTCCCCGCAGGGTGCGGCGCAGCCACTGGTAGTTGAAGGCCTTGACCGCCTCGCCGATGCGGGTGCCCCCCGCCCAGTCCGGTACTGCGCGGGACAACTCGGTGATCGCCTGGTCGATGCTCCGGTAGCGCAGCTGCCGGGTGATGCGGGTCAGGCGGGTGGCGAAAAGGAACGCCTCCACGGGCTGACCCGCGGCGATGGTGTGGATGAAGTGCAGGAGCATCCGGGTGTAGCGCTCCATGGAGCCGCTGACATCGCAGATCAGCGTCAATGATCGCGGGCGGCTCTTGGGACCGCGTTCGGCGAGGTCCAGCATCTCCCCGCCGTACTGGAGACTGCGGCGGAGAGTGCGCCGGACATCGATGCCGCTGCCGTCTCCGGGCACCATGCGACGGGTGCGCCTTCGGCCCAGGTCCCAGCGCAGGGCGGCCATCATGCGCCTGGCCTCGGCGATTTCCTGGCCGCTGAACTGGGCGAAGTCCTTTTCCCGCAGCACCTCCCGCGCGCTGTAGGTATGGGTCATGTCAATCAGCGAAACGGAGTCGTCGCCCGCCTCGCCGCCCAGGGCCAGAGAGTCGTCCATCGGCTCGTCGTGGCCCGCCGATGCCTGGGGCCTGCGGAAGCGGCGCTGCTCGCCCATGGAGCGCAGGTCCATGCCGCTGCGGGCGGTATTGGGCTTGCGCCAGAAGACCTGGAATGCCTCGTCGAAGACGGGCAGGTCCTGCCTGCGGTGTACGAAGATGCTGCGGGCGGCCTGGTAGAACTCGGCCCTGCGGCCGATGTGCACGTGCTCCGTTGCCCGCACCATGTCCAGGACATTGGCGGGCCCGGCGTCCAGCCCCAGGCGGCGCAGCACCTCGGCGAAGCGCAGCAGGTTGGGCAGGATGTGGCCGCCCGGCTCGGTGCCGTCGCGGTTCAGGGCATAGAGGTTGGTGGTCATTTATATGTCTTGATCGTGATTATGATAAAGTACGATTTGTCTGACAAATATCTGTGAGAGACGGTTCAATGGGTTATCCTGTTTCTAATCAGACTAAAAACTCAGCGAATGATCGTCCGAGAAGTTGCGTAAAGCATCCCATTGTGGCGTGGCTCCTGGCTTCAGCAAGGATTACGGCCTTCTCATTAAAGCATCCGGGCAAACCGATGAAAGTCGACTACGACACAGGAGACGTCTGGCTGGATCGTGAATAGGATCTCGTCTATCGGTGGCCACTATGGTTTCGCTATCGCAGGAGTGTTCGTACTTTGCATCCTTTCCATAGCAACGGCGACCGGGTTGTCCATTTACTCTGGTTCACTCGAAAAGCCTTCCACAGAAATTAGTTCCTCCATCGAAAACCTGTGGCGTGCGGCACATGCCTTTGGAGGAGCCTTCATCGGTGCCTTGGCAGGGCCACCACTGGCGAGAAGAACTGGCTAACTGGACTTCCAAACACATATCCGCACTATCTGGAATTTAGCGCCGTCCGCCCCGCCGGGGGCCGCGGTTGCGGGAGCGCTCCAGCATGGCGCGCACCGGCTCTCCCTGCACCTGTTCGATGTCGTCCTGGTACTTGAGCATCAGGCCCAGCGTGTCGTCGATAACCTCCGGCTCGAGCTCCCTCTGGTTCAGCGCCATCAGGGCGGAGGTCCAGTCCAGGGTTTCCGAGATGCCGGGGATTTTGTACAGCTCGGTCTCCCGCAATTCCTGAACGAATCCGGTGACCTGCTCGGCCAGCCTGCGGGGCGCGTCGGGCAGGCGGGAGGAGATGATCTGCATCTCCTTCTGGAAGTCGGGGTAGTCGATCCAGTAGTACAGGCACCGTCGCTTCAGGGCGTCGTGCACCTCGCGGGTCCGGTTCGAGGTGATGATCACCACGGGCGGGTGTTCGGCCTTGAACACGCCGAGCTCCGGGATGGTTATCTGGAAGTCGGCCAGCATCTCCAGCAGGAAGCCCTCGAACTCTTCGTCGGCGCGGTCCAGCTCGTCGATCAGCAGCACCGGAGCACGTTCGTGGGCGGCGTCTATGGCCTGGAGCAGAGGACGCTTGATCAGAAACCGCTCGCTGAAGATCCCGGCGGTGGCCGACTCGCGGTCAACATCCCCGCTGGCTTCGAGCAGGCGGATCTCCAGCAGCTGGCGCGGATGGTTCCACTCGTAGACCGCTTGGTTGATGTCCAGGCCCTCGTAGCACTGGAGGCGGATCAGGGGCGTGTCGAGGGCGGCGGAAAGGGCGCGTGCGATTTCCGTCTTGCCCACGCCGGCCTCACCCTCAAGGAACAGGGGGCGCTGTAGCCGCATGGCCAGGAAGATGGGCACGGCCAGGGCGCGGTCGGCAACATATCCCTGGCTGCGCAGCAACTCCTGCACGCTTTCAACGGAATCGGGAATCGTAGCGATTGAAGTCAAGTGAAGGAACTCCAGACGGTGCGTTTCAAGCCATTGTAGCCCAATTCAGCTTGAGGCGCAGACGTTGCAGGTCTTTTTGAAGTTCCCTCTCTCTTGAGGCCCTGATGCACAGTAAAGGCATTGAAGAAGGCAATTCGCATCAATCGTTTGAGGGAGACGCCCCCACCCTAACCTTTCCCTGGAGGGAGAGAGAACTTTGGAGACACCCTCAAAGGCGGCTGGCCCGGCTGCTTACCCCATCAGCACCACTTCCCGCTGGACGGGAGACCTGTTCGTAACGCTCTCTCTGGCTGTCCATCGGTCTCTCGAAATATCCTGCTTGCGATTCCGGTGATTCTGCCGTGTCGAAAGGGGATCAGTGAATTTCCTGCCTCATTCCCCCGTCAAGGACGACGTTCGCCCCCGTGAGGTAGGAAGCTCTCTGCGAGCACAGGTAGATCGCGAGGTCGGCCACCTCTTCAGGTTTGCCCAGTCGCCTCATCGGGATGAGTTTCTCGGCCTGCTCCAGGAGTTCCTGCGGCCGCACGCCGTCTTGTCGGCCCCTCTCCTCCAGCACCGAGGAAAGCGCCTCACCTTCCACCGGACCGTGGATCAGGTTGTTGACGGTGATGCTGAAGGGTGCCAGCTCGTTGGCCAGGCTCTTGGCATATCCGGTCAGCGCAGTTCGCGTGGAAGTGTTGAGCGCGCTTTCGCCGAAGCGGTCCACCGTGCCGACTGGAATGGCCTGCAGCGAGAAGTGGGGCATGAGGTTGACGATCCGCCCCCAACGCTGCTGCTTCATGAACGGCACCACTTCCTTGGAGAACCTGACGGCCCCGAGGAAACTCTCGTCCAGGGTGGTTATGACGGACTCGTCGTCCAACTCCGAGGGGCGCTCAACCGGCACTTCCTGGAGCCGGTTGGCCATGTGGGTGACGAGAATGTTGATCCCGCCGAAGCGGCTCACGGTGTCCCGGACAACGCGGCGAATATCCCGCGGGTCGGTGATGTCGGCGGGAATGGCAAGGACGTGCCGCTGGGAGCTGACCCGCGCCAGGTCGATCTCCGCACGTCTCAGGTCGGACTCGGTACGTGCGCAGATGGTGACATTGGCGCCCTCGTTGGCGAAAGCAATGGCAATGGCGCGTCCAATGCCGCGGCTGGAACCCCCAACGATGGCGACCCGGTCTCTCAGCCCAAGATCCATAAACGGCACCCGAAATTGAGGTGGATTCGGAAGTCGTGAAGCCCTTGCCCCGCCCGTTCAAAGGTTCCCTCTCCCTCCGGGGGAGGGTTAGGGTGGGGGCGTACCCCGGGCGCAGGGCTAGATGACATCCCGCTTCTTGAGGGAGTCTATCGCGTCGTCGGCGTAACCCAACGCGCTCAATATCTCGCGGCTGTGCTGCCCCAGCAACGGCGGCGGAAGGTCCAGCCCACCCGGGGTCTCCGAGAACTTTATGGGCAGGCCCGTCTGCTTGATCTTGCCGGCAACGGGATGCACCATTTCCTGCAGCATCTCGCGCGCCTCGATCTGCGGGTCGGCGAAGACATCGGCAAGATCGTTGATCGCGCCGCAGGGCACGCTGACTTTCTGCAGGTCTTCAACCCATTCAGCCACCGGCCGGGTGAGGAACACCTGCTGGAGGTAGGGCACCAGCACCGAGCGGTTGTTCACCCGGTCGCCGTTGGTGGCGTAGTCCGGCTTCGCCAGTTCCTCCAGGGCCATTGCCTCGCAGAAGCGCTCCCAGATGCGCTCCGAGCCGACGGCGACGTTGATGAACTTGCCGTCCTGGCACATGAAAGCCTGGTACGGGCAGAGGTTGGGGTGCGCTGCGCCCAGCCGGGCCGGCGGCTTGCCGTTGGCGAACAGGGTGGCCGCCTGGTAGGTCATCCAGGCCACCTGCCCGTCCAGCATGGATACGTCGATGTACTGTCCCTTTCCGTGCTGTGCCCGGTGATGGATGGCCGACATGATGGCGAAGGCGGCCCACATCCCGGCCCCGATGTCGGAGACGGCGATGCCAACCTTCTGCGGCTCCCCGTCAGGCTCGCCGGTGAGGCTCATCAGCCCGCTGATCCCCTGCATGATCTGGTCGTAGGCCGGAAGACGGCGGTAGGGCCCGTCCTGCCCGAAGCCGGAAATGGATGTGTAGATGATTCCCGGATTGACCGACTTCACCACGTCGTATCCCAGCCCGAACCGCTCCATCACACCGGGCGTGAAGTTTTCGACGATCACGTCGGCGTCTTCGGAAAGCTTGAGGAAGATTTCCTTGGCCTCGTCTTCTTTGAAGTTGAGGGTCAGGCTCCGCTTGTTGCGGTTGATGGACATGAAGTAGGCGCTTTCGCCCTCGATGAAAGGAGGCCCCCAGTGGCGGGTGTCGTCTCCGCTTCCCGGGATCTCGATCTTGATGACATCCGCGCCATAGTCGCCCAGCATCAGGGTGCAGAACGGGCCGGCCAGCGCCCTGGTCAGATCGAGCACCCTCAGCCCTTCCAATGCCTTCATTGCCGCCTCTCTCCTCTCCGTTCATGGTGAGCTTGTCGAACCACGACGTGGCCGCCTTCCATCGCCGCACGGACACATGGTGAGCTTGTCGAACCACCACGGGCCGCCCCTCGCCGCCGATAGATTCTGCTGATGGAATTTTACCGGAATCTTACCACAGCCCAGGGTGTTCGATTCTTCGTCTGAACTGTGATTCATGGGATTAACGGATTAGCATGATTTCTCCATCATAGCAATCCCGGAATCAGATAAATCACAGTTCAGACAAATGCCCGAAAGCCTCTACCGCAATGTCGCGGCGTCGGTCAGGTGCACACGGCAACCACCTGTGTCGGCGGGGTCGAAATAGATGAGCCGGTAGCCCATGAAGTTGGTAAACGGCTCGTCGGTCAGGAACCGGTAACCGCGGGCTTTGTGCTCCTCCACCACCCGGTCCAGGTCGTTCACGGCGTACGCCATGTGGTGCACCACCCACGCACCCTCGCTGCCGCCGAAAGCCGACGGGTCGTCCGGGCGGATGAACTCCACCTCGACATCGCCGACCTGCAGGAAAACCACCTCGCCGAGGTTGGCAACCGGTCCTCTTCCCGTTACCACTGCGCCGAGGGTTGCGGCGTACAGTGCGATGGCCGAGTCCAGATCCGGCACAAGATAGCTGACGTGGTGTATGTCGGAAAACATGCTCACTCCAGTGAATTTTGAATGATTCCGGTAACCATAATCCTTGCCGTCCGGGGGCGCGGCGCATATTATATGACTTCGCTGCGAGAGACTAGACACACAGCTCGCAGGACAACATGGAGAGGGAAATGCCGGTAGGAAGCACTTACAAGGTTGTCGAACTGGTGGGGTCCTCCAGCGAAAGCATCCAGCAGGCTATCGATGGAGCCATCACCCGCGCGTCCCAGACCATCCGCAACCTGGACTGGTTCGAGGTGCGAGAGATACGGGGCACCATCGACGGCGACCAGGCCAACTGGTACCAGGTGAAGCTGGGCATCGGCTTCCGCGTCGACTCGTCGGAGGACATCAGCCGGGACTAATGTTCCCTCTCCCTCTGGGAGAGGGTTAGGGTGAGGGCATCCTTATGGCCGGGCCGTTCGTGGTCGCCCGCAATCAGGTGCTGATCGGCGCTCCAGCCCGGCATGTGTTCGACTACCTGTCCGACATCACCCGCCACAGCGAGTGGAACCAGGACCCGGGTTACCGGGAAACGGTAATGACCGAGGGGCCTGTGGGCCTCGGCTCGATCCTTCGACGGGAAAGAAACGGGGTCATGCGAGGGCCCCTCATCGTTCGGGGCGGCATGGGCGATAACCCGGTCCAGATAGTCAAGACCGTTACCGTAACCGGCCATGAGCCCTACTCCGGTCTGGTATTCGAGACCGGCAACAGCTACAACGGCCTGCTGGTCAGCAAGGACAAGGTATCCTTCCAGTTCCAGGAGGAGGCGGAAGGCACGCGGGTGACCATGGTGTCCGAGGTGGAGGCCATGGTTCCCGGGGGATTCATGGGCCCGGTCTACGCCATTCGCGTGGTACGGGCCGCTCTTGAGCGTTTGCTGGGCGGGTTGTTCGGTCCCACGGCTTCCCGCATGTCCCCCGGCCCGTACCTGCCCCGTATCAAGGAAGCGGTCGAGAAGGGACAGGTCACGGGCGATATCTGACCCGGTTTCCTCTTTCCGGATGGACCCTCGGTCTCCCCAGACCTCGCGGCACACTTCCGCCTGCCCTCCGCGCGAATCGAGGATGCTTCGCGCAGGGGCGCCCCTCGTGGGCGCTGTCAATCATCCTCCGGTTACCATGAACAGTACCCCAAATGCCGCCACGAATGCGTTGATGCCGACGGCGAACCACTTTTCAGGCACCCGGCGCATCAGCCGCGCTCCGAAGTACGCTCCGCCGATGGCCAGCAGTCCGAGGGAAAGTCCCATGCCTGCCACCAGGGGCGTAAGGAGGTCCGCGGTGCTGTAAACCGCAAGTTTCGGGACCTGCATCACAAGCATACTGAGCGAGAAGGTCGCCATGTATTCCCTGGGATTCAGGCCGTAGGCGATGTAGAACACCGGCTGGAAGGGCCCGGGTATCCCGATCACCGATGCCAGGAATCCCGAAACCCCTCCAAGCGGCAGAAACCCCCAGAGGGTCATTCGCACGTTCTTGGACCACGGCAGTTGCATCAGCGCGACCAGCACGATCATCGCGCCGCCCATTATGCGGACCAGGAGGGTGGTGTCTGCCGCGATGAACAGGAAACTGCCGAGTATGGCGAAGGGCGTCGAGCCCGCCGCGAACCACGCCACCACTCTCCAGTTGATGAATTGACGGTTCAGCCAAACGCGGGCAAAAGTGCCCAGGAGCTGGAAAATGGCCACAACGGGCACCGCCACCTCCGGCCCGTATAGCCAGACCAGCACAGGCAGCACGACCACGCCCCCGCCGAACCCGGCGACGCCCGAAAGGGACATGCCGATCACAGCGGTTACGAACAGGACCGCCAACTGCCAGATGACGATGTCTTCCAGGGTGCCGGCCCTCCACTCCCGGACTTGCGCCAGCCCGCCGCCAGCTTGGCACCGGAGCTTCGACGTCGGTAAATTGTATCCGATTGTCCGCTGCGCCGATGACTTTCCGGCGTTGTACAATACGCGCCAACACGCCTCGCCCCCCTTCGCAAGCTCAGGGCGCGTACAGCACGTACAGGAGGAGGAACATGGCCAACCTGACGAACACGCAGCGAATCGGCGCCCTGGTGCCCGCAACCAATCCTGTGGTGGAGCCGGACTTTTATCGCGTCGTGCCGCCGGAAATCACCGTTCACTTCGAGCGCATGTGGAACGGCGCCTGGGGCGCCCAGCCCGAGTCCGACGCCGACGCCGACGCCGGCCACCGCCTCAGCATGTCCAGCAGCGAGGCCAACGAGGTCGACTGGGCGCTATTCGGTTTCGACGTCAACAAGATGAACGACGACGTGGCCCGGGGCGCAAGCTCCCTCTCCAACATCGGCCCCGACGTGCTGGTCTACGCCTGCACCTCGGGGACCTGGCACAAGGGCTACATGGCCTTCGACCAGAGGATGGCCGACATCATGGAGGAGGCCAGCGGCATTCCCTCCATCACCGCCGTCACGTCCTGCATCGCCGCCCTGCGCCACATGGGCAGCCGGAGGATCAGCATTGCCGGCCCTTACCGCAACTACCACCTGCGGAACCGTCTCAAGCCCCTGATGGAGGAGGCGGGTTTCGAGGTGCTGAGCGCCGACGGCGAGCCGTGGATGCAGGACTCGATGAACCCCCGCGAAATCGACGCCGAGCCGCCCCGGACGATCATCGACTTCGTGCCCACCGTGGCCGAGGAGGAGGCCGACACCGTCTTCCTGCCCGGCACTGCATGGCGGGCGCTGGACGCAGCCGAGGAGCTGGAGCAGCGGCTGGGCAAGACGGTCATCACCGTCAACCAGGCCAGCATCTGGATGGCGCTCCGGCGTCTCGGCTGGACGGAGCCCATCCCCGGCTTCGGCAGCCTGCTGCGGAGCTTCGAGCAACGATGATTACAACCCCTCTCCCTTGAGGGAGAGGGTGAAATCGCAATTGAAGGCTGGTGCCGGGAGTGGGGGTCGAACCCACACACCTGTTAGGGTAGCGGATTTTAAGTCCGCCGCGTCTGCCATTCCGCCATCCCGGCATTAGCTACAAATGGCACTCGTTTACGCTAATATACCCTGCTTTAATCCAATTTGACATTCCTTTTGCCCTCCCCGGCAGGGCCTTTTCAAAGTAACGCCATCCACTAGCGTCCACTCATCCTGAGCTTGTCGAAGGACGGGTTGAGAGAATCCGTTAATGGTTCGACATGCTCACCACCAACGGATGGCCCTTCGACAAGTCTGTCTTGAGCCAGCCGAAAGGCTCAGGGCGAACGGGAAGCCCGCCATCAATCCAAATATGTTGAACCACCAGCCGAGGAAAATAAACGCGCCCCCCGGATTCAGTGTTGTCGGAAACTTTCAGGAATGCTACAAGTGCAACCGGCAAATGAGGGCGATTGCGCCTTATTACCAAGAGTAAAGCGAGACGGCAGTTGGGGATTTAGCTGACAGGGTGCGCAGGATTCATTGGGCACAGGGTTGCCTCGCTGCTCCTCGACCAGGGCTGCCGGGTGTACGGAGCGGACAGTCTGTTCAACCCCCGGTTATTGAAGCTACAGGAACGTCGGCTGGGTACGCTGCTTGACCGCCCCGGCTTCAGCTTTCATACCGCCGATGTTAACCAGCTTGCGGGAGTTTAGAGGCCTTTTCGAGCGATTCAGTCAATCCGGCCCCCTGTTCGCCGTTGTGAATATGGCGGCCCTGGCGGGCGTTCGGGGCAGCGTGGACAATCCTGGAGCCTATTACAACACGAATGTGGTTGGCACTCTCAACCTGTTGGAACTCTGCCGGGAGTTCGGCGTCGGCAAGTTCATCCTGGCGTCAACGTCCAGCGTGTACGGGGTGGAGGTTGACGGGCATGTCGGTGAGGACGCTGATTCCAGCCGGCCGCTTTCGCCCTATGCCGCGTCCAAGAAAGCGGCGGAGACGCTGCTGTATTCGTACCACCATCTCCACGGGATTGACGCCGTGGCATTGCGCTACTTCACCGTCTACGGTCCGGCGGGACGCCCCGACATGAGCGTATTCAGATTCATACGGGCCATTGCGGAGGGTGAACCCATCACGGTGTACGGCGATGGTACGCAGCAAAGGGACTTTATCTACGTGGAAGACATCGCGCGCGGTACGGTGGCGGCGCTGAACGTGCCGGGCTACGAGACGGTCAACCTTGGCTACGGCAGCCCCGTGGCGCTGAACGAGGTGATCCGCTTGATAGAATGGGAAGTGGGGAAGAGGGCGGTCATCAAGCACCAGGAGCGTCACGCTGCCGACCCAATGATCACCTGGGCCGACGTCAGCCACGTCAGGGAGGCGCTGGGCTGGACGCCCGCCGTCGGCGTCGAAGAGGGGTCCGCCGCACCGTCGAGTGGTACTTGGCGAACCGGGAATGGGCAAGGAATCTGACTTGAGCCGCCTTCACCGGCAGCATGGGAACGTCACCCCCTCGGCTTGAACAGCCCGGCGGCGGGCGCAAGTATGTTGCTACGGGCATAGTCGCGCAGGTCATGGAGGGCAGTCCGGGAATTCAGCCGCCGCCAAATTCCCGTAACCTCGGGCCAGGCAACTGCGCCGGTGGCCACCCCGGCCACCGCGAACCAGAAGTAGGTCAGCCACCAGGTCTCGACCGTCCACCAGGTGTATAGCGGGAACAGCCCGCTCAGACCCTGAAACGCCGGGAACGCCATGTCGAAGGGGTCGACGGCGATGGTGATCTCCTGTGCTCTTCCGGCATGGGCCAGGCCTGCCGTGGTTGCCAGGCTCAACGCCCCCAAGACTCCGGCGGAGATCCTGCCCCACAATGGCAAACTGGCAAGAACCAGAACGATAGGCACAACGAAAAATGGTTGCCATATTTGTTCCCCTGATTTGTTCCGAGAGTCGGTCTCTAGTAGCCGGTTACCAAGTCATCCGGGGTCAGCAGGAGCTCCGACGCAACGCCGTTGAGCGCCGCCAAGGCGGCATCCCGCGACTCCTCGTGACCAGGTCGCTTTGCGCCAGCCCGAGATCCGGGGCCACGCTGTTTCGGCCATCATCATGCCGGTAGCAGTGCCTGTTCCCGTACCTGTACCAGTGCCCAGTGCCGGTTCCTGTGCCAGTTCCAGTCCCGGTTCCTGTGCTGGTCCCGGTTCCTGTGGCGGTTCCTGTGGCGGTTCCGGTACCTGTCCCCGTTCCGGTTCCGGTTCCAGTACCTGTGCCGCCCTCGCCACCTCCGATTACGGTGATGGAAGGACGGTCCTCCCCTCGCCGGGCAACCTCCTCGGCGGCCTCTTGGTCTGCCTGAGCGGCCGCCTGTGCCGCCTCGGCTGCGGCCCGTGCGGCTTCGGCAGTGGCCTTGGCCTGGTCTGCCGTTGCCTGTGCTTCACTTGCGGCAGCCCGCGCCGCTTCCTCCACCCCCGTACCCTCGGCTCCCTCAGCCCTGGCCATAGCTTGATCGGCCGCCGCTTGGGCCGCATCAGCCGCTGCCTGCGCGGCCGCGGCGGCAGATCTTGCTTGTTCGGCCGTCTCCTGCGCCGCTGCAATATCCGCCGCTGAGGGTCCGGGCGCGGCGGCAGGATCTTCGCCTCCACATGCTGCGGCCAGAGCCAGGCTCAGAATCAGCGCGGGCAACATCGCCCATAGCAACACCTGGGCGCCATTGCCTGGTTGGTCTAGTTGGGTATAGCACTCTGTCTCCTCCTCTGATTTTTTAACCGCATTTTTAGGTCAGCATCTCACGCAGCATCCCCGTGGGGACGCGCCAGAGATACCTGGCGCTGATGAACGACCTGCCCCTGGTGCGGAAACGGTAATTGATGGGGACTTCCCGCAGCCGCATTCCCTTCTTCAGCAGGTCAAGGGTGAGCACTTGGGCATAGTTGTAGTCGTGGATGATTTCCGCGCACTCCAGCGCTCGCCGGGAGAATGCTCTGAACCCTGTCTGCCCGTCGGTGACGCGCCGTCCCGAAGCCAGGCACAGCATCCAGGTGAACAGGCGGTTTGCGATGCTGCGGACCAGTGGCTGGCGCTCGCGGGCGCCCAGATAGCGGGAGCGGAGAACGTAGTCGGACTCTCCCGCCTCTATTGGGGCCAAGAGGTCGGGAATCTGCTCCGGCGGGTACTCTCCGTCTGCGTCGATGTACACGGCGGCCGGGCGTCCATTTCCCTCGCCGACTGTAATCCGGTCCGCAGGGCCGCTCCCAATCCGCGGTTGACCGGATGTCTGACCACCTTGTCCGCCCCGTGCAGACGGGCGACCTCGGCGCTCCCGTCGGATGAGCCATCGTCAACGACAATGACACTCAGGTTGCGCAACTGGCCCCTGGGAATTCGGGAGAGCGTCGAGGGCAGGTTTTCCGCCTCGTTGTAGGCGGGAACTATGACCGCCAGCGGCTTGTCCTCATCAGGACGGTCTTCGACACCGAGAACCTGGCCCATGGATTGGCCCGGCGACCGTGCTCCGAGGAAGTAGGCGATGGTAGGAGCGACGTCCATGACGGAGCGCGGCTGGTCGACGGTTCGACAAAGCTCACCATGAGCCTGTCGAATAGCGACCCCGGAGCCCCACATGAAGCAGGGCACATATCTCTCCTCGGGACTCATGTGCCCGTGTCCGCCGATGCCAATACCCTGCCCGTGGTCCGAGGTGATCAGGACAGTGGCGTCGTCCAAGAAGCCGCGCTCTTCACACCAGCCCAGAAACTCCTCGATCTTGCGGTCGGTGGCCTCGACCTTGGCCAGGTACTCGGAGTTGTAGCTGCCCCGGGCGTGGCCGGTCTGATCCACGCTGAGCAGTTGCAGGGCCAGCAGGTCCGGGTCACCTGCTCCATCACAGCCTTGGCCCTGGCGACCAGGGCGTCGTCGATCTCGTCGTTGTGGGTGACGGCGGTTACCGTCTCCACGTCGTCGCCGAAGGCGTCCACTAGGTGGGCGATTCCCACCAGCTTTCCCGACATGCCTGATGCCCGCAGCGAGTCGAAGATGGACTCGCACTTCACCCCGAGGCTGGGAACGAAGTTGCTGCGTATCCCGTGGACCTTGGGGGGCGCGCCGGTGAACATGGAACTGAACCCGGTAACCGTTCGCGCCGGATGGACGGTGGAAGTGTTGATGTAGTCCACGCCCATTCGCCGCATCCTGTCTATGAACGGCGTGTCGGCCTCCAGCAGCCGGTCGGCCCGGCAGCCGTCGGATGACTATGGATATGAAACGCTTGCACCTGCGCTGTCCCTTTTGGGCGACGAGGCGCGTGGACGTCAGCGACGGGGCGGGCGGCCAGGTGAAGAACTACTGGTGGGGCCAGCAGACCGACAACGCCCAGGCCCAGCACAAACCCCTCTACCGCTATCACGGTGTCCAGGCCGGGCCTTGAGCTTGTCGAAGGGTCGGCCATCAGCAGGAAGGCCAGGATCAGCAGGAGCGCCTTGGGTATCTGCTCCAGGAAATTGCCGCTGGTCGGGTCCGGGTTCTCCAGCACCAGCCGCCAGAACCTCGTGAAGTTGGTCCAGGGCGTCCCTATGCGCAGGTGGTAGTAGACCGTTCCCACAGGAAGATGGTGAAGGTCAGGTACAGCCCGAGCACCAACGACAACGCCGTCAGGTCAACAAACCGGAAGACAGCCAGAAACACACCCAAGGCCAGCCACAAGACCACTCGCAGCTTTAGAAGGCCCAAAGATCTGGTCTTGGTGATGAAGAGCACCATCCCGCCCGGCGGCGGCGAGGAGTTCCTTCGCAACGAGCTTAAGGGGACCGGGATCTACTACGTCGCCAACCCCGAGTTTCTCCGGGAAGGCCGGGCGCTGCACGACTGGCAGTTTCCCGACCGCATTGTGCTGGGGGCCGAACCTGGCGCGGGTAAGTCCCTCGATATGGCCAGGGAGATGTACTCAGTGATCAAATCCCCCTTCCTGGTCACGGACATCACCAGCGCCGAGATGATCAAGTACGCCAGCAACGCCTTACTGGCCACACGCATATCCTTCATCAACGAGATGGCATCCCTTTGCGACGCCCTGGGTGCCTCCGTTGATGCGGTGAGCGAGGGACTGGCCCTCGACGGCAGAATGGGGTCCATGGTTTTTGCGGGGGTTGGCTACGGCGGCTCCTGCCTTCCAAAGGACATCGGCGCGCTGATGCACCTGGCTGCCTCCGAAGGCATCGAAACAGGCTTGCTTAAGGAAGTCGCGAGGGTAAACGACCGGCAGCGGCGGCTCCCCATCGAAGGGTTGAATGCCAGGTTCGGGAGTAATCTGCGAGGGCTGAAGATCGGGGTCCTGGGACTCGCCTTCAAGCCGGGCACCGATGATGTCAGGGAGGCAGCATCCCTGGACCTGGTGCGCTATCTGTTGGAAAAAGGAGCGAGGGTCAGGGCCTTTGATCCGATAGCAAGCGCTCCTGCGCATGAAAGTCTTCCGAAAGGAATTGAGTTTGTCTCCTCGCCTGAGAGGGCGGCAGACGGAGCGCAGGCGCTGGTACTGATCACCGAGTGGCCGGAGATCGTTGGCGCGGACTGGGAGGCCATAGCCGGGCGAATGCGTCCGTCGAGGTTCCTCTTCGATGGTAGAAATGCCCTCGACGCCCGGCGCATGGCCTGTCTCGGATTTGAGTACGCAGGGGTAGGCCGTGGCGGCATCCTTCGGTCCGCCCTGGTCCTCGATGACGCTGACGATGCAGTAGGCGCTCCTGCTCCGGAGGCAAAGAGCAGCCGTTCCGTTCCACCCCTGGCCAAACGTCATGGCGCGCTTAGATATGCTTAGCGCCTCTACACCACGGGCCGCAATATCGGGCCACGGTCCCGACCGTGCCGCACGGCTGGGGGGAGCGTTTCTGCTCCTCACGGCGGGGGCCACGGCGGTGATGGTCTTTACCCGGGTTGCCGCCGATGCCGATCAGGACACGCTGCTGGAATCCCTGCTCGCCGTGGCTGAAAACCGGGTGATGTTTGGCATCTCGGGAGCGGCGCGTCTCATCTCCGGGATTGCGCTGGGTCGCTGGCAAAATCGGTTTCGCCGCTGCCGGCCTCGCGGTCATCGTGGCGGCGCGTTACCAATGGCAGGTGGGAGGCGCCCTCAGATGGATTGCTCCCGGCTCCCTGGTCATAGGAGTGGCAATGCAGTTCATCTGGGTCGATGCCGCAACGCTCCTGCATCCGATAGTTGGAACGGCTTTCTTTCTCTGGCTGATTGCCGTTGGGACCATGCTCTCCACATGAAGAGTTGAACGCCACTTTGTCAAAAAATACGGAGCCGCAGTCCAGTAGTCATAGGCTCAGCATTCACGAATCTGAATCCACCAGGAGGCGTGATCCCATGGCTCCTGCAAAAAATCACACAAGCAGGAAAACCGCCGCCCGGATGAGAAAGTTAAGGGCCCAGAGGAAAGAAAAGCGCGAGGAAGCTCTGAGAATTGAAACAAAGAAGCAGGCGGCGATCCTCCTGAAGAGCCTTTCGATGCGAGAGATTGTTCAAGGCGAGGAATCAGCAGGCCGTTAGCCCGGTCTTGACCGGCCATTCGAGCAAAGCAGGGTTTCAGAGACTCGGGCATCACGTAAAGGGGGCGATCATGACACCAGTTTTTCCCTATCTTATCCGCCGGAGTGAAGACGGGTGGCGGGGTGAACTGCTTTTGCGTCTGCGTAACGGAAGGTCGGCATACGTAGTCCATCTGTCCCTGGAGCAGGCCAGGATCCTCGCCGTCGAGATGCGCGGACTTGCCACCGACCACTGCCCGCTACACCATTTGGCGGTGCGGGTGGCGGAGGGCCTGCAGGCCAAGATCAGTCACATCGTGATCAGGCGAATTGGCGAGGGCGATGGCGTAGTAGGCGACCTCCGCCTGGTGACCGCAAACGGGATGCACAGCGTTCAGGTGGACGCTGCCGCGGGGCTGGCGACCGCTATACATATGGGAATACCCATTTTCATGGATGGGGAGTTTTCATCTGCGGACACCGCCAGCGAGGACCACAAGCACGATGTCCACGGGCACGGGCAGGTCCTGGAGCACCCCGATGACTATGCCGAGCTTGAACCCGGGGTAAAGACTCCCATTCCGCGTGTTTTCCAGGATGTGATTGACGATCTTGGGATGCCCGGCGGTGGGCCGCGCCCCGACGCAGGCCCGGCATCAGAGGAGTAGAGCCGGTCACCCCGCAGGAGAGATGGTCGAATGGCAGCCACCACGGCATTGAGTGTTGACTACGCCATATACGGTCGCCGGAGCGCCTGGAAGTTTGCAGACCATCCGGTGGACCGCATGGCCATCGAGAGGATGATGGACGCGGCCATCCGGGCCCCGAACCATCGCCTGACGGAACCGTGGCGGTTTTTCGTGATGGAACAGGATTGCCCGGAGAGAGGCAAAGCGGCGGAACTGGCCGCTGAGTTTCAGCTGGAGCGTACCGGAGATCAGCGCCGCGCCGATGCCGCGCGCCGGAAAGTGCTGGAGCCGCCGGTGGTCATCTACGTCTACACCGTGCCCGGTCCCGACGAGGAGACGACGAAGGAAAACTACGCTTCTGTTTGCATCGCGGCCCACAACATTTCACTGGCGGTAACTTGGGAAACCGACGGGGCGACACGGCATCCAGGGCTGGGGAAGATGCTCGGCGCCGGGGATTCTTGGCAGATGACGGCGATGCTGCTCGTGGGACACCCTGGTGAGCATCCGGTATCGCGGCGGACTCCCGCCTCGGACTTAGTGCGCTGGTTCGGAGCGGAGGTGAAGTCAGCCTGACAGGTTGAAATACTCGCCCTTTCTAAAGGGCGTCCAAGTGCGGGGTGGGAGCAGCATCCTTGCTGCGCGCCTGGCCCACCCCCGGCAGGATGTCCAAGGGCACCCCCCGGACCGTCAGTCGTCGGGCTTCCCCCTTCGGTCGCCCCTTCAAGGCCGGATGGGCCGACGGTGGTCCGGGGCCTCAGAGCTCTCGATCGGGACGTACCTCGCTACCTCCTCCAGTGAGAAGGCGCCTCGTGGGGTCTGACGCCCCTGAGAAGCCCCTGGACGGGCCGACGTTTCCACCTTCTGCGTGTCGGCCCTTCCAGGCGCTTCTGTCCACCAGATTACACCTCTCTGGCTTGTATCAAACGCGACCACCACCCTCGACTTCCACGTACAGGCTGTGGCGGTCAAGCAATTGCATACCTACGAGAGGTGTGGTATCGGCGGCGTCTGCTTCAATGTATTTTGACTGGCCGCCCCACACGACAGCGACCCCATAAGCATCGTAGGCTATCTCCTGCCGTCGGCGAGAGTCGCCCGGCCTATGCTAACAAAGGGAGGCCCCATTTCCTCCACCGGTGCTGGGGGCAAGGTAGGAAATTCGTTGAAGCCGGTATCGACGACTGCTTCTATTTGCCGGGTTTGTCCCGTCAGGCCACGCACAGTCTGTAATTGGCTCGGGCCTGATTATAATTCAATCTCCGCTTATGTTGGGAATACCGACGAGTGGGCATGGTTGACAAGCCAATTTCAGAGTGATATTTTATTGGGCCAACCAAGAATATATGGTACTTTCCAGCGCAGATAATTGAGACATACTATCAATAAGAGGCTTTGTGATCCCACACACAAACCTGATAGCGGTGTTGGAGGAGCTGGGCTATAGAGCCACTGCTCCCAGGAAAGCCATAGCCAAGCTCTTGGAGCAGAAGCAGGACAGCTTTACAGCGGAGGCACTCAGCGAAGAACTGCCTTCGGTGGGTCGGGCGACGGTGTTCCGCACCATAAAGCTGCTTCTTGAGGCAGGGGCGGTCTGCAAGCTTGCCACGATAGACGGGTCTCAAATGTACAGCCTCTGCCGAGTTGGTCATCACCATCACCACTCGGTGTGCATACAGTGTGGCGCAGTGGAGGAATTCAGGGCCGCCGCAGTCGAGCAATTGATCAGCGCAATTGGCGCCGAAATTCAGGGAGAGGTTATCGACCACCGTATCGAATTGTACTTGATCTGCGGGTTGTGCCCCTCCGACAAGGGTAAGTAGGGACTTGTTCCAGTCGACCGGGATCTTGGCTCCGCTTTCTTCATACTGATACGACTTGTCAGAAGATACCCAGAACACAGCACGGTCCACGTCAAGCTCAGATCACCATTAGGATAGAGGACTCAGGGTGTTATTGATACTATGTCGCAGTATAAATTCTGTCCGCCTGGCTCGGACGTAGGCCAGTGGCTTGTGGTATTTCGTAGGGCTGAGCCGGCGGGAGCACCTGTTCAATGCAATTGCCGGGCTGCTCCCTGTTCATCAGGGGAGAGTAACCCTCAGTAAGGCGGACCGGCGCCGGGGGACGCTGGCCAACGCCCCACCAGCGCGACAGCGTCGGCAGTGTGTTGCCTAGTTGATACTTCATCGCAATAGCGACTGGTAACGATCTCATATCGATACAACATATCAATAAAGAATAAAGAATAAAGGAGGATTCTATATGACCACGCAGCACAAAGTACCTGTTACCATCCTCACCGGCTTCCTAGGCTCCGGCAAGACGACCCTGCTCAACCGGATCTTGACCGAGGAGCACGGCAAGCGCATTGCCGTGATCGAGAACGAGTATGGGGAGGTCGGCATCGATCAGGCCCTCGTCATCAACGCTGACGAGGAGGTCTTCGAGATGTCGAACGGCTGCATCTGCTGCACCGTGCGCGGAGACCTGATCCGGGTGCTCAACAACCTCAATAAGCGCCGCGACAAGTTCGACTATGTATTGGTGGAGACCACGGGGCTCGCCGATCCCGGTCCGGTCGCTCAGACGTTCTTCATGGACGATGAGCTTCGCGCTGAATACGCCCTTGACGGGATCGTCACGCTCGTCGATGCGGCCCACATTGACCAGCAGCTCGGCCGAAGCGACGAAAGCACGGAGCAAATCGCGTTCGCAGACGTCCTCGTGCTCAACAAGACGGACCTCGTCAACGGCGAGACGCTCGACAGCCTGGAAGCCCGGCTCCGGGACATGAACCGAATGGCGCGAGTGGTGCGCAGCGAGATGGCGAACGTACCAGTCGAAACAGTCCTCGACCTCGCAGCCTTCGACCTGGACCAGGTGCTCGAGCGTCGCCCCACCTTCCTCGAGCCGGAGTACCCTTTCGAATGGACGGGAGTCTATTCTCTCGGTGCCGGCCGCTACGAACTCAGCCTCGCCGAAGGCCCTGACCCGTCGATGTCCATCGTCGTCGTGCCCGAGCAGGGCACGGATGACGCTGCCCTCCGGGAGGGTGCGGAGTGGTGTGTGCGGCAGTACGCTGAACTTGCGGAGATCATTCAGCCAGGGGAAGAGATTCCGATCGGAAAGCATGTGAGCCTCCGGCTCGATTCTCCAGGGCGCAAGTCGTTCTTCTTTGAGGTCGACACTCAGGTACGGGTTGGCCTCTACACCCAGCACCTCCCGGAGGAATTCGATCTCCAGCTGAGGAACGCGGATGGAGAGGCTTTCAAAATGGGGAGCAACTTTTGCTCCGAACCTGAATGCATAGAGACAGAGACGGACACAAAACGCATCAAGGGAGCGGCGGTTCCCGCCGTAGTCGACCGGACCTGGGTCGCCCAGCACGAGCACGACGACGAGGTGGGATCGATCTCCATCGAGAGGGACGGCGACGCCGATCCCGAAAAGCTCAACGCCTGGCTTGGCCAACTGCTCCGTGAGCGCGGAGTGGACATCTTTCGAATGAAGGGCTTCATCAGCGTTGCGGGGGAGTCGCGCCGCTTCGTCTTCCAGGGGGTCCACATGCTCTTTGACGGCCAGCCGGATCGCGAATGGGGGGACGCGCCCCGCCGCAATCAGCTCGTCTTCATCGGACGCAACCTCGATGAGCAGAGTATGCGGGAGGGGTTCGAAGCATGTCTGATTTAGATGTCAGCAGCCCGAAGGGTGTTCTGCACCCGGACTGGTCTGCGGAGGTCGGCGATTACGCCATTGCCGGGGGTTGGATCCTGGACGGCGAGTCGCTGATAGTGGGTGATACTGAGGGAGGCGTCTACGCATTCGACGGCGAGTCCGGCGCGGCCGCCTGGGCGCGGCGCGGGGTCCATGACGGCGGTGTGCTCTCGGTGGCAATCCACCCAAGGGGAAGCGCGTTTGCCACGGCCGGCCAGGACGGACGGCTCCTGATCTGGAGCGCCGCCGACGGCCAGGTAAGCCGGGCTATCGACGTCGGAAGCGGTTGGGTGGAAAACGTGGCGTGGTCGCCGGACGGCCAACGGCTGGCGGCCTCCTGCTCCCGGCAGGTTCGCGTGTATGACGCGGAAGGCGCGGAGGTTTGGCGCTCTGATGGTCACCCCAGCACCGTCAGCGCGATCGCCTGGTCCAGCGCAAGGGAGCTGGCGACGGCCTGTTACGGACGAGTGGCATTCTTCGACGCGCCCACCGGCGAGCTTCGCCAGAAGCTGGAGTGGCAGGGGTCCTTGGTGTCGATGGTACTGAGTCCGGACGGGGGTATCGTGGTCTGTGGCAGCCAGGACAACTCGGTGCATTTCTGGCGCCGCTCCACGGGACAGGACTCCGAAATGTTTGGATATCCTACCAAGCCGTCGGCCCTGGCTTTTGATGATACCGGCACCCTTCTGGCCACCGGCGGCGGGGAGGCGGTGACGGTCTGGAGCTTCCGGAGAAAGGGCCCCGAAGGCACGAAGCCCGGCGTTCTGGAGTTTCACGTTCAACCCGTCACGGCGCTTGCCTTTGCTCCGGGCGCGATGCGCCTGGCGTCGGGGGGGCGCGAAGGCGCCGTGGTTGTGTGGTCGCTTCAGAGAAATGGGAAAGGCGGTCCGCTGGGGGCCGCGGTTGTGGCGGGCGCAGTGGCCGAATTGTACTGGCGGCCCGACGGGTGCGCGCTTGCCGCCCTCGACTCGCGGGGCCGCGTGACGGTCTGGCGGGTAGGACGAACAAAGGGCCGGATTGACAGCGTAAGCGCGGGGTTGTTCCGCGCCAAGTTGCGCGAGTTGATGGAGCTAATGAATTGACCGCGCACGCGCAGGGTCGCGCGGGTGTGCGCTGATTACAGCGGCGAAGGCGTTTCCGGTGTCGGGACCAGGATTGAGACTTTACGGCGGGCCGGTCTTACGGGCCGTAACGAAAGGGAATTATATCGAATCTTACCCAACAGCAGGAAAACCCCTGTACAGCAGGAAAACCCCCGTCATTCCCGCTTTCGCGGGAATGACGGGGGTTTTCCTGCTGTTGGGTAAGATTCGATATAATTCCCTTTTCAAAGTCCACTCTAAGCTGCTCATGGTGATGGTCCGATAGGCTCACCATGTCGAACCACGAGCGGCTTAAACCGGCATCCTTCGGCAACCCTTCGGCAAGCTCAGGACAGGATGAGTAGATGTCGGCGAGCGACGTTACTTTGAAAAGGCCCTGGAGGACATGAGCCGGCGTTGCGAAACCCCACGGACCGCCAGCACCGTGACAGGCCCCGCTCAACCCTCCCCGGCAGGCGCCGGGGTCCGGATTCGTATTAGAGGAGCATTGATGACCATGTCAGATTCCAAGCAGACGCTCTCCAACGGCTTGCCAGACTCCACCAGCGAATGGAAGAGGCCCAGGTGGACGCATATCTTGTGCTCTCCTCCGATGCCCACCTGAACGAGTATGCGCCCGAATATACGCGCCGCCGGACGGCCATCACCGGGTTCCGTGGCTCCGCCGGCGACGTCTTGGTCTGCCCGGATGGGAGCCATCTGTTCGTAGACTCCCGTTACCACATTCAGGCGGACGACGAGGTCGACCACGACAATTTCCGCATCCACAAGCTCGGGCTGGCTGAGGAAAAATCCCTTAGCCAGTGGTTGACCGAGATGGAAAAGGAACGGGGCAGCATCCGCGTGGGATTCGACCCCTTCGTGGTCTCGATGCAGGCCCACTCCGCGTACAAGTCAGCCTTGAAATCCCCGGACTCCGCCCTGGTGCCGGTCAACGACAACCTGGTGGACGCCGTATGGGACGAGCAACCGCCGCCGCCGGCCAATCCTGTATACCAGTTGCCGGACGACCTCACGGGTCGCGGCGTCGCCGAAAAGCTGTCCGATATCCGTAAAGAGATGGAGGATGCGGGAGCCACCCTGCTCGTGCTGACCAAGCTGGACGAGACCGCATGGGTAACGAACCTCCGGGGCACGGATATCGACTACAATCCCGTGTTCGAGGGCTATCTGGTCATTGACCGGGAGCGCGCCACCTGCTTCACTCGAGTTTCGCCTCCCGCGGACGTGACGGATTCCCTGGGCTCGTTGATCAACTTTGAACCATACGCCGCCTATGCCGACGCGATGAAGCGTTACGGCGCGGAAGCCTCGGGCATGGTCTGGCTGGATCCCAGCGGGACCACGATGGGCACCAGGCTGATGCTCCACGAAGACCAGAAGCTGCTCGATAAACCCAATCCGACAGTGGCGCTAAAGGCAATCAAGAACGAAACGGAAATTGCCGCCGCCCGAAACTCCCACCGTCACGCCGCCGCCGCCAAGATCCGCAGCCTCAAGCGCCTGCAGGACTCGATCAAGGCGGGCGAGACGGTCAGCGAGGAAGGTTACAGCCGGATCCTGTACGAAGAGTATTCCAGCGAGGAAGGTTTCTACGACCTCAGCTTCACCACCATCGCCGCTGCCGGAGCCAATGGGGCGATCGTTCACTATGCCGACGCCAGCCCCGACGTTCCGCTCCGCGACGGTGAGCTGTTCCTGGTTGACTCCGGCGTACAGCTGATGGGCGGCACCACCGACGATACGCGCACGGTGATCATCGGCGAACCGTCGGAAAGGCAGAAAGAAGTCTATACCCTGGTCTTGAAGGGCCACATCAACCTCGCGATGCAGAAATTTCCCGAGGGAACCGGAGGGATTGCCCTGGATGCCCTGGCGCGCACGTTCCTATGGAACGCCGGACTCGACTACGGGCATGGAACGGGGCATGGCGTCGGCGCATTTCTGAACGTCCATGAAGGACCCCAGCGAATCACCCCGAGGGGGGCCGAAGAGCCGTTCAAGATCGGAATGATCGTCTCCAACGAACCCGGCTACTACGAGGCGGGATGGGGCGGCGTGCGCCTGGAAAACCTGTACGTTGTCGCCCCCGACGAGGAGATGCCCGGGCATCCCGACGGCCGGAAGTGGCTGCGGATGGAATCGCTGACCCTGATTCCCTTCGACAAGAGACTCATCAACTGGGACCAGCTTTCCAATGGGGAACGTGAGTGGCTGGAAGGATACCACCGGCAGGTATGGGACACCATCGCTCCCATGCTGGGTGACGGGGACCGCGAGTGGCTGCGGGAGGCTTGCCAGACTCCCTGACGGGGGGGCGCCTCCCACTTCAAGCCCGTGTAAGTGACTTCGCGCCGCCCCCAGCAAGCGCCGGCCTATTGGGAGCGGCCAGGCGGTCGGCCTTCGACAAAGTTGCCGACAGGAATTTTGCATAAGCGCGCCGTAGGGGCAGGTTTCAAACCCGCCCCTACGGGCTACATGCCGCCTAAAGCGGAACGCTATTCATTCGGATATACCGCTCGAAAGGAGAATTGAACATGGCAAGCCTGGAAGGGAAAGTGGCCGTGATCACCGGAGCCACCGGCGGCATAGGCAGGGCTGCATCGAAACTGTTTGCCGAGGAGGGCGCAAGGGTCACACTGGTGGACCTGGATGAATCGGCATTGCAGGAGGTCGTCCAGTCCATCGGCGAGGACAAGGCCAGCTACATCGCGGCCGATGTGACCCAGCCCGACCAGGCCCAGGCCTACATCAACGCCGCCGTGAGCCGCTGGGGCGGCATCGACGTGCTGCTTGCCAACGCCGGGATTGAGGGAACGCTGGCCTCCATCCCCGAATATCCCGTCGAGATGTTCGACCGGGTGATGGCCGTTAATGTTCGCGGCGTCTGGCTGGGCATCAAGTATGCCGTCCCGGCCATGCGAGAGAGGGGCGGCGGCAGCATCGTCATCACCTCCTCCACCGCCGGTATCGGCGGCACCCCCGATATGTCGGCCTACACCACCAGCAAGCACGCGGTCATTGGCCTGATGCGCACCGCGTCGCTGGAAGGCGCCCCCGACGGCATCCGGGTCAACACCGTCAACCCCGCGCCCATCGAGACCCGTATGATGCGCTCCATCGAGGAGATGCGCGTCGCCGCCTTTGACGACGCCACCGTCACCGTTGAGGTGGCCAAACAGTCCTTTGCCGACCGCATCCCCCTGCAACGCTACGGCGACCCGACCGAGGTGGCGCGGTTGATGATGTTCCTGGCCAGCGACGACAGCAGCTTCTGCACCGGCGGCGTCTACATGGTGGACGGAGGAAGGTCCGCAGGCAGTCGCTGATTCCACCTCTCAGAGGATGTTTCTAAAGTGAGCCTGTCTCAAAAGTCGGGGTGTAGACTGTGGTCAAGCCTGACGGAGGTGCCGATAAGATGCCACTTCGGGATATGGACCGAGAGCAGATGTGGCTGTTGCCGCCGTCCCTTGACGAACTGCTGCCGTTGGACCATCCGGCTCGTTTTGTCGCCGAGTTTGTCGACGCCTTGGGCAGAGAAGGTTGGGCGGAGCTGGGTGTGGAAATAGACGGGGACCCGCTGGGAGCCCCGGCCTACCATCCCAGGTCCCTGCTCTGCGTGTGGCTTTACGGGTTCATGACGGGAGTGCGCTCCTGCCGCAAGTTGGAGGCGGCCTGTCGAGACCAGATTCCGTACCTGTGGCTGACAGGATGGCAGCATCCGGACCACAACACCCTCTGGCGGTTCTACAAGGCCCATCGCCAGGAAATGCGGAGCTTGTTCAAGCGCACGGTGCGGACGGCGGTGGCGATGAAGCTGGTGGACCTGGCGGTGCAGGCGGTGGATGGCACCAAGATGGCCGCCAGCGCGTCGGTGCACCGCAGCTACGACGGGGAGAGACTGGCCCAGTTGTTAGACCGGGTGGACCGGGCGATAGCCGATCTGGAAGCCCAGAACGAAGGTGGAGAAGACGCCAGCGCCGTCAATCTGCCTGAAGAACTGGCCGACAAGGAAGCGCTGAGAGAGCGCCTGCGGCAGGCGATGGACGAGTTGGCCGGTGCAAAGAAGCCCAGGCGCATCAATCTTACGGACCAGGACGCCCGGCTGATGAAGGCCAGCTACGGCGTCGTGCCGGCCTACAACGCCCAGGCCATGGTATCTCCAGTGGAGCAGGACGGGGAACCCACGGGCATGTTGATCACCGCCGCGCACGTGGTGTCTGTGCCCAATGACAACTATCAGTTGGTGCCGATGATGGAGCGCGCTGAGGAGGCTACGGGAACCAGAACACCCATGACGCTGGCCGATGCTGGGTATTTTTCCGGGAGCGACTTGGCCGATTGCGCGGATCGTGGCCAGCAGGTGGTGGTGCCGGAGTCGCGGGAACGGTTCCTCAGAAGTCCCTATCACAAAGATCAGTTCACCTATGATGAACCCAGCGACAGCTTTGAATGTCCCCAGGGACAGACGCTCCACTTCATCGGCATCAGCGAAGACAAAAGAGGAGTGCCAATGAGGAAGTACCGCGCTTCCGCAGGCGTCTGCCAGCAGTGTCCAGCCTACGGGGTATGCACCAAATCCAAGCGTGGCCGTAGTCTGTGGATTGGGCCTCACGACGATGTGCTGCGCCGGCACCGGGCTTGGATGTCCACCAGCCTGGCGAAAGAGGTATATCGGCTGAGAAAGCAACTGGTCGAGCCGGTGTTCGGAATTACCAAGGAACAAATGGGAGCCCGAAGATTCCTGCTGCGGGGCCTGGTCAACGTGGCGGCTGAGTGGAATCTCTTGGCAATCGCCTTCAACCTGCGGACTCTCTGGCGCATATGGCGGGACGGGACCTTCGTACTGGCGCCTCATAGTCCCACATCGGGCCCCGTGCCCTGATTTCGGTGCGATCCCAAGACCCTCCCGGACGCGCAAAACTCATCAAGTCGTAATCTGCCGTCGAACCCGACTCTACTAGCAACGCCCGAAGGCACTCACCACTCCTTTCGGTCGAAACAGGCGTTTTCTGGGACAGGCTCAAGTTCCTTCCCCCTTGAGGGGGAAGGCTAGGATGGGGGTGAACTCCGAGGGTATACGCACTGGCTGTTTCCAAAAACCGCCCTCACCCTAGCCCTCTCCTGGAGGGAGAGGGGATTAGTCACACATCCTCTTGGGTCAGGAGTAGGCATTGCGCGTTCTGGTTATCGGCGGCAGCGGCTTCATAGGGCGGTACCTGGTGCACCGCCTCGGCGCAGCGCCGCATCAGGTCTGGGCCACTTATCGCTCTCGACCGCCCGAACCCGACGGCAACTCCTGGCGCCGGGTCGAGCTGAGCGGCGCGGACGCTCTGCAAGGGCTGTTCCAGCAGTCCCGCCCCGAGGTGGTCGTGCACCTTGCCGCCATGGCCGACGTCGGCGCCTGCGAACGGGAGCCGGAAGTTGCCGCCGCTGTCAATGTAGACGCCACCTCAGCCACTGCCCGCCTCAGCCGGCAGCACGGCGCAAGACTGGTCTTCGTGTCCACCGAGTACGTTTTCGACGGACTCAGCGGTTTCTATGACGAGGACGCCACCCCCAACCCCACGACCCGCTATGGCCGCACCAAGCACGATGCCGAACAGGCGGTGGCCGCCCTGGGCGACCTCGGGGCCATCGTGCGTACCAGCATCGTCTACGGCTGGCCGCTCCAGGCGCACCGGAACTTCGCTCCCTGGCTGATCGACCGGCTCAGGAGCGGCCAGTCTTACCACGGCGCGACCGGTGTTCTCAGGACGCCGGTATACGTGGAGCACCTGGTGGACGGAATCGCGAGGCTGGTGGAAGAGCACCAATCCGGGATTCACCACATCGCCGGCAGGGACTGGGTCAGCATGTACGGCTTTGCCCAGGCCGTTGCCGAAAGTTTCGGGTTGGACCGTCGGCTGGTGATTCCCGACGAGTCCGCAGTCAACCCAGGGGCCGGCGACCGCCTGGGGCTAAACTGCGCCCGGACGATGCAAGACCTGGGCTTGGAGCACCCTGGGCTCGAGGAAGGAATCGCGGCCATGCGGGAAGGGGAGCACGGATAGCAACACCCCACCCCAGGCGCCTTACAATCGGGAGCAAATCGGAGCAGGCAGCGACGAACGCTGCTTCACAGGAGGCGACATGCCCATCGAGCGAGTCTCACCGGAGTTGGACCGCATAGTTTCCCCGGACCAGGACGTTGAGGTGCTTGGCACCGGATACCACGTCGGCGAGGGACCTCTGTGGTGGCAGGAGGAGAACTGCCTGTACTTCAGCGAAGTTCGAGGCAGCCGGAGATGGAAGTGGACGGAGGGCGAGGGCGTTACCCTCGTGCGGGAGCCGACCAACAATGCCAACGGCCTTACCCGCGATCCCCAGGGCAGGCTGGTGATGTGTGAGGGCGGAGCCCGGCGTGTTACCCGGATGGAGCACGACGGCAGCATCACTGTCGTGGCTTCCAGCTATCACGGCCGGCCCCTCAACCGTCCCAACGACGTGGTCGTGAAGTCCGACGGCAGCATCTACTTCACCGATCCCGGCGGCCCGGCCCCGGAGACGGACCTGGACTTCGCCGGGGTGTACCGCGTTTCTCCCGACCTGGGTACCATCAACCTGCTGGCGCGGGACTATGTTCTGCCCAACGGGCTGGCTTTCTCGCCCGACGAGAAGGTCCTCTACATCAACGATTCCCAGGGGCTGCTGGTGAGGGAGGAGATGTTCCGCAGCCTCGGGCTGATCGACGCCTTCGATGTCAGGGCCAACGGGATGCTGGCCAACCGCCGCAGGTTCTGCGATCTGAGGGGCGACCGCTCCGGCATACCCGACGGCATGAAGGTCGATGTCGAAGGTAATGTCTATTGCACCGGGCCAGGAGGAGTGTGGGTGATCGATCCCTCCGGCAACCACTTGGGAACGATCCTGACCGAGGTGGAGCACACGACCAACCTGGCCTTCGGAGGTGGGGACTGGAGGACGCTCTTCATCACCACCTTCGAGACCGTGACCCGCATCCGGCTGAAGGCGCCCGGACTGCCCGTTCCCGCCCAGGGTTCGTAGGCAAAGACCGAAATTCCCCTTCTCCCTCGAGGGAGAGGGTTGGGGTGAGGGTGAAATCCTGGTTACCCGAGTCTATGAATGCCAGCATGGAACGCCGACACCCTGACTATTCCGTGAGTGAAGCCCTGCGGATGCGTAGCGTTGCAATTCAGGTGATGGCTTTCGGGAATCTTGCATAAGAGCGACGTAGGGGCGGGTTTCAAACCCGCCCCTACAGGCTAAACGCCAGCTCAATTGGAGCGCTATCCTACGACAGGGGAATGTACTTGTCCTCCATCTCGCGGATGCGCTGGGCGCCCAGGATGGCGCCGTTGCTGGCTACGCCCCACTTGCTCTGCGAGGCGAAGGCCAGAAAGTCGTTGATGGCGTCTGTGCCCCGCTCCTGGAAGTCGTGGAGCAGGTCCCACGATGCCTGTAGCCCGGCCATCGTGGTCAGCGAGGGGTACCACGCCGCCGCGGCCCCCGCCTCCTGGAGTTCCGCCAGCGTCGGATGAGTCTGGCTGCCGTGGGTGAACAGGGGAAGCACCGGGCCGGGAATCCGACGGATTGCCTCCAGGTTTTCCTCCCACGACTGCACTGCCGGGCACACGACATCCGGGTTGGCCTGTTCCTTGTAGGCCAGGCAGCGCTCCATCACTCCCTCGAAGGTCGAGCCTGTGACGCCGGCGAAATCGCACCGGGCCACGATGACGAAGTCGGGATCGTACTCCATCTTGGCGTCCATGGCGGCCCTCAGCTTCCCCACCATCTCCTCGATTGAGACGCAGCGGCGACGAGGCCCGGTCTTCGGCGGGTAGGTCTGGTCCTCAAGGTGCGTTCCAGCAATTCCGGCCCGTATGTACTCCTTCACCGTCTCATAGACCTGGATCGCGTCGCCGTAGCCGGTATCCATGTCGCAGAACACCGGAATCTCCACGGTGTTCACAATGCGGCGGGCGTTCTCCACCATGTCCCTCATGCTGGTGCCGCCTTCGGTCAGGCCCATGAGTTGCGCCGACGTGTTCCCCCCGGACATGTAGAACGCCTCGAACCTGGCCACCTCCGCCATCCTGGCGCCCATGGCGTTCATCCCTCCGGCCAGCACGAATATCTCCGGGCGTTCGAACAGTTCCTTGAGCCTTGTTGTCATGCGTTGCTTCCCAGGCATCGCTCTACTCCCGTATGTTCTCGGATACGTTTGGACGGCTCTCCGAAGCCGTAATTCCTTCCTTCCCTTCCCCTCAGGGGGAGGGTCAGGGTGGGGAGGGTCAAGTAGACCAAAGGGCTACACCGGCAGTACCGGTTCCGGCCCGTCGTTGGGCAGGTCGATCTCGAACGAATTGGCGTTGTAGGCCAGGGTGGTGTAGTAGCCCATCATCGTCGTCAGTTCCACCAGCCATCGTGTCCCGATCTGCTCGACGGCGTTGCGGTAGGTCTCATCGCTGACCCGGTGGTCGTTGAACATCTCGCGGGTATAGGCCACGAAGGCGGCCTCGTCAGCGGGCATCTGGGGCAGCGGCTGGCGGTCGCGGATGGCGTCGACCAGCGCGTCGCTCAGGCCCTGCTGGCGTCCTCGCGCCGCGTGCGCATACCAGATGTACTGGCAGTCCATGTGCCGCGCCGTGAGCAGCATGGCAAGTTCTTGAAGTCTGTGGGGCAGGTCGGTCACCTGCCGGAAGTACCCCACGAAGTGATTGGCCCTGCGCCGCAACTCCGGGCTGTAGATCATCACCGACCCAGGCCCCGAGTCCACCACGCCGCCGCTGTCGGCGGTCTCGGCGTCAAATGCGTCAAGGAACTGTTTCGGGGCCTGGTCTCGGGTAAGTACAGGCAGTCGCGCCATTTCACACCCCTCTATTGATTCATTTCTCCAAGGGAAGGCTGGTATGGAGGCCATTATAGCCACGACGCTCGGCCTGGCGTCCTGACTGGCGGGTTCTCGTTGACATAGCCGGTCGCCGCTATCTACACTCGCGCCAAGCAACTAAGACGAGGTCGGCATGAGGCGATTCGAGTACCTTGAACCCCATACCCTGCGCCAGGCCATCAGGATGCTGCAGCAACACGGCGACACGGCCCGGATTGTCGCCGGCAGCACCGACTTCCTGGTCCGCTGGAGGGCTGGGTTCTGGCATCCCGACTATGTTGTAAACATCGAGCACATCCCTGGGTTGAGCCGCCTGACCTACAGTCGGCGCAACGGTCTGCGCATGGGGGCGCTGGTGACGATCCAGACCCTGGAGCAGCATCCCGCCGTCCGGCGGAACTACCCGGCGCTGGCCGCGGCCGCCGCATCCTTCGCCGGAGTGCAGGTGCGCAACCTGGCGACTGTAGGGGGCAACATCTGCAACGCGTCGCCGTCCGGCGACACCCTGCCTGCGCTGCTGGCCTACGGGGCTGAGTGCCGACTCTCCGGTCCCGACGGACACCGCCAGGTACCCCTCGATCAGCTCTTCACCGGGCCCGGCCAGACCGTTCTGGCCCGCGACGAGGTGCTGACCGAAATTACTCTCCCGGCGCCCGAGGCCAATACCGGGTCGCTGTACATCAAGCACAGTCCGCGCGGAGCCATGGACATCGCGACGGTCGGCGTGGCCTCCGCGTTGTCGCTGGACCGTTCGGGCGCCTGCACCGGAGCCAGGATCGCCCTCGGCGCCGTCGCACCCACGCCCCTGCGCGCCCGCGCCGCCGAGGACCTGCTGCGAGGCAAGCAGCTCGACGCCGGGCTGCTGCAGGCAGCGGCAGACGCGGCGATGACCGAATGCAGTCCCATAGACGATGTGCGGGGTACAGCGGGATACCGCCGCCAGATGGTCGGCGTCCTGGCCCGCCGCACGCTGGAACATGCGGCAGCGACGGCTGCCGGTACCCCGCTGGCATACGAAGACCACCGGCGCCTGGCCATCCAGGTCGCCGTCTGAACTGCGATTCACTTGATCAAATGATGGACAGGACTACTTTCAATCACCAGAATCGCCAAATCATGTCCATCACCGGATCACACGAATCACAGTTCAAGACAAACAGGAAGGCAACATGAAGAAGGTTCTCCAGATCACTGTCAACGGCGTGGAACGCGCCATCCTGGTGGAGCCGTGGTACTCGCTGCTGGACACGCTACGCGACGAACTGCACCTTACCGGCACCAAGAAGGGCTGCGACGAGGGTGACTGCGGCGCCTGCACCGTGCTGCTGAACGGGCAGCCGGTCACATCGTGCCTCGTGTTGGCCCACAGCGCCCACGACGCCGAGGTCACCACGGTGGAGGGCCTGGCGTCGGGAGGTGAGCTTCATCCTGTTCAGCGCAGCTTCGCTGAGCACGGCGGCCTGCAGTGCGGCTACTGCACTCCCGGCCTGATCATGGCCACCGTCGGCCTGCTCAACGACAATCCGGACCCTTCCGAGGAAGAGGTCAAGTTCGGGCTCGGCAACAACCTGTGCCGTTGCACCGGCTATTCCAAGGTCATTGAGGCGGTCATGGCCGCCGTGGAAAGCACGAAAGAGACGGAGTAGAGAGATGGCGGAGTTCAATGTTCTCGGCAAGAGCCACGTCCGTGTTGACGCCTTGGACAAGGTGACCGGGCACGCCACCTACGCCGGTGACGTCTACCTCCCCGAGATGCTGATGTGCAAGGTGCTGACCAGCCCGCGCAGCCACGCCCGCATCGTCAGCATCGATACCTCCGCGGCCGAGGCCCTGCCCGGCGTGCGGGGCGTGATCACTGGCAGGGACTTCCCCGATGTGTACTTCGGCTCCGGCGCACTGCGCGACCGCCGGGTCATGGCGCGGGACGAGGTCTTCTTCATCGGCGAGCCGGTGGCCGCAGTTGCCGCCGATGACGAGATTACGGCGGTGGAGGCACTGTCGCTGATCAGGGTCGAATACGAGGACCTTGAGGCCATCGTCGACCCCGTTGCGTCCCTCACCGGCAGCTCGACCGTCGTGCATCCCGACCTAGAGGACTTCGAGGGCTACGCCTTTGCCCTAGGCGGCAACAACTGCACCATGCTGGACGCCGACCGTGGGGACGTGGACGCCGCCTTCGCCGAGGCCGACCATATCATCGAGGAGACCTACCACACCCAGCCCATCAACCAGGGCTTCCTCGAGCCCATGGCCTGCGTCGCCAACATGGAGGCCAACGGACGGCTGACCGTCTGGGCCTCGACCCAGGGCCCCTACCAGGTACGGCAGCAACTGGCCTCGGTGCTGGACATGCCCATAGGCAACATCAAGATCATCGCCATGGAGATGGGCGGAGGCTTCGGCGCAAAGCTGCGGCTGGCCCTGGAGGCTTTCCCCGCGCTGCTCGCCATGAAGACCCACCGGCCCGTGAAGCTGGTCAACACCCGGGAGGAGACTTTTACCCTGAACGGCCCCCGGCTCGAGACCAACATCTACCTGAAGACCGCCGTAACCGGCGACGGCAGGATCACCGCCCGCGAGGGCCGCAGCATATTCGACGTGGGCGCGTACCTCGGCGCCGGCCCCAACTCCGGGGTGGGACACGGGCTGGGCGCCTACGACATCCCCAATTTCCGGCTGCGATCCTACGGTGTCTACACCAACAAGGTCTATGTTGGCTCCTATCGCGCCTCAGGCGTGGCCGACATGACCTTCGCCGTCGAGTCGCACATGGACGTCATCGCTCACCGGCTGGGCATCGACCCGCTGGAGTTCCGGCGGCGCAACGCCCTCAAGGAAGGCGACATAAGCGTCAGCGGCGCACGCATCCCCCGCCACGGACTCACCGAGGTCATGGACGCCCTGCAGGAAAAGATGTCCCAGCCCCACAACGGGGCGGATTCTGACTCGAACAACGAGCGGATGGTTCGCGGCGTCGGCATTGCCGTCGGCGAGTGGCGCAGCGGCAGCGGCCCGTCCACGGCCTCCATCAGCGTGAACGAGGACGGCACCGTGGGCCTGCTCACCGGCTCCGTCGACATCTCCGGTAGCGATACCTCCCTGGCCCAGATTGCCGCCGAGGTGCTGGGCCTGGAAATGGAGCAGGTGATCGTCGCCAAGCGCGACACCGACCTCGCCCCGTTCACCGGCCCCAGCGGCGGCAGCCGCATCGTATACAGCCAGGGCAAGGCCGTGCAGATGGCAGCCGAGGACGCCCGCGACAAGCTCCTGGCCCTGGCCGCCGACCGCCTCGGCGTACAGGCCGACGCGTTGGAATGCGAGGGCGGCGCGGTGTATGTCATGGATAACCCGCCTCAGTCCATCGGCCTCGGCCAACTGGCGCGGATGAGCCTCTCATCCCGAGGAGGGCCCATCATCGGCAACGCCTCGCTGTCCAGTATGCCCTACAACCCGGTGTTCAACGCCCAGGGAGCGGAGGTCCTGGTCGACCGGGAGACCGGGCAGGTGCGGGTCACCCGGTTCGTGCAGGCCCAGGATGTCGGACTTGCCGTGAACCCGATGGGCGTTGAGGGCCAGCTCGAGGGCGGCGCGGTGCAGGGAATTGGACGCGCTCTCAGCGAGGAAATCCAGATCGACCCGAACACCGGCCAGGTACGCAACCCGTCTCTGGCCACCTACCTGATGCCGCTGGCCATCGACATGCCCGAGATCGAGAACGTGCTGGTCGAAGTGCCCAGCGAGGACGGCCCCTTCGGCCTGCGCGCCGTGGCCGAGCCGCCGGGATTCGGCCCGCCCGCCGCCATCGCCAACGCCATCTACGACGCCGTGGGCGTGCGCATTCGCACCCTCCCGCTCAGTCCGGAGCGAGTGCTGGCCGCAATGCAGGGCCGCGACCACGAGGACTACGGCCTCGACCCGGACGCCCTGCGCGCCGCCGAAGCCTAGCCGCCTACCGCAGTCCGGGAATCGACCCGGCTGGAAACAATGGAGCCCCCGCGACGATTGAGCTTATTCGCGGGGGCTGTTTTCGTCGGACTTGCTGCCGGCGCCTGCCGCTAATGCTGCCCGATGAACTCCAGCACCATGCCGTTCCAGACCTCCGGCCGTTCCCAGAACCCGGCGTGTCCCGCCTCCGGCAGAGAGGCGAACCGGGATGCGGGAATGTGCTCCGCCAGCATCCGCATCAGCGCAGGAGGCGAAAGCAGGTCCGCCTCGCCTGAAATCACCAGGGTCGGCGCCTGCATGGTCTGTAGCCGAGCGTAGGTGATCGGCTCCCTGAGAGGCTGCATCGGCACGGCGCCCTCGGGCCGGCTGGCCAGCTCTATTTCCAGCCAGCGGGCCGCTCCCTCAGGGTTGGTTCCCCGGTACGATGGGCCCAGTTCCCGCAGTTCCACGGGCAGGTCCTGGATTTGCGGAGGCCGCAGCCGTTGCTGCACTTCCAGGTACTCCTCGTCCTGGACTCCTCCGATGGTGTTGGCAACCACCAGGCTGCGTACCCGCTCCGGGTGGCTCAGCGCGTAGTCGATGGCGGGAATTCCTCCGGCGGCGGTTCCGACCAGGTGGACGCGCTCCAGCCCCAGGTGGTCCAGCAGCGCGTGGAGGTCGTCGCCGACAAACCCCGGCTGATGTTCGGCGTCCGTCGTCTTCGAGCGTCCCCAGGTACGCCGGTCGTAGGCGATGCAGCGATACCCGGCGGTTGCGAACGCAGGCAACTGGTATTCCCAACACTCACAGGTGCTGGAAGCTGCGTGAAGCAATATCACAGGTGTTCCGTCGCTGCCCGCATCCTCGTACCACAGATCCACTCCAGGCAGGGTCAGGAAAGACATGGTTTCGGACCTCCGGGAGCATCAACGAAGGCAGTGACTGACATACGGACGCTATGCGAGCAAGACGAAACAGGAGGAGAGGTCTATAGCAGAAGGGAAACCGGAGAAGGTTTGGAGGCGACGGGCGGATTCGAACCGCCGCATAGAGGTTTTGCAGACCTCCGCCTTAACCACTTGGCTACGTCGCCTCGAAATATGAGCTGCCTTTGGATGGGAGGGCAGGCAGCCTGACCAGAAAGTGGTGCCGAGGGCGGGATTTGAACCCACACAGGCGCACGCCCACTGCCCCCTCAAGACAGCGTGTCTACCAATTCCACCACCTCGGCCGGGCCAATAAAACGCTATTATAGCACCCTTTGGGGCAGCGGCAACACCCGTTATTCGGCCGGGACTAGGGCTATCGCATATGAATTGCAACCCCGTCACTCCGGCGAAAGCCGGAGTCCAGAATGTGAAGGATGCCGAATTTTCGGATGCAAACTGCCTGGTTCGGCCACTGGATTCCGGCGAAAGCCGGAATGACTGACATTAACCCGCTCATATGCGATAGCCCTGCGGTCGGCAGGGCCTTTCAATTCTTCCCTCTCGCTGAGGGTGAGCAAATTTATTCCACAGGCTCTTATTTTTATGGAAGGCCCCCGGCAACGCTCCAGGGGCCTCTCATGCGGATACCGGATGCCTATGCCTGGGGTTGCGTCTCCATTTCCATGACCTCCACTGTCTCTTCTCCCCTCTCGGGCAGGAGCGCGTAGGTCACGGCGACAGCCAGGGGTATGCCGATGACGCCGGCCATGATGGAGGCAATCATCAAGATCACAGCCTTGTTGGCTCCGCCCGAAGCCGCCGCTGCGGCGTTGGCGTTGAAGGCCAGGACGGCCAGGACGATCACTACGACCAGCCCTGCGATAATTACTCCGATGGTCGCCGGCCTGATGATATCGAACAGACTGATAGGCTGAATCGGCGGCATACTTCCTCCCTGCAGGAAAGTACTCGCCTTGGCGGGCGGCGCATCGACCGGGGTGGGCTTTGCCGAAACCCCGCACCGTGCTTGACCCCACGGCAACCGCTGTTACAATCCCCTGCGGTCCAAGCCTGGGCCGTGGGTGTCCCCGCTCCGGCGGCGATGCCTAAATGCAACGAGCCCCGCTGGGCGCACTTCCAGCAGGGCTCGTCGTCACTTAGCTACCGTGTTCTTGCTGTATGTCTTGGTGAACCTGATCATCGGGCACCCTCCCGCTATTCGAGAAGGTGGGTAACCTTTGCATCGAAATCCGTTCGCAATCCCGCGCACCGGGCCTGATAGGCCCGCGATTTCCGACCGGGAAGCATAGGAAGGATTTCTGCTGCTACTGGATATTACAAGGGAGCAGCCCTTGAGTCAATCGGTCCCGAAGAGGTTCCTGCGTAACGGAAAAGTCTCCTCTCCCCGGGGGCATAGACGGCGAAATGGCACTGGAAAATTTGCCCATCACAGGCTGACCGGACGCCGTTTGTTGATATAATCCTGGCGCCATCCGATAAATTTTAGACCGTTGGCTTGGGGAGCCTCTTCATGCCGTCTTTCGACCCTCATGCCATCTCCGCGATTACATTTGACCTGTACGGTACCTTGCTGGACCTCGAGGCCACCTTTGAACCAGGATTCGATGCCTTCTTCCGGGAGAGGGAAGTGGTGGTCGACACCCCCAGGTTCGTGCAGACATGGGAGTTTACCTATCTCCATGAGGGCATGGTGGACACCTTCCTGGGAGGCCAGAGGACTCCCTTTGAACAGGTCCGCCGCACCACCCTGTCCCAGCTCCTGACCCGCACCGGCGTCGACCACGGCAGGGATGATGTGGAGGAATTGCTGACCCGGCGCGCCAGCCCAACGCTCTTCCCGGATGTGCTCGAGAGTCTTGCAGCACTGCGCGACCGTTACACTTTGTCGGTGCTCTCCAACGGAGACCTGGCCGTCCTGGAGCGTATAGTTTCGACACTGAACATTCCCGTGCACCGGACCATCTCGGTAGAGCAGGCGGGTTGCTACAAGCCCGACCAGCGCGTATACCGCCGCGCCGCCGAGCTGCTGTCGCTGGACACGGGCCGCATCCTGCACGTCGCTGCCCATGCCTGGGACATCCGGGCGGCGCAGGTGGCCGGCATGAAGGGGGCCTACATCGACCGCCACGGCATTCCCTTCGCCCCATTCACTGATGAAAAGCCGGAAATCGAAACAGCCAATCTGCCGGAACTCGTTGCCGTTTTGACCTGAGGGACGTCCCCACCCTAACCCTCTCCCTCCAGGGGAGGGAGAGGGAACCATGAGAGGTTAGAGGGTAACATGTCCATTCGCTACGGAATTGACCTAGTGCTACAGCCTTCATTCACGGCCAAGGTCTACCAGACCCGCCAAATCGTCTGCGGCCAGTATTCCTCGTGGGCTGCCGAGATGCAGATGCTTCGCATGGCCCTCACTCCCTACTTTCCCTGCCCTGACGACCGGCTGCGAACTCTGTCGTCGCAGGTGGAGGGCATCGCCAGCGAGACCACAGAGCAGAAGCCCTATATGCTGCGCCGGACCGGCATCTCCGTTGTACCCAGCACCAGCAGCGTGGTAATGGAATTCGAGGCTCCTTCGCTATTGTACGAGCTGCAACAAAAAGCCATGCAAGTTGCCCAGAGTCATTCAGCCGGGCTGTATCCGGCCAACCCTTGGCGTCCGGCAATCACCCTCCTGGAATACGGGAATTTCCCGGAGGAGATACTGAAGGACACCGCACGGTTCGCCGATGGAGTGGCCTCCGGGCTGGACATGACCGAGATGGCCCTCCCTTGGCGGCTGCTACTGACGCGATACTCGTCGGAGGCCGCTGGCGACGACTGGAGCAACGGCCGGTGGGCATCCGACCTCTCGTGGCAGCAACTGGCGAGCCACGCGCTCTACTCCGGGGGCTGATGGGTGACTGAAAACGCTCAGATCCAGGACCAAGGCAAGGAGGAGAGAGGCGAGCGCCGGGGCTTTGGGCGTTTCTTCGGGAGAGGATAGGCTGTCTCGGCTACAGGTTGGAAGCGGTGGGTAGTTCGCTGATTTCCGCACCTGCCAGGCGCTCCGCGGCGGCAAGGTCGAACTGGGCTTGGAGATTCATCCAGAATTGTGGTTCAACCCCAAACCAGTGCCCAAAGCGCAAGGCGGTGTCCCCCGAAATGGAGTGTTTTCCCGCGATTATCTGGGTGATGCGGTAGGCTGGCACATTAATCTGCTGTGAAAATGCCGAAGGGGTAACACCCAGTTCCGCCAACTCTTCTTTGAGAATCACACCTGGATGCACAGCGCGCATGAACATGGATACCCCACAGTCCTAGTGATAATCGACTATTTCTACTTCAGCCGGGCCATCTTGCCCCTCCGGCCAAGTAAAGCAGATTCGCCACTGTCGGTTTATTCGAATCGAATATTGACCAGCCCTTGTGCCTCTGAGCGTTTCGAGCCTGTTGCCTCGAAGTATTCTCAAGGAATTGAGAGATACCGCTGCGTTCAGCATGGAAAGCCTGCTGGCAGCCTGTTCCTCGAACCCCTGAAAGGCAGCGACGAATTCTCCATTGGCGAATCGTTCAGTCCGTCTATCTCCGTAACTGAGAATCATCTTTCAATGAAGGTAAGAGATTAATACCAGGTGCGTCAATTGCCAAGCGAACCAGGCTTCACCTTGGGCAATCGGCATCCCTGATTCCTGATTGGCGGGTAGCCGGTTGCCTGCGGTATCATTCCTGCAAAATCTTTAACCGACACAGGAGTACGCGCAATGAAAGCCACCACCAAGCTGCGACAGATGCTGAACTCGGACGATATGGTCGTCGCACCCTTCGTCCTCAACGCGCTGCACGCCAAGATTGCAGAGTCCGTCGGCTTCCAGGCCGTCTACATGACCGGAGCCGGCACCGCCGCAGAGCGGGGGTTTCCTGATGTGGGCCTGCTCACCATGACCGAGATGGTCACCAACGCAAAGTACATTGCCAACGCCGTGGACATCCCGGTGATATGCGACTCCGACTCCGGCTTCGGCAATCCCCTGAACGTCCGGCGTGCCGTCCAGGAGTACGAGGCTGCCGGAGTGGCGGCCATCCACATCGAGGACCAAGTGTTTCCCAAGAAGTGCGGCTTCTTCGAGGGCAAGCAAGTCATTCCCCTTGAGGACCACGTCAACAAGATACGCGCCGCCCTCGACGCCCGCAGGGACCCGGAATTCGTGATCATCGCCCGCTGCGATGCCTATGCCGTGACCGGATGGGAAGACACCATACGCCGCTCCCGCGCTTACATCGAGGCCGGCGCCGACGTGGTATTCGTTGATGGCATCAAGAGCGAAGAGGACATCCGGAACTACGCCCGCGACATGGCCGACCTGCCCCGCATGTACAACGGCGACCTCATGAACACCAACGATCTGAACGACCTGGGCTACAAGATCACGATCTGCGGCAGCACCATCTGGCTCATCTACCAGCAGGTCAAGGACTCGTTCGAGGAGCTGAAGGCCACCGGCGCCGTCGATCCCAGCCGCTTCGCCACCCGGTGGGATGTGGCGTCCCTCCTGGGCCTCGGCGAGATCTACGAACTGGAGCGCAAGTACGGCGTCAGCGACACCGTGCCGACCAACGTGTAGGCGTCCGCCTCAAGAGGCAGGCTATCATTATGACGCAAACCATCCAACCGCAAAATTCCCTCCATCTCAGGGGGATGGCAAGGGTGGGGGTGAAATGACGACAAAGCCGAAGCTGATGACCGCGGAAGAGTTGCTAAAAATGACGGGCGACGATGTGAAGCGCGAACTCGTCCGAGGAGTGCTGATCGAAGAAATGCCGCCAGGAGACGAACATGGAGCACTGGTAGCCCACATCGCTTGGCTATTTACCAGCTACTGCTACGAAAATGACTACGGGCAGATGCGCGCCGGCGATTCCGGTTTCGTTCTGGAGCGGAGCCCGGATACAGTTCGAGGACCTGACTTGGCCTGGGTTACGCCTGAGCGACTTGCCGCGCCAGTGCGCGGCTACGCGGAGCTGGCCCCCGACCTGGTGGTAGAGGTGAGGTCGCCCAACGACTCCCAGCGGCACATGGCGGAGAGGGCGATGATGTGGCTTTCCCACGGCGTGCGGATGGCCCTGGTGGCCGACCCGCGAGCCGTCACCCTCACCGTCTACCGCCCCGGCGAGCCGCCGCAGGGGCTGGGGGAGTTCGACACCTTCGATGGGGGCGATGTGCTGCCGGGTTTCACCGCGCTGGTGTGGAGCTTCTTCCGGCGGCGGGCGTAGGTCCTTCATTGCGGGTAGAGGTCTGGCTTCATTTAACAGGTCAGCTCTCTGCTGACCTGATGGAGGGAGTATCATTTACTGAGGGTTCCTCTTCAGTCGAGGCGCGGTTGCCCTTGCTTAGTTGAGGTTTTGTTGCACTGCTCTTCTAATGTCGGACGCCCACTGTTCCGCTTCGCTGACTCGGAATACGTAATTCATGTTCCGACGCGTCACCAATTCAGCCCCGGAGTCGCTCACTGATATGGTGTCATCCCTGAAACCGGTACGATAATCCTGCTCAATCCATGTAGCTTCAATCCGAACTCCCTTAGATACAAGCCCTTCTACTTCCACCCTGCTCACCAATCCCAGGCTGATTTGGAGCTCTGTGGTGCGGGATTTGCTGAAAAGTCCCTCCTCCTTTTCGAACATCAATCGCTCACTAGTGAGAGAAAGACGGCCATTGAGCTTACGGCCATCAATAACCGTCTTGCACTTTCCCTCTTTGATGAGTTGCTCATTTCCTCTGAAAATCGCCATATCTATGCCCTTCTCCTACCAGAATGTTTGACCATCCCGGTAGCCCTCCAAGCGGGTTATTAGCTGTTGCGATCCGTGTCGGTTATACGTTCGATGGCCCGCCCCACCCGTATCACCAAGTAGAAGACCCCCACGGATACTATCAAGCCACCTGCTGCCACAGCTAGGCCGCCAACCGCGCTCAACGTGGTTGCTATCTCACTCATGTCACTTTGCCTCCGCGAAATTGAGATATTCACCCACTGTGTAGGCGCGAAGGCCGGAAGTAAACCGGAAAATAGATAGGATACAGCTAGGATATGGCTAGGGTTTGCCGGTTCAGCCTTGAGAAAGGGACTGGGAGGGCGTCTCCAGGTCGTTCGGTGAGCTGGAGTATTCCTCCGGGGAGGGGACGGTCTCATCCCCAGACTGGGTAATGGGGAGTTGGTCCAGGAAGCAGACGTTGACCGTATCCGGGATACAGGAGCCGCCGTCATCGCGCTGCACAGGCACCAGGGGAGTTCTCTTCTGCAACTGGGCGAAGAAATCGCTGACGTTAAACCCGTCCCGGTCTTCCAGGTCGGTCCTCAGCATGACTTCCAGCTCTCCCGCAGTAAACCGCCTTCCCGGATACCGGGCGTAGATGCACAGCAACAGGAACGGCCCCTTGCGCCTTCCCCGGAAGGGAATCTTCTTCCATTTGCCGGTGTTCTTGGAGAAGGCGGTTCCCGACGCTTTGTCTACCAGCAGCCCGGTATCGGGCAAGAGGATGTCTTTTTCGGCGAGAAGGTTCTCGTACTGGCTTCGGCTGATGGCGGTTTCTTCTCCGTTCATCGCCACCACAAACTCCGGGGACTCCTGGGCCGCCTCTTCCCCGTCTTCCAGCCAGTCCGCCAGCGGCTCCGCCGGAGGCGTCAATGTCGATTCCGCCGCCGCATATCCGTCCTCTTCTTCCGGCCGGGACCTGGTGTGTATCAGCACCGCTCCCAGCAGGGAGCCGCCGAGGGCGACAGTCATATAGAGGATTCCCGCAATGCCGAAGGCCAGCATCCCGTTGCGCCGGCGCTCGCTGAACTCTTCCGCCTGATACCCTAAATCACTCCAGGCAAACTCCCAGTCCCAAAGGAAGTTGCCGCTGGAAGGGGAATGCTCGATGAAATACATCGCCAGCATTCCCGCAATGGACAGCATCAGCAAGATCAGGATGAACGCGGAGAAGACGGGGAACCATAGGCGGGCCATGGCGGGGTCGAGCTGCATTTCACGGTCGTTGAGGGCGGCGATGAGGCACAGCGCCGTCGCCATGGTCCCGGTCACGCCCAACACGAGGGGCTTGTCGCCGTAGCCGGTGAGAAAGAAGGCCGGAAGGAAGGCTACGGCTACCGGCACGCCGAAGATCACCGCGTTGCGCTGGTAAATCTCGTATCTGTTGCCGCAGAACCAAGCCCGCTTCTGCAACAGCTTGAAGGTCAGCCAACCCACCCCGGCGGACAATGTGCTTAACGCAATCGAAAGGGCCAGCGGCCAGGGCCGGGACGCCCCTTGATCGAGGGTAAAGAAGCCGTACTGGTCCATGCCGGTGAAGCCAATGAAGAACGCCGGGAGGTTCAGCATCACCAGGAGGGAGACGAGCAGCAATCTTCCCAGCCACGGCGCGGGAGGCAAAGCGGCGGACGCCGCGTTATTTATCCCATTCGATTATCCTTTGGATGAATAAAATGAAAAGCGTTGTGGGGGGCAAGGGACTTCCTAATGCTCCCTATGTTGCTGGAACTCCCGCTCCGTGGTTTCGGCTTCGACCTGCTGGTATTCCGGCAGGCTGATCAGGGCCTCGACCTCGGCCCGCATCCGGGCCACCTGGGGCGCGTTGATGCCGATGTGGCCGGTGTCTCTCAGGCTCTCGTAGATCTTCCGGATCCCGTCCACCGCGGCGATGATCGAAGAGGTGGCGTAGATGAGGAACTGGCAGCCGATGTCCCGGTACTCCTCCACTGTGATGTCGTCGGCCCCGGCTATCACCATCAGGGGAATATCCGGGACGCCCCTGCGGAAGGTGGCAAGGTCCTCCCTGCTGCGAACGCCCCTGGGCATCACGAGGTCTACGCCCAGGTCCTTGAGCGCGTTGCCCCGGCGGATGGCCTCGTCCATGTCGCCCTCAACGGCGGTGAAGGCATCGGTGCGTCCCACGATCAGGAAATCGGGATCGGTGCGGGCGCGCAGGGCATAGCTGATTTTTTGAAGGAACTCGTCCATGGGGATGACGTGCTCAAGCCCGGCGTGGTAGGAGGCGCGCTTGGGGAAGAACTGGTCCTCGATGTGGATGCCTGCCACCCCGGCGGCCTCGAAGGAACGCACCGTGTGCATCGCGTGCACCGGTTCACCGTACCCCGCGTCGGCGTCGCAGATGACCGGCAGCGGCACGGCCCGGACCACTCTCTCGGCCACCGACAGCTGTTCCGTCATGGTCATCAGCGGCTCGGTTACGGCAAGGTGCGCGCCCGAAATGTAGCCGCCGCAGTACACCGCATTGAATCCCAGCGACTGCACCAGCCTGGCCGATATGGGGTCATAGGCTCCGGGCGCGACGATTTGCTCGCCGGACTGAATCCTGGCTCTGAGGTCGGTTCGCACTGACATCCCGACTCTCCTTCAATTGAGGTTTGATTCAACACAGAGATCACAAAGTCCTTGTTGTCATTATACCTGTGGTCTCTGGGGCTATTTTAGGGAATTATATTGAATCCTGTATCCGCTCACTCCACCATTCCGGCGAAAGCCGGAATCCAGAATGACGATGGCGAGGGCGATGTGCAGGATTCGACGTAATTCTCCTATTCCAGCGTGACGCTTTCGGAAAACGTTGAGCAGCCAGCCTTATTGCAGGCCTTGACGCGGTAGGTGGTGGTATAGAATGCGCCCCACGACGAGTTCGGTGAGCCGTCGTGATAGCTGGTTTCGGGGGCGCTCACCTCGGCATCCAGTTTTTCATTCCTCCTGTCGGACTGGTACACCCGGTAATAGGTCGCTCCATCCACCTTATCCCAGATGACTTTCGCGTTATCGGTGCCGACGGACACGTTTACCTTCTCACCCCGGATGTTGGGAGCGGAAGGGATAGCGACCGGGCCGGCGGCCTCCGTTAGACCCGCTGCCTGTGTGGGCGGCGAACACCCGACCTCGTTGCAGGCCCGCAGCTCGTAGGAGTACACGGTGCTTGGCATCAGGTCGACATCGCGGTACTCGCCGCCAACGGGTATCTCCAGGGTGGCCTCACCGCTCTCCGTGGAGTCCTCCTGGGAACTGCGGCGCAGCGCAAAGTGCTGAATGTCGTAGGGGACACCGGCGCGCGCCCTGGAGGAGAAGACATCGGAGCATCCGTCGCTGTTGCAAGCTGAAACCGCATACACAATCTCGTAACTTTCTTGAGAAAGGGGTGTTGACCACTCAATGGTCAGCGATTCGGAGGTCCTCCCCGCAACCCGGACAAACCACAGAGAATCCGGGATCGGCTTGACCTGGTCCTGATGCGCGTAGGTGGTTTCGGTCACGTTCTCAGCCAATGGATGCATACACCCGTACCACTCACTGCGAGACCGCGATTCGTAATAGACGTTGTAGTGAGTAGGTCTATGCCCTGGAGAGGGAACCCAGTTCAATCGTACCGCCGTCCCGTCCCACGAAGTGCTTACTTCCGGTTCGGAGGGGATACCCTGGACGGGCTGGACAGGCTCGGCCCTGTCGCATACCAGCCCCTCCGGTGTGGGAGGGGCACTCAGCCGGGCGGAGTTCGACTCGTTGGTGTTGAAAGGCGTCTCCTCCTCCGCACTCGACCCGCAGGCCAACGTGACCGCCAAGGTTAAGATGGCGAGCAGCGCCAGTATCGTCATTCTCATGCTTGGTTCTCCCTGCTTTCGCTCAGGCAGTGTCCCGGTTTGATGGAAAATCAGCCTGGGAAATTATCAAACCGAGACACTGCCACGTCGTTAGGTTCCAGATTAACGGCTTTGCAGGATGCTGCCGAGAATCCGGGGAAGCCGCTTACTGAAAGTCCAGGGTGTTTGGACCAGCCTGTCTTCTCCGGCGGCCTATCAGCCAGAGGAGGATGACAGCCAGGAGCAGCGCGACAGCGATTGCGATGGCGATCAGCAATATGAACAGCAAGGTCATGTCATCGCCTTCGTCTTCCTCGCCGCCATCGGACGGCACTGGGGATGTCGTACTGTCTGTCCGAGGCGAGGGGGTGAACTGGAACGCGGGTGCTGCGGTTGGTTCGGGTGTCGGCGTGGCTTCAGCCGTCGGCGTCGGTTGCGGCGTAGCGGTGGGCGTAGGTTCGGGAGTTGCCGTGGGTTCCGGCGTCGCCGTTGGCAGGGGAGCGGCGGTAGGCTCAGGCTGCTCCGTGGGTTCGGGAGCTGCTGTGGGTTCGGGTGCCGGCGTTGGCTCAGGCGCGCCAGCCAGTATCTCCAGAATTTCGGTATTGCCGCGCCATGCCGCTTCGCTGACCGCTGTTCTTCCGTCCGGGGCGCGGGCCAGTGGGTCTGCTCCCGCTTCCACCAATATCCTCACCACCTCGGCGTGTCCGCGCCATGTCGCCTCAATCAAAATCGGAACATTGTCTTCGTCCAGGGCGTTGGGGTCTGCTCCGGCGTCCACCAGTATCTGCGTCATCTCGTGGTTGCCTCGCCATACGGCAGCATACAAGATGGGATTGCCGTCCGAGTCGCGGGCGTTTACGTCCGCTCCGGCTCTGATCAGAGCCTGGACTGCGCCCGTATTGCCCCGCCAAACCGGGTCGTACAGGATGGGGTCCCCTTCAGCGTCCCGTTCATTGGTCAGTCTGGTTGTCGGTTCGGGTGTCGGCATCGGGGTTGATGCCGGTTCGGGAGTTTCCGGCGTATCCGCCTGCGGCGCCGGGGGTGTTTCACCGCTAATCGCGTCTGCGAATGCTGTCCCCGGCGGGGCGGCGACCACCGCGGCTAGGACGGCCAGCGACAAGGCGGCCAAGAGCGCGATAGAGAGCGCGGTTTTCGGAATTGTTGCCAGGCTGATGCTCATAGCGCCATCCTCATTTATTTCCCCCAATCCCTGCGGATTCCGGGAATGATTTGGAGTGGGCAGACTGGGAGACGCCGGGTATTGAGCCGTCTCCCCAGCCCGCCTTTCCGCCTCAGCCTAGAACCGGGCTTGCATGGAAGACAAGGAAAATTAGCTACGATATGGGTAGAGTATGGATAGGAAATGGCTTTATTTTGCCCGGCGTATTGGAGAGGGTAGGAAATGGGGCGGGAATACCGCAGCCGATAGCTAGACGCGGGTGTTGTCCGAGGCGGTCAATGCTACTGGCCGAACGACCGGGTGGGCGTCCAGGAAGCAGACGTTGACAGTTTCCGGGATGTATGAGCCATCGTCGTCACGGCGGACGGGAACGGGCGGCCGTTGCCGTTTCTGCAACTGGGCGAAAAAGTTGCTGACGTTGAGGTCCGAGCGGTCCGGCAATTCCGTTCGCAACAGGGATTCCAACTCCGCGGAAGTGAACCGCCTGCCGGGATGCCGGGCGTAAATGCACAACAGCAGGAACGGCCCCTTGAGCCTCCCGCGAAAGGCTATCCTTTTCCAGTCGCCGCTGTCTTTGGCGAAGGCGGTTCCCGATGCCTTGTCCACCAGCAGGCTGGCCCCTTGGAGCAGACGCTCCTTGTCGGCCAGCAGACCCTCGTACTGCCTTGCGCCGATGGCGATTTCACGCCCGTTGAGGGAAGCCAAGAAGTCCGGTTCGTCTTGGGCTTGGCCCTGCTCCCCGGCCAGCATGTTCAACACCGCCGCGACCCAGTTCGGGGTCGGCTCCCCATCCAGGCTTTCCGGCGACGGCGGAGGCTGTTGGGCCGGTGATGGCATATCCGCTGTTTGGCTCGATTGGGCCGGTTGTGTCTTATCAGGCGCTGCTTCGGCGCCGGCTCGGCGCAATAAGGAATCCAGGCCCAGCCCGGCCAGGACGGCAACTATGCAGCCGACCCCGGCGAAAGCGAAAGCGAGAAATGCGGCGCGCTGGCGCTGCTCGAAATGCTCCTGCAGGTAGCCCAGACTGCTCCAGGAAAAATCCCACGGCCAAAGGAAATTGCCGATGGGCACAACCTGGCTGACGTAATAGAGACTCAGCGTTCCAGCTATCCAGACTGCCAGCAGCAGCAAAAGGGCGACGGCTGCGCTGAGAAACCAGTATCTTGCTATTTCGGGATGCGGGCGGAGTTTCCCATCCTTCAGTGCGGCGGTGATGCCCAGGAATCCGACCGTCAGAACGCCTATAAAGAGGAAATAAGGCTTTGCCCCGTAACTGGTCATCAATAAGGACGGAAATACGGCCAGCGCCACCGGGGCACCGAACATGAGCGCGTAACGTCCCAAGACCCCTTGCCTCTGATAAAGCCGGGCGGCGAAGCCGGTTCCAGGCGGCAGCTCGCCAATGGCGCGGTATACGGCATAGGCTAGCAGGGCTAACGCGATGTTGGCGGCGGCAGCCAGCGCCAGAGGCCATTTCGCCGCCAAGCCCAGAGTGAAGAAGCCGTACTGGTCCATGCCGGTGAAGCCTGTGAATATCAACGGCAGGTTCAGCCCCGCCATCAGCGATACCAACAACAGAACGTCGATAGGCGGCAAACGGGGCTGAGGCATTAACGTTCCGCTCGCTTTCCGGCCCCGCGCCTTGGGCTTGGCCTGTTTCGATGCTCGCTTCGCACTGACATCTCACTATTCTCAAATTGGGATTTGACGCAAAAACGCAAAGGCGCAATGGTTAACAATAAATACCATTGCGCCTTTGCGTCGGAAAACGGGTTAGTCCTGCGGTATGAGGGGGACCACTTCCCGTGAGAACTGTTCCATGTTCTCCTGAATCGAAGCGACGCTGTCTCCGGCGGGGAAGCCGATGATGAAGTTGGAAACGCCCAGATCCATGTACTGCCGCAGGTCGGCGGCGATCTGCTCAGGACGGCCGTTCATCCAGGGGCGGTTGCCGCCGGCGGAATTGTCGAACCGGACGTCGGTGCTGAAGGTCAGATCGACGGCCTTCTCATCGCGCCCGGCCTGCACCGTCAGGCGCCGGAGACGGGCGATGAGGCCCGACAGCTCCTCGGGTTCGAGGATCGCGGGCGGACGCAGGCCGATGGGCATCCAGCCGTCGCCGTACCTGGCCGCCCTGCGGATGGCCGGCCCGGTGTGTCCTCCGATCCAGATGGGCGGGTGAGGCTTCTGCACCGGCTTGGGCGAGAACCCGCTCCCGGATATCTGGTAGTGCTCCCCGTCAAATTCGGGATTGTCCTTGGTCCACAGCTCCTTGTAGAGCTGGATGTACTCGTCGGTCACTGCGCCGCGCTGGGCGTAGTTGTCCAGGCCCATGGCCTCGAACTCCTCCTCCATCCAACCCACGCCTGCGCCCAGGATCACCCGGCCCCCCGACAGCACGTCCAGCGTGGATAGCATCTTGGCCGCCAGCACGGGATTGCGGTACGGGAGGATCAGCACGTGCGTCCCAAGCCGGACCCGCTGGGTGCAGCCGGCCAGGAAGTTCAGGGCTGCCAGGGGTTCGTAATATGGCTGATCGGGAACGAAGGTCGGCACGCCGTCGGCGGCGTACGGATAGAAGGAACTGACCTCGCGGGGCAGGATGATATGGTCGCTCACCCAGATGTGATCGAATCCCAAATCATCGGCCCGCTGGGCCAGTGCTCGAAGTCCCGAGGGTTCCGCCAGCGGGCCGCGGGTGGGTACGGAAGTCCCGAAAGTCACAGGCATTGCGTCCTCCGTTTGGCGCGGAATTCGCGCCGTGAATTCCTAGTGATTCTGGGGGCCAGTGTATCAGATGGCCCACTGAATGCGTATTAGAGGATGCCTGGAGGGGGTTGCGCGCCTCTCTGCTTTCGGACGACATAGCACCTTCCCAGATGGTCGTGGGGGCCCCTCTTGCGTGAGTCCATCCCCACCCAGGTGTAAACGAATCCAAGGGGAAAGAGCGCCAGAAGCACAACCGCGCGCAGCCCCTCCCGTACGAGCACCCGCTGCAGCGGCGGGACGTTGCCGTTGGCGTCCACGACCTGAATGCGCACGATCATCTTTCCGAGGGTCTGCCCCCGCCACGCTGTCATCAGCACTGAGTGGGCTACTGATATACCCCAGAACAAAAGCAGGAAACTGTAGTTGATGTTCTCGAATGCCACGGAGAGGTCATCAACGGTGGATGGGTCGGCATCGCCGGAAGTGATGGAAAACCCGATCGCAACGGCCACTGCCACGGCAACCAGGTAGGCGGCGATCCAGTCGATGACGAAAGCGCCGGCACGAATCCAGAATCCCATGTACTCAGTGGTGTCCGGCGTACTCGCCACCACGAAGGCGCGTCCGCAATTCGGGCAGAACCCGGCGTCCGGTAGGATGGCTGCCCCGCAGGCGCCGCACCGCAGGCCGCTGCTCTCTGCCCCCGGCCTCACGTATGCTGGAGTGTTGGCGCAGTCGAGGCACAGGCTGTCCGCTGCCTTGAAGTGCAGCGAACACAGTGGCTCCACGCCGCACCTGCGGCAGGCGTGGCCCTCGCCCCACGGCACCCCTATCCCGCAGCTTCGGCAGTAGGGAATGTAGTCTGCAGGAACTGGCGCCGGGTCGATCATCTCGCTTTCGACGGCATGTCCGCAGGCGTTGCAGACCCGACTGTCTCCCGCCAGCGGGTTGCCGCAGTTGCCGCAGAACGATGGCCCCTGCCGGAATTCCGTTTCGGTGGTCATGACTGCAAAATACTCTGTCGTGCTTCAAATTCCATTGCCAACAGCATACGACGCCAGTTCGCTCCCCTCAAGATTTCGACGGGTTCTTTGCCATGCGTCCGTCGGTCGCCCTTTTTACATAACAGGTATTTTCACTATAATGCCAGTCCCTTCACCGAGAATCTTTCGCCGCCGGCAACGCAGGGACATACCTGGAAGGAGGGTATCAAGTTCTTTGGCGGTGAAGCACTGGAGTATCCGTCTCCATCAGGGACCCCGGAAGAACAGTTGTGATGATCCTTGGCAAGCTTCCCGGGAATTTTGTTACCGCAGTCATGGTGCTGGCTGTGGTCGCTCTGCTGTCTGCCGCCCTGGCCGCCTGCGATGCCATTGAAGAGGTAACCTCCCGGGATACGCCAACTCCCGTAACAAGCAGGCCCACCGGACCTCCGGCGCCGACGACCGGCCCTGCCGCCGGTGCGCCGTCGCCAACGAGCCCCGTCGTTCGGGAGACGCCGGCCGCGTCCGGCAGGATACTGCCGGTGTCCATCTCGCCCGTTCCCGATGACCTGCCGGAGTACGACCGGGGCACCTGGCGGCACTGGACGGACGAAGACGGCGATTGCCAGAACGCCCGGCAGGAAGTCCTGATCGCGGAATCGACCGCCGAAGTTACTTTCGAGACTACCGATCGATGCCGGGTTGCCGCCGGCCGGTGGATAGGCCCGTATACGGGAGAAACGGTCACCACCCCTCGGGAACTGGACATCGACCACTTGGTGCCGCTGGAAAACGCGCACCGTTCCGGGGCCTGGCGGTGGGACCGGGAGCGCAAGCGTGAGTTCGCCAACTACCTGGACGATGAGGCCCACCTGGTCGCGACCACTAGTTCGGCCAACCGCTCCAAGGGATCCAAGGGGCCCGAGGCGTGGCGTCCGCCCCTCGAAAGCCACTGGTGCACCTACGCCATGGATTGGGTGACGGTCAAGAATCGCTGGGGTCTATCGGTCACCGAAGCCGAATTCAACGCCCTGAACGAAATGCTGTCCACCTGCGAATCCCCCGTACTTTTGCAGTCTTCGCAGGGGTCGGCGCTCACGCCTCCCGCCGCGACACCTGTGCCGACCCCGGCGGCGGGCCTGCGCTACGACCCCTTCGGACCCGACCGCGACTGCGGTGACTTCGACAGCTACGATGAGGCCCTCGCGTTCTTCCTGGCTGCGGGAGGCCCGGACCAGGACAGGCACAAGCTGGACGTCAACGGAGACGGCGAACCGTGTGAGTCCCTTCCGGGAGGACCGTCGGCGGCTGAGCCTGCCGGTACCTCTCAGGGCGCGACGGCCCTCTACTCTACCTTCCTTTCCGGCGCTGCGGAGAGCTCCGAGGATTGCCCTGCTTCCGGCCAGTCGGCTTCGGGCTCGACGAACTCCCCGGACTGCGGACCGACGGCAGCTCCCACGCCGATTGCCGTGCCGACCGCCGCTCCCGAGGCAACTCCGGCCATGCCGGCCACAGCAGTCCCCGCACCGACTCCAGAACCGACCCCCACGCCTACACTGTATGCCACTCCAGAACCAACCCCCACGCCTACACCGCATCCCACTCCAGAGCCGGCCGACATCCAGCAAGAAGAATTTGTCGACCTGGACTGCGGCGATTTCTCCGACTGGCGTGAAGCCCAGTCGTTCTTCGAGTCTCAGGGCGGCCCTGACCAGGACCCCCACGGTCTCGACGGAGACGGCAATGGCGTAGTCTGCCAGTCGTTGCCGGGATCGCCCACAGATTCCTCCTTGAGTGCCCCGGCGCCCTCAGCCACCCCCGTTCCCGACCCGGCGCCGACGCCGATCACCCCGCAATACGCCAACCTTCCTTTCGATCCATCAGGTCCCGACCGGAATTGTTCCGACTTCTCGTCCTGGTGGGACGCCCAGAACTTCTTCCTCGCAGCGGGCGGACCTGATGAGGACCCACACCGTCTCGATCACAACGGAGACGGCACCGTGTGCGAGTCCCTGTTGCCCGCCCCGGAGGAGAAATCCCCGGCTGCCGGATCGAGCCGGGAGTCACACCCCTCTGAAAGTGAAGGTTCATCAGGGAGTGGCGAGGATTTCCAGGACCGCAACTGCGGCGATTTCGACACATGGGAGGAAGCGAATGACTTCTTCCTCTCTGAGGGCGGGCCGGACGACGACCCACACCGTCTCGACCACAACGGAGACGGCACCGTGTGCGAGTCCCTGCTTCCCGCCCCGGAGGAGGAATCCCCGGCTGCCGGATCGAGCCAGGAGTCATCCCCCTCTGAAAGTGAAGGTTCATCAGGGAGTGGCGAGGATTTCCAGGACCGCAACTGCGGCGATTTCGACACATGGGAGGAAGCGAATGACTTCTTCCTCTCTGAGGGCGGGCCGGACGACGACCCACACCGTCTCGATCACGACGGAGACGGCACCGTGTGCGAATCCCTGCTTCCCGCCCCGGAGGAGGACTCCCCGGCTGCCGGATCGAGCCAGGAGTCACCCCCCTCTGAAAGTGAAAGTTCATCAGGAAGTGATGAGGATTTCCAGGACCGCAACTGCGGCGATTTCGACACGTGGGAGGAAGCGAATGACTTCTTCCTCTCTGAGGGAGGGCCGGACGACGACCCACACGGGCTGGACGGAAATAACGACGGTGTTCCATGCGAGTCACTGCTTCCCGCCCCGGAGGAGGAATCCCCGGCTGCCGGATCGAGCCAGGAGTCATCCCCCTCTGAAAGTGAAAGTTCATCAGGAAGCGACGAGGATTTCCAGGACCGCAACTGCGGCGATTTCGACACGTGGGAGGAAGCGAATAACTTCTTCCTCTCTGAGGGCGGCCCGGACGACGACCCGCACAGGCTGGACGGAAATAACGACGGTATTCCATGCGAGTCACTACCCGGCGCGCCCGGGTAGGGCCATTGGAGGATGAGGGTAAGAGGGTGTTTGCAAAGCGCTTGCCGGATCCCGTTCATCCTGGGCTTGGCGGAGGATTAAAGGGTTCCGTCCGCCTGCCGCCAGTCCAACCGTCCGCCCTTCGACAGGCTCAGGATGAACGGTTGGGCTTTGTAAACACCTTCTAGTACTACAGTCGCAGATAGTGGTTAAGATGTCGGAGGCGGCGCTGGTAGTGGCATTGGCGAGCCCTGGCCTGGTGGCGTCGCCTCCAATGGGACCAGGCCAAGGACAGTTCGGGCGATCCCCTGGGCTGCCAGATCAACCGGCACAGCAGGCGGCGCACCTCGGGGACTGTGAACGGTATCAGGCTTGCACCCCAATCCCCGTCTCCCCCTTTTTGCCCTCTGTACCGGCGTTGGCCTGTTGCCGGACTACCGCCAGGTAGGCGAGGGCCAGCATGACCAGGGTGACGTGCCGGTACCAGCCCTCCCATTTCCTTACCTCATACTGGTCCAGCCCCACCTGTCCCTTGGCTTCCTCAAAGCACTCTTCGATGGTCCACCTGATGCCCGCTACCCTGACCAGTTCTTCCAGGCTAGTCTCCGCTGGGCCGTAGCAGACGTACCAGGCCAGATCTTCAGGCTGGGATATGCTGCGGCGAACCAGCAGCCAGTACCCCTTGCCTTCTTCCCGCAAGGGCCGGATCACCACCCAGACCCATTCATAGACCCGCGGACCCTTGGCGCCATCTCCCGCGCTCAGCCGCGACCAATCCCCTTCTTCCACCTGGGACGCCAGCCGGTCTGCACGTACCTGCCTCGGCCCTTCCTCCGTCCAGGCCCACAGCTTCTCGTTGCTCTTGACCGCCAGCACGTGGGGTATCTCCCGCTGCTCCAGCCACCGCCGCAACTTCCGGTCACTGCCGTAAATCGTGTCCCCAGTGAACCACCGGAAGGGAACTCTCCCTTCTACCGCCCGCTCCACCATCCTCTGGGCCAGTTGCGGCTTGGTACGGAAGGCCACATCCTCCGGCACCCCAGCCTCCCGACGCCGCTCCCCATCCTCCGCCCATCCCTGGGGCAGGTACAACTCCCGGTCCAGCAGGACCCTCCCCTGGCCGGTGGCGTAACTTAGGAAGACTCCTACCTGGCTGTTCTCTATCCGGCCCGCCGTCCCACTGTACTGACGTTGCACCCCCACCGACTTTGTTCCCTTCTTCAGGAATCCCGTCTCGTCCACCACCAGTACACCCTCTGCCTCCCCCAGATGCTCCATCACGTAGTCCCGAAGATCGTCCCGAACCAGGTCAGAATCCCACACGTAGTTGTAAAGCAGCCGCTGAACTCCGTCGGGTGTGGCATCTCCGGCCTGCTCCGCCAACTGCCAACCGTTCTTGCGCTCCACGGGACTGATCAGCCCTTTCAGATAGGCCAGCGCCCGCCGCCGTGGTTCTGACCGGTAAAACCGAGCCCCGATTCGCCGGTGCACTTCCTCAATCCCACGGGCCCACCGCGCCGCTTCCAAGACCTCTTCCCTCTCCCCAACCAAACCCTCACCTCTCCCACTCCCTAAAGTGGACTTATTCTACCCCAATTTATCTGCGACTGTAGTACTAGGGTCATCGTGAGCCAGCCACGTTTTACCCGGTTGTACGCTGAGTGAAGGGTGTGCTAGGCTGAATTCGAGGATGGTTTGCCGAAATGGACACGCGAAACTCGCACAACCGTGTGGTGGTCGCCATGAGCGGAGGAGTGGATTCCTCCGTCGCCGCCCTGCTGCTTCGCAGGGCCGGGTGGGATGCGATTGGCGTCACCATGAAGTTATACAGCTTGGACGAAAGCCAGTTGCCCGACGACCACCAGGGTTGCTGCACGCTGGATGACGTGGAGGACGCCCGGGCGGTGTGCCGCCTGCTGGAGATACCTCACTACGTACTGAACATGGAGCGCGAGTTCCGCGGCCAGGTGATGGACTACTTCGCGTCCGAGTACCGTCGGGGCCGCACCCCGCACCCCTGCATCGCCTGCAACGACAAGATCAAGTTCAGCCACCTGCTGGCGCGCGCCGACGCGCTGGGGGCGCAGTTTGTCGCCACCGGGCACTATGCGCGAGTCGAGCAGGGCTTGGATGGCTTTACACTCAGGAAGGGAATTGACCAGGCCAAGGACCAGTCGTACGTGCTCTTTGGCATGACACAGGCTCAGCTCGCCCGTACGCTTCTGCCCGTCGGCGGGTACGACAAAGACGAAATACGCCGCATGGCGTTGGACTCCGGCCTGCTCACCGCCGACAAGCCGGACAGTCAGGATATCTGCTTCATACCGCTGGGCGACTACCGGGAGTTCCTGCGCCAGCGGGCTACCGGGGTGCCCGGTCAAATCGTGGACCTCGACGGGCGCGTCCTTGGGGAGCACGACGGCATCGAGTACTTCACCGTGGGCCAGCGGCGGGGGTTGGGTCTGCCCGGGACCGCCAGCGAACCCCGCTACGTCGTGCGCCTCGACGCCGACGACAACCGGGTCGTGGTGGGCCCGGAGGCTGCCCTGTACTCAGGGGAGGCGTGGGTCTCCAATGTCAACTACGTGAACGGGACTATTCCTGCTGATGGCACGCCGGTCTCGGTCAAGATACGCTACAAGTCCTATGAGACCCCAGCAACTCTGCATCCGTACCCAGAAGGGGCGAGGGTCCGATTCCTGGAACCCCAGCGCTCGGTCACCCCTGGGCAGGCCGCCGTGTTCTACCGGGGTGATGTCCTGTTGGGCGGCGGCACCATCGAGCCTCCGTGGCGCCCCGGCGCACACCGGGACGGCGTGCGGCGAGGACTCGCAGACCTGGCAGCCAACTTCGCCGTATAGTCTGGAGCCCCTCTGATTCCTGTCCAAATGACCGGCAATGCCTGACCTGTCCTTCGAACGGGACCTGTTGCGGCAAGGGGTTACTCCCATTGCCGGAGCGGACGAGGCAGGCCGGGGTCCGTTGGCGGGTCCGGTGGTGGCGGCAGCGGTCGTCCTGCGACCCGACATGACCGGCGATGAGGAATGGGTGCGGTTGCTCCACGACTCCAAGCGCCTCGGCCCGGCACAGCGGGAGCAGGCTTGCCAGGCAGCCAAAGAACACGCTCTCGACTGGGCGGTTGCCTCGGTTGGACCTGCCGAAATCGACCGCATCGGCATCGGCGTGGCTGCTCTCAGGGCGATGATGCTTGCCGTTGAGGCGCTGACGGTACGGCCGGCCCACCTGCTTCTTGACTACATTCCCGTTCGCCAGTGCGATTACCCCTACGACACCATCGTGAAGGGCGACGGCCGCAGCTACAGCATCGCTGCCGCCTCGAACATCGCCAAGGTCACCCGGGACCGCATCATGGCCCAGTATGAAGACGTCTATCCAGGGTACGGGTTCTCCCGGCACAAGGGATATCCCACGCGCCGACATTTGGAGCGCCTGCGGGAGGTCGGCCCCTGCGAGATTCACCGCCGATCCTTTGGGCCTGTGGCGCAGGCCCGCCTCCGATTCCCGGACGAGACCCCGCCATGAGCAGCGGCAACCGCGGGCTGGGACAATGGGGCGAACGGCAGGCCAGGCTGCGGCTGGAAGCCAGCGGCTACGAGATCGTTGCCACAAACTTTCGTTGCCGTGCCGGGGAGATAGACCTGGTCGCCAGGCTCGCCGACGAGTTTGTATTCGTCGAGGTGAAGACCAGGCGCGGCGGGAAATATGGGCGAGCCTCTGAGTCGATCAGCCCGAAGAGGTCCGAGCGAATAGCCGCCGTGGCGGAAGAGTTCCTGCAGGCTCACTCACCGGACGGCTATGCGTCTTCGACCCAGTGGCGCATCGACCTGGTCTGTGTGAACCTGGACAGCAATGGCAGGCTCGTTTCGGTGGACCACATCGATCATGCCGTGGAGTTCTGATGAGCCTAGGAGCCCCACCGCCTCCGCCATTGCAGCCCCTAATGCGGGCGGCTGGTCTCTAGATCACCAGCGTCAGCCTGCCCAGCATTCCGCAGGAGACGAAAAGCAGGGCAGCGATGAGCACCAGGATGAGGCAGCCGGTGCGGCGGTTCACGGGCTGTTCTGCTCTTGACCGGCTGCCAGGAGGTTGATACGGGCAGCCAGGTAGCCGGCCCCGAAACCGTTGTCAATATTGACCACGGCCACACCCGGGGCGCAACTGTTCAGCATCGACAGCAGGGCGGCAAGACCCTCGAAGCTGGCTCCATAGCCTGTGCTGGTGGGGACTGCGATGACCGGCACGGCGACCAGTCCTGCAACGACCGCCGGAAGCGCGGCATCCATGCCCGCGACGACGACGATTACCCGCGCCTCACGCAACTCCGAGAGCTTGTCCAGAAGGCGGTGCAACCCCGCAACGCCGACATCGGCGACCATCAGGGGTTCCTGACACATCAGCTTCGACGTCAGCTGCGCCTCTTCAGCCACCGGGAGGTCCGCGGTTCCCGCAGTCACGATCAGGACGCCTTGCTGTGGAGGATCGTCGCTGGCCGATGGCAGCGCTATGGCTCCTGACAGCGCGTGAAACTCCGCTTCCGGGGCGGCTTCCAGCACGCAACGATAGGCGTCTCTGTCCGTCTTGGTGACCAGTACGGGGTGTCCCCTTCCCCGTAGCGCCGCCACGATCCCCGCCACCTGCTCCGGCGTCTTCCCCTTGCCGAGCACTACCTCCGGAGAGCCGGTGCGCAACGGGCGGTGATGGTCGAGCCGGGCGTAGCCCAAGTCCTGATACGGCAGGTCCCTCAGTCGCCCCAGGGCCTGCTCGGTGGTCAGCAGTCCGTCGCGCACCTGCTCCAGCAACCGTTCGATGCTGGTCCGGCCTGAGGCGCCTTCGGTCATGGGATCAGGCAAGCAGCGCTCGCCGCGCGGTCTCGGCGACCCGCTGGTAAACTTCCTGGAAAGGCAGGGCCGACTCGGCAGCGATGCGACGGCAATCATCGGGTTCCGGCGCGACGCTGACAGGCGAGCCCTCCAGGGTCTTCACCTTGACGCTTACCTGCCCGAACTCGGTGTCGATTTCGACGCTCTGCCGTTCGGCGACATACCTGTCCACCAGGCGCGAGCGAATTCCCAGCGTCGGGGTCTCGCGCAGGATAACCTCCACCGCAACAGCCTCCAGGTGCTTGGGCACCAGCACCGACAGCACCGCGCCCGGGCGATTCTTCTTCATCTGGACGGGGGTGTGCCACACGTCCAGCGCCCCCAGCGCGAACAGCCGCTCTTGGGCATAGCCCAGCACCAGCCCCGGCGCGTCGTCCAGGTTGGTTTCCAGCAGCGCCACGCTCCCTGGCTGGAAAATGTCCTCGACCCACTGCTTCCGTGGGCCGGGGGTGGCTTGAGGTGCATCAGCCGTTTCGCCCAACCACAGGCGTAGCGCGTTGGGAAAACCCGGAGGGTCCTTCGTTCCCAGTCCGACACCCACCCGCTGCACGGCAAATGCGGGACGGTGAAACTCTGCCAGGGACGTGATCAGGGCCGCTCCGGTCGGCGTGGTGAGCTCTCCGGCTCCGGCGTGTGTGGGGCTGTCGGCAGTCACCGGGGCGCCGGACGCGGCGACCAGTTCGAGCGTCGCCGGTGCAGGATTGGAATAACCGCCGGACCTCCGGGGAGGCGTTGCTTCTCCCAGCACCAGTGGAGCGGCGTAGACTTTTTTCACCCCCAGTTCCTGGAGGCCGATGCAGAACCCGACCACGTCCACCAGGGTGTCCACGCTGCCCAGCTCTTCCAGTTCCAGCGCATCCTCTGCTTCTCCATGCACTCTGGCTTCGGCCCGCCAGAGCCCGCGGAGGACGCGGGTTGCCTGCTCGATGACCGGAGGTTCCAGGGAGCTGGTCTCGACGGTGCGGAGCAACACGGCGGGGGTGTAGCGGGTGCGGTCTTCCAGTTGCACTTTGAGATGGGTGCCGCGAATTTCGCAACGGGTTCCCTCGACGGCTTCGACGGCGTATCCGTCCACCGGCAGCTTGGTCAGTTCCCTCCGCAGGGTTTCCAGGGGCAGGCCCGCGTCGACCATCGCTCCCAGCAGCATGTCGCCGCTGGCCCCTCCGATGGACTGGATGTAAGCGATCTTCATCGAATCCCTGAGCGGAGGAAGTTAAGTGGGAGGAACACGTCTCTACTCGAGTGGGGAAATTCAGGCGTGCGGAGCGTCATTCGCCGGGGTCTTCAGGACTTCGTTGAGGCTGCCGGAGCGCAGTCCAGCCAGGTCCAGCGACACCCAAAGGTAGCCGATTTTCTTCAGCCCGGACACTATTTCCTCACGCCGCCTGAAGGCAATTTCCATGTCGGCTTCGCACGCTTCCACCCGGCACAGCTTGTCGTGATGCCTGGCCCGGAACTCCCGCATTCCCAGGTCTCTCAGAAAGTCCTCAGCCCGTTCGACTTTGGACAGCGTTTCAATCGTCACCGGCGTGCCGTAAGGAACCCTGGACGAGAGGCAAGGTTGCGCGGGCTTGTCCCATACCGGAATGTTCAGCCGCTTGGCGATTGCCCGCACCGCCGCCTTGTCCAGCCCGGCTTCCAGGAGGGGACTGCGCGCTCCGTGTTCCGCTGCCGCCTGCATTCCCGGGCGGTAATCGCCCTGGTCGTCGACGTTTGCGCCGTTGGCGACCCAGGCATAATTCTCGGCCTTCGCGAGGTCAGTCAGATGGGTATACAACTCCGTCTTGCAGAAATAGCAGCGGCTCGGTGAGTTCTCCGTGTACCCCGCACGCTCCATCTCTTGAGTGTTGATGACGCGGTGGGAGAGGCCGAATTTCTCGGCCAGTCCTTTTGCCTCACTGAGCTCCCGCGATGCCAGCGCCGGCGACACCGCCGTTACCGCCAGGGCGTTCCGGCCCAGCGAGTGGTGAGCCGTTACTGCGACCAGCGAGCTATCCACGCCCCCGGAGAAGGCCGTGATCACCGACCCCATCTCGCGGAGGATTCCGCGAAGCTCCTCGAGCTTTACTTCTATTTGCCCGTCTGTCCGGTTCATGCTTTCCAATTCATGCTTGCAGGAAAACCGTTGAGAAAACCCTTAGCTCAAGAATCCTGTAACCGCGTCGGCGAAGGCTTCGGGCTGCTCCAGCATCACCAGGTGCCCGGCGTTGGATACCGTCGCGGTCCGGGAGCGCCTGATCACTTTTTGGAAATCGTTGGCGTACGAGGGGGGATTGATGCGGTCCTGCTCTCCCCAGAGGACCAGGGTAGGGGCCTTGATGCGATAGGCACGGCGACCCAGTCCCCTGTCCGGGAGCGGCCAGAGAAACTTGCCGGCGGCGGCGATGTCCTGCATCCGGTCCCGGGCCAGCTCCTCGGGCAGACCATCCAGGGATGCAGCCCCGTCGGGCTTTGCCGTCAGCCTTTCCGAGAGCTCGTTGGCGTTGAGGGCCAGCAGGTCAGCCACGGGCTCGTCATCACGCCACACTCCTGCCGGTGATACTAGCACCAGGCGGTCTATCGACGACGGCGAGGCTGCCGCCATCTCGGCGGCGATCATCCCCCCGAGGAAATGCCCGACCACATGGGCGCTGGCGACTCCAAGCTCGTTGAGCACTTCCAGGCAATACAGTGTCAGGTCGGGCAGGTCTGCAAGGTGCTCCAACCCGGTGGCCGAGCCGTAGCCGGGCAAGACCGGGGCATAGACAGTGAAAGTCTGCGACAGCCGTTCCAGGAAGGGAGCCCAGGTCTTCTGGCCCACGGCCCCGTGCAGGTAAAGCAGCGGCGGCCCCTTGCCGTCCCTGGCGACCTCCGTGCGAAAGTCGCCGTCGCGGAATTCCAGGATGGTGGTCTCAGGCATCGTTGCTCCGAGGGCAGGTGATTACAACCAGTGTAATTGATTCACAGGCCCGCGTACCACTGGGCTATCGCGGAGCCTATTTCGTGGGGGGAGTCTTCCTGGATGAAGTGGACTCCGGGCACGGTTACCTCGTGCTGGTTGGGGAAAGTACGGCAGAACTCACGCTGCGGGCCGGTCAGTATCGCTCCGGGGTCGGCGTTGATGAATAGCTTGGGCGCCGCGGCCTGGGACAGCCACTCAGCGTATTCTGCAACGAGCGCCACGACGTCGGCCGGCTCGCCATCGATCGGGATCTCCCGGGGCCACGAAAGCGTGGGGCGGCGGGACTCTCCCGGTTCGGCGTATCGCTTTCGGTACACCTCCATCGCCTCGTCGCTGATCCCGCGAATGGTGCTGCCCGGCAGGACGCGCTCCACGAAGATGTTGCGTTCCAGCACCATTGTTTCCCCTGCGTCCGAGCGGAACCCCTGGAACACCTGTCGGGCTGCTTCGGGCCATTCATCCCAGGTAACCGGGCGAACGATGGCCTCCATGTAGACCAGTCCCTTCACCCGCTCCGGGTGGCGACGCGCCCAGTGGAACCCCAGGGCCGAGCCCCAGTCGTGCACCACCAGCGTGACCTGCCCGTCGGGGAGAACGGCGTCGAACCATGAGTCCAGGTGCCTGCTGTGGTCGGCAAACCTGTACGAGCCGTCAGGCGTGCTGTCCGACTCCCCCATTCCCATCAAGTCGGGGGCGAGACAGCGGGCTGAAGGAGAGACATGGGGGATGATGTTGCGCCACAGGTACGAGGAGGTGGGGTTCCCGTGCAGGAACACCACTGCGCCGTCGTTCCCGGAGTCGGTGGCGCCGGTGTCCACATAGGCCATCTGAACGCCGCCCACGTCGACGCGCCGACGAGGGTGTGGGTCGTGGGCCGAAATTTCGCTGGTTTCTGGCATTTACTCAGGCACTCTGAAGTATATTGTTCCGTCGGCATCATGGCCGTGGCTGCGCCACAGCCGAATCTCGGCGAGCAACTCGTTGTGGCGGGCGATTGCGCGCTCTTCCATCGCGGATTCGCGGGTAAGGGCTCGATCCTCAACGGCGCGGATCTCGGCCATCGCCGTCTCATGACGGGCGAGAGCCCGTTCATCTGCCGCCGCTTGGCGGTTCAGTATGTCGTTGTGGCGTGCGAGGGCTCGCTCTTCTGCGGCGGCTTCGCGGGCAAGGGATCGATCCTCAACGGCGCGGATCTCGGCCATCGCCGTCTCATGACGAGCGAGAGCCCGCTCTTCTGCGGCGGCTTCGCGGGCAAGGGATCGTTCCTCGGCTGCTGCTAAGCTCTCCATCGCCATTGCGTGGCGTGCGAGGGCCCGCTCTTCTGCGGCGGCTTCACGGGCTATGGCCCGCTCCTCTGCCGCGGCGAGTTGTGTGTCGAGATGTTCACGCAAAGCCCGGAGTTCTGCCTCAACTTTGCCCAACCTGCTGTATAAATTGAGCAACGACCCGACAAAGGCAATGAAGATAGCCGCTCCCGCAGCTATCAAGCTTGCCAAAATCGGTACCGGGATGGTCATGGCGCCAGTTTTTCTCCTGCGCTAAATGTCTTGCTCCAAAGCTAAAGCGGCCTACCCTGCCGCCACGGGAGCGATGGCGTTGGGGTTGGAGACGCCCTCCGGCCACCAGCGGGTCTCGTACTCCGACCAGATGTCGCGAACGTACGGCATGACCTCGCGGGCGAAGAGCTCGGTGTTCTTCATCGCCAGTTCCTTGGGCATGTCCCCGAACTGGAGCAGCAGCATCAGGTTGCCCACTCGCAGCTCCTTGATGGCGTGGGCCAGGTGCTCGCGAACCGTCTCCGGCCCGCCCACGATGACGTTCCCAGCCTCCAGGTAGTCGGTCCAGGTGAACTCCTTGAGCTGGTCCTCGCGGGATTGGGTGGTTGAGTTGGCAACGGTCGAGTTGTTGCTCCGCACGGAGCGATAGCCCGGCGGGTTGCCGAAGCCTGAATGGATGTGCAGGCACTTCTTGAAGAAGTATTCGATGGACTCCTTGTACTCTTTGGCCTGACCGTCGGTCTCCGAGACTGCCACCAGCTGCAGGAACCCGGCGTGGTAGGGGTTGAACTCCTTGCCCTGCCGGTCCACCTCCTCCCAGAACCCGTCCAGCACGGTCTTGCCCACCTTGTAGCCCGAGTAGGACAGGTAGCAGTAGACGTAGTCGTTGCGGATAGTCCAGTCCCAGGTCTCGAGGCTTCCGCTGCCCGGCACCCAGATTGGCGGGCGGGGCTGCTGGTACGGACGGGGCCAGATGTTCACGTACCGCTGCTGGTTGTACTTGCCGTTGAAGGAGAACGGCTCGCGCTCGGTCCAGGCTTTCACCACCAGGTCGTGGGCCTCCTGGTACTTCTCCCGCAGCGTGATCGGGACCTGTCCGTAGCCGAAGATCGTGTCCATTGCCGTGCCCAGGGGGAAGCCGGCGATGAGCCGGCCGCCGCTGAGACAGTCCAGCATGGCGAACTCCTCGGCCACGCGGATGGGAGGGTTGTACAGGGCCAGGCTGTTGCCCAGCACCACGATGGCTGCATGGGAGGTGCCGCGGGCCATGGCCGAGGCCATCAGGTTGGGCGACGGCATCAGCCCGTAGGCGTTGGCATGATGCTCGTTCACGCAGATCCCGTCGAACCCCATTGCCTCGGCGAACTCCAGCTCGTCCAGGTAGTCTCCGTAGAGACGGTGTCCCTGCCGTGGATCGAACAGCGAATTGGGCACATCCACCCACACGCTGTGGTAATCTTGTTCAAAGTTGCTGGGCAGACCCTGGTACGGCATCAGGTGGAAGAAGCACATTTTCATGGTTGGCTAGTCCTGCATGGCGACTTTTCGGTGATTCTACAACGAATCCCCTTTGCCCTGCCACACGAGCAAGGGCCGTCGGCGGACATGGGCGACCCTGTCAGACGCTCCGGATGGCCCTTGACCCAGGGAACGGGACTCAAGATTTCAAGTATCAAGAGAGGGCTACAAAATGTCCACAGTCGAGTCGCATATTGAACTGATCAAGGCCCTGGTTTCCAGCATCAGCTCCCGTTCCGCCACCCTCACGCGCGAGCAACTAGCCTTGCCCAGCGCCTGCTCGGAGTGGGAGGTGCAGGACGTAATCGCCCACCTGATCGGGGGCGCCGACCGGCAGATTGACAACATGACGCGGGGCAAGGGTGGTGATTCCGGCCCTCCGCAGGCCCCGGATGGCTCGGCGGTCTCAAACACCAGTGCTAACCGCGACATGCACTGGCGAGAGAGCATGGGAGACGGCCTGCTGGCGGGCTTCGACGACTACTATGCACGGCTCTACGAGGTACTTGACGAATTCCAGCCCGATGGATGGGATACCCTCTGCTGGCACCAGCGCCGCGGGGCCATGCCCGCCCGGGAATACCTGGAACTGCGCATACAGGAGCTGGCAATCCACGATTGGGACATTCGGAAGGCCCTGGAGCCTGAACCTTCTATCAACTCCGACTGCATTGACGCCGTGCTGGGATTTGCCACCAAGTGGCTGGCAATGTGCTTCCGCCCCGGCGAGAAACTGGATGCGCCGGTGGTCTACGAGTTCGACCTCGCCCCGCCCCACGAGACCAGACTGGTTGTGCGCGTCTTCGGAGATAGTTGCGATTTTCCATCTGCCGACGATGCCCCGGAAGACCGCTGGACCGTTTGCGCCGAGGCTTCGACCTTCCTCCTGTTCGCCTACGGGCGCGTCACAGGCCGGGAAGCCCTGGCGGCCAACGAGTTTGCCATCACCGGCGACCCTGACCAGCTTGATCGTTTCGAGGACTGGTTCAGAGGCGTATAGGGTTCCGCCTTCCTCGGGGCATTCAAGGCCCAAGGAGAGATTCGATGAGTACTGATGCCAGGGATGTGGTAGTCATTGGCGGCGGTATCGTGGGCAGCATGACCAGCTATCTGCTGTGCCGTCGCGGCCTGAGCGTGACCTTGCTGGAGCCCGCAACGTTGGGCAGCCATGCCTCCGGGTTGGCCTTCGGCGGCCTGGACCCGCTGAACGGCATCGGCGTTCCGGAGCCGTTGCTGGATTTCAGCCTGTTCTGCTTCGGACGTCAGTGGTCCATGGCCCGAGAACTGCAAGGGGCGACCGGAATCGATCCCCAGTTCCGCTCCCGCAACCGTCTGTACCTGGCGTTCGAGGATGAAGACGTGCAGCAGTACCTGGCAGACCAGGCCTGGATGCGCGATGTTCCCGGCTTCGACGTCCGGTGGATGGACCACGACGACGCCCGCCGCCTAGAGCCGAAAGTCAACCCGGAATGTATCGGCGGGCTGTTCATCGGAGGCATGGCTTCCGTCGACGCTTACAAGCTGACCATGTCCGCCATCAGGGGAGCCGAACGCTTTGGCACCCAGCTGGTAGCGCAGCGAGCCACGGGCCTGAGATACACTGGCGGCCACGCACTCGCCGTGACCCTTGAGGATGGACAGATCGAGGCAGGGTCGGTGGTTTTTGCCATGGGCCCCTGGTCGGGCCGCGTCGCCGAGTGGTGCGGAGTGCCTGCGCCGGTGCAGCCTCTCAAAGGACAGATCCTGCGCTTCCGCCAGGAGGGCGAGCCGTTCAACGTTTCCCTCAACTACAGGGGCAACTATGTTGATTCCAAAGCCGACGGCCTGATCTGGGCCGGCTCCACCGAGGAAGAGGCTGAGTTCGACAACATGCCCAACTCCCGGGGCCGGGACAGTATCCTTGCCGACTTGGCGCAGATGGCCCCGTCCGTGGCCTCGGCGCAGCTGATGAATCACACCGCCTGTCTGCGGCCGGTAACCCCTGACGGTATACCCATCGTGGGCCGGCTGCCGGGCTGGGACAACCTCTACCTTGCAACCGGCGCCGGCAGGAAGGGGATCCTGTGGAGCGTGGGCATGAGCCAGGTGGCCGTCGACCTCGTGACGCAGGGTGATACGCAGGTGGCTGGCGCCGAACACCTCTCGCCGGAGCGGTTCGCAAAAGACAAGGTGGCAGGCTAGGGGACCTGCCGCTACGTTTCGTGCTTCCTCGCCACCAGCAGCCCATCCTCACGGCTGATGCGCATGGCGAAGGGATACCTGTCGGCCTGCAGGGCGAGGTCCACGTCCTGTGTGTGATATTGAGGCTGCGCGGCGTCGAAGAACTTCTGGGTCGCGCCGCCTGACATAATCAAGGTTTTCACTGCGTCAAAGTCAGGCTTGCGGCCCTCGATTATGTTTCGCAGGTAGATGCCGCAGTGCTCGTCCTCGTCCGACCGCACCCTCCCCTGGTCGCCCATCGCGATGATCGAAACAACTTCAGGGGCGGCGCGCCGGATTGCGTCGGCCGTTGCCTGGGCCACCACGAAAGAGCCGAGGTAGATGGTGTCGGCGTTTTCCGCCGCCGCGACTCCGACTGTGCCCGCCCTTGTTGACTGAACCAGGCTCTTTCCCGCCACGTCGGCGGTCGAGATTTCGTAAGGCGAATTGCCGAAGTCGAACCCCTCCGGCCTTTTCCCGTCCACCTCTCCCATCAGCAGGTCGCCGACCCCGCTGCGGTGCAACTCCAGAGCGTCATCCGCCTCCGCAACAAGCGTGATCTGCGTGGCGCCCCGGTCGAAGGCTATGGCAGCCGTTGTAAAGGCCCGGAAGACATCTATGACTATGGCCGTGCCGGTGGCTTCCCGGGCGTCTCGTACCAGGCTGCCCATGCGTATTTCCATACAGGTCCTCGAATTATATTTCGCGCTTGCCGAGTTTAGGCAGCGGGGTTCAAGCCGCAGGCTCGGTGAGCGGCTCAAGGATGTCCAGCAACTCTGCCGCAGCGTCCAACTCTCGCCTGATTATGTTGGTGTTCAGAAATTGCTTGCGAGTGTAGTAGTTTCGGTGCAAGCCGTTGGCGATTTCGCGCAGGGCCAGCAGGCGGTCATTGTTGGTCGTAAGCAGCACATTGTTCAGGACAACGTTGAAATGCGCGTGCTGGTCGTATTGCCAGTTCTGAGCGACTGCCACAGCTTTCGTCATCCACGCGGCTGCGCCCCACCCTTTTTCGGACGCTTGGTGGAGGTCCCCTGCGGCAAGGTACTCCCAGCCTTTGGCTAGGAAATCCCGGGCCTGTTGCTTGTAGTCGTCAATGGCCTCCGGGTCGGAAGCCTCGTTGATTGGTGGCTGAGCCATAGTAATTTATCCCGCCTTGGTCAGCTTCTGCAGCGAGCGCACCTCGCGCGGCGGGTTCAGGTGGCTGCCGGTATGCGTCCACGATACCTCGCCCACGAATATGTCGCCCTTTGAGTTGATGCAGACGCCGTGGGGAGCGATGAAGTGGCCCGGCTCCTCGCTTTCCGGCGCGTCCCCCAGCCGCGCCAGCACGTTGCCCCTTACATCGTGAATCCCCACGCGGGGCCCCAGGCCGTAGGCCTGGGAGTTGGGGCCGATGGCTACCCCAAGCTCCCCGACGTAGACCTTCTGGTCGTCGTTCTGGTCAATGTACAGTCCGCAGGGACGGGCCATGTTCTTCCACTGGGTCTCAAACTTGCCGTTCTTGTCGAAGACCTGGATGCGCTGGTTCTCGCGGTCGGCCACGTAGACCCAGCCGTCCTTGTCGGTGCACACGTTGTGGGCGATGTTGAACTGCCCCTCGCTGGTGCCCGACTCGCCCCACGAGAACAGCAGCTTGCCTTCGGGGTCGTACTTGTGGACCCGGGCGTTGCCGTAACCGTCCGACACGTAGAAGTCTGCCGTCTGCGGGTCTATGGCGACGTGGGTGCAGCGGTTGAACGGGTCGCCGCTCATGAACGGGGCCGGTGTGCCGGGAATGCCCAGCGTGAACAGCACCGTACCGTCGAGGTTGCACTTGCGGACGGTGTGGTCGCCGTCATCGGTCAGGAAGATAGCGCCGTCGGGGCTCATGGTCACGCCGTGGGCCCGAGGATAGAGACCCTCGCCCCATGAACGCAGGAAGTTCCCCTCGGCGTCGAAGACGATTACGGGGTGCTCGCCGCGGTTGAACACGTAAACGTTGTCGTTGGCGTCGCAACCCACCGCGGCACACTCCTTGAAGGACCAGCCGTCGGGCAGCTTGCCCCAGCCCTCGGTGACCTCGTAGCGGTATTCGCCCTCACCCAGAGTCACCATGTCGTTTCCTCCCGCAGTAGAATTTTCCGGTTGCGTCGTGGCCGTTCATACGTTCATACCAGGAGCAGTTGGTGCTGCTAGAGTTCCCGGAAGGTCGTGTAGCCCGCCGACCCTGGAGCGTTGGGCTTGTCGTCGTCGGGACCGGTGGGACCACCTCGGCGGGCCTTGGCGTTCCACTCCTCCACCTGCACCTCCACCAGCGCGGTCACTCCCAGGTCGGAGGCAGGCGGCGGGTTGTAGTCGCGCTCCAGCAGCCGGTCGGGGAAGTAACGCTGCACCATCCGGTCGAACAGAGCGAACTTCTCGTCGTGGTCCGTCACCTCTCGGGCCTTACCGAACAGCACGACGCTGCGGTAGTTCATCGAGTGATTCATCGCCTTGCGGGAGTACACCAGCCCGTCGGTCAGCGTCACGGTAACGCAGACCGGCTCGCCTGATGCCAGCAGTTCAAGCGCCCTGCTTCGTATGGAACCGTGCAGGTACAGCTTGTCCGGCTGCTCACTGTCGTAGTGGTACGACAGGGGAATTACGTACGGAAGCCCGTCCTCGATGAAACCCACGTGCGCCACAAGCCCGGCGCTCAGAATCTCTGCGGCCTCTTCGGGGACTGCCCTCTCCGGATGGTTCTTGATACGTGTCCGTTCGCTGAGCTGCAAATTGCCTCCCCGTCCTGCCCATTGCCTACCACGGGTGGCGGAAAGTTTGTGGGCAGGGACTTCTCAACTGTCTCAATTGAGCCAGGCTAGATTTTAGCACGCCCACCTTTACACCCGGAGCGTTTGCCAGTCACGTTGCCCGGTTGATAGTATGGGCGAAGAGTTGGAGCCATGAAAAATTACCTCTCTCCCTCTGGGAGAGGGTTAGGGTGAGGGCGTTTCCTTATGCCGCATCACGAAGAACAGCAGTCACGTCGGGACTTCGTAAAGTACACCTTCTTCAAGGTTGACCCGAAATGGCGGGCGCCCGCCAGGTACGACTTCGTTGGCCCCGAAATTTCGGAGAACCGGCCTAGCCCAGCCAAGATGAAGGCCGAATTCGCCTCAGTGCTGGACGAGTTCGCTGATCGGGTGGACGTTTCCAGCTACAGCCTGGTCGGGACGAGGGGCGACGCCGACCTGATGCTGTGGATGGTCAGCCCCACGCTGGAGGCCATCAACGAGCTGGCGGCCCAGCTCAACCGCACGGCGCTGGCTCCCTTCTTGTCTACACCCTACTCCTACCTGGCGATGACCCGCCGCTCCCCCTACGTGGTCAACCACCGGCACGAGGGCCAGGAAGGGACGTCGTCGACCATGCGCATCGTGGGCCGCAAGTACCTGTTCGTCTATCCCTTCGTGAAGACACACGATTGGTACCAGCTTCCGAAAGAGGAGCGGCAGGAGCTGATGAACGAACACTTCGTCATCGGGCACAAGTATCCTGACGTCAAGATCAGCACCGCCTACTCATTCGGCCTCGACGACCAGGAGTTTGTGCTGGGCTTCGAGACCGACGACCCTTCAAATTTCCTGGACCTGGTTATGGACCTCCGCGAGTCAAAGGCAAGGCCCTACACGCTGCTGGACACGCCCATCTTTTCCTGCATCAGCAAGCCCGTCGAGGCCTGCCTGGATGATCTTGGATAGTTTGCTGCCATCGAGGGGCCGATAGCCCAGGGATCGCCAACGAGAAAGGGGCCTGATCAATCAGGCCCCTCCCATTTTTCTGCGCTGAATTGTCTCCGCTTGAGGCGCTACTTCCGCTTCAGCTCGGCAGGGTCGGTGTTCTTGAAGTAGTCGTAGTTCTTTGCGATGTAGTCCTGCCACTCGGCGGGAACCGAGTCTTCCGCGAAGATCGCGGTGACCGGGCATACCGGCTCGCAGGCGGCGCAGTCGATGCACTCGTCAGGGCTGATGTAGTACTGGTCGTCTTCGTCTCGGGTGTAGATGCAGTCCACGGGGCAGACATCGACGCAGGCGGAGTCCTTCAGGCCAACGCAGGGCTCGGCGATGATATAGGTCATTGCGCTCGGCTCTCTTACAAATATAGTCGCAGCCTGATTGGCGGGACAGGCGGCTCAGGGCGGATTATAGCACAGCGGTAAGCGTTTGCAATAAGCCTTGGCAAAGGGTAGGGCCTTTTCAAAGTAACGCCGCTCGCCAACATCTACTCATCCTGTCCTGAGCTTGCCGAAGGGTTGTCGAAGGATGCCCGTTCTAGCCGCCGATGGTTCGACATGGTGAGCCTGTCGAACCATCACCATGAGTGGCTTGGGATGGACTTTAGAGAAGGCCCTGGACAAACCCTCCGCTGCGATTCGCCGCTCTTAAAGGACCAGGCCGTACGTTCGCTTCTTTATCGAAAGGTTAACGAAGGTTTCGGTCCTCTGCACTCCGTCCACCACGCCGACCTTGGTCCGCAGGAAGTTACCCAGGTTTTCCGCCGACTCAAGACCGGCCCAGATGAATACGTCGAAAGCGCCGGTGGTGATCGCGACGTAGTGGGCTTCATCCAGCGATGCTATTGCCTCGGCGACGGAGTCCGACTTTCCCGGCCCGGTTTGCAGCCCGATTAGCGCAGTGGTAGCATAGCCAAGCTTCTCCAGGTTGGGCACCGCAATGACCTTGACCACATCGTCCTTGATCAGCCGCCGCAATCGTCGGCGCACCGTGCCCTCGCTGACTCCAACTTCGCGGGCGATCTTTGCGTTCGACGCTCTACCGTCCAGTTGCAGCAGGGCAATAATCTTGCGGTCCAGTTCGTCCATGGTGTTCGCTCCCTAAAACCTGCGCGAAGAAGTTCTTCCCGAGTCCGCGTACTGGGCCTGCCGCAGACTCGTCATAGCGAAACATAATATTTGCGCTTTGCAGGGGTGTCAATAGCGAATTTCAGTCGTTACTCTGCGTATTTGATGCTAATCCTGCCTAATATGCTCTGGATTGAGCAAAATCTGCTATCTTCACAGAAATTCCGCAGAATTTTTGGCTTGCACCACTGAAGTACGGGCGTCCGGGTTTCAGCCAGTGTTTCCGTACGCCGGTTCGTGCCTGTTTATCCACAACGGTCAGAGTGATTCCGCCGTTTCATTCCGGCAAATCTCAAGAACGGGAACATGCGTCCGCCGAATCCAGCAGGTCGCTACAGTGGGCCGAAAGTGCTGAACGCGACTTGTGAAGACGCCCACTCAACGCAGATCCCCGCCCGCAGGCGCCTGGCATTGGGTCGCAGTGAAGGCCCCCTCCCTCGAGGGAGAGAGAGTTTCGTCAAGGTCTCTTACGATCAGGGCAATCGCATATGAATTTGCAACCCCGTCCCTCCGGCGAAACCCTTCGGCAAGCTCAGGGGGAGTCCGGAATGTGCGGGATGCCGGATTTTCGGATGCAAACTGCCTGGTTCGGCCACTGGATTCCGGCTTTCGCCGGAATGACGGACATTAACCTGCTCATATGCGATTGCCCTGCTCTTACGATGATTCGCGTTGACAGTCATCAAGCGTGCTGATACATTAGCTTGGTTGCAATTTAGCACTCTCACCTGCCCGAGCGCTAATTACCATTTGCCCGGCAGCGACGCCGGGCGCTTGACGCCAGGAGATGACCAGTGCCTCGATACGACTACCGCTGCACACAGTGTGACAATCACTTCGAGCTCAGGCAGAGCTTCAGTGAGGCCGGCAAGGGTACCTGCCCGGAATGCGCCGGTGAAGGGCGACGGGTCTACCACGCTGTGCCGGTGATCTACAAGGGTAGCGGCTTCTACACCACTGACTATGGCCGCCCCAAGCCGCCCGTCGAAAACGGGAGCAAGAGCAGCAGCGAAACCTCCAAGTCCGGCGACGACAGCAAACCTGCCGATTCCGCCTCCGCCGGTTCGGATAGCTCGTCCGGCTCCAGTAACAGCGAATCCGCTTCGGCGACCGCCGGAGCCGCCAGCAGCTGATTACCGTTATCCCTTACCCGCACACTGAAAGACCGGAGCAGCCGGCAGCGTCCCCGACGCGCTGGCTGTTTCCAATTTTTGCCTGATTCTCCTTCCGTGTATCCTGTTCTATGCGTGCGCTGGTTCAGCGGGTTGCCCAGGCATCAGTAGAAATCGACGGTAGCGAAGTCGGCTGCATCGGCAAGGGCCTCGTTGTTTTCATCGGCGTTGCCGAGGGAGACGAAGACGCTGACGCCGACTACCTGGTGCCCAAGGTCGCTAACCTGCGGATATTTGCGGACGATGCCAACCGGCTCAACCTGTCTGCAATCGATGCGGGTGCCGACGTGCTGCTGGTCAGCCAGTTTACCCTCTACGCGGACACCCGACGGGGACGGCGCCCCGACTTCACGCGGGCCGCTCCGCCCGATCTCGCCGAGCGGCTCTACGATTATACCGTAGGACTCTTTCGGGACACGGGGCTCACCATAGCGACCGGACGCTTCCAGGAATACATGCAGGTCAAACTGCAGAACGACGGGCCGGTCACCATCATGCTGGACAGCGCAGACCGCCAGCGCTCGCGGCGCTAGTGGTTCATCGCTATTGAAGTGATGGTTATTTCTCTCGTTCACCCTGAGCCTGTCGAACCATCACCATGAACGGACTCCCGGTTTGTCCATCAATACAACACTGACGGCCTGCTAGACCCCGCTCGCCGACGGGAATGCCTGGGCGACCCGGCTACCGGTGCCAGCCCATGCCCAGGAACAAGCCTCGCAGATAGGCGATCTGACCGCCGTGGGCCAGGTTGTCCCACATCACCTGTCCGAAGCAGGCCGCGATGGTACGCGGCTCAGGTACCGGAGGCAGCACGATCTCGCGAGCCAACTCCTCCTCACTCACTTGTTCCAGATATTCCCGGATGGACGTGTTCACCGCGTGGAAGTATCCCACCAGCACGTCGCGCGACGGGGCAGTCCACGCCGCCGCCTGCTCCGCCGTCCAGCCCACGCCACGGTCCTCGATATCCGGCTGAATGTTGAACTTCCCGGCCCATCCGTCCTTCGTCCACAGTTGTTCGGCATCCTGCAGGCGGAAGTGGATGAACATATCCATCACCCGTGTCAGGTGCCAGAGAATCCAGGCGGCCGAGTTGCACTCAGCGGCCGGGGCCCGGGTGAGCATATCGTCGTCCATGCCCGCGAGGGCGGAGTCGATCATGTCCCAGTTGCGCTCCAGGCAGTGGATGATTGGGTCGGTGGTGTTGGCCATTTTCATTCCCTCAGTCAGAGATTGGACAAAATTCAAGACGCCCTGTCTTCGCTCAGGGCGTCCTTTTTCAAGGTGTGCTTACGATTCCAGAGGAGTCCGGGCTGTCCGCTACTCGAATTCCAGGTCGAGGCTGATGTCCAGCGCCGGGGTTGAGTGGGTCAACTCGCCAACGGAGATGAGGTGGACGCCGGTTTCCGCCACGGCCCTCACGGTATTGAAGTTGATGCCGCCTGAGGCCTCCACCACGGCCTGGTCTCCGATGAAACCCATGGCCTCGCGCATCATGTCCACCGGCATGTTGTCCAGCATGATGATGTGGGCCCCCGCGTCCAGGGCCTCTCTCGCAGCCTCCAGGGATTCCACTTCCACTTCCACCCGGATGGTATGGGAGGCGCGCTGCAGGGCCAGCTCAATGACCTGTCGAAGCCCCATTTCCCGGAACCTGTTGACCTCGATGTGGTTGTCCTTGATGAGAATGCCGTCGGCCAGATTGTAGCGGTGGTTGTATCCCCCGCCGGCCCGCACGGCGTACTTGTCCAGGTAGCGGTGTCCCGGTGCGGTCTTGCGGGTGTCCACGATCCGGGACCGCGTTCCTTCGATGGCGCGGACATAGCGGTTGGTCAGGCTTGCGATCCCGCTCATGCGCTGCATGAAGTTGAGGGCGATGCGCTCCGCCCGCAGGATACCACCCGCAGGCCCGGCCACGCGGGCGATGCTGTCACCTGGCGACAGGAATGCGCCGTCTTCCAGCAATGCCTCCAGCTCCAGCTCGGGCTCGACCCGCCGGAACACCGCCAGGCCAACCTCAACGCCGGCCAGCACCCCATGGGCCTTGGCCCGCAGCATCCCGACGCCCCGAATCTCCGGCGGCACCACCGCTTCGGTCGTGGGGTCGTTGAATGTCTGGTCCTCGGCAATCGCCGCGTCGATCAGGGCGTGGACTTCGGGGGGGAATTGGGGCAAGAGTTGGCCTCCTGAATCAACAATCCAATGGGGGGTAGTCTTTCAAGGCTGGCAAAAGCATTTCGGCCGCCCTTTCCAGCGTGAAACCCTTGATGCGTTTTCCTTCTTCGTCGGTGGAGAAGGCTACCAGAATGGCTCCTACATCCCAACCGAAACTGGCGCCCTCTTCATTCCACAAATCAAGGGTATCGGTTTGAGGGAAATACTCAACCTGGAGACTACTCTTGATATTCCGCCCCACTTCCTTTCGGGCATACTCGGAGGGAGTGTCTGGAAAGGACACGGAAGGTTCGTAATACAAACGGCCCTTCCTGGGCGTTTCCTCATACTTGAGCAGCTTGGACAACAGGAGACTTCGCGCATTATAGAGGGTGAACCCGGCCACTTCCCCATCCGAATCGAGATTGGCCGTCAGGCCATCGGCAACACCGTAAGCGTAAGAGTCCCCTTCGCCGTTGTAGATTTCAAGCGTATCGGCTTTCCTGCAATAGGAGACGCTCAACTTTCGTCCACTGTAATACAGCGGGTCATCTGTCTTCATCGGGGATCTCCCATTCTCGGGTGTAATTTCTGCCGTCAATATATGAGTTATGCACCCCTCCGTTTTCAACGACCACTTTAAGCCAGCGGCTCCTTTCTTTGATGTGCCTCCAATATACCGTGCTGATCCCCTGAATTTCACTTCTGGTTGGGTTTGCCAATACGCGAGCTATCCATTCTTCCGGTACTTCCGGGTGCCTGCTCCTGCTGGCGTGGTAATACCAGGAAAATCTCAATTCGCCGTCAAACTGCAAGCGGAGTTTCCAGATTATTGAGATGCCAGTCGCGGGTACGCTACCGCAGCGACAGCATCCGGCCGAGCGCCACCTGTGCCTCTCGCCTCATCTGCTCAGGCACCGTGATCTCGTTCATCACCCGGCCTTCCAGCAGCGACTCCATCACCCACAGCACATACGCCGGGTGGATGCGATACATGGTCGAGCAGGGGCAGGTCACCGGGTCGAGACAGAAGACGGTCTTGTCCGGGTTGTTCAGCGCCAGCCGGTTCACCAGGCTGATCTCCGTGCCGACGGCCCACACGCTCCCGGCCGGGGCGTTGTTGATCTGGTTGCGAATGAACTCGGTGGATCCCACCAGGTCGGCGGCCTGTACCGTCTCCATCACGCATTCGGGATGCACCAGCACGTTGACATCCGGGAACCGCTGTCTCGCCAGCTCGATCTGCTTCACCGTGAATCTCGTGTGAACGGAACAGTGGCCCTGCCACAGCACCATCTTCGCCCGCCGCAACTGCTCCGGCGTGTTGCCGCCCATGTTCCGGAAGGGGTTCCAGACAACCATTTCATCCAGCGGCACACCCATCTTCAGGGCCGTGTTGCGCCCCAGGTGCTGGTCGGGCAGGAAGAACACGCGCTTCCCCTGCTCGAAGGCCCACTTCAGCACCGCCTCCGCGTTGGACGAGGTGCAGACGGCGCCGTCGTTGCGACCGCAAAGCGCCTTGATGCCGGCGATGGAGTTCATGTAAGTGACGGGGACGATTTCACCGGGGCCAAGCACCTCGGTCAAGTCATCCCAGGCGTCGTCTACGTCGTCCATCGGCGCCATATCGGCCATCGAGCAGCCTGCGGTGATGTTGGGCAGTATCACCCGCTGGTGCTCGCCCGCCAGGATGCAGGCCGTCTCCGCCATGAAGTGCACGCCGCAGAAGATGATGTAGTCCGCCTCCGGTCTGCTCGCCGCCTGCTGGGACAGGAGAAAGGAGTCGCCCTGAAAGTCGGCGTACTTGATTACTTCCTCACGCTGGTAGTGGTGGCCGAGCACCGTAACGGCGCTGCCCAGCTTTTGCCGGACTGTGTGGATGCGTTCATCCAGCTCGTCGGCGGTGTAGTGCAGGTACTCGGTGGGGATCTGCTGCCAGCGCACATTGACGGTCAGCTCTTCGGCCAGGGGCTTGGCAGGCAGTTCGTCTTCGGTCTTGCAGAATGCCGAGTGTTCCAGCTCCGTGATGGGTACGATGGGTCGGCGACGGGTGGTCATCTTCCATACCCTCCAAGGGAGGAATGTAGAATGCGGAATGTGGAATAGGGAATGTAGAGATGCCGAGTCAGGATTTCCACATTCCACATTCCAAATTTCTAAATCGGTTGACCCTGGAGGGACCAGGCACCGGCCCGGTCTACCCGCACGTTGACCAGTTGTCCCAACCGGTCTTCGTCGTCTTCCAGGATGGGAAAGAACGCCAACTTGTTGGAGCGGGTCCGGCCCTGCCACTTCCCCTTGTTCCTGGCCTCCACCAGCACCTCGAACTCGCTTCCCACCAGTCCCGCGTTGATCTCCGTGATAATGCTTTCCTGCAGCGTATCCACCTGCTGGCGGCGGTTCACCTTCTCGGCGTGGGGAATATCATCCTCCATGGTCCGGTCGGCGATGGTGCCGGGACGGGTGGAGTAGGCCGCGCAGTGCACCTTGTCCATCCGCAACTCTTCCACCAAGTCCAGTGTGCGCCGGAATTGATCGTTCGTCTCGCCGGGGAAACCCACGATGATGTCCGTGCTGAGGGAAGCATTCGGGACAGTCCCGCGTATTTCCTCAACCAGCGAGATGTACTCGTCGCGGGTGTAGTTCCGGCGCATTCGCTTGAGAACTTCGTCGTCCCCCGCCTGCACCGGCAGGTTGATGTGTTCGCAGACCTTGGGCAACTCTGCCACCGCTTCGATGATCCCGCGGCTCATGTAGTTGGGATGCGAGGTCAGGAATCTGATCCTCTCCAGCCCGTCCACTGCATTGAGACGCCTCAGCAGGGTGGCCAGATCGGGCCGCGCGCCGTCTTCTTCGGGCAGGTCATGGCCGTAGGCGTCCACCGTCTGGCCCAGCACGGTCACTTCCTTGACCCCGCGGGAGACCAGCAGTTCCACCTCGCGCGCCACCTCGTCCACCGGCCTGCTGACCTGGCGGCCCCGCCGGTACGGGATGATGCAGAAGGTGCACATGAGGTCGCAGCCGTGAATGATGGGTACGTGGCAGGCCACGTCCGGCCGGGTCGGCGCCAGCGTCCCGACGCAGCCCTCCCAGTCGAGGCTCAACCGCTCCCCCACGACGTCGAGCAATGGCTCGAACTGCTGGGGACGCATGAAGACATCGACATACGGGAAGCGTTTCGCAAGCTGTTCGCTGTTGGGCCCAACCATGCAGCCCATCAGGGCTATAACCCGGCCCGGGTCCTGTTTCTTCAGCCGCGAAACTGATCCCAGGTTGCCCACCACCTTATTTTCCGCCGACTGCCGCACCACGCAGGAGTTGAGCACGACCACGTCAGCGTCCTGGGCGCTTTCGGACTCCTGAAGCCCCAGCTGCTCCAGAGCGGAGGCCAAGCGTTCCGAGTCCGCCGTGTTCATCTGACAACCGATGGTCCAGATGTGAAAGCTGTTCATTTCACCAATGATGGCATTGACGGGTGATATGCGAATAGGAGGGTCAGGCGTCAGGAAAGGCGAGGTGGCGGAGGGAATGGGATTCGAACCCATGAACCCGCTTTTAACGGGTTAAGCGCTTAGCAGGCGCCCGCACTAGGCCTCTATGCGATCCCTCCATCTGACTTCAATGGTAGCAAATGCCTGCCTTCCTCGGCAATACACGCCGCGTTTTGCCGGGCCCCTTATTTTGCCGGGCCCCTTATATTGAAATGGCGCGTGGCCGTAGCCATGCACCATCCCGACCGTTCCGGTTTCGGTGTGCGCAACCTAGCGGTTGCGGCGGTTCTGCCGCCGACGGCGGCGGGCCGCCCGCTGCGCCGCCAGCCTCTCCTTCTGTGCCTTGGACCTGAAGAACCGGCGGTCCTTCAGCTCCCGAAGGATTCCCGAATGCTGTACCGAGGCCCGGAAACGGTTCACCAGGCTCTCGGGGCCTTCGCCCTCTCGGGGCGTAACATAAGCCATGCAACACTCCTATGATCTTGGGATTCAGTTGCGGCTACTCTACCACAGCCACGAAAGGCCGGGCAACGAAACGCATGGAACCGAAAACGAACCTTTCATGGAGGGGCTGGGAGAAGAAGGAAAGAGGACTGGAGCGGGCGATGGGATTCGAACCCACGACGTCTTGCTTGGGAAGCAAGCACTCTACCACTGAGTTACGCCCGCTCGTAGCGGTGGAGCCGCTACCCAATATTATTACAGCCGCTCCGAAATTCAAAGCCCGACGGCGAAAACCGCTACGTTTCGTCCGCCAGGTCGGCCATCCGGCTTGCGTGAACATCGGCCCAGTATCCGGCCCACTGTTCCCTCGTGGACCTTTCCGTCGTCTCAGGCGTATAGGCCGGCGACACCAGCGGCAGGGCTCTGTCGACCTTCAGCAGCACGTATGACCGTGCCGGAATCTGCACCTGGTGCACTCCCCGCGTGCCGGTCTCAAAGGCGTGGCGCATCTCGTCGAACAGCGCTTCCCCCTTCCCAACGATGCTCACCGTCCCCTTGAACCTGTACCCCTTCCTCGAGTACACGTCCACCACGTTGAGTTCCAGCGCCGGGTTCTGCCGGAGATTGGCCATCGTCGTCGGTGAAGCCAGGTCTGCGAACAACAGGTGGTCGTCATCCCACACAGCCGTCGTCCCTTTCGGCGACAGGTTCGGCGTCCCGTCCGGGCACACGGTCGCGATGAACCCGAACCGCTGCTGCCGCACCACCCGCTGCATGTCGTCAGTCAATATGCCCATTTGGTTCCCTCTCAATCAGTTATCATTGTCGTGGTAATTTGGCGAAAATTGATTGGCCCCTCACGGAATGTCTCAATGTAGGTGAGCTCATTTCGCAGAGTCCTTACACTCTCTTCACCCCCACCCTAACCCTCCCCCGTCAAGGGAGAGGGGATTATCAGCTGCGGCCTAGAACCACACTGCCGCCCGCTCCGCGATCATGATCGCCGTTGCGTTCGTGTTGGCCCGCACCACGTTCGGCGCCACCGACAGGTCCACCACCCTCAGTCCTTCCAAGCCTCGCACCCGGCAGTACTGGTCCACCACTGCCATCGGGTCTCCGTCCGGGCCCATCCGGGCCGAACCGCAGGTGTGGAAGGTGGTGCCGATGTTCTCGTGCAGCCAGGCGTCCAGCGCCTCGTCCGACTCCAGGTCCTCCGCGGTCAGTGTCACCAGTCCGCTGACCAGCGGCTGGAAGGACTGATGTTCGGTGAGCTGTGCGCACAGCCTTAGCGCATCTCTCAGACGGCGCCGGTCGAACTCGTCCTCCAGGTAGCGGTAGTCGATGTTCGGTCCGACAGCCGGGTCGGTGGACGCCAGTGTCAACTCGCCCGAGCTCTCCGCCAACTCGAGGATCACGGTGAAGTGCAGCGTCTTCCCGTTCCGCATCCGGCTGGCCCCCGCGATGGGATCGCCGCCGCCGATGCCGGCGTAGGAGGTCATCGTGATCTGCATGTCGCTGCGAACATGCGAACCCTCGGCCGTATACCGCAGGCCGGTCTGGATTCGGGGCACATCCTCAGCCAGCGCAGTGCCGTCGCGGGGCTCCAGGTCCACCAGCACCATCGGGTGGTCCCGCAGGTTCCGGCCCACCCCTGGCGAGTCCAGCACCACTGGAATGCCCATCTCCTGCAGGTGGTCCGCCGGACCCACGCCCGACAGCAGCAACAGTTGCGGCGACGCCAGGCCCCCGGCGCACAGCACGATCTCCTCACCCTCGACGGTGAACACCTCGCCGCCGCTCTCCACCTCGACCCCCACGGCCCGTGGCGGGCCGGTCGTGCCTGGCTCAAACACCACCCGCCGGGCCTGAACGCCGCCGCGCACCGTCAGGTTCAGGCGGTGCCGTGCCGGGTTCAGGTAGGACAGCGCCGCGCTCATGCGGATGTTGCCCGGGTTGTTCATCGGGACCGCGCCGGTGCCCGAGGTCTCCGGGTTGTTCATGTCCGGGTCGTAGGGGAAGCCAGCGTCCAGCGTCGACTGGTGGAACGCTTCGTAGACCGGCAGCCACTCCTGCCGCGGCACCCGGCGCACCGGGATCGGCCCGTCGGTGCCGTGGAAGTCGTCCCGCACATCCATGTCCGTTTCCAACTTGCGGAAAAACGGCAGGACATTGACATAGCTCCACTCGGTGTTGCCCTGCTCGGCCCACGAGTCGTAGTCTTCGGGCAGCCCACGGAGGAACACCTGCCCGTTCACCGATCCCGACCCGCCGATCACCTTGCCCCGGGCAATGTTCATCGGGCGCGACTGCTTCGCGCTTCCCCGAGCCTCGTACGACCAGTTGAACGGCGAATCGATTTCCGACGCGCCGTTGTTGTAGCCGAGCTTGAGCTCGTCTGGCAGCGTCTCGAAGTCCGGGTAGTCCGGCCCCGCCTCCAGCAGCAGCACCGAGCGGTCGGGGTCCTCCGACAGCCGCGCCGCCAGCGTGCACCCCGCCGACCCTCCGCCAACGATGATCACGTCGTATTTCATGGAGTTCTCCGGTTTCGAGGATTATCGGGGAACGGTTTCCCTTTAGAGCCTGTCCCAGAAAACGCCTGTTTCGACCGAAAGGAGTGGTGAGTGCCTTCGGGCGTTGCTAGTAGAGTCGGGTTCGACGGCAGATTACGACTTGATGAGTTTTGCGCGTCCGGGAGGGTCTTGGGATCGCACCGAAATCAGGGCACGGGGCCCGATGTGGGACTATGAGGCGCCAGTACGAAGGTCCCGTCCCGCCATATGCGCCAGAGAGTCCGCAGGTTGAAGGCGATTGCCAAGAGATTCCACTCAGCCGCCACGTTGACCAGGCCCCGCAGCAGGAATCTTCGGGCTCCCATTTGTTCCTTGGTAATTCCGAACACCGGCTCGACCAGTTGCTTTCTCAGCCGATATACCTCTTTCGCCAGGCTGGTGGACATCCAAGCCCGGTGCCGGCGCAGCACATCGTCGTGAGGCCCAATCCACAGACTACGGCCACGCTTGGATTTGGTGCATACCCCGTAGGCTGGACACTGCTGGCAGACGCCTGCGGAAGCGCGGTACTTCCTCATTGGCACTCCTCTTTTGTCTTCGCTGATGCCGATGAAGTGGAGCGTCTGTCCCTGGGGACATTCAAAGCTGTCGCTGGGTTCATCATAGGTGAACTGATCTTTGTGATAGGGACTTCTGAGGAACCGTTCCCGCGACTCCGGCACCACCACCTGCTGGCCACGATCCGCGCAATCGGCCAAGTCGCTCCCGGAAAAATACCCAGCATCGGCCAGCGTCATGGGTGTTCTGGTTCCCGTAGCCTCCTCAGCGCGCTCCATCATCGGCACCAACTGATAGTTGTCATTGGGCACAGACACCACGTGCGCGGCGGTGATCAACATGCCCGTGGGTTCCCCGTCCTGCTCCACTGGAGATACCATGGCCTGGGCGTTGTAGGCCGGCACGACGCCGTAGCTGGCCTTCATCAGCCGGGCGTCCTGGTCCGTAAGATTGATGCGCCTGGGCTTCTTTGCACCGGCCAACTCGTCCATCGCCTGCCGCAGGCGCTCTCTCAGCGCTTCCTTGTCGGCCAGTTCTTCAGGCAGATTGACGGCGCTGGCGTCTTCTCCACCTTCGTTCTGGGCTTCCAGATCGGCTATCGCCCGGTCCACCCGGTCTAACAACTGGGCCAGTCTCTCCCCGTCGTAGCTGCGGTGCACCGACGCGCTGGCGGCCATCTTGGTGCCATCCACCGCCTGCACCGCCAGGTCCACCAGCTTCATCGCCACCGCCGTCCGCACCGTGCGCTTGAACAAGCTCCGCATTTCCTGGCGATGGGCCTTGTAGAACCGCCAGAGGGTGTTGTGGTCCGGATGCTGCCATCCTGTCAGCCACAGGTACGGAATCTGGTCTCGACAGGCCGCCTCCAACTTGCGGCAGGAGCGCACTCCCGTCATGAACCCGTAAAGCCACACGCAGAGCAGGGACCTGGGATGGTAGGCCGGGGCTCCCAGCGGGTCCCCGTCTATTTCCACACCCAGCTCCGCCCAACCTTCTCTGCCCAAGGCGTCGACAAACTCGGCGACAAAACGAGCCGGATGGTCCAACGGCAGCAGTTCGTCAAGGGACGGCGGCAACAGCCACATCTGCTCTCGGTCCATATCCCGAAGTGGCATCTTATCGGCACCTCCGTCAGGCTTGACCACAGTCTACACCCCGACTTTTGAGACAGGCTCTTTATTGTTGCCGTCATCTTATGGCTGGCTCGCACGATTGGCAAACGCCCGGCAACGAACTGGTGCGAGTGCTTGCTATCACGGATACGCCTTGATTCTGTGGGATAATGTCCGGTGAAACGGGAACACATGCCAGGGAGCGGAAGGACGATGCAACCGAAGACGACAAAAACGCAAGAACTCGAAGCTACCTTCGATGATCTGGCTAAGACTTGGCGCAAGGAGACGGAGTTTCACTCCAACGACTATTTCATAGTCAATCACCCGGCATATCAGCAAATCATCGAAATGGGAGAAACCGCACTCCCGCTGATTTTCCGTGAAATGGAAACGAACGGAGGCCATTGGTTCTGGGCGCTGAGAGCCATCACCGGAGCAAACCCGGAGCCTCCGCCTGAGAAGTTATCTGCCCCTGGTTGGGTCGCCCTGGATATTAAGGAGATACGTAAGGCATGGCTGGACTGGGGACGGGAACAGGGGTATCAGTGGTAGAAGATGTTCAACGAGATGGAGGGGCTGCTCCCCAACCTGGCCGGTTCCGGGTACGAGGTTACCGCCGAGACCACTGGAGAGTTCAACTGCATCGCATGGGATCTAGGCATCACCGCACAGCGTTGGGACTGCGATAGCCCTGCAAGTTATTGGTCACCTTCGCTGCCACGCAATCAGGAAGTCCGGACCATTATGCGATTATTCGCTGATGAGGGCTTCAGGCTTTGTGAGAACGATCTTCTTGAACCCGGTTTCGATAAAATCGCTATCTATGCTTTTGCAGGCCAACTCGAAAATGGTTTTTGGACCAGCAAGATCGGGAATCGGGAAACCATCACCCATCTGAGACTGGCCGACCTTTCTGGAGGAGCCTACGGCAGCGTCCACTGTATTATGCGGCGCCCGTCAGCGGACTTCTGACTTGGCGCACCGGCACCAAAGAAAAGGGGCGCAGCACCGTGCGCCCCGCAATCGTCCCTGCCATCTGCCAGCCGCCCCTACCCCTGCGCGGCGGCGGCCTGGCCCAGCATCCGCATGGTGCGGTCCACCGACGCCGCGGCGTCCGGGCCGGCGCTGATGGGCGACGCCAGCACCTCCGTCGCTCCCAGGTCGAAGAGGCGCTGGACGCCCTCGGCGCACTTCTCTTCGTCGCCCCAGATCACCGCGCCGTCGATCATTCCGTCGCTCCAGGTCCCTTCCGTCGCTTCCGGGTACCCCGCGTCGACCAGCATCCGCTGGTAGAAGGGCAGCCGCGGGTTCATCACCTGTGCGCGCACCGCGTCCCGCACCTCGTCGGCGTTGTCGTGGACGCACACCGGCGCGTGGGCGATCAGTGGAGGCGTCTCCCGCCCGGCCCGCTCCGCCCCGGCCTGCATTGCCGGCAGCGCCACGTCCCGCAGGTAGTCGAAGGGGCAGATCCAGCTGATAGCGCCGTCGGACTCCGCGCCGCACAGCTCGAACGACCCCTTGCGTAGCGCGCTGCCCATGATCTCGATGTCCAGCGGCTCGGCGATGCCGTCGTGAGCGGTGTAGTGCTCGCCGTCGAAGTCCACCCGTCCCTGCTGCAGGATAGCCTTCAGTATCTGAAGGTACTCGCGTAGGTGGCCCAAGGGAGCGTTGAACTCGATGCCCATTGCCTCGATGGTCGGACGATGGCTCGGACCCACGCCCAGCCGGAAGCGTCCCGGCGCGAGTTGAGCCACGATCTGCGCCTGCTGTACCATCACCAGCGGGTGCCGCGGGTAGGTGGGCACGATGGACGTCCCCAGCTTGATGCGCTCCGTCAGCCCCGCCGACGCGGCGAACGCCGTGATGCTGTCCGGACGCGCTCCTCCGGTGGTCATCCAGGCCGCGTGAATCCCCAGTTCCTCCGCCCGCACTATCATCCGCTGGATATCCTGGATCCTGGCGCCGCTGACTGCCACTCCAACCAGCTTATCAGCCATGGTCGCACCTCTTTCCTGTAACTGAATATGGACCAACGGGTCGTCAGGCAAAGAAAAACACGCCCCCGAAGGCGTGTCAAGCAAGGAAGTGGAGTTCATAGGGTCTTTCGGTTCTTGGCGTAATTGTCTGAACTGTGATTTCTTTGATTCTATGATTGCCATGATTCTCAGGATCATGGTAATCCATAAACTCCTTTTCCCTCTCATCCTGTACATCCATGTTGTCGGTTGGTGGCTGGCGATTTAACCAACGTGGATGGACATGATGACAGGATACGGTTAAGGGCGCCCAAACCCCGGTAAATCATGAAAGTCTAAAAATCAAACAAATCACGGTTCAGACTCCTCGTCCTCCCCTTCGGTGCCGAGGAAGACTCGAGTGAGGATGTCGCTCTCCTGGATGGTCTGGGGCGTGCCCTCGAAGACCACTCGGCCCTTGTCCAGCACGTAGCCACGGTCGACGATCTCCAGAACGCCCTTGATGTTGTGCTCCACCACCATGATCGTGGTGCCCAGCCGCTCGCTGATCTCCGATACCTTGGAGAACACTTCCTTCACGATGATCGGCGCCAGCCCCAGCGTCGGCTCGTCAAGCAGCAGCGCCACCGGGTTGGCCATCAGTCCCCGCCCCAGCGCAAGCATCTGCTGCTGACCGCCTGACATCTGGCTGCCCATGTCGCGACGCTTCTCGTACAGCACCGGGAACAGCTCCATCACCGAGTCGAGCCTCCGGCGTTTCTCTGCCCGGTCGTTCAGGTGCAGGCATCCCATCTCCAGGTTCTCGGCGATGGTCAGGTGGGTGAACACCCGTCGGCCCTGGGGCACGAAGGCGATGCCCTCCTTGACGATCTCGTGGGTCGCCGCCGCCAGAGGCTCCTGCCGCCACAGCACCTGCCCCGCCACCACCGGCGCCAGCCCCATGATCGCCTTCAGCACCGTTGACTTTCCGGCGCCGTTGGGGCCCATTACCGCCACCACCTCGCCGTCCCGCACCCCCAGCGACACCTGGTCCAGCGCGTTCACCACGCCGTAGCGGACCGAAATATCGGTAAGCTCCAGGATGCTGTCTTCGGGTACGTAGTGCCCGTTTTCAGTCGTCATATTCTGCATCCGGCAATCGCCATGCCAATAAGCAGCAATCTTGGGAATCCCAGGGCCTTTGGTTTTTCAGGGTAGTTGTCTGAACCAGGATTTACAGAATTGGGGTCAATCAGCGAAATCCTGTAATCACACGAATCACAGTCCAGACAATCACTTTGCCTACGCCCCCAAGTACGCGTCGATTACCTCTTCCCGGCTCAGGACCTCGTCTGCGTCGCCTTCGCCAAGCAGGGTGCCGCTATCCAGCACGATCAGGTGGTCCGACATATCTCGCACGATGTCCATGTTGTGGGACACGAAGATGATGGTGTAGCCGTCTTCGCGCATCTGCTTCAGGATCGACATCACCCGCTCCAGCATCCGCGGGAACAGGCCGGCGAAGGGCTCGTCGAACAGGTAGGTGTTCACGTCCAGGGCCATGGCCCGCCCGATCTCAAGCAGCTTGCGCTGGCCGTATGACAGGTTCATGGCCAGGTCGTTCCGCTTCTCCCATAGCCCGACGGTCTCCAGGATTTCCTGCGCCCTGTGGCGGTGGGCCGGCCGCACGCGCTCCAGCAGCGCCGGGAAGAGGCCTCGCGCCGTCAGCACCACCATGATGTTGTCCCACACCGTTATCTGCTCGAACAGCCGCACTTCCTGGAAGGTACGGGTCAGGTTATGGCCCGGGTTCTCGTACGCCTTCACCACCCGCAGCCCGGTGCCGTCGATGATCACGATTCCGCCGTCCAGCGGCAGCACGCCGGTCAGCAGGTTCACCAGCGTCGATTTGCCCGATCCGTTGGGTCCGACGATGCTGGTCATCCCTTTCTTCGGGATACGCAGGCTGAGCTCGTCGACCGCCCGGACCGCTCCGAACAGCTTGGAAATGTCGATGGTCTCGATGGCTGTGTCCGCGATTCCCGCGTCGCTCATAGCCTGAACCTCCCTACCAGGCCCTGGGGCCGGAACAGCATCAGCAGTACGAGCAGCACGCCCAGCACCACCAGCCGGGCCTGCCCGATGAACTCCGTGGGAAGGCCCGGGATGAACCGCATCCCCTCCTCCAGCAGAACGAACACTATCGCACCCAGCAGCGAACCCCAGATCGTGGCCAGCCCGCCCAGGATGACGATGGACACCAGCAGCATCGACTCCAGCAGGATGAACGAGTTGGGGTCCACGAAGGTCGTCCAGCTCCCGAACAGCCCCCCGGCCAGCCCGGCCATCATCGCCGAAATGGTCCATACCGCCAGCTTGTAGTGAGTGGCCTGGTACCCGAACACCTCGATGGCCTGCTCGTCCTCCCTGATCGCCGTCAGCACCCGTCCGAAGGAGGAAGTCACCAGCACCCACGCGATTGCCAGCACGATGACTAGGAACGACAGCACCAGCATCAGGAACTCCAGTTCCCCGTCCAGCGTCCTGCCGCCGACCGTCGGACGGGCGATCTCGTGAATCCCGAACGCCCCACGCGTGACGCTGCGCCAGTTCAGGAACACGTTGAAGGAAATGATGGTGAACCCGAATGACACCAGCACGAAGATGTCGTCCCGGAAGCGGTTGAACACCACTCCCACCACCAGCGCCACAGCACCCGCCAGCAATGCCCCCACCGGCAGCGCTGCGAAGAACGGCCACCCGAAGGTGGGGATCGCCTCCGTCCTCAGTTGCTCGTACGGGGCCTGCGAGGTGAGGATCGCCATGGTGTAGGCCCCGATGCCGAAGAAGCCGATGTGCCCCACCGACAGCAGGCCGGTGTACCCCACGACTAGGTTCAGGCTGATGGCCAAGATTGCCCAGATGCCGAACACCGTGGCGATGGTGATGGCGAAGCCCACCCCCTGCCACAGCATGAACCCCAAAGCCCACCCGATGATCAACAGGTTGGCCCAGAGCTCGATATTGCTCCTCGCCAGCGTCAGCAGCTCGCGCGGGTCGCGGACCGCCTGGGCCAGGTTCGATATGCCGGTGGGGATGACTTGCATGAGCGTCTTCCCGTTTCTATTTCCTCGGAATCAGGCCGTTGGGCCAGAACGACAGGAACAGTATCAGCAGGATGAACGAGATCACGTCCTTCCACTCGCCGGCCAGGTCCCAGATCCCGAACTGCTCGATCATGCCCAGGGCGAACCCGCCGACGATGGCCCCGTACAGGTTGCCCAGGCCCCCGACCACCGACGCGATCCAGCCCTTCAGGAGAAGCAGCAGGCCCATGCGCGGCTGGATCGCCGTGTCGTGGCCGCTCAACAGCCCCGCCATCGCGGCGTACACCGCCCCGATGAAGAACACCGCCGCGATGATCACGGTGGTGTTGATTCCCACCACCTTGGACACCTCTTCGTCGTCGCCGATGGCCCGTACCGCCTTTCCGAAGGCCGTCATCTTCAGTAGGGCCAGAAGCGCGACGAACCCGGCGATGGCCACGCCGATGGTGAAGACGTTGAACCCCTTGATGTAGGCGCCGTGCAGGGTCCAGGAGGACACCCCAAAAGCGTCCGGCAGCGGGCGGGGGGCGCTCTGGAACACGATCGTCGTCGCGGCCGTTATCGCGAGGAGTATGCCCAGCGACGCCACCAGCATGATCAGCGGCGACCGGGAACGCTCCCGCATGTAGACGTACAGTCCCCGGTACAGCGCCAGCCCGACCACGCCAGCCAGCAGGCACGAGACCGCCCAGCTCAGGTACAGTTTGGACCCCGGCTCGCCCGACACCAGGTACCCGCACCACGCGCCCAGCACCGCCCCGACGGCCAGGGTCGCGGCAATGACCACCCTGCCCTCGTTGTCCGAGATGTACCGGTATCCTCTCTGCAGCACTGCCGCCGCCGCCAGCGCCACGGCTACGCCCACGGCCGGCGCGAAGAGCAAGTGCAGGTGAGCCGGGTACGAGAGCAGGAAGCCTATGTACGCCCCGGCAGCCCCGGCCACCGCGCCCCCGACTGCAAGCGGTACTTGTCGCCCGAAGCGGGCCCTCATCCGGGAATAGAAGCCGGTGTGCAGCACCCAGGCGACCACGCCTGCGGTCACCACTGCGAAGCCCACGTTCACCGCCATCTCGTTGACTTCGTACCGTCCTCCGAGGGCTTCCGACGACCGGAGGTAGAAGACGCTGTAGGCACCGATGGCCGCCGCGGCGCCATAGTAGAGGTCGAAGAACCAGACGGTGCTGTACACCAGTGTGAAGCCCATTGCCAGCAGCGCGTAGATTGCCCCCACCGAGACCCCGTTGAAGGCAAATTGCAGCGCCTGATCGGTTGACTGGCTGACCTTCCAACCGATGTAGGCAACCGCAACCAGGGTCAGGACGACGGCAAGAATCCGCGATGCCGGGATGTTTGTCAGGGTGGGGATGCGGCTCTCCCCGGCGGATTGGCCAAGCAAGACTTCACCTGCTTATTGAATTTAAGGGCTGGGACAGGCTCCCTTTGACATAAGGGTTATAACACACTCAGGGCCGGTCTCTGCCACTGAGACCGGCCCCGTGATTAACCAGTTTTCCAGGACTTAAGGAGTAGGGGCGGGCCCCAGCCGCCTCTTGCCCCGGTTTTCCTCCGTCCTCTCCGCCGTGGGCAGCACTTCCACGACCGCGTTGGACAGGCCGGCGACGTCGCCGTTGGCGTCGAAGCTGTAGTTGTCGCCGATGGCTCCGCTGAAGGTCAGGCCGTACAGGCAGTCGCGGAACCCGTCCGAGTCCTGGTCATCGCCGGTCTGACTGAGGCACTCGGCGGCGATGTAAACATCGTCGTAAGCCGAGCCCTGGAACCACGGCAGCGGGGCCACATACCCGAAGCGCGCCTCGAAGTTGGCCAGGAAGTCCCTGCCGGCATTGGTGGCCAGGTCTTCATCGGGCACCACGGCCTTCAGTCCCGTTGCTGCGTCGCCGGCGATGCTGAGAGCGTCGGGCTGCGTGGGCACGACTTCGGAATAAATCTGGCCGGTAAAGCCAAGTTCCCGTGCCTGCTTCACGATCGTCCCGCCGGAAACCTCGCCCTGCGCCGTCAGCAGAATCGCGTCCGGGTTGGCATTGATCAGCTTGGTGATCTGGCTGCGGAAGTCGATGGTTTCAGATGCGTAGGCCTCCGCGGCAACCACGTGGCCACCGAGCTCCTCGAAGCGGGCCACCGAGGTCCTACGCGCGCCTTCGGCGTAGTCGGTGGACTCGGTGATTGTGGCGAGGTCATGCACGCCGTCCACCCACATCGTGTTGCCGATGTCGATGCCCAGTTGCAGGTCGTTGATCGCCGTGCGGAAGATGTAGTCGCCAGCCTGGGCGATGTCCGGGCTGGTGGCCGATGCCGATAGCAGGATCACGCCTTCGCCCTCAGCCAGTGGAGCCGCGCCCAGCATCGCGCCCGAGCATGTAGTGCCCAGGATGATTTTCACGTCGTCAACGTCGGTCAGCTTGTTGTACGCGGTGATGGCGTCCGCCGCGGCGCACTTGGAGTCCTCGAAGACAATCTCCAGCATCCGCCCATTGATGCCGCCGGCCGCGTTGATCTCCTCCATCGCCAGCAGCTTGGCCTGCTGGATGGGATTGCCGTAGGACTCGCCTACGCCGGTCAGCGCGTCCATCGCGCCGATGACGAACGGCTCGTCGGACACCGGGGCGGCGGATCCCATGGCCATCGCTTCGCTGGGCGCCGGGCCCAGTACCTTGTAGCCCTGATTTTCGTCGGTGCGCTCGCCGGTGGGGAGCACCTCAATAACCAGGTTGGCCAGCCCGATGACCTCGCCCATATCGTCGAAGCCGTAATTGTCCCCGATGGCGCCGCTCCAGGTGATGTCGTACAGGCAGTCGCGGAAGCCGTCGGCATCCTGGTCGTCATTGGTCTGCCTGAGGCACTCGGCGGCGATGTAGACGTCGTCGTAGGCTGAGCCGAGATACCAGGGCAGCGTCAGGTAATCGTAACGCTCCCGGAAGTTGGCCAGCACTTCCTGGCCCTTGGCGTTGGCAGGGTCAATGTCGGCTATGATGGCCTTCAGGCCGGTGGCGGCATTGCCGGCAATTTCCAGCGCCGTCGTTCCCACCGGCACGATCTCGGAGTAGATCGGGCCGTCGTAGCCCAGCTCATCGAGCTGCTTGATGATGGTGCCGCCGGTGAACTCCGACTGGGACGCAATATGTATCGCGTCCGGGTTGGCTCCCAGCAGCTTGGTAATCTGGCTCCTGAAGTCCGTAATATCGGAGGCGTAGCGTTCCTCTGCTACGACGGAGCCGCCCAGCTTCTGGAACTGCTCAACGGAAGTCCGGCGAACACCCTCGGCATAATCAGTGGCCTCGGTGATGGTCGCTACGGTGCGCACACCGTCCGCCCACATGACGTTGCCGGTGTCGATGCCCAGTTGCTGATCGCTCATCGCCGTGCGGAAGATGTAGTCTCCGGCGTTGGCGATGTCGGGGTTTGTGGCCAGGCCGGAGAACAGGACCACGCCGTCGGCCTCGGCCAGGGGGGCCGCGCCCAGCATTGCGCCGCTGCACGAGGTTCCCAGGATGATCTTCACCCCGTCCACGTCGGTCAGCTTGTTATAGGCGGTGATGGCGTCCTGGGCCGCGCACTTGGAGTCTTCGACGATGAGCTTCAACTCGCGCCCATTGATGCCGCCCGCCGCGTTGATCTCGTCCATGGCCATCTGTTTGGCCTGAACCGCAACCTGACCGTAAGTTTCTCCCGGCCCGGTTATTGATTCCATCACGCCGATGACAAATGGATTCTCCGGGTCTGCCGGTACGGGCGTATCCGCGGGTCGCGCCGGTTCAGCCGTGGCAGGCGCTTGGGTGGCAGGCTGCGAGGTCGCGCCCGGTACCGGTGTGGCCTGCGGAGCCGCGGGTTGAGGAGTGGCCGTCGGGTCAGATCCGCAGGCCACTGCAAGTAGAAGCAGAGGGACCAAAAGAAGACTGAACAAAGCCAAGAATTTCAGGGAATTGGGTTGCAAGTTCCACCTCCACCCTTCTGTTGGGTAACAAATAAATTATGTGCGCCTATATTATTTGCGCCAAACAATTATCCTGCATTTTGGCAAACATGCAAGTGAGCAATACGGAGCGTGTCTCGTTCTTTGCGAATCTACCCAGGGGAATGGCGTCTTATCCTGCAAAATGCGGAATAGGCGTCTCTGCTGCGAATCCAGGAGCACGACTCGCAAATTCAGGGCTATTTCGCAGCGAATGGACTGTTTCGTACCAGTGGATTCCCGCGTGAGCGGGAATGACGGGCGTCCGAAGGGACGTATCAATGAAGGCGGGAATACCCGAACTCCCGCTATTGGAGAGCCGCCGCGTTAATCCAGTATACTTGGCGCCAATATATCTCAGGGAGAAGGTACCCGATGCCGGAGCAGGAACTCAGGCCTGTAACCCCCGACGAGTTTCTCCAGTGGCTGCGAGCCGAGTCGCGCGCCCACAGCAACCGGCTGGACCACGACCCGGAGGACCTGCGCCCGCACTTCGATCTCTCCCGCTCCATCGGAGTATTCGAGGGCGCCAACATCGTCGGCGGCTGTGTCTCGCACAAGCTGGAAATGTCCATCCCCGGCGGCACATCCACGGTGGCCGGAGTCGCCAACGTCGCCGTCCAGCCCACCCATACCCGCCAGGGCATCATGACCCGCATGATGCGCCACCAGCTCAACGACATCCACGAACGGGGCGAACCCCTCGCCGCCCTGTTTGCATCCGAGAGCGGCATATACGGCCGCTTCGGCTACGGCGTCGGCACCCAGCACGAGTTCTGGAAGCTGGAACGCCCCTACAACGGCTACGCCAGCAGGTACGAGAGTCCCGGCCGGGTGGTGTTCGTCGAGCCGCAGGACATCGGCGAGAAGCTCCCTGAGGTTTTCGAGCGCAGCGCCGCCGGGCGTTCCGGCGTGTTCCAGAAGCCGCCCCACAAGTGGGAGGAGGAGTCCCGCTCCCCTGATGCCCTGGACCCCAATCCCCGCGTCAGGGGCCGTGGACGTGGCGGCATCTTCTATGCCGCATACGAGGAGGACGGCAGACTGGATGGGTACGTGTCCTATCGCTCGAGCCGCCCCACCATCTTCGTGAACGAGCTCATGTCCGTCACCAGGAACGCCACCGCCGCGCTGTGGCGCTTCTGCTTCGACCTCGACCTGATGAGCATCACAGAGGCCATCAAGCGTCCTCTCGATGACCCCCTCCCCTGGATGCTGGCCGACCCCCGGCGCCTGCAACGCACAATCCGCGACGGCGTCTGGCTGCGCATCGTCGACGTGCCGGCCGCTCTCGAACAACGCAGCTACCTGCAGCCGGACCGCCTGATCCTCCAGGTGCGGGACAACACCTGCCCCTGGAACGAAGCCACCTGGGAGCTTGACGGTTCTCCCGAAGGGGCCACGTGCCGCCCCAGCAACTCATCGCCGGACCTGACCATCGACGTGTCCGCACTGGCCTCCGCTTACCTGGGCACCATGGGCTTTCATGCCCTTCACGGGGCCGGACTGGTCGACCATCACACCCCCGGCGCCCTGCACCTCGCCGACCGCATGTTTGCCGTGGAGCACCAGCCCTGGACGCCGTTCAACTTCTAGGGCGTGTTTGTAAACTCCATCGCCCTCTCCCTCAAGAGAGAGAATTATTGGGGATACCGGGTCCATTCGTGGTGAGCTTGTCGAACCATGAGCGGACGGCCCTTCGACAGGCTCAGGGTGAACGGGCTTGCCCGGAACCCAAAACTCTCCGGGCGCATCGCGGACCGCCCACCATTACCCTCGCGCAGGCTCCCACTCCACGATGCAGGGCGTCAGGGGGCGCGAGTCCTTGATCCGCCACTCGCCGTCAACCTCGTGCAGTGACTCTTCCAGGGCCACCTCAAGCCGCGCCATCTCCTCGGTATCGGGCTTGACGTACAGCCGTCGCGTCAGATTCTCCCGTGCCTCTTCGAAGCTGGCGAAGCCGCCCTGTGTCTGGGCTTCCAGCTCGGTCACCGTCGCTTCGATTCCCAGTTCCTCCAGCACCGGCAGGAACTCCGGCAGGCACGGAAGGCGCAGGCGTTCCTCCCCATGCACCCGCTCCCACAGCCCGGCCATCTGCGCCTGGGGCGGCGACTGGAACAGCACGGCCAGCACCAGCCGCCGGGCGTGGCTCTCCATCTTCCTGACGAACGGCTCGATTTCCTGGATCACGTAGACCACGTGGCTGCTGAGCACCACGTCGGCGGGATCCACCGAGCACTCCGCCCAGCCCGCCTCGGTGATGGACACGTTTTCGATCCCGTGCTCGTCGGCAGTCTCCCGCAGCACGGCGCACATGCTGGGCGACGGCTCCACGGCTATGACCCGTTGGCACGAGAGGGCCAGCGGCAGCGCCAGCCGTCCGCCGCCGGCGCCCACGTCGATCAGCGTTTCCCCGCGCCGGATGCGCGCCCGCAGTTCCTCCACCATCTCGTCGCCCGCGCGGTGCGGGTCGTCCTTGAAGTTCCGGGCGTACTGTGTCCAGTGGTCGTTGGGACGCGGCCCGCGGATCCGGTCGGTCTGCGCGTGCTCGGCGATGATCATCTGCCGCCAGTGGTCGACTGCGCTCATTGGCTTCCTCGAGTTTGGAGATTTGGATTGATTCCGGGGCATTACCGGTACTGGTTGTTCGCCGTCCTCCACCGTAGGCGGGCGCCGATGTTCTCGAATCCCGCTCCCTCGTAGAACCGGATCTGCCGCTCCCCGACCCGCGGCGTTCCCAGTTCCACCACCTGGCAGCCGTTGGCAACTGCGTGCTCCAGCGCGAAGTCGATGACGTCCTTCCCCGCTCCAGAGCTGCGCGATTCAGGCTCCACGTACATTTCCTGCACGATGCAATACTTCCCCGCCGTCCGTATGGCTACCTGGAACGACGCGGTGCAGACGGCTACGGCCCTGCCGCCATCCTCGCCGATGACCGCAAACCCGGCTCCCTCTCCGGACACCAGCTCGTCGAACAGGCCGAACAGCGCCTCCGCCGGTGCCGGGTTGCCTCCCAGCTCGATCAGGAGGCTGCGCGCCAGGCGGATCACTTCGTCCCGGTCATTCTTCGTAGCGAGTCTCACTTCAAGCGCCACGGCAACTCCTTCGTATGCCCGTATGCCGCCGGTTCCAGGCGGGTCTTTTACTGACTCGTGAATGAATTGGTAAACAATACCGTCATTCCGGCGAAACCCTTCGGCAAGCTCAGGAGGAATCCAGAAAACGCCAGGCACAGAGAACATAGCAGGAGGACAACATCCCTGGATTCCGGCTTTCGCCGGAATGACGGGTAACTGGCCCGGAATGTTTACCAATCAATTCACCCGTCGGTAATAGTTCCCTCTCCCTCAAGGGAGAGGGAGAACTAAAAGCCCCCACCGATTCCAGGCGGGCGGTGGCCTTTTGTGCACGCCGCATTATACGCTTGTGCGGTTACACTCCATTGCAGACATCCGGCGAAGTATAGAATGCCCAGGATGATAGGAATACTGGCGGTACTGCTGATGCTTCTGACCGCCCTGGTTGCGGGGTGCGGCGCGCCGTCGGCTTCGCCCACTCCCCAGCCGACAGCCACGCCTGCTGTCGCGCCCGCGGCTGCGCCTGCGCTGCCGCTCGGGAGCCTTGACTTGTGGTACATCCTTGGCTGGCGAGAACGTGCGCCGGTTCCCGGACTTACATCACTCACCAGCATGGTTCAGGCAGAGAACGGCGACATATTTGCAGCCGATCAGGATGGCCGCATATTCTGGTTGCAAGATACCGTCTTGGAAGGAATCGACGCCGTTTCCATCATAGATTTCCTGGACATCCGCGACCGGGTCAGTGCTCGCGGCTCCGAGGAAGGACTGCTCGGTCTCGCCGTCGATCCACATGTGGATGGGCAGTTCTACGTCTACTACTCCGCCGCCAATCCGCGACGTTCCGTAGTCTCGCGGTTCAACTACGGCTCGGAGGGGCGCCCCGCCGAAGGAAAGCCTGCCGACCTGGACTCCGAGCTGGTCATCCTCGAAATCGAGCAGCCCTACTCCAATCACAACGGCGGACAGATCGCCTTCGGCCCCGACGGCTACCTGTACATCGGCCTCGGCGACGGCGGCTCCGCCGGCGACCCACTGGGCAGCGGCCAGGACACCTCCACCCTGCTCGGCTCGATACTCCGCATCGACGTCTCCGGGTCTACCGAGGCCCGCCCCTACGTCATCCCGCCGGACAACCCCTTCGTCGATAGCGCAGGCGCGCGCCCGGAGATCTGGGCCTACGGCCTGCGCAACCCCTGGCGCTTCTCCTTCGACCGGGAGACCGGCGAGCTGTGGGCCGGCGACGTGGGCCAGAACGAGTGGGAGGAGATCGACATAATCGAGCGAGGCGGCAACTACGGCTGGAACGTCCTCGAGGGCAACCACTGCTTCCGCCCCCGCGACAACTGCGACCGCGAGGGCCGCATCCCGCCGGTCTGGGAGTACTCTCTCGACGGCGCTCCCTGCTCGGTAATCGGCGGCTACGTCTACCGCGGCGAAGCCATTCCCTGGCTGCGCGGAGCCTACGTCTACGGCGACTTCTGCTCCGGCAAGGTCCACGGCCTCCGCCACCACAACGGCCGGGTCACCGACCACAAGGAGCTGGCCGACACCGGCCTGCGCATAATGTCCTTCGCGGAGGATAACAGCGGCGAGCTGTACTTGCTGTCGCAGCGGGAGGGCATCTTCCGGCTGGCGGCGGGGCGGTAGGATGATACAAGTCACGGCCTTTCGATTCTTTGTCTGAACTGTGATTTTTTTGATTCCGGGATTACCATGATTCCAGGGTCTTTTGTTGAGCCGTGACGTGAATTGATTGGTAAACATTCCGGGCCAGTTACCCGTCATTCCGGCGAAAGCCGGAATCCAGAGATGTTGCCCTTTGGCTGCGTTCTCTGTGCCTGGCGTTTTCTGGATTCCGGCTTTCGCCGGAATGACAGGCTAATTTGAAGACAACTCCTAAGTTCAGACAATCATAACGAGGAACGAATTGCAGCCCCGTGAATTCGTAGCCAAGTGGCGCAACATTACCTTCGGAGAGAAGCAGGCCTCCCAGGAGATGTTTCTGGACATCTGCGCCCTTGTTGACCACCCTACGCCGGTGTCGTTCGGTAATCCTGAAGCCTTCACCTTCGAGAAATGGGTGCCCGGCGGGTTCGCCGACGCTTACTACGAAGAGCGCTTCGGCTGGGAGTTCAAGTCGCTGGACTCGCAGCTTGATGACGGCCTTAACCAGTTGCTCCGCTACCAGGTCCACCTCAAGACGCCGCCGCTGCTCATCGTTTCTTCATTCAGGACCATCCGTATCCAGACCAATTTCCCCGGAATGGAGACGGTGCGGCATGACATCCCCGTACCGGAACTCGACCTGCGGGAGCACCTCGACAAGCTGCGTTGCGCCTTTCACTCCCCGAATGATCTCCGCCCGGACCGTACCCTGGAGCAGGCCACGAGGGAGACTGCCGACGTCTTCCACGCCATCGTGCAGGACATGGAAAAGCACGACGTTGACCCGGAGAAGCTGGCCCGCTACCTCAACCAGATCGTGTTTTGCCTTTACGCCGAGGACGCCGGTCTGCTGCCTGAAAACTTGTTCACAAACATTGTGAACCAACACAACCGGGATGCCGATACTTTTGACCAGGTAGTTCGCAGCCTGTTCGAGCAAATGGCAGGCGGAGGACTCTTTGGCGCAGACCGGGTAAGCCACTTCAACGGAGATCTATTCAGCTCGGTGGATACGGTCGTTTTCAGTCCGGCAGCGATGCTGAAGCTCCACGAGGCCACCCTGAAGGACTGGCGCAACATCGAGCCTTCCATCTTCGGCACTCTCTTCGAGCGGGCCCTGGACGCCTCCAAGCGTTCCCAGCTGGGCGCTCACTACACCGGCGCCGCCGACATAGAGCTCGTCGTCCGGCCTGTTGTCATGGATCCCCTGCGCCGCGAGTGGGACACTGCCCGTAAAGAGGCCGAGGGCCTTTCCGCGACCGATAACGAGACCCTAGCCCACAATCGCCTCATGGACTTTCAGGACCGCCTCGCCGCCGTGGAAGTCCTCGACCCCGCCTGCGGCAGCGGCAATTTCCTGTACACCGCCCTACGCTCTCTCCTCGACCTGGAAAAGGAAGTCATCGACTTTAACGAGCAGCGAGGCTGGGATGAGATGTATACCAGGGTCCGGCCCAGCCAGATGCTGGGCTTGGAGATCAACGCCTACGCGGCCGAGCTGGCCCGAACATCACTCTGGATCGGTTATATCCAGTGGCACCTTACCAACGGCGTCCACTACCGACAGTCGCCCATCTTGACTCCCATGGACTCTATCCGCCAGACCGACGCCATCCTGGCCGACGGCGACGCCGAAAACCCCCGAGAGGCCGGGTGGCCGGACGCCGAGTTCATCATCGGCAACCCGCCGTTTCTGGGTGGAAAACTGCTTCGCTCGGAGTTGGGCGACGAGTATGTAGACGCCCTGTTCCAGTCCTATCGGGGGCGGGTGCCAGCCGAGGCCGATATAGTCTGCTACTGGTTCGAGAATGCGCGCGCCATGCTGGAACAGGGACGGGCAAGCCGGGCGGGCCTGCTGGCGACGCAGGGAATCCGTGGCGGCGCAAACCGCCGGGTCTTGCAGCGCATCAAGGAGTCCGGCGACATTTTCCTGGCGTGGGCCGACCAGCCCTGGATCCTGGACGGGGCGGCGGTACACATTTCAATCGTGGGCTTCGACGGCGGGTCGGAGTCGAGCCGCGAACTGGACGGCGTGGCAGTGGAATCAATCAATGCCAACCTAACCGTGGGTGCCGATCTCACCGCTGCGCGGCGATTCGCAGACAATTTAGGTATTGCCTTCATGGGAGATACAAAGGGCGGGCCGTTTGACATTCCACAATCTGTCGCCATGCAAATGCTGAGTCAACCAAACCCCGATGGTAGGAGTAACAGCGATGTCGTCCGGCCCAGAACTAATGGCAGAGACATAACTTCTCGCCCTAGCGATACTTGGATTATAGATTTCGGAATTGACTTGTCTATGGAAGAATCAGCGATGTATGAAGCGCCCTTTGAGTTCGTTAATACTCATGTAAGGCCAAATAGGGAGAAGTCAAGGTCTAAAATATCTAAATGGTGGATACACGAGCGGCCTAGACCCGAAATGCGTCAAGCTCTTCAAGGGCTGAATCGCTATATTGCCACTCCAACAACTGCCAAACATCGTTTGTTTGCATGGCTGTCGAGCGAGGTCTCACCGGACCACTCGTTGATCGTTATAGCCCGCGATGACGACTACACCTTCGGCGTCCTGCATTCCCGATTCCACGAGGTTTGGGCGCGAGCGATGGGAACGCAACTGCGAGAAGCGGAATCCGGCTTTCGCTACACCCCCACCACCTGTTTCGAGACCTTCCCGTTCCCGGAGCCGGACGACGCGCAACGCGATGCAATAGCCCAAGCCGCCGCACAGTTGAACGAGTTTAGAGAAAACAAGCTAAATGGCGACCCGGACCTGACCCTGACGAAGCTCTACAACCAGCGCCCGGCCTGGCTGAATAACGCGCACCTGGCGCTGGACGCCGCCGTCGCCGCGGCCTACGGCTGGCCCGTCAACCTCGCCGACGCCGAGATCCTCGAGCGCCTGCTGGCCCTCAACCTGGAGCGGGCCGCCGCCGATAACCCGTAGGGGCGCACGGCTGTGCGCCTCTACCCCACGTTCTCTCCGCACCGCCTTTTCACCCCCACCCCTTCGACAAGCTCAGGGCAGGCTCTGACCCTCCCCCTCAAGGGAGAGGGAACCTTGGAGGCAAGCGGTTATAGCAGACGCTCAACGTCTTCAATGTAAAGGCCAGTCTCCCGGATGCGGCGCTCCACGTGGAGCGAACCACACCTGCCGTCATAGAAACAGCCGCCGTGGAGGGTGGACAGACGGCTGTAGTAGCGACCCACCAGGCCGGGCGACAGTTGCTCCATGTCGTCCATGCCGTCGGAAGTCCTGGCGGTGGTGACTGGCTCGTCGCCTGTCCGTGCCAGAATCAGGGCGTCGGTGGCCCGTTTGGTGGCGCACCACGCCTTTTCCGCCGCGTCCCGGATGTCGCCGGCCTCCAGACGCTCCATCGCTCCGTCATACATCAGGCGAGCGTCCGTCATAAGTTCCGATACTCGATCTGTGGCTACCATTACCCCTCCTCGTTCGGATTGCCGATAGCCGTGCGCCCCTACATCCAGACGGCAGTCCGTTCATGGTGAGCCTGTCGAACCATGAACGGACTCGGGCAGCCCGTCCTTCGACAAGCTCAGGATGAACGGTGTTCCGGCAAGCGCTTCGTGAACACCAGAGCTACGCCAGGTGCTTCCCGTAGAACTCCAGCACTCGGTGCCACATGTCCTGGGCCGGGGCGGCGCGGTAGCTGGGGCGGTAGTCGGCGAAGAAGGCGTGGCCCGCGTTGTCGTACATCACCCACTCGTAGGTCTTGCCGTGCCTGTCCAGCTCCGCCTTCAGCCGCTCCGCTTGCTCCGGCGTCGGGTTCTGGTCCTCGATGCCGAACAGCGCCAGCAGCGGGCAGGAGAGGTCGGCGATCATGTCGATGGGGTTCTTCGGGCGCAGCTCCGTGATCTCCTGGTCGGCGATGTGACCGCCCGCCGAGTCCACCGCCGCGTCGATGTTGCTGCTCTGGCAGGCCATCATCAGGGTGTACCGCCCGCCGGAGCAGAAGCCGATGATGCCCACCTTGCCGTTGCTGTGGGCCTGCGACTTCAGGAACACCGCCGCACCGTCCAGGTCGTCCATTGCCCGGGAGTCGGGGCTGGCGAACAGCGTGGCCAGCACGTTCTCTGGCTCCGGCGTCCCCTCCCGCGTGTACAGGTCGGGCGCGATGGCCAGGAACCCCCGGCCCGCGAACCGCACCGCGATGTCCTTGTGGTGGTCCATCAGCCCCATGCCTTCCATGGTCACGATCACGGCGGGATAGTTCCCCGGCTCCGCCGGACGGCTGTACAGCGCGTCGATCATCGTGCCGTCGCGGCTGGCATACTGGATCATTCCCGTCTCAAGCTGCTGACCTGCCAGTACCATCGTTCCACCTCCGGCGCTTCAGATGGCCCATTCTAACCCAGCCGGTAACGCGGCGCAGGGTGTAATCTTCCCTTTTACGGTTCAGGACTACCGGGTGCTCTCCACCCGCACCGTCACGATGTCAACGCCGTGGTACTTCTGGTGCGACACCGACGCCGCGTAGTGCAGCAGCAGCCGGAACGACACCTCCCGCTCGTCCGGCACCACCGGGAGCGCGCTCAGGTACGCCAGATGGTCCTCGACGTTCTCCCCCTCCAGGGAGGTGACGAACTCCATTTCCGCGGCGTGGTCTTCGGGGCGGGCCGACACCGTCAGGCGCAGCGGCGTCTCCGACTCCCGGTGCTCCTGCAACAGCACCGCCAGCGCCTCCTCGCCCGCCGAGGCCAGCCGGTTCGTGGACGCCTCGTTCCACGCCGCCCGCCGCGCGAAGTCCCGCAGGAACTCGTCGACCTGGCCCAGCGACTCGCTCTCCAGCGGCACCCGCAGCCGCCTCTGCCGCTTGCCGGCCAGGTTGAGGAACAGGGTCAGCAGCACCGCCGTGATCGCCCCCGCCGTCATGCCGTTGCCCAGCAGCACCGCGAGGAAGCCGGTACCCAGCTGGTCGGCGAAGATCCACCCGTTCTGGAACCCGACGCCCACCCAGAAGGTAACGCCGCAGATCGTCGCCTTGCGGTGGTCCATGCCGTCGGCGATGACGATCCTCATGCCCTGGACGAACAGGATGCCCAGGAACACGGTGGCGTGAGCCGCGATCACCGGCCCCGGTATCGCGATCAGCAGCGCCGCCACCTTGGGGAAGAAGGCCAGCACCATCAGCGTCACGCCGATGACCACTCCCACCCGCCGGGCCGCGACGCCCGTGACCTCGGTGATGGAGATGCTGCTTGAGTAGGTGGTGTTGGGCAGCGTGCCCGCGATTCCCGACAGGAAGTTGCCCAGCCCGTCGGCGTTCAGGGACCCCTGGACCACCCGGAAGTCCGTGGCCTGCGGCCTGCGCCGCGACACCCGCTGTATCGCCACGCCGTCGCCCACGGTCTCGATGGCCCCCACGATGGTCACCGCCACGAAGGCCGGGAGCAGCGCCCAGAATTCGTGCCCGGGAGTGAAGTCCAGCCCCGGCCAGGACGCCCCGGGCATTCCGATCCAGGAAGCGTCGATGATGGGCTGGGCGTCGTAGATGCCGAAGGGCACGCAGATGACGCAGCCCACGATTATCGCGGCTATGGGGGCCCACAGACGCAGCGCCGGAGTCCCTTTCAGGATCACCGCCGACAGCACCGCCAGCGACACCACCGCCACCAGCGGCGCGGCGAAGGCAGGCGTGTCGTCGGGCACGTCGGACAGCAGCGGGAAGATGGCAGGCATCACGGTGGCCGTGATCAGCATGATCACCGTGCCCGACACGACCGGAGTGAAGATGCGCCGCAGCAGCGCGAGGTTCGCCGCCAGCAGGAACTGGAACAGCGACGATACGATGATCAGGCTGGCCATCGTCGCCGGGCCAGCCACCTGCAGGGCGGCGATGCACACGGCGAAGAAGGCCCCGGAGGTGCCCATGATCAGGATGTGCCCGGACCCGATGCGCCCGACCCGCACCGCCTGGATCAGCGTGGTGAACCCGCTAATCAGCAACACGGCGAAGGCCGCCCACGCCAAGTAGCTGTCGGAGCCGCCGCCGGCCTTCACCACGATGACCACGCCGATGACGATGGCCGGGAGGGTGATGACTCCCGCCTGCACCCCCAGCCCGACGGTTATGTGGTTGGGAGCGCTCTCGTCCGGCTCATACCGGACATTCTGATTGACCTCAGCCGCAGCCACCAATCCTCACCTAGTTTCGTCAAGTCCCGTCGGCCCCTCCGATTCCGGGCAACGGAATTGTGCCACGCAACACGCCACAACGCCATCGGGCAGTTGCTGCTCAGGACGGCCAGAACTGTCAGTCTTAATCGAGGGGATTCAATACCGACGCCCCCGTCGGCTCGAAGTGCCTGACGTTGCGTGTAACTACGGTAAGGCCGCGTTCCAGCGCCGTCGCCGCGATAAGCAGGTCTGCACCATCGTGACCGACAGTTGCCGACAACTGCCCCCATCGTCGCGCCGTGGCCACGTCTACGGGGAGAATCCGGTCACTGTACCAAGCAAGCACCCGGTCCAGCCACCGCGCCAGGTCACGGGCGAAAGGCGGGTTTTGCCGCTGTTGTTGCGTGATGCCCCGTTCTATCTCCCCCACCGTGACGACGCTCAAAAACAAATCAGCCGTCCGCTGGCTTTCCACCCAGCGGACGGCCCCAAGATTCCGGTCGCGCCTGCGAAGCGCCGACAGCACATCGGTGTCCAGCAGAAACATCAAAAGTCCGGTGAACGGGCAGAGATAGGCAGGCGCTCGAACTCCAAGTCGTCCTGCGGAATCTCCAAAAGCAACTCGCCCAGACTCGGAGCGGCCGACTTCTCCAATCGGCAAAGCCGCTCATACTCCGCCGCTGCCAGAACCACCACCGCTGGCCGCCCACGCTGCGTAACCCGCTGCGGCTCCCCTGCCAGCGCCGCGTCGACCAACGCGCCGAATCCGTCCTCCGCATTCTGTAAGGTCCACTCCGCCATAGCATCTCCGACCTATCCAAGCAGGCTTGGGGCATCTGATTGCCACCAAGTTACCTCGATATCCCCATGTCGTTATAATTGGATTTGGCGTACCATATTGCAAAAGTCGGTAAGCCGCTTAGTCTCAATTGGGGTTAGCGGGTCTCTAAAGTGCATCAGACGATTGCGATAGCAACGGGCTTCGTTCAGGGTTTCAATGAAGATTTGTCTGTCGAAGGGTAGGCTGAGCATATTCCAGTGTTTGGGGAAATCCAAGACTCTTTGCAATTCCCCCATTGTTAGTTCTTCCGATTCTCCGCTAGAGTCATTACTTGGAGCAACGTGTTCTCTAAAAAACTCAGCTACTTTATCTCTGCCAAGTCGTCTTTCGATGAGAGTTCGCAAGCGACTCTCGATTTCGCCTATTCGCTTGAAAGGATCGACAAGATCTGCAAACTCTTCAGCCAAATCCCAAGCTGTTACGATTCCTTGGAGCTTCTTCTCTTGCCCGATCACCAAGACAACATCTTTCGTCTTTAACTGCTCTACTACTGAAACCAAGTCAGCGTTGCTTTGAGCTATACAGACGTCTCTTTCGATGCAATCACCTACTGTCTTGGGGTTACCGTTCATTAACGCATTCGTCATCGATTGGAACGATACAACTCCTTTTATATCCGATTGCCTTGGTTGGTCCAGGTCAGCAACGACCAACTGGGAAAAATTGTAGCGTAGCATGGTAGTGTAGGCCGCCGCTATGGACGCACTTGACGAAACACGTATAACATCTGTTTTAGCTGACGCCAGTTCGGAGATAGTAAATGCTGGCTCTATCGGGTACCCTAGATCATAGTCGTTGTCTTCAAATGCCTGCAACTCGGTGTCAATTTCTTCTGATTCGGGTGTTTCACTTTGAATTTCGCAGGCTGGTTCGATTTCCGAATTGTCGCCTTCGGACTTTAGCCGAAAAAGGATGCGAGGTTTTCTGAGCGGCATGTCGGAGTCGATTTCAGGGATGGTCATCAGGCCAAGTTCATCCAAAGTAGCGTTTATTTCATCGATGGCCGTAGCCCTACGCCTAACATACCCAAATGCACGGAGCAAGTTTTCGCCCATCCTGTGCTGATAACGCCCCGACTTCAATTCGGTGCGAATGTTTTCCAAGTACTCCCGTCCTGTCATGGCGACCCCTTTCTGGCATTCAGAACCGTAACATAGAGAATGGTCACAACTGGTACCAAAAGAACGACCAGGCTATCAAAATTCGGCTGCTCTGCCACTAGACTACGAGCTTCAGCATACTTACGTGTATGGCTTCTGTGTTCACTGCCATGTCACCCCTCACACATACGTGTGCGTGATGACCTCCCAGACGTGGCCGTTTTCGCACTCGAAGTAGAAGCCGCGGCCCTGGTGCAGGTGGTTGATCTCGCCGTCGGTGCGGGAGCGGGGTCCGCTGCCGAAGGCGACGCCCTCGTCCTTGACCCGCTGCAGGATCGCGTCGAACTCTTCGTCCGAGGCCAGGAAGGCGTAGTGATTGGCGTGAGGGTTGTCGGAGTTGTCGAAGTCCAGGGTCAGCGTGTCGTTGACCTTCAGGGGCGCGAAGTGACCCCACGGCCCCTCGTACTTCAGCCCGAAGAGGCGGGCGATGAACTCGGCGGACTTCACCTTGTCGTAAGCGGGCACGATGGTGTGGTCCAACTGCAAAGGCATGGCGTCCTCCTTGAGACCGCATCGGTTTGGGAAGGCAAGCTTCGGGGGTAAGTGGGCCCGGCTGGGATCGAACCAACGACCAGCCGGTTATGAGCCGGCTGCTCTACCACTGAGCTACGGGCCCTCGTACCTAGCTTATGCCCACCATTTTCGCAGTGTCAAGAAAGGAACCGGAGTACGCCCCCACCCTAACCCTCTCCCGGAGGGAGAGGGAACTTCAAGGCCCCGCCGGGGCGCTTTGCCCGGTTTAATGCCCCTGTGACGCAAGCCCCTCACCGCAGCCTGACGGCGGTGCCGTAGGCCAGGATTTCCGACATGCCCTGGCTGATGGCGCTGGTGGTGTAGCGCACGTTGATCACGGCATCGGCGTTGAGGCCGGCGGCATCCTCGGTCATCAGCCGCGTTGCCTCGGACCGCGCTTCGGCCAGCATCTCGGAGTAGACGCCCACCTTGCCGCCCACAACGCTACGCAGGCCGGCCTGGATGTCCCGGCCGATGTTCCGGGCCTGCACTACGTTCCCGGTCACGACTCCCAGTATCTCGGCAACATCCCGTCCGGGCACGGTCTCGGTGGTGCTGACTATCATGGTTGCTCTCCCAAGTTAGGAGTTAGGCAGGCGGAGATTTCACCCCCTCCCCAACCCTCCCCCTGATGGGGAGGGAACCCTCGAAATGCTGTCCTATCCCAGTCCCAGCCGCTCGCGGTAGTCCGGGTCCCACGCCGCGATGATGCCCCGCTCCAGCGCCTCGGGCTGCGGCACCACCGGCGACGGCTCGCCGGTGGTCGGCACCGTGGCGATTACCACGTCCTCCACCATCTGCCGGTAGGTCTCCTCGGGGACGCCCAGCAGCTCCTTCAACATCGGCTCGTTGTGCTGCCCGAAGGCCGGCGAAGGTCCCTGGATGTGGAGCGGGCTCTTGGAGAATTTGTACGGCCTGCTCAGGAACATCCGCTCGCCCATCTTGCGTTCCGTCGGGTACTGCACCCGTTCGAGGAAGTTGCGGCTCTTAAAGTGAGGGTCGTAGTGGATGTCCCTCCCTGTCAGAACCGGCCCCGACGGGATGCCCACCGCCTGCAGGGCGTGCATCGTATCATACCGGTCCCGGGCTGAGGTCCACGCGGCGATGACTTCGTCCAGCGCGTCGTGGTTCTTGCGGCGTCCGCCGATGGTGTTGAACCGCGGGTCCGACGCCAGGTCGGACTGCCCCATGACTTCGCACAGGGACCGCCATTGCGAATCGTCGCCCACAGAGAGGGTGATCCACTGGTCGTCGCCCGCCGCCGGGTAGCACCCCTGCGGCGCCCGCCACGGGTGCCGGTTGCCGATGCGACCGCCCTCGCGTCCGTTGGCGACGGCGTCCAGGATGTACTCCGAGAGGAACATCACTCCCGACTGGTACATCCCCAGGTCGGCCCACTGCCCCAGCCCCGTGCGGGCCCGGTAACGCAACGCCGCCCCGATGGCGAACAGCGCGGTCCAGGTGGACAGGAAGTCCACGAAGGAAGCGCCCGCCTTGGCCGGCCCTTCATTTGGATGACCAGGCGGATAGCCGGTGATCCAGCAGTGTCCGTGGGTCGCCTCCTGGGTCGTCGCCTGCGCCGGGTAGCCTGAGTACGGCCCGCCGCCGTGCCCGTAGCCGGTGTTCGACACCAGGATGACATCGGGCCTGAGCTTGCGCAGGTTGGGGTAGTCCAGGCCCCAGCTCCGCATCACGCGGGGCGTGAAGTTCTCCATCACCACATCGGAGACCATCACCAGTTCCTTGAACAGCTCACGGCCCCGCTCGTCGGTCATGTCCAGGGTGATTGACTGCTTGCCCCGGTGGATCAGGTTGTAGGTCGAGGGACGGTTCCACCAGTCTTCGCCCAGATCGTTTTCGGCGAAGACCCCGGAGTACCCGCCCGTCCGCGTTACGTCCGGACGTCCCGGCCCTTCGACCTTGATGACCTCCGCGCCCATGTCGGCGAGCAGCCCGCCCGCGTACGGCAGCGCAAACACGTAGGTCGAGTCAAGCACTCGGATGCCTTCCAGCGGCAAGCGTCCTGTCCCCTCCCCCTCAGGGGGAGGGTTAGGGTGGGGGTGAAACTGTGAGTCAGCGTTTGACATATCAGATCGAGTCCGTCTGCCTCAGAAGGGCCAGTTCCTGTTGCGAGTAGCCCAGACCTTCCACGTAAATCTCCCGATTGTGCTGCCCCAGGGTGGGCGCCGGCGCCAGGTACTGGTAGGGGGTCAGCGACAGGTTGAACAGCACGGCGGGCACCTTGATCTTGCCGATCACCGGGTGTTCGACCTCCCGGTAGAAGTCCCGCGATTCCAGTTGCGGGCACTCCGCCAGCTCCGACGGAGTCTGCACCAGCCCGAACAGCATCCGCGAGTTGGCCGCCTCGGTGAACAGGTCCCACTTGCCCCGTTCGCTGATCGACTCCAGGACGATGCGGTCCAGTTCCTCGCCGTTCCGGTTCCGCTCCGCAGTGTCGGTGAACCGTTCCTCGTGCAGCCTTGGGTCCCGGAAGAAGTTGGCGATGGTCTCCCAGGTCGCGCCGCCCCCGGTCTGCACGATGATCCACCCGTCCTCGCACGGCATGGGGTGCCCGAAGTTGCTGCCGGAGGCACGACGACGCGGCTGCGTCGCCCCGATGAATGGGTACATCGTCTGCGTCGCCATCATCGTAGAGGCCACGCACTCGGTGATTGACACGTCGATGTGCTGACCCTCGCCGGTGTTGCCCTGCATGAAGAGCGCCATCGCCGTGGCCGCCGCGCCGTTCAGTCCGCCCTCGTACTGCGCCTGGAACCCGCCGTGCTTCAGCGGCTCCCGTCCCTGCTGCCCGCTGATGCTCATGATCAGCCCCATGGCGTAGTTGACGATCTCCTCCCCGGCATATTGGCTGTACGGGCCGGTCTGTCCGAAGGGCGTGATCGAGGTCACCACCAGCCCGGGGTTGATCTCTTCCAGCGCCTCGTACCCCAGCCCCAGGTCGTCCATGTACCCCGGTTTGTAGCTCTCCACCACGACGTCAACGTGGGGTATCAGCTCCCGGAACAACTGTCGGCCCGAACCCGACTTGAGGTTGATCGTCGCCGACTTCTTGTTCAGGTTCATCGCCAGGAAGAACAGGCTCTTCTCGGGATGAGGGTCGTCGCCAAAGAAGGGCGGCATCCGCCGCAGCGCAGCGCCCGCGGGCGGTTCCAGCTTCAGCACATCGGCGCCGTAGTCGGCCAGGAGCCGAGCGCAGAACGACCCGGCGATGTCCTCGCTCAGGTCCAGTACCTTGACGCCGTCCAGAGGGCCGTGTCCCAGAACGGGCGGAAAACTGGCTTCGTTAGTCAATCTGATGTCTCAACCAGGCAGGTCATAAAGTGGCCGTGTGGCCGCCCCGCAGATTCTATCGAAAGGCACTGGAAGGGGCAACGCTTGGGAGCCCGGCGCCCGGCTTCTTAAAGTTCCCTCTCCCTCTGGGGGAGTGTTAGGGCGGGGGCGTCCCGGCGACTGGCAGGCAATCTGCGTGGACTTCTACCTGGCTGTGCAAGGCGAAAGTCTGGAAGACGTGCGCCGCGAGCTTGCCGATGCCATAGAAACCTATCTCGAATATGTGGCCGACCTGCCGCAAGACGAGCAGGCCAGATTCCTGAATCGCAAGGCGCCCTTGGGGTTGCGCCTGCGGCTGGCCATCCTGCATCGGACGTTTGGGTTGTGAAATTCTGAGCGAGTAACAGCGGGTTTTCTCGCGCCGGATTTGTCGTGAATGCCGCCCTGTGAATTACCGGCAGGTCTCGCTATTCTTGAGAGGCACGGATTCGTTTTCGAGCGGCACGGCAAAGGCAGCCACCGAGTGTATGAAGCTCACCACAGTGGTCAGCGCTGGACGGTCATCCTTTCCTACGGACAGTTAGGCGAGGACATTAAGCCCGGCACCCTGAGTTCGATTATCCGGCAATCCGGTCTTTCCAAGAGCGACTTCCGTAACCGGCAGCGGCGAGTTTCAGACCTGCCACTACCTCCTGAAGCGTCTCCGTAGCGTTTGGTCGTATTCCTCCTGCGTGTAGCTGTACGTCTGCGTCCCCTCGACTTGCACCGCGTAGTACCCGCAGACCGTACCCATCTCCGCCGCCCGCTTAACCCCCTCGCCGGCGGCCAGCCCCTTGATCAGCCCGCCGCGGAAGGCGTCCCCGGCACCCGTGGGGTCAACGGCGTCGGTGGGGATTGCATCCACCAGCTCCAGAGACCCTCTCGATTGAAGTTCCGCGCCCTGCTCACCCCGCGTGACCACCAGATGCTCCACTATCCCCACCAGCTCTGGGCGGGAAAGCCCGCTGCTGCTGGAAATCAGCCCCAACTCGTAATGATTGCAGATGAGCATATTCGACTGCTCGATGCAGTGCATTAGGTTCTGCGGCTCCCACAGGGGAAGGGACTGGCCGGGGTCGAAGATGGTGTAGATGCCCAGCTCGTGATTCTTGGCGGTGAACTCCATCATGTCCGCGATGTTGCCCGGAGCTACTATGGCGATGGTGTCCGACGGGTCGATGCTCTCGTAGTTGAAGCCGGCTTGTTGCTTCATCGCCCCCGGATTGAAGCCCGTAATCTGGTTGCTGTCCAGGTCGGTGGTGATGTAGGCTCCGGCCGTTAGTTCCTCGGCCACCACCCGGATGTCGCTAGTGCCGATGCCGCAGGACTCCAGCCACTCGAAATAGCGGTGATAGTCGTTGCCCACAGTGGCGGCGATGCGAGGGGACTCGCCCAGCAGAGACAGCGAGTAGGCGATGTTCCCGGCGGTGCCGCCGAAGTTCTCGCTCAGGCTGTTGACCAGGAAACTGACGTTGATGTTGTGCAGTTGGTCGGGAAGAAGATGCTCTCGGAAGTACCCCCCGAAGTTCATTATGCGGTCATAGGCCATTGAACCGGAAACCAGAATTTCCATCGCTAACTCATCCTTTCCGTTTTCGTGCAATTCCATCCCATCAAGGGCAGGGCCTTTTAAGTTTCCTCCTCCCCTCAGGAGAGGGTTAGAGCCTGCCCCGTACTTGATACGGAGATGGGGGTGAACTGTTTATGCTCAGCATCCGTACCGGCCCGCGATAGCCCCCTGAAACTCCACTGTAGCGCCTGCCGACAGCCCGTTGCGCGCTGCTTCCCCTGCGTTGACTTCGAGCACGTAGAGGGCCGGCAGAGGGGACTGGACCCTCGGGATTTCGTCATTGCCTGCCCCGGGCAAGGGTGGCGGCACATCCGCAGCCACGTCTATGAGCCGACACTCTTCGTCAATCCAGATGATGTCCAGCGGAAAGTGCATCTCCTTCATCCAGAAGTGTAGCGTGTGCTCTTCCTCAAACACGAACAGCATACCGGCGTCATGGGCCATGAACGCCCGGCCTGAGAGTCCCTGCTGCCTTTCCTCGGGCTGAATCGCCAGGTCCACCACGTACGCGGCCTCTCCAATTCGTACAACCGCGTCTTGTGGCTGCCCGGCGGACTGCGATGCCGTCGGCTCAAGGTCTGCAACGGCGCACCCAAGCCCCATGAGTAGTCCCAGCAACACCATCAGTACAAACATAGTCCGCCATCTCTTGATCAGCCGGAAGCGCATACCCGCTTGGTCGTTGCTGCCTGCATTTGGACCTCGATGCTCCAGGAATGTTTGACGAAACTGCGAACAGAGCCGTCGAAAATCGCCGACAATGAGACAATAGTATCCCAGCGAAGGTCAAGCACTCAACCGGCAAGGCTCACAGCCGCTAGTGTGAGTAGGAGAAGCACTTGCCATACTCATGGCGCGCTGGCACACTAGAATAATGCGTATTGGAGACTTTGAATTCGATGAGCCGCTGCCGGATCTGAAGGAACCCCATGTCCTGGCGGTACTCAGGCCCTGGATCGATGTCGGCAGCGTGGGCAGTCTCACCCTGCGCCGGATCGAACGGTACCTTGGCGCCAAGGAAGTCGGGCGCCTGGTTCGCCCCGGGCGATACTACGACTTCACCAGGTACCGGCCCAAGTCGGTGTTGCGCCAGGGCAAACGGGAGTACACCATTCCTTCGACCACCGTCAAGGTGGCCGTTCGAGAAAATGGGCCCGACCTGATCACGCTGCACCTGCTGGAGCCTCACGCCTACGGCGAAGACTTCACCGATTCGGTCAATGAAATGCTGGACCGGCTGGGCGTCAAGCGTTATTCGCTGATCGGCGCCATGTACGATATGGTGCCCCACACCCGCCCGCTGCTCGTTTCCGGGGGAACGGTGGATGCCTCCAATGAGGAAGAGTATCGCATGGTGGAGGTACGCCCCAGCGACTACGAGGGGCCGACCACCATCACGCACCTGATTTTCGAACACGCTGAATCCCTGAACATGGACACCCGAATTTTCGTGGTTCACCTGCCTCAGTACTTCCAAGTTGAGGAAGATTTTTCGGGCATCGCTAGGTTGACCGGCATATTGTGCCGCATCTATGGGCTGCCCAGCCGTCTCGAAGACAGGGAACGAGGAATACAGCAGTACGAATCTCTGCAGAATATCGTCTCCGATACTTCCGAAGTTTCCAAGTTGCTCGGCCGCCTGGAAGAGCGCTACGACCGGGAAAACCGGCGAGCATCTTCCGGGGACATTGAACTGCCGCCTCTTTCTCCGCAGATTGAGCAGTTTCTCGAGGGTCTGGATTTTGGCGGGGAAGACGATCCGCTACAGGATCCCGACGACGACCCCGGAGACGAATAGGCAGCGCGTTGACGGGCGGGGTGCCCTGTGATAGATTGCCGTATGCCCATCGGTAAGGACGGGGCATAGTTCATTGGAGGTGGTGCAGCATCGCCAGGCAGTATCGGGTCAACGAACGAATTACCAGCCCTCAGGTTCGGGTCATAGGTGGGGACGGGTCGCAGTTGGGGGTGATGGAAACCCGGCGCGCTCTGCAGATGGCACGCGACGCCGAGGTTGATCTGGTGGAAGTCGCACCCAATTCCGACCCTCCGGTGTGTCGGCTGCTTGACTACGGCAAACTGCTTTACCTCTCATCCAAGAAGGAGAAAGAGTCCAAGCGGGGACAGAAGAGCACCGAGCAGAAGGAAGTGCGTTTCCGTCCCAACATCGGGACTCACGACCTCGACGCCAAGGTCCGCAAGGTGCGGGAGTTCATCGGAGACGGCTCAAAGGTCAAACTCACCGTCCGGTTCCGCGGGAGAGAGGCAGCCCATCAGCAGCTCGGTCTCTCCGTGCTTCGCCGGGTGGCCGACGAACTGAAGGACGAGGTGCGACTGGAACGTCCTCCGGCCATGGAGGGCCGTTCCCTTTCGATGGTGCTCATACCATCCCTCCAGAAGGGTGAAGAACAGAAGGCACAACGCGCACCGTCCGGCAACAGGAACCAGGCAAACAAGTCAGGAAACAACAAGGCCGACGAAAGTCAGCCGGAACAGGTAGAAGAACTGGCCGATGCCAAAACTTAAGACGCACAAAGGCGCCAAAGCACGTTTCCACGTAACCGGCTCGGGTAAGCTCCTCCGACGCAAGCGGATGAGCAGCCACCTGCGGCGAAAGAAGCCCACCAAGGTGACCCGCAAGTATTCCGACAAGATCGAAGTCGCTGCCGCTGATGTTCCTCGGCTCAAGCGGCTGATGCCTTACGGCTAGCCGGCCGGCGCCCTCGACGGAGACCAGTCAGTGGCACGAATAAAGCGCGGCGTTACCAAGCGTCGCAGACACAAGAAGATCCTGAAGGCAGCCAAGGGTTTCCAGGGATCCTCCCACCGCAATTACAAGTGGGCCAAAGAGTCGGTGATGCACGCGTGGTCGTACGCCTACCGGCATCGGCGGGAGCGCAAGGGAGAGTTCCGGAGCCTGTGGATTGTGAGAATCGGAGCAGCCTGCCGGGCCGCAGGCCTCTCATATAGCCAGTTCATTCACGGTCTCAAGCTGGCCGGAATCGAACTGGACCGAAAGATTCTTGCCGATATGGCCGTCCGGGACCCGGATGCCTTTTCCCAACTGGTGGAGAAGGCCCGGGAGCAACTCGCCGTCCCCGCATCCTGATGGAATACTCCAACCATGCGCGGGCTCGAATGAGCCTGTATAATATCAGTGAAGCAGAAATTGATAACTGCGTGAATAATAATTCTCGCAGTTACTTTGTTGGTGCTGACGTTGTTTACGTTTGCAATGAGGCTGATGGCAGATCTCTCAAAGTCAGAGTCAGGGGAGGTGCCGAACCTCTAATAGTTGACGCATTCAGGGTCGGAGCGGCATAGCTGTCTTAAGGAGGAGTGAGAGTATGTTCAAGATAGAGGCGGATCCGAAAGCGGATGCCGTCTATATCCAAATCACGGATTCCCCAGCTGCATATGCGAAGGAGATCACCGACGACATCGTGGCCGATTACTCTGAAAACGGAGAGTTGATCGGTTTGGATCTCCAGCGCTTCAGCCTGATGACGAAAGAGCTCCGATGGGCGACGAATTTGCAGTCATAGGGGAAATCGCAGGGGCGTAAAGAAAAAGGACGCGGGAAACACCGCGCCCTTTTTCTTTATGCCCGATCTTCTGCACGTTACGTCTGGGCAAACCCATAATAGGTATCTGTGTCCAGGACTCGGCGAAGCAGCGGCTCGTCGATGGTTATCGGTCGAAGGGCATTGCTCCACCGGGCCGTGAGTTCCTGGTGCAGGTCACTCAGGGCCATTGGCTCATTGCCCCTCGCGAGCAGCGTCCGGAAAATGATCTCCTTGATGGGCATGTCATATCGGATGAAGTCTTCGGTATCTTCGTGGAATTCCCTGATTTCGCGAATCAGCGCCGTCGCATCCAGTTGGTGCAGGGGCTTTCCGTAGGATGGACAAGCCTCACTCAGCCGGCCCGCGATAAGGTGCACCGCAGATCGACTCAACTGCTCAAGCCTGGTCATGCTGATTTGGTACAGCACGTTGCTCGGACTTTGTTCCTCCGGCGTTCCGCCGGCATCCAGCCCGGCTATGGTCATAGGTCCACCTCTTCGTTCCAGTCCAGCATGATGATGCGGATCTGCTCACCGGCCTGTTTCGCAGGCAGGTCCTCGGGGCAGATGGCGAGTCCATTGGCCCTTGACATCGAAGTCAAAATGTTGGAGCCCTGCGGGCCCGTGGGCGTGGCGTAGTACACGCCGTTCTTCAGCTCCACTTCCACGCGAGCGTACACACGGCGGCCGTCGTAGTTCCGTATCGGCCCCGTCAGTATTCCGTCCACGGCCGGGCGCGCCCGCAGTGGCCGCCCCAGCATGGCGCGGATCGCCGGGCGGGCGAACATCTCGAATGCCACCATTGCGCTCACCGGGTTTCCGGGCAACCCCAGCAGGGGCACGTCCTTGCCGCCTTCTCCCCGCAGGTGGCCGAAGGCCAACGGCTTGGCCGGCCGCATTCTGACCGACCAGAAATTCATTGCGCCTCTTTGTTCCAGCACGTCCTTGACGATGTCGTAGTCGCCCTTGGAAACTCCTGCCGAGGTTATCACCAGGTCCGACCCCGCCGTTGCGGCCAGCTTGGCGTGCAGGTCTTCCAGGTTGTCCCGGGCTATTCCCAGCAGTCGCGGCACCCCGCCGCAGGCAACAACCGAGGCCGCCACGCTGAAGCTGTTGCTGTCGTAAATCCTGCCTCCCGCAAGGGAGGAACCGGCGGTCTCCAGCTCATCGCCCGTCGCGAGCACCGACACCAGCGGGCGGCGTATCACTCGCGCCCTGTCGAGGCCCAGGGAGGCCAGGACGCCCACCTCGGCGGCGCGAATCACGGTGCCAGCCTCTAGTACCAGCTCGCCGATGCGGATGTCCTCTCCCGCAGGCCGCACATTGGCCCCGGCCGGCATTTCGCTGAAGACGGCAACTTCGTCCAGCGGGCGGCCCTCACTCTTCCGCTGCACCTCGTCCGTTTCCTCGAAGGGAACGACGGTGTCGGCGCCGTCGGGCACGGGCGCGCCCGTCATTATCCGCATCGCGGTTCCGGCTTCAACGGCCCGGCCCGGCATCTGCCCGGCCGCAACGATCCCGATTACCGGCAGGCGGATGGGCGAGTCCTTCGATGCCCCCGCTATGTCGGTCCCTCGCAGGGCGTATCCGTCCATTCCCGAGTTCGCCAGCGGCGGAAGGGCCAGTGGGGACGTGACATCTTCAGCCAGCGTCTGTCCCATGCACTCCAGGAGCGGAGCCTCGACTGCTTCCAGTGGCCCGAAGCTGGCCATCACCCGCTCGTAGGCCTCCTCGACGCTCAGCATGTCTTCTTCGGCGTGGCTGTGCCCGTGGTGATGGGCCGGTTCTTCGTGATGGCCGTGACGCTCGTGGCGGCGGTGCTGCGTAGTCATTTTCGCTCTCCCCCGCTGGATGAGAATGGTTTGTGGATACGGGTGACGTTGACGGAATCCTTCTACCGAGGTCCTGGGCAGTGGCTCTACTGGTTCCTCAACGTGGCGCCGACTTCCCGGTCCAGGGTGCGCAGCAGGCCGTCAAGGGAACGGCTCACCTCTTCGTTGGTCAATGTCCGGTCGTCTGCCTGAAACTGCACATGGAACGCCAGCGACCTCGTGCCGGGGGCGACGTTTTCTCCCGAGTAAATATCGAAGAGTTCTGCGCTCTGCACCATCCGGTGCCGCAGTATGAGTTCGGTAACCCGGCCTGCCGGCACATCCACCGGCACAACCAGCGCCAGGTCCCGGGTTGCCGATGGGAAGCGGGGAAGGGATACGAAGCGCCGCTCCGACTCCGGCATGGCTCCCAGCAGGGCGCTCAGGCTGAGTTCAAATCCGGCAACCACGCCCGAGTCCAGGTCGAATTTCTCCCTGATGGACGGATGCACCTCGCCGACGTGGCCCAGGACTGCGCCGCCTGCCTTCACCACGGCGCAGCGACCCTGCTGGTACACGGCGTGTTCGGCCGGTTCCCAGGTCGGCGATGGTATGCCCACCCGGTCCAGCAGCCACTCCACCATCCCCTTTGCATCGAAGAAGTCCATGCCGTCGTCGCCGGAGGAGTCCATCCACGACTCTTCTCCCCGGCTGCCCTGCATCACGGCCGCTACTACCTCCGCCTCTTCCGGCAGGTCGCCCGCCCTCGGCAGGAACACCCTCCCGGCCTCGAACAGCCGTATCGGGCCGTCGCTGTACGACCTGTTGGACGCCAGCGTCGCCAGCAAGCCGGCGTGCAGCGTGGGACGCAGGTACTCGTGGGTGGAGCTCATGGGGTTGGCAATCCGCATTGGAGGCGAATCACCACCGGCTGATGATGCCCGCTCCAGCAGTTCCAACGACGCCAGGGAGTAGTTGATTACTTCCTGCATCCCGCCGGCGGCCAGCAGGTCCTTTACCTTGTCCCGCATGGCAATCGCGGGCGATGGACTGTGGAAGGGAATCGGTGTGGACAGCATCACCGTGGGCACTTCGTCGTAGCCGACTATTCGAATGACCTCTTCCACCAGGTCATCCTCGATGTTCACATCGTTGCGCCACCACGGAATCTCCGCCTCCAGGAAGGTCTCCCCTGCCCGGCATCGGAACCCCAGCGACTCCAGGGCGGCCTGCGCCTGGCCCATGTCCATGTCCATGCCCAGCGACTGGCGAAGCCGACGCACGGTCAGGGTTACGGTCGGTGACGCTGCGGGCTCGGGGTAAACGTCGACGATGCCCGGCGCGACCGTTCCTCCAGCCACCTGCTGGATCAGGGCCGTCGCCCGCCTCAACCCCAGCGGCGCCAGTTCCGGACGCAGTCCCTTCTCGAACCGCAGCGTAGCCTCGGTTCGCAGGCCTAGGGACGTGGCGGTCTCCCGGTTGTTGCCCGGGGCAAAGTTCGCCGACTCCAGCAGTACCGTCCGGGTCTCCGGGCCGATCTCGCTGTTGGCCCCTCCGATGACGCCGCCCAAGCCAATGGCGTCCTGCGAATCGGCGATGACCAGGTTCTCGGTGGTGAGGTCCCGCTCCACGCCGTCCAGCGTCGTGAGCTTTTCGCCGGGCCGGGCCCGCCGCACGATGACGGTGGCGTCCTTGACGGTGCCGAGATCGAATGCGTGCAGCGGCTGGTTGTACTCCAGCATGACGAAGTTGGTGACGTCCACCACGTTGCTGATCGGTCTCAACCCCGCCCGGGTCAGGCGGTCCTGAAGCCACTGCGGAGAGGGACCGATCCGGACTCCGTCAATCACGGTGGCGGTGTACCTCCGGCACAGGTCCGGGTCGGCTATGGAAATGCTGACCCTCTCGCTGGCCGGAGGACCGGATTCCTCGTAGCTGACCTCCGGCTCGGTTACCTTGCCGCCGGTGAGGGCCGCCACCTCGTGGGCCACTCCAAGCATGGAAAGGCAGTCCAGCCGGTTCGGAGTCAGTTCGAGGTCCAGTACAGTGTCGCCCAGGTAGTCCGACAACGGTTCACCCAGCGGGGCGTCGTCCGGCAGCACGATGATGCCGGTGTGGTCCTCGCCCAGGCCCAGCTCCAGCTCCGAGCAGATCATGCCCTGCGATTCCACTCCCCGGATGCGCGCCGCCGCCAGCGTTTCGTGCCTGGCGCTGTGGGCGTTGTAGAGGTGCGCCCCCACCCTGGCGAAGCAGATTTTCTGGCCCTCCGCCACGTTGGGAGCCCCGCAGACCACTTCGGCCTCGTCCCGGCCGGTGGTCACTGTGCAGAGGCGCAGGCGGTCTGCGTTGGGATGAGGGCGGACGGCCGTGACGCTGCCGACGTATACTTCGCTCCAGCCCCCGGTTTCCAGCACCTCTCCCACCTCGACGCCGGCCATGGTCAGCCGGTGGGCCAGGTCGGAGGCGGGAATATTCACATCGACGTATTGACGAAGCCAGCCGAGGGGAACTTTCATTCAGCTTTCATTCCTGCGGCAGAGGAAGCGCCGCAACGTTCAGAACTGCCGCAGAAACCGCAGGTCATTGGCATAGAAATGCCGGATGTCGTCGATGCCGTATTTCAGCATCGCAATGCGCTCGGGCCCCAGGCCGAAGGCGAAGCCGGTGTACCTGTCCGGGTCGTAGCCCACGCCGGCAAGCACCCTGGGATGCACCATTCCGGCGCCCATGATCTCGATCCATCCGCTGTCGCGGCAGATTCGGCAGCCGCCTTCCCCTTCGTCTCCCGGCTGCCGGTCCGCAGCGTCGCAGGCGAAGCAGTCGATGGACATGTCCACGCCCGGCTCGACGAACGGGAAATAGTCGCAGCGGAACCTTATCTTTCGCTCTTCGCCAAACAGCCTCCGGGCGAATTCGTAAAGCGTCCCCTTCAGGTTGGCGAAGGTAATGCCTTCGTCTACCGCCAGGCCCTCGATCTGGTAGAAGTGCCACTCGTGAGTGGCGTCCGTGGCCTCGTAGCGGTAGCACTTGCCGGGGACAATCACCCGTACCGGGGGGTCCTGCCTCTCCATTACCCGCGCCTGCATGGGAGAGGTGTGGGTGCGCAGCAGCATGGACTGTTCGCCAGCCTCGTTTGTGTAGTCCACCCACAGGGTGTTCCACATATCCCTGGCGGGATGCCCCTTCGGAATGTTCAGCATCTCGAAGTTGTAGTGGTCCCACTCGACTTCCGGGCCTTCCACCACACTGAAACCCATGCCGGTGAACGCGGAGCATATCTCCCGGACGATCTGCGTGGTCGGATGCAGTCGGCCCTCCGCAGGCGGCCGCCCCGGGAGGGTCACGTCCAGGCGGTCTTCGCGGGCTGCCCGGAGGAGCGCCGCCTCGCTTATCTCGCGAGATCGTTCCTCCAGCCCGCTTTCCAGGGATTCCTTCACCCTGTTGGCGAGGGCCCCGATACTCCTGCGCTCGTCGATTTCGAGCCCGGACAGACCGCGCAGCACCGTGGTCAGGCTGCCTCGCCTTCCAAGATAGGCGATTCGCCACTGTTCCAGGGCTTCCGGGCTGTCCAGCGCGGACAGCTCCCCCAGGGCGGCACTGGCCAGGGCTTCAATGTTCTGCGGGGTAGGCTGGACCAATGGGGTACGTTCCTGCGCCGGGCCGTCGGGAACCGACTTGTGCCCGTCTATATTCTGTTACGAAATTATAGAAACCGCGCACTATCCGGTCAAGGCGGAAGTCGTTTCTGGACAACGCATGGGGGCGAAGATAGACTTATGGCGGTTTTTCGGCTGGGCATCGCCCATTGCACGCATCCGCCTCCAGAGGTATCGTCATGCCCGTCTTTTCGCCCGAATACCTGCACAAGGTTGCCTATCACATCTACCGCGCCAAGGGTACGCCCGACGCCGAGGCGGATACGGTTGCCGCTCACCTGGTCAAGGCCAACCTGGTCGGCCACGACTCCCATGGCGTCATCCAGATTCCCACCTACGCCGAACGCATCGACGTAGGCCACATCGTCCCCGGCGCTCCCTTCGTCGTGGAACGGGAAGCCCCCTGCACCGCGGTGATCAACGGCAACTGGGGGTTCGGGTTCGTGGTCACCGAGCGCGCCATGCGCATGGCCATCGACAAGGCCCGCAGCCACGGGGTTGCCGCCATCACGGTCCACAGCCAGAGCCACATCGGTCGCCTGGGCGACTATCCGACGATGGCCGCTGCCGAGGGCATGATCGGACTCATCACCGCCGACTCCGGCGCGGCCCCCAAGCACGTCGCCCCCTTCGGCGGACGCGCCCGCAAACTGGGCACCAACCCCATCTGCATCGGAATGCCCAGTGACCTCGACGGGCCGGTGCTCATGGACATGGCTTCCAGCACCGTTGCCCTGGGCAAGATCGCCCTGGCCCGTAACCGGCGCGAGTCCATCCCCCAAGGCTGGATCGTAGACCGCGAGGGCAACCAGACCACCGATCCCAACGACTACTTTTCCGGAGGCGCGATACTGCCCGTCGGCGTGGACCAGGGACACAAGGGCTATGCGCTGTCCTTCATGGTCGAGGTGTTCTCCGGACTCCTGACCGGCCTCGGCTTCGGCGTCGACCCCGAGGGTCGCCACAACGACGGCTGCTTCATCGCCGCCTTCAATCTCGAGCATTTCCGGCCTCTCGACGAATTCAAGAAGGACATGGGGGAATTCGTCGAGTTTATCAAGGACTCCCCGCCCGCCGCCGGTTTCAGCGAGGTGCTCTACCCCGGCGAGATCGAGCACCGCACCGAGCAGCGCCGACGTCGCGAGGGCATCTTCGTCGAGGACGATACCTGGGCACAGATCAGCGGCCTGATGAAGTCGCTGGAAGTCGAAAACCTGGTAGGCGACCTATAGTTCCCTCTCCCTCTGGGAGAGGGTTAGGGTGAGGGTGTCCCCATTCGCCATCAGCACGGAGGATCGCGTGAGTACCCGAACTCCCTTCGGCGACAAGATCAGGGAAGCGTATCTGGAATCTGCCGAGTACTTCGCCGGGATCGTGGATAGGGTGGACATTGATGCCTGGGAAGATCACGCCCTTGGCCAGTGGACCGTTCGCGACCTGGCGGGCCACACCTACCGCTCCATCAGCACCATTGTAGGCTACTCGGAAAAGCCCGCGCCCCAGGTGGACGTCGAGTCCACGACCCAGTGGATTGTCAACGTCCGTCAGAACATGGACCCCGACCGTGTCGCCGAGATGGGACGGTCGGCCGGTCTGGAGATCATGGATAGCCCTACCATGATGGTCCGGGGCTTTCTGAACATGGCCCGTGAACGGGTCAACGACCTCGACGAAGACTTCATCCTAGCCACGCCGCAGGGAGGGATGAGGCTGATAGATTACCTCCAGCTTCGCACCATGGAACTGGTCATCCACGGCAGGGACCTCGCCGATGCCTTGGGCATGGACGCAGAGCCGCCCGCCAGTGGAATCCAGGTTGCCTTGCAGGTGCTCACGGGAGTGGCGGTCGCCGAGGGCCGCGGCCCTGCCCTCGCCAACGCCCTCACCGGCAGAGGATCCCTCCCTCCCAACTACAACCTGCTGATCTGACAGCCGATCCGCCTCTAATCCCCTCTCCCACTCATAGTTCCCTCTCCCTCTGGGAGAGGGTTAGGGTGAGGGCGGCGCATCCCAATCCCGCTCTGAACCTCGCTTTCGTATGTCAATGTCCGCTTACCGCACCGCCGGGATTTTGTTCCTGCTGACAGCTCTGGCGACGGCTATTTCAGTTCCGGCGCGGTTGGCTGCTGACGCCGACGCCACTCCTTTTGCCGACTCCATAGCTCAACGCATGAGTCTGGAAGCCGCAGAGATTGCGCGTCTGGAGTTGTCGGAGAAGCTGCACGCCATCGGATCGGCCAGCCTTGCGTATGGCACAGGCGGCGCCGCCCGGCTGATTGGCGGGCTGACTCTGATGGCGGCGAGCATACCGTTGTGGCGGGCGATGCGGACGCATCATTCCGTTGCCATGACGCTTGCTGCCGTCATGCTGGCCGGGTCGGGAATGGCTTCCGCGGTGTCGGGGGTGGCCGCCATCACCCTGGCGGCGGTGGCCCCGGACCCACAGACGGTGACCGTGCTGGCATCCGGCGAGTCGGGCTGGGCGAGGCTGGCGCAACCCGGGAACCCGGAAGCGCAGACCGTCCCGATGCTGCCGGACGTGGACTTTGTCGAGGAAGGGCTGTTCGGAGTCCGATGGATCACCGGCTCGCTGGGATTCACGTTCGCCGGGCTGGCGCTGGTGGCGCTGGGACCGGTGCAGTGGCGGATGGGCGGAATACTTCGCGTAACCGCCGTGATTGATGTAGTGCTGGGTGTGGCGATGCTGTTCATCTGGGTCGATGCCGCGACGGCCGTACACCGCATTACCGGCGTCGCCTTCCTGATATGGCTGATAGTAGTCGGGCTGTGGCTGGTCATTCCTCGCCTCAGGACGATTGGGATGCCCGCTCCTTCCTCCCAAGGGACCCAAGGGACGCCCTCACCCTAACCCTCTCCCTCCGGGAGAGGGGATTTCATCAGGGCCGTCAGCCCGTCTGCTCTTTCAGCTTTTTCAGCAGGGGAATCTGACGTATCTTCGCCGGGGTCAAATCGTCCCAGTAGATGCCGGTGGGCCGGGGCATTTCGCCGTTGCATTTGACGACCTCATCGACGGTCACCACGTAATCCAGGAACACGTCGTGCCGGGTGTGGGGGAGTTCCTCGTCCAGGAGCTGCATGGGGTGCACCGTACTGACCACCGGGGTCTGCGGCGACACGATTCCTGCGGCAATGGCCAGGCCGTACTCCAGGTCGGCGAAGCCTCCGCCCTTGCCGACCCGTGTGCCGAAGCGGTTGACGGCAACCGAACCGGAGATGACCAGGTCTACGGGTCGCATTTCCTCCACGTACACCGGCTTGCCCCACCGGAAGGCGCCCGCAATCGTCGATGCCTCGGCTGGCGACGCGCCCATAGCCGACGGGTCCAGTTCCACGAAGCACTGCTCCTGTCGGAGACGTGGCACCGCCATGTACAACGTCTTCCCATCTTCCAGCGCCTTCTGCCTGAGGGGGCGTTGCGCCTTGTCGGGGTTGCCCTTGATGACCTTCGCCTTCTGCCACGCGTCGAGCTCGCCGACCCTCTCGGCCGCCGCCTCGCATCCTCTGAAATGGGGGATCTTGTCGTGCAGCTTTCGAGTATGGGCCGCTCTGGCTTCTTCCATGGCCGACCACACGGCCCGGCGAATTTCCTCTTTGCTCCGCATTGATTGCAGCTCCGCTTCCCGGTGTTGTTGGCACCCGATTATAAGCCTACATGAGCGTCGGTGGTCTTCCTTCTCGCCACTTCTGGATGTCCGGGGATGGGGACAGGTGGTCGAAGGACACATCACTTGGGAACGGTTTCAGCATGGTGGGGGCTTGAAAACGGGACCCTCGCGAGGGTGTTCCGACAGTCCCGGCGCGACGAAATCCGTTTGACACTTATAGCCCCCTGTGATAAATTTCGCAGGCTAAAATTACTCCTTACTCCCCCTAATCACACCCTCCGAGAGACTGCATGGAATCGCTTATTGTCGCCCTGATAGCCGGTGCTGTCGCACTTGTTTTTGCCGGCATAACCGCAATGCGCGTGCTCAGCGCTGAACCCGGAAATGAGCTGATGCGCAGCATAGGAGACGCCATCCGCGAAGGCGCGGGCGCGTTCCTGCGCCGCGAGTACATGTCTCTGCTGCCCTTCGTGATTGTGGTTACCGTTGTCCTGGGCATACTGGACTACACCGTCTTCGACCACGACATGGCGGTGCCCGCGACAGCCATATCCTACCTGGTGGGCACCATCTGTTCCGCCACCGCTGGGTTTATCGGAATGAACGTCGCGGTCCGGGCCAACGTCCGCACCGCCGCCGCCGCCATGCGGGGTCTAAACCCTGCGCTCAGGGTCGCTTTCTCCAGCGGTACGGTCATGGGTGTCTCCGTGGTGGGCATTGGCCTGCTCGGCGTAACCATCCTGTACCTGATCTTCCAGAACATCAGCGTCGTAGCCGGGTTCGGGTTCGGCGCCAGCTCCATCGCCCTGTTCGCCCGCGTGGGCGGCGGCATTTTCACCAAGGCCGCCGACGTGGGCTCCGACCTCGTTGGCAAGGTTGAGGCGGGCATCCCGGAGGACGACCCCCGAAACCCCGGCGTGATTGCCGACAACGTGGGAGATAACGTCGGCGACGTGGCCGGCATGGGGGCCGACCTCTTCGAGTCCTACGTCAGCTCCATCATATCGGCCGTCGCCCTTTCCGCCAGCGCCGTGGCCCTCGCCGGGGCGGCCGGCAAGGAGTTCACGGACTCCCAGTCGGTGTTCCCGATGCTGCTGGCCGGTTCCGGCATCGTCGCGGCCATCCTGGGCACTTTCGTAGTGCGCAGCGGCGAGCAGGCGAACTTCGAGAAGCTCCTGTGGTCCCTGCGCTATGGCATCTTCGCCGCCGGTGGCCTGCTGATCATCTTCGCGGCGATTCTTACGATCGCCCTTACCCATAACTGGTGGTGGTTCGGCTGTGTTGTCGCCGGACTGGTGGCCGGGACGATAATCGGATTGGCTACCGAGTACTACACTTCATACAGCTACAAGCCCACGCAGCGGGTCTCCGAGTCGTCCCAGACCGGGGCGGCGACGGTGATCATCAGCGGCATTGCCACCGGCATGATGAGTACTCTCATTCCCGTGTTCTGCGTTTCCGTCGCCATACTGCTGGCCTACTGGTTTGCCGGGTTCTACGGCGTGGCCCTGGCCGGCGTCGGTCTGCTGTCCACCCTCGGCATCACGCTTGCCACCGATGCCTATGGCCCGGTTGCGGACAACGCGGGCGGCATTGCCGAGCAGGCCAACCTGGATCCCGAGGTGCGGGAGCGCACCGATGCCCTCGACGCCCTCGGCAACACCACCGCAGCCACCGGCAAGGGATTCGCCATCGGCTCCGCAGCCCTGACCGCCCTGGCCCTGCTGGCCGCCTACTCGGTCAGCGCAGGTCTCATTGAAATCGGAGAAGACGGCAAGCTACTGGCCGATACGCTGGGAATCAACTTGCTCAAGCCGGAGATCCTGGTGGGCCTGGTGATCGGCGCCATGCTGCCGTTCATCTTCTCGGCGCTCACCATGCAGGCTGTTGGCCGCGCCGCCCAGGGAATCGTCGACGAGGTCCGCCGCCAGTTCCGCGAAATTCCCGGTCTGATGGAAGGGACAGGCACCCCCGACTCGGCGCGTTGCGTGGACATCAGCACCCGGGGCGCGCTTCGCGAGATGATCATCCCCGGCGTGATGGCGGTCGTTGCCCCCATTGCCACCGGGTTCATCCTGGGCGAGGCCGCGCTGGGCGGACTGCTCATCGGCGCGGTGGCCTCGGGTTTCATGCTGGCCATCATGATGGCGTCCGCGGGCGGCACCTGGGACAACGCCAAGAAGTACGTGGAGCTGGGCAACTACGGCGGAAAGGGATCGGAGGCCCACAAGGCGGCGGTCGAGGGTGACGTCGTAGGCGACCCGTTCAAGGACACGTCCGGCCCATCCCTGAACATCCTGCTCAAGCTGATGGCGGTGGTCTCCCTGGTGTTTGCGCCCGTGTTCCTGGAAGTTTCGCCGTTGATTAACCTGGCTTAACTTACATCGATGGACAGGATATACAGAATGGGATTTGCTCCCAACTGCGTATGTCCTACTATCCTGATTCGGACATTACGGAGCTAGGCGCATGGTTGCTGAGGGCGTCAATCTGCGGGCAATTCTTGAGGAGTGCAGGGACGGGGCGAACGGAGGGGCATTCAATGAAGTGGTGGTGATGCTGGAAAGCACCGCCGCTTCCGCCGAGGTCTACATGGACTTCGACGATTTGCGCTTCACTCCCGACGGGCGGGTCGTGACGCTGATGGTGCCGGACGGGACGCACATGCACCTGGACATGTCGAAAATCCGCGAGGCCGAGTTCATCCACACGACCAACGACCGGGGGCTGCCCTCCTACCAGCTTTGGATGCGGGACGGCGACGGGAATCCCGCCATGCGCATATACCTGCGCAAGTCCGACAACGACGCCACGAACCCGCCGCGCCACCAGTTCTTCATGTCGTTGCTGGAGAAATACCCGGGGCCCATAAAGCTGCCCGCCGGTGCCTACGGCCCCTCGGGTGGGCACCCCTAGACCTCAGCTTCGCACTCGGTTTCCAGGTCGATGATGCGGGCGATTGATTCGCCCGCTTCGATTTCCAGCAGCCCTACTGTGCCCAACGCCCCCCTTCGGTGGCGCTTGCCCGGATAGGTCGGGCTACCCGGGTTGATGATCAGCGTCCGGTCCCAGCGGCAGACCACCTCCTCGTGGGTATCGCCGAAGAGGACGATATCGACGGGTTCGCCGAACTTGCGCGAGAGCGTGTCCTCGGCCCGGTCTTCCGGCAGGACCAGTCCGGTCCCGTCGCCGGTGGTGGCAATCCTGGGGCCCGGCCACTGGATGTCGTGAATCATGCCGATGGCGAGTCCGCCCGCATGGACGACTCTTGTGGCGTCGGCAAGCCGGTTGCCCGGTTCACGCGGGTCCTCGTAGCCTCGCACTGCGAGGACGGGCGCCACGGTCTCCAGGTAGTCGAGGACTCCCAGGCATTCCAGGTCGCCGCAGTGCAGAATCAGGTCGACGCCGCTGAACGCCTTCAGGACTTCCCCCGGAAGGTCGCGGCCGCTGCCTGCGGAGTGAGTGTCCGAGATCAGGCCAATCCGAATGCGTCTCCCTGAATCCGGGGGGAAGGCCATCAGTTCAGGTTGTCCCAGAGGGTGAAGTAGTCGGGTGAGTCGCCGCGGATCGCCTCTGCGAGTTCCTGGCGGCTGAGCCTCTGCACGATCCGGGCCTCCCTGGACACCATGTCGGTTAGGGTGCGTTCCCATTCCGGCAGTGAGTCCAGGCTGTTGCTCCTTTCCAGCAGGGAGCGCAATGCGTCCAGCACGACTTCGGAGTGGGCGGAGACCGCCCCGCCGGTCACCACGTAGACCACCACGCCCGGCAGGTCCGCCGCGGAAAAGTCGGACCCCGGCTCTCCGTGCATCCGTACGCCGAGGCGTTCCAGGATGAAAGACATGGCCACTTCGCGGATGGTCTCCTCGAAGTGCATGGTCAGGTTCATCAGGTGGGAAAACGGGTATTCGCCGGTGTGGCGAAGGGCGTGGGAGAACTCGGCCTCCACGGCGCTGAAGAACTCGTTGCCGAGTATGTCGTCGGTGTTCAGCAACCGCACCTGCGGCTCCCCTGGCCGCGCGTCGAACACGAGGAACTCGCGCAGGTGAGGAAAGATGCAGAGTTGAAGATCGGGAAACCCCGCCTCGAAGGGACCAGGGCCAAAATACTGTTCCATGCAACCACTTTACCCCGCCGCCCCTGATTATTCCAGCGGTTGCGGAAGGTCACGTTAGGGAGTGTCGTCAATTTGAGTCACCAGACACTCCACAGCCTTATTTCCGTCGTTCCGGCGAAAGCCGGAATCCAGGGGTTTTCGTAGCTAAACCGTCATGCAAAAGCCGGATATTCTGGATTCCGGCTTTCACCGGAATGACGGTATCCTGCAACTCAATACCAACACACATTGGGAATACCCGGCAGGCCACGTTAGGATGTGAACTCCGACGGGGCTAGATCAGGGAGGCGATGTCCTGGAACTGCCGGTAGAGCCATTCGTCGTTGTCGTGGCGGCAGACGGCTTCGAGCAATTGGGCCGAGCGCTTCTTCCGCTCGGCGGGCGGCATGGTAATGGCCTGGAACAGCGCCTGGGCCGTCCCTTCCACGTCGGTTGGGGCTACGCTGATTGCGCCCCCGGCGAGTTGGTAGTGGGCGCCGCTGCTCTGGGAAAGCACCAGCACGCCGTCGCGCCTGTTGACCACAGGCCCCTCCTTGGCCACTAGGTTCATCCCTTCCACCAGCGTGTTGACGAGGAGGACGTCGTACAGTTTCATGCCGGCGATGGCCTGGGCGTAGTTGTTCTCCATGAAGGCGACGACGGGCTGCCAGCCACCGGCGGCGTGGTTCTTGTTGACCTGTTGAATGGTCTGCTTGACCTCTTCCATGTAACGCTGGTACTGACGAAGATGGGTGCGGGAGGGTACCAGGAAGGCGAGGAACTTCACCCGGCCCCTCATCTCAGGGTGCTGGGTCAGGAGGTGATCGTAGGCGCGGAAGCCCCGGACGATGTTCTTGTTGGGCTCGCCGCGGTCTATCCTGACGATGGTGGACTCGGCTGCCTCAGCCTGGAGCCTGCCCTCGTATTCCAGGGTGCGAGGGGCTTCGGAGATCTGCCGCACCTCCTCCACGTTGATCGAGCCGGGGTACACCCTCGCGCGGCACCGGAGACCGAACAACTCGACTGAGTTGTCCGAGCGGTCGACCAGTGCCTCCGGCACGAACTCCTCCACGGTGTCGAGGAAGCAGCGGCGGTCCTGGGGGGTCTGTAAGCCCACGATGTCCGCGGCGCAAAGGGACTCGCAGATGCGGCGTACGATGTGCCGGGGAATCAGGCTCCAGCACAGGGGGGTGGGCCACGGAATGTGTATGTAGTGCTGGATCACGGCGCCGGGCAGATCGCGCCTGACGAACTCTGGGAGAAGGTACAGGTGGTAGTCGTGCCCGATTACGACGGGAGCGGCCTCGTGGCGGGCAGCCTCGCGGACCACCGCCTGGGCGAAGGCCTCGTTGACGGGGATGTACCCTGTTTCCCAGGCGTCGTGAACGCTGGCGTCGACCGTGGGATTGTAGGGCGGGTTCCACATATAGTGCTGTAGGAACCACAGCAGGGGGTTGCAGATCACGTTGTAGTACTTGTGATAGGCGCGCCGGGGGGTGGTGACGTACCGCAGGTTGATCCGGTGGTTGGGGAAGGGAGACTTCAGCGGGTTGCCCCCGCCACTGGACGAGGCGGTCCGGTCGCCTTCGCTCATTGCGCTGGAGACCCAGGTGAACTCGAAGTCTTGGGCCAAGGAACTGAAGGAGGTAACGACGCTGCCGCTGCCCCGCCGGGGTTCGGGCCGGCCATCGGTCATCTGGTGTTCGACCGGTCCTCGGTTGCTGACCAGAATCAGAGGACGCTGGGAAAGGACATACGCAGCGAGCTCATTGACATCTGCCGCGGAGTCTTCCTGGCCGGGTGTCTGTCCTGAGTTCACCAGCCGCATAGAGTCGGTTCCGCCCAGGTGGCTGTATCGAGGAAGCAGGAGACAACCCTGCTTCAAGCAGGCGCTTACGAAAAAGCGTCAATTTGACGCTATCATCCGAAGTTTGCCGGTGTCAAGGAAGGGTCGATTGTCCGACAGGGCCTTTGTAAGAGTTCCCTCTCCCTTGAGGGAGAGGGAGTTTTGCAATCGTTCTGATTGTCTGAACTGTGATTTGTCTGATTGGGGGATTAGGAGACGCTGCTGAGGCGCTCGATGGCGGCAACGACGGCGCCCAGGCCGTCCACGGTTTCGTCGGGCTCCGTGGCGGGGTCGGAAGGGTCTTCGCGCTCGCTGAATCCGGTGATCCACACGGTCTTCAGGCCGCAGTCCTTGGCGCCGGCGACGTCGTTGCGGATGCTGTCGCCGACATGGACGGTCTGACCGGGCGCTGCGTCGAGGGTACGAAGGGTGAGGAGAAATATCTCCCTTGCCGGCTTGGACATCTTCACCTCGTCGGAGAAGGTGAGGGTGTCGAAGAAGTCAAGCATCCCGGTGTTTGAGAGATAGGTGCGGAAGGTTATGCCGGGGGTCATGCCGGTGTTGGAAATTAGGCCAATCCGCAGGCCCATGTCATGGACGCTCCTGAGCACGGACACGGCGTCCTCGTGGGCAGGGGGCGGGTAGTCGAGGAAGGAGTCGGCGTAAACGCGGGTTATTTCCTCCAGAACAGCCGGTTCCAGGCTCCGGCCCAGGCCGGGCTTGATGTTCTCGACAAAGATGTCTATCTGCTCGGAGAAAGAGACATCGAGAAGCCCCTCCCGGATGGCGGCGCATTTCCGGTAGCATTCCCAGTAGGCCTCGGTGATGTGCTCCAGGTCGAAACACTCCCCGACCTCGCCCAGGATGCGCTGCACTCCCTCCAGCCTGGCGCTGGAGCGGGTCAGGCCGAGCTGGCGGTTGTCCACGAGGAGGGTCTGCCAGAGGTCGAATGTAACGGCAGTTATGCTGGTCATGTTCCAGTTGAACCAACAGGGTCAAGTATGGAATCCTGGTCACATTGTATCGCAGGCAGTGGAAACTTGGCGGACGTGGTGGAAATGTACGGTGAATTTACATGGATGGGCAGGATGAACAGGATATCAGGGATGTTCCCCAATCTGATCATCCTTTGATACGGCGAATGCTGATAGGAGTTTCACAGTTGGCGATTTCACCCCCACTCTAAGCCTCCCCCTCAAGGGGGAGGGGATATTTGAACTGCGTAACTCTATCAGGATTCAGACACCGGACGACGGATACGTCTATCGTCCTGGACCCAGGTCATTGGGGGGTTGTGTCAGACGGGCGGCCTGCGTAGGCGCCAGTCTGTGGACTGCTCGTAGGCGTGGGCGGCCCGCAGCACCGTTTCTTCGCCGAAGGGCCTGCCGGCGAGTTGCAGGCCGATGGGAAGAGCCGCGCTCGAGAAGCCGCAAGGTACCGAAATGGCCGGGAAGCCGGTGATGTTGTACGGGCGGGTGTACTGGGTCAGGGCGGGAACGGTGCCGATTTCATGCTCGCCCGCCAGCACCTGCTGTTGCAGGAGCGGGGGCGCCGTAACGGGTTCGGTTGGGCCGGCGAGGAGGTCGACGTCATCCAGGAGTCTCCGGGCGGCGCGGTCGAAGACGGTGCGGGCCTGCTGTGCCCTCAGGTAGTCGGCGGCGCTGATGAAGAGCCCGGCTTCGAGGCGCAGGCGGACCGGCTCGTAGAGAAGCTTTCCGTCGCTCTCGAGAACATCCCGGAAGCAGGCGGATGCCTCCGCCATCAGCATGGTCGTGGATATGGGGGCGGCGTCGGCGAACTGGGGGAAGTCCACCTCCCGCACCTCGGCGCCGAGGGACTCCAACTGGGACAAAGCGGCCTCCACGGCGCCCCTGACCTCCGGGTCCAACGGGGCTTCCATGTACTGGCGGGGCACGCCGACGCGCAGCCCCCGGATGTCGCCGGTCAGGGCGGCGGTGTAGTCGGGCACCGGCAGGTTGACGGATGCGACGTCCCTGGGGTCGTATCCGGCGATGGCGTTCATGGTGATGGCGGCGTCCTCGACGGTGCGCACCATCGGGCCTGGGTGGTCCATGGACCATGCCAGGGGCGTCAGTCCGTGGCGGCTGACGCGGCCATAGGTGGGCTTGAGTCCGACGATGCCGCAGAGGGCGGCGGGGATGCGGATGGAGCCGCCGGTGTCGCTGCCGGTGGTGATGGTGCACTGGCCGGCGGCTGCGGCGGACCCGGAGCCGCCGCTGGATCCTCCGCTGACGAGGTTGGGGTCCCAGGGGTTGTGCATGTGGCCGTAGTCTGGGTTCTCGCCGGTGGGGCCGTAGGCGAACTGGTGCATGTTCAGTTTGCCCAGCAGGATTGCCCCGGCCTCCCGGAATCGGGAGGCGACGGTGCAGTCCTCGGCGGGGACGAAGGTGTCGTAGATACGCGAGCCGGACGTGGTGCGCACGCCGCCGGTGTTGAACAGGTCCTTGAGGCCGACGGGGATGCCGTGAAGCGGGCCGCGGTAGCGCCCGGCGCGAATATCGCGCTCGGCCTGCCGGGCGGCGGCGAGGGCCTCGTCGGGAAGTAAGGTGATGAAGGAGTTGAGTACCGGCTCGGTGGCCCGGATTCGGGATAGATGAGCCTCGATGATCTCGACGGGCGACAACTCGCCGCTCTGTACAAGCGGCGCCAAGTCACCGGCGCTCATGTAGCAGATTTCCAGTTCGTCCATTTGATCACTCCCGCCAGTGGTTGTGCCGCAAGATGTGGATGGCTATGCCGATGGGCTTCCGGAGGAGCTGAAAGCCAAATCGGGCTCTGCGCCGGAGACCGGGATCGCTTTCAGGGCGGCAGTACCGGCCAGCACACCCTGGACCTGCTGGAATAGCTGGTCCATGTGGGACTCGGTGCCGGTGATGCCGAGGCGGGCGACGGCTTCGTCGAAGATATGCCGGGAGATGTGGGTGTCGTCGGGCATTCCGGCGCTCCTTTACGGCAGCAGCGGGGATGGGCCGGTCCCGGCGTGCAGCCTGGTGTCGTAAAGCAGCGGCCATTATGGCCCAGCACAGGAAGGGTTGCAATCGCGTGTTGGTGGTCCCTGTCGCTGGCGGGGAAAGGGATGCGCTTGCGTCGCCACCGCTTGCGTCGCCACAAGGGAGGCCGTATTTTGTAGCGGCTGTCGACGGCGCTTATGAAGAATCCAGACTTTCACTGTCACAATTGTGGTCAGCGCATTGCCCATGGCGACCCGCTCTGTACGCGGTGCGGCGCTCGGCTGCCGCAGGGCGCCAATGCCGCCGAGTCTGACGCTGACCAGTCTCCCTGGACCGTTACGCACATCACGGCGGGGCTGTTCCTGTTCCTGGGGCTGCTGTTCGTTTCGGCCCTGGTGGCGCGGGCGGCCGGTGGCCTGTACCCGTCGCAGGAGCAGGCGATTGAGGCGTGGGTGGTAGTGCATGTCCTGGCGGTGAGCGCGGTGGGCACGGTATGGGTGATGGGGTTGAGGCGCGCTTCATCTCCGCTGAAGGCCCTGAGGCTGGTCAGGCCACGGACGGCGTTGCCCGCTACGGCGCTGTTGGTTGTGGCCGCCCTGGCGTTCAGCATCGGGGCGACCTTCCTCTATGGCCTGGCCGTGGCCCAGCTGGACATCGAAGCGCTCAGGCCATCGGAAATAGATCAGGAAATCATCTTTCCGGGTGCGGGGATGCTACTGACGTTGCAGGCGCTGGCGCTGGTTACGCCGGTGAGCGAGGAGGTGCTGTTCCGGGGGTTCGTGTTGCGCGGGCTGCTGCGGAACATCGGCGCCGGGCCGGCCGTGGTGTCGACGGCATTGGTGTTTGCCGCCTTTCACCTGGACCCCGGGACGGTCGTGCCGATCTTCTTCACCGGGCTGGCGCTGGGGTTCCTGTACGTGAAGACGGGATCGCTGTGGCCCTGCATCGCGGCACATGCCGGGCAGAACGCGCTGGCCCTGCTGGCGGTGCGGGCAGGGCTGTGAGCGGCCATCGACCACGGGAGGCAGGAGGATTTAGCAGGAATGACTGGTCTGTCGCGCTTCGGCAGACAAAACGCGACTGCCCTATCGGAGCGGCAGGACGATTGCAAAGTAGGTTCTTTCTCAATTTTATCTGAATCAGGATTCACAGGATTAAAGGATGAGCAGGATGGGGGTGTCCCATCAGCGAAATCCCGAAATCAAATGAATCACAGTTCAGACGACGACTTTGCGATGGCCCTGCGGAGCAGGAAGGGCACTGGACACTGTCCGGGCTGTGGGGTACATTTGGCGGGTTGGATCGACCCTTTTCCGGGCGAATCAGCAAGTAGCAAAGCAAGGGCCGGGGCTTTTCTTCTTCAATGGGTAGAGAGCGAATAGAGCGAATGTTTGCCAGCGTCCGGGAGCGGGAGCGCCCCGGACTTATTGTATTCCTGACGGCCGGGTATCCCGACATGGAAACCACGATGGAGATGGTGCCGGCGCTGGTGGCCGCAGGCGCCGACGCGGTGGAGATCGGGGTGCCGTTCAGCGACCCGCTGGCGGAGGGGCCGACGATACAGCAGTCGAGCTTCCTGGCGCTGCAGAACGGGATCACCGCGGCCGATTGCCTCCAGGCGGTGCAGGAACTGCGGGAGCGGGTCGGAGACGCGCCCCTGATCCTGATGGGTTACTACAACCCGGTGTACTCATACGGGGTCGCCGGGTTCGCGGCGGAATGCCAGCGCGTGGGCGTGGACGGGCTGATCGTCGTCGATCTGCCGGGTACGGAATCGGGCCCACTGGCTGCCGAGTGCGGGAGCAGGAACATATCGCTGATACCCTTGCTGGCGCCAACGAGCACCGAGGAAAGCATCGCGGAGTCTTGCCGGACGGCCAGCGGGTTCGTGTACTGCGTCAGCGTTACCGGAGTGACGGGTGCGAGGAGCGAGGTATCGGGACGCGGGGTGGCCCTGCTTCAGCAGGTGCGCTCGCACACCGATCTGCCGCTGGCGCTGGGGTTTGGCATATCGTCTGCGGAGCACGTGGCCGAGGTGGGCAGAACGGCGGATGCAGCCGTGGTGGGAAGCGCGTTGGTCAGGGTGATCCTGGACTCGCCGCGAGAAGAGGTGGTGGATCGGGCTGCCGGCTTCGTTGCATCGCTGGCCCGGCGGGCGCCGGCGGGCCAGGGCGCTGATGGAGGACGGCGATGACCGTGTGCCGGGGCATACGCGGGGCGACGGTCGCCGAGGCCAACACCGGAGAGGCCATCCACGGAGCGACCACGGAATTGCTCGAGACGCTCATCGAGAAGAACGGCATCGTGGAGCGGGATGTGGCGTCGGTCTGGTTCACGATGACCCCGGACCTGAACGCAGTGTTTCCTGCGGCAGCGGCCCGCAGACTGGGATGGAACAGCACGGCGCTCATGGGGGCCGTCGAAACGGAAGTGCCGGGCAGCTTGAACCGTTGCATTCGGATACTTATACTTGTCAACACGGACAAAGAACCAGGGGAGTTGGTAAACGTTTATTTGCGAGGGACCGATACTCTCAGGTCGTAGCGAGGTTGTCGGTGTGAACGGTCAAACCTCGGAGGGAAAGGGCCGGGTGCGATTGCCCTGAAAACGCTTTCAAAGCTTATTGACTTCAACCCGGAGGGCGAGTAGTATCTATTTCGCAATGAAAATTACCTGGGACGCCTGCGGTTATTGCTGCTATTTCTTTACCGGTTGCCAGCCAGCCGGCGAGGGATTGGTGCGCTAGTCAGAGGCAGCCAGCAGGACACCAAACCCCAGCCGACATAGGTTGGGGGTTTTTTGTAGTTGTGCCGGAGGCCGGGCCTGGATTGGCTGATAGGGCGTGGGGGTGGATGTAAGGCCGTTACCTGAGTCACTTAATTTATTTGGAAGGAACACTGTGCAACCATCAGCAACCAGAGATGTACACATTGAGTCTATGCAGCCGCTCACTTCACCGCGAAATCTCGTCAACGCCCTCCCCATCACTCCCGCCGTGGAAGACACTGTCTTGGAGGGCAGGGAACAGGTGCGAAAGGTCCTCGATGGTGAGGATCCCAGGCTGTTCCTTGTCGTCGGTCCCTGCTCGATCCACAGCAAGGAATCTGCCCTGGAGTACGCGGGCCGCCTCAAGGAACTGTCCGAAAAACTCAGCGACCGCCTTCTCATCGTGATGCGGGTCTACTTCGAAAAGCCCCGCACCACCGTTGGCTGGAAGGGCCTCATTTATGACCCTCACCTCAATGACACTTTCGACATCGAGGCCGGACTCCGCACCGCCCGCTCTCTCCTTCTCGAGATCGGTGAGATGGGGATGTACGCCGGCACCGAGTTCCTCGACCCGGTTGTCCCTCAATATCTAGCTGGCCTGATAACTTGGGGCACCATCGGCGCCCGCACCACCGAAAGCCAGATCCACCGGCAGATGGCCAGCGGTCTGAGCATGCCCGTCGGATTCAAGAACGGCACCGACGGTAATGCACAGGTCGCCGTCGACGCCATGCTGTCCGCACGCAGCCCGCATGGTTTTCTGGGCATGGACGGCGATGGCCAGACCGCCCTCGTCCGCACCACCGGCAACCCCGACGGGCACCTTGTGCTCCGCGGCGGCAATGCGGGCCCCAATTTCGGCACTGAAGCTATCGCTGAGGCCAAGGACCGACTGGGGAAGGCCGGCGTCCGCTCCCAACTCATGGTTGACTGTAGCCACGGCAACTCCAACAAAGACTACAGGCAGCAGGCCCGTGCTTTCAAAGATGTAGTTTCCCAGAGAATCAGCGGGGACAGTGACATCATTGGCGCGATGTTGGAGAGCAACCTCAACGAGGGCAACCAGCGCCTCTGCGAAGACCTTTCCCAGTTGCAATACGGCGTCTCCATCACCGACGCCTGTATCGGCTGGGGGGAGACCGAGGAGTTGCTCCATTGGGCCTACGAAGCCATGGGTAACCTCGTCGCCACTCCTGTCTAGCCACATCTCCACACTCAGACTGCAAAAACCGCCGGGATTACCCAAACCCCGGCGGTTTGTCTTTCCCTCAACCCTCCCATTTCTCGCGTAAGCCCTCGCTTTCGTTTCGAACTGCCTGATGTGTCGGCATAAGGGATCAACGGAGGGAAGTATACTACCGGCCTTGCACAATGAGGTGGCGCTGTCTTTTACTGATGCGTGAATTGATTGGTAAACATTCCGGGCCAGTGAGACGCCCCCACCCTAACCTTCTCCCGGAGGGGGAGGGAACAACATAAAAGAACCCCCTGCATTTACAGGCCGGTCTTCGCCGCCGATTCGCGCATGGTGTCGAGGTAGGCGACGCTGGAGGTCTGGATCAGGCTGTTGACGTTGCCGTGGAAGTACTGGACTCCGAGACCGAGGAACTTGGGGACAAGGTTGTCGGGGCAGCTGACGCCGGCCACCTTGCCGGCGCGGACGATGACGTCCACGCCTCGTTCCATCTGGGCCTGTACATCGGGGTGGGTCTGCTGGCCGGGAACGCCCATGGACTGGGACAGGTCTCCAGACCCGATGAAGAAGACGTCGACGCCTTCCACTTCGACCATTGATTCCAGGTTCTCGATGGCCTCGACCTCTTCCAGCATGAGGCAGACCAGGGTGTTGCGGTTGGCCTCGGCTACGTAGTCCCCGGTGGAGCCGCTGAAGCCGTACCCGGCCGGGCGGCTTCGGCTGAAGATGCCCCGGTGTCCTTCGGGGTAATACTTCACGGCGTCGACGGCGGCCTTTGCTTCCTCAGCGGTGTTTACGTGCGGGACCTGAACGCCCCAGGCTCCCCGGTCGAGGAAGGGGGCGATGATCTCCGGCTTGTTGGCCACGGGCCGAACGATGGGGGCGATGCCCGAGAGCTCGGAGGCCCGAACGAGGTCCTCGGAGTTGTCCACGGTGATTGAGCCGTGCTCGTTGTCGAGCAGCACCCAGTCAAAGCCGAGGCAGCCCAGCATCTCCACGACGGGAGCTGACGGGAAGGTGATCATCACTCCGAATACGGCCTTTCCTTCTTTCAAAGTGGCCTTCAGGACATTTTCTCGCATAAACCCTCGCTTTCATTTCGAACTGTCTGATGCGTCGACGCAAGACACCAGAAGAGGGAAGTATACTACCGGCCCTGCACAATGAGGTGGCGCTGTCTTTTACTGATGCGTGAATTGATTGGTAAACATTCCGGGCCAGCGAGACGCCCCCACCCTAACCCTCCCCCGGAGGGAGAGGGAACTATTGGAAAGGCCCCAATTGGTCCTTGTCGGGCCTTGCGATGTCATAGTACTTGATATAATGTATGCAAACTTTTGCTAACGAAGCGATTGGCGGGCGCCATGGCCCGCCAAGAGTTTACCAGAGGGGGTAGACCATGTTTCCACAGGTGACGCTGTCGGTTCCCACTCGCCAGGACGTGGAACGGCTGACGGAATGGTTGAAGGACGAAGAGGTGAACGCCTCGTGGTACGGCGTGGGTGACGACGGCCAGCCCCTCCACGCGGGTTATACGCCGACGCAGGTCCTCGAGGGGAGTGGCAACGACTGGGACAGGGTGTTCAACGACGACAACCGGAAAGTGTTTGCCGTCTACACCACGGAAGGCGACCACATCGGCGAGGCCCAGCTGGTGATCGAGTGGCCCCTGCTCGAGGCGCAGGCGTTCATCCTGGTGGGGCGAAAGGACCTGTGGCACCACCACTACGGCACTATGGCGATGGTCAGCCTGCTGGACCACGCTTTCGATGCCATGGGGCTGCACCGCATCTGGGTGGATGTGCCGGAATACAACCGCCCGGCCCTGCAGATGGTGGAGCATATCGGATTCGTGATGGAGGGCCACTTCCGAAAGGCCCACCGCCGGGGCGACCAGTGGTTCGACTCGTATGCGCTGGGCCTTCTGGCAGATGAGTACGGGCGTCGTCGCTCCAGGCTGCTGGAGAGCGGACTCTGACCGGCCTGCTGTCCTGCAAGGGACCGGACTGAAGGCAATACCACTCTTACCCGGGGAGGTAACAGTAATGGCAGTTATAACGATTCACGGCCCGCTGGGCGCCGGTGCGGTGAGCATCGGCCAGCTGGTGGCGCAGAGCTTGGAAATCAATTTCTATGACCGGCTGATATTCACGCAGGCGGCAAGGCTCATCGGAACTCCTGTCGGAGCGGTGATTGCCAAGGAACAGCGGGTCGACCGGTTCCGGGACCGCCTGGGACGGTTCCTGCAGACCATGCTCGAGCGGTCGGCGATGTCGGGCGTGAGCGGTGAGCCGTACTTCGGCAGGGGTATCGAGAATCTGCCCCCGGAAACCTTCATGGAGATGATGGGTGAGGGCGCCTCGGCCAACAGGAACATTGATGACAAGACCTTCCTGGAAGCTACCGAAAAGGTGGTAAGGGACATCTATGAGGAAGGGAATGCCGTCATCGTGGGCCGAGGCGCAAACGCCATCCTGGCCGATCTTCCGGGAGCCTACCACGTGGGGTTGATCGCTCCACTGGAAGTGCGGGTGCATACGCTGATGCAGCGGGAGAATTACAGCCGGGAAGAAGCGGAGAACTACGGCGCCGAGCTGGAGAGGGCGCACGAGAATTTCTTCCGGCGCTTCTTCAACTTCAACCCCTATGACCCGTCCCACTACCAGATGATGCTGAACATGGGCAAGATGTCGAACGAAACGGCGGCGAGCGTCATCGTCCATGCTACGCAGGAATTGTTTGCGCCTGCGGCGTCCCCCGCTTAGTAGGAGTCTCAGAGGGTGTTTCCGAAGTTTCTCCTCCTTGAGGGGAAGGTTAGAATGGGGGTGGACTCCGAGGGTGTAGACACCGGCTGAATCCAAGAAACGTCCTCACTTCCTTCGGCAAGCTCAGGCACTTCGACGTGCTCAGGAGGCCTAACCCTCTTCCAGAGGGAGATGGAACTTTAGAAACATCCTCTCAGAGATTAGACAGGGAGCGAATTAAATGCTGGGAAATCTGCTCAGGAAGCTTTTCGGCGGTCGAACTGAACTGGATGTCGGGGCTGACGAAGAGTGGAGGGAATGGAACGACAGGCGGATGGCTGCCAAGGAAGCGGGGGACCCATTCGACGAGCCGTCTCCTGTCCCAGGCGGGCGTCGGGGAAGGCGCCGACGGCGAGGCCGACCGACTGCCGCCGACGCGGCTGCCGGCGCGTTCCTGGTGGGGCCGCCGGTTGATCATCACTTCGGCGGTCATGACTCGGGTGGTTTTGGTGGCGGAGGAGACGGTGGGGCCGGCGCTGGAGGGTTCTGATTCCAATCAAGAGAGGGGCGCCCCGAACGGGACGCCCCTCAGCTTTTGCGCCGTGCGGTTGAACTTTACCCGGTGATGAGGTCGCGGTACGGCCTCGTCATGAGGTTCCAGGAGTTGGCGTCCCGGTCGTAGCGCGAGTTGACGAATACGCGCCAGTTGGCGTCGTCGAGGTTGGGGAAGTCGGAACGGTAGTAGTAGCCCGGCCAGCGGGTCTCCTCGCGATGCAGCAGGTGCCGAAGATGAGCCTCGCCGACCCAGGAGCGGTGCACGACCTCCCAGCAACGCATCAGTTCGTGCGGGGTCCGGGCCGCTAGGTGCGACAGGTCTTCCCGCAGCATCTCGATGAGTTGGATGCCGCGATTCAGCGTATTCGCGTTGGTCGTGTACCAGGCGGAAGCCCCGGCGGCGTACTCGTCCATGATCTTCTGGAGACGCACCAACCCCTGCTTGGGCGTGAGGTAGTTGGGGTTGATTTCTTCAGCCGTCGTTGCGCCCTTGTGCCGGTCGAAGGTGGTCAGGGGCGCCAGGATGGTCTGCCGCATACCCTGCACCTGGCCGTCCGACACGGTGGGACGCCCGGGGTTGTCATTGATGTAGTTGACCGCTGCCTTGGCAGCGATGCGGCCCTCGGTGAAGGACCCGGAGGAGAACTTGTGGGGAGCTGCGCCGACGCCGTCGCCAGCGGCGAACAGGCCGCGGACGGTGGTCATGCGGTTGTACCCCCAGAAGTAGTCGTCGGAGGCGATGTCCTCGGGGCCGCTGACCCAGGCGCCGGCCTCGCCGGAGTGGGAGCCCATGATGTAGGGCTCGGCCAGGACGATCTCGGACGGGGTCTCCTCGGGCGCTATGTTCTGGGCGGCCCAGGTGAGCGCCTGGGAAATGGTCATGTCAAGGAAGTCTTCCCACGCCTCGTTCCTGACCTGTTCCATCTTCGCGGGATCGCCCTCCGAGAGAGCCTGCATGGCCAGGTCCGTGCGCATGTACATGGGGCCGTAACCGTCGCGGATGTCCAAGAACATCTGGTGGTTGCGCAGAGGGGTGGGAGTGGGAATGGCGGAGCCGTATGGCTCGTATTTGTTGAGCTCGTCGGCGCGGGTGACGGTGTAATCGTCGCCCAGGGCGTTGAGCACCTTGGCGTGGAAGTACTGGAACCACATGCCGACTGGGCCGTAGCCGTCCTTGAACCGGGTGGGCACGAAGCGGTGCTCCATCTGGGTCATCTCGACGCCGGCGGGGATCATCAGGCCGTAGGCGGAGCCGGTGGCAAAGACGGAGTACCAGGTGCGGCCCAAGCCCTCACTGACGGAGCGGGGGCGGAAGACGTTGGAGGCGCCGCCGGTGGTGATGATGACGACGGGTGAGCGGAAGACATAGAACTTGTTCTCGCGAACGGAGAAGCCGCAGGCGCCGGCGACCTTGCCGGGGTCGTCGTCATCGGTCAGCAGGTGGGTGATGGCGATGCGCTCGTAGATGTTCTCCTGGCCGAGGGCGGTGCGGGCAGGCTCGGCGGCGATGGGCTTGATGGACTCGCCGTGGATGGGAATCTGCCAGCGGCCGATGCGCTCGTACTGGCCGTTTTCCTGCTTCCAGATGGGGAGGCCCCACTCCTCGAGGAGATGGACCGAGTTGTCGACGTGGCGGCCCACGTCATATACCAGGTCTTCACGAGCGAGGCCCATCATGTCGTTGACGACGTAGTTGACGAAGTCCTCGGGCGTGTTCCAGCCGTAACGCTGGCCCATGTAGCAATTGATGGCGGAGAGGCCCTCGCCGGTGGCGCCGCTGCGTTCGATGGCAGCCTTTTCGACGAGCACGACGCGCTTGTCGCCAGCCCAGAATTTTGCCTCAAAGGCGGCGCCGCAGCCGGACATTCCGCCGCCGATGATCAGGATGTCGCAATCAACAGTTTCCGTATTTTCGAAAGCCACGGCTTGTCCTCCGTGATTCAGGTGCGCGTGATGACTGACCAGTGGAGAAGAAGTTGTTCCCTTACTCCAACCCTCCTACTGATGGAGAGAGAGTTTCAGGTTCTACTCTTCTTGAAGGAGAGGAGACTCTCGGTCTTAACTGCTGGAAGGAACCGGGAGCCGGTCGACGCCGAGCCAGTTGGAGTCGCCGGCGAGATTCTGATTGCGGAGGTCGGTGGTCCGGTCCTCCGTGAAGCCTTCGTAGGGGACGACCGAGCCTGCGGGACGAGACCGGGACGGATATGTGAACTCGAAAGTGCGGCCGTCCCGGAACACCACGTCCCAACGCAGCCCGTCTTCCGTGCGGTGGGGCTGGACGATGGCCCCCAGCGGCACGAAGTCGGCATAGCCGCGGACATTGATGGCTTCCTGCGGGCAGAGCTTGACGCAGGCGTAGCACTCCGAACACATGTCGGGTTCCTGGTTGAAGCCCTTGTTGGCTTCGGTGTCCAGCACCATCAGGTCGTTGGGGCAGATGTAGACGCAGAGCGGTCCCCTGTGCTCCCCGGCACAGGCATTGCAGGTATTTGGGTCTACGAAAGTAGGCACGGCTCACCCCCGATTTACGCTTGGTATTCTATTGTTTCACCCTTAATCCAGCCCTCCTGCCTGGGGAGGGTATCGCCAAGGGCGCCGACAAACAAAAACCCCCTCGCGTCTGGTAGAGGGGGGGCAAAAACTCAACAGGCTAGGAAATCCGGCACTCCGTACAGGTGCAGGCGTCCATCTCCGGCATGGAGATGACCGGGGTGCGCTGTTCCAGGTATTCAGGCGTTACGAAAGGAGAACCCATTCCGTACTTCTCGGCGCACTCGCGCACGACCTCCAGGACTTGCGGGCGAAGGGTGGTCGCTGCGGGGCCGGCGCCGCCGCTTATGATGCTTCGGATCAATGTCCCTGCCAGGTCCTGCTTCTGTTCGGGGTGGCCGCAGATCCCTTCATAGGCCACGCTCTCGCAGACAGGACAGTACCACCATTCCAAGGTGAGAACTGACTTTATACCAAGTTCAGGAAGCGTGTCAAAGACCTCGTGGGCGGCATAGCGTCCGTAGTGGCTGCCGACGCCCGCGTGGTCGCGGCCGAACATGTGGTGAGTGCAGCCTAGGTTCTTGCGGACAAGGGCGTGGAAGACCGCCTCCCGGGGGCCGGCGTAACGCATGTCCCACATGAGAGTGGATGTCTCGTGGATTTCTGGCAGGAAGAAACCCTCCTCCCTCAGGAGGGCGTGGGCGAGGACTATGGCCTCGTCTATGTAGTCTCCCGGCTTCTTCTCGCCGATGACGGCGCTGACGAGGATGCCGTCTGCGCCAGAGGCCAGCAGGGCGCCCTTCATCATCATCTCGTGTCCGGCATGGGGGACGTTGCGGGTCTGGTGCGCCACGGCTGAACCCCAGCCGAGCTCCGACAGCCGCGCCCGGAGTTGCTCCGGGGTCTTCCAGAAACGGTCGAAGGGCGGATTTACGCGGGGCGGGTTTACCAGTGTCACCTTGCCTGCGACGAGGGTGTCCTCAAGCGCCATCGTACGGGCCACGCCGGGGTGTTCCGGGTCGGTGGTGCCGTAGACGTTCCGGGCCATGACCGACTTGTCGTAGCGGTAAACCTCCGAGACATCCAGGACGGCCAGGGGTTGCTCCTGGTGGGTCAGCAGGACACGGCCGCCCGGCGCTTGTTCCCGCTCACCCTGAGCTTGTCGAAGGGCGGCCCACTGTAACGGGGAGACGTCGAAAACGATGGGTATGCTCCATACCAGGCCGTTGTCCAGGCGCATGGACCGGACCACCGAGTCGAGGTCGGCCCGGCCCATGAATCCTTCCAGCGGAGAGAAGACGCCATAGGCGAGATTGATCGCCTCCCGCGCGATCTGATCGCCGACGGGGAGTCGAGGCAGCCCCGCGATCATGTGCGTCGCCTCGTTTGAGGGAGCGACGGAGATCTTGAGCTGGCCGCCGTGGGGGGAGAGGCTGTTATCTACCGGCATCACCCGGCTCTAATCTGAGATTCTGGATGTCCATGCAGGAACGGGAGTGGGAAACTTCGCTGGACAAGCATCCGGGGATCAGCGTTCTTGGCGACTGATCCGGCCCATAGCGGACGCAAACCTGAAACGGAGATTCCCGAAACATCGCCAGACCAACAACGGTGCATGAGGCCGGCGCCCCTTCAAACACCGGACGCAAGGCAGGCCCGGAGCTACTCGGAAATCGTTACGGATGTGCCGTCCGCAGGACTGGCGCCCTTGGCGTTGCACCCATGACTGGCCACAGTCGAAAGAAGAATCAGCCCCACCACAGCCAGTGCTACGAGTGCCCGGCCGACGCGCCTGCCCGGTATAAGCATCCTTCCTGTTCTCTCCAGACGAATGTTTCCCGCGAGCCCCGGTGATTAAGCGGCAACTCGCGTACGATTAACGCAAGTAAACGCGTGGGAATGCCGGCGAGGCCAGCAACCGCAGGCAGTATATCGTAAGCCCGGTTTTCGGGCTAGTGTTCAATCACGAACGCCAGGACGATTGCAAAGTAATCTCTTCCATAGGCGCCCGCTCATCCTGAGCTTGTCGAAGGACGCCCGTTGAAGCCTGAAATGGTTCGACAGGCTCACCATGAGCGGTTTGGGATTGACTTTGCAATCGGCCTGCACGAAAGCAGGGCCTTTTCGTGGCCTCCTATGGGAGACGAGGAAAAGGCCCTTCCTGAGCAACCTTGGGGCATTTCGGGGTCCGGCCGGTTCAGCCGCCCTGTCTACGGAACATGGCCATACCGGCGCCAACGACCACTACGACCACGCCCACGATGCCCACGATGAGCATGACCATGCGGCCGGTGGACGCAGTCTGGTCCGAGTCGGCTTTCCTGGCGGCGGATGTCTGCTGCACGTCATTGACGAGGGCGTCGATCTCCGCCTGCAGACCGGCGAGTATTCTGTTGCTCTCAGCAATCAGATCCCGTTCCCGGACTGCCATGGCAAGCCTTACCTTGAGGGCGCTGAAGTAGTTCCCGTCGCCGGACCCGGCTTCGAACAGCGCCCTTGAGAGCGGCACCACGCTTGGGTCCAGCTCGTAGCCACCGTCCTCGGCAAGGAAGGCGATACTCTTTTCGGCCCTCTGCGCCGAGGAATCAAAGGCCTCTTCAACAGTGGTGACCAACGTGGGGTCCCTCATGCTGCTTGCAGCTATCAGGCTTGAATGGCCGATCCCCACGGATTGCGAGAGGATGTTGAGGTGGAAGAATCGAGTGAATTCTTCCTGCGAAAATGCCTCTGCTCCAGTGGCGACTCTGGGCCTGTTTTCGCTCCTCCCGGTGAGCATGAAATATTGCTGGTCGTCGACGCTGCTAATCAAGGCCGGCGACAACTCCCTGCTCGTGTCCTGGGCAAGCTTCCGACGGTTCTGCTCGCCGGCCAGGATTGCCCTCAGCAGGTCGGGACGGCCATTCTCGATCCTATCTATAGTGGCTGTCAGCAGGTCAGCCTGTTCCCTGATGAAGCCGACCCTCACGTCGTAGCCCTTCCCTTCGAGGAGGGCCAGTTGGTTTGACAGCTCAGCCTTGTCTTCGGCGATTGCAGACCGGGCTGCTATCACGCTGTCGCGGGTCATGGTCACATTGGACTCGACCGCTCCGGTTGCCGCCAGGGAACTGGCGTGCCGGGCGACTGCCAAGCCGGCGTCCAGGATTTCCACGTCGGTGTTTGCCTGTGTCCTGTCTTCATGTTCCCGATGAAGAGCCAGCCTACGATGGCCAGGGCGATTATGGCGCCCAATGCGCCAAGGGCAGCGAAGACCAGTGGTATGGACATGCTCGACTGACCCATTACCGGACACCTCCCAGCCTGGTTACCTGTTGGTATTCTCCATCGCGCCCCAAAACGGTCATGAAGACTGCATCAGATCCCTGGTTGTCGCCCGGTCCGTATTGAAGCTCCATTCCCTCGATGTTTATGGTTCCGGCGCCGCGAATGGCGTTCAGGAAGCATTCCCTGCTCAGGTCAGGGCCACACCGTTGCAGGCCCTCGATGGCCAGGCGACCGGCGAGGTAGCCTTCCAGTGAGACGAATCCCGGCTCGGCCTCAGCGTCGTAAGCCTTCAGCGCGCCGTGGTACGCGGCAACCGCCGGTATGCTCGTGTCTTCGGGGAGCGGGACAACCTGGGTGACATAAACGCCTGCGCCTTCGGGGCCGAGCTCGCTGGCCAGGGAGTTGGCCCCCACAAAGGAGACTGTCATGAATACAGGGTCGATGTCCTCGCGGAGGAGGGTGATAGTCTCGGCGACAGGGGAGTACGCGCCGATCATGATGACCGCTTCGGGATCGGCGGCCGCGAGATTTAGAACCGCTTGCTTCACCGCGCTGGAATTGCGCCGGTAGTACCAGGAATCCACCGGCTCCAGCCCGCGGCGCTCCAGCGCCTGCACCGTTCCCTGCAGGCCGGCCTGGCCATAGGAGTCATTCTGGTAAAGGATTGCCACCCGGGTGATCCCCAGGTCTTCGGTGAGGCGCGCGACCATCTCTTCGGTTTCCTGGTAGTAGGAGGCGCGCAGGTTGAAGACGTTGTCCAAAGCCGGGTCACGCAGGAACTCGGCGCCCGTGAACGGAGCGACGAAGGGGACGCCTTCAGCGTTGGCAAGCGGCGACGCGGAACGGGAAGTGGGAGTGCCGACCTCTCCGATCAGCGCGAAAACGCCCTGGCTCCGGATCAAGTTGCGGGTGTTGGCGTAGGCCGAGTCTGGTTCATAGAAGTCGTCCATCGTGGTCAGGTGCAACTGGCGGCCGTGAACGCCGCCGTCCTGGTTCTGCTCATTGAAGGCGGCCTGTATGCCCAGCATCATGTCAATGCCCAATTGCTGCGCCGGGCCGGTGAAGGCGGCCGATTGTCCGAAGAGGACCCGGTCTTGGAACACGCCGGGGTCTCCCATGTCCTCCATCGCCATCATCGACCCGGACGCGGGCTCAACCTCTTCCACGGTCGTGGGCTGCGATGGTTGGCAGGCGATTCCCAGGGCTGCGATGCCCAGCAATGCCAGCCAGATTACGAAAGTAGTGCGAAACGGCAGTGCGCCGGAAAAGTTCATTCCATCACCTCTGGATTTGAATGGAGCCTTCCGCAATTCGATGGGGTCTTACCTCCTTGAGATGAGATATTTGACGCAGTAGCAATAGACCGGGAATGGGTCGATCGGCCCCGCTGTGAAACCCGGTGGTTTTGAGCGTGTGATCCTCCCCATAGCTTGTGCGGAGTTGGGGGTGTCAACGTGAAACGCTGGTAACGTGATGGAAGATAGGCAGGAGCCGCGACTGGATGCAAAACAGTGATTTATCTGTGATCTTCCGCCATATAGAGCATTTAGGATGCAAGTGTCCGGTCAAGGGCGCCGCCGGCCCGGTCAGGGCTATCGCAGATGAATTGCAACCCCGTCACTCCGGCGAAACCCTTCGGCAAGCTCAGGAGGAGTCCAGAATGTGCGGGATGCCGGATTTTCGGATGCAAACTGCCTGGTTCGGCCACTGGATTCCGGCTCCTGAGCTTGTCGAAGGACGCCGGAATGACGGACATTAACCCGCGCATGTGCGATTGCCCTGCGACCCGATTGGCCCACGGTAATGAACATAATGTGAAAATTATACAATCTCACTCCCATTTGCTTACAAGATGAGGCCGTAGGGTAAATTGAGAGGTTTTCGTCGAAAGGCCATTGCAGTCCTCCTTTCAAGGACAGATAACACCCCTGGCGGAAGCAGTCCTGAACAGCCGTTGTGCATGAATTTAAGACTTCGTGGCATACTGGATGCCACCAGCCGTATCCGCTGGTTGCCGGGAGAAGGCCAGTCCACCCAGCATGTGATCAAGCCCCGCTGGCTACGTTCAGCGTCCTGCCGCCCGGCTTCAACTCCATTCGTGTAAAAGGCCTCTATCATCAATCCTTCCCGCAGGCTGACCCGACCCCGCACCTTCGAATCCTGGCTGCGTTACCGGGACTTTCGACTGCTCTGGTGCGCCAACTTCTGCGCCAACACTGCGGTGTGGCTGCAACTGCTGAGCGTTGGCTGGCTGGTCAAGGACCTGTCGGAGGGCTCCGCCGTAGGCGGCCTGCTCGTCGTGGGGGTGGGAGCCATCAACACTCTGCCGAGCCTGCTGGTGAATCCGTTGACCGGCGTCCTGGGCGACCGGCTGGACCGGCGGAAGCTGATGATGACGGTGCAGGCGCTGGGCGCGGTGCTGGCGCTGGGCTTCGCCTTCCTGGTGGAGAGCGACCTCATTATGGCATGGCACGCCTACGCCTATGTGCTGATTTCCGGGGCCTTCCTCGCAATCACGCAGCCTATGCAGCAGGTGCTGGTGTCCAACACGGTGCCCCGGGAGGCAGTGGGGAACGCCTACGCCATCAACGTGCTGACGATAACGGGGACACGGATTTTCGGTCCATTCGTGGGCGGGTTGCTGATCTTCTGGCTGGGGTACTTCTGGAACTTCGCGCTGGAGAGCGCGCTTTACCTGGCCGTGGTGCTTTTCCTGCTCTCCATACGCCTGAATTACCAGGATCCGGTGGCCGGAAGGCCGGGGGCGAAGTTCAGCCCGCTGGCGGATATTAGAGACGGGCTCCTCTACCTGTGGCGGCAGCAGCGGGAGATCTTCCAGATGATGGTGGTGTCGGTCATTCCCAACACCATCCTGCATCCGGTCTGGTTTCTGCTGCCGCTCTTCACGGCCGAAGTGCTCCGGGCCGATGTGGACATGGGCGGCTACCTGCTGGCGGTCACGGGAGCAGGCGGGTTCATTTCAACGATCATCATCGCCTCATTCGGGCTGGGGTCCCGCCGGGGGCTGGTGCTGCTTGTGACGGCGGCGTTCAGTTCCGCTTGCACGATGGCGCTGGCATATTCGTCGTGGCTGCCGGCAGCGTTCTTCTTCCTGGCGGCTATGTCGATGTTCCAGTCCCACTACCGCACAACCCAGGGGACGGTGGTGCTGTCGATTGTGCCCGACCAGTACCGCGCCCGCACCTTCAGTGTTCTGGCGTACGAGCGTGGCTTTCTCACAGGGGCAAGCATCCTTGTGGGGATGCTCGCCGATGCCACCTCCGCGTCGATGGCCATACTGGTGCTGGGCGGGCTGGGGCTGGCGATGACAGGGGCGTGCGCGGCGGCTCTGCCGAAGGTCCGGGCCCTGGAGTGATGCGCTCGACTACCGGGGCATTGCGCGCATGAGGACGAGCCGGCGCCTGCCGTGCGGGGCGCTGCCGGTCTCCCGGTTGCCTGGAAACTGCCGCCTGGAATCGACGGGGCAGTTGGGTAAGTTTTCCACGGCAAGTTTTCCACCTGGAGGGATAGTTATCCACAGGTTTACCCCTACTTATCCACAGTTCCGCCGCTACTCTCCCCTTTTGCGGAGGGCCGATGGCCTGACTAGAGCGCGAATTGCGCACGGGGCGAGGTCGTGGTTTACTGCCCACCACAGCATTTCATAACCCGATTCCATCGAGCACTGAGGGTATCTATGAAACTTACACAAAGGATCGCCGAATATATAAGCGTGACCGGGCTGGAAGACTTCCCGCCTGACGCCATCGATGCGGCTAAGGCGGCGATAACCGACTGCCTGGGGTGCGCGCTGGCCGGCTCAATCGAGCCTCTGGCCGACGTGCTCTGCAACTACGTCAACGATCTCGGGGGCCGACCGGCGGCCACGGTGATCGGCAGGGGCTTCAAGACCAGCTCGCTGGAAGCAGCCCTTGTGAACGGGGCAATGTCCCACGCCCTGGACTACGACGATGTCACTTTTGTCACCAAGACGCATCCCAGCGCGGCCCTGATCCCGGGCGCGCTGCCGCTGGCGGAGGAGGTCGGCGCCACAGGCGGCGATCTGCTGCTGTCCTACCTGCTGGGCTTCGAGGTGGCCTGCGCTGTGGGGGACGCCATCAGCCCGGCCTACTTCGACGATTTGGGCTGGCACCCGACCGGGCCGCTGGGGACGCTGGGAGCGGCAGCCGCCGCTTCCCGCCTGCTGCGCCTGGACCCGGAGCAGACGGCGATGGCGATCTCCCTGGCAGCATCGCAGGCCTCGGGTCTGCGCCAGAACTTCGGGACCATGACCAAGCCTTACCACGCCGGGGCCGCGTGCCGGGCCGGAGTGAACGCGGCCAAGCTGGTGCAGGCGGGCTTCACGGCGTCGGACGATGCTCTGGAGGGGAGGTTCGGCTTCATGCGGGCGTTCTCCGGGGGCAGCGGCTACGACCCGGACCGGGCCGCGGCGTCGCTGGGGAGCCGGTGCTTCATGGTCGAATCTGGCATCGAGATCAAGAAGTACCCCTGCTGCGGGAGCGCGCACCTGGCGCTGGACGCCACCTCGCAGCTGTTGCGACGGGAATCGTTCACGGCAGGCGAAGTGGACCACATAGACGTGCTGGTTGACTTCGACCCTCCCCGTTCGCTGATTCACTCGCGTCCGACGGGCGGGCTGGAAGGCAAATTCAGTATGCAGTACTGCCTGGCCGCAGAGATCATAGACGGGCGGATCGGCCTGGCTACGTTCACCGACGAACAGGTGATGCGCGCCGAGGCCCAGGACCTGATCCCGCGCATCGAAATGCGCCGCCACGCGGGATACGAAGGCCAGACGAGTTGGACGGAGGCGCACAACCGGGTGGAGGTCCACCTGAAAGATGGCCGGGTGCTGGCGGAGCGGGCCGACCGGGCGACGACGGGTGCGCTGCGCGGAGTAGAGCGCGAGGACGTGCGGGTGAAGTTCCTGGACTGCGCGTCGGTCGTTCTGAACGAGGACGATGCCCGGCAGGCGCTGGTAATGATGGACAGCCTGGAGGACGTGGGACCGATTGGGCCGCTGGCGGAACTGCTGGGCGGCTAATTAAGCCAGTGGAACACGACTATGTCTGAGACGGTGAGGCCGGCTCGAACACTCGATCCGGCCTCACCGTCTCAGACAACCTTCCGCCTACTGCGAGGTAAGTCCCCCGTCTATGACGAGTTCAGAGCCGGTCATGAAGGATGACTCGTCGGAGGCGAGGAACAGCGCGCCGTTGGCGATGTCCTCCGGCGTGCCGATGCGCTTGAGGACGGTGCGTTCGATTGTCTCCTCGCGACTGTCGGCGTCGGGCCACACCTGATCGCCCATGGCGGTGTCGATGGGCCCGGGGTGGATGGAGTTGGCCCGGATGCCCTCTGCGCCGTACTGGACCGCAGTGGACTTGGTGAAGAGGCGGACGGCGCCCTTCGATGCGCTGTAGGCAGTGCTGGTCCGGCTGCCGACGAGGCCGGCGGTGGAGGAAATGTTCACTATGGAGCCTGTCCCAGAAAACGCCTGTTTCGACCGAAAGGAGTGGTGAGTGCCTTCGGGCGTTGCTAGTAGAGTCGGGTTCGACGGCAGATTACGACTTGATGAGTTTTGCGCGTCCGGGAGGGTCTTGGGATCGCACCGAAATCAGGGCACGGGGCCCGATGTGGGACTATGAGGCGCCAGTACGAAGGTCCCGTCCCGCCATATGCGCCAGAGAGTCCGCAGGTTGAAGGCGATTGCCAAGAGATTCCACTCAGCCGCCACGTTGACCAGGCCCCGCAGCAGGAATCTTCGGGCTCCCATTTGTTCCTTGGTAATTCCGAACACCGGCTCGACCAGTTGCTTTCTCAGCCGATATACCTCTTTCGCCAGGCTGGTGGACATCCAAGCCCGGTGCCGGCGCAGCACATCGTCGTGAGGCCCAATCCACAGACTACGGCCACGCTTGGATTTGGTGCATACCCCGTAGGCTGGACACTGCTGGCAGACGCCTGCGGAAGCGCGGTACTTCCTCATTGGCACTCCTCTTTTGTCTTCGCTGATGCCGATGAAGTGGAGCGTCTGTCCCTGGGGACATTCAAAGCTGTCGCTGGGTTCATCATAGGTGAACTGATCTTTGTGATAGGGACTTCTGAGGAACCGTTCCCGCGACTCCGGCACCACCACCTGCTGGCCACGATCCGCGCAATCGGCCAAGTCGCTCCCGGAAAAATACCCAGCATCGGCCAGCGTCATGGGTGTTCTGGTTCCCGTAGCCTCCTCAGCGCGCTCCATCATCGGCACCAACTGATAGTTGTCATTGGGCACAGACACCACGTGCGCGGCGGTGATCAACATGCCCGTGGGTTCCCCGTCCTGCTCCACTGGAGATACCATGGCCTGGGCGTTGTAGGCCGGCACGACGCCGTAGCTGGCCTTCATCAGCCGGGCGTCCTGGTCCGTAAGATTGATGCGCCTGGGCTTCTTTGCACCGGCCAACTCGTCCATCGCCTGCCGCAGGCGCTCTCTCAGCGCTTCCTTGTCGGCCAGTTCTTCAGGCAGATTGACGGCGCTGGCGTCTTCTCCACCTTCGTTCTGGGCTTCCAGATCGGCTATCGCCCGGTCCACCCGGTCTAACAACTGGGCCAGTCTCTCCCCGTCGTAGCTGCGGTGCACCGACGCGCTGGCGGCCATCTTGGTGCCATCCACCGCCTGCACCGCCAGGTCCACCAGCTTCATCGCCACCGCCGTCCGCACCGTGCGCTTGAACAAGCTCCGCATTTCCTGGCGATGGGCCTTGTAGAACCGCCAGAGGGTGTTGTGGTCCGGATGCTGCCATCCTGTCAGCCACAGGTACGGAATCTGGTCTCGACAGGCCGCCTCCAACTTGCGGCAGGAGCGCACTCCCGTCATGAACCCGTAAAGCCACACGCAGAGCAGGGACCTGGGATGGTAGGCCGGGGCTCCCAGCGGGTCCCCGTCTATTTCCACACCCAGCTCCGCCCAACCTTCTCTGCCCAAGGCGTCGACAAACTCGGCGACAAAACGAGCCGGATGGTCCAACGGCAGCAGTTCGTCAAGGGACGGCGGCAACAGCCACATCTGCTCTCGGTCCATATCCCGAAGTGGCATCTTATCGGCACCTCCGTCAGGCTTGACCACAGTCTACACCCCGACTTTTGAGACAGGCTCTATGGAGCCTCCGCCTGCCTTTCGCATCTCGGGTATGGCCAGCTTGGTGCCCAGGAACACGCCCTTGGCGTTGATGTCGAGGATGATGTCCCACTGATCGCCGGTGGTATCCAGAACATGCCCGCCGCGCCAGATCGCCGCGTTGTTGACCAGTACATCCAGCTTTCCATAAGCGGCGACGGTGGCGTCGATGGCCTGTTGCCAGTCGTCCTGGCTGGAAACGTCAAGGTGAACATAGGTAGCGTCGCCGCCAAGCTCGTTGATTTCCGCGACGACGGCCATGCCGTCGGGGTCCATTACGTCGGCGATTACAACCTTGGCGCCTTCGCGGGCGAACAGGCGGGCTTCCGCCGCTCCCTGGCCGCGGGCGCCGCCTGTGATCAGGGCTACTTTTCCTTCGAGTCGCATCACTTTCCTCGCTGGCTATTTCGGATGTAAGAGGTTCAGCACGAGTTTGCGGGTGAGTGTAGTCCGGGCGATTTGCGAGGTCAATTTTCTACCGTTCCGTTACCCGCTGCTGCCGCCTAGGAACAATTGACAACCCACAATCGCTTGTCTAATATACCGACAACCCAGCTTGCGGGTTGGGCGATATTCAGTAATGTCGCCCAGCACGAAGCGAGTAGGCCAGGCTAGAAGAGAAAATAACAAGGAGGGAACCATGGGCGACCAGGACATCGCATTGATGGCTCACCTGATGCGCCGCGCCGGGTTTGGCGCCACCAGGGAGGAGTTGGAGGCCAGGGTAGCCAAGGGCTACGAGGCCACCGTCGAAGAATTGCTCAACCCTGAAGACCAGCCTGCGCTGGACCGCAACGAAATGATGCGGTATCACCCCTGGACCTGGCGACCGGGCACCCTGCCCGGCATGGGCGCCGCCGAGTGGCTGCACGACATGGTCAACACGAAGCGCCCGCTGGAAGAAAAGATGGCCCTCTTCTGGCACGGGATCTTCGCTACCGGCGTGTCGAAGGTCGACCACTATGACGACGTGATGGACATGATCGTCAAGTTCCGCGAGAAGGGCATGGGCGACTTCCGGGAACTGCTGGTGGAAATGGCCAAGGACCCAGCCATGATCTACTGGCTGGACAACTGCGAGAACCACGCCGACGCGGTCAACGAGAACTGGGGCCGTGAGTTGTTGGAGCTGTTCAGCATGGGCGTGGGCAATTACACCGAGGTTGACGTCCGCGAGTGCTCCCGGGCCTTCACCGGCTGGACCATCGAGCCGAAGCTGCCGCGGGGACCCATCGGCCGTCACGACTGGTTCTTCGAGTACCGTCCCGAGGACCACGACGACACCGACAAGACCTTCCTGGGCCACACCGGCAACCTGAACGGCGATGACATAGTTCGCATCATCAGCGAACACCCCGCCTCCGCTCGCTTCATCGCCCGCCACCTGTACAACTTCTTCGTGGCCGACGAAGCACAGGTGCCGGCCTGGTCGGTGACGCCTCCCAACGACCCCGAGGCAGTCGAAGCCATCGCCAACGCGCTGCGCGAGAACGGCTACGATATGAGGGCGGCCCTCCGGCTGATCTTCAACTCCGACTTCTTCAAGGAAGCCCGCTTCGCCCGGCTGAAGAACCCGACCGAGGTTGTGGTCGGCACCCTGCGGATGGTGGGCGGCGCAGAGTTCCCAGCCCCCGGCATCGGCGACCTGTCTCGCCAGCCCTGCTACATGGGGCAGGACCTGCTCAACCCGCCCAGCGTGGAAGGTTGGCACACCGGCGCCGAGTGGATCAACAGCGGCTCCCTGATGCGCCGCGTTAACTTCACTGCCGACTTGGTCGGCGACGTCTCCCGCCCCGGAATCCGGTACATGGTCGACCGGCTGCAGGCCAGTGGCGTAAGCAGCGCGGCCCAGGCCGTCGACGGCTGCCTGGACCTCATGGGCCCGCTGGAAGTCACGAACGAGAGCCGGGACGAGCTCATTGGTTTCGTCGGCGAGGGCGGCGACTTCTCCTGGGGCTCCGAATCCGAGATTGCCGAGTCCACCCGCCGCGTTTCGGAACTGCTGCAGCTCATCGTCTCGCTGCGCGAGTACCAGTACGCCTAACCGAGTTGGAACGCCGGAGCGCGGGACAAATCCCGCGCTCCCCTGACCAAGGTCGAAGAACAAGCACGCCGCCTAGTCCGGCAGGAGGAAAGTCTAGAATGACCAGCACCAAGAAAGACCCGGTCCTGGTAGTGTTCCAGCTCACCGGGGCAAACGACTACCTGAATACCATCATTCCCTACAACGACCCGTTGTACAGGGACAACCGCCCGACGGTCGGAGTGGCCGAAGAGCGCATAATCAAGATGGATGACAAGATGGGCTTCCACCCGGAAATGGCCCCTCTGAAGCACGTTTATGACCGCGGCGACATGGCCGTCATTCACGGCATCGGCTATGCCAACTCCCCGCGCTCCCACTTCCGCTCCATGGACATCTGGCACACCTGTGAGCCGGACAAGCTGGGTACCGAGGGCTGGCTGGGACGCGCCACCCGCGACATCGACCCCAATAAGGAAAACGTCCTGACGACCGTGAGCTTCGGCCCCTCGCTGTTCCGGGCCCTGGCCCTGCCCGGCGTGCCGGTAGCCGTGGTCGACGACCTGGACAACTATGGCCTGCTGCCCAACATCGCCGGCGAACAGCGCAACAAGGTGCTGGACCGCTTCGCGCGGATGTACTCCCCCGCCATCGGTTCCGGCGCGGTGATGGACTACATGGGACAGACCGGTCTGGACACCCTCGAGGGCGCCGACATCCTGAAGGAAGCGCCCAGGATGTACTCCTCCGACGTTGAGTACCCGGACACGCCCATCGCCAAGAAGCTGAGGGGCATCGCCCAGGTGCACATGGCCAACTTCGGCACCCGCGTCTTCTACGTCGACCACGGCAGCTTCGACAGCCACTCCAACCAGATCGGTATGCACGACAAGCTGTGGTTCGACGTTTCCCACGCGATGGATGCCTTCCTGGACGACCTGAAGGAACACGACGCCGACCAGGAAGTTGTGGTCCTGATGTTTACCGAGTTCGGCCGGCGGACTCACGACAACGGCTCCGGGACCGACCACGGCGCCGGCGGCGCGGCTTTCATGTTCGGCACCAACGTCAAGGGCGGACAGTACAGCGAATTCCCGTCCCTGGCGGAGAAGGACCTGGAACAGGGCGATGTGGTCCCGAACAACGACTTCCGCGGCCTGTACTCCACCGTTCTCGAAGACTGGATGGGTCTGGACGCCAAGCCGCTGGTTGGCGGGCTCTTCGAGAAGCTCCCGGTCCTGGCCTAGGTCGGGCCTCGAGTTCAGATAATAGGCAACAGGGGCGGGTTTCATACCCGCCCCTACGTTGACACAGTGCCATCCCCAAATGGGAGGAATGCCAAATGCTTACGGAAACAGTGGCTGGGCGGACTTTCGACTACAGCCACAACGTCGGGCGCGGCGCGCAGACCGGCATGGGCTTTAACTCGCCGGTGGCTATGGCCATCGCCCCCAACGGCATGATATACATCGCCAACCGCGGCAGCGAGTCCATCAGCAATGTGGGCTGGAACCGCACCGGCGTTGGCCAGCGCATCTCCAAGGTTACCCTGGGAAGCACCTGGGGCGAAGAAGAGTATGTCGGCGAGTTCAGCCGGTACGGCAACAACGACGGACAGCTGATCTGGCCGGCTGGCATCGTCGCCGACAGCGACGGCAACATCTATGTCGCCGACGAGTGGCTCAATCGCGTGTCGGTGTTCGACGCCGATGGCAACTACCAGCGCCATTTCTCCACGGTGCAGGAGGGCGACCCGGAAGTCAACGGAAGTTGCGGCATCGCCATTTCCGCCGACCAGGAGCTCTTCATCAGCGACGGGCGCAGCCACCGGGTTCGCAAGTTCACCACCGGCGGACAGTACCTCGGCTCCTTCGGCAGCCAGGGCTCCGGCGCGGGTGAGTTCGATTCCCCGTGGGGCATCACCCTCGACAAGGACGGCTTCGTTTACGTGGCCGACTCGGGCAACCACCGCGTCCAGAAGCTGACCCAAGACGGCGAATTTGTCGCTCAGTTCGGCAAGGCCGGAAACAAGCGGGGCGACCTGAACTACCCGACGGACGTGGCTGTGGACCCGGAGGGCGACGTCTATGTCTGCGACTGGAGCGACAACCGCTGGGGCAAGGGCCGCATCCACATCTTCGACGCCGAGGGCACGTTCCTGACGAGCCTGGTCGGCGATGCGCAGCAGCTCTCGCACTGGGCGCAGATGACCGTCGACGCCAACGCTGACTACGCCAAGCGGCGCCGGGAAGTGCGCACGACCGAGCCGGAATGGACCTTCGCCCAGCCGACTGCGGTGGAGTACGACGCGGAGAACAACCGGCTGATCGTGGCGGACACCCAGCGCAGCCGGGTGCAGATCTACAACAAGCTCAGCCGCTACCTCATCCCGCAGCTCAACCTCTGATTCCAGCGCTGCGGATTGGCAGAAACGCAGAAGCCCGCCGGACTACCCGGCGGGCTTACTGTTGAGTAACTATCTCAAAAGTCCACTCCCCCTTGAGGGAAAAGGTGAGGGTGAAAAGAGAATGCCGAGAAAGCAACCAACCTCTTTTTGAGATAGCTTCTAATTGCCGTGAGTGAATGCGTAACGACTCGCCTTAACGCATCGGCAAACTGACTGTTGCTGACTTTGTAGCGTCAAACCGTCGAGCATTCTTGCTCAATAGCCCGACTGGAATCTTACTCTATTGAGGGCAGGATTCTTGAGTATCGTGCTGGGCCAGGAGCTCAAGCAAGCGATAGTTCCTTTGCATACTTGCCTGGGAGCGAGCCATCACCTCGGGGCGGATTTGAGGCGTGCGGCACTCGGCGAATATCTTCAACGCACCCTCTATCACCACGTCGAGATCCCGGCCATCAGCTTCGGCCATCCTTCGTAGATTCCTCAACAGTGCGGGGTCAATCCGGATGGTAACATCTTCCCGATTCACAGTTGCCATTTCCCATCTCCATGTAGCATCATCGTATCACATTGCCTCAGATCGACTTCAAGCAGGTAGCAACTGATGGAACCAGACCGCGAGCAGCATTTCCTTAGAATGGCTGTGGAGCAGCCGGATATCCTGTGCGGGGACGCGCCGGCGGAGATACTGGAAGCCTGCGGGGTGGAGGTGGAGCCCACGGATTTCCTGGAGCAGTACTTTGCCGCCGGGCATTCGGCCTGGCTGGCCCACAAGCACGGCCGGAGTATCAACAAGCCGCAAATCCTTGTTAACCAGGCCATCCTGGTGTTGTACCGCCGGGCCTGCCTGCTGAACACCGCGCGGCTGATGGGGCAGCCGAGCCCCGATGACGCCAAACCGTTCTTCTCGGACGAAGACCTGTACTAGCTCCGGTCTCCTGGCCTCATGCCGTCCTCGGCATAGTACAATCCGGCAACACAAAGCACGGGAGGAGTGATGCAGGGAAAAACCGCCATTGCCAACATACTGAAGCAGGAGGGCGTCGAACTGGCCTTCTGTTTCCCCAACAATACGCTGATTGACGCCATAGCCGCCGCCGGCATCCGTCCGGTCATCGCCCGCATGGAGCGGGGTGCGGTGAACATGGCCGATGCCTACAGCCGCATCAACAACGGCCACAAGACCGGCGTCTGCATCGTGCAGGCCGGTCCCGGCATCGAAAACGCCTTCCCCGGCGTCGCCCAGGCATTCGCCGACAGCGTGCCCATCCTGATGCTGCCGGGACACGAAGGCTCCAGCCGCACCACGATGACCTCTGACTTCTCGGCAACGCGAAACTACGGTGGAGTCACCAAGTGGGCCGGGATGATCAACTCGCCGGAGCGCGTGCCGCAGATGCTGCGTCGCGCCTTCACCCAGCTACGCGCCGGTCCGGTCGGCCCGGTGGTGCTGGAAACCCCCACGGACATTCTGAACGGCGAAATTGACGAGTCCGAATTCTTCTACACCCCCATCAGCAAGCGGCGCACCGCCGCCGACCCGATCGACGCCGCCCGGGTGGCTCGCCGCCTGATGGACGCCGCCCGCCCGGTCATCTACGCCGGTCAGGGCGTGCTGTACGCCGAGGCCACGCCGGAACTGGTGGAGCTGTCGGAGCTGCTCAACGCGCCGGTGATGACCACCACCCTCGGCAAGAGCGGCTTCCCGGAGAACCACCCGCTGTCGCTGGGGACTGGGGGCAACACCGGCACGCGGGCGGTTGGAGAGTTCCTCCGCAGGTCGGACCTGGTATTCGGCATTGGGACGAGCTTCAACAAGACCTTGGCATCCGCCCCGGTTCCGGTCGGAAAGGCTGTGATCCAGTCCACCGTGGATGACCGGGACCTGAATGGCGAGTACGGGCTGGAGGACATGCTGCTGGGCGACGCCAGGCTGGTGCTGCGGCAGCTTATCGACGAGGTGAAGGGAGTCCTGGGAGAAAACGGGAGGCGTCCTTCCGCTGGGCCAGCACACTCTGAGGCGGCGTTGGAGATCGCCGCGATCAAGGCGGAGTGGCTTGCCGAGTGGATGCCCCGCCTCACCTCGGACGACATACCGATCAGCCCATACCGGGTGGTCTGGGAGTTGAACAACGGCCTGGACAAGGCCAACAGCATCGTCACCCATGACTCGGGAAACCCGCGAGACCAGATCGTGCCATTCTACGAGGCCACGACGCCGCGGGGATACCTGGGCTGGGGAAACTCGACCCAGCTGGGAGCGGGCCTGGGGTACGCGATGGGCGCCAAGCTGGCCGCGCCGGAGAAGACCGTGGTCAACCTGATGGGAGATACGGCCGTGGGGATGTGCGGCACGGATTTCGAGACCGCCAGCCGCAACAAAATCGGGACCATCACCGTGATCATCAACAACGGCGCTATGGGAGGCTACGAGAAGAACATCCCCATCGCGGTGGAGAAGTACGGCTCCAAGTTCCTGACCGGCGACTACACCAAGATGGCCGACAGTCTGGGTTGCCACGCGGAGACCATCACGCAACCCGGCGACATCGCGCCGGCCTTGTCCCGCGCCCAGGACATCGCGTCGGGCGGCCAGCCTGTAGTGCTGGAGATCATGACCCGCGAAGAGCCGGTCTTCTCGCGGTATTACTAGGAAGGGCGTTAATGCCCACCAAACACGGCAAAGCCGATAAAGGTAGTCAGAAGTGGCTTCAAATTCTGGTGAATGACCGTACGGAGCTACTTAATCGGGAGATCTCTTGTCAATCGACTGTGGAGGCGGAAGAGATTCGATGGCTTTCGCCTCTCCGTCGGGATAACTACCGCGAGTACTATGACCGGCAGTTTCTTGACCTTCTGGAAATCGAACTAGAAAACCGCCCCCTCGAATCGTTCTGGCCATCTTCAGGACCTAGATGGGACGGGCTGGCCAAGACCGCGAGGGGGCAGATACTTCTCGTAGAAGCCAAATCTCACGTTGGAGAGCTGGTGTCCTCAACAGGTGCCTCGACCAGTTCGTTAGCAAAGATCCGCTCCAGCCTGGCGGAAACAAAGAGGCTCATACATCGTGACTCAGACTACGCGGTGGACTGGACCACCGGCGTCTACCAATATGCCAATCGTCTTGCTCACCTCTACCTTCTCCATAAATTGAACGGCCATGACGTTTACTTGGTTCTGGTTTACTTCTTGAACGATTCAGAGCGTCAAAAACCAGATACTTATGTACCAGCTACAGTAGGGGAATGGAAATCCGTCATTGCACATCAAGACAGGATTATGGGAATACGCCAAAGGCACCCACTTTCTGACCGTATAATTCACGTCTATATTGACGTGAATGACGTAGAGGCCAGCGCATGACCCGCACAATCTCAGACCCCGCCGCCGCCAACCGGGGCAGCCGGAAGTGGCTGCAGGTGCTGGTGAACTGTAGGCCAAAACTCCTGAACGATGCCATCGCGCAGCGTCTCCCGGACGTGCCCGGGGAAGTTGAATGGCGCTCGCCGCTTCTCGAGGACCACTACGCAGAGTACCGGGACCAGTCGTTCCTTGACCGCCTGGCCGGGTCTGCGTATTTCCGTGTTCCCGAAAGGCCCCAGCGGGACCTGGCCGACTTCTGGCCGCGGTTCGGTCCGCAGTGGGACGGACTGGCGGTGACGGACAGGGGACAGGTACTGCTGGTTGAGGGCAAGGCACACATCCCCGAGATAGTCACCGCTCCGGGGCAGGCGCGGGGCGAGACGGCGCGGCAGCGGATTCAGGACAGCTTGCAAACGGTCAAGTCCTTCGTCGAATCCAGGTCGCCTGCCGACTGGTCGGTCAGCTTCTACCAGTACGCCAACCGCCTGGCCCATTTGTATTGGCTGAGGGAGATGAACGGCCACGACGCCTACCTGGTCAACCTGTTCTTCCTCAACGACGCCGAAATGAACGGCCCCAAGTCCATTGAAGAATGGCAGGCCGCCATCCGGTTGCAGGAAACGTTCATGGGAGTGCGCCAAGCCGCGCAGACCGGCTATGCACTGCACCCCTGGGTCGGGGCCTACGTCCTGGACGTGTTCATTGACACCAGTGACATACCCGTCCGTTACCCGCCGCCAATTTAGTTTGCAATATAGGGACCCCCCACCCTAACCCTCCCCCGGAGGGAGAGGGAATTATGCCAAAAGGAGCCGCTGCCATGCCGGAGAAATTCAGCTACGAGGGTCTGTTTGCCGCCGGAGCGCCTGAGGTCGCACCCGGCAAGACCCGGCACGCAAAGTACGATTTCGCCGTCGCCTATCCCGACCCGGACACTCTTCCACTTGATGGGCTGGCGGATGCCGTCCGAAGTGTGCTGGCTCGTGAGGGTCGGGACCTTGCGTATTACACGGACCCGGCCGGCTACCTGCCCCTTCGGCAACTGGTGTCGGAGCGGCTGGCCCGCAGCCGCAATATGCAGGTTGACCCCGAGGGGCTGGTCCTGACCGGCGGCTCCGGCGAGGCCATATCTATGGTGATCCAGGCCCTCACCGATCCCGGCGACACAGTGCTGACCGAGGAGTTCCTGTACCTCGGCACCCTGCGCTCCCTGCGCCGCTACAAGGCCAACGTGGTGGGAGTCAAGTGTGACGAGGACGGCATCATACCCGAAGACCTGGACGCCACCATCCGGAGGCTCAAAGGCGAGGGCCGCAAGGTCAAGTACCTCTACACCATCCCCACCTTCCAGAACCCGCTGGGCTGGACCATGACCTTGGAGCGCCGCAAGAAGGTGCTGGAGGTCACTCGGCAGCATGGCGTCCCGGTGTTCGAGGACGACTGCTACATCGACCTGCGCTTCGAGGGCGAGGATGTTGCCTCGTTCCACTCGCTGGACGACACCGGCCAGGTGATCTACGTCGGCTCCTTCTCCAAGACCATCGCGCCGGGAATGCGGATGGGATACCTGGTGGCGCCACCGGAGGTTATCAGCCGGGCCTGGGCTTTCAAGATGGGCGGGGCAGTCAACCACTTCGCCGCTCTCACGATTGCCGAGTACATCAATCACGGCGACCTGGAGGGCCACGTTAGGGAGCAGAACGAGTCGCTGCGAGTCAAGCGGGACGCGATGCTGGCGTCGCTGGGCGAGAACTTCGGCGACGCGGCCACCTGGACCAAGCCGGAGGGCGGCCTGTATGTCTGGCTGACCCTGCCCGAAGGCGCCGACCTGGACGCTATCCAGGAGCAGTCATTTCAGGAGGGCGTCGGCTACTATTCGGGCGTGCTGTTCTCGCCCGAGGGCCGGGGCCACAACTCGGCGAGGCTCTGCTTCGGCTACCCCACGCCGGAGGAGAACTACGATGGCGTGGCCGAGCTGGCCCGCATCCTGGAGCGCCACGGGGTAATGGGTTAGCAGTCGGAGGCAGCCCGAAGCAACCAAATTATGGGAGACAAAACGAAAGGGGCCTCTTCCGAGGCCCCCATCGTTGAACCAACACAACCAACTCAACTACCTGTGTTAAAGATAGCACACTCCGGCGTGTTTTTGGAACTAACCGAACCCTTCTTTTTCGCCGACTTCTCTTATCAGCTCTTCGTACATACTCACTCCATCTTTGACCAATATGACGATAGCGTCATAAGTGTGTGGCATCTGGGCCTCAGTCAGTTTGTCCTGGATCCGTTGAATCAGCGAACTGTATGACGAGTCAAGAAATTCGCTGATGTCGTCTAAATCGTCTGCCAGGTGCATGGCGTTGTTGAGACAATTGGCGTGCAGACGGCGAATGTCTCTCACCGTCTCGCGGGGTAAATCCAGCCGCCCGGTTCCATATTGAAAGTCTTGATTGCCAAATCCCAATTCGGCTACGTAAGTGGCGAATTCCTCAACCACCCTGCGGGCATAAATTACAGTCCTGCGAGCCGAAAACCATATTCGGCGAAATTCCCCTCTCCTCTCATCGGAAGTCAGTCTGTTTTGTCGGCGCGCCTCCAAGTAGGCTGCCCCGCTGAACAGGGCAGCCAGCAGCGAAATGCCCCAAGCAAATGGATCAGGGTCTGACATATTACCGGAGTAACGTTTCGGCATTTTAAGGCGTCGTCCGTTCAAGATTTCTATAAAAATTCATTATCAGGAACTCTGCTGCTATTCCGGCTCCTCCGGATTCTCCAGGTCCAGCATGGCGAGGAGCCGGCCGTAGCCCAGGAACGTGCCGGTGATCATGCCGAGCTCGAATATCTCCGGGTCGGTGAACTCCCGGCGCAGTTCGCCGAAGAAAGCGTCATCGACATTCTGGTGATCGATGGCCATTTTCTCGGCGAAGCGGACCGCCAGCTTGTCGCGGTAAGGGAGGTCGGTATCCTCGTAGTGGGTCAGGGACTCCACCATTTCCTCGGTCATTCCCTGCTGCACCGCCGGCACAGCGCGACCGAGCTTTCAAGTGGCGCATTCGTTGAGCTCCGCGATCTTCAGGCGCACCAGTTCCTTCAGCCGCGCGTCGAGCAGCCCTTCCAGCTTCAGTGGCCCGTAGAAGGCCCAGAACGCCTCGTATGCTTCTGGCAGATTCCCGGCGGCCTGGAAGATGCGGGGGTTCAGCTTGTGCTCTGCTGCCGCACTTGCGATTTTCTGCATTCCGGGCGTCAACTGCTCGGTGGGCACGAGCTTTATGCGGGCCATGCTGCCTCCAGCGATCTTAAGTCAATCCACATTCCCTTGCGTGTAGGGGCGGGTTTCAAACCCGCCCCTACTTGTCCGCTGGTGTGTGTCGGGTGTTCGCGTCTTACGACACCACCGGGCGATCGGCTACCGCCGGGTCGAGCTTGCGGCGCTGGAACCGGCCGTCGCCGAGCGTGCCGTGGAAGTTGCCGTCCTCCACCATCACCTTGCCGCGCAGGATGGTCATGACCGGCCAGCCCTCAATCTCGGTGCCTTCCCAGATGCTGTAGTTGGAGATGTGGAAGTCGTCCATGGTGAGGGTCTTCTTGATGCCGGGGTCGATCACGCAGATGTCGGCGTCGCTGCCCGGGGCGAGCACACCTTTCTGCGGCCACAGGCCCATGATCCGGGCCGCGTTGGCCGAGGTGACGTCCACGAACCGTTGCAGGGTCATACCCTGCTTGGAGACGCCCTCGCTGTAGGTGATTCCCATGCGGGCCTCTGCGCCGTTGTGGCCGCCGGTGGTGTCGGAGATGGTGCGCCCGGAGATTTTCGTCTCCCAGGAGGTGCAGTACTCGTCGGTGGCCATGGTGTGCAGGCCGCCGTTGATGATTCCGTCCCACAGCGACTGGCGGTGGGCCTCCGACTTCAACGAGGGATAGGTGTGGTACTTCATCCCATTCTCTTCCTTGTAGTTCTCCTCGTTGAAGCAGCAATAGTTGTGCAGGGTCTCTCCGTAGATGGGCTGCCCCTTGGCCCGGGCTTCCATGATGTTCCGCACTCCCTGCAGTGCGCTGACGTGGACGAAGTAAATGGGCGAGCCGGTCCACTCGGCCACCCGCAGCGTGCGAGTGAACGAAACGTCCTCTGACTCGGCGCTGTGGACCTCGGACATATTGAACCACTCGGTGCGTTCCTCGCGCGTGAGCTTCTGGTACATGTGCTGGACCATGTCGTCGTCCTCGGCGTGGACGAGAAGCATGGCGCTGAGCCGCTGGATCTCGGTCATCAGGTCGTGGAGGTGGCCGGTGCCGACCATGCGGGGTTCGCCGGCGGTGGTCGGCGGACGGATGTTGGTGGTGAATATCTTGACCGAGGCGAAACCGTCCTCCACGAACTCGTGCAGGGAGCCAAGGATGTTCTCCGGGATCTGTCCCAGCATCATGAGATGGTGGGAGTAGTCGGCGTACGACTGCCCCTGCCATACGCCGGTGCGTTCGGCAATGGCCTGGGGGATGTCGATGCCCGGATACTGGATGGCGAAGTCCAGAAGAGTGGTGGTGCCGCCGAAGAGGGCGGCGCGGCTGACCTCCACCGGCGGAGCGGTGGTGAGGTTGCCGTGGCCCATGATGGGCGCGGAGATGTGGGCGTGAGGTTCGATGCCGCCGGGCACTATGACTTTGCCCGAGGCGTCGATGACGCGACCCGCTTCGTCGCCGAGAGTGCCGGGCGCCGCCACCGCCACGATCCTTTCGCCCTGGACGGCGACGTCCCACTCGCCCACACCCATGGGAGTGACCACCTGGCCGCCGCGGATGATCAAGTCCAGCATGAGAAAGCCCCCTGTTCCAGTCTGGCGCAACCGCCGATTTTTCCGGGCAGTTTAGCACAAGGCCGGGGCTAGGGGGCGTCCCGTCAAGCGGTGATTGAGGAAGGAATCCCTGCTACGGAAAGCGTGCTAGTTCCCTGCGGCGGGTTCGGTTCGGGCATCTGGCTGATTTGGACTCGCCGGTTGCGCTTGGGCGTCAGGTTGCGTCTGGGCCTCGGGTGGGAGCTGTTCCTCCCAGTCGGGGAGCTGGTGGCTGTGCGTGGTGGGCAGCAGGACGATGGAGAAGACGCCAACCAGGCTCAGGACCAGCGACAGGCCCATAGTGGCGTCGAAGCTGCCGGTCCAGTCGCGTAGCGCTCCACCCGCCAGCGAGCCGGCGGCCATCCCTATGCCGGCTCCCATCATCTGCCAGCCATAGGTCGTGCCGATGGGAGCGCTGCCGTAGTACTGGCGGTTGATGATGGGGAAGGCGCTCATCTCGCCGCCGAATCCGATGCCGAAGAGCACCGAGAAGAGGTAGAAGTGCCACGGGTCGGACGCGAAGAAGAGCAGGACGATTGGCAGGGTCTGGAGGCTGAAGCAGACTGCCATCACTCCCTTGCTGCCGACACGGTCGGCCATGACGGGGACCGCAAAGCGGGTGATGGTGCTGGTGACGGACAGGGTCACGAAGGCGCCTGCCGCCAGACTCGGGGACACACCCTCGGCCTCTGCGATGGCGACGAGGTAGACCAGCACGATGGCGTGGCCGGCGCAGCCCCAGAAGTGGATGCCGATGAGGTTCCAGAAGGCCAGGGTGCGCTGGGCCTGCTTGAAGAAGACCTTGGTGCGGATCTTGGCCAACTCGCCGACCTGAACACGGCGGACAGGCTCGTTCTCGGATGCTCCGAGAGGGCGCATCCCGGCCTGGCCGGGCTCGTCATAGAAGAGGCGTATGAGTGCAAGAATCGCCAGACCGCCGACGATGCCCGGAACCCAGAAGGCGGCCCGCAGCCCGTCCAGTTCGTCGCCGAAGAGCGCCAGGATGAAGCTGGGGAGCCAGTCCATTCCGGGCGGCCTGCTGTCGAACAACGCGATGACCAGCAGCATGATGGGAACGGCGACCAGGGGGCCAACCCCTTGGGCCGATTGCAACAGCCCCATTCCGGTGCCAAGGTGCCGCTTGAACCACATGGTGACCGAAGCTGTGAGAGGCACCTGGAAGATGCCCATGGATGCGCTGAGTATGATCCCGAAGAAGAGGTAAAACTGCCAGAGACTGGTCATGAAGCCGGTCAGCACCATGCCCGCGATGAAGAGGAATGCGCCGATGGTCATGGTGACCCGGGCGCCGTAGCGGTCGCCCAGCCATCCGGCCGATGGGCCCAGCATTCCCGATACCACCCACTGGAGGGCGAACCCGAACCCCACTGCCCCGTAGCTCCAGCCGAAGGACTCCACGAGGCGGGGGATCAGGATGCTCGAGGATGAGCGGAAGGACGAGCTGAACAGCCGCATCACGGCGGCAACGCCCACGATCACCCAGGCGTAGTGGACCTGCTTGCCCGCGATCGTAAAGTCGCTGGGCCGGAAGGAAAAACTGGTGGAGCTTTTCATCTGAATGGCCTATGGATGCCTTGCGAATGAGCGCAGACAGGGATTATAGCCTATGCCCGGAGGTTGACAAATTGGACGATTGGGATATACTGGTTTGTTACTGGTATATGCCTCGAAGAATGTCTTCACCCAAACGGCCCCACACCCCGCCTCTATACCCGCTTGTCTTTTTCCCTGGTCTCGCCGCGCCCTGAGACCTCCCGTCACCCGTCACAGTTACTCACGGCAAGGAGAAACGGAATGGCTTTGCCTCCTGTTCGCAATGGGCATTCGCTCCAGCTACCGGATGTTCGCTCGTATGCTCGAATCCCCCAAGTCCTGGAAGTCCCCAACCTGATCCAGAGCCAGATACAGTCGTATGAATGGTTCAACGAGCAAGGATTGGAGGATGTGTTCCGGGAAGTTTCGCCCATCCTGGACTACACCAGCAAGAAGTATGAGCTTCACTTCCAGGAGCACGAGTTCAGGCCTCCCAAGTACTCTCCACAGGAGTGCAAGGAGCGAGAGATAACGTTCTCCCAGCCTCTGTACGTCAAGACCCGTCTGGTCATGAAGGAAACGGGAGAGATCAAGGAGCAGGAGATTTTCATGGGGGATTTCCCCATGATGACGAACAACGGCACCTTCATCATCAACGGCGCCGAGCGCGTTGTGGTGAGCCAGCTGGTGCGGTCGCCCGGCATCTACTTCGTCTCCGAACGCAGCCCAAGCAGCAACCGGGGCCTGTGCATGGCCAAGCTGATCCCCTCGCGGGGCGCCTGGCTGGAATTCGAGACCAGCAACAAGGATGTGCTGTCGGTAAAGGTGGACCGAAAGCGCAAGGTCTCCGCCAGCACCTTCCTGCGCGCCCTGGGAGTCGCGTACGACGACCAGGTCACCGCGCTGTTCGACGACATCGACGTGGACGAGACGCACCGTTACATGCAGGCCACGCTACGGAGCGACCCTGCCGGCGACTCCGCCGGAGTCACCTTCCGAGAAGAGGAGCTCCGTTCGCTGTGGGACTGGCTCCGCAAGGGAGAGGAATTCGACAAGGAAGCGGCCCAGAGGATTGCGGCGGCGCAGGTTGAATTCTACCGGCGCCTGCGTCCCGGGGAGCCTCCCAGCTTGGAGAATTCCCGGAACCTGATCAACAACCTGTTCTTCGAGGCCAGACGGTACGACCTGGGCCGCGTGGGACGCTACAAGTTCAATCGGCGGCTGAGCCTGCCCGAAGGCGAGGGCGAAATGACCCTGTCCCGGGATGACATCATCGCTGTCATACGCATGATGATCATCATCAACCAGGGAGAGGGCCAGGTGGACGACATCGATCACCTGGGCAACCGCCGGGTGCGTGCGGTCGGCGAGCTGGTGCAGAACCAGGTTCGCGTCGGCCTGCTGCGCATGGAGCGGATGGTCAAGGAAAAGATGACGCTGGTGGACCCGGAGACTGCCGCGCCCCAGGGCCTGGTAAACATACGGCCGGTAGTGGCTGCGGTACGGGAGTTCTTCGGCGGTTCGCAGCTTTCCCAGTTCATGGACCAGACCAATCCGCTGGCCGAGCTGACCCACAAGCGCCGTCTCTCGGCCCTGGGCCCCGGCGGCCTGTCCCGGGAGCGGGCCGGTTTCGATGTGCGGGACGTGCACTTCTCGCACTATGGCCGCATTTGCCCCATCGAGACGCCGGAAGGTCCCAACATCGGGCTGCTTAGCTCGCTGGCATCGTACGCGCGTGTCAATGAATTCGGCTTCATCGAGTCTCCATACCGAGTGATAAAGCGGGAACTGGACAAGGACTCGCCCGACCTCAGAGGCCGCATCGTAACCGAAGCGGTCATCAACCCGGAAAACGGTCACGTCATCGTGAACGAGGGTGTGGCCATTGGGGCCAACCGGATCAGCGCCATCAGGCGGCTGCCTGGAGGCACCATGATCCAGGTGCGCCCATTCGTGGTGGAGTCGATGAATGGAGGCGGCGCCGACAGCTCCATAGTCTGGCTGTCGGCAGACAGGGAAGAAGAATTCAAGATTGCGCAGGCAAATGCCAAGCTGGACGAATTGAACCAGTTTGTCGAGGACCGTATCGAAATACGGGTGGGCGACCAGTACACCCAGGGATCACCGAGCGAAGCGCATCTCATGGATGTGTCGCCGATGCAGATCATGAGCGTGTCGGCGGCGCTGATCCCATTCCTGGAGCATGACGACGCCAACCGGGCGCTGATGGGGTCCAACATGCAGCGCCAGGCCGTGCCGCTGCTGCGGCCCGAGGCGCCGACGGTTGGAACGGGGATCGAGGACCGGGTCGCGAGGGACAGCGGACAACTGGTGACATCCCGCGTGAACGGCGTGGTCACCTCGGTAAATGGGCGGGAGATTGTGGTTACCGACGTGGACGGGGAAGAGCACGTTCACCCGTTGATCAAGTTTTCCCGGACCAACCAGGGCACCTGTTTCGACCAGAGGCCCATTGCCACGCGAGGCGACGTGGTGCAGGTGGGCACAGTGCTGGCCGACAGTTCCTCCACGGAGAATGGGGAGTTGGCGTTGGGCCAGAACGTTCTGGTCGCCTTCATGTCATGGGAAGGCTACAACTACGAGGACGCCATAATCGTCAGCGAACGCCTGTACCGGGACGACTATTTCACGTCGATTCACATTGAACGGCATGAGATGGAGGCCCGGGAAACCAAGCTGGGCCCCGAGGAAATCACCCGGGACATTCCCAACGTGGGCGAGGCGAGCCTTCGTGACCTGGACGAGCGGGGCATAATCCGCGTAGGCGCAGACGTGACGCCTGGAGATATTCTCGTTGGCAAGGTTACTCCCAAGGGCGAGACGGAGCTGACCGCCGAGGAGAAGCTGCTCCGGGCAATCTTCGGTGAGAAGTCCAGGGACGTAAAGGACACGTCTCTCCGGGTGCCTCACGGCGAGCGCGGCAAGGTCATTGACGTCAAGGTGCTGAGCCGGGAGAACCGGGACGATCTGAACCCGGGGGTCAAGGAGGCCGTGCGGGTCTGGATCGCGCAGACCAGGAAGATCTCCGTGGGCGACAAGATGGCAGGCCGCCACGGAAACAAGGGCGTCGTGGCCCGTATTCTTCCGGAAGAGGATATGCCGTACCTGGAAGACGGCACGCCCGTGGACATCATTCTCAACCCGATCGGCGTGCCTTCCCGGATGAACCTGGGGCAGGTGCTTGAGACCCACCTGGGCCGGGCGGCGGACCAGCTGGGATTCCAGGCGAAGACGCCGGTTTTCGACGGGGCCACCGACGCTGCAATCGAAGACTCACTGGCCCGCATCTGGTTCCGGGAGCAGGCCGGTGCTGCCCACAATGGAAACGGCAGCCAGAACGGAGATGAAAACGGGCATCACGGCAACGGCGCGCACGAGGTTGACCAGGGAGCGGTGAACCGCTGGCTGGTGGAGCGCGGCTGCGACCCGAATGACATCTTTGACGAGTCCAAGCTGGGCCTCGCCCGGGAGGCATGTCTGCGCCTGTGGCTGGAAAACGTCGCGGGCCGGGACACGACCGGCATGGGCATCGAGCAGATGCACCAGGAAGCGCTGGAGGTGCACCGGCAGCGGCTCATCGCCCCCCCTACCTTCGGCAAGTTCAAGCTGTTCGACGGGCGGACCGGCGAGGGGTTCGACCAACTGGTAACCGTCGGCAACATCTACATACTCAAGCTCATCCACCTCGTGGAGGACAAGATTCACGCGCGCTCGACGGGGCCGTACTCGATGATCACGCAGCAGCCGCTGGGAGGCAAGGCGCAATTCGGCGGCCAGCGGTTCGGCGAGATGGAGGTGTGGGCCCTGGAAGCGTACAGCGCAGCCTACAACCTGCAGGAGGTGCTCACCGTCAAGTCTGACGACGTCGCCGGAAGGGTGAAGACCTACGAGGCGGTCGTCAAGGGCGAACCGATCGGACAGCCCGGCGTACCCGAATCGTTCAACGTGCTGATGAAGGAACTGCAGAGCCTGGGCTTGCGGGTGCAGCTGTTGAACGAGGAGAACCGTCCCTCAATGGGCCAGGACATGGGACAGGAGATCGGGCAGGGACTCGTCGGCGACACGGAGCTTTTCTCTCTGGAGACGATTTAGCAATGGTAAGAATGGCAGACAGGGCGGAGACCACAGCAACAGATTTCAACGCCATCCGAATATCCATCGCATCCCCGGAACAGATTCTCGGGTGGTCCCACGGAGAGGTGACGAAGCCTGAAACCATCAACTACCGGACGCTCCGGCCGGAGAAGGACGGCCTGTTCTGCGAGCGGCTGTTCGGTCCTACGAAGGACTGGGAGTGCTTCTGCGGCAAGTACAAGCGCATCCGATACCGGGGCGTGGTCTGTGACCGCTGCGGCGTGGAAGTCACCCGGGCCAAGGTGAGACGGGAGAGGATGGGCCACATCCGGCTGGCCGCGCCGGTGGCCCACATCTGGTTCAGCAAGACCAACCCCAGCAGGCTGGGACTGTTGCTGGACCTCTCGCCGAGGAACCTGGAGCGGGTCCTGTATTTCGCTCAGCATATCGTGATTTCTGTGGACGATGAAGCCCGCAGAGAGACTATTGAGGCCGAGCAACTGAAGCACGAGCTGGAAGTCGAGCGACGCCGCGCCAACGCTGCCGATGAGCTGGAGGAGCTGAACCAGGTCCTCCTGAATCTGACCGGAGGGATAGCCCCCGAGACCAACAATCCCGCAGTGGAGTTTGCTCCCGAAGGGGGCGAGCCTGTTGCCGAACTGCTGGAAGTCCAGCAGCAGATCGACGCCATCAACAACCGTCTGAGCACCGAAGTGGGGGAGCTGTCCGCCCAACTGAAGGTCACTGTCGATGAGCTGAACGACCTGCAGAAGATGAGGCTGCTGGCTGAATCGCGCTACCGGGAACTGAAGGACAGGTATCCGGGGGTGTTCGAGGCCGGCATGGGCGCGGAGGCCATCCTGGCCATCCTGCGGGCAGTTGACCTGGAAGCCCTGCGGGACCAGCTCATCAATGACATGCAGTCGACATCCGGCCAGCGCCGCCAGAAGGCGATCAAGCGCCTCAGGGTGGTGGAAGCCTTCCGGCAAAGCGGGGGCCGGTCGGAATCGGGTCACGGTGAAGGGACCCGCGTTGAGGACATGATCCTCACCGTGATGCCCGTTCTGCCGCCTGAGTTGCGCCCGATGGTGCAGTTGGACGGGGGCCGCTTCGCCACCAGCGACCTGAACGACCTCTACCGGCGGGTGATCAACCGGAACAACCGCCTGAAGAGACTGATGACCCTGGGCGCGCCGGAAATCATCATCCGCAACGAGAAGCGGATGTTGCAGGAAGCCGTTGACGCCCTCATCGACAATGGCCGCCGCGGGCGCCCCATTCAGGGAAGCCACAATCACAAGCTCAAGAGCCTGTCGGACCTTCTGCGAGGCAAGCAGGGCCGCTTCCGCCAGAACCTGCTGGGAAAGCGGGTGGACTACAGCGGCAGGTCCGTCATCGTGGTCGGGCCGGAACTCAAGATGAACGAGTGCGGGCTGCCCCGGCGCATGGCCCTAGAGCTGTTCAAGCCGTTCGTAATGCACCGCCTGGTCATGCTGGGCATAGCTCCCAACATCAAGAATGCCAAGCGAATGGTCGAGCGCGCCAGGGGCGAAGTGTGGGACATCCTGGAGGATGTGATCAAGAACCGGCCGGTGTTGCTCAACCGGGCGCCCACGCTGCACCGCCTCGGCATCCAGGCCTTCATGCCGGTGCTGATCGATGGGCACGCAATCCAGATCCATCCGCTGGTCTGCTCCGCCTTCAACGCCGACTTTGATGGGGACCAGATGGCGGTCCATGTGCCGCTTTCGCGCATGGCGGTGCTGGAAGCGCAGGAAGCGATGCTCAGCACCCACAACATGCTGTCTCCCGCCTCCGGCGACCCGCTGGTAGCTCCCACGCTGGACATGGTGATGGGCTGCTACTACCTGACCGCAGTTGACACCCCGGAAGAGCCGACGGAAGAGCCGCCGCCGCCAGGCGAGTTTTATCGCCCGGACGTGAAGGGGGCGTGGCGTAAATTCAATGACATCTCTGAAGTGCGGGATGCCTACGATGCAGGAGAGATCGACCTGAGGGCGCCAATCTATGCCCGCCGCATTCGTGGCGGGGATAACGGGGGCGGATATTACAAAACCACCCTGGGCCGCCTGGAGTTCAATGCGATCCTGCCCGACAAGTTCGTTTTCAACGAGAGCCTGCCTGAGGCGGTGCGCATCCAGAACAAGCTGATCGATCGCAGCGCCCTGAACGATCTTACCTCCAACCTGTACCGGCTTCTCAACAACGACGAGACCGCGGAAGTGTTGGACAGCATCAAGAATCTCGGTTTCCAGTACGCCACTTCTTCGGGCATCACCATCGCCATCAACGATATCCAGGTATCGCCCCAGAAGGCGCTCGTGATGGTAAAAACCGAAGGAAGGGTGGACCAGTACAAGACCGAGTACGAGGATGGTCTGATTTCCGAGGAAGAGCGGCACGCCAAGATCGTGGACGCCTGGAACCAGGCTTCCTTCGAGACCGCCGACTTGGTGGGCAACGACCTGACGAACTACGGCGGCATTGGCATCATGGCCCAATCGGGCACCAAGGGCAACATCTCGCAGATCAACCAGATGGCCGGAATGCGGGGCCTTGTGCGCCGGGCTGGCTCTACCGATGTAATCGAGCTGCCCGTCAAGTCGAACTTCCGCGAGGGGCTGACCGCCTTGGAGTACTTCCTTTCGACTCACGGAGCGCGCAAGGGGCTGACTGACACGGCGCTGAACACGGCCAGTAGCGGCTACCTCACCCGCAGGCTTATCGACGTTGCCCAAGAGGTGATCGTACAGGGAGACGACTGCGGCACTCTGGATGGCTGGGCCCCGCAACGCCCTGCTCCCGGTAGCAACGTAAAACTGGAATACCGAGTGGAGGGACGTCTGGCTGCGGCCACCCTCGCTCACCCGGAGACCGGGGAAATCCTGGTGAACCGCAACGAGACGATTACCCGGGAAAAGGCTGAGGAACTTGTAAAAGCGGGATTGACCGATATCATGGTTCGCTCGCCGCTCACCTGCGAAGCCCCCCGGGGCGTCTGCCGGATGTGCTATGGCGACCTAGCGGCAACCAAAGAGCCGGTGCAGGAAGGGCAGGCCGTGGGTATCATTGCTGCCCAGAGCATCGGTGAGCCCGGCACCCAGTTGACCATGCGCGTCTTCCACACGGGCGGCGTCCGCCGCAGGAACAGCGAACTGGACGAAGCCGTGCTCTCACGGGCGCGGGAACTTCAGGCGGTGCCCGTGGAGATACGCGAACAGCTGGCGGAGTTCCGGCGGGTACTGCCGTCCGTTGGCAAGATCTGGGAAGACAAGGAAGAGCTGAGCCTGAACGTATCCAGCGACCGCCAGACCATAGCCACAAGAATGACCGAGTCGCTGGGTTACCTGGAGCAGACCAACGAGGCCCGCAACCAGAGGACGCAGATCAACTGGATCCGGGACGACCTCAGCCGGCTTGGCGAAGTCAGGTCGCTGTCCGAGGCGCGAAACCTGGTGTCTCAGATACAGAGGGATGTCAACATCCTCAACAGTGCGCTGGATTCCCAGATGGGACCGGCAAGCCAGCGCCGGGACCAGCGCCGGGATACCATGAACCGCCTTCGGGACATGGCGAACGAGCTTCCCGACCAGATCGACAATATCCTGTTTGCTGTTGAGCAGACCCCCGCCGAGCAACTCCTGGAGGCGGTGCTGCGGGTGCGGGACGACGCGACCGCGGTGGTGCCCGAGCTTCAGAAGGTGATCGACGAAATTCGCCGGGTTATCGACGAGATCCCCGGCGCCGACGCTCGTCTCCAGGGCAGGCTGCTGGTGGTTGTCGAACGCATTCTGGAAGAACTGCGGCGCTCCAGCGACCCCACGGAGTTGCAGGAGGCCGTTAATCGTGCGGGGCGGGCCGATAGCACGGAAGAAGACTATTTCCGGGTGGCCTTCGAGCTCAACCGGATTCTCGGCAGCTCCAACCGTCACAGCTACGACCTGCAGCGCGAGGCCGACGTGATCCGGCAGGACGTGGAGGCCCAGAACCTGGACATCACCGGCGGCCTGCCGCAGGTGGAAGAGATCTTCGAGGCCCGTGTACCTAAGAACGCGGCCATCCTGTCGGACATCGACGGTGAAGTCGAGCTGGAGAGCGATGAGGAAAACAACGTTCTCCGGGTGGTATACCGTGAAGAGGTCCGCGAGGAATACCCGCTCCCGGAGGGCGCGGAGGTAGTAGTCGCTGACGGAGACCAGGTGGAGGCCGGGGACGTCCTGGCCGAGATACGGAATGTCGTCCAGTACGCCCTGCCGGAGGGTGCGGAACTGCTGGTGGACGACGGCGAAGAAGTGGCCGAGGGCATGGTGCTGGCAACCCTGCCAGAGGCATCCGGCTCCGAGGAAGCTGTCGTTCCCACGGCCGCTGTCTCCGGCCGGGTGGACCTGTCCGGCGAAGGAATCGCGCTGATTGCGGAGGGCTCGGGAATCGAGGCGACCGTTGGCGGCCGGGTGGAAATGGGAGACGGCTGCGTATTCGTGGTGTGGGATGACATAGAGACCCGGGAGCACATTATTCCCGCGTCTTCCTACCTCATGGTGCGGGACGGCGACAAGATAAACGCGGGCGACCCCCTCACGTCGGGGCCGCTCAACCCCCACGATATCCTGCGCATCCGCGGCAAAGAGGCCTTGCAGTCATACATCGTGGACCAAGTGCAGGCCGTGTACCAGTCGCAGGGTGTGACCATTCACGACAAGCACATCGAGATCATTCTGCGGCAGATGCTTCGCCGGGTCCAGGTCACCGAACCGGGAGACACCGAGCTGATTCCGGGAGAGGTGGTGGACAAGTTCGCTTTCCAGGAGCAGGTCGCAAAGGTGCTGGCGGAGGGAGGCGAACCCTCAACCGCAGAGCAGGTGCTCCTGGGCGTTACCCGTGCGTCGCTGCGCACCGACAGCTTCCTGTCGGCGGCCTCCTTCCAGGAGACCACCAGGGTGCTGACCGAGGCGGCGGTGAAGGGCCAGCAGGACTATCTGCTGGGCCTCAAGGAGAATGTCATCATCGGACGGCTCATCCCCGCCCAGGTGGAAATCCCGGGCATGGATGAGCTGCTAAGGCCACAGCCGGCGCTGGACATGGGCGGCATCGCAGCAGGGAGCTGGCTGCGCGCCCAGCCCGGCTCGGATGAGGAAGTCTTCGACGACATGGTCATTCCAGGTTTGGAAGACGACTTTGACCGGCTGGCCCAGGCCGCCCGGGCATACGCCAAGGAAGGCGAAGACGATGACGACCTGGATGACGACTTCTTCGATGACGATGACGACGAGGAGGAAGCCAGCACGGAAGTCGAAACTCCGACTGTCGCGCTCGCCCAGGAGGAGGACCAGTCCAGCGAGCAGCAGCATTCCGAAGAGTAGGCCGCTCCAGGGGCGGTATAAGGCATCTGCGCTCCGCCCCTGCGGAACTTTCATCGAGTCCTAGCGATTTGGAATCGGGTAAGGAAGGGATATTGGGAAAAACAGAAGCCGGATATGACGACGGACTGACGGTCGATCTGGCCCCGCGGCACCCTATGGGGCTACGGCTGGCCAACCCCGTTATGATTGCCTCCGGCACTCTTGGGTACGACGGATATGGCCGGGGAGTCGCCGGCGAGTATCCCCTGAGTAAACTGGGAGCCGTCGTTCCCAAGACCGTCACTCGATGGCCAAGGGAGGGTAACCCCGAACCTCGCTGGTTCCCGGAGTCATATCGCAAGGCGTGGGAGGAGGGTGATCACCTGTTCCTCAACGCCATAGGGTTGATCAACCCAGGGATCGAGACTGCTGTCAGGCAGTGGACCCCCGAATGGGCGGAATGGGACGCCACCGTGCTGTTCAGCTTTGCCGCCCACAGCGTCGGCGAGTTCGGGGAAATGGCGGCAATGACCGGGGAAGCCAGAGGAATCAGCGGGCTGGAACTGAACCTCTCGTGTCCCAACATCGAGAACGGGGCGATGTTCAGCTACAGCGCCGACCTTACCCGCGACGCCGTGGCGGCGGTGAAGCGCAACTCCGGCCTGCCGGTGCTGGCCAAGCTGTCGCCCAATGTACCGGACATCACGGAAATTGCCATTGCGGCAGTGGAGGGTGGGGCCGATGCCCTCACCATCTGCAACACGCTTCCGGCAATGCGCATCGATCTGGCAACCGGCAGGCCGGTGTTGGGCAACATCACCGGCGGACTGTCGGGCATGGGTCTCCGGCCGGTGTCCCTAGCCCTGGTCTACCAGGCAGCCCAGGCCGTGGATGTTCCCATCGTCGGTGTGGGAGGAATTTTCGAAGCCGAACACGCCCTTGAATACATCATGGCCGGGGCCGCGGCCGTGCAGATAGGCAGTGCCAACCTCATCAATCTCGGCGTTCCCTGGAGGATACTGGACGGCCTGCAGGAGTACATGGCCGGCCACGAAATCAAGGAGCTGGAAGAACTGAGGGGAGCGGCTCAGCCTGCGCTGGTGGGCATGGTCTGATTTTCCCTCCCCGCAGGGGAGATGTTAGAGTAAGGGCGTACTGTTCCGCCCATTTTCTCCGGGCGGGTCTCACACCCCACCCGGACACTTTTTTTCAGGACAAGGCCTATGGTCACCGTTCTTCAGAAAATACTGGGAGACCCCAACGAAAAGGCCCTGAAGAAGCTGGCCTCGATCAAGGAGGCGGTAAACCGTCTGGAGTCCCAGTTTCAGGGGCTCAGCGACGATCAGCTACGGGGCAAGACCGATGAGTTCCGGCAGAGGCTGCAGGGACGCGAAAGCGTCGACGGCCTACTTCCCGAGGCGTTTGCCACGGTGCGGGAATCGGCCCGGCGCAACCTGGGACAAAGACACTACGACGTACAGCTCATCGGTGGCGCTGCCCTTCACCAGGGAAAGATCGCGGAAATGAAGACCGGGGAAGGGAAGACCCTGGTAGCGACCCTCTCGGTGTACGCCAACGCCCTGACAGGCAGGGGGGTGCACGTGGTCACGGTCAACGACTACCTGGCCCGCCGTGATCCGGTCTGGATGGGGCCGGTGTATCACGCTCTGGGCCTCACCGTCGGGTGCCTGCAACATGATGCCGCGTTTGTATACGACCCCGAGATCGTGGACGGCAGGCTGCCCTTCCTGCGCCCGGTGGCCCGGGAAGACGCCTACCTGGCCGACATCACCTACGGGACCAATAACGAGTTCGGCTTCGACTATCTCCGCGACAATATGGCGCTCAGCATCGACCGGAAGGTGCAGCGGGAACTGCACTATGCGATTGTCGACGAGGTCGACAACATACTGATCGACGAAGCCCGAACCCCGCTGATTATCAGCGGCCCGGCTGAAGAACCTGTCCAGTTGTACCAGAATTTCGCCCGCCTGGTTCCGCGTCTCGATCCGGCGGAGGACTACACCATCGACGATCGTACGCGGGCCATTTCTCTTACCCAGGACGGCATCGGGAAGATGGAGAAGTGGACCAACACCTCCAATCTCTATGACCCGGAAAACTTCCACCTCGTCCAGTACATGGAAAATGCGCTGAATGCTCATGTTATGAAGCAACGCGACAAGGAGTATGTCGTCCGGGACGGCGAGGTGGTGATCGTCGACGAGTTCACCGGCCGGCTTCAGCCGGGACGGCGATGGTCCGACGGGCTGCACCAGGCAGTGGAGGCCAAGGAAGGACTCAGGATCCAGCGGGAAAGCATTACCTACGCCACCATTACGCTGCAGAACTATTTTCGCATGTACGAAAAGCTGGCGGGGATGACGGGTACCGCCGCCACCGAGTCCGACGAGTTCTTCAGGATCTACGGCCTGGAAGTGGTGGAGATTCCCACGAACCTGCCCATGAAGCGGGAAGACAACTCGGACCTCGTCTACCAGACCGAAGACGGCAAATGGAATGCTGTGACCGAAAGCATCGTGGCGACGCATGAGACACGGCGCCCGCTGCTGATCGGTACGACGTCCATTGAGGACTCCGAATTCCTCAGTGAACGGCTGCGCAAGCGCGGGGTCCCCCACCAGGTGCTGAACGCCAAGAATCACGAAGGGGAGGCCGGGATAATCGCGCAGGCGGGCAGGCTTGCCGCTGTGACCGTTTCCACCAACATGGCTGGGCGTGGCACCGACATTGTGCTCGGCGGCGCCGACACTGCGAGGGATGACTGGCAGGCCGAGCACGACCAGGTGGTTGAACTGGGCGGATTGCATGTCATCGGGACTGAGCATCACGATGCCCGGCGCATTGACAACCAGCTGAGGGGACGCGCCGGCCGCCAGGGCGACCCGGGCAGCTCCCAGTTCTACGTCTCGCTGGAAGACGAGCTGATGCAACGCTTCGGCGGTGACCGGATCAAGACCGTGATGGGATGGACCGGGCTGGAACAGGATACCCCGGTCGAGAACAAGATTGTCACAAAGTCCATCAGCGGCGCACAGGTAAAAGTCGAAGGCTACCACTTCGACATCCGCAAGCACCTGCTGGATTTCGACGATGTGCTGAATAAGCAGCGCGAGGTGATCTACGGCGACCGCCACATGGCCCTGGGCGAAGGCGATCTGAGGGAGAAGACCCTGGATATGCTGAAGCAGGAGTATGCCCGCCTGGTGGGGCAATACCTGCCCGGCCGCCATTCCGACGACTGGAACTCCGAAGGGCTGATAGATGAACTGGGGCAGATCGGCCCGGTACCCCAGGAGCTGGAAGAAGAAGACCGTGTCTTCCAGTACAGCCTTGATCAGGTCGGGAACATTCTCTCCGCTCACGCCGAAGCAATTTATGCTTCTCGGGAAGAGGCCATCGGCAGCGAGCAGATGCGGCTCACGGAACGGCTATTGCTGTTGCGCGCTATCGATGCCCATTGGGTGCAGCACCTGACTGCTATGGACAACCTGCGGACCGGCATCGGCCTGCAAGCCTATGGCCAGCGCAATCCTCTGGTGATGTATCAGAGCGAAGGCCAGAAGATGTTCCACGATCTGCAGCAACGTATCCAGCGGGACGTGGTGCGAACGCTGTTCCACGTTGCAGTGGACCCGGCACAGGCGGCCGCCGAACTGGACGGCAACCGCAACCGCCGTCGCGGTGCAGGCTCCGGAAGCCCAATGCAGGCGGTGGCGGGCGCCAACCGCAACGCCAGGCCGTCCGGGGGCGGCAAGGTGGGACGAAATGCCCCCTGCCCCTGCGGAAGCGGGCGCAAGTACAAGAGGTGCTGCGGCAAGGTGGCTTAGCCATCCTAACAGTTCCCTCTCGCTTGAGGGAGAGGGCTAGTAGCGGAACATCGTTGGGCTGATGGGCCAGAGACTCATCCCGTCATTCCGGCGAAAGCCGGAATGACGAGGGTGTACCCCTCAACTGCATAAGTCCTACAATCATTTCAGAGGGGCGTATTGCGTCCTGGAACGGTTGCCAGCATTCGTCGTCAGATGCTGCTCTCCAGCTAGGAATTTGAGCAAATAGCCGACGAGGTTCTGTAATGCCATTACGAAAGTTTACGGTCTTCCTGATGGCTCAAGAGGACGGCTATCAGGTGATAGTCCCTCACTACCCCAACTGCACCACCGAAGGGGACACGGTGGAAGAAGCGTTGGCAAACGCAAAGGACGCCATGGAAGGCCTGCTGTACGTGGAGTCGAAATACGGCAGTGACAAGGTGGAGTCCTTCGTATACGCCCCCCACGTAGTCGTCGCCAACATAGACGTGGAAGTGCCGACGAGCTTGCTGCCGCAAGAGCAAGCTGCCCCTGCTGAAGCGTCCGGCTGAATTGGAAAGCTGGCTATGGGCAGCACCTGCCCATCATTCAGGGCTGACTCATCAATCCGAGAGGGACTTGCCGCCGAACAATCCCCTCAACCAACCCATGATTCCGCCCCTTTTCGGCGGCTCCGGTTGGTCGTGGTGGCCTTGTTCCATCGGGACCACGCCCTCTCCCGACAGCACATGCTCCGGGTCGCGGTCGAAGGCCACCTTGCATCCGGGGCCGCAGAAGTAGTAGTTGGTTCCCTGGTACTCGCTCTGCCCGCCGGGCGGATTGGCTGTATCGACTTCCATCAGGCAGACCGGGTCTATTGCCGTGGCCATTTCATGCACCTCGATTGAACTGATTGGAGCTTAGACTGACGACCCGCGAAGCCTGAGGGAATTGGCGATGACCGTGACGGAGCTGAAGGCCATCGCTAACGCTGCGAGCACTGGGTTCAGGAATCCCTGCTGGCCGAAGAAGAACTCCAGGGAGCCGGGAACGCCGCCCAGGGACTGGAATACCGGGTACAACACGCCGGCCGCTACCGGCACCAGCAGGATATTGTAGAAGAACGCCCAGAAAAGATTCTGCTTTATGGTTCGAATGGTCTCGCGGCTCAGCTCGAGAGCGTTGGCCACTCCATTCACGTCGCCTCTCATCAGAGTTATATCCGCTGATTCCGCGGCGATGTCCGCGCCACCGCCCATGGCCATGCCGACATCCGCTTGGGCCAGGGCAGGCGAGTCGTTGATGCCGTCTCCGACCATGGCTACGACGCGGCCTTCCCGCTGCAGGTTACGGACGATTTCGGCCTTGTCATGCGGCAGCACTTCCGCCTCAACCCGGTCGATATCCAACTGGCTGGCAATGGTGTAGGCCGTGGAGGCGTTGTCGCCAGTGAGCATCACGACGGACAATCCCATGCCGCGCAGCCTGGAAACCCCTTCGCCGGCCCCGGGCTTGAGAGTGTCGGCCACCGCTATCACACCCCTGGCCTCGGCGCCCGAGGCCAGGAACATCGTCGTCATCCCCTGCTGGGCCATCGAGTCAGCCAGCGTGGCGAGGCCGTCGAGAACGACGCCGTTTTCTTCCATGAGCAGCCTGTTGCCCATGTGGACGGTCTCGCCATCTATCTGCGCCACGAGGCCCTTGCCCGGGATGTTCTGGAACCCGGCCGTCTCCCTGAGTTGGAGTCCGCGTGTTCGGGCTTCCTGAAGAATCGCTTCCGCCAGGGGATGCTCGGAGCCTCGCTCCACTGAAGCCGCCAGGACCAGTAGCTCTTCCTCGTCGACTCCAATCGGGGTTAGCCTCGTCACCACCGGCTTGCCGGCAGTCAGAGTGCCTGTCTTGTCCAGCACAACGGTGTCCACCCTGTGGGCCGTTTCGAGAGCGGCGGCCTGCTTGACCAGCACGCCCTGTTCCGCGCCCCTGCCGACGCCAACGATGATGGCAGTGGGAGTAGCCAGACCGAGGGCGCAGGGGCAGGCTATGATCAGTACGGCAACGAACACCAGGATGGCAAAGGTCAGTGCGGGCGCAGGGCCGACAAGCAACCAGAGGATGAAAGACGCCAAGGCAACTGCCACAATCACTGGCACGAAGACCGCGGATACCTGATCGGCCAGGCGTTGTATGGGCGCGCGGGACGCCTGGGCCTCTTCGACCAGCCGGATGATCTGGGCGAGAGCAGTCTCTTCTCCCACCCGTGTGGCCCGATAGTAGAGAACGCCCTGCTGGTTGAGGGTGGCTCCGTAGAGCGAATCCCCCGGAAATTTCTCGACCGGCATACTTTCGCCGGTCAGCATCGACTCGTTTACGGCGGACTGCCCGCGAGTTACTTCGCCGTCGACCGGAATGTTCTCTCCGGGCCTGACCAGCAGCAGGTCGCCAACGACGACCTGTTCCACTGGAACTGCCATTTCACCCCCGTCGCGCAGAACGGTGGCAGTGCCGGGCCGAAGCTCGATGAGGCGGCGGATTGCCTCCGACGTCCGGCCCCGGGCCCGGGCTTCGAGGTAACGGCCGAAGAGCACCAGCGCAATTATTACCGAAGAGGTCTCGAAGAAGACCCGGCCGTCGATTCCGGCGCTGGCCAGGACGGAAGGGGCGAAAGCCTCAAGCAGCACCACCGCGACGCTGTACCCGTAGGCGGTTCCTGTGCCAAGGGCGATGAGAGTGTGCATGTTGGCGGCGCCGTGCCGCAGGGCGCCGAACCCGGAGCGGTAAAACTGGGCCCCCGCCCAGAAGAGTACCGGCGTCGCGACCGCCCACAGGAGGAAAGGATAGAAGGCCAGTTCCATCCAGTCTTCGACCCAGGGAAAGCCCCGGAATCCTCCCAGGAAAAGCAGGATGGATCCCCCGCCCGCGATGCCGAGCCGCCGGCTGATCTCCCGCATCTCCCGGACTTTCGACAGACGTTCCAGCTCTCGCTGTTGGTCGCCGGCGCTTTCGACGCGGTAGCCCGCTTCCTCCACGGCGCGCCGCAGGTCTTCCGGGCCCGCCAGATCGGGCGCGTACTCCACGGTAGCCCGCTCCACGCCCAGGTTGACACTGGCCCTGGCGACTCCGGGTACGCCGTTCAGGGCACGCTCAACGTGGTAGACGCAGGCGGCGCAGGTCATCCCCCCGATGTTCAGGGAGGTCGATACCGTTTCGGATTCCTTAAGCCCGGTTGCCATAGATGCGGACGGTACTCGGGTATGCCGTCCGGCTAGACTCCCTCGACGAAATAGAGGTCGCCGGTCGAGGCTTTCATTCGCATGTCCTTGAGCGGCGCATATACGTCGGAGTTGTACCACTCTTTCGCCTTTTCGACGCTCTCGAATTGCAGAATGACGATACGCACAGGATCGTAGTTGCCCTCGATCTTCTCAGCGGCCCCGCCGCGAACAACGTAGGTCCCGCCAAATTGCGCGACGGTAGCCGGTACCTGCTTTCCGTACTCGGCGAAAAGATCGGGATCGGTTACCGTGATGTTTCCCACCATATACCCAGGCATTTGTATGGCCCTCCGGAACATTTGGACTCTGTGGACGCTACAGACAGCCTAGCACCGAAGGTCGAAGCAATCAAACCGACCGCCGGAGAAAACGGCACAAATCAATGGCTTTTCGTCGCAACAAAGAGAGCGGCTACCAGCCGCTCTCGTCGCTCTACGTCTGCACCGCGAGTTACACGTATCGCGGTTCAACGTCGCGCGGGAGGCCGAAGGCGTGCTTGCCGATGAGTTCCAGCGCGTCGAACCCGCTGATTGGGTGCATGGGGCCGGCCCGAACGTCGCGATAATAGCGTTCCAGCGGCAGCCTCCTGGCCAGTGCCGCGCCACCCACCATGTCCACCGCCTTGCCCACCACGTCCACCGCAGTCTTCATGCAGAAATACTGCATGGCGACTGCGTCCACGATCGTGGCGTCGTCACGATTCTTGACGTCGACCAGCTTCTCGGCCACCTGCCGCTGGTAGGCCCAGGCTGCGTTCAGGGCAATGTCCATCTCGGCAGCCAGGAACTGGTGTCCGGGGTAGTAGCTTTCCGGTTGCTTGAAGGGAATTCGGGTGCGGTCCCGGGTCTGGTTGATGGCGAAGTCGCGGGCGGCCTTCGCGATGCCCAGGTAGACCGAACCGAAAGTGCCGCCGTGCCAGGCCCAGAGGCCACGGGCATAGATGTCCCATTCCCAGGGCTTGTGCTTGAAAACGTGGTCCTCTTCTATAAACACGTTCTCCAGTCGCCAGCTATGGCTCTGGCTGGCCCTCATTCCCATCGTATTCCAGTCGTTGAGGCAGACCAGCCCTTCATGGTCGATGGGGAGAATGAAGATTAGTCCGACATCTCCCTCATTCGGGTCTTCGTAGATGGCGCTGCTGGCGAAGAGGTCGCCTGCCGGGCTGTTGGTGCCAAAGCCCTTGCGTCCGTTTATGCGAAAGCCGTTGCCTTCTTTCACCGCCTTGACGGTAGTGTAGCCCATGCCGGTGATGCCTTTGAAGCTGTCCACCTGCGGGTCGGTGATGGCGCCGAACACAATCAGTTTCTCATCTGCGATGCGGGTCAGCAGCTCGTCAACTTCAAAGCCGTCGGCTCTAAGATCGGTCATCACAAAAGGCAGGCCGAAGTGCATATTTACGGCCAGGGCAGTCGCACCGCAGCCTTGGGCGAGCCGGTTCTGCGCGATGCAGATGTCCAGCAGGTCGGCCCCGCCGCCGTTGCATTCGGCCGGAATCGGCATGGCGGTGTAGCCCGACTCCTTCATCTCTGCATAATTCTCAAATGGGAATTTCCCTTCCAGGTCATATTCCGCGGCGCGCTCGGCGAATGTGTCGGCATGTTTAGCTGCAAGGTCATACCATTTCTGTTGCGATGCGGTGAGTTCTTGTGTCATAAGCATCCTCCCGATTACGCAGTGTGGGCCTATTTCGTCATTGTCAGACTGGATGCCGCATTCTAGCGCAACTGGCAGGGGACAGACAACGAAACCCGGGCGGGTTCCCGGCGGCAGGACAACTTTGCTACTTGAGCCAGCAGTGGAAAGAGGGGTGCAACTCCACCACTCTTGATGATTGGGTCCTGCTGATGCAGCCCGCTTCCGCCAGAGCTTGGACGATTGCCCGTCCCAGCGCGCCACCCAAGTGCCAACGGCGTTCAGTCCAGTCGAGACAGCAGTAGGCGACGGGCTTGCGTGGAGTTACTGACGGGAGTGATACGCCCAGGCGCATCAGGGAGGCGGCGCCCTCTTCGGTTAGGTCAAGATGGAGGCGGTTCCTACCTGCGGGGGATCGAGCTTCTGTCAGCCAGCCTCGCGACAGGAGTTGGTCCGTCAGAGAGACGCCGACAACTCCGGCGAGATGGCCGTATCAAGTGCGGGCGCAGCGGAGCTGGGAATCCTTCCGGACTTCGCGGGCAGCCAGGGAGCTGCGGGGCGCGAGGGGCAGGTCCGAAAGCAGGTAGGCCTTGATTGCGGAATCCAGCTTGCGGCTCATCAGCTTGCGTTGGACACGACTGACCCGCCGCCAATCGCGGGGAGGAAGTGGACCTCGCTGTTTTCCTGTACTCGTTCAAGCAAGCCCAAGAGGCTGGTTTCTCCGTCTACGACGACCGCGAGCCCGGGAAGCAGGTCGTCCTCCTCCATGTCCATGAGCAACTCGCGGGAGCCTGGATACTCACGCTCCAGGTTGTTGATCACCTGCCGCACCGTTGCCCCGGGTACCACTACCTGCTGGTTGCCGCCGCAATGGGCCTGCATTCGCGGCGGGAGCCACACTTCCGGCATCTCATTTTCCTCCCCGAGAATTTTCCGGGGCTTTCCGCAGTTGACTCTGTTCAGCCCGTAGGGGCGCACGGCCGTGCGCCCCTACACTAATAACTAACACCGAGTGCTCGAGGACTAGCCGCCGTTCCGGCCCCAGAGTCCTTCCAGCACCTTGTCGGGAGATATCGGCAGGGAGTTCATGCGCACGCCGATGGCGTCGTACACAGCGTTGGATACGGCGGCCAGGGGCGGAACGAGCGGCACCTCGCCGACCCCGCGCAGCCCGTAGGGATGGGCCGGGTTGGCGATCTCAACGATGACCGTATCGATCATGGGCAGGTCGAGGCTGATGGGCATACGGTAGTCGAGGAAGCTGCTGTTGAGCATCCCTCCCTGGTCGTCGAAGCGGTATTCCTCGTTGAGAGCCCAGCCGATTCCCTGTACTACGCCGCCCTGGATCTGGCCTTCGACATAGCTGGGATGGATGGCCTTGCCGGCGTCCTGAACGGCTGTGTAGCGAAGCACGTCAACCTTGCCGGTCTCGGTGTCCACCTCCACGTCCACTATGTGGACGCCGATGGATGGGCCGGCTCCGGGCGGGTTCACGCCGGCCCGTCCCACGATTGGCCCTCCGGTCCCGACGGCGCGGGCCGCGATCTGCTTGAAGGTCAGACGCAGTTCGGAGTCGGAAGTGTGTTGCAAAACGCCATCCACGTACTCGACATTCTCGACCGGAACGTCCCAGATGCGGGCGGCGCGCTCCCGCATCTGCCGCTTCACGTCCTGGCCCGCCTCGTAGGCAGCCCAACCGGACTTGAAGGTGGCGCTGCTGCCGCCGGTGTTGGAGGTGAAGCCGATGCTGTCGGTATCGCCGACCTGGGGCTTGATGTCTTCCATCGGGATGCCCAGCACCTCGGCTATGTGCTGGGAGACGGCGGCCCGGCTTCCGCCGATGTCCGGTGAGCCTTCGGTCAGGCTTACCGAGCCGTCGGAGTTCACCACGGCAAGGGCGCTGGCAGGGCCGGTGTTGTTGCCCCAAAAGCCGCTGGCGACGCCGCGACCGCGCTTGATGTGGCCGTTTTCCTTGCCCTCGATTGGCGTGTGGTTGTGCGGATGGTCCTTCGCGGCCTGCAGGGTCTCGATATAGCCCACCTTCGGGGTCATCGGGCCTGTGACGCGACGGACCCCTTCCTTGGAGCTGTTGAGCAGGCGCAACTCCAGCGGGTCCATGCCCAGCTTTTCAGCCAACTCGTCAAGGGCCGTCTCCATTGCGAAGGCCGAGGCAGGCGCCCCGGGGGCGCGATAGGCGGCGGACTTGGGCCGGTTGATCACCACGTCGTAGGCGACCAAGTGTGCGTTGGGGATGTCGTACTGGCCCATCATGCACTGGGCGCCGGGAGAGACGGGCGAGCCGGGGAAGGCTCCGGCTTCGTAGATCAGCGTGGACTCTGCCGCCACGAGTTTGCCTTCGTTGGTCGCGCCCAGCTTGACCTTGATCTTGGTGCCGGAGGTGGGGCCGGTGGCCTCGAAGACCTCCTTGCGGGACATCTGGACCTTGACGGGGTGGCCGGTCTTGCGGGAGAGCAGGGCGGCCACCGGCTCGACGTACAGCACCGTCTTGGCGCCGAATCCGCCGCCGATCTCCAGCGGTATTGCCTTCACGTCGGCCACGGGGATACCCAGGAACCGGGCCGTGTGATCGCGGACGGTGAACTGACCCTGGCTGCTGGACCAGATGGTCAGCTTGCCGTCTGCGCCCCACTGGGCGGTGCCGGCGTGGGGTTCAATGTAGCCCTGGTGAACCGGAACCGTCTCGGTCTCTTTTTCGACGATGACATCGGCCTGCTTGAAGCCCTCTTCAACGTCGCCGAGGCGGAACTCGAACTGGTTGGCGATGTTGCTGCCGGCCCCGTCTTCGCCTTCGTCCAGCAGGCCGCCGGGGCGTAGGGCCGGGTTGGACAGGCTGGCCAGCCGCTCGTGTACCGTGGGCGCGCCGGGTTGCATGGCCTGATCGGCGCTGAGGACGGGGGTGAGGACTTCGTAGTCCACCTTGATCAGCGCCGTCGCCTGCTCGGCCACATGCGGGTTGACCGCAGCAACCGCGGCGATGGCGTGCCCCTTGTAGAGCGCCTTGCCCCGGGCGAGAACGTTCATGCTCAGGAACCCGAGGTTCTGGATAGCGCCCTCGGCGAGATCGGCGAGGCGCCCGGACGTTTCGGGCCAGTCGGCGGAGGTTACGACAGCGTGGACACCGGGGTATGCCTCGGCCTCGCTGGTGTCGATGGACTTGATCACGGCGTGGGAGTGGGGGCTTCGGAGAATCTTGCCGTAGAGCAGTCCGGGCAGGTTCTGGTCGGCGCCGTACCGCGCTCGCCCGGTGACTTTTTCGGCACCGTCGGGGCGAATGGGTCGCTGACCGACCACGTTAAATTCCTCGTTTGAAAGAACGATATTCGGCTTGTAATCCAGCATCTGCGTCTCCTGCCAGTTACCGCTGTGAGGGGTTCAGGGCTACGGCCATATAGTATCACAACGCCCGCATCCCGAAACTCCGGCGTAGCTGCGGTCGGGGGTGCGCCTTGCCGGACGGACGGTCTTCCTTTCCACTGAGAAATTGGCCGCGTTGCAGTGCGAATCTTGCCCATCCGGATGGTGCGGCAGTATTATGGTCGGCAAGACTGGTCTGTGATTTTGGACATAACTCCATCTTTTCGGAGGCGAAATGAGTACTTCCACCAGGGGCAGAGAACTGAAGGTCGTGCACGGCGTGGCTTCACCCGACACCACTGCCCAGACGCCGGGCATGATCCGGAAGCCCGGAATAGATGGCAACACTGCCGGAGCGGAGAAGATCTGGCTTGGCCACGTGGAATGCACCCCGAACACCATGGGGCCGCCGCACAACCACGGGGAGGCCGAGACCGCGGCGTACGTCCTCAAGGGGCATATTCGCGTCTATTTCGGCGAGGGCTACAAGGAATACATCGAGGCCGGGCCGGGAGACTTCATTTTCGTTCCGGCGCACTTCGACCATATCGAGGGAAACCCCTACGACGAACCTGCCGAAGCAGTATTGTCGCGAGGTCCGGACAACATCGTGATCAACCTGGACGAATAACGCAGCCCGCTCCATACGCGGACCCCTCAGCCGCCCGGAGGCGCACTTGTGTGCGCCTCATTTCATTTTTCGCTCCCCGCAATCTTGCAGATTTCATCAGGCATACCCGGTGGGGCCGCGCTATACTAGGCGTTTCAGATTTCCGGCTCACTCACAGAGGATCGCTGTCCCTTGCTTACGTCCGACGCCAAACGAATACTGCAGATGCCGCAGCGCATGTTCTATGGCTGGTGGATTGTTGCGATTTCGGCGACGGCCGATGCTCTCAAGCACGGCACCTTCAACCGCGGGTTCACCTTCTACGTCACTCCACTCAGCAAGGAACTGGGTGTTGGAGTGGCGATAGTGTCCCTGGCCGAGATGCTGGGACGACTGGAGGGGGGACTGCAGGGCCCCCTGATGGGGTGGCTTAACGACAAGTTCGGGCCGCGGTTCATCATGGTACTGGGAGGCGGGACGTCGGGGTTGGGGTTTATATTGCTCGGCCTGACCAGCAACTACGTCTACTTCCTCCTTGTATTTGTTGGTCTGCTTTCCCTGGGCTTTCGCGCTGGGTACAACAACGCGCTCATGCCGGCCATCAACCAGTGGTTCCGTCGGCACCGGGCCTTGGCGATGGCGGTCGCCGGGATGGGGAGCCCATTCGGCGGCATCCTGATTGCTCCCTTGATGGGGCTGCTGGTCTACGAGATAGGGTGGCGAAACGCCGCTTTTCTTTCGGGGGCAGGAATACTTGCAGTGGTCCTGCCGCTGGCGTTCTTCGTGCACCGTTCGCCGGAAGAGAAAGGGCTGTTGCCGGACGGTATCAAACCGGCGACCGAGCCGCCGGGTCTGGCGCAGGCGGCGCGGCCCGAGGTCTCGGTCACGGAGTATCGGCCGCCACCCGGCGACCCCGACTTTACGGCCAGGGAGGCGATGAAGACTCCGGCTTTCTGGCTGCTGGTGTGGGCGGTTGGGCTGCGGAATACCGTGCACTCAGGGATGCAGTTCCTTCTTGCTCCGGTGATTGTCTGGTTCCTGATGGGGGCGGGACGCCCCGAGGACGATAGCGTGCGTCTGTCGGCGCTGCTGGTGGGGCTGCTTTCGCTCAGCTCCCTGATCATGAACCCGATCGTCGGCTGGCTGGGCGACAACATGTCGAAGCAGAGGCTGAGCGCGGTGGCGATGCTGGGCGGGGTGCTGTCGCTGGTAGTGTTGCTGAACCATAGCGGGACACTGTGGCAGGCCTGCCTGTTCGTGGTGCTGCTTGCAGTGTCCGAGACCGCCAACCCGCTGGCATGGGCCATCATGGGGGACTTCTTCGGCCGACGCAGCTATGCTACCCTGCGCGGCTGGCAGCACCTGCCCGACCAGATGATGTCCATGTCCACGCCGGTGTGGATGGGGCTCATCTACGACAGCACGGGCAGCTACTACTGGGCCCTGCTGCCGCTGGCGGTGATCTACGGCCTGGCAGCGGTCAGCTACTGGCTGATCCCGCGCCCCAAGCCTCCCGTGAGGGTACTGGCTGCGCAGGGCGCGTAGGAACTATCTCAAGACCAACGGCGCGCTGCCGGATGCACTCAGCGGAGACTCTGGACTACCTTTTCACCCCCACCCCTTCGACAAGCTCAGGGCAGGCTCTAACCCTCCTCCTCAAGGGGGAGGGGACTTTTGGATAGTTTCTAGGGGGTGCACTCACCCGACCCCTCCCGTGGGAGAGGGGACATTACGCCGAGACTGCTTTCGCCAGTCCCTCTACCGCTCCCTCCAGCACCCAGTCTTCGACACAATAGGAAATGCGAAAATACCCGGGTGTTCCGAATCCGCGGCCCGGCACGACAAGCACGTTCCACTGCAAGAGGTCCCGCGTGAACGCCACGTCGTCTTCGACCGGGGCCTTTGGATAGAGATAGAAGGCCCCTTCCGGCTTCACCGTGTCGTAGCCCATTTCCCTGAGGGCAGTGTACATGAAGTCGCGCTTCTTCTGATAATAACCAGGGTCGATGCTCACTCCCTGTAGCTGGCGCACGACGTGCTGCATCAGCGCAGGGGCGTTCACGAAGCCCAGGGTGCGGTTGCAGAAGCTGAATCCGCCCGCCAGCTCTTCCTTGTCCTGGTGGCTGGGGTTGATAGCGATAAAGCCGATCCGCTCACCGGGAAGGGCAAGGTCCTTGGCATGTGAAGTGACAATTATGGAGTTGTCGTAGGCCGGCAGAAGCTGGGGGAAGGCCATGTCGTCGAAGATGATGCGCTTGTAGGGCTCGTCGCTTATCAGGAAAATCTCGGTGCCGTGCTCCGCCTGCTTTCGGTCCAGCAGCCGGGCAAGGCCCGCGATTTCTTCAGTCGAGTAGACCACCCCGGAGGGGTTGTTGGGCGAGTTGACTATTACGGCGCGGGTGCGAGGGGTGACGGCCTGTTCGATGGCGGCGAGGTCCAGGCGGAACCGGTCGGTGGTGTTGACGACGATGGCGACGCCGTCGTGGTTATCGATGTAGTAGAGGTACTCGAAGAAGTAGGGGGCGAGGATGATGACCTCATCGCCGGGGTTCAGGATGGTCTTGAGCACCACGTTTGCGGCAGCGGCAGCGCCGCAGGTCATGACAATCTCGTTTCCCGTGAAGGGGAGGCCGGTCTCTTCCGACAGGGAGTCGGCCACCGCCTGCCGGGTTTCCATGTAGCCGGGGTTGGGCATATAGCGGTGCATCCCGGCCATGGGCTGTTCGGCGAGACGCCGCAACTCGTTCTTGAACTCGGCAGGGGGTTCGATTACCGGATTGCCGAGGGACAGGTCGAAGACGTTTTCAGCGCCGATCTGGGCCTTGAGCGCGAGACCCTCTTCAAAGACCCGGCGAATCCAACCACCCTCCGCCATGAACTGCCGAATCTTCTGCGACACCGCCATAGGAAGGCCTCCCCTTATGCGACTATGGCGGCGAGTGTAGCAACGGCCCGGCACGAGTGTCAAAACACGTGGCGGCAAAGGGGGAATCACCTGGAGCAGGACGCTCCCGACCGGCAAGGAGGCTACTGGAGTAGTGCGAGGAACTCGGCTGGCGACCCCTGTATCATGCGCATTTCCATAGAGCGGCCAAAGCGGTATACGAGGCTGTACCGGACCGCTTCCGGGTCAACGTCTTCGCCCAGGAGCCTGGCCATTGAAGTTACCGGACGGTCGGGGATGCCGCAGGGGACGATATGCCGGTACCAGGAAAGGTCGGTGTCTACATTCAGGGAGAAACCGTGGAAGGCGATGCCTCGACTGATCTTGACGCCGATGGCCGCGATCTTGCCTTCGGTCGTCCAGACTCCGGTCAGACCGTTCTCGGTGTGGGCAGGAATGCCGAAGTCGGACAGGGTGTCCACGATGACCTGTTCCAGTGTGCGGATGTATCTGAGCGGCCCTCCGCCCCAGTCCCGCAGGTTGATGATCGGGTAGCCGACAAGCTGGCCTGGCCCGTGATAGGTGACCTGGCCTCCGCGGTCCGTGTCGTGGACCGGGATACCCGAGGCCGACAGGTCGTTCTCGGAGCTCAGCAGGTGTTCCGCGTGGCTCAGGCGGCCTCGGGTGTAGACATGGGGATGCTCAAGGAGGAGCAGAGTATTGAGCGACTCCCCGTCGTGGACTTGGCTGACCAAAGCGTCCTGCAGCGAGCGGGCGCGTAGGTACTCCACAGTCCCCAACCAGGCGAACCGGCACAGCGAAGGACCGGGCATAGGCTCAGGTCCCCGTCTCAGTAGATCGAGGTGTCAGGCCCGTAGGACTCCAGCCTAACCTTGACCGCCTCCAGGAAACTGCTGGCCTCGGCGCCGTCGTTTATGCGGTGGTCGAAGGAAAGGCAGATGTTCATCATGGAACGGATGGCAATGGCGTCGTCCCGGACTACCGGCCGCTTCTCTATGCTCTCGCTGGTCATGATACCGGCCTGGGGATAGTTGATTATCGGGCCGGAGACCGGCGAGCCGCCAAGGGCCCCGGTGTTGTTCAGGGTGAAAGTCCCCCCCTGAACATCGTCGATGGTCAGGCGGTTGGAGCGGGCGCGTTCAGTTACGTCTGCGACGGCATGGGCCAGACCTGAAATGGCGAGCCGGTCGGCGTTGTGGATCACCGGGACGATGAGTCCGTTGGGGGCGGCGACGGCCAGCCCAAGGTTGATCCGCCTCTTCAAGATGATGGAGTCGCCACCCCAGGTGGCGTTCATCGTGGGTACTGTCCGCAGCGCCTCGACCACCGCCCGTATGACAAAGGGCATGAACGTGAGGGCAACGCCTTCCTGCTGCTCGAACCCGGCCCGGACCCGCTGGCGCAACGCGACCAGGCCGGTGACGTCGACCTCCTTGGTGCTCCAGGCATGGGGAATCTGGGTTACGCTGCGCACCATCGCCTCGGCGATCATGCGGCGCACCGGAGTGAGCGGGATATGCTCCTCGTCGGGGCCGGAAGCGACAGGCGCGGGGGCGATGTCAGAAGGCATGGCCGGCGCGAGGTCTGCCGCCGCCGGTGCCGGCGCCGCGGCGGGTTGCGGTTCGGCCAGGAATTTCAGGACGTCGTCGCGGGTGATGCGGCCGCCCATGCCGGTGCCTTGAATGAGGGTCAGGTCGATCGAGTGTTCACGAGCCAAACGGCGCACGGCGGGCGAGAGGCGGGGTCTGCCGTTGCTTCCAGCGGGCGCGGCTTGAACGGGTGAAGCCGGAGCGACGGTTGGTGCAGCAGGTTGCGCCACCGGCGGGGATGGCGGCGTGGCAGGCCGCGCTCCCACGCCCACCATCGGCTCAATGGCCTCGACGGCGGCACCCCCCGTAGGGCCAACGGGTGTTACGTCGCGCATCAGGTAGCCGGTGGTGCCCACGGATGCCGCTGGAGCGGGGGCGGCCGTCGGCTCCGCAGCCTGTGGCGCCTGTGGCGGGTCTGATGATGGTACTTCGCCGGGGTCTCCCACTTCGGCTATGGGGGCGCCCATGGGCAGGGTCTCGCCCTCGGCGGCGAGTACCCGGAGCAGTTCACCCTCGACGGGGGAGGGCACTTCCATGGTGACCTTGTCGGTCACGACCTCCACCAGCGGTTCGTAACGCCGCACCGAATCTCCGGGCTGCTTGAGCCACTTGCCGATGGTGCCTTCGACCACCGACTCGCCAACGTGGGGAAGCTCAATGGTTATGGCCAATTGCGCACCACTTGCCTGAATGAAATTACCTCTGTCGGGGAGAGGGGGTAACGGTTGCTCAAGTCAGTATGCCGCCAGACGCCGCAACGCTGCGACGATTTTCTCCGTGTCCGGGATGTATGCGTCTTCGAGGGTCTGGGCAAAGGGCATGGTCGGAACATCAGGACCGCAAACCCGCACAATCGGCCCGTCGAGATACTCGAATGCCTCGTCGGCCACCAGCGCGGCGATCTCGGCGCCGATGCCGCCGGTGATGTTGTCCTCATGGGCGATCAGCAGCTTGCCGGTCTTGCGCACGGAGGCAAGAATCGTGTCCTTATCCAGGGGCGAGAGAGTGCGGAGGTCCACTACCTCGGCGTCAATGCCTTCAGAGGCGACCTGGTTGGCCGCTTCCAGGCAGTAGTGGAGCGTCAGTCCGTAGCTGACTACCGTCACGTTGTTCCCGGGCCGCTTGATGTCGGCCTGTCCTAGGGGCAGGGTGTACTCTCCCTCGGGGACCTCCCCGCGGACGAGGCGGTAGGTCTTCTTGTGCTCCAGGAAGACCACGGGATTGTTGTCGCGGATCGCGGTCTTGAGCAGCCCCTTGGCGTCGTAGGGAGTGCATGGCGTGACGACCTTTAGGCCCGGCGTGTGGAAGAAGTGGGTCTCCACGTTCTGGGAGTGGAACAGGCCGCCGCGGATGCCTCCGCCGTAAGGGATGCGCACGGTCATGGGCACCTGTACCGCGCCATTGGTGCCGTAGCAGGTACGCGCCGCCTCCCCGATGAGCTGGTTGACCGACGGCCATACGAAGTCGGAGAACTGGATCTCCGGCATGGGCCGCTGTCCCCGGAAGGCTGCGCCGAGGGCGATTCCCACGATGGAGGCCTCGGCCAGCGGGGTGTCGATTATGCGGTCTTCGCCGAACTCCTCGACCAGGCCCTGGGTGGCGAGGAAAACGCCACCGCGAGCGCCCACGTCCTCGCCCATCACGAACACTGTGGGGTCGCGCTGCATCTCCTCCCGGATCGCTTCCCTGACGGCTTCGATGACGCTTTTGACGGCCACTGATGCAGACTCCTTTAGATCTCTTTCCTACGGAGTGAAGGGGACACCCTCACCCTCTCCCTCCGGGAGAGGGAAGTAAGGAGTATTAACCGGAGTAGACCATGTGGTGCAGGGTTGACACGTCGGGCGGGCTGGCGATGTCCGCGGAGTCGGTGGCGGCATCGACCGCGGCCAGGGCGCTTTCGGCCGCTTCGTCGATCTGTTGCTGGGTCAATATTCCCTGCTCAAGCAGCAGGTTACCCAATGTGATCACCGGGTCACGCTGCCTGGCCTGTTCCACTTCTTCCGGTGGACGGTAGCGGCGGTCGTCGTCGTCGGTGGTGTGCGACATAAAGCGCTCGACCCTCATTTCAAGCAACACCGGACCCTGGGAACGGGCGCTGTTGATGGCCTCGCGGGTTGCCTCGTAGCAGGCAATGAAGTCCATTCCGTCGATGGTGAAACCGGGGAAGCCGTAGGCCGCGGCCCTGCTGGCCACTTCCTCGATGCCCATCTGCTTTCGTTGGGGGACGGAGATCGCATAGCGGTTGTTTTCGCAAATGAATATCACCGGAAGATTATGGACTCCGGCAAAATTCATAGCTTCATGGGTCTCACCCTGGCTGGATGCGCCGTCGCCGAAGTATACGAGGGTGACAGTGGACTCTCCCCGCATCTTGCAGGCCATGGCATAACCCACCGACTGCGTGAGCCCGGCAGCAACAACGTTTGAGATCTGGATGATCCTGCGTGGCAGGTCGGCGCCCTGCAGGGGGAACTGTCGGCCGTTGCTGTAAGGGTCGCCCGCCTTGCCCATGAAGGAGCGCATCACCTGCTCGGCTGTCAGGCCGGCGGCGAACTTGAGGGCGAGGTCGCGGTAGTAGGGGAACAGGAAGCAGTCCCCGTCCTTTTCGGCGGCCAGCAGGCTGCCGAGTTGCGCGGCCTCGTGTCCCTGGCTGGAGGCGGCGATGGGGACCTTGCCCTGGCGATTGAGGGCCCAGATTCGTTCGTCAATGGTCCGGCAATAGACCATTCTGCGGTAGAAATCGGAGAGGTCGTCCGGGGTGAGGTCTCCCGGCAGGGAACCGGCGGCCTCGGCAACTGCCGCGCCTCCACTGTTGCGGCCCTGTGCGCGGTTACGAGGTTTTCTTGGCGGCATTGTCTCTCCGTGTCCCGTTCCCACAGGGCATGGGAAGCGGCGAAATCAAGGGCGGAAATTCCACTCGTTGAATGCGGTCGGGGCCACATTACGGCCCCACATGCAACGGGCACAATTATAGCTATCCAGACTGTGAGCCGCAAATCCGCACATCGCGGGCCGGGGCGATGGCAAAGCCTCCAAACCGACCCCAATTCCCCCTCTCCCTTGAGGGAGAGGGGGAATTACTGACCCTGCATCTCGAAATCCATCCCTGTCTGGGCCGCTTTTCGTCGCTAGATACGAGCTTGATACAGGTCTAATACTTATAAAAAGTAGGGCGAAGAAATCTTGAAAATCTCGCGGATATGTCCGTTGACATGGAACGGCGGTTGTTGCTAATTTGCCTTCATTGTGCCCGTACCAGTGCAGTAGTTGACGAGTTGGTCGAGGGCCGGAATCCCCGGCCCGTGGTGTCGGGGGGCCCTGCACTCAGCCGGGAACCGGAAAGCGGCACACTGCCGGAGAGGGTCGCGGTACCCTCTATAAGGACCATCTTTTCCCTTAGCGGTCATTTAACCGAAAGACTTCTATTGCCCTTTTTTCGGGCCGGTTGGCCCGGTATGAAGCAGCGTTGGGAAGAAGCGGTGATAGGAGGAGCGATTGGCAGGATTGAGAAGCCCATCAGCCCGGGAGGTGTGGCGGGCGGTTCTGGGAGACCTTCAGTTGCAGGTGCCGCGCCCGACTTTCGAGACGTGGCTGAAGCCAACCGAAGGGGTGGCTGAGAACGGCGACGTGTTCATCGTCGAGGCGCCGACTCCGTTCGCCGTCGAATGGCTGGAGCGGCGGATGTTTCATTCTCTCCAGCGCACTCTGCAGAAGGTTGCCGGTTATCCGGTTGAATTGCAGATCAGGGTGCGCTCCGAGGGAATTTCCTACGCCGTCGAACGGGCGGAACTGCCGGCCGGGGTTACTGCGGAGTCGAACCAGCCGCTCTTCGAGTTCCGCGCCCTGAATCCCCGGTACACCTTCGAGTCGTTTGTCGTGGGCCCGTCCAACAAGCTGGCTTTCAGCGCGGCCCATGCGGTAGCCGAGTCGCCGGGGGTGGCCTACAACCCGCTGTTCCTCTACTCCGGGGCCGGGCTTGGCAAGACGCACCTGTTGCAGGCCATCGGGCGCACCTGCGCCCAGCGGGGGCTATCGGTGCTTTACGTAACGTCCGAGCAGTTCACCAACGAGTTCATCACCGCAATCAGGAACCGCACCACCGAGGACTTCCGCAAGCGGTACCGGTCGGTGCAGATGCTGCTGGTGGACGACGTGCAATTCCTGAGCGGAAAGGAGCAGACGCACGAGGGGTTCTTCCACACCTTCAATGACCTGCACAACTCCGGCAACCATGTCGTGGTGTCGTCCGACCGGCCTCCCCGCTCACTGCCGCTGATGGAGGAAAGGCTGCGCTCCCGCTTCGAGTGGGGACTGATCGCCGACATACAGCCCCCGGAACTTGAGACCAGGATGGCGATACTGGCAAGCAAGGCGGACGAAATGCACGTCGGCTTGGACGACGCCGTTATCGAGCTTATCGCCAAGAGAATCCAGAGAAACGTGCGGGAACTGGAGGGGAGCCTGAACCGGATGGTGGCCTACTCCCAGTTGATGAACGTGGACATCACGCTGGATACGACGGAGCGCATCCTGAACGACGTTACGCCGGAGCAGAACCGCGCTTCCATTGATCCGTTGCGCATCCTGAGCGAGGTCGCGGACTATTTCGGCCTTCAGGTGGACGATCTGTTGACGCGGAGCCGGAAGAAGACGGTAGCCGTGCCCCGTCAAGTGGCGATGTACCTTCTAATCCACGAGATAGGACTGCCGCCGACCCAGGTGGGCCGCTTGCTGGGCGGCAGGGATCACTCCACGGTGATTCACGGGGCGGGCAAGATCAATGGCGAAATGAACGAGGACAGCGAATTGCGGCACGATGTTCAGGCCATCAAGGAATCAATTTTCTCTTTCTCCTAGCATCACATCCACCCTCGCACCATCTGATTTCGTCATCCCCCACTCCGCCGGGTGGGGGATTGTCATTTGCTCTGCTCTGCGCGCCGACTGGCTGTTGTGTAAAATGGCGGAGTGAAAACCCATGTCATCGTGAAAACCCACGAGCTGGCCCTGAAAGGCAGGAACCGTCCCTGGTTCATGCGGCGCCTCACAGAGAATCTGCGCCTTGCCACGGAGAACGCAGGGGTGTCCCGGGTCTGGCAGGGGCAGCTGATGGTCGGGCTTACCCTGGAAGAAGAAGGAAGCTGGCCGATAGTAAGGGACAGGATCCGGGACTGTTTCGGCGTCGCCAAGTTCTTCCTCGCCCAGGAGTTCCCGCAGGACCTGGCGTTGATCCGGGAGGCCCTTCCGGGATTGCTGGAGGGCCGAGAATTCGGGACATTTCGCATCGAGACCAACCGGGCCGACAAGCGATTCCCGATGACCTCGCCGGAGGTAAACAGGCACCTGGGCAGGTTCGTGGAGGAGTTGACCGGAGCCAAAGTCGACCTTTCGGACCCCGATCTGACCATCTATCTGGATATCCAGGGCCGGGGCATTCTGCTGTATTTTGACGAAACGCCGGCCCACGGGGGGCTGCCGGTGGGGACCAGCGGCAAGGTTGCCGTGATGCTGTCCGGCGGCATAGATTCGCCCGTGGCCGCGTGGCACATGATGAAACGCGGCTGTCCCGCCGCGTACGTTCATTTTCACAGTTACCCGCTGGTCGACCGCTCTTCCATCGAAAAGGCCACCGAGCTGGTCCAGCACCTCACGAGACACCAGCGACATTCGGACCTGTTCCTGGCGCCGCTGGCGGAAATACAGAAGCGGATAATCGTCGAGACCCCGCCGTCGTATCGCGTTCTGCTCTACCGGCGCTTCATGCTCCGAATAACCGAGACCCTGGCCCGGCAGTCCGGGGCCAAGGCCATCGTTACGGGTGAGAGCTGTGGACAGGTAAGCTCGCAGACGCTGGACAACATCGCTGTGGTTGACGACGTGGCGCAGATGCCGGTGCTGCGGCCTCTCATCGGGCTGAACAAGGAGGAGATCGTCGGTATGGCCCGGAATATCGAGACCTTCCCGGTCTCCATCCAGCCGGACCAGGACTGCTGCTCGCTATTTGTTCCCAAGCGCCCGGAGACCCGCGGCCGTCTCTCCACCGTGGAGAGGCTGGAGAAGGGCCTGCCATTGGAGGAAATGGTGGCCGAGGCACTCGCCGGGGTGGTCCGGGAGCGCATCCCTTCTCCCTACCAGGCGGCGGGATAGCCCGCAAGGATGCCGGGAATGCCCAGCAGCAAGCCCGGAAACAATGCAAGTGACCGGCGGCTGTTGGGAGAAGTCCTCAAGGGAGTCTCAAGGTCTTTCTACCTCAGCATCCGGGTCCTGCCCTCAGGAATGCGGGAACCCGTCGCAGTGGCATATCTTTTGGCCCGGGCGGCGGACACCATCGCCGACACTCGCGCGCTCCCTCCCTCCCAGCGACTACAGAGCCTGCTGGCCTTCCGGGAGCAGGTCGAACGGCCCTCCAGCGCCGAGGTCATCGACGGCATCGTCTCCCTGATACGGGGCAATAGCCGAGGGGTTTCCCGGTCGGAAACAGAGCTGTTGGGCAGCCTTCCGCAGGTTTTCGATTTCTACGAGGCCCTTGCGGACGAAGACCGTGAACAAGTACGGCGAGTGGTTGTCACACTCACCCAGGGCATGGAATTTGATCTGACCACCTTTCCTGCGGAAGATTCCGGCAGCCTGGCCACCCTCGAATCCGGGAAGGACCTGGACCGTTACACCTACCTGGTAGCCGGATGTGTGGGAGAATTCTGGACGCTGGTAGCCATGTGCCATGAGCCGCGGATGGCAAAGTGGAACGCCGACCACATGAGCGGTCTGGGAGTCCGTTTCGGCAAGGCGCTTCAGCTCACCAACGTGCTTCGGGATGTCCCCAGGGACCTGAGAAACGGGCGGTGCTATCTGCCGAAAGAGGACCTGGAAAGGGCAGGGTTGGTCGCACAAAGCCTTTTCGACCCCGACTGCTCCCAGCAGGCCGCACTGGCCCTGAGGCCCTGGATCAGGGCCGCCCTGGGTCACTTCGATGCTGCGGAAGCATATCTGCTGGCAGTACCGAGATATTGTCCACGCCTGCGCTTGGCCGCGCTATGGCCGATCCTGCTTGGGCTGGCAACCCTGGAAATCCTGGCCCGCAACGACAGGTGGCTGGACCCGGCGAGGCCGTCGAAAGTCCGGCGCCGGTGGGTGTACGGGATGCTGGCCCGGTCGATGCTGGCCGTGCCGTCGGACGGGTTGCTGCGATTCTGGATCCGGGGCCTTCGCGGTAAGGTCGAAAGGGCCCTGAATGGAAGCTGAGACCCGCCGGGGTACGCCCTGGGAGGTTCTGGCTGTATTCCTGCGACTGGGCCTGACCTCTTTCGGCGGGCCGGTAGCGCACCTGGGATATTTCAGAGAGGAAATCGTTGTCCGCAGGAAGTGGCTGAGCGAGGCGGCGTACGCCGACCTGGTCGCCCTGTGCCAGTTCCTGCCGGGCCCTGCCAGCAGCCAGGTGGGGATTGCCCTCGGAATGCGGCGCGCCGGCCTGGCAGGCGGTCTGGCTGCGTGGCTGGGATTCACGACTCCATCGGCGGTAGGCCTGATCCTGTTCGCCTATGGCGTTGCCATGTTTGGCGATGTCGAGGACGCAGGGTGGCTGAACGGGTTGAAAGCGGCGGCTGTGGCCGTCGTCGCACTGGCGGTGTGGGGGATGGCCCGCAGCCTGTGCCCGGACCGGCCGAGGGCGGCGATGGCCATTGCCGCCACCATCGGGGTGCTGGCATGGCCCACCGGATGGGGCCAACTCGCGGTGATAGCCGCTGCCGGGCTGGTAGGGTGGCGATTCCTGGGAGCCGATCAGGAAAGCCAGGAGAAGGGGCAGCAGTTTCATATCAACCGGACGGTCGCCGTGATATGCCTGGCCCTGTTCGGCATTCTTCTGGTGGGGCTGCCGCTGCTACAGCGCGCCGTGGCTTCTGATGAATTCGCTGATCTGATCCAGGTCTTCGACAGCTTCTACCGGGCCGGCTCGCTGGTCTTCGGCGGCGGTCACGTGGTTTTGCCGTTGCTTCAAGAACTGGTGGTTGCTCCCGGATGGGTGACCGACTCTGAGTTCGTGGCCGGATACGGTGCCGCCCAGGCGGTGCCCGGCCCTCTCTTCACCTTCTCCGCCTACTTGGGTATTCTGGTCGGTATGCCCTCTGGGTGGGCTGGAGGGCTTTTTGCCTTGGCGGCCATCTTCCTGCCCTCCTTCCTGCTGGTGATCGGCGTCGTGCCTTTCTGGGACCGGCTGCGGAGTTGGTCCAGCTTCGGGGCTGCACTGCGAGGAATCAACGCCGCGGTTGTGGGGCTGTTGCTGGCAGCTCTTTACGACCCGGTCTGGACCAGCGCCATCCACGGCCCGTATGACTTCGGCCTGGCGCTGGCGGCTCTGGGTCTGCTGGCCATCTGGAAGTGGCCGCCCTGGCTGGTCGTGGTGCTGTCGGCCCTGGCGGGACAGGGACTGTCAATGATCCCATAACCTGATTTTCCTTGACGCCCCAACTAATTCCTGTACGATACCCGCAGCGGAGCCTGGAAAATCAGGCCGTAGACGGCCACATGCAAAGGTGAAAGGAATGGCAAAATTCGTTCACGTATACACCGGGGACGACGGCAACTCGGTCATCGAAGAACGCGACTTTGAAATGCAGAGTTTCGTTGATACCGAAGGAGCCCACGGCCTCTCGACGGAATTGATACGGACGCCGGGGATTACATTCAGGGTTTACGAGCCGGGGTATTTTCTCGACTTTCACACCGCGCCGCGGCGGCAGTACAGCATCACCCTGACCGGAGAGATTGAGGTAGGGACTCCGGACGGAACTATCAAGCACTACGGACCGGGCACCGTGCTGATGGCCGAGGACCTGACCGGCACCGGACACTCGACTCGCGTCGTGGGGACGGAGCCGCGCTTCGCTATCATAATTCCGTTGGCAGACTAGATGTCTGAACTGTGATTCGCAGGATTGTTGCGATCTACATGATTGGGGCTTCGCGGTTGGAATACCGGAGTGCCGTCATTCCGGCGTTTGCCGGAGTCCATTGCTTGTATCCAATAGATCACAGTTCTGATAAAGGGGAAACGACATGAGCGCATACGCGAACCTGAACGGCGAGTTCAATCCGACCGTTCCCACTCGGGTCATTTTCGGGCAGGGCAAGACCGCCACGTTGGGAGGAGAGGTCGCGGACCTGGGGGGCAGACGGGCGCTCGTTCTGTCGGGAAGAACAGTGGCCGAGCAGACGGATGCCGTGCAGCGGGTCGGGGATGCCCTGGGAGCCTCTGCCGTCGGGGTATATTCGGGCCTGACGCAGAGGGCGCCCCTGTCAACGGCGGTAGAGGCGGCCAACCTGGCCGTTTCCCTGGAGGCCGACACGCTGGTGGGAGTGGGCGGAAGCACGATTTCCGACGCCGCCAGGATGATCGCCGTGCTGATGGCCGAAGGCATCACGACGGTCGAGGAATTGAGGAGGCTTGGGCATCAACAGGACATGATGCTTCGCCCCAGCCTTGACGGCAAGGCGCTGCCGCTCCAGGTATCTATTCCCACAACCCTTTCGGCCGGCGAGTTCAACATGGGCGGCGGAAACGTGCTGGACGATGGTGAGGGGCATAAAATCCGGGTGGGACACCCCCGGCTGTATGCGGACCTCATCATCCTGGACCCTGATATGACTGTGGGGACTCCGGACTGGCTCTGGCTGTCTACGGGGGTCAAGGCCCTGGACCATTGCATCGAACGGCTGTATTGCCGGGGAAACCAGCCGGCCATCGACGCTCCGGTGTTGACGGCGGCTGAGATGCTCTTCAACGCGCTGCCGCGTTCCCGGCAGGCGGATGGAGACGGAGAGGCGAGGCTCCAGTGCTTGGTCGGCGCCTGGATGTCGATGATGGGGGCGCCCAACTTCGCCGTCGGACTCTCGCACGCAATCGGGCACATCGTGGGGGTCAAGTATTCCGTAGGCCACGGCTACACCTCGTGCGTCACCCAGCCCTACGTGATGGAGTACAACCGTCCTGCATCTGCAGCCAAGCAGGCGCTGCTTGCCCGGGCGGCGGGCCACGACACCACGGGCATGAGCGACGAGGCGGCGGCTGAGCTGGCCGCCAGATCCGTTGATGACTTTGTTCTTGGCTTGGGAATGCCGCACCGCCTGCGGGAACTGGAGGTGCCGGAAGAGGACCTGCAGGACATCGCGGAGCTGGTGCTGACCGACCGGGGTTGCCGAACCAACGCCATCTCGATCACCGACGCGGAGCAGGTGATGGAAGTGTTGCGGCGGGCCTACTGACGATCCTAAGTCCCTTCCGGTTTATTCCCTCTCCCTTGGGGGAGGGTGAAAACGCGCAGTTATCTGTTCTTGAAAAATAGTGACAGGAGCCAGTGAAATGAAATACGGGTTCACGCTGCCGGGCCGGGGTCCGTTGGCCACGCCGGAAACGCTTGGCCGCATCGCCCGGGCGGGCGAGGAACTGGGCTACGACGCGCTGTTCACCGGAGACCACATCCTTGTGCCGCGCAACATAGCCTCTCCGTATCCCTACACGGAGGGAGGGGAGTTCCCCGGCAGTCCGTCGGGTGAGTCGATGGAGCAATTGACGCTGCTGGCATTCCTGGCCGGGCAGACCTCGAGAATCCGGCTGGTGACCAGCGTCATCATCGTCCCGCATCGCAATCCGTTGGTGGCGGCCAAGGCGCTGGCCACGCTGGACGTGTTGTCCCGGGGGCGGCTGGTGGTCGGAGTGGGGGTTGGCTGGATGCGCGAGGAGTTCGAGGCCCTCGGCCTTCCGCCGTTTGAGGAGCGCGGCGCGGTCACCGACGAATACATACGGGCGTTCAAGGAACTGTGGACCAGCGACGATCCGCATTTTGAAGGCAAGTATGTCAATTTCGACAACATCAGCTTCCTTCCGAAGCCGGTGCAAAAGCCGCACCCGCCCATCTGGGTCGGCGGCGAGAGCCGTCCTGCGCTGCGTCGTACGGCGGAGCTGGCCGACGGATGGTACCCGCTGGGTTCCAACCCCACCTTCCCGATGGGAACGCCGGAGCAGCTGGCGGCCGGATTGGACCGGCTGGCCATGTATGCGCGGCGGTTCGACCGCGACCCGTCGGAGATAGAGACGATCTACCGGACGCACCAGTTCGAGCTGACCGACTCGGCTGTCCCTTCGACAGGCTCAGGACAAGCAGGCGACCGTCTTTCTTTCGTGGGGAACGCTGAGCAGATAGCCGGGGATATCAGGCAGTACCAGGAAATGGGAGTCGGCTCGCTGGTCCTGGACTTCCTGCGGCAGACCGAAGACCTGGACGTGATGCTGGAGCGTATGGACCGGTTCGCCAACGATGTGTGGCCGCTGGTGTAGGCAGGCAGCAGGGTTGTCTTGGAAAGTGACAGGGGCGCACAACCGTGCGCCCCTGTATTTCGGAATTCCAGGTCGCCGATGGAGCAGACGGGTAATCAGCGGAAGTCCCGTTCGTAGAGCTCTTTCAGGCGCTGGAGATGGGACTCGGGGATGGGCAGGAGGTCGGCGCAGCGGGCGATTTCCTCGGACTCTGCGGCGTTCTTGACGCCCGGAACGGTGGTATCGATGTCCCGGTTCATCATGCTGAAGATCATTGCTGCCTGGGACAAGGTTTCAATGGGACCTTCCAGGAGGAAATCCAGCATTGCTGCCTTGCGCAGGTCGGTTTCCATGAGGGCGTCTCCCGGTGCCGGGGGTCTGTCGAGGGCGGGCGTCAGGGCGCCTGCGGCATGGGACCGGATGCCGATTATGCCCATGCCCCGGCTTTTGGCCAACGGGATGATCCGGCCGTTGTCGAACACCTCCGCCCCTGGGGGCTTCGGAAGCTGGGCGGTGGTGTTGAGCAGGTTGTAATAGGCAAGGACGGTGTCGTACTCGCCGCTGTTGATCAAGCGATGCATTGTGGGCACATGGTGGTCCATGGCGGAGAGGCCAATGAAGCGGGTCTTGCCAGCCGCCTGCATTTCCTTATAGGCGTCAAGGACAGGTCCAAGCACGTCATCGCCCGACAGTGAGTTGGCCACTTCACCGCGATGCTCGGTAAAGCGGTTATGGACGTGGAGCACGTCCACGGATTCTCGCCGCAACCTGGCGAGGCTGGCGTCGACGGACCGGCGGACGGCTCCGGAGACATCGTCCATCTCGTCGGCGCGCAGCCGGACCTTGGTCGCGACGACGACCTCCTCCGTCCGGCCCTCCAGTGCTTTGCCGAGGGCTTCCTCGGCTTTGCCTTCGCCGTAGGCCGGAGCGACATCGAAGAAGGTTATGCCCAGTTCCAGGGCGCGATGGACCGAGCGGATCGCCTCGCTTTCCGTCGTTGCTCCCCAGACCTGCCCGATGCCGCCACCGCCAAACCCTGCGCGCGACACGCGCAGGCCGGTTCGTCCCAGAGTGCTGTATTCCATGACCAACTACCCCCTGGCAAAATGGCCGCTAGTGCGAGACCTCGCCCTCGGCCAACTGGAAAAGGATACCGTGGGAACTGGCCGTGTCGATGTTCAGGTTGCGGTAGCCGAAGGGACTGGCGGCCGGCGCTTCGCTGCGCATTTCGTTGCCCTTGTCCTTCAGGTCGGCGAAGACCTGGTCGATGCCGTCCACACCGAAGGCCACGTGCATGACTCCGGGGCCGGTGGCCTGTAGCTGGCGGGCCATGGGGGTGTCGTCGCGCAGGGGTTCGAAGAAGTCCACGTAGGTCTCGCCGATGCGGTAGAGAATGGACTTGAAGCCGCGGTCCTCGAACTCGTCGCGGGACATGGGAGAGATGGAAAAGTTCCGCTCGATGTAGTCGGCCATGTCGTCTGTGCTTTCGACGACAAAAGTGACGTGGTGCACTTTGTTCAACATAACGCTTCCTCCATAGCTTACTGCCCTTCGCCGTTCGCGATAGCGGCGAGCAGTGCAGGCTGCTAGACTTGCCGCAAGCCTATTGGTTTTTGAGGTTCGGCACAAGTCCCGGGGGCACATCGCCAGGGAAGGATTCTCGACGGGAAAGGTGACGGTTATGCCTACGTTCAGGACTGATGATGGAGTACACATCTACTATGAGGTGGCAGGGAGCGGCTTTCCCCTGCTGTTTGCGCACGAGTTTGCGGGCGACATAACCAGCTGGGAGCCTCAGGTCAACTTCTTTGCCAGGCGATACCGGGTCATCACCTACTGCCACAGAGGGTATCCGCCATCCGACGTTCCCGAGAACCCCGGCTCGTATTCGCAGGACCGGCTTGTTGCGGATGCGAAGGGCCTTCTGGACCATCTAGGGATCGGCAGTGCGTACATCGCCGGGCTTTCAATGGGCGCTGCCACGGCATTGAGTTTCGCCATCGCCTTCCCGGAGATGACTCGGGCCTTGGTAGTCGCCTCCACCGGCACGGGTTCGACTGACCGTGAAGAACACCTGGAGGCCTGGCGACATAATGTTGTAAGGCTGCAATCAGAGGGCATTGAGGGATTCGCCGACGAATATGCGAACAGCCCGACGCGCGTCCAGTTCCGCCGCAAAGACCCCGTGGGATGGGAGAAGTTCCGAACGGCGCTGGCGGCGCACTCCGCGCTAGGTTCGGCCCTGATCACGCAGGGGATACAGTTGAAACGCCCGACGGTCTTTCAGCTGGAAGAGGAGATGCGCCAACTGGCCATCCCGTCGCTTCTCTTGGTTGGAGACGAAGACGAGCCGTGCATCGAGCCAATGCTGTTCATGAAGAGCTGCATCCCCGGCAGCGGGCTTTCCATGTTTCCGCAGAGCGGTCACACCATCAACCTGGAAGAGCCCGCCTTGTTCAACAGCACCGTGCTGGATTTTCTGACCGCCGTGGAATCCGGCAGTTGGGCGTCGCGGGGCGCTTGAGATAGTCTATTCCTGTAGTTCCCCGATTATCTTTCGCAGCTGGCGCTCGTCATCCGGGGTGGACACGTCCATGCCGAAGACCACCTCGTTCAGCAGGCCGCCGTAGCGCTCCCTGACCGCAGGTGCGACCTGGTCATATTCCTCGGCGACCACGAAGCAGTCGAAGATGTCGTCTGTTATCAGGCCGGTCATATCATCCCATTGCCCCTTGAGGGACATCTCGTGCAGGCGGACGCAGACGTCCTCATACCCGTGGACTTCGAGCACCGGGCTGTAGGTGCGGGTGGAGGAGTAGAAGGCGATCTGGCGGCGGACGGCCTGTTTCTTGGCTTCGATTGCCGCTTTGTTGGGGCCGGTGACGATGAAATTTGAGCCGGTCAGGTTGACGGAGCCGGATTCCCGTCCGGCCCGGCCCGCGCCGTCCGCGATACTGGGGAGGACGCGCTGTTTCAGGTATTCCGGCGAGCACAGCGGATGCAGTGATATGCCGTCGCACACCTCTCCCGCCACGCGGCAGTTGTAGGCATTGACGGCGCTGACGTACACCGGCGGCCGTGGCAGGTCCGAGGGCCCGGGGCTGAAGAATGGCGTCATCAAGGAGAAATTGTAGTGGTCTCCGTGATAGGCCAGGCGGGTGCCGTCCTGCCAGGAGTCCCAGACCGCGTGGAGGGACTGAACGTATTCCCGCAGTCGGGGGCCGGGCGCCGACCACTGCGTGGAGAAGCGCCTCTCAATGTGTCCTTTCACCTGGGTTCCCAGCCCGAGGCGGAAACGTCCTTCGGAAAGGGTCTGGAGGTCCATGGCGGCATAGGCGAAGACCATGGGAGAGCGAGGGAAGGCGATGGCCACCCGTGGTTCGAGAGTAACTCGCGACGTGGTGGTCGCGGCGAGAACCAGCGGGAACATCGGGTCGTGCCCGGTTTCCTCCGTGCACAGGCCGTCGTAGCCCATGCTTTCAGCCCAGCGGGCTTCCTCCGGGACGCCCCTGATGTTGCCGGTATTCAGGTGGTATAGAACTTTGAGTCCCATGGCTTCCTCCGTGAATTTTCAACGCAGAGGCCGCAGAGGTTACGCAGAGGATTGGAATGCCTGCATAGAACTCGCGTTCTCTGCGGTCCTCTGTGCCTTTGCGTTGAACAAAATGCTACCGGGCGGTGAAGCCCCCGTCCACAACGAGTTCGGCGCCGGTGATGTAGGAGGCTTCGTCGGAGGCCAGGAACAGGACGGCGTTTGCGACCTCGATGGTTTGGCCCTCCCTTTGCATCGGAACGTCGTTGACCAGCCGCTCCCGTCGGGCGTCTCCCCTCTGGAAGGAGGTCAGCATTGGGGGCATCATGCCGGGATGGACCGAATTGATGCGGATGCCGTCCTTGGCGTGCTGTACTGCGGTGGCCTTGGTCAGCAGCCGCACGGCGCCCTTGGAGGCGTTGTAGCCGGGGTGCACGGACTCCTGGCCCACGATGCCGGAGATGGAGGAGATGTTGACGATGGAGCCGCCGCCGGTCTTCTGCATCTCGGATACGGCGTGCTTGGTGCCGAGGAAGACGCCGCGGGCGTTGATGTCGAGCAGGCGGTCCCAGGCGTCGGTGCTGCGGAAGTCCGTCTCTCCGCTGCCGCTTATGCCAGCGTTGTTGACCAGGATGTCCAGCTTGCCGAAGCGGTCCACGGCCTGTCCGACGGCTGCTATCCATGAGTCTTCGTCCGACACGTTCAGGTTTATGAACATCGCTTCGCCGCCGGACTCGGCGATCTCGGCCTCGACCCGCCTGCCGTCCTCCTCGCGGATGTCGGCGATCGCCACCCTGGCGCCTTCGCGGGCGAACAGTCTGCATTCCTCTGCGCCCATGCCGTTGGCGCCGCCGGTAACCATCGCTACCTTTCCTTCCAGTCGCATGATCGAACCATGACCTCACTTTAGAATCTTGAAGTTGGCCTGAACACTGGTGCCGCTAGGATAACCCAATCACGCCTCGTTCGCAGTATGTCGAGGACAAGGCAGAGTATAATGCCCGTATGCCGTGCCGTTACCGGCCAAGAGAAGTCATCCGGGTGCTGCAACGGCTTGGATGGGAGATAAGGAGACAAAGAGGAAGTCACGTCAGGCTTGCTACACCTGACGGGCGGTTTTCAGTCTCGGTGCCGTTATCCGACCCGGTGCTGGACCCAGAAACTTTTGCTTCCATCGCAAGGCAATGCGATATGAGCAGTCCGCAGCTAACAGCACTGATGGGGGAGTACCTGTAAATGTCAAAAAAGAAGATTACGGTTTTGCTATATCCCAATGAAGATGGGGGCTACGTTGCTTATATGCCCCTTTTTCCTGGCTGTACCACTCAGGGAGATACTGTTGAAGACACCCTGCGCATGGCGAAAGAGGCTCTCGAACTGGCTCTTCATGAACCGGACGAATTTGATCTTTGGGCGCTGGACGCCTATTCAGAGGAAGTGGTAGTGGGAACCGTGGAAATAGAATTCCCGATAAAGGCTGGACCAGACTGGAGATTCGACGAGGATGCGCGCCGGTATCTGGACGAAATGTGGGCGGCAGAGGACGCCAAGATAGCGAAGGCTAGGGAGGACTAGTTATGCGATTGGAAGGAAAAGTTGCGCTCATCAGCGGCGGCGCAAGAGGGCAGGGTGCCGCCGAGGCGCGGCTGTTCGCCGGGGAGGGCGCCGCAGTGGTTATCGGAGACATCCTGGACGAGGAGGGCCTGAAGCTGGAGGCGGAGATCAGGGAGCTGGGCGGGCAAGCCACCTACGTCCACCTCGACGTAACCGAGCCGGAGCAGTGGGAGAGCGCGGTATCTCGCGCGGTGGGCGAGTATGGAAAGCTGGACATTCTGGTCAACAACGCCGGAATCGGCAGCGTCGCAACCGGCGGCCTGAATGCGCCGAAAATCGATGGTACATCTGCCGAACTCTGGGACCGGATCATGGACGTGAACAGCAAGGGTGTGTTTCTCGGCACGAAGGCCGCCGTCCCGGCCCTGCGAGCGGCCGGAGGCGGATCAATCGTGAATATCTCCTCAATCGCCGGCATGGTTGGACTTTCCCCCGCCGACGGCGCCTCGGCGGCGTATGCGGCTTCCAAGGGCTCCGTGCGGCTGCTGACCAAGTCCACGGCCGTGCAATACGGAGCGGAAGGAATCAGGTGCAACTCCGTTCACCCGGGCTTCATCGAGACGGCCATGACGGAACTGAGGCTCTCCGTTGAGGGGGCCCGCGAGAGGGCGATTGCCGATACGCCCATTCGCCGGATTGGAACGGTGGACGATATAGCCAACGGAGTGCTTTTCCTGGCCTCGGACGAGTCGTCCTTCATGACCGGCAGCGAACTGGTCCTGGACGGCGGTTTGACCGCCCAATAACCTTCACGCAAATCTTCACAAAATCGGGTAGCCAAATTTGCGCACTATGCTAAACTGTGCGCCGTCCACTGACCTGGTTGGGGCGGACAAGGACGGTCCGCCCCAATGCTTTGTCCGTTTTCAGGAGATCACCCCGTGGAAACCAAAAAGGTAACGGTTGTCCTATTTCCCGACGAAGATGGCGGATTCACCGCGGTAATGCCTTACTTTTCCTGTCAACTGACGGCAAAGGATAGTTGCTTGATGGCGCAGGGCTGGACCGCAGAGGAGGCGTTGTCGGAGGCGCGTATTCTCATAGAGAGGTACCTCGCGGAGACAGGCGATGAGGGTCGCTACCACCTGGAGCACGCGCGGCTGGAGGGAATGGAGGTGATGGACCTGGAGGTGGAGGTTGCGGAGTAGGGGGAGGGGCTGAGATTACAGTTCCTCGATCATCGCTTTTATTTTATCAGTACGAGCGGTCAGGTAATCGACTTCCTGAAAATCCTCAAGCATATCCTCCTCCTCTACTTTCCCTTCCACAAACAGTTGTTCCATTTCCCACAGGTCTTTCACGCCGAACTTGGCGCAGCGGGCCTTCCGGTCTGCTTCCAACATGCGCAACTGTTCCAGCAGAAAGGCGCGCAGGCTTTTCCGTTGCAGCTCTTCTTCGGTCATGGCGAATTCTTTGGCGATGGCGCTGGCGTCTACGGGCATGATTATCTCTCCAGTTCCCCTACCGCTGGCTGGCGTGGAGGATGGTGATTCCGGTGATTTGGGCGCCGTCGTAGCGCACGATGATGTCGTCGTCCGTTAGTTCGCTGTCTGTGGCCGGTCTGGGTTGCGGTCCGAAGTGGACGTATAGCACATCGGCCTCTTCGTCGTAAGAAGCCTGCAATCTGCCGTCGGGGGAATGGCGCACTCCTGGGAGCAGGCTCAGGAAATCGCTTAGATTGTCGGTTGGGTTCATCGGAGCCACATTTGCCTCCTACTCCTCAGCAAAGCAGGCCAGCCAGACGATGATCGGGTTATTATGATGGGTTCTTGTTATATTCAGTTCTTATAGCCTCCATACCAGCCTTATCTATAGTTCCTCGAAATTCTTGATTCGTTGCCGTTCCGAACCATATACATTTCAGGTCTTTGGGTTTCTTCCCCATTTCCTTCAACTCTGCTGTCAGGTCAGAAATGCTAGTAAATTGAGTAAGATTGTGTCCAGGCAGAATTTCGTAGGGCATTTGGAAGCCTACGTTGGGGATTAAGAACAACCCGCGAGTGTTCCTGCCTTTAAGTCGAATACCAAAGCCAGTTACTGTTATAGGATGTTGTCTATCATTGGCCGCTTGCAGGATTAGCTGGACTTCATAATCGTCTTTGATTCCAATCAATTTAGAGGACATTCCTGGTGTTATCACATAGCGAGATGTACTACTGACCTTAAGATGTGGCTTTGAAAAGAAATACCTACCCCACTCAACAACGAGTCCGACAAGGGCGGCGACCATTCCGCCAGCGATACCGCCACCAAAAGCTGACCAGAATGCCTCAGACATCCGCTATTCTCCAACACGTCGGCTATTACTCACGCTATCGGCAGATGGCTTGGTGGGCTTGCTGTTTGCCAATGCGAGCCT
>CBDCQM010000006.1:0-1190000 GCA_965220605.1 Dehalococcoidia bacterium | reverse complement strand
CAAAGGCCTTCATCCCCCACGCGACGTCGCTGGGTCAGGCTTTCGCCCATTGCCCAAAATTCCCTGCTGCTGCCTCCCGTAGGAGTGGGGGCCGTGTCTCAGTCCCCCTCTGGCTGATCGTCCTCTAAGACCAGCTACCCGTCATAGGCTTGGTGAGCTTTTACCTCACCAACTACCTGATAGGACGCGAGCCGCTCCTCCGGCGCCCGAAGGCTTTCATCCGGCAACCAAAGCCGCCGGATCGTATGCGGGATTACTCTCAGTTTCCCGAGGCTATACCCCACCGGAGGGCACGTTACTCACGCGTTACTCAGCCGTCTGCCACTTGCCCGAAAGCACGTTCGACTTGCATGCATTAAGCGCGCCGCCAGCGTTCACCCTGAGCCAGGATCAAACTCTCTAAACAGAACTTACCTAGCTTCCTTCCACTATTCAGCTGTTAAGGTACACGACCGCCCGGACGGGCTGTCCCGCCGGAACGGTCAAGTTCAAGTATCATAGTCGGCCTCTCCACCCTTGTCAACACCCACGGCACTCAATTTCTCAAATTGGCCTTTTGTCCGGGCATTGCCGGAGCGCCATGCCGGATTGGACTATACTACGGCATGTCCCAGATCCAGGTCGGACCAGACATCACGAGGGAGGGTCGTCATGAGCGTCGTGAAGATCAATGCCATAACCGTGCCCGAGGGCCGGGGCCATGAGCTGGAGGAGCGGTTTGCTCACCGGGCCGCTGCCGTCGAGAATGCGCCGGGCTTCGAAGGGTTCGAATTGCTGCGGCCGGTGGAGGGCGAATCCCGTTACTTCGTCTATACCCGCTGGGAATCCGAGGAGGCCTTCCAGAACTGGTTCAACAGCCAGGACTTCCAGCGTGGCCACGCTCAGGCCAACCAGGAGGCTAGGGCTCCGGCTCCTGTCGGCACCGCCGCCGATCTGCTGGCCTTCGAGGTGGTGATGAGCGCCGGCCCGAAGGCGGAGTAGCCGGCTCGATCAGCCATCGGGTCCCGAACGAAACTCGTAGAGAGGCAGGAAGCCCGTCCCGTCCACCACTGGCATACCGTCTTCGGGTAACGCCACGTCGTGGAGGCTGGTCGTGGCGGAGAATTCCCTGCGCACCTCCGGCTCGAACCTGGCCTTGACCTGCCATCGCATCCTGGCAGGCCGGGAGTGAAGCGTCGGGGTCTCCGGTATCCGGAGCAGCGTTGAATGGACGAGGGAGTTTCCCGGGCTAACCTCGATCTCCCGGAACAATTCGACCGTCTGCCAGACTTCCTCGATCTTGTGTTCCCGGTAGCCGTCCAGCACGGTGCGGGAAAAGTGCGTGGTGGCCAGCTCCAGGTAAAGTCGTCCCCGCCTCAACAGGAACGGCTCCTCGGGGACCAGGACGACAGTGACCAGAACGCCGCCGCCGGCATTTTCTGCCGACGGCGGCTCATCTTGTGTTTCAATCCTCAGCGTGGCCCTCGGGCTGGGGCCTCCGAACCGGCCCAGGATGCGCTTCATCGCCTATACGAACACTCTAGCCGAACATCTTGGACGGAAGGTATGTGCTGATCGGCGGCACGGCGATCAGGATAATCAGAGCTACGATTGACAGGAAGAAGAATGGCAGAATGCCGCGGAAGATGTCCTCCAGCGTCATGCCCTCGCCTTCCTTCATCTGCACCGCAACCGACCTGACGGTGTATACGTTCAGTCCCACGGGCGGGGTGATCAGACCGATTTCTATGGACATGATCACCAGCATGGCGAAATAGACCCGGTCGATGCCAAGCCCCGTGATGATGGGGTCAACGATTGGCAGGGTGATCGACATCATGGATATGGAGTCCTGGAACATCCCCAGGAACACGTACATGATCAGGAACAGGATCATGATCAGCATCGTGGGGATGCTGGCAGCGTTGACCGCATCCACGAATTCGCCGGGGAGTCCGGTGAGCACCAGGAACCTGGCGAAAATCATCGCGCCAATCAGGATGAAGAACACCAGCGCGGAGGTCTGAGCTGCCTCCTTCATCGCCTGGCTGAACCGTTCCCAGTTCAGTCCCGGATTCTCCACCACGACTCCGGCGGGCGGAGCTATGGGGCCGGGTACTGAATCCGCCGGGATTGCAGCCGGTGTGTCCGATGCCGCCGCTGCCGCATCCGACCGGAAAATCCAACGCTCCATCAGGGGGGCCAGCAACGCCAGGACCAATGCGCCTGCCGCTCCGGCGGCTCCGGCCTCTGTTGGCGTGAATATGCCGGTGTACATGCCGGCGATGATGCCTACGACCAGCACCACTATGCCCACCACTCCAATGGTCGCCTTGAGGCGTTCCAGAAGGGGCGGCGCATACTCGGCTCTGGGGGCGCGTTGGGGATTGCGGGCGGCCACCACAACAATCCCCAAGGTAAAGATGATCGTAAGCAGGATTCCAGGGCCGACACCGGCGATAAGCAGCTTTCCGATGGACTGCTCGGTGAGGATGCCGTAGACGATCATCAGGGCGCTGGGAGGGATGAGCATACCCAGCATTCCCGCGGCTGCGATGGTGCCGCAGGCGAAAGCCTTGTCGTAGCCGCGCCGGTCCATCTCGGGCAGGCTGATGCGGGTGAAGACGGCGCAAGCCACCACGCTGGAGCCCGTGCAGGCGGCGAACATGGCGTTCGCCCAGGTAGTGGCGATGGCCATCCCTCCCGGTAAGCGCCCCACCCACTTGTACGCCGCATCGAAGGCCCTGGCGGAAAGGCCCGCGTGCATGGCGAAAAGGCCCATGATGATGAACAGGGGCAGGATGGCAAAGGCGTAAACGTTGGTGGTGGAGTAGGGGGTGGTGGTAAACAGGGCAAGCGCCAAAGACAGCTTTCCTGTCATGGCGAACATGCCTATGAAGCCGGTGGCCGCCAGTGCCAGACCCACGTGGACGCCCAGCACCATCAGGGACAAGACGGCTACGAAGCCAATTATTCCCCAGTAGAGATCGTCCATTTTCTACCCAATTGCCAGTGTTGGAAGTAAAGAGCGGCTAGAACGATTACACCTTAGGTCCGGGCTAGTCCGGAGTCGCCGGCTCTCCGGCAGGCTCACCTACGAGTGAGCCTGCCGTTGCCTGGCCGGGTTCACGCAACAGAACCACGAAGTCAGCAACCCTGATGACCCAGTCCGAGAGGAACTGTAACGAAATCAGCAACGAGCCGAACACGACCGCGAACTGAGAGGGCCACTTGGGAATGTTCACGAGGCCTGCCACGTACTCTCCGATTTCGTAAGAGTGGTAGGACCACTTGAAGGTCTCATAAAAGATCAACCCGTAGATCGCTATGCCCAGGGTGTACGCTACCAGGTCCATTGCAGCGCGAATCTTTGGGGGCATACGCAAGGTGAGGATTTCCACCCTGATGTGGGCCTTCTGTCGCTGGCTGTAGGCCAGTCCAAGAAACACGATGAAGACCAGCATGAATGCGCCGACCTCGTAGGACATCGGCACCGGTTTGTTCAGCACCTTGCGGCCGAAGATGTCGGCGACCACCATCGCCATCAGGATGACCACTATGGATGCGGCGCCGAATGCGCTGGTGTTAACCGCCCAGCCCAGCGCCCGGCCGAGGTACCGGCCCACCGTTTGCAGGTCCATTTCTGCCCTCAAATATGGGTCCGCCTGGTACCGCTCGCTATGGGGCAGCACCAGGCAATGCGAGAATTTCCGGCACTCCTATCTGTAGTCGTTCGCCCAATGGCGTGGGAACTCGTGCCCAAGCTCTTCGAGGATGTCTAGATATCCGACCATCACGTCGCGGCCCGGCAGACCCTTTTCTTCCTGTTCCGCGATCCAATTGCCGGGTATGTCTTCCAGCGCATTGGCCCACTCGGCGCGCTCTTCGTCGGGCATATCGTGGCGCGTGATGCCCAATTCTTCCCATTCCTCTAGGGCGAGGTTTCTGCGTTCCAGGATGAGCGAGGCATTGAAATCCACCGCCTCGTCGGCCACGTCCTGCATCAGCTGTTGCAGGTCCTGGGGCAGGTTGTCCCATACATCGCGGTTGATTCCCAGGCCCGTGGGCATGGCGGCTCCCATGTCCACCCAAGTTATGTGCTTGTTGAAGTCGTGGTACTTGTATGCGTGGGAAATGTCCCACGGCAGGAACTCGGCCTCGATTACGCCGGTCTGGAGGGCCTGGTACCGCTCGCCCACCGGCATGGCAATGGCAGTAGACCCTGCCGACTCCAGAATCCTCGGGTGATACGAGCCGATGGAAGCAATCTTGATGCCGTCGAAGTCCTCAAAGTTCACTATGGGTTCCTTGGAGGTCAGGTTGTAGGTATCGATGACTGAGGGCATCAGGAAGACCAGGTTGTAGTTTTCCACTTCTTCCCGAAGGCCCGGCACTTCGTTAAACACCCTGACTGACGCTTCCAGAATCACGTCGGGATCACCGGGGCCGAAGGGTACGGCGTAGGTGAAGTTGCCTAGGGGCAGCTTACCGGGATAGTACGGGTATATTACCGGGCCGGCGTCGGCCAGTCCGACCTCGATGGCCTCAAGAGTTTCGCCCGGCTTGGTCAACGCGCCGGACCAGTAGAAGTCGGTCCAGACGATGCGCCCGTTGCTGCGGCGCTCAACCTCGTCGGCCCACCACTTCTGCACCTCGCTCATCAGGAACGGGGGAGGAGAAAGGGGCGAACTGAACTTCAACTCAAAAACTTCGTCCGATACAGCCTCTAGTGTAGGCGCGGGGGTGGGTGTGGGAATCCTGGTTGGCTCCGCATCCGGCTCCGGGGTGTTTGTCGGCGCGGCCGTTACTGCCGGGGCGGTTGTTGCCGCGGGCGCTTCGGTGGCGGCGGGGGCTGTGGTAGCGGCCGGGGCGGCTGTCGCCGCCGGTTCGTCCGACCCTCCGCAGGCCATCATCAACACGCCCATCAGCACGAGGGCGGACATCAGCGCAACTAACCGGAATAGCTGTACGTTCAACATCTGGTACATCCCCAAGAACTGGATGGCTCTGATGGGAATGTTGCGAATCCAGGCCATGCGCCTACGAGATTCGTATTCCCTACAAGCATCCTTGATATTGGTTGGCATACTAAATTGGCATGAATCTCATGTCAACCGGCAAAGAGGGACCTGGTTGGCGTCGAATACTGGAATCGGCGCCCCTGGCAGTACCGATGGGCTATAATCGAAACTGAGATGAAGGTCAGAGACATAGGCGAATTCGGCGTCATTGACAGGCTGAACCGGATGGTGGTGGGGCGTGGAGCAGGCAACGCCGCCGTGCAGGCTTACCCCCTGCTGGTTGACACCGGGGACGATACGGCGGTCTGGCAGTCGGGCGCCGGCCGGGAGCTGTTCACCACCGATACCATGGTGGAAGGCATCCATTTCACCAGGGAGACCACGCCGTGGCGCGACCTGGGCTGGAAGGCCGTCGCCGCTAACATCAGCGACGTTGCATCCATGGGAGGGGCGCCGATATACGCCCTCATAACGCTGGGACTGCCGCCGGAGACGGACGTGGAGGACATCGAAGAGGTCTACCGGGGGATGCTGGAAATCGGCGATCTGTACGGCATGGCCATCGTCGGCGGAGACATTGTCAGGTCCCCGGTACTTTTCATTACCACAGCCCTGGTTGGCGCGACGGCATCGGACCCAATGCTGCGCTCCACGGCTTGCCCCGGAGACGTTGTCGGCGTGAGCGGCTACGTGGGCAGTTCGGGGGGCGGGCTCCGGTTGATGCTGGATGGAGATGACGATACAGGAGAGGCTGCGGAATTCCTGCGAGCGGCCCACCGCCGTCCGCTGCCGGCGGTGGAGCAGGGGCAGGTCCTGGCGTCGGCCGGGATACGCACGGCCATGGACGTAAGCGACGGGCTGGCCGACGATCTGGGCAAGCTCTGCTCGGCTTCGGGAGTGACGGCCCGTCTCCGGGCGTCGGCGGTGCCCGTCCATGCCGCCCTGCGCCAGCAGTTCCCCGAGGATTGCCTGTCCCTGGCGCTGGGCGGCGGCGAGGATTACGTGCTGCTGTTTGCCGGACCGCCGGACCTGGTGGAGTCGATCATCCCTCAACTGGGCGAAGGCAGCGCCGTTATAGGTCGCATAGAGACGGCGGGGAGCGACGGCATTCCCGGCAGGGTTCTCGTAGTTGACGACGCTGGTTGTGAGATCCCGGCGGCCGGACATGGCTGGGACCATCTTCGAGGAACTTCCGCTTAGACTACGCGGGGCCGGTACTCAAACGACAGAGCAGGTGATCTCCGGGATTATGGGCCATTCGCTGACACTTCAAACTACCAGTCCTGAGCAGACGCGACTGCTTGGTTGCGCCATGGGCGAGCGAGCGATGCCCGGAGACGTATACCTGCTGAGCGGGCCTTTGGGTGCGGGCAAGACCTGCTTCACCCAGGGCGTGGCCGAGGGGCTCGGCGTTGAAGGCTACGTACGCAGTCCTACCTTCGTGTTGATGACGCGCCATCAGGGGCGGCTCACGCTCCATCATGTTGACCTGTACCGGATCGGCAGTCCGTATGAAGCCTGGGACCTTGGACTGGATGAACAGCTCTTCGATAGTGGAGTGTGCGTGATAGAGTGGGCTGAGCGAGCCGAGGAGCTTTTTCCGGAAGATGCTCTCTGGCTGGAAATCAGTTACGGCGATGCCGAGCATAGCCGCGAGGTGTCCTTCGACACGGAGTCGAGCCGCTACGGAGAACTGCTCGTGGAACTGGATAAGCTGGCATCGTCCTTCCGCAACGGGGTGGCTTAAGTTGTCCATGCTTCTTGCGATAGACACAACTACGCGAAACGCTTCCGTGGCGCTTGCCGAGGGAGACCGGGTAGTTGCGTTGCGAGCCTGGCGCTCGACGGTCAATCACTCCACCGAACTGATGCCGGCGGTTGCCGACGTGCTGGGCAGCAGGGGATGCCTGCCTGCCGACCTGGATGGTGTTGCCGTGGCCCTGGGGCCTGGAGGATTCAGCGCGCTTCGCACCGGCCTGAGCGCCGCCAAGGGACTCTGCTTCGCGGCCGGCGTACCAATCGTTGGCGTGTGCAGCCTGGACCTGGAGACCCATCCATATCGCGACAGCGGCCTGGTCGTCTGCGGCCTGCTCGAAGCAGGAAGGGAGGAAGCAGCTTCCGCTCTCATTGACCCGGCCGGCGTCAGGAAAAGGGATGACCGGATCACCGGGCCGGATGAGTTGCTGGACGAGATCGAAGCCGCTCAAGTTGAGAATGTGCTGTTCTGCGGAGAGGGACTGTCCGCATGGTCGGAAAGGGTCAAGTCGCGTTTGGGCGGCAGGGCGATCCTCTGCGACGTCCATCCTTCTGCCCGCGCATGTTCGCTGACGGCTCTGGCCCGGCTGCGCCTGGAATCCGGGGAGGCTGACGACCTCGATGCGCTGCAACCGGAGTATCTGCGTATGCCGAGCATCGGCGAGCCCAAGCGCCGGGACAGAACGCAGCAGGCTTCTTCTCGCCGCAGGGGCCGGCGAACCAGGAAATCCTGATGCTGCGCGCGATGGTCCAGCCCGAACAGCTGCCGGGACTCCACAGGAGGCGAGCACCGGACATTGGCTGTGGCGCCGCCTTGTGCAATGACTGAGCAGGCGGTACTCGTCCTGGGTTGTGGAGAGGTTGGCCTCTCCTTGGCGCGCCGGCTGGCCGAAGAGCGGGCCTTCAGCCGGGTGATCGTGTCGGACCATTCTGTTGAGAGAGCGGAGGCGGCGGCCCGATTGTGTGAGAGCAAGGCGACAGCCATCCAGCTTGATTGCACTGACGGCGATGCCCTTGGCCGCCTGCTTGTGGATGTCGGGCTTGTGCTGAACACCATAAGCCTGCCTACGGGGCAACTCCTGGGATTGATTCGGAACGTGATTGAAGCAGGGGCCTCTTACGCCGACAGCAACAAGAACGTAGACTCCCTCCAGGCTGTATTCGATTCGGAATACCTGGAAGCTACGGCGTGGCATCGAGCGGTGAGCGTGATTCCCGGCCTGGGAGCTTCCCCCGGACTGACGAATGCCCTGGCCAGCTACCTCGGGCAACGGCTGGATAGAGTGGAAGAAGCGCGGTTTTTCCTGATGGACGACCTGCGGCGTCGGCGATACAACCAGTGGCGCGATCGCTTGGCTGCATTCGGCGCGTCGGCGCTGGTATGGCGGGATGGAGACTGGCGGCAGGTCTCACCCATGTCGGAATGGGAAGCGGTGCGCTTTCCTTCTCCCTGGGGTACAGTCTCCTGCGCTACGGTGGGCTTGGGCCCGGTGTCGCTGCCGTCCAGAATGACCTCGCTGACCCGGGTTTCCAGTCATCGGGGTTTTTCGGACGAAGGAATGGAAGAGACGATTCGCAACCTCATAAATTACGGATTGGGAAGTGAACTCGCGATTGAGACCTCCGCGGGGCAGCTAAGTCCGCTGGAGTTTGCTGCTACACTTTTTTCCGGCGCTCCGCAATATTTTGGCGCGGAACTTCCTGTATCGTCCCTGCGGCTCGAAGGTGATGCAGGGCCGATCATGCGACAAGCTCAGGTGAGCGGGGTCCTGAATGGGCGAGCTACCTGTTTCACGATGACCTATCACTTCCCTGGAGAGGAAGATGCCGACAGCGAGGCGGCGACGCTGGCCATGGGCGGGCGAATGCTGCTGACCCGGGAGTTGCCTTCTCCAGGCGTGCACGCCCCCGAGTCGCTGGACCCGGCGCCGTTCCTGTGGGACATGGAGCGGCGGGGAGTGGAAATCCAACTGACCAAGACGGTTGAAGAATAGCCAGACGCAGTGTGGCATCATGTATAGACTGGCTTTGGGGATCATAGGGCTGGCAGTGTGTCTGCTGCCGTCGTTCATTGCGATTTACCGGGGCAGACGCCACAGGAATGCCATCATCGTCTTTAACCTGGTGTTCGGCGCGATGCTGGCGATATGGGTGGCCGTGCGCGTCTGGGGGCTGCTGGGTGTGGGAGCTGCCGGCTGGGTTGCGCTGATGGCCTGGAGCCTCTGGCCGGAACAGTCCGGCCAGGAGCAGAATTGACTGCTCCCAGGAAGGGATGAGCCGGACATTTCCGATGAAGAGGATTAACGAGGAATGGAACAAACCTTGGTATTGGTGAAACCCGACGGAGTGCAGAGAGGGCTGATTGGGGAGGTCATAGGGCGCCTGGAGCGGCGTGGCCTGAAGCTCGCAGGCATGAAGTTGATGCAGGTTGACGAGGCCCTGGCCCGTCGCCACTATGGCGAACACGTTGACCGCCCGTTCTTTCCGGGGCTGGTTGAATTCATAACCTCGGGCCCGGTGGTGGCAATGGCCTGGGAGGCCGACAATGCGGTGGAGATAGTGCGGAACACGATGGGGCCCACCAACCCGGCCAATGCGCCGCCAGGCACGATTCGCGGCGATCTTGGGGTGGATATTGGACGCAACCTGATCCACGGCTCCGACAGTCCCGAGTCTGCTGGTCGGGAGCTGGCCCTCTTCTTCCAGCCGGGAGAAATACTGGCCTACTCCCGCAGCAGCGACGCCTGGATTACCGAGCCATAGACGGGGCACAAACAGTAAGCCCTGCCCGACTTGGACAGGGCAGGGCCGCGCCGGGTTGATCAGGATCAGCCCTGTCGCCCGCCGTTACAGTACCCTTACCACCTGCGGCGCCCGTCGCCAGAGGCGCTCAAGGTCGTAGAATTCCCGTTCCTCGGGCGAGAAGACGTGAACGATAACGTCGCTGAAGTCCAGGAGCACCCAGCCGGAGGCAGCAGTGCCTTCCCTGCGGTGCCGGGCCACCCCGGCGTCCTTGAGCGTCCGGGTCAGGTCTTCCTCCAGCGCCTCAATCTGCCGGGAGGACTCTGCCGACATTATGACGAAGTAGTCTGCAAAGGGCGCAAGCCCTCGCAGATCCAGCAGGACGATGTCTTCGGCCAGTTTGTCGGAAGCGACATCAACGATAAACTGGGCCACTTCGACGGGTTCCAGCGTGCGTACCTCCTTGCTCCCGATTTCGAGGCGCCGCTATTGGCGGACAATGCCTGAAATCAAGCTGTTGACGAGTATAGGCTGGCTTGAATGGCGGGTCAATTGCGCGGGAACAACCATCAGAGTATTTCAATAGTTCCCTCTCCCTTGAGGGGGAGGGTTAGGATAGGAGCGAAATTCTTGCGACAGTCAAAGTATTCGAGGGGAGTGTGGAGGACAATCGCTTTCGTTTTTGTTGCCGTTTTGGCTGTATCGACGCTCCTGGCCTGCGGTTCGGATCCAACACCGACGGTTGCGCCGACGCCCACTCCCGTACCCACTCCCACTTCAACTCCGGCGCCTACGTCGACGCCAACGCCCGCGCCGACTCCAACTCCAACCTCTACTCCGCAAATGGCGCCATCCCGGGAGACTCTGGCGCCGGAAGGCTCAAGCCTCGTGATCGACGCTCGAGTCGGCGATATTCTCGAATCCGCGATGTTTGCGGTGATTCTCGAGGCAATGCTCGAGGGGGACGAGTCCGGCGGGGACTTCTCGGACGAATTTGAAAGCGAGTTTGGCATCGGTCTGGACTCCATAGAATTCGCCGAGGTATTTGTGGACCTTGAGGCCGTTCTCACGTCCGGGTCTTTGTCCGGCCAGGACGAGGAAGCGGCAGCACCTACGATTGGCATGGCCCTGCGTGGTGAATTTAGTGAAGAGAGAATTCTTGAAAGCCTGGAAGAGGAGGCCGAAGGAGAGGTAAAGGAAGAAAATTACCGGGGCTATCAAGTGTATCTCGGCGATACCGGCGAGTCCGACGACCCTGCTTTTGCCTTTCTTGATTCCGGCAGGCTGCTGATCGGCACCGTGGACGGAGTGAAGGCGATGATCGATGTGGCCGAAGGTGTTGCCGACCCCATGCAGGAAGACGCCTTGCAGGCCCTTGACGCTCTGGGAGACAGGCACGTGGGGCTGATATTGTCCACGCCGCCCGAGGTGTTGGAAAGGGCGGCGGAGGATTCCGGTGACGGCATGGCGATGCTGGGAATGCTGGATCCCACGGCCTTGTCGTCCCCCCTGACCGTGATGAGTTTCAGCTTTGGCGACACGGCCATGGAGATCACGACGAGGCAGTTCTTTGAAGAAGAAGCCGATGCGTACGCCTCCAAGGAATACACCGAAGGGACGATGGCCATGCTTGGAGCCGTGGTGAACTCTCCCGAGATTCAGGAACTGGTCACTGGCATGGAATTGGAGCAAAGCGGTTCGGCGCTGACTTCCTCACTCTCCATAGACGAGGGCCAATTCAAGGCCATCTTCGGGTTCCTGACAGACCTGATGGCGATGGAACCGGCCGAACCCCAGAGCTGACCACGCAGCCCCTTGCGTCATGCCTGAGCATTCCCTGACCGTCGAGTTAGGGCGGGGACTCTACCCAGGGCTATCGCATATGAATTTGCAACCCCGTCACTCCGGCGAAAGCCGGAGTCCAGAATATGCGGGATGCCGAATTTTCGGATGCAAACTGCCTGGTTCGGCCACTGGATTCCGGCTTTCGCCGGAATGACGGACATTAACCCGCTCATATGCGATTGCCCTGGGACTCTACCCTCTGGACATCGACAGAACAGGAGGCTCTTTTCCAGAGGGGAGGGCCTTGCTTCGCCTGGCGGGTCTTGTATCGAAAGATTATTGTGATATATTACACAAACGAAGCCGCATTACGGCTGGGAAGGCGAACGCCACCCGGCTCTTCCCCGTTTACATTGATGGGCGTGAATAGCCTCATGCTGCCGTTCTGAAGTTTTCCTGGTAGGGAATCGGAAGGTATGGACCCACTGAAAAATCTGGCCGGCAACGGCCTTTATTCTCCGGAACAGGAGCACGACGCCTGTGGAGTCGGCGTAGTCGCGGACATCCAGGGCAGAAAGTCGCACCAGACAATTCAAGAGGGCCTCCAGGTACTCATAAACCTGGGCCATCGTGGAGCGGCCGGCAGCGACCCGGAGACCGGCGACGGCGCGGGAATTCTGATCCAGATGCCGCACCAGTTCTTTCGTAGGGAGAGCCGTCGGCTGGGGTTCAACCTGCCCGCCGACGGGGAATACGGCGTCGGCATGGTCTTCCTGCCCTCTCAACCGGAAGCTGCCAGCAGGGTGCAGGGACTTATTTCGCGGGTCATCGCGGAGGAAGGGCTGGAGGAGTTGGCTTGGCGGGATGTCCCGCTGGACCACGACAAGCTGGGGCGCGATTCCCGCCGCCGCTGCCCGAAGATCTCGCAGGTGTTCGTGGGGGCCGGTCGGAGCGGGCTGGACCCTGCCCAACTGGAGCGCAAGCTCTACGTGGTGCGCAAGGTAATCGAACATTCCATGAAGGACTGCGGCCTTTCCGAAGAGGAAAGCGACTACTTTTACGTTTGCAGCCTTTCCTGTAATACCATCGTATACAAGGGTCTGCTCATGGCCCACCAGATTTCCGGTTTCTATCTCGACCTGCAGGAAGAGGAACTGGTCAGCGCATTCGCGCTGGTGCATTCCCGCTTCAGCACCAACACGCTTGGGCACTGGCGTTTGGCGCACCCCTACCGCTACCTGGCCCACAATGGCGAGATAAACACCCTCCGCGGCAACCTCAACTGGATGCACGCCAGGGAGGCGATGTTCGAGTCGCCCCTGTTCGGCCAGGACATGGCCAAGGTCCCGCCGGTAATGAACCCCGGGGATAGCGATACCGCCAGTTTCGACAACGCCCTCGAGCTTCTGCTGATGACCGGTCGCGAGCTCGACCATGCCATGCTCATGATGATTCCCGAAGCGTGGGACCAGCATGAGACCATGCCCCAGGAGAAAAAGGACTTCTACGAATATCACTCGGCGCTGATGGAGCCGTGGGACGGACCGGCCATGATCGTCTCGTCCGATGGCCGCAACATCTGCGCCCTGCTTGACCGCAACGGCCTTCGCCCCTTCCGATACCTGGTCACCACGGGCGACAAGCTGGTGATGGCATCGGAGACAGGGGTCCTGGATGTTCCCCCCGCTGAGATCAAGTTCAAGGGCCGCCTTCAGCCGGGGCGGATGTTCATGGTCAGCCTGGAACAGGGCCGGATCATCGGCGACGAAGAACTGAAGCACGGGCTGTCGAATCGTCAACCCTATGGCGAATGGCTAAAACAGAACAAAGTCGCCCTCGATGACCTGCCGCCGGCGCCTGCGGAGAAGCCGTTTCAATCGGACGACCTGGTGCGCCAGCAGAGGGCTTTCGGCTACAGCGTCGAGGAACTGCGGATGCTCACCGCTCCCATGGCAGAGACCGGCTATGAAGCCGTGGGTTCAATGGGCAACGATGCTCCGCTTGCGGTCCTGTCCGACCAGAACCAGTTGCTCTTCAACTATTTCAAGCAGTTGTTCGCCCAGGTTACCAACCCCCCTCTCGACGCCATACGTGAGGAACTGGTCACTTCTCTCGAAGCCTTTATCGGCAGCGAGCAGAACCTGTTTGAAGAGACTCCTCTGCATTGCCGCCAGTTGAGGCTGCACTCTCCCATCATCGATAACGAGCATCTGGCTCGAATCAAGGGGCTCGATCAGCCCGGGTTGCGCTCAATCGTACTTCCATCCCTCTTTGACCCTGCGTCGGGCATGGAGGCGGCGCTGGACGAACTGCGAGAGAGAGCTTCGCGGGCGGTAGAAGAGGGCTACACGATCATCGTGCTCTCCGACAGGGGCGTTGGCGATAACCATGCGCCCATTCCCAGCCTCCTGGCAACTGGCGCGGTGCATCACCATCTGATTCGCCAGGGCACGCGCACCAGGGTCGGGCTGGTAATCGAGACCGGCGAGGCCCGCGAGGTACACCACTTCACGCTGCTGATCGGATACGGCGCGGGCGCGGTGAATCCGTACCTGGCCCTGGACACCGTTCACTCCATGAGCGAGACCGGCCAGCTGAATGGTCATGGCCCTGATTACGCCTGCAAGAATTTCATCAAAGCCAACGAGAAGGGCATCCTGAAGGTGATGTCCAAGATGGGCATTTCCACGGTGCAGAGCTACCGGGGCGCGCAGATCTTTGAGGCTGTCGGACTGGACGAGGGACTGATCGACGAATACTTCACCTGGACGCCTTCCCGCGTGGGGGGTATCGGCCTGGAGGCCATCGAGAACGAGGCGCTGCAAAGGCACGGAGCCGTTTTCAACACCGTGCACATACCGGCCGAACAGGCGTTGTCCCTGGGTGGTTTCTACCAGTGGCGCCGCGGCGGAGAGCACCACCAGTGGAACCCGGACACCATCGCCATGCTGCAGCACTCCGCTCGCACCAACGACCGGGGCATCTACGAGAAATTTGCCAGGCTGGTCAACGACCAGAGCAGGCGGATCGCCACCCTGAGGGGCCTTCTTGACTTCAAGGGCGACCGGGAGCCGGTCCCAATCGAGGAAGTTGAACCCGCATCGGAGATAGTCAAGAGGTTCGCCACCGGCGCGGCTTCACTGGGTTCCATCAGCCGCGAGGCGCATGAGACCATGGCCATCGCCATGAACCGCATCGGGGCACGCAGCAACACCGGCGAAGGCGGCGAAGACTACAGGCGCTATATGGTTGACGATAACGGCGACAACCGGAGTAGCGCCATCAAGCAGGTGGCATCCGGTCGCTTTGGAGTTACCGCCAATTACCTGATCAACTCCACCGACCTGCAGATCAAGATGGCCCAGGGTTCCAAGCCTGGAGAGGGTGGTCAGCTTCCGGGCCACAAGGTGGACGAATACATAGGATGGGTGCGGCGCACCACGCCGGGCGTGGAACTGATCTCTCCGCCGCCTCATCACGACATCTACTCCATTGAAGACCTGGCCCAACTGATTCACGATCTGAAGAACATCAACCCCGACGCCAGGATTCACGTCAAGCTGGTGGCCGAGGTTGGCGTGGGGACCGTCGCCGCCGGTGTTGCCAAGGGGCACGCCGACGTGGTGTTGATCAGCGGGCACGACGGGGGTACGGGCGCATCCCCGGAGTCCTCCATCAAGCACGCCGGGCTTCCCTGGGAGTTGGGGATCGCCGAGACCCAGCAGGTGCTGGTCGCAAACGGGCTGCGGAGCCGCATCGTTGTGCAGACGGATGGGCAACTGAAGACCGGCAGGGACGCCGTAATCGCGGCGATGCTGGGCGCAGAGGAATTCGGCTTCGCCACTGCGGCGCTGGTGGTCAGCGGCTGCATTATGCTTCGCAAGTGCCACCTCAATACCTGTTCAGTGGGCATCGCGACCCAGGACCAGGAGCTCAGGTCTCGCTTCGCCGGCAGACCCGAACATCTTGTCAACTACTTCATGTTCATAGCCGAAGAAATGCGGGAGATCATGGCGGAGCAGGGATTCAGGACCGTTGCCGAGATGGTCGGACGGTCCGACGCCCTTGATACCCGCGAGGCCATAGAACACTGGAAGGCCAGGGGCCTCGACCTGTCGAAGATGCTCTACTTCCAGCAGGCCGTCGCCCCGGACGACACGCTGTTCTGTTCGATTGACCAGGACCACGGCCTGGAGCGCGCTCTTGACCACAAGTTGATCGAGCTCTCCGAGTCGGCGCTGCAGCGGCGTGTTCCAGTGGAAATAAACCTGCCCATCAGCAACTCCAACCGCACCGTCGGGGCCATGCTCAGCGGGCGAATCGCCAAGAAATACGGTGAGGATGGTCTGCCGGCCGACACTATCCGCATCAACTTCCGTGGCTCGGCGGGTCAGAGCTTCGGCGCCTTCCTCGCTCCCGGCGTAAGTATGCACCTGGAAGGGGATACCAACGACTACATGGGCAAGGGCATGTCCGGCGGGCTGGTTGTGGTAAAGCCTCATCCCGAGTCGACCTATGCCCCTGAAGAGAACATCATAATCGGCAACGTGGCGATGTACGGCGCGACGGGAGGCCACGCCTATATTAACGGAGTGGCCGGCGAGCGCTTCTGTGTGCGAAACAGCGGCGTTCGCGCGGTGGTGGAGGCGGTCGGAGACCACGGATGCGAGTATATGACCGGCGGGGTGGTGGTGGTGCTTGGTCAGACCGGGCGCAATTTCGCGGCCGGAATGAGCGGCGGAATCGCCTTTGTCTATGATGCCAACGGCGACTTCCACATCCGGTTCAACGACGGAATGGCCGACTTGGAGCAGGTGGCGAACAAGGACGACATCACCACTCTGAAGGCTTTGATTGAGGAACATCACCAGCATACCGGCAGTATCCCGGCGGCCCGCATATTGGCTGACTGGGATTCCTCTCTGCTCAAGTTCAAGAAAATAATGCCCCGGGATTATCGAAGAGTGCTGGAAGAGCGAAGGCTCCGCACCCTGGAGGACCGGGAGCTGGAAGCTGTAGCCCATGGGTAAACCTACTGGATTCATGGAATCAGGCCGGCAACCTCCAGACCGCAGGCCTGTTATCGAGCGCGTAAAAGACTACCGGGAGCTCTACGCCCGCTGGCCGGAGGCTACAGCCCGGCAGCAGGGTGGACGTTGCATGGACTGCGCCGTGCCCTTCTGCCACACGGGCTGCCCGCTGGGCAATGTGATTCCTGAGTTCAACCACTTCGTCTACCAGGGAGATTGGGAGAACGCGCTTCATTCCCTTCTCTCCACCAATAACTTCCCGGAGTTCACGGGCCGGATTTGCCCTGCCCCGTGCGAGGCCAGTTGTGTGCTCGGCATCAACTCGGACCCGGTGACCATAGAGTACGTGGAGAAGGAAATAGCTGACCGCGGCTACGAGAATGGCTGGATTCGGCCTCAACCCCCGGCGGTCCGTACCGGGAAAAAGGTTGCAGTGGTGGGATCGGGACCCGCCGGCCTCGCTGCCGCGCAGCAACTGAACCGGGCCGGTCACTGGGTCACGGTGTTCGAGCGGGCGGACTATATCGGTGGCCTGCTGGCGCTGGGAATACCCGACTTCAAGCTGGACAAGGAAGTCCTTCGTCGCCGGCTGGACATCATGGAGAAGGAAGGGATCAATTTTGAGACCGGCGTAGACGTGGGTGTAGACCTGCCGGCAGAACAGTTGCTCAGCGACTTCGATGCCGTCTGCCTCGCGTGCGGTTCGACGATTCCGAGAGACCTCGAGGTGCCGGGACGAGAGCTGGACGGAGTCCATTTCGCCATGGAATATCTCACCCAGCAGAACAAGCTGAATGCCGGCGAACAGCTGAACGGAGAGCCCCGGATCACTGCCGAGGGGAAGCGCGTGGTGATTCTTGGAGGAGGCGATACGGGTGCGGACTGCCTGGGCACCGCACACCGGCAAGGTGCGGAACTGGTGAATCAGTATGAGCTGCTGGCCGAGCCTCCCCTGCAACGCGTCGTCTCGAATCCCTGGCCCCAATGGCCGATGATTCTTCGCTCCTCGGCGGCACACGAGGAGGGCGGTGTACGGGACTACGGGATTCTGACCAAGTCGTTCTCCGGGAGCGACGGGAAGCTCGAAAGGCTGCACGCCGTTCGCGTCGAATGGAATCAGCCGGAGAACGGCGGGCGGCCGTCAATGACCGAGGTTCCCGGCAGCGAGTTCGAGGTTGAAACCGAGCTGGTGCTGCTGGCCATGGGATTCCTGCATCCGCAGCACGAGGGCCTGCTGAACCAGTTGGGCGTTGAGTTTGATGGTCGTGGAAACGTCGGCATCGGTGCTGACCGGATGAGCAGCGTGCCCGGAGTCTTCGCCGCCGGCGACACGGCCCGGGGTCAGTCCCTTGTGGTATGGGCCATCGCCGAAGGGCGGGAAACGGCAAGGGCGATTGACGCTTACCTGATGGGAAAGAGCAACCTCCCCCATTCGCTACCGGGAACCGTGTAGCAGGCCACTCGCCTACTAATCAAAGGCTGGCAGCGTAAGTGAGAGGGGCGCACCCTGGTGCGCCCCGTTTCTTTGGCTAGGTAGTATCGTCAAATTGAGTAGTCAAGCGTCAAACCGACCCATGTCCGTCATTCCTGCGAAAGCAGGAATCCAGAACTCGCTGCCATCTCAGAACGATCTGGTACGCATATACTTGGATTCCTGCTTTCGCAGGAATGACGAGATGTCTTGACGACACACCCTAGAATGCCCGGTATAGGCCCCGTCATCTCACATCCTGAGTCCAACCGTCTGCTCGGACCGGGGTCTGCCCACATTCTCAAGGTATTCCTGCATACTCAGGACCTGGACGGCATTCGTGGTGCCGGAAACCCCGGTCAGAAAGCCGTGGACGATGGTTACCACGTCATTTTCCCCCACTGCGCCCAGGTCAAGGGCTGATTGCAGGACCTGGAATACGAGTTCGGCGACATCGGGCTGCACGGGGATGACGCCCGTAGGCTGGATGCCCCAGCCCAGGCAGAGTTTGCGCAGGACGGCAGGATCATGTGAAAAAGCCAGGATATCGTTGGATGGGCGGAAACGAGCCAACTCCAGGGCCGCCCGCCCTGTGCTGGTCAGCACAATGGGCTTTGAATCCAGGGTGCGGACCAGTCCGGCCGCCGCGCCCGTGATGGCCTGGGTGCGGTCGTGGGTGCCCATGTTCTTGAAGTAAGGATACTGGTCCTCTGATTCGGCCTCGTTGATGGTGGATACGGCAACGCGCAGGGCTTCCACTGGATACTGTCCCATGGCGGTCTCGTCCGACAGCAGTATGGCGTCGGTGCCCTCGAGTACCGCGTTGCTTACGTCCGAGACCTCGGCCCTGGTGGGAGTGGGCGAGATTACCATGCTGCGCAACATCTGGGTGGCGATAACCACCCCTTTCCCCGCGGCGTTGGCCTTGTCAACGATCAACCGCTGGACGCGCGGCACCCTCTCCATGGGGATTTCCACCCCGAGGTCACCCCTGGCCACCATCACCGAGTCGACTTCGGGCAGTATGGAGTCGATGTTGTCGATGCCTTCTCCCCTTTCCAGCTTGGCCATGACTAGGGCCTTGCTCCCCGCAGCGTTCAGGTGCCTGCGGGCATAGAGGATGTCTTCGGCGGTGCGGACAAAGGAGACAGCCACCCAGTCGACCTGCTGCTCCACCCCGAAGATCAAGTCCTCCTTGTCCTTGTCGGTGAAGACTGGCTGATCGATAGGCACGCCCGGCAGGTTGACTCCCTTGAACGATGACACCACACCGGAACTCATCACCCGGCAATAGGCGCCGTTCGGAGTCGCTTCCGTAACTTCCAGCTGCACGGTGCCGTCGGCGATGAATACCAGATTGCCAACTTGCAGGTTTCGTATGACCCCGGGTTGAGGGAAAGGCAGAATCTCCGGGCTGGACGATTCCTCGTCCGCCGCTATGACCACCTCCTCGCCCAGGTTGAGCTGGCGCGCACCCGAAAGGTGCCCCAGTCGGAGCTTGATGCCGCCCAGGTCCTGCAGAATGCCGACGGTGCGGTTGTGTTCCCTGGAAAGCCTGCGGATTCGTTCAATCACGGCGGCGTGGCTTTCGTGGGTCCCGTGGGAAAAGTTGAGGCGGGCACAGTCCATGCCGTCGGCTATGAGCCTGCTAAGAGTTTCTTCGTCGCTGGACGAGGGGCCGATGGTTACGATAATCTTCGTCTTTCGCATTTTTCAGCACCCGGACTCTCGGGATGTCGCTACCACTCTGCATCTGCTTTCCGCAGTTTAATACATAATGTTCAACATTGGGGCAGTTTCCCAATCAGCGGTAGGCCTCGCGGCGGTGGAGGACTCGAAGGATGTTTATAACGCCTTGGTCATTATCGATTTCCATCCTCACTCGCCAATCACCCACTCTCAGACGCCACTCGTTTCCTTGTCCCCTAAGCTTCAGTACGTCACCCTGATTCGTCTCCGAGAAACGGTGCAGAGCCACGATCACTCGTTCGCGTACTTGCGGGTCCAAATTGTCCAAGTCGGTCAACGCCCTGCGAGAGAGTTCTATTCTCCTTCTTACAGATCGATTCCGAAACGTCTTTTGACTTCTTCAAACGAGACCGTCCGCCCGGCCTTCATGTCCTCCCTTGCTTCTGCAACGGCGATGCGTTCCTCTTCGGTCTCCTCCTCGTCGTCCTCGGGGGCGGTCATGAGGCGCCAGAGGAGGGGGTCATGCTCTTTCAGGTGGGCGAGCAACACCCAGTAGGAGACCTCCCATTCGCACTCGGGGAGGCGGTCAACCAGTTTGTGCAGGTCTTCCCTGGTAACTTCCATTGGCAGTCCGCCTCCCTGGATGCTAGTTGCGGGAGCGGGATGCGTCGAAGGTGTCGGTGGCCGCCTTGAGGCCGGCGTAGCGGTTGGCCTGGAGGACCTCGATGCGCTCGGCGGCCCACTGGTTGGAGGTCTCTATGCCGACCAGGGATCCCTGGAAGCGGGGCATCACGTAACGGGCCAGCAGCTCGTAGCTGCGATGCAGCTTGTCGCGGGGCGCCCAGTCCTCCACCCGGATCATGAACTTGCCGAAGCCGCCACTGATTTCCTGGAGGCGCTCGATGCCGGCGATGGCGTCGTCGGGGGTGCCGACGATCCACTGGTTGTGCTCAACCATGTAGTCGACGATCTGGTCGCGAGGGACGTCCGGAACCGGGTTGCCGAGAGTGCGTCCGAAGTACTCGGTGACGACGAGGGCGCTGCCCTCGCGGATGTCCTCAAATGCCTGCTTCCTGCTGTCGGCGAGGTGCATACCCATGACGATGCCCCAGTCCTCGCGGTGCATGGTCTTGCCGTGTTCGGCGGCGGTCTCCTCGGCGATCTCCCAGAGTTGCATCAGCGAGGTGCGCCGGATGGTGTCGCGAGGCACGCTGAGGGACAGCACCGATGCCCCGTGCTTGCCGGCGGTTGTAACGCCGGCTGGGGACTCGACCGAGGCGACGGCCACGGGAACGTGGGGGAACTGGTAGGGCCGGAGCTGGATAACCGCCTCGTTGAGCTCGAACCAGTCGCTCTTGTAGGTGATGGGGTCGGTTTCGGTCATCAGCCGCATGATGACGCCGAGAGACTCGTCCATCATGGCGCGCTGGTTCTCGGGCCGGATGCCGAGCATGAGGGCGTCTGAGGCCAGGGCCCCGGGGCCGACGCCGAGGATGACGCGCCCGCGGGTGAGATGGTCGAGCTGGACGAACCGATTGGCCACCATGTACGGGTGATGGTAGGGCAGGCTGACTACGCCGGAGCCGAGCTTGATGTTGCGCGTGCGCTCGGCGGCGGTGGCCATGAAGACCTCCGGCGAGGCGATGGTCTCCCAGCCTGCGCTGTGGTGCTCGCCGATGTAGGCCTCATCGAAGCCGAGTGTGTCCAGCCACTGGATCAACTCAAGGTCCCGCTCCAGCGCCAGCGTGGGGTTCTCGCCCACGCGGTGGAAGGGGGCCATGAATACGCCAAATTTCATCCTGTATGGGACAGTCATCGCTAATCCTCCCCGATAGCTGCCAATGTTGAAACATTGGAATCAGGGCCATTCTAACACGGGCCTTCAGTGCGCGCCCAAGCAGGACGCGGCAGCCGCAGGCTTGGCAAGGGGCGCTTGGCAACGCGGCGTTGGGTGGGCTGTGAATATGGCGAGTGGAATGCAAACGTGGTATCTTTACCGCACCAAACTATCCCGCCAGAATGGCAAATTGATACAGTGAGGTAGCGAGATGCCCCAGATCAAGCACATCGCCATCGCCACCAACGACGCGGAGAAAACGGCGAAGTTCTACTCCGAGGTCTTCGGGCTGCGGCAGGTGGCCGCGCTGGAGAGCGACAATGCCAAGGGGTTCATGCTCAGCGACGGCAACGTGAACATGGCCATCCTGGACTTCCAGAGTGATGCCGTGGCCGGTGAGCGCGGCAAGGACTGGGAAGGCATCCACCACATCGGATTCGAGGTCGAGAGCCTGGAGGAGATCGAGGCCCGGCTGGCCGCCGCCGGTTCCAGCGAGATGGCCTCGGTGAACCAGGCCCTGCACGCCGGGCAGACCGGCCCCCGGCACCAGAACGTGGAGACCAAGTACGAGGGCCCGAACGGCGAGATGATCGACGTCTCGCAGGTCGGCTGGGTCGGCACCCGGGGCTTCGACTAGGATCCGGTTCGAGCGATTAGCGCTGGAAAACAGAACGCCCGGCTACTCAGGCCGGGCGTTTGCTTTTGGGAATTATCTCCGGGTCCGTGGTGGTGGCCCTGCATTTGTCCCGCCGGCAAGGGCTGGTTACATGAACAGGGCGTAGTGGCCTACTATGATCTCCTGTTGCATCTGGTCCCAGGCCACGCGCTTTTCGGTGATCATCCTCTCCATGATGCCGGTGTCTCCGAGGAAGTGATCGTTCCAGAGGGTGTCGCCGAACTGCATGGCCTCGAGATGTAGGGAGAAGCCGTTCAGGATCATGCCGTTTCGGTTGTTGGTGTCGATTATGGACAGACAGACGCCTTCGTCGTCTCCCCGGGTGCCGTCGGAGGGTTCGGCGTACTCGTAGACACGCATCTCAATTCCCTGTTCCGCCGGGGCATGGTTCACGAAGTAGCTGCTCTCGTCGATGGTCTCCGACTCCGTGTCGCCCATGCGTTCCCAGTGGCAGTCTTCACCCTGCAGGTACCTGTTGAGGTCGGAGACCTCCTTCTGCTTCATCAGCCTGGTCAGCCAGTAGACGGCCGCGGCGATCACGAGAACGGCGGCAATAACCGCAAGAATAATTCCAAGTATCAGCATTACTTTCTCCCCACCCTCCTATCAGGGTCGGCAGGTCCGGTTTCTGCCAGGCGGTTGTGTTGCGGTCTTCTCCACCTACGCCGGCCGGAAGGCCAGCGACGGACGATCCGGGTCGAGGTCCTCGAGGTCCAGGGCCAGCGCCATGCCGGTACGAATGGACTGGGGGTTGGCGCCGTCGACGCCGGTGATACGGGCGCTGATGCGAGGCCCTTCCTCCAGGGTCACGATGCCGCTGCAATAGGGGTTGTTGCGGCCGTAGCCCTTTTGCCCCCAGTAGTCGGGTACCACCGAGATGCAGGTGAAGGTGCTGAGGGTGGCGCGGCCGCTGAACGCGTGCCATGACAGGTCGACGCTGCGGCAGGCGGCGCACATGGGCCGGGCTTCGGGGGACAGCTGACCGCAGACGTTGCACCTGATCCCGGTGAGCTGCCCGTCCTCCACCAGCCGCTTGTAGAAGTTGGCGGCGTTGAATTCGCTGGCCATGAGAGCTACTCCATCCGCAGGACGTTGACGACGCAGGTGCCGCCGGTGCCTCCGACGTTGTGGGTCAGGCCTACGTCCAGCCTGGACTTCTTGGCCTGGCGCTCGCCGGCCTCACCGCGAAGCTGGTGATAGATCTCGACGACCTGTCCGACTCCGGAGGCGCCGACGGGATGGCCCTTGGACTTGAGGCCGCCGGAGGTGTTGATGGGGCGGTCGCCGTCGAGGGCGGTACGGCCCTCGTCAACGGCGCGGGGACCCTCCCCGGGGGCGAAGAAGCCCAGGTCCTCGCTGGCTACGATCTCGGCGATGGTGAAGCAGTCGTGGACCTCGGCCAAGTCTACGTCGTCGGCGGTGATGCCTGCCATCTCGTATGCCTGGCGGGAGGCTTCTTTGGCTGCCGACAGGGAGGTGAGCTCGTCAGCGTCGTGCAGGGGCTTGCCGGACGCCTGGCCGAAGCCGGCGAGGGCGACGGGACGGTCGGTGAAGTTGTGGGCGATTTCGGACGACACCAGCAGGATGCAGGATGCGCCGTCGGTGATGGGGGCGCAATCGTAGAGGCGCAGAGGCCAGGCGATCCAGGGGTTGGCGGAGTCGTCGTTCAGGAAGTCCATCTCGTCCCGGTATTCGGGGACGGGTTGGCCGCGCTGCTCGGCCCGGGCCTTGCGGCGCTCCATGAGGTCGTGGATGGTGACATTGAACTGGGCCTTGGGGTTGAGGGCGCCGTTGTTGTGATTCTTGATGCCAACCTTGAGCAGGTGGTCCAGGTTGGTCTCGTAGCGGTCCATGTGGGCCTTGGCGATGGCGCCGAAGATGCCCGGGAAGGTGAGACCGGCAGGGACCTCGTAGAGTCCGTCGGCGGCTGAAGCCAGGACGTCGGTTACACCCTCGGTGGGGAGGTTGGTCATCTTCTCCATGCCGCCGACGAGAACGATATCGTACATGCCGCTGGCGATGGCCATGACGCCCTCGCGGAGGGCGCTGCCGCTGCTGGCGCAGGCGTTCTCGATGCGGGTGACGGGTATGGGTGTCATCCCCAGCCAGTCGGCGACGATGGGGGCGGTGTGGCCCTGGGTCTCGAACAGGTCGGAGGAGTAGTTGCCGATGTAGGCGCATTCGATATCGTCGATATCGAAGGGCTTGTCCATCGTCTCCATCATGTCCTGGAAAGCCTCGACAAAGAGGTCGCGGCTGTCCTTCTCAGGGAAGGCGCCGAACTGGGAGAGGCCAGCGCCGACGATTGCGACCTGCCGACCGAGCTGACGCTTGCGTGTTGCCGTAGCCATGGTGATGCTCCTTATTGGGTGTGGGAATTTGCACTTGACACTGCTAATTGCGGTTAGTCGGACTTGATTTGGATAGAGGCGTTGTATCCGTGCCGCGATTCTTGGCACAGAAAATCAATCTGTGCTCTTAGAATATCCGGTTGCGGATTAGGTATTCCCAGCTTTTTCAAGTTGGCGTATTCCGCTCTCATTATTTCTGAAATTACGCCGGGGTCAGGAGGAGGAACGCCATCATCGTCGCAAGTGGCCAGCCACAACCCAATCGCTTCCTGAGCGCTAGCAAGGGCCTCTTCATGGGTGTCACCGTGGGCCGTGCAGCCGGGAAGTTCCGGCACATCTGCGACGAACACCTGGTCGCCGGGGTCTGCGCTCCAAGAGATGATTACCGCGTATTTGTGCGATTCATTCTTCCGCGATGCCATATTTCTCGAAGACTCGTCTCACTGGCTGAATTTGGTATGTCTTAATCTGGCCTCCCCTGGGTTGGACGTTTATCTTTTCCGGGATGCCGCTTCTTGTGAATATGTGATGGCTTCCGCTGATTCTCTCCTCAAACCCCAGCCGGAGGAGCAGTCGGCGCAAATCGCCGAATCTGATGTTGGCGCCGGTCTCTCTGGCAAGTATCTGCTGAAGCAGTCCTCTTCGACTGGACATTCGGGTTCAATTATCGTTGGCGTGTCAACGCAGCGTCAACAATGGTGGATGCGCGCTGTTCCATGATTTACATAAAGGGCGGTGTTCACATGGGAGATCGAGATTTCCTGCCGGTAGGCGCCGTCGGGCGTGCGGGTTTCCGCCTCGTGCGTCTCCGTCCGCCACTCCACGGTGTCTGGACCGCCCCGCAGGATTTCGCGGAGCACGCGGCCGTGCATCCCGTCGGCTCCCGGCAGTCCCAGAAGGTGCAGGACGGTGGGGGCTGCATCGGCGTTGCCGGTTGGAGTAGTGACGGTCGCAGCCTCCCTGAAGGCAGGGCCGGAAGCGAACAACACGTTTCGGGTCTCGTGGGGGCTCATGGAGCCATGCTGCCCCTGGCCCGGGGCGAGGCTGGTGGAGAAGGCATGGCCGGGGAATCCGGCGCTGTTGGCGGTAGAGTCCCAGCGGAATGACATGGTCAGGCTGGGAACCCGGGGGCCTTCAAGGCCGACGAGGCTGGCGGGGAGGGTTCCGGAGATGTCGCCGGCGGAGCCGGAGGCTAGGAGGGCGCCGCACCAGGGCTGAGGCATCAGCCACTCGGCCAGCCGGGCGGATGTGGCGGGTACGTCGCCGGTGGCGTAGAAGAGGGCCGAGCCGCCGTTGGCGGCCACAGCCACTCCGCCGGGCGCATCACCGGGCGGAAAGCCTGCCCCCCGAAGCAGTGATTCGATGTCGATGACTTCGGAGATGGTGGAATAGCCGTGGTCTGAGAGAACGAGAATGTTGGTTTCGGAAGAGAGGCCGCGGGCGTCAATCCACTCCAGCAGGCGCCCGAACTGGCGGTCGGCTTCCCGGATGACGGCGACGGCTTCCGGCGACCCCACGCCGTGGGCGTGCTGCGAAGTGTCGGGCTCGGAGAACCAGAGGAGGGCGACGGCGGGCTGGCGCTCCTCCAGGACGTATTCGGTGAAGACGTCCACGATTCGGGCCATCTTCGGTGCGGCGGGGCCTCTCTGGTCGGGCCAAGGGCCGAATCTCGCTGCCAGCTCGCCGTGCAGCGGGCGGGGCAGGGTGAAGCCGGGATGGATGGTGGCCCCGCCACCCGTTTCGGCGTTGGGGTTCTGGAGGTAGGCGTTGCCGGTCGTGCCCGCTCCGACGGCGATGTACTCCAGTCCGTGCTGGTCCAGGATATCGCCGAGGGTGGGCCTGAGCAGGACGGGTGCGGTGGCCGAGACCTCGGTCAGCACCGGCTCCAGTGCGCCGATGGCGCGGCGGGGGTCGTACTCGGGAATAACCAGGCTGTTGGCGGTGAGGCCGTGGGCGCCGGGCTGCTGGCCGGTGACGATGCTGGCGACGTTGGCGCGGGTTACTGTCGGGTAGACGGCGTGATGGTTATCGCAACTCACTCCCTCCGAGGCCAGTCGGGACAGGTTGGGCATGAGTTCGGCGGTTACCTGGGATGGCTGCAATCCGTCGAATACGACGATGACTACGGTGGTCATGGCTTCAGTTCACGGCCATGATGGCGGCGTGGCACATGTCGGCGCCCTGGAGCACCTCGGGAATAAGAGCGGTCTCCCAGGTGGTATGGAAGGAGCGGACGCCTATGCCCACGGGCAGGGCGGTGATGCCGCGCTCGATGAAGACGTTGGCGTCGGAGCCGCCGCCGGAGGCTTCGAGAACCGGAGAGAGACCCAGCTTGTCGAGAGCGCCGCCAATCGTGCGGACGGTCTCGTGGTCGGGCGCGATGCGGTAGGCTTGGTAGGTGTTGCGTATGTCGAGGGAGATGCGGGCGTCCGGGTAGCGGGCCGAGGCTTCGTCGAAGACCTTGCGGAACTGGCCCTCCAGCCAGGAGAGCTTGTCGTTGCTGCGGCTGCGGAACTCCCCGTCCAGCGAGGCGCGCTCGGGGACGATGTTTCGCTTGAGACCGCCCTCCAACCAGCCGATGTTGGCGGTGGTCTCGTCATCGAGGCGTCCGTGGGGCAGGCGGGTCAGGATGTCGGCGGTCACCAGCAGGGCCGACAGGCCGTTTTCCGGCTCCAGCCCGGCATGGGCGGCGCGGCCGACGATCTCGGCAGTGACGACGTTCTGGGACGGCGCCGAGACGGTGACGCGGCTGGGCGGGCCTTCGCCGTCGAAGACGATGCCGGAACGGGCGGTCAGCAGGCTGAAGTCCATGTGGTGAACGCCAACGAGTCCTCCCTCCTCGTGGCGGCTGAAGGCGACCTCCACGGCTCGGTGCGGGCCGCCGGACTCGGCGGTGCAGGCCAGCGCTTCCAGCACGATGGCCACGCCGGCCTTGCAGTCGCCGCCCAGGATGGTCGTGCCGTCGGAGCGCAGGGTATCGCCGTCCAGTTGCGGCTGGATGCCGCGCCCGGGCTCCACGGTGTCCAGGTGGGCGGACAGCAGCAACGGCTGGCCCACGCCTTCGAGGCGGGCGACGATGTTGTTGTAGGAGTCGTGCTCGACGGTCAGGCCCAGCGACGACAGGCGGGCGCTGACCTCGCGGTCGATGGCGTCCTCCTCGCCGCTGGGGCTGTCTATGCGGATCAGGTCGATGAGGGTTTCGATCAGGCGTTGGCGGTCTGGCATGGGGGTTCTCCTTGCGGGTGGTTGCTGTTGCTATTCTACGCGAATGCGGGCGTAGCCGAGGCGGTCTCTATCAGGCCAGATGACAGGGGTTCTGCTTTCGTCCTGGAACCCCCAGACATCGATGAAGTAGCCGGACGGATCGCCGAGGGCCTGCGGGAGGCGGAACTTGACAGTGAATGTCCTGCCTTCCAGCCGGAATTCCAGAGCAGTCGTATCCCCAGGGTATCTCGCGGGCCGGTTCAGGCCTGCGGGAGATATATTCCCCGTGAATTTGGAGTCACCGACTGAATAGACATGGAAGTTTCCGTAGCCGTCCCTGTTGGCCTCCCCAATGGTGCCGCTGGACAGGACTGCATTACCCAGCAGGGTGCCGCTGAAGGTGATGGTGTCGCCGTTGTAGGTTGGGTGTTGATCCCATTGGATGAGGTTGTGGCTGGAATAGGCTAAACCCTCGTCCCACGGGCGGTTTTCCGGGGCGTTGAGCTTGCCGGACCAGTGCTTTTCGACGATGTCGGACTCGGTGACAAAGACGCGCCTCACGTCCTCAATTCCAAGTTCCCTGTCCCGCGTGGGCCACAGTTCATCGCGGTGGATCAGATAGAGTTCGCGCATCTTCTCGCCAAATCTTTCGACACCCAAGTGCTCGCTTAGCTCTATCCAAAGATTCGCACCCAGGTAGTAAGCGCAAATCCACTCCGGCGTGTTTGGTAGGCCACCCAAATCGTCCAGCATCTGCAGGTCGTGGGCTTGGCAACTGCCTCGCGTGTTCGCGTAGGTCTCTGGCTCCAGTCCCTGCTCTTCGCCAAATAAATACTCGAAGGTTCTGGCCACCCCCTCGGATATCCAGCCCTTCATGTGTCCCCGCCAGAAGTAGTGAGCCACTTCGTGCACTATGTGCTCCTGCATCAGGTGGCCCTCGCGTGTGTCCTTTTTTCCGTGCCATCTGGGAGGGGAATTGAAGGAAGACGCTTGATGTCCACCTTCACGTCCCAACTTCACATGTTCCTCGCTAATCACGTTCACCACGTGAGCGACAGGCAACGGCATTCCCATCACCCTCTCGACCAACTCCACCGAATCCCTCATAGTTCCTAATGTCCAGGGTTGGGCCGGGAGTTCAGTGCGGACGACGCTATAGATCATATCCGGCGAGAACTCAGTCCCGGCTGCTACGGTCTCAATATCGGTGTAACCGGAAGACAGCATCTGGTTGATTGCCTCTGCGTCTGCCCTCGAATAGGCCATTCCCGCCCCTATTGAGATCATCAATACATGGTCGTCGGTGATCCCCCCACGGAACATGGGGTTGGTCAGTAGCGTGTCCAACTGGCCGGTCCTTCCGGCATCAAACAGACCGCGCATAATCTGCAAATCCCCAAGCTCGAAGGTCTCCAAGAAGGGCATTGCGATAATCTCGGCGGCAGTTGCCCGGTCCTGCCGCGTTAAATATTGCAACCATATGACGGTGTCTCGCTCTGCTGCAGTAAGGCCGTCCGCGACCCACGGCATTTCCTGAATCCGACGGTACAGGTCTGGGTTGCTGCTCTTCAGCCATCGGGTGTCCCGAGTGTCCGGGAGCGCCGGCAGGGCGGGGGTTGGAGTCGGGGGTATCGGCGTTGGCGTCGCTGTTGGGGCCGGCGTGGGCGCGGGAGACGGGGTTGCCGTCGGCGCAGGGGTAGGTGTGGGTACTGGCGTCGCTGTCAGCGTTGGGGTGGGTAGCACAGTGGGCGCAGACGGCTGGGTTGCGGTTGGAGCCGGAGTAGGCGTTGAAATTGGCATCTCTGTTGGTGTGGCCTTAGCCGCAGGTGAAGGTTCCGGCATGGACTCTGGCTCCGGCGTGGCAGTCGGCGGAGTTGCGCTGTCCGGCGGGCGTTGCGTTGGTGCGGGCGAAGCGGGCGTTGGCGATGCTGCTTCGGTGGCGGTGGGTAGGGGGCTGGCCGCTCCGGGGAGAGGAGTGGCTGTAACGACGACCGTGACCACTTCGGGCGCGTCGTTGCCGCAGGCGGATACGGTTATCGCCAGAGCGATTAAGGCCGCCAACGCCAGGCTGATTCTCTGCATTGCCTCACTCCATGCCATTGCCTGGCTGCCTGGGACGCCCTCACCCTAACCCTCTCCCGGAGGGAGAGGGGATTTTCCTCTACTCGTACAGCTGCGGCGTGCCGGTTGGGTCCGGGAAAGTGTCGTCGTGGCCGAGGGCCCAGTAGACCGCCTTTACCAGGGCGCGGCTGTTGTCGGCGCCGCTGAAGCGGTGGTCGCAGTTGGGGACGGGGCGGCCGACCATGGACCGGGCAGCCAGGGGGCCGACGCTTACCACGTAGGCCAACATGCCGGCCGGAGGGTCGAGGGCGCCGTAGCCCATGAAAATGTCGCCAGTGAAGAGCGAGACTCCCTCGTAGAACGGGTCGCCCACGCTGTCATAGGTTGAAAGCAACAACAACTGCTTGACCTGTGGGTACCTGAAGGCTGTCGCCCCAACGGCGGAGCCCCCGGAAGAGAAGCCGGCCATGCAGATTTCTGGTCTGTCCTTCCCGCACAGACGGGCCGAACGCTCCAGTGTCCAGTCGGCGACGTGGCATACGCTCTCGACCAGGATGCGGTTCCAGCTTGCGCCGCGATACGAGTAGGCTTCCCATTCCAGTTGCACCTGGAAATCGGGCCGGGGCGCGTTGTAGGTAACGGTGGCGCAGAGGCCCAGTTCCTGGAGGTGGAGGGCCAGCTTGCGCCAGCGGTCGTGCCGGCCATCCTTCAGCTCGCCTGAGCCTGGGGAGACGATCAGGATTCTCCCTGAGTTGCAGGGATAGGCGGACAGGGGAATCTCGAAGTCTACAGGCTGACTGTCCGGGGTTTCCGTGCGGCGTTCGAGAACGGTGTCAATTGTTTGCAAGGGGACGCCCTCACTCCTTCGACAAGCTCAGGACAGGCCTGACCCTCTCCCGGCGGGAGAGGGGAGAATCGATGGCAAGTCGCCGATGCACAGGATTTCACCCCCACCCTAACCCTCCCCCCTCAAGGGGGAGGGAACGATTGCGGTTAGGGGAGGGCGGCGACTGCCTTGATTTCGACCAGAAATTCCTCGCGGACGAGACCGTCGACGACCAGCAGGGTGTTGGGAGGGTAGTCGCCGTTGGGGAAGATGTCCGGGAACACCTGGTTTCGGCCATCGATGAAGCCCTGGACAGAATCCCGACCGACCACGTAGGTGGTGAACTCCACCACGTTGCTGAAGTCGGCGCCAGCGGCCTCCAGGACGCCGCCGATGTTCTGGAGGACCTGGCGAGTCTGGGCCGCGGCATCTCCGGGGCCGACGAGGGCGCCGGAGAGGTCGACGCCGACCTGGCCGGCGACATAAACCAGCCTTCCGGCGTTCACCGACATCCCGACCGAGTAGGCGCCCAGGGGCTGGGGAGCCTTGTCGCTGCTTATTGCTGCCCGTTGCAATTCCGCCATATCTATCGCCTCCGTATCGGTCTCAATCTTCAGCCGCGATTATATCTGATTGCCGCCGCAATCATCTTTGCGTCTTTGCGCCATTGCGTCAGACGCCCCCATGCTATACTCGCGGCATGGCGGCGGCCCTTCGGCAAGCTCAGGATTCACGGCCCCTGGTGGGCGTGGGCGTGGTGTTCGTGAGGCACGGGCGTGTTTTCTTGGCCCGCAGGCGCGGCGAGCTGGGCGGCGGGTCGTGGGGTTCGGCGGGAGGTCACCTGGAATTCGGGGAGACGCTGGAGGAGTGCGCCCGCCGTGAGGCCCGCGAGGAGTTTGGGCTGGAAGTCGGAGACCTGCGCTATCTCTGCGCCAGCAACATAGTGGCGTACGGACGGCACTATGTGGACTTCGAGTTTCTGGGCGAGATCGGCGAGCAGGAACCCGAGTTGCTGGAGCCGGAGGCGTTCGACGGAAGCGGGTGGTTTCCATTGCGAGACCTGCCGGAGCCGCTGTTCGTGGCGATGCGGTACGCTATCGACAGCCTGCTTACAGGGCGACAGTATTATCCCGGGGACTCACCCTCACACTAGCCCTCCTCCTTAGTTAGGAGGGGATATATGGAGAATGCCCTCACCTCGACCCTCTCCGTGAGGGAGAGGGAACTATAAGGAGCTTATGATGGCGGCGAAGAAAGGAGACGGCCTGTTGCTGGTATACAGCGACGTGGCCCCGGAGAACGACGAGGAATACAACCGCTGGTACAACGACGAGCATATCCCTGAGCGGCTCTCGATTCCGGGCGTGCTGAGCGCGGCCCGTTACCAGGCGGTGCAGGGAGGGCCCAAGTACCTGGCGGTGTATGAATTGGCGAGCCACGAGGCGTGGCATTCGGAGGAGTGGCAGAAGTGGCTGCGGGAGCCGACCGAATGGTCGAGGCGGATGTCGCCGAGCGTCATCGGAACAGAGTACATACGCAACCTGTACCGGAGGGTCCACCCGGCCGACGTGCCAGCGGAGACGGCGGAGGCTGATATGTCGCCGGTGTTGCTGGTGGGACGGATGTCGGTGCCGGAGGAACTGGACGCCAAGTTCAACGATGCGTACAACAACGAGCGGCTGCCGCTGTGCGAGGGCATTCCGGGCTACATCCGGGCCAGGCGCTGGGAGGCGGTGATGGGCGCGCCGCGGTACGCGACGGTCCACGAGATGGAGTCGCTTGCGGTGGCGGAGAGCGAGGGTTGGGAGAACTGGCGAACAGCAGTGACCCCGGTCTGGACGAACGAGGTGCGGCCGAAGATGGTTCATGAGACCGGTTCGCCGGGCGTCTATCGCAGAATATTCCCTGAGTAAGCGCGAGTCGCTACAGGCGGGAGTCCAGTTGGGTGCAGGGCGGTCTCAAGGACCGCCTTTTTCTTTAGCCGGAGTGTTGGACACGTCTAAAATGCGGTGTGAAATCAAAACTGTCCAAATATAAACCTGATATAATGTATACATAATACTATCGTAGTTTCTGCGGGCTTCTTTACGGATTCGAACCGCCTGGATGGCGGTCCCATTCTACCCTCTTGGTGGTTCAGCTTATGCAGCAGACCCTGCCCATTTCCGCCACTCCTGAAACGGCTCCCGACTACACAGCGCAGGATATCCAGGTACTTGAAGGACTGGAAGCGGTCCGCGTCCGCCCCGGAATGTACATCGGCAGTACCGGACTGAGCGGTTTGCAGCACCTGATGATCGAGATCCTGGACAACGCTGTCGACGAAGCGATGGCGGGCCACTGCACAAGGGTGGAATTGAGCATAAGTGCGGACGGGCTCATCACCATTTCGGACAACGGCCGGGGGATCCCGGTGGACGTTCACCCGACCACGGGCAGGAGCGCGCTGGAAACTGTGATGACGACCCTCCATGCCGGGGGCAAGTTCGGCGGCGGCGCATACAAGGTCACAGGCGGCCTGCATGGCGTGGGCGCCTCGGTTGTCAACGGCCTGTCGGAGTACCTGCGGGCCGAAGTGCGGCGCGAGGGCGTCCTGTACTCGCAGGAATACGCGCGGGGCATACCCACCACCGAGCTGGTCAAAGAATCGAAAACCGGGGTGCATGGGACCACGGTGTCCTTCCGGCCCGACCCGGAAATATTTGAAGAGATCGATTACGACTTTGACGAGTTGACCCGGCATTTCAAGGACATTGCCTACCTGAACAAGGGCCTCGAGATCTGCTTCATCAGCCACTGGCACTACGAGAAGCGGCAGGGGGATATCGAGCGTACCTACTTCTTCGACGGGGGCATTCCGAACCTGGTGCGCAACGACAACCGGAACCGGCGAGTGCTGCAGGGGCTTCCGTTTTACTACGAGAAGACCATCGACGACACCGCCGTGGAAGTCGCGGTGCAGTACAACGACGGTTACGCCGAGTCGGTCCACTCCTACGCCAACTGCATCAAGACCCCTGACGGCGGGACTCACCTGACCGGCTTCCGGTCGGCGTTGACCCGGTGCATCAACGACTTCGCGCGGAAGCAGGGGCAGCTCAAGGACGACCAGGCCAACCTGATCGGCGAAGACGTGCGCGAGGGCCTGGCCGCGGCGGTGAGCGTGAAGCTTACCGCGCCGCAATTCGAGGGTCAGACCAAGCACAAGCTGGGCAATCCCGAGGTGCGGGGCATCGTGGAGCAGATAGTCGGGGAGGGACTGGCCCGTTACCTGGAGGAGAATCCCGCGGAAGGCAAGCGTGTCGTCGAGAAGTGCCTGACATCGCAGAAGGCGCGGGAAGCAGCGAAGCGCGCCAGGGACCTGGTCATCCGCAAGAACGCCCTGGACGGCTCATCCCTGCCGGGTAAGCTGGCGGACTGCGCCGAGCGGGACCCGTCGAAGTCCGAGCTGTACATCGTCGAAGGGGAGTCGGCTGGCGGGTCGGCCAAGATGGGCCGGGACCGGCACTTCCAGGCAATCCTGCCCCTGAAGGGCAAGATACTGAACGTGGAACGAGTGCTGCAACAGCCGGACAAGATCCTGGGACACGAGGAAATCAGGGCGATGGTGGCCGCAGTGGGCGCGGGCGAGGGTGACGAGTTCGACCCGTCCAAGGTGCGGTACCACAAGGTCATCATCATGACCGACGCCGATGTGGACGGCTCACACATCCGCACGTTGATCCTCACCTTCATCTATCGCCGGATGCGAGGGCTGATAGACAACGGGTACCTCTACATCGCGCAGCCGCCGCTGTACCGGATCCAGAATGGCCGGCGAGTGGAGTACGCCTACACAGAGGAGCAGAAGGACGAGCTGCTGGCCAAGCACACCGGCCAGCGCAGCCCATCGTTGCAGCGCTACAAGGGCCTGGGAGAAATGAACCCGGAGCAACTGTGGGAAACGACGATGAACCCGGACACCCGGCACATGCTGGTGGTCAACGTCGAGGACGACAACGACGCCGAGGATGCCTTCACCACGCTGATGGGCGAGGTGGTGGCGCCGCGCAAGAGCTTCATCCAGACCTACGCCCGGAGCGTCAAGAACCTGGACGTGTAAACAGCCCGAGGCTGACCGTCAAGTACAGGGAGGGCCGGGGCGCCTGGTTCTCTATACTTTGGCATTCCTCCGGCTCTTCGTTTATAATGTTGCATTGCTGGCTTCAATCGGTTCAACGTGCGCCAGCGAGGCCCAGTTATTTCAGGAGTAGACCTTTTGCCAGCCAAGAAAGCAGGCCGTCAGCAAGTAAAGCGCGCCCGCCGCAACCGGAGCGCTAGGACCGAGACCCGCACCATAATCGGGAGGGCGAACCGGTCGTTGGATTCCGGAGACGCCGAGGCGGCGCAACCGGCCGTGATGAGCGCAGTGCGCGTCCTGGACCGGGCAGTGCGCAAGGGCATCCTCCACAAGAACAACGCGGCTCGCCGAAAGTCGCGGATGATGGCCAAGCTGGCCCGGCTGGAACAACCCGCAGACGAGTAGCAGAAGCATTCAGCCTGGTCCGTCAGTAGCCGCCCGTTCACACCGGGCGGCTTTCTGTTGCCTCGTGAGGAGGACGCATCAGGTTACACAAGTTGGCGGCGGGATAGGGTTTCAATTTAGATGGTACGTATCCTGTAGGGGCGGGTTTCAAACCCACCCCTACGTTCCGTTGAGGTTGGTCCGTCAAAGGCAACCACCTATTTCGGAACGCTGTCCGGTGACCAGGGCAATCGCATATGAGCAGGTTAATGTCCGTCATTCCGGCGCCCTTCGACAAGCTCAGGAGCCGGAATCCAGTGGCCGAATCAGGCAGTTTGCATCCTAAAATCCGGCATCCCACACATTCCGGACTCCTCCTGAGCTTGCCGAAGGGTTTCGCCGGAGTGACGGGGTTGCAAATTCATATACGATAGCCCTGGTCCGGTGACGATTGCGCGTTGACACCGTTGGCGGGGTTTGATAGTCTGGCGATAGAACAAAGGTTTTATGCCGATGTCGAGGAGAATATGGTAAGCAGAAAGAAAATGCCGGATCGCCGCCGACGCATTCTGGAGTTCATCCAGGAATTCTACTTCGAGAACGGGATCCCGCCCACGGTTCGGGATATCCAATTGGCATGTGAGATCAGTTCCACTTCGGTAGTGGACTACAACCTGAAGCAACTGGAGTCGGCGGGCTATCTCAACAGGCGAAAGGAAGTGGCGAGGGGGATTGAACTTCTCGACCGGGACGGCGAGCCGGTATCAAGCGCTCCCAGGGTGCAGATTGTAGGCTCCATCGCTGCGGGTGAGCCCCTGCCCGTTTTCTCCACGGAGGACTCCGCAGCCAGCGGGGAATTCGACACGGTGGAGATATCGCCGGACCTGCCCCGACGGCACGGAAAGCTCTTTGCGCTGTCGGTGAAGGGCACTTCTATGATCGACGCGCTGATCGACGACGGCGACGTGGTGGTTATCAAGCCTACCAGCGAAGCCGGCAATGGCGAAATGGTGGTTGCCTGGATCAAGGACGAAGAAGAAGCCACGCTGAAGAAGATCTATCATGAAGGAGAACGTGTGAGGCTACAGCCGGCCAACAGCACGATGTCTCCAATTTATTGCGATGCCGAAAACGTGGAAGTGCGGGGCAAGGTGGTGACCGTACTCCGAAAGTACGGCTGACAGGATTGGGGTCGGCCGGCCTGAACGGAGGTAGACCTCTTCAGGCGTTCGTTATCTTCGGGCGGCCGTCAGTGCGCCATAAGTGGCCACCAGGAAGGGAACGCAGTAGGTTAGAGGTATTTTCCAGTACAGGGCATCGTTCCACTGGCCTGCGAGAAGACCATCTCCCTGATTAAGCAGGGTGAGTATGGTGCCCACCACCACGGCAACGATTGCGGAACGCCGAAGCATCGGCCCGTGGCGAGGCGCGCAGAGGATGCACTTGACCGTCGCATCCTCTGGAGAAGCCTGTCGGGGACGAAAGGTGAAGGCCCTGCCTGCCCGCACGATTCGGCCGCACTGCTGGCACTCGGCATGTGGCGGATCGTCAGGGAGGAGAGTTTGTGGGCTCTGCAATTTGATGGCATCCTGCCAGGAAGTTGGTGAATTTGAAGCGGGCCCCGGCGGCTGGCCCAATGGAGCCGACAACGGCGCGGGCCGTATTCTAGGGTCGGGCATAGTGCAAGTCAACGCGGGGAGGCTCCGGGGCCGTATTTAGCGGCAGGTTGTGGAGGCACGTTGTTGGCTTCAGGGAAGGCCCTCACAGGGTTACTGCTTGCGCACAAGTGACGAACATTATTCCAAACCTGGCCTAGAGGTGGTTTTCCGGTAAATGCCGCAATGCTGCCCTTCGGTCTCCATATTACCTCTCCCTATTGATGTAATCCTGTGTTTCAGCAGCTTTGCTTCCAAAAGGGGAACGCCCTCACCCTAACCCTCTCCCGGAGGGAGAGGGAACAATCAAAAGGCTTTGGCCGATGGACCCTTTGGCTTGTGCCTCCGGCGAGTGGCCTCTTATACTTAGCAACGGATTCTGCCGTTGGATTTTCCAGTAGCGGTCTTTTCGGAGGAGCGATGTACGATTTCCACACCCATACTTTTCTTAGCGACGGAGTGCTTTCGCCCATAGAGCTGATTCGCCGGGCGCTTGTTAAGGGATACAAGGCGATGGCAATAACGGATCACGTCGGCGTGGGGAATGTGGAGTACGTCGTCAAAACGCTGGCGATTGATTGCGAAGTTGCGAGCAGGCGGTGGGACATACTTGCTCTTCCCGGTGTCGAGATCACCCACGTGCCCAAAGACGACATCGACCTCGTAGCGCGGACTGCGAAGGAAATGGGGGCGAAGCTGGTCGCGGTGCATGGTGAGACGCCGGTGGAACCCGTGGAACCCGGGACCAACGAGGCAGCGATCCGCTCGCCGTGGGTTGACGTGCTGGCTCATCCTGGGTTGATCTCGCCCGAGGAGGCAAGGTTGGCCGCAGAGAGGGGCGTGCGTCTGGAGGTGTCAGCCCGCAGGGGCCACAGCCTGGCCAATGGCCATGTTGTCCGTGTGGCAAGGGAGGCAGGAGCCATCCTGATACTAGACTCTGACGCCCACGCGCCTGAGGACCTGCTTAGTCCGGAGTTGTGCCAGAAAGTAGCAAAGGGCGCGGGCCTCGATGAAGAGGAAGTCCACGCCCTGCTGGAGCGAAATCCGAGGGAATTGCTGGCGAAGCTGGGGCTTGAGTCCCTGGTGCCGGCCTGACCGGGCCGACTGGTAGCCGACTCTTGCGGCGGTCAGTCGTTCAGGACTTTCCGATACGGTACACCTTGGTGCCGCAGGTAGGGCAGTCCCCTCTGGTAGCCGGCCGACCGTTCTTCAGAGTGACTTGTTCAGGGTTGGTAATCTCCCGTTTGTCACGGCATTTCAGACAATATGCCTCCATCGCGTCCCCCCTTTCGTGAAATGGCCCTAGGTCGATAGCTGTTGGACCTTTCTCCAGCTTCGGTCTTTCCCTCTATTTCGTGCCGTTCAGCCAATTGGGAAGTATGGCGTTGGTAGCCAGTTTCTCTGCAAGTCTCCAGCTATTGTAAAGTTCGGAACAAACTACACAGCCACAAAGGGAATGTCAAGATACCGCCAGCGCGGGCCAGGATTCCGGGGCGGTTGGCCGGGATACTTTGGCCCGCAGGCTGGTGAAAAATGCCCTGACTCAAACCCGGTTCCGAAAGGGGACGAGACAGACAAAGGACGTTTGCCCCTGGAAACTAGGGCATGTGGAATCCTGGGCCGGTTGCAGGTTAATGCAGAGGCGCGTCAGGACGCAGCGGGCGCCAGGGGTGAGGGGGTTGATGGCTGGAACACCTTCAGCGGGCGCCACGAATTGTCGGCACGGTCGAACCTGACGAGGGCGAGGAACTGCCCGTCCTTGTTGTAGGCCCGGAACTGCTCCATGTAGGTGGCGTTTATCTCCTGGCGTCCCAGGCTGACCGCCTGTCCATTGAGCAGATACTTCTCGGCGGCAGGGCCGACGGTGACCGGCCTGAAGTCGCGTACGATCCAGTCCACGGGGCACAAGCGATGCAGCCAGCCGCCGGGCCCTAGCGCTTCTGCTTCCAGCTCTTCAAGGGAGACGCTGTCTGAAGCGGAGAAACCTCCACAACTTCTGCGTTCCAGGTCGGTGACGTGTGCGCCGCAACCGAGGGACTCGCCGAGGTCGTGGGCGAGGGTGCGCATGTATACGCCCTTCCCGCATTCCACGTCCAGGGTCAACTCCGGCGGAGCGAAACGAGTAAGGCGGATACTGTGTATCTCCACGCTACGGGCTTCCCGCTCCACCTCTATTCCGGCGCGCGCCAGCTTGTAAAGGCGTTGCCCATCCACCTTTACGGCGCTGTACATCGGTGGAACCTGCTCGACGACGCCGACAAATCCTTCTAGGGCAGACTCAACCTGGGACTGAGTGATTCCGTCGAAACTGCGGGTGGCCGTTATCTCGCCTTCTGCGTCGTAGGTGCTGGTTGACTCGCCCAGCTTCACGTCCATCACGTAGCGTTTGCTGCCGCCGATGACATAGTCCATGAGACGGGTTGCCTGGCCGAAGCAAACAGGAAGAACGCCCCGGGCCAGGGGGTCCATGGTACCGCCATGTCCCACCTTCTTCCGCTGGCCGGTGATTCGCTTCACACGGCGGAGGGCTTCCATGGAAGTGATGCCCGACGGCTTGTACAGGTTCATAAACCCGCTGACTGCGGGTGGCTGGACTGTTCTTGAGCTGGGCAAGTTTACCTTCCTCTTGGATTGCGAGACCCCCTGGACCGCCGCACCGGTTCGAACCTCTCGAGATAGTCGGCGGCAAACTCCTCTGGAGAGAGGCCGTCCATCAAACGCAACACCCGGTCACCTTCCTCGATGGAGTCGTCCAGCTGAAAGGTCAGGTGGGGGGTGTGCTTAAGGTTGACCCGGTCGCGCAGTTCGCGGCGGAGAAACGCCGCCGCCGAGCGAATGCCATCAAGGGCCAGATGCCGGTCAGCGTCACGCCCCATCACGCTGACATAAACCCTGGCGCTGCGCAGGTCGCTGGAAGCTATGACCTCCGTGATGCTGATGACTCCGGCAACACGGGGGTCTTTAATCTCGCGAGCGAGCAGATGGCTGATTTCCGAGCGTAAGAGTTCATTGACGCGGTCGATGCGCCGCGGCATAGCGCGCCCCTATCGGAGGATCCGGGAAGTCGCCTGCTGGGATTGCCGGAGGGGGTTATCTCCTGCCCCGCTCCTGACGGAAGACTTCCAGGATGTCGCCGGTCTGAAATTCGTTGAAACCCTGGAGGACGATGCCGCACTCGGTGCCGGCGTTCATCTCGTTTACTTCGTCCCTGAAGTGGCGCAGGCTGGAAATAGTGGTCTGGGCAATGTTCTCACCCTCACGGGTAACGCGCACCGCGCCGTTGCGCACCATCCTGCCCTCTGTGACCCGGCAGCCGGCGATCTGGGTGCCGCGCCGTCCGCCGAAGAGTTCCCTGATTTCCGCTCTCCCGACTATTACCTCGGTGAACGTGGGTTCCAGCATTCCATGAAGGGCGAGCTCTATGTCGTCGATCAACTGATAGATGATGTTGTAGTGCCGAATTTCGACGCCCATCCGGTCCGCCAGCCGTTCCGCGCTGGGTTCCGAGCCGATGGAGAAGTTGATGATTACGGCCTCGGAAGCGCTGGCAAGAAGTACGTCGGACTCGGTTACGGCCCCCACGCCGGTATGCAGGACGCGGACCTTGGCGTCTTCATCGACGAGGCGTTCGAGGGACTGGCGAATGGCCTCCAGACTTCCCTGGACATCGGCCTTCAGCACCAGGTTCAATTCCTTGACGTCGTCAAGTTCAACCCGGTTTACCACTTCCTCGAGGCTGAGCGCACGGGACTGTAGCGGGCGCGAACCGGGGGTGCGCTCCCTTCCGCCGGCCAGCGTGCGGGCCTCCCGCTCGTTGGCCACCACCCGCAGCTGATCGCCCGCCTCAGGCAGCGAACCGAAGCCCAGGATTTCAGCGGGAGTGCCGGGGGCGACCCTGTCGACGTTCTGTCCCTTGTCATCGGTCATGGCCCGGACGCGGCCAGTGGCGGTGCCGGCGACGATTTGGTCACCCACGGAAAGGGAGCCGTCCGTGACCAGCACTGTGGCGCTGGGGCCGCGCTTGCGGTCGAGCTTGGCCTCGATGATCACGCCGGTTGCGGACTTGTCCGGATTGGCCTTGAGCTCGGAGATCTCGGCGACCAACTGCAGGTTCTCCAGCAGGTCGTCTATGCCGTCGCCGGTGCGGGCCGACACATTGACGGAAATGATGTCGCCGCCCCAGTCCTCCACGAGCAGTTCGTTCTCGCTGAGCTGGCGCTTCACCCGCTCCGGGTCAGCTCCCGGAAGGTCCATCTTGTTGATGGCGACCACGATGGGCACTTCCGCCGCCTTGGCATGGTTGATGGCCTCGACGGTCTGGGGCATGATGCCGTCATCCGCAGCCACGACCAGCACGGCAATGTCCGTGACGCGGGCCCCGCGGGCCCGGATGGCGGTGAAAGCGGCGTGTCCCGGCGTGTCAAGGAAGGTGATGGGGTTCTCGTTGACCTCCACCTGGTAGGCGCCGATGTGCTGGGTGATTCCCCCAACCTCGCGGTCGGCAACCCTGGAGCTCTTGATGTAGTCCAAGAGAGATGTCTTGCCGTGGTCCACGTGTCCCATCACCACCACAACCGGCGGCCTCGTGACCAGGTCTTCCTCCTCGTCCCCATCTTCGATTGCGCTTGTCCTGGTCGCACCGGCGGTTGGTTCCGGCGCCATGCTGGTCCTGATTCCGAAAGCCGTGGTTACCAGCGTGGCGACCTGGTAATCGATCACCTGGTTCATGCTGGCCATGATGCCGTTGCGCATCAGTTGCTTGATGACGTCGATGGGGGACTGGTTCAGGACTTCAGCCAGGTATTGAACGGTCATCGTTGAAGGCAGCACGAGAGGACGGGCCTGTGCGGTCCGCCGCTCCCCGCGCTCCCGCCGGGCACGCTGGCCGCGGCCGGGTTCGTCAGTTGTAGTAGTAGTCATTTATTCGTTCACCTGCCAGTACGGAGTTCTATAGCAAGGCACTAGTTATAAAATATAACAGACCAAATCATACCTGAAGGAAAGATGACCGCAAGGTCTCTATGTCGTCGGAAGAAAGGGAGCAGGCCAGACTGCGGGACAAACGGCCCCGGCCAATTGCGGTATCCCAGCAACCGGGGCCGCAAACATAGGCGCCACGCCCTGGAGCCTTACCGGTCGGGTCCATGGAAATCCGGCCCCCGGGCGAGCGGGCGATCCGCAACAACTCGGCCTTGGGCTTCCTGGCGCCGCAGGCTACGCAGGTGCGCTCCGGGATGTGCCGCTTTCTCGGCAAATTCTTCCCTCCTGAATGCCCTGCCAGCCTGACCGGCCCAAGTGATTATATCTATCGCCGGCGGGAACCTCCGCCACTCCGGCGGCGGCCGCCGCCGCGGCGGCCGCCGCCGCGGATGTCTTCCACGATATCCTCGGCGAACCTGATCTTGCCGGCGTCGGGCGTCAGCACGGGCAGCTCGCCGAAGTCCATCGGTTCCTCGTCGACTTCTTCGTCTTCCTCGTCGAGCACTGCGACATCGTCTAGGGTGAACGTATCGAGGTCTTCCACGCTGATACCCACGGAGGTCTCTTCTTCCGCTTCGTTTGTTACGGCTACGGTATCGCCGAGCAGCTCTTCCTCCCTGATGAGGGCCTCGAGAATGCTGTCCTCGTCGATTTCCGAGACAGGCAATGCTTCCTGGACTTTCGCCTCCACAGTTTCAGGCGTCTCTGCTACCTCGAGCGCTTCCGCAGCTTCTTCTACGATGGCCACGGCTTCGGCGACTGCAGCCTCCAGCTCGGCTTCCTGCTCTTCCGTTCCGGTCTCGGCGGCAGCCTCGACAATCGCCTTGGCCTCGGCGAGTGCAGCCGCTTCAGCAGCGGCCTTGGCTGCTGCGGCTGCGGCTGCGGCATGGAGCCGGGCCTCCCGGATTTCCTCCCACTCGGTCATGCCCTTGATGTCCAGGCGCCAGCCGGTGAGACGGGCCGCCAGGCGGGTGTTTTGCCCTTCCTTGCCAATGGCGAGAGACAGTTGCCGGTCCGGGACCACCACGACGGCGGTTTGCTCGGCGTCGAGAAGCTCCACCTGCACAGGCTCTGAAGGACTGAGGGAGTTGGCGATAAAGGTACGGGGATCAGGGTCCCAGGAGACGATATCGATCTTCTCGCCCTGGAGCTCGTTGACTATGCTCTGAATGCGGTTGCCGCGAATACCGATACAGGACCCGACGGGGTCGATGCCGGGTTGGGTGGCGCTGACGGCAACCTTGCTGCGGAAGCCGGCCTCGCGGGCGATGGCCTTGATCTCGACGACGCCGTTGTGGACCTCCGGCACCTCGATTTCGAACAGGCGGCGCAGCATGTTGCGATGGCTGCGGGACACAAGAATTTCGGGGCCCTTGGGGGCGCTGCGAACGCTGAGTATGAACACCTTGACCCGCTGGCCCTTGCGGTACCGCTCGGCGTTGACCTGCTCCTCCTGGGGCAGGATGGCCTGGGCCCTTCCCAAGTCGAGGGTGATGGCCCGGCCCGGGTCCGAAGTCTCGACGATGCCGGACATGATATCGCCCTCGTGCTGGGCAAACTCCTGGAACAGGAGCTCGCGTTCAGCCTCACGGAGCCGTTGCAGGACGACCTGCTTGGCGGTCTGGGCTGCGATGCGGCTGGCGTTGTGCGGCAGCGGCTCCGCGGCGGCAACTTCATCGCCCAGCGCCGCGTCGAGCCTGATCTTGCGGGCGTCGCCCAGCGTGATCTCCCGCTCGTCGTCCTCCACGGACTCGACTACGGTTTTCAGCGCGTAGACGCTGACCTCACCGCTGTTGGGGTTCAACGTAACGGTAATGTTCTGCCCCGAAGCCGGGTTATCCTTCTTGAAAGCCGAAGCGAGCGCGACTTCGATGGCGCCGAGCACCTGCTCCATGGGAAGGTGGCGCTCCGCCGCCAACTGTTTCAGCGCAACCATAAAATCGCTTTTCATAGTTCAGCCCCTACCTCCAATCTGGCCGCAGATGGCATGTCTCCCGCAACAAGAAAGCGGGCCGAACCCGCTTACATAAAGGAGGAACCATGTGTTCCTTATTATAGCATCGAGAGTGCTTTCGGGCAACCGCTGGCAGCCCCGTCGGTGGTCAAAATAGACAAAATCCGGGCAGGAAAATCAACATAACGCCGTTCATGCCCGCGCGATGAATGCCAATTCCGGCGGGGTTCTGATTTGAGTGGTCGAGGCGCGTAATCGCCCTACCTTATGGAGTACCTTCACTGGGTTCCTGCTTCCCGATTGGGTCGAAGACATGCTTCGTAGTATGGCGGGTTGGGACTTGAAATGGCCCTCGAGATCAGTCCGGGACTAGGGAGTGTCGTCAAATTGAGTAACCAGATACGCCACAGCCTTATTTCCGTCATTCCGGCGAAAGCCGGAATCCAGAAAATTCGGCTGCCGCATGACGGTTTGGCTACGGAAATCCCTGGATTCCGGCTTTCGCCGGAATGACGTGTAAATTTGACGACACTCCCTAGAGGACGCGGACAGGCGCCGTACCCGTTGGGACCCATGTGAAAACCGTTTACTCGTTTCCCGCATGGGGAAGGGAGCAGCGTGACGATTCCCGGATCAATCTATTTCCGGCGGGGTCAGGCCGGTCAGGCTGTAGAGCAGCTCCATGTCAATGCTGTTGCGAACGGTGTCGGCCAGCTTGTCGTATTCGGCATTGCGTGAGAGCTGGCCTCCGGTGTCGGAAACGGGGGGGAGGTTGACGCCCTTCCAGTGGGCCAACTGCTCCAGCAGACCGCGTCGCAGGGAGTGACTGTTGAAGAGCCCGTGGACGTAGGTGCCCAGCGCCCTGCCGTTGGCAGAAATTGCCCCGTCATCCGCTGCCGGTTGGCCGGGACGGCTAATGCGGAAGGGCACGGCAGCCTCTCCGGTCGGGACGGACGACCCCATGTGTATCTCGTAGCCCTCGACCGCAGCGTCTCCGGCTTGCTCCAGCATCCCCGAGTTGTCTGCCACGAGGCCGCGAACTCGATGGGTCTCCTTGACCGGGGCGAAGACGGTATCCACAGGCAACAGGTCGAGGCCGGTGGCTTCCGGGTCGGGTGACTCGACGCCGTGGGGGTCGAGGATGCGCCGGCCCATCATCTGGTAGCCCCCGCAGATGCCGACCACCGGGGTACCGGCGTCGAACTGCCGGCGTATTTCCGCCGCAAATCCTCGCTCTCGGAGCCACCACAGGTCGGCCATCGTGGTCTTGGTGCCGGGCAGAATTATCAGGTCGGGTTCGCCGAGAGCATCGCGGCTCTCCACGTATCGCAGGCGTACGCCGGGCTCGCGACTTAGGGGGTCGAAGTCGTCGAAGTTGGAAATGTGGGGAAGTCCCATCACTGCGATATCCAGTACGAAGTCGGTCTGCGACTTCAGTTCCTGGCGCCGCTCCAGGGACACCGAGTCTTCCTCTGCGATTTCGATATCGCGGTAGTAGGGCACCACGCCCAGGACCGGCTTGCCCGTCCGTTCTTCCAGCCAGACCAGGCCGGGTTCCAGCAAGGACACATCGCCGCGGAACTTGTTGATGATGAAGGCTCCGACAGCGTCGCGCTCGTGAGGCTCCAGGATTTCCATGGTGCCCAGCAGCGAGGCGAACACGCCGCCCCGGTCGATGTCGCCGGTCAGCAGGACCGGGGCGCCGGAATGCAGGGCCACCCGCATGTTGACAATCTCGTTCTGCTTGAGGTTGATCTCGGCGGGGCTGCCCGCTCCCTCGATGACGACAACGTCGAATTGCGACCTCAATTTGTCGAGGGAGTTGGCGACGGATTTCCAGAGCATGGGCTTGGCAGTGGCGAAGTACCTGGCTGTGGCGCGAGCCGTGGGCTTGCCCAGCAGCACCACCTGCGAACTGTGGTCGGCTTCGGGCTTGAGCAGGATGGGGTTCATTTCCACCGTAGGCTCGATTCCGCAGGCCTCGGCCTGGACAGCCTGCGCCCTTCCCAGTTCTCCGCCGTCGGGGGTTACGAACGAGTTGTTGGACATGTTCTGTGCCTTGAATGGCGCAACCCGATAGCCGTCCTGCCGGAAGATGCGGCACAGGGCTGTCACGAGCACGCTCTTTCCGACGTGGGATGCGGTGCCCTGAACCATCACCACCCGGCCTTGGGGCGCGGGACCTGAAGAGTTAACCAAGGAAGCCTCCTCCTCCTGCGGTCAAAATGGAACCAGCCGCCCTTGAGGAGGCGACTGGTCGCGAATCGGGTCCGGGATTCAGTGGGGTGTTTGGGGTTTCAGCCACTTTGTCGTTTTGCGCCGGATGCTACCACCAGATCTTGCCCTTTGACTCGTCGCGGAGCTGGTCGTAGTCCCTGGTCCAGAGGGCGGTGCTGAGGTACTTCCACCCGCCGTCGGCGAGCAGGCACACTATGGAGCCGCTCTCCATGCGCTCGGCCTGCCGGATTGCCCCGTAGACCACCGAACCGGAAGACACGCCCGCGAAGATGCCTTCTTCGGTCAGCAGCCGCTTGGTGGTCTGGAAGGCCTCGAGGCTGCCCACCAGCATCCGGGAGTCCAGCAGGTTGATGTCCAGTATAGGCGGGATGAAGCCGTGCTCCAGGCTCCGCAGCCCGGAAATGAAGTCGTCCGGGTCGGGCGCAACGGCGACGATCTTTACCGCCGGGTTGTATTCCTTCAGCCTGCGGGCAACGCCCATCAGGGTGCCGCCGGTACCCAGCCCGGCAACGAACATATCGACGTCCGGGATGGCCTCGATAATTTCGGGGCCGGTGGTCTCGTAGTGCGCCCCCGGATTACCCTCATTGCCGTACTGGTACATCATCAGGTAGTCGTGTGGGCGCTTTTCGATAAGCTCCTGGGCCACCTCGATGGACCCGTTGGTGCCCTTGGACCCGTCTGAGGAGATGATCTCGGCGCCGTAGGCCTCAAGGAGCTGGACACGCTCGACGCTGACGTTCTCCGGCATGACCACGGCGACCTTGTAGCCCTTCATCCGGCCGATCATGGCCAAGGATATGCCGGTGTTGCCGCTGGTGGGTTCCAGGATTGTCCGGCTGCCGCTGAGTTCGCCGTCGGCCTCCGCACGCTCGATCATCTTGAGGCCGATGCGGTCCTTGACGCTGCCGGTGGGGTTGGCCCCCTCCAGCTTGGCGAAGATACGCACGTCCGGCTTGGGGCTCAGATTCTGCAGTTCCACCGTCGGCGTGTTGCCGATGGTGTCGAGGATCCCCTTGTATGTCAGCTTAGCAACCATCTAAGTCCTGTTGCTGTTTTTCAACGTAGAGAGCGCAGAGAACGCAGGGATTGTCCGAATATCTGCGCTCTCTGCGTGATTCTCCGTGTCCTCTGCGTTTAGATATTTATTTGCCTTGAGCCTTTGGTTCGGCTTAGTGGGCGCCCACGGTGGCGGGTTCTTCGTGGGGAGCGGCCACGCCGCAGAACACTTCGTAGTCGATCAGCTCGGTTACGGTGGGGTTATCGCCGCACAGCGGGCACTTGGGGTTTCTCTTGAGGCGCACTTCGCGGAAGCTCATGTCCAGCGCGTCGACGATCAGCAGCCGGGAGACCAATGACTGGCCGATGCCCAGGAAGTGCTTCAAGGCCTCGGTGGCCTGAATGCTGCCCACCAGTCCGGTCATCGACCCGAGGACGCCCGCCTCGGCGCAGTTGGGCACCATGCCCGGAGGGGGCGGGGACGGGAACAGGCAGCGATAGCAGCCCTCGCCGGGGATGAACACTGTGGCCTGGCCGTCGAAGGTCAGGATGCTGCCGTCCACCAGGGGCTTGCCCAGCAGGTAGCAGGCGTCGTTGACCAGGTAGCGGGTGGCGAAGTTGTCGGCCCCGTTGATCACCAGGTCGTACTGGCTGATGATGTCCATCGCGTTTTCGGAGTTCAGCCAGGTCTCGTGCAGGATGACATTCACGTCGGGGTTGTAGGACTTGATGTTGTCGAAGGCCGACTGGACCTTGGGGCGCCCCACGTCGGTGGTATGGTGCAGCACCTGGCGTTGCAGGTTGGACAGGTCGACGACGTCGAGGTCGACAATGCCGACGGTGCCGACGCCGGCCAACGACAGGTAGATGGCGCTGGGAGAGCCCAGCCCGCCGGCGCCGATGATCAGCGCCTTGGACTGCATCAGGGCCCGCTGGCCCTTGGACCCAACGTCGCCCATAATGATGTGGCGGCTGTATCGCTTGACCTGTTCGGGAGTAAGGGCAAGGGGCTGAGTGGCCATTATTCCGGCTCCTTATCGGCCCTCCGCCTCAATGCGGCGGGACGGGCAAATTCCGTAACAAAGAAAAAACCCGCCCCTGCCCTCGACGGGCAGCCCTCGACCGGGCGGGTGCAGGCTTCATTCAACTAGCGCATGAGCCCGTCCCCTATGTGGGGGGACAGGTGCAAACGCTTTTGTTGCGAAGCGGGTTCAAGCTCATTGACGGTTTGGAGTGTAGCGCGGGGCGGTGGCGAGTGTCAAGATTGGGTGTCAGCGGATGTGAACGACTGCATCCCGTTGGACTACTTCAGAAGTGTCAGCTCGAAACTCGTTGGATGAAAGTCCCACCGCCGGTGTATTCGTCTGGAAGTAGCCCCCAAAGAATTTCGAGTAGAGGTATAACATCCTGCAAGGCCAAGTCGACGGTCTCGGTGGTCTGGTAGACCTCGTAGAAATGGCCATGCAGATGCTCAGCAGCCCGCATCCCACGGATTATCTGCATTTGTTGTGCCGCGTATTCGCGGGACAGTTCGTAGACGCAATCCCGGATGGCGTCGTGGTCATAATGGTCCCAGCCCCGCATCGTTGCCACGGCCTTGGTTAGCTGCGCCGCAGTTCCCCAACCCTTTTCGGCGGCTTGGCAGGTGTCATTTTCACCCAGGTGCTGGGCCCCCTTAGCCCAGTATTCACGGGCTTGGGCTACGTGCTTGCGGATGCGGTGGGCTTGGCGCTCCGGGCTTTCCCTGCGTGGCCGAGGGGGCATTGTCGTTCTCGCGAGTATTTGGAGGATGCTCAATTTTATCATGAGCTGTTCTATTGAGGCGAAAAATGAGAGGCCCCGGAATGCTCCAGGGCCTCTCTGGTTCCCGTCCTTCTACAGGTTCAGGACGAATGGTGCAAGGCAGGGGAAGCCTAGCCGCGGCCGTTGCGGAGCAGGCGGCCGGGGAAGGCGCCGGTGGCCTCGCCGTCCTCGAAAGTGACCTCGCCGTTGACCAGGGTGTAGCGGTAGCCCTTGGCCTTCTGGATTCGGCGCCACTCGCCGCCGGGCAGGTCCTCGGCTACCTCGCTGGGCAGGACCTCCAGCTTCTCTAGGTCGTAGACCACCACGTCCGCCGGGGATCCCTCGCGCAGGGAGCCGCGGTCCTGGAAGCCGCCGAAGTGGGCGGGCAGGAAGGACAGCTTGTAGTGGGCGTCCTCGAGGGTGATGACCTTCTCGTCGCGCACCAGCCAGGTGAGCATGTCCGTCGGGTAGATGCCCGCGGTCAGGAACTTGACGTGGGCGCCGCCGTCGGACACGCCGGCCACGATGTGGTTGGAGTCCAGCACCTCGGCGGTGTACTGGGCCTGGTCGCGGCCCTGGGTGTCGGCGTAGAACTCGGTGGCCAGGTCGTCCTCGACGCACATGTCCAGCAGAGCATCGATGACGTGCTTGCCCTGTTCGTCGGCGATCTGCTGCACCGTCAGACCGGCCTGCGGGCTGGAAGCCTCGGTTTCGTCGGGGGCCAGCGCGATCATGCGCCCGTCGACGACGTTGACCACGAAGGACTTCATCCGCAGTTCGGGGTTGGTGATGCAGCGCCCGCCGTCGTGCTCGTACTCGTAGGCGTGGGTGTCGCAGACGAAGGCGTCGCCCTCGTCGCCGATGGTGCCGCCCTGGTGCGGGCAGACGACCGACAGCAGCTTGTAGCCGTCGCGGGTGTTGACCAGGAAGTAGTCGGACCCGCCTACGCTGACCTTCGCCGGCATGCGTGTGAAATCGGACTCTGCGCCGATGTCGATCCGGACCTTTCGGGTCATCACCTGCAGGCTGCCCACTGAACCCTGGACCACCAGGGTGGGACGGGTGCCGGAGTCCCACTCCTCCTTCAGCTTGCGGCGCATCTCCGGGTCGGACATCTTGGCCTTGCGGGTGGCCTTGTCGCCCAGGGTTACCTCGCGCCACATCGGGGTGTCGTCGAAGAGGTTCCAGTCCTCGAAGGTCAGCTCGAAGCCACCGCGGCGGGTAGCGCCCTGACCGTAGACGCGCAGGCCACGCTCGGCGCAGCTCTCCAGCCAGCGGATGCGCTCGCGGTGCTGCTCGGGGTGGACGGCGTTGGGGGCGACGGCTTGGTAGAGCACCGGGCGCCCTGAGACCTCGGCGACGCGCTCGAAGAAGATACGTGTTTCCTCACCCAAGGGGCGGCCGTCTTCGCCGGTCTCCTGGTAGGCCAGTTCGATGAAGCCCTCGTCGCGGTCGCGGAGGACCTGGGCGAAGGTGAGCACCTCATGCTCCGAGAGCAGGTCGGTGATCATCGGGGTGCCGTCGTAGTCGCGCTGCACCGACGTCTCGCCCAGAACCTGGGCCGACCAGCCGCAGGCGCCGTGGTCCATGGCCTCGTGAATCAACCGGACCATCTCTTGTAACTCGTCCTCGGTGGGGCGGCGGGTCTTGGCCTCGTCCCAGCCCATGACCCAGGCGTACAGCGGAGTCAGCGGAACGTAGGTCAGGCAGTTGATGCCCTTGGGAGTGTTCTCCAGGCTGTCTATGAAGTCGGGGAAGGTGACCCAGTTCCAGGGCATGCCCGCTTTCATCGCGTCGTAAGGGATAGCCTCGTTGCGGGTCATGCTCAGCATGGCGCGGTCCTGGTCCTCGACGCGGGAGGGCGCGAAGCCGAAGCCGCAGTTGCCCAGGGCCACGGAGGTCACGCCGTGCCAGCCGGACAGGGTGCAATAGGGGTCCCAGAAAATCTGGGCGTCGTAGTGGGTATGCAGGTCGACGAAGCCGGGGGCCACGATGAGGCCCTTGGCGTCGATTTCCCGGTCGGCGTCGCCTCCGTTCAGGCCGCCGATCTTGGCGATGCGCCCGTCCTTGATGGCGATGTCGCTGATGTACCGGGGCGCTCGCGTCCCGTCGACAATGGTGCCGCCTCTGATGATGATGTCATAGGTCGCCATTGGCCCTTCTCCTCCGGATGAATGAATAGGGAAAGGGGTGGGATTGCCAGAGGTGCTACTCCAGCGATTGTAGTTTTTGCACTTACCACTGTCAATCTGAGCAAAACCGAAAACAAAATGTTTAACTCCAGGCAAGAATATGACGAAATTCGCAACCAATATTCAGACATAAAATAAGATGCCGCCTATCAAGTGGGCGGCATCCCGTTACGAGGGTAAGGGGTGGACCCGCTGGCGCTAGGAAACCGTGGCGGCCAGGCTCATCTGGCGCTCGGCGAGGTCGGCCAGGGAGATGTTGCTCAGCAGGTCGAGAATAGCTTCCTCCACCGACTTCCAGACCTCCTGCTGGGCACAGGTGTCGGACAGAACGCAGTCGTGAGGATTGACCAGGCAGTCCAGGGGAGAGCTGTTGGCGTCGAGCCTGGACATCACCATGCTGAGGTTGATGTCCTGGGGGGGCATGGCCAGCATGTGGCCGCCCCTGGGACCCCGGCGGCTGACTACGAAGCCGAACTTGTTGAGGGACGCCATCAACTGGTCGAGATAGGCGACGGGGATACCCTGCTTCCCTGCGATTTCAGCGGTCTGGACCGGGCCCTGGCCGTAGTGAAGAGCCAACTCCACCAAGGCCCGCACTCCATAATCGACTCGCATGGGAATCTTCATCTCGTTGCTCCTCCGGGCGGCCTGCAACATCGGGAGTATACACCAGTCCGGTATCAATTCCAATTTCGCGCAGCCTTATAGTAGGAGACAGCCCGGACAAACCGAGACGGGAGCGGCAGAGAGAAGTCCATTGTCAATCGCCTCCCATGACCAGAAAGGTCCCGAGGCCCTGGGCAATCAGGCGTCCGTCGTCGGACTTGATTTCTATGTCGCCGACGAGCATCCTTTCATCCCGGTTGTTATCCCGGTTAACCACCGTGGCGCTGGCCGTCAGTTTTCCCACGCTGGTGCTTTCCAGGAAGTTGACCTTCAGTTCCACGGTGGTGGTGCGCTGTCCCGGGCCGAGCAGGGACCGGACAGCCCGGAACATGGCGGTATCGGCGAGTACGGCAATCAGACCGCCGTGCACCTGGCCTGCGGCCTGCAGGTGATGGGGCTGCACCGTCAGGGACACCTGGCCGACCCCGCCCTCCGACAGGCCGATTTCCAGGCCGACAAAACGGAGGAAGGGCGAATCGTCGTCGAAGGGCAGGTCGGTACCTGCAGTTGATGCCAAGTCGGTCTCCTGTCACGCCGGGAATAACGACGCATTTCCGATATAATGGCCCGGCAATTCTAATGTCAGAGTAGTCGCGTGACCAATGGTTAAGGGTCTGTTCGTGGGACTGGCGGTCGTGGTGGTGCTGGCCGTCATTCCCGTCGTCCACTTTGTCGGCATTCCGGCCGGGCCGTTCATTGCCGGGTATTTCGGCATAAACGCTGCCCGGGACTACCCCGGGTCGCCGGGCAGGAAAGCGCTGACCTACGGCATCTGGATGGGCTTGGCCGTCGGGGTCATTACCGTGGTTGCCGCCGCTGTTGTTACCGCCGTCGTCGGGTTCGCCTACCCGATTCTCCTGTGGGGTGGGGTGGTGGTTGTGACCTTCTACTACAGCAGCATGTCGGGCCTGGGGGCATGGTATGCCGGGCTTAAAGCCCTGGAACGGGCCAGCGCCCCGACAAGCGCCGGGCCGGTGGCGAGCGGCCCAGGCCGCTAGCGCGGCGAATGACTGACGCGCTCCGCCTGCTGCGCCCCCTGCAGTGGGTCAAGAACGGGCTGGTGTTCCTGCCCTTTCTCTTCGCCATCGACATCGCCTGGGCCACCGATGGCCTGGAATACGTCCCAGGGATTCTTGTAAGGCTTGCGGTTGTATTCCTGGGCTTTTGCGCCCTTTCCAGCGGCGTCTATGTCTTCAACGACCTCATGGACCGCGACGCCGACCGGGCACACCCACGCAAACGCCATCGTCCCATAGCATCCGGCAAGGTGAGTGTACCGTTAGCCGTACTGCTGATTGCTGTCTTGACGGCTGCCGGTCTGGTTGCAATGGGGCCGGCACTGCTTCTCGTTTGCGGGATATATCTTACAATCAATGTCTCCTATTGCCTTGGCGGCAAGAACATCGTTCTGCTGGACGTGTTCGCCGTGGCCAGCGGGTATGTCATTCGCGCGGTGTCGGGCGCCCTGGCCATCGACGTCGATCCCTCGCCCTGGCTGTATACGACCACGGGCGCGGGCGCGCTGTTCATCGTGCTGGGCCGCCGCTACGCAGAGGTCAGGCTGGCCGGGGACGGCGCCGACCGCCAGCGGCGGGTGCTGGCCAGGTATTCAGGTCCGTTCATATCCCAGCTGCTGATCATATCTGCAACGGCCGCGCTGCTCAGTTATACTCTCTATACGATAGAAGCGGAGAACCTTCCCGAAAACAACGCCATGCTGTTCACGCTGCCGCTGGTGGCCCTCGGGCTGTTCCGGTACCTGTACCTGCTCAACCACAGCAGCGACGCCGAAGCCCCCGAACAGCTGATGGTGCGAGACCTGCCCCTCCTTGCAACGGTCATCGCGTGGCTTGCCGTGTCCGCGGCGGTGCTGCTGATCAACGGATAGACCCTGAGCAACAACAACTTGCGCGGCGCCTTGGGCGTGTGCCGGAGACGCCGCCGCAGACCGGAGTCCGAATGCAGATCCAGGAAGCCCCTCGCCATCCCTCGGCGCGGTCAACCACCGCTCCAGTCGTCGCTGTGGTGGCCACGACGCCCGAGACCGTGCAGGAAGACATTGCCCGCGCCATGCGACTGGCCGGCGCGGAGCAGTTCCTGTCGACAGAAAACCGGACGCTGTTGAAGGTCAACATCTCGTGGCAGCACTGGTATCCAGGCTGCTCGTCCACGCCGTGGCAGATCGAGGGAGTGGCCAACGCGCTGAAGGCTATGGGACACCGCGACCTGGTGGCGGCCCACAACGGGACAGTGGTGGTTGACTCGTACGAGGGGGAGGAGAACAACAAGCACAAGGCCGCCCAGGACAGGGCCGGCCTGCCGTCCGTGCACCTGGACACTCCGCCCAACCGCTGGATCGACTATGTACCGCGAGCCGAGATGCTGGCGCTGGACGACATTTTCCCTGAGGGAATCCAGATTCCCGAGTGCTTCCCCGGCACCAACATCGTTCATCTGCCAACGATGAAGACCCACGTTTTCACCACCATGACCGGGGCGATGAAGAACGCTTTTGGCGGGCTGCTCCACCGCAAGCGGCACTGGACCCACTCGGTGATCCATGAGACGCTGGTGGACCTGCTGGCGATCCAGCAGGAGATTCACCCGGGGTTGTTCGCCGTGATGGACGGGACGTTTGCAGGCGACGGCCCGGGGCCCCGGGCCATGCGGTGGCACATCAAGGACCGCGTCCTGGCCAGCGCCGACCAGGTGGCCATCGACGCCGTGGCCGCGAAGATGATGGGCTTCGACCCCATGAGCATCCCGTTCATCCGGCTGGCCCACGAGCGGGGCCTGGGTTGCGGAGAAGTTTCAGACATCGACGTGCGAGGCGAGGACATCAGCGGAGTGGACTGGAAGTTCTCGGGCGTCGAGAACACCTTCGCCAGCCGGGGCCAGAAGCTGATCTACTGGGGACCGCTCAAGCCGCTGGAGAATATGCTGCTGAGAAGTCCCATCGTTGGCTGGGCTTTCCTGGCTTCCAACATCTACCACAACGGCTACTGGCTGAAGACAAAGGGCCGGCGCCGCATCGAGGCCGCACTCAAGACCGAGTGGGGCCGGTTGTTCCAGTCGTACTGAACCCTTAAAGAAATTCCAAATCCGATAAGGACAGGAGCACTTTCCAGGCATGGACATCGCTATCATTGGGCTGCCCCTCAGCGGAAAGACCACCACCTTCAACGCACTGACCAGCGGGAACGGGGCAGCCACCGGGGGAGGCAGCGCAGGCCCCGTACAGGTCGGCGTGGTGAAGGTGACGGACCAGAGACTGTCGGTTCTGGGGGAGATGTACCACCCGCGAAAGGTGGTTTACGCAGAGATTAAGTTCTGGGACCTCCCGCCCGCCGACAGAGCGAACCGCAACCGGGGGCTGGCGGGACGCCATCGCAACATCCTGCAGGGCGCCGGGGCGCTGCTGCTGGTGGTGCGGGCTTTCGACGATGACCTGCAGGGCCCGGCAGACCCGCCGGGTGACCTGTCGTCGATGCTGAACGAACTGGCGCTGGCCGACCTGGAAACACTGGAACGGGTCCAGGCCCGGCTGACTGATTCCCTGAAGAAGTCCAAGCCGGCGGAGCGGCCGGCGCTGGTTCCCCAGGCCGAGGCGGTGCAGAAGGTGATGCACGGTTTGGAGACCGGAGTGCGGGTGCGGCAGCAGGACCTGACGCACTCGGAACGGTCGGCGATCAGGGATTACCAGCTTCTGACCGACAAGCCGATCATCGTGGCCTTCAACACCGACGAGTCGGGCGAATGCCCCTCCCTCCACGAGATGGGGCTTCCAGTCGAAATGGCCGAGGGTCTTGGTGCCGTCAAAATGGCCGAGGGTCTTGGCGCCGTCAAAATGTGCGCTCGTCTGGAAGAGGACCTGGCTCTCATGCAGGAAGACGAAGCCGAGGAGTTTCGGGACGCCCTGGGACTGCAGGAGTCGGTCGTTGAGCGGGTCAAGCAGGTGTGCTACGAGACCGTCGGGCTGGTGTCGTTCCTGACCGTGGGGGAAGACGAGGTGAGGGCCTGGCCCGTGCCTGTCGGCATCCCGGCCCTGGACGCCGCCGGGACCATTCACACCGATTTCATCCGCGGCTTCATTCGCGCAGAGGTGATCCATTACAGCGACCTGGTCCGGTGCGGCAGCGTGGCACAGGGACGCAAAGAGGGAGTGCTCCGTTCGGAGGGCAAGACCTACCAGGTCAAGGACGGGGACGTCATCAACTTCCTGATCAACGTCTAAAGGGGTGTTTCCAAAGTGCTCGGCGAAACCCGTTCGTCCTGAGCGTGTCGAAGGGGGAGAGGGTTTCGTTTAATTTCGGCAGCCTGTCTGCACCGCCCAGCCGCCCGCCCTTCGATAAGCTAAGGATGAACGGCTGGGCTTTGGAAACGCCCTCACCCTAACCCTCTCCCAGAGGGAGAGGGAATTCGCGGCGCACCGACTGTCGCAGGTCAGTCCTGCCGTCCGGTTGGCAGCGGCTTGGCGAAGCTGAGCTCGTGCCCGTCGGGATCGTCGATGTGGAAGTATCGCTCCCCCCATCGAGCGTCCGCCGGACTGGTCGTGGGGGCGAGGCCGAATCCGGTCAGTCGCTCGTAATGGGCGTCTACGTCATCCACGTAAAAGATAAGCCTCCCCCACCACTGAGGCTTTTCATTCGCCAGGATCAAGTTGACGTAGCCGCCTCCCACCCTGAAGCTGGTGAACGACGTCTCCTCGCCCCCGTACAGCATTTCCAGCCCGACGTAGTCGCGATAGAACACAACGGAGCGGGCCATATCCGTCACGGCAAGGGTGATCGCGCTGATCGTTTCCACGCCCATAATTTCCTTCCTTCCCTGGGCCTGCGTTAGCCCCCTCGCCTCCGCCGTGGCCGGGAGAGACCGGGATAGGTCCGCTCCGTCAGTACCCAGTCCAGCCGTCCCTTCAGCGCCTCCACTTCCGGCGGCGTCAACAGCTCCAGCAATTCCTGGAGACGTCTGGGCATACTCTTCTGGGGGCCGCTCAGCCTTGCCTGCAATTCCGCCAACGAGTCAAGCAGAGGTTCCGGGATAGGCTCCCCCCCGAAGTCCCAGATGACCGTGCGGATTTTCACGTCGGAGTGGAAGGTCAGGCCGTGGTCGATGCTCCACAGCTTCCCGTCGCCGCCGATGATCAGGTGGTTTGGCTTGCGGTCAGTGCTGTTGGCGACCAGGTCGAAACAACAGACGACCTTTAACGGCTCAGCGAACTCCCCGCCCAGGGTGTAGTAGTTCTCCCGGGGGTCGTGGTCAATGAACTCCTGGACCGAGCCGATGCCGTAGGGGCCCTCCCGGATCAGCGTGAACGGGATCAGGTCCCAGCCAAGGATTTCGCTCAGGAGATAAGCTGCGTACTCGCGCTTGTACAGGGTGCCGTTGGGGAAGTCCCACAGCGGCGCCTCGCCGTCCCTGGGCTTGTAGATGCCTAGCGCCTCCACGCCGTCCAGCCCCACATTCACCACGAAGGTGTAGTTCGAGCCCAGGCGGGTCAACTGGCAGGATAGAATTTCGCCGCGGCGCAAAACGTCTTGGACTGTAACGTCGGAGGTCAAACGGCGTTATCCAGTCTGGGGAGTGAGCCCGTCCGAGCCGTCAGCCGGCTTCGAGGACCGTGTGGCCGTTGGCCCTGGGGCAAACGTGGCCCTCCGGGTTTATGGGCTGTCCACACAGGAAGCAGGTCGGGCGGCCGGCGGCGCAGATTCTGAGCGACTCTTCGGCGAGCTCGGTGGCCTGGGGCAGGGTCATCCAGAAGCTCACCGACTGGGCCTCCTGGGGAGTAGACCCTTCCTCCTCTTCGGTCTCACGCTCGTGGGCCTGCATGTAGAACGAGTTTGTCTCGCGGTCGTGACTGAGGTACATCTGGCCGGCCCTGAAGTCGATCGTCTCCTCCCCGCCGCGCCACGCGGATTCCTGCGGGGTGCTTTCGCGAGCTTTTTCCTCGGCCGAGAGGCCGGCTACGAAGTCCCGGAGATACACGCCCAATTGGAAAAGCTGCTCCTTTTCCAGCCACACCGAGCAGAAAGCAGGGCCGGAGTGGAGATCGATCCTGAACGTGCGCCGGCCCGGCTCCCCGAAAGTTACCGCCTCAATCCGCGAGAGCGTTCCCAGCGGATATTTAACCTGCTTCTCTTCCATGGGCCATATCATAGTGGCCCACGCGTCCTGATGACAAGCGGGCGAATATTCAGAGAGCGTCAGGCAGTGGCCGCCCTTGCACGGTACTGAAGCGCCTCGGCGAGATGCGGGACGCTGATGCTCTCGGAGCCGTCCAGGTCGGCGATTGTTCGGGACACCTTAAGGACCCTGTGGAAGGCACGCGCAGAGAGGGTGAGTCTCTGGGCGGCGGTCTGGAGCAGGCTTCGTGCGCCGTCTTCCAACCGGCAGTGTTGCCAGACTTCGGCAGGGCCCATCTCGGAGTTGCACAGAAAGCCGTTGTCCCTGAACCGCTCCCGCTGCACTTCCCTGGCCTGCTCCACACGCTCACGGGGGCCGACGGAACCCTCCGATGGGACTGCGTCGACCAGCTTCTCGTATTCGACCGGGGGCACTTCCACAAAAACGTCAACCCGGTCCATGAGCGGGCCGCTGATCCTCTTCTGGTAGCGGGCCACGGTCGAGGGACTGCACGTGCACTCCCTAGCCGGGTGGTTGTGAAATCCGCAGGGGCAGGGATTCATGGCCGCGACCATCATGAAACTCGCGGGGTAGGTTACGCTGCCGGAAACGCGGCTGATGGTCACGACCTTGTCCTCCAGCGGCTGTCTCAGTGACTCAAGCGCAGCATGGTTGAACTCAGAGCCTGTCTCAAAAGTCGGGGTGTAGACTGTGGTCAAGCCTGACGGAGGTGCCGATAAGATGCCACTTCGGGATATGGACCGAGAGCAGATGTGGCTGTTGCCGCCGTCCCTTGACGAACTGCTGCCGTTGGACCATCCGGCTCGTTTTGTCGCCGAGTTTGTCGACGCCTTGGGCAGAGAAGGTTGGGCGGAGCTGGGTGTGGAAATAGACGGGGACCCGCTGGGAGCCCCGGCCTACCATCCCAGGTCCCTGCTCTGCGTGTGGCTTTACGGGTTCATGACGGGAGTGCGCTCCTGCCGCAAGTTGGAGGCGGCCTGTCGAGACCAGATTCCGTACCTGTGGCTGACAGGATGGCAGCATCCGGACCACAACACCCTCTGGCGGTTCTACAAGGCCCATCGCCAGGAAATGCGGAGCTTGTTCAAGCGCACGGTGCGGACGGCGGTGGCGATGAAGCTGGTGGACCTGGCGGTGCAGGCGGTGGATGGCACCAAGATGGCCGCCAGCGCGTCGGTGCACCGCAGCTACGACGGGGAGAGACTGGCCCAGTTGTTAGACCGGGTGGACCGGGCGATAGCCGATCTGGAAGCCCAGAACGAAGGTGGAGAAGACGCCAGCGCCGTCAATCTGCCTGAAGAACTGGCCGACAAGGAAGCGCTGAGAGAGCGCCTGCGGCAGGCGATGGACGAGTTGGCCGGTGCAAAGAAGCCCAGGCGCATCAATCTTACGGACCAGGACGCCCGGCTGATGAAGGCCAGCTACGGCGTCGTGCCGGCCTACAACGCCCAGGCCATGGTATCTCCAGTGGAGCAGGACGGGGAACCCACGGGCATGTTGATCACCGCCGCGCACGTGGTGTCTGTGCCCAATGACAACTATCAGTTGGTGCCGATGATGGAGCGCGCTGAGGAGGCTACGGGAACCAGAACACCCATGACGCTGGCCGATGCTGGGTATTTTTCCGGGAGCGACTTGGCCGATTGCGCGGATCGTGGCCAGCAGGTGGTGGTGCCGGAGTCGCGGGAACGGTTCCTCAGAAGTCCCTATCACAAAGATCAGTTCACCTATGATGAACCCAGCGACAGCTTTGAATGTCCCCAGGGACAGACGCTCCACTTCATCGGCATCAGCGAAGACAAAAGAGGAGTGCCAATGAGGAAGTACCGCGCTTCCGCAGGCGTCTGCCAGCAGTGTCCAGCCTACGGGGTATGCACCAAATCCAAGCGTGGCCGTAGTCTGTGGATTGGGCCTCACGACGATGTGCTGCGCCGGCACCGGGCTTGGATGTCCACCAGCCTGGCGAAAGAGGTATATCGGCTGAGAAAGCAACTGGTCGAGCCGGTGTTCGGAATTACCAAGGAACAAATGGGAGCCCGAAGATTCCTGCTGCGGGGCCTGGTCAACGTGGCGGCTGAGTGGAATCTCTTGGCAATCGCCTTCAACCTGCGGACTCTCTGGCGCATATGGCGGGACGGGACCTTCGTACTGGCGCCTCATAGTCCCACATCGGGCCCCGTGCCCTGATTTCGGTGCGATCCCAAGACCCTCCCGGACGCGCAAAACTCATCAAGTCGTAATCTGCCGTCGAACCCGACTCTACTAGCAACGCCCGAAGGCACTCACCACTCCTTTCGGTCGAAACAGGCGTTTTCTGGGACAGGCTCCTCAGGCAACTCGTCCAGGAAGAGTACGCCCCTGTGGCTCAGCGTAATCTCGCCGGGCCGCAGGGTACGGCCCCCGCCGACCAGCCCGGCGTTGGAGATAGTGTAGTGCGGAGACCGGAACGGCCGCTGCATGATCAGTGGGTTCTCGCACTGGAGCGCTCCGTGGACGCTGTAAATTTTGGTCACCTCCAGCGCTTCCTGTGGCACCATGCGAGGGAGGATCGAAGGGAGGCAGCGGGCCAGGAGGGTCTTGCCGCTTCCAGGTGGGCCGCTGAAGAGGAGATTGTGGAATCCTGCAGCAGCAACCTCGAGGGCCCTCTTGGCGTGCTCCTGGCCCTTGATGTGGGCCATGTCCATCTGGATGGGAGCGTCGGTCAACGCGGCGCAGTGGGCCCAGCCGTCGCCCCGCATCGGTTCCAGCGGACTTTCACCCCGCAAATGCCGCACCACGGAATCGAGAGAAGGCGCAGGGTAGACGGTAATGTCCTCCACCAGCGACGCCTCTTCGGCGTCCACTGCCGGCACGAATACTGAGTCGAAGCCTTGGCCCCGGGCCACCGACACCATGGTCAGGATGCCGTTTGTGTGCCGCAGGCTGCCGTCCAACGACAACTCGCCCAGGAACACGCTCCCAGGTGGCGCTGAGTCCAGCTGTCCTGAACTAAGCATGATGCCGATGGCGATAGGAAGATCGTAGGCCGGCCCCTCTTTCTTCAGGTCGGCAGGGGCGAGGTTGACGGTGATGCGGCGCATGGGAAACTCGCAGCCGCTGTTGCGCAACGCGGCGCGGACCCGTTCCCGCGCCTCCTGAACGGCGGTGTCGGGCAGGCCGACCATGTTGAACTTGGGCACGCCGGGGGAGAGGTCAACCTCTACCCGGATGATGAATCCTTCCAGTCCCACCATGGCGCAGGAATTGGTGCAAGCTAACAAGGCGTCCTCCATAATCTTCGCCATCTCTGCGATATCCGATCAAACGATGTTGTTCGGGGATCGCGCGGCAGTAAGTCGAGTGGCGGTTGGCTATCCGGCTCTTCTGCTTGCAACTTTAGGAGGACAGAACAAACTTTCGCAACCAGCAACTGTCATCAATTTGCTGGTTGGACAAGACAAAAGAACACCCTGGAAGCCTGGAGGGGAAGGACGAGATGAACGCGACGGGATAGCGGTAGAAGAGGAAAACAGGATGGCTGAGAGTGGCGGAAGAAGGACTGGTCAGCCCAGCGTAACCCTATGAAGGTCGTGTGCGACGCTGATAGGTCCGCTATAGTGATGGGCTGCGTCCTGCAGGAGAGGGTCCGTGTTGTCGTGGAAAGCGTTGTCAATGTGAGTAATGATCAGTTCCCTGGCCGAAGCGTGATCGGCGGCGCGGGCGGCGTCGCCCGAGGTGGAATGAAGTCGTCCGGTCGCATAGGCGTGGGCGTCGTCAGTGGTCAGCGCTTCATGGATCAGTAGGTCGGCTCCCTGCGCGGCATCCGCCAGCGAGCGGCTGTAAGTGGTGTCACCCGAGAAAACCACGATCAGCCCTCCGGTCTCGACGCGCCACCCGACCGATCCCGGTATGTGGTCTACGTCGAAGGACCAAGCGACGGTGTCGGGGCCAAGCTCCAGCTTCTGCCCAGGCGTAATCTGCTGCCATCGCATCACCTGTTTCCCGGAGTTGTTGTAGGCTGCGCCGTCACGGATGTCGGGAACTTTTCCGGCGACCGCCGCCTTGCGCAGTCCTTCGAGGGCCAGAGAACTGCCGTAAATCGAGAGGGGATTCTCGTCCGGGATTTCGCGGGAGCGATTGCCCTGAACGAACATCAGCCCCGACAGGTGGTCCTGGTGGTCGTGGGACAGCAATACGTGGTCGTAGTCGTAAGACCTGATGCCCGCGATCTCCCCGTGGCGCAGGGCGGAATTCCCGGAACTGCCGTCCAGGAGCAGCAAAGTTCCGTCGGGACAGCGCAAGGCGATTGCCGTGTGAGCCCGCTTGGTCGAAAGTCCCGCGCCGGTGCCCAGAAATATGATTTCCATGCTGCCCATCACAGGGTGATCTGCATACAGTCGTGGGCGATGGCGATGGGGCCCGTGTAGTGCTGCGCCGCTTCCACGCCCAGGGGTTCGGGGTTGGCGTGGTACGGATCGGTGAGGTGGGTCAGCACAAGGCTTGCTACCCTTGCCTCCGCCGCGGCCCTGCCAGCTTCGCCGCCGGTGCAGTGGCCCGCGCTGCTGGCCAGAACGGTATCCGCGACGCAGAACGCCTCGTGTACCAGCAGGTCGGCCCCTTCTGAAGCTCTTGCCACTTCTTGACTATAGCGCGTGTCGCCGGAGAACACGACCGCTTTGCCGTCGCATTCCACCCGCCAGCCGGAGGCGCCGGTGATGTGGTCGGCCTCGAAGTGCCAGGCGGTTGTCCGTGGCCCCAACTCAACCACTCGCCCATGATCGGTGGGCTTCCAGTGCAGCAACTCCCGCCCTTCGTAGTTCCGCCCGTAGTCACCGGATATGTCTCGGATGTTCAGGCGGGTGGCGATCGAATGCCGCTTCAGTCCTTCCAAGGCCTCGTAGGACGCGTGAACGCGCAGGGGGCCGCGGTCTTCGCCGGACAATGCCCGGTTGAACTCTATGAAGTCTATCCCGCCCATGTGGTCGGGGTGGTCGTGGGATAGCAGCACATCGTCGAACTCACGCAGGTTGATCCCAACGACTGCTGCGTTACGGAGGGCCGAGTTGCCGGAGCTGGAATCCAGCATCAGCTTCGTCCCGTCGGGGCATTCCAGGGCCATGCCTGTGTGCGCCCGCAGGGTCGAGTTGCCCGCGCCGGTGCCAAGGAAGGTGATCTTCATGGCCGGCTACTCCTGGTGCCCCTCGGGGTGGGCCTGCTCCCGCAGCAGGCTGAGGGCCTTTAGCACCGGCGCCTCGGTGAAGCTGAACAGTACCGCAGGTTCCGTGTTCGAGGCGTTGGCGTGCTCGTGGTAGTTCCAGCCGGGCACGCAGAAGACGTCCTTGTCCTCCCACTCGATGGTCTCGCCGTTCACCACGGAACGCCCGCTCCCCTGCACCACGTGGTAGATGGCGCTGGCCGTGTGGCGGTGGGCCTTGGTGGCCTCGCCGGGGCGCAGCATCTGGATGTGGCAGGCGATGGTGGGCATCACGGGGCCGCCGGTGTTGGGGTTGGTGTATTCCATGATCACGCCGTCGAAGGGGCTGCCCTCGACCTCGGGCGCGAGGCGCTGCAGCGTTTCCCAAGTCTGCTTCCAGGGGTAGTGCATCAGCGGCGAGTGGGCCGCCGTGTTGTGTTCCCAGGTGGGTCGCAGGGTGCCAGCGCCGTAACGGGTGAGCGATGAGTCGGTGGGTTCCGTGACCGGCTGCACGTCCTCCGGGTATGGCTCGTAGTAGACGGCCTCCAGCATGTGGACCAGCGGAATGTCCAGCCCGTCCAGCCAGATGATGGGGTCTTCGGTGTCGTTGGCGTGGTCGTGCCAGGTCCAGTTGGGCGTCAGCACCAGGTCGCCGGGGTACATGGGAATGCGGTCGCCGTTCACCGTGGTGGAGCCGCCCTGGCTGTCGATGATGAAGCGGAGCGCCGCCGGGGTGTGCCGGTGGGCCCGGGCGGCCTCGCCCGGCATCACGATCTGGAGGCCGGCGAACATCGAGTTGGTGGTGGCGATGCGGTTCAGGCCCGGATTCAGCAGCATGAGCACCCGGCGCTCGGCGTCGGCGGTACCGATGAGGTCGCCGGCCCGGAGGGCCTGAGGCTGGAGGTCCCGCCATCGCCAAAGGAAGGGCAGGGCCTTGCTCTTCGGCTCGGCTACCAGCGCCTCTTCCTGAACCAGCCACAGAGGAGAAGTTCCGATGTCGCGGAGTTCGTCGTAGAAGCTCTCCAGTGTTTCAGCCGTGGCCCTCGAACTCGATAGCATCGCTGCCTCCGGTGATGGTGGAATGAATGATTCGGAAGGAATAGGGAGTATCGTCGATTGCGTTTTTTCGTCATTCCGGCGAAAGCCGGAATCCAAAAGCATTGCCGTCCATTCCCGTTTTCTTCTGTTGGAAACCCTGGATTCCGGCGAAAGCCGGAATGACGGTGAAATGTCAACAGCGCCTAGACTAGTCGCCGTCGCCCCGTTTCTGCCAGGCCGCCAGGCGGGCTTCCAGCGCCCGCTGGCGGAGTGCGATTGTCAGGTCGCCTCGGGTGCGCTCCAGTACGGCGCGCATGGCGTCGGTGGTGTGGCGCAGTCCGCCGGTGACTGCTTCAGGAAAGTCCACGGTCACCAGTACGCCGTAGATCTCGTCCATTACTTCCATCAGCTCCTCGCACCGCTCCACGCTGTCCTTGCGCAGCGCGTCAAGGATGTAGCGGCGCAGTTCGCCGATGACCTCGGCCATGCCGTTCAGGTATGCGGAAGGTTCGACGCCCAACTCCTCGGCGGTGGGTATGTCCTGAGCCGATATCACCGCCAGCGTGACGTTGGCCTCGGTGAACTCCTTGCGGGCGTCGTTCATGAAACCAGCATTGAATATCAGCGGATTGTCGGAGCGGATGTGCTCAGCGTCCGCGAGTCGGGACCGTGCGGATGCTATGAGCCTGGCAGCTTCCTCGAAATCGGAGCGGTGCACGGCGCGGATGGCGTTGGCCGACGAGCGAATCACCTCGCGGGAGACCGAGAGCGCCTGCTCCCGGTCGCGGTTGCGGCTGGTCAGCTGCTCGATGGCGTGGTCTCCGATTTCCGACAGGACGGCGCTGTACCGGGAGGGCATCAGACTCTTCCTCCTGCGGCCTCAATGGCCGCGGTCATCGCGGCCGCGGCCGCCTCCGGTTCTTCGGCGGAGCCCACGGCGGCAGTGACGCAGATAGCGTCGGCGCCCGCTTCCACCACCGGCGCCACATTGCTCAGGTTGATGCCCCCGATGGCGACCAGGGGCGTGTCGCCCGCAATTGACTTGGCCTCGCGCACCCGCTCGGGCCCTTGCGGGTTGCGGGCCACGCCCTTGCTGGTGGTGGCGTAGATGGCGCCGAAGGCCAGATGGTCGGCGCCCATCTCTTTCGATTCAGCGAGCTGTTCGTACTCCCGGTTGGATCGCCCCAACACCTGGTGAGGCGACAGAATCCGGCGTACCGCGGCCACGGGCAGGTCGGTCTGCCCCACGTGCAGGCCGCCGGAGCCGACCGCTGCCGCGACGTCGGCGTGGTCGTTGACGATCAGCAGGGCGCCCGTCCGCAGGCACATTTCCTGCAGGGATGTAGCCAGAGGCAACGACTCACCCTTGTCGCGGAGCTTGTCTCGCAGCTGCAACATCCGCGCTCCGCCGTTCACTGCGGCGACTGCGATGTCGTAAGGGTCCCGGCCACCTGTCACTTCCGGGTCAATGATGACATAAAGGCCACGTACCTGGTCCGCCTTCTCGCGGCGGACGGCCGCTCCGACCTGAGAGGAGAGTTCCTCCAGTGAATGCCGAATCCTTGCGGCGTGCTCCCAGGGAATCGGGCTGGTTGCCTCGTTGGCCTCTAGTTGCGAGAGAAGCAGCTGCGCCGTCGCGATGACCTGAAGCGCCTGCTCTCCGGTCTGGGGCGAGTCGCTCCCGCTCGAGTCAAGGGCCAACGGAGACGGAAGAGACGGCAGGAGGTCCGACAGTCCCCGGTGCGCATCTGAGCCCGCCACCGCCGGGGCGGATGAAAGTTCGCTCAGGCAGTGATGAATCATCGAGTAGTTGGTGTGTCCGGAGTCGCTCACAGGTCAAGCCCCTTGGGAGTCTCGCCCGAACGGGCGGCGTCGATGTTGTCCCGCACCGACTGGGGCATATCGACCCCGAATTTGTCGAAGGCGGCTTCAACGTTGCGGCCGATGTTTCGCGGGTCCTGGTAGTACTCGGGCGAGCGGTGCTCGCTGCCCGGAGCAAACTGCTCATGCACCGAAGACACCGTTTTGCCCAGGGCAAATGACGACATCCGCCGCGACATATCGCCGCTGCCGCAGTAGGAGCAGACGGCGGTCACTTCGCTGCTTATCGAGCGGACGAAGAATGAGGAAACCCGTCCGCAGTCCTGGCACCTGTATTCGTAAATCGGCATATCGTCTCCAGGTTCCTTGATTCACCTGGATTCAGGAGTAGGGGAGATAGTGCGTTAGCTGTCTTTGATTTCTCTTCGCATCTGGTCGAAATCAGAGGTCGTCTGGCCGCCCATCTCGCGCTTGATCCGGCCCATGTACTGGTCGATGCTGGCCGCGCTGTTCTCGTCCACGTCCCGGGCCGTCTCGCCGCTGGGCACCCAGTTGAGGCTGTCGCCCCACGAAGGGCGGAACGAGAACGCCGACATCAGGCGTTCCAAGTCCGCGCCGCCGCAGTCCTTGCACTCAAGCGCGCGGTTCGCCGACCAGCTGTAAACCAGCCTGGAACTGACCGCCCCGCAATCCCCGCATCGATATTCGTAGATGGGCATAACGCCCGCATTTTAGCACGGGCATAAGTCGCTGCGCTGAGTCTTGTCCCGGTAATACGTGGAACCCCTCCGTTCCGTTATCCTTGCGTGCAGACAGGTCCATTCCGATTGGAGAGGCAACTGGCGTATGGGGGATTCAGATAGGCACATCATGGAGCTAATCGCCGGCGCTCCCTGGCGCGAGGCGGTCACCTACCGGGAAACATGGCCCCACGAGTACGTGGTAATCCAGAAGGACGGCCAGCAGGAACTTCTGTCGGAGTTTTGCCGCCGCGTCCTGCGGGGCGAGGGCATCGAGGGCCACTTCTTCCACCAGACCCGTCCCTACCTGTTCCTGGGCGGCTACAAGTACTGGGTAATGGACGAGGTGGAAGACATCGACCCCGAAACCTACGACAGCGTCCTGAACCGCGCCCTGCTGTTCCGCGACCGCCGCGACTACGCCATCCGCCCCGGCGACACCGCACAGCGAGAGGAGTGAGAGAATATGGCTACACAGGAATTGGGGAGACTCAGTGAGGTAAGTTTGACCGACATATGGCCTGATGAGGCCCAAGATTTCACCGTGTGGCTTTCTAAGTCAGAAAACTTGCAATTGCTGGGCGCCAGTTTGGGCTTGGAGCTAGAATTCGTTGGGCGAGAAGTGCCGGTAGGCCCCTTCAGATTGGACATTTTGGCGCGAGAGTCACGGCGTGGCAGAGAGGTAGCCATCGAGAACCAGCTAAATCAAACGGACCACCGTCATCTAGGGCAAACAATTACATATGCGGCTGACAAGGAGGCAGCGTATGTGGTTTGGGTAGCCTCCAAATTCACTCCTGAACATCGGGCCGCCGTCGACTGGCTGAATCAACTAGCGTCTGACAAAGTCTGGTTCTACGCTGTTGAAGTCCACGCCATTAAGATTGGTGATTCCCAGACAGCCGCGGACTTCAGACCAGTCGCAGTACCTAAGAAGTGGAATGGAAGCTCACCAGTCGAGGCTGTCTCGACGACTGTTATCAAGCATCAAGCGTTCTTTAAGCCGATTGTAGCCAAACTTGAACAAGAGGGTTTCACTCTAGAAGAAGAGGAACAGAAAAAAGGGGGGTATTGTTGGTATTGGTTCGACCATGGCCATGAACGCCTGTGGTATACGCTAGGGCTGGATGATGAAGGAGCCTGGGTGTGCCTGTGGACAAAGGGAGTAGATAGTTTTAGCAAGCGAGTATACGAATCGTTATGGGAACATCAAGCGGAAATTTCGGAAGAAATCGGTTTACAACTCGATTGGTATGATCCAGATTCCAGCGATTGGCCTGGCGTAACTCTGGCAAAGGGAAATGGTTCCATAAATGACCCGCAACCTGCCTTGGACGAAACCCGCGCATGGATGCTGGAAACCCTGCCCAGGTTCCGTGATGTGTTCAACCCACGGCTGGAGAAAATCCTCGCCGAACTGGAGGAGGAGTAAATCATGGCAACGCTGAAACCGCGCACCGGGGCGCGGCTGTCCGTCGAAGAGTTCATGGAGCTGCCGGACACGTTCGACAAGCGCAAGATGGAACTGGACGAGGGAGAGCTGTACATAATGCCCCGACCACGAACCGGACACCAGTTTTTGCAGTCACGGACGCTGTTTCACACGATGGAATATCTAAATGGATTCGACGACCCGCCAGCGGACGTGTTCCACGACGTCATCGTCGCCCTGTCGCTGGAGAGCCGCATTCTCTACTCCCCCGACCTGGTGATCATCCTGCAGGGCGGTCGGGCCACCGTAACCGACCGGATGGTCGAGGGGCCGCCGGACATCGTGATGGAGATTCTTTCCTCAGACCGCCGCCGTGACCTGGTGCGCAAGCGGCGGGTTTATGCCGAGGCGGGCGTGCCGGAATATTGGATTTTCGACCCTCGCCAAGACACGGCAACACTGCTGGAGCTGCGCGACGGCGAGTACGTCGAGCGGGCCGTGCTGACCGCCGACGACACTCTGACCACGCCGCTGCTGCCCGGCCTCGCCATCCCGCTGGCGGATGTGTTTCGCCACCCGCGTCGTCCGGCACGTTAAGAGCAGTAATTTCCCGAATCACGGGAATCCCGGAATCAGAGAAATCACAGTTCAGGCAATTCTGTTGGGAACCGGAAGACCAACCCCCTGCTGTATAATGCGGCCACCGCAGCCCACCCCCGCCGAGGTGCCGTAATGACCATGTCCATGCCCCTCTTCTCGCCGGAAAGACAGCCACTGCTGATGATCATGGACGGTCACGCTATGGTGCACCGTTCTTTCCGGGCCATATCCCAGCAGCGCAACCTGACCAGCAGCGCAACGGGTGAGGACACCACGGGCGTCTTCGGTTTCACCAACGTGTTTCTGCGCGCCCTTCAGGAGTGGAACCCGGCCTACTGCGCCATCGCCTTCGACACCTCGGCCCCCACCTTTCGGCACGAGCAGTTCGAGGAGTACAAGGCCCAGCGTCCGCCGTCGCCGCCGGAGTTGCGCCCCCAGTTCGACCGGGTAAAGCAATTGATGGCAGCTTTCGGCGTTCCTGTGTTCGAGCTGGACGGCTGGGAGGCCGACGACGTTATCGGCACCCTGACCCGGCAGGCCGAGGAGGCAGGTGTTGACTCGGTGATACTCACCGGCGACCGCGACACCTTCCAGCTGATCTCGCCGCGCGTGCGGGTCGACCTCGCCTCCAGCATCCAGGACCGTCGTGTCTACGATGAGGCGGAGCTGGCGGAACGGTACTCAGGTCTCACTGCTGCGCAGCAGCCCGACTTCAAGGCGATGGTAGGCGACTCGTCCGACAACATTCCCGGTGTTCCCAGGGTGGGTGAAAAGACAGCCGCGAAGCTGCTCAACGATTATGGCAGCCTGGAGGGCATATACGAGAGCCTGGAAGGCGTAAAGCCTCCCAGCGTCAAGACCTCCTTGGGGGAGAACCGCGAGCGCGCCTTCGAGAACCGGCGCCTGATGACCATCGACCGGCAAGCCCCGGTGACTCTGGACCTGGAAGAGTGCCGATTCTGGCGTTATGACCGGCGGGACGTGGTGACGCTTCTCTCGGAGTTGGAGTTCTTCAGTGTGGTCACGCGCGTCCCCAGCCCGGATGGGTCGGAAGTCGAGGGTATCGATGCGGCCCTCCGGCAGGAGCAGGAGACCGATTACACGGTGGTAACCATCCGGGAGCAGTTGGACTCGATGATCGCCGCTATCGAGGAGACCGGCAGCTTCGCCTTCGACACGGAGACCACCGACCTGGACGCCATGCGCGCCGACCTCGTGGGCTTGTCCTTCGCCACCGCTCCCGGGCGCGCGTGGTACATCCCGGTCGGCCACCGCGAGGGGGAACAGCTGCCGTTGGAGTCCGTGCTGGCTGCCGTGCGGCCCCTCTTTGAGTCCCCTGATATCGCGAAGTCTGCTCACAACGCGAATTACGACATGACCGTGCTGGCGAACCACGGAGTCAGGTTCTCCAACGTCGACTTCGACACGATGATCGCCGCCCATCTCCTGGGACGGAGCTACAACCAGCTTGGCCTCAAGGACTTGTCCCTGAACGAGCTGGGACACGAGATGACGCCGATTACGGACCTGATCGGCAGAGGACGAAAGCAGGTAACCTTCGACCGAGTGGACATCGCCGCTGCCGCCGATTATGCGGCCGCCGATGCGGACATCACCTTCAGGCTCCGTGAGGTGTTCGAACCGCAGGTCCAGAAGGAGAACCTCCGCGGCCTGATGGATGATACCGAGATGGAGCTGCTGCCGGTGCTGGTCAGGATGCAGCGCCACGGCATCAAGATGGACGCCGGCGTGCTGCATGAAATGTCCGCCGACTTATACCGTCAGATAGAGCAGATCAAGTCCGACATCTATCAATCCGTAGGTCACGAAGTGAACCTGGATTCGCCGAAGCAGTTGAGCGACCTGCTGTTCGGGGAGCTGAGTCTGCCCAAGACCAGGCGGACCAAGACCGGCTGGTCCACCGACGCCAATGCGCTGGAAGAGATTAAAGGGATTCACCCGGTGGTGGACGGCATTCTCGAATACCGCCAGGTGTCCAAGCTCAAGTCCACCTACGTTGACGCTTTGCCGGATATGGTCAACCAGCGCACCGGACGGGTACATACCAGCTACAACCAGACCGGCTCGGCGACGGGCCGCATATCCAGCAGCGACCCCAACCTGCAGAACATCCCCATCCGCACCGAGATGGGACGGCAGGTGCGCCGGGCCTTCGTGGCCGAAGGGGCGCCGGACTGGCAACTCTTCTCCGCCGACTACTCGCAGATTGAGCTGCGGGTGCTGGCCCACATGTCCCAGGACCCGGCACTGCTGGACGCCTTCCGTCGCGGCGAGGACATTCACTCATCCACCGCCTCGCTGATGTTCGAGGTCCCTTTGAACGACGTGGACTCCGAGATGCGCCGCATCGCCAAGGTTCTCAACTTCGGCGTGATATACGGCTTGTCGGCCCACGGAATCATGCAGCAGACCGGGTTCTCCCGCGACCGTGGACGGGAGTTCATCGACACCTACTTCTCCAGCTACCCCGGCATCAGCGACTACCTGGAGCGGATCAAGGCGCAGGCCCGGGCCGACCAGTACGTGGAGACGCTGATGGGCCGGCGCCGGTACCTGGCCGACATCAACAGCCCCAACTTCAACACCCGCGGCGGCGCCGAGCGCATGGCCATCAATATGCCCATCCAAGGCACCGCAGCCGACATAATGAAGCTGGCTATGGTGCGGGTCCAGCGTCGCCTGGACGCCGAGGAAATGCAGACCAAGATGCTGCTTCAGGTGCACGACGAGCTGGTCTTCGAGACCCCCAGAGATGAGCTTGACGCCCTGAAGGGCCTTGTCTTCGACGAAATGCCGGCCGCAATGGACCTGGACGTGACGCTGAAGGTAGACGCCAAGTGGGCCGACAACTGGGGAGATATGGAGTAGCTTGTTTCTCATAAACCGCCTTGGAGGTGATTTTGGTGGGAGTTACTACGGTACAGGCGACTATCGTGGGGGAGAAGGAGACTCACGAATACTCCTTTATGGTTGACACCGGTTCGACATATCTTGCCCTACCCATGCGGGAGATTGAAGCTCTGGGGCTTGACGGTGGTGACTGGGGAAAGGTCAGCCTGGTTAGCGCTACAGGGCCAGTTGAAGTAGATACATATTTTGTCAGGGGGGAATTACAGGGTCATAGGTTTCGAGCCATACTGGTGCCTGCTTCCACTCCTCTCCTCGGCTACGAACTCCTGCAAAACCTTAGATTCAAGGTGAATCCGGTGACTCACGAAATCGAAAAAGTACCGGACGACGAAATTCATCCCCCGTACATATTGTGAGCGAGCAACTTAAATGGAATTGATCCGCAGCCTCGTTTTCGTACCTGGTAACCGTGCCAATATGCTGGAGCGAGCCAAGTCGTTTGACGCCGACATCATCATGGTTGACCTTGAGGACTCGGTGCCTCCGGGCGAGAAGGTGAACGCCCGCGATATGGCCCGCGAGTGGGTGCCGGTCCTGTGCGCCGAGGGCAAGCGCGTGATGGTGCGCGTCAACTCGCTGGACACCGGACTGACCCGTGCCGAACTGGAAGCAGTGGTGTCTCCTGCGCTGCATGGCATCAGCTTGGGCAAGGTCGAGTCCGTGCGCGACATCCGTACCGTGGATGGCCTGCTGTCGCCCCTGGAGGCCGCCGCGGGCATGGAGTCGGGTTCCCTGCGCATCATTCCGTGGATCGAGACGGCTAAGGCCATGTGGGACGCCCGTGCCATCGCCGAGTCGTCCCCTCGGGTTGTTGCCATCGCCTTCGGCGCTGAGGACTTCACCAACGACATGGGCATCGAACGCACCGACATGGGCGAGGAGGTGGCCGTTCCGAGGGCAATGGTCCCCATCGCCGCCAGGGCCGGGGAAGTGGGCTCTTTGGACTCCCCATTCGTACGGTTCCGGGACCCCGACGCGCTTCAGGAGGACGCCCGTACGGCCCGGCGGATGGGCTACACGGGCAAGTTCGCCATTCACCCCGCCCAGCTGGAAATCATCAACGAGACCTTCAGCCCCTCGGATGAGGAGATCGAGTATGCCAGGCGCGTGATGGAGGCGTGGGACGCTGCCGAGTCCGGGGGCCGGGGGTCGCTGGCCCTGGACGGGCGGATGGTCGACGTGCCGGTGGTCAAGCGGGCCCAGAACCTGCTTGCATTTGCCGAGAGCATCGGCAGGTCCGGCTGATCGAGGCCCGGTGCACGTATGGCGGACCGCATCCTGATCGAAGGAATGCAGTTCTACGGCTTCCACGGCGTCAACCCCGAGGAGCGCGTCCTGGGGCAACGCTACGTTGTCGACCTTGCCGTTGACCTTGACCTTGGCAAAGCCGGTCAGACCGACAGGCTGGAGGACACGGTCAGCTACTCTCACATCTACCGCGCCGTGCGCGCGGTGATGGAAGGGGAGCCGCGCAACCTCCTGGAGTCCGCCGCCCAGGCTATCGCTGATCGCGTGCTGGAAGAGTTCCCGGTCGAAGGCATAACGGTAACGGTCAAGAAGCCCAACCCGCCCGTGCGCGGATCGTCCATCGAGCTGGCTGCGGTGCAAATCCACAGATCACGGCAACAATCCTCCAAATCGTAGGGGCGCACAGCCGTACGCCCGATGGCAGGTGGGTTTATGAAAGTCCATGACTACCACGACGGCAACCTGGAGATGCAGGAACGATTCGACACCCGCAGACTGGCCGAACGCCTCAGGGAGCGGGTCACGGAAACCCTCAACGATGAGGCCCGGGCCATCGTCGAAGAGGCGCGGATGTTTTTCCTGGCCACCTGCGACGACCGCGGGCTGCCCACCTGCTCGTACAAGGGCGGCGACCCGGGCTTCGTAAAGATCGTGGATGAGAAGACCATCGCCTTCCCCAACTACGACGGCAATGGCAAATACCAGTCGATGGGCAACCTGCTGCGAAACCCCAATGTGGGCCTGCTGTTCGTGGACTTCGAGGGGAGCCAGCGCCTGAGGATCCAGGGCGTGGCCAGCATTCGGGAGGATGACGAGTTGCTGGCGGGGTACACGGAAGCCCAGTTCATCGTGCGCGTCGAGCTTACCGAGGTCTACAAGAACTGCCCCCGGTACGTTCACAAGTACCGGTTCATCGAGCAGTCCGAGTACGTGCCCCACGAAGGCCGGGAGACTCCGCAGCCAGCCTGGAAGAGCAGCGAGGAACTGAAGGACGCCCTGCCGCGCCGGGCCTGAACGGTCAGTAGCTGCGAGGAGCCAGGCTGAAAGGCTCCCGCGCGAAGATTCGCCGCACCAGCGGCTCGAAGAATTCCAGCGGCAGCGACTCGTAGTCCGGATCGAAGGACGACTGGTCCCAGTGGTGGCAGAAATCCACCGTGTCCTGGTAAAAGGGATGGTCCTTGTAAACATCCCGGGCGTTACGATCGCCCCCCGAGTGGTGAGCGTAGTAGTAACTCTGGAACAGGCCGTGATGCCGCACGATCCAGTAAGTCTTCTCGGAGACATAGGGGCGGAGCACCGCGGCGGCCAGTTCGCTGTGGTTGAACGGCGACAGCAGGTCTCCGATATCGTGGAGCAGAGCGGCCACCACCATTTCCTCGTCGGCCCCGTCCCGGTACGCCCGCGTCGCGCTCTGGAGCGAGTGCTCCAGCCGGTCCACCTTGTAGCCGGACAGCGAGCCGGACAGCGCCTTCAGCTGCGACAGCACCCGGTCGGCCGTGCCCTCGGCGAACTTGGCCTCCAGGCTATCCAGTAGCTCGTAGTCCTGGCGGGTGCCTTCCGCCATGCTGGTGAATGCTACCGTTTCCATCGCTTCCGACATCATCAGACTCCGTGGCCCGTCCTTCCAGGGTCAATGCGTGTAGTATGTACCTCGATTTTATCACTTCGCGGGCTTGGCCCTGCTTCGAATCGGAGAACCTGGAATGGCAAACGGGAAGAAACTTGACGGTCGCGTCGCTCTAATCACCGGAGGTGGCCGCGGGATTGGTCGCGCCATCGCTCTCGCTTATGCCGCCGAGGGAGCGCGGCTGTCGCTGTCGGCGCGCACCGCAACGGAGCTTGAGGAAACCGCGCAACTGGTGGCCGGGCGGCTCGGCGCCGAGGTCATAACGGTCATTGCCGACGTTTCCGACCGGAGCCAGGTGGACACGGCGGTTTCTCGGACACTGGACCACTACGGCGCTATCGACGTCCTGGTCAACAACGCCGGCAACATCGGGCCGGTGGCCAAGGCCTGGGACTGCGACCCCGAGGATTGGATGCGCACCATCGCCGTCCACCTGATGGTGGTATTCTACGGCTGTCGGGCCGCCATACCCGCCATGCTGCAGCAGGGCAGTGGTCGTATCGTGAATATGTCGGGCGTGGGCGGCCCCAACATGACGGCCTACGACGCCGCCAAGACCGCCATCGTCAACTTCACCGAAAACCTTGCCTTGGAACTGGCCGATACCTCCATCACCGTTAACGCCGTCAGCCCAGGGTCAATCCATACGAGGATGTGGGAGGAGACGCGGGACCTTGCGCTGGCCATCGGCGACACGGCCACCTACGAGCGCGGTGTGCAGGTAACCTCCGGGCAGGGGGCATCCATCGAGCGGGCTGCGGAGTTGGCTGTGTTCCTCGGCAGCGACGACTGTGGGAGACTGTCGGGGCGCCTCATTCGGGCCTTTGCGGACAGGTTCCAAGACTTCCCGGACCACGCAGAGGAGATCATGGACTCGGAGGCCTACCTGCTGCGCCGAGTGGATCCCGATAACTCCTTCCCGACATCGCTGTCCTATCCGGTCCTTCCCATAACCGGAGAATAAGGAAGCCTGTCTTGTGGCCAATGCGGGTGTGATGTAGTATCTGCCCTACGGTTTTTCACAGTAAAGCGCATTTGATGGGGGTCCGTCTTGACTTCGAACGGAACAGGCGCCAGGGATATCGCCATCGTCGGTGTGGCCGAGTCCGACGTGATGGGGAATGTGCCCGGAAAGTCTTCCTTGCAACACCACGCCGAGGCTGCGTACAACGCCCTCGACGACGCCGGGCTGAAGATGAGCGATATCGACGGCATTCTGACCGCCGGGTTTTCCACGCTGGCCACCGCAGAGTACTTCGGTATCGAGCCCGTATTCACCGACAGCACCTATGTCGGCGGCTCATCATTCGTCATCCACGTGGCCCACGCCATCGCGGCCATCCGGGCCGGGTACTGCGAGACCGCCCTGATTACCCACGGGCAGGCGGGACGCTCGACGCGGGTGCGGGTTCCGGCCGACGGCAATCTCCCCGCGGCAATGTACGAGGCCCCCTACGGCATCATCGGGGCACCCATCAATTACTCCATGGCCTGCACGCGCTACATGCACGATTACGGCGAGGACAAGACCCGGCAGGGCATGGCCGAAATCGCCGTGGCTACCCGCAAGTGGGCCAACCTGAACCCCGTGGCCCAGATGCACGACACTCCGATGAGCTTTGACGACTATCACAACTCCCGCTGGGTGTCGTGGCCGTTCCACCTGCTGGACTGCTGCCTGGTCACCGACAGCGGAGCCGCGGTCATCGTCACCACTGCGGAGCGGGCTGCCAGTTGCCGGAAGCAGCCGGTGTGGGTGCTGGGGGGAGGCGAGTCCCACGACCACAACATCATCAGCCAGATGCCCTCCTACACCATCACCCCGGCCCGGGAGTCCGGCCCTCGCGCCATGGCGCGTGCCGGCCTGAGCCACGACGACCTTGACCTAGCAATGATCTACGACTCCTTCACATACACCGTAATGGTGACCCTGGAGTCGCTGGGATTCTGCGGACGCGGCGAAGCTGCGGACTTCGTGGCCGGTCAGCGGACTGCCCCGGGCGGCGACTTCCCCCTTAACACCAGCGGCGGCGGCCTGTCGTACACTCACCCGGGGATGTACGGCATCTTCCTCCTGGTGGAGGCGGTTCGGCAGCTCCGGGGCGAATGTGGCGACCGCCAGGTGATGAGCAAGACTTCACCGGGAAGCATCGCGAAGACTGCCATCGTAAACGGAACCGGAGGTTCCCTGTCGTCCACCGGCACCGTGTTGCTGGCAACCTGAACCCGGCGCCTCATCCGGAATCCAAACCCCGGCCTGTGCCGGGGTTTTTCTTTCTGTTCCAGTTGACAGAACTGCATTTTGGTTAAAGTTTGAAAATAGTTTAATAGCATTGCCAACAGAGGGCTGTGCTAGTATTCCTCCAAGTACTGAACAGGCATCGTCCCACTGATGACTTGTTCATCTGTTTTTACGCTTCGGCGAAAGGATACGCGCTATGGACCGTATTGTGTCGTCTTTTCTTCAGCACCTCATCGTGGAAAAAGGCTTCTCCCAGAACACCAGCTCCGCCTACCGCAACGACCTTTCCCAGCTCGTCGAGTTTCTTCAGCAGCATGGCTTCGACGTTGGCAAGGGACAGGGCTCCTTCGACTGGAGCCAGGTAGATATCGACACCCTGAACCGCTACATCACCGACCTCAAGGAGCGCAAGGGATACCGCAACGCGACGGCCGCCCGGAAAGTCGCCTCGGTAAAGTCTTTCTTCGGCTTCATGGCCGAGAACGGAAACATCACCGAGGACCCCACCGAGTCTCTAGGGACGCCGAAGGTGGGCCGGTCGCTCCCGAAGTACCTGACGGAAGAAGAGGTGGCCCGGCTGCTCGATGAGGGCTACAAGCACGGCACCAACGAGGGACAGCGCGACGCCGTGATGATGGAGTTGCTCTACGCCACCGGCCTCCGGGTCGGCGAGCTCGTCTCACTGAATACTGCCGACGTCAGCCTGGAAGAGTCCTATGTCCGCTGCCTGGGCAAGGGATCCAAGGAGCGCATCGTGCACCTCTACCCCAAGGCGGCCCAGGAATTGCAGAACTATATGAAGCACGCCCGCGCGGCCATGCTGGGGAAGCGCAAGGATGAGGAGGCGCTGTTCGTCAACCACAGGGGTGAGCGCCTGACCCGCCAGTGGGTCTGGTCTGTGCTGAAGACCTACGCCCAAAGCGCCGGGATCAAGTCCAGCATCACCCCGCACACCCTGCGACACAGTTTCGCCACCCACCTGTTACAGAACGGCGCGTCGCTACGACACGTGCAGGAGCTGCTCGGCCACTCCAGCATTTCCACCACGCAGGTATACACCCATCTCACCAGTCCATACGTACGGGAAGAGTACGAGAAAAGCCACCCCAGGGCCTGATGTCCCACAGACGAAGTCCTGGCAAGCAACCGGCCCTGCCGTTCCGGCGGGCCGCTTCTTTGTCCTCCCGGCACGGTTTGTGCAGGGGCGTACTCCCGATCCCGTCGAGGGACGTGCGCCCCCACGGGCAACGCCAACGAACGTCGAGAATACCCAACGCCAGGGCCTTTTCAAAGTGGCTTCCCGCCACCTCATGGTGATGGTTCGACAGGCTCACCATGTCGAACCATCGATGGCTTGAAGGGGCATCCTTCGACAACCCTTCGGCAAGCTCAGGACAGGATGAGTAGATGTCGGCGAGCGGCGTTACTTTGAAAAGGCCCTGTACGCTCACGCGGTATTCTTAACATAAGGGGAAGTTGCTTTTACAATCAGGTTCAACCTGAAAGTCGGAGGTGGGGGATGGCGAGAAGCCGGGTTTACCGCCACGATGTGCGCTGCCCTGACTGCGGTTCCAACTGGATGCGCAAGGACGGGCATGTGGCAGAGCGGCAGGCTTACAGTTGCGGCGACTGTGGGCGGCGTTGCGTGCCTGGCGGGGCCTACCGCCGTCCCAGTCAGGCGGTCAAGGAGCGGGCGGTCGCCATGTACACCGAGGGCAGCAGTTTGAGCGCCATAGGCCGGGTGTTGGGCTACAGCGCCCCGGCGGTGCTGGGGTGGGTGAAAAAGGGGGGCGCATTGCCTTGAGCCGGCTGCGGGAGCGCAACAGGCACCGGACAGAGGGCCTGGCCGGGCGTCAGCCGGCGGCGGTGATTGCTTGGGATGAGATGTGGACTTACCGGGGAGCCAGGCATGGGAGCAAGCGAGAGGACTGCTGGATTTGGACGGCGGTGGTAAGGGAGGCCGACGGCAGCCGCTGGGCGGATTTCGAGGTGGGGGACCGCAGTGAAGGCCCCTTCCTGCGGCTGTATGAGAGACTGCCGGAGGCTGGATTGTACCGCAGCGACGCTTACGGGGTGTATCCGGGCTGGCTTCCGCCGGAGCGGCACGTGGCAGGCAAGGGCGGAGCGGTGAACTGGAATGAAGGGCTGCACTCGGTGTGGCGGGGGAAGCTGAACCGGCTGGCGCGGCGGACCAAAGGGTACACCAAGAAGGTGGAGATGCCGGTCTATTCTCTGGCCTTGGTCTGCTGGCGCCAGTGGCGGAAATCCAATACCAGCGCATATTAAGAATACCCAACGCTTGCCGTACTGCCCTTTTCCTCCCATAACTGATATAGTTGATTGAGCTAATGAGACATTAAGAGCCGGATTGCCCGCAACTGTGAGAGCATCCGGTGTCCGCAGCCTCTTGGGGAGGTGGAATCTATGGCAGGAAAGGCTCGAAGGGCTGCGTCCCGACAGGGTGAACTAAGCCGTCGAAGAAAGAGAAATCAGCGGGGTCCCAGCGGCATACCTTCGACCCCGGCACAACCCCCTCAGGACTCAGGCAACCGTCTGGCAGTTGCCGCAGCAACGGCGGCAACCGGCGCGGCGGCAATCGACGAGGGAAATGCCCAGCCGGTGCAGCCCGCCGTTACCGCGGTTACGGCCCAATCGGCTGTTCGAGCCGCTTCTCCGGCATCGCAGCCCAGGGCGCAGGGCCGAACTCGCGGCGAGCGCCCGGCGGCCTACAATTACGTCGGCGCTGAACTGCGGCGCATTGCCGTGCTGTCCACGGTCGTAATTGCTGCGCTGGTCGCGCTGTCGGTCGTGCTATAGCCATCTAACCGGCGCGAGTTGCCATGCCACTGCCCTTGGTTGAGCAACGGCTCCAGGCTACCCCTGAGCGTCCCGGCGTTTACCTGATGAAGGACGCCCGGGGTACTGTCCTGTATGTCGGCAAGGCCAGTGTACTGCGGAACCGTCTTCGCACCTACTTCGGCTCACCTTCCAATCAGGCCAACAAGACCCGTCGCATGATGGGACACGTCCACGACTTCGAGTACATCGTCACCGACTCGGAGGCCGAGGCCCTGATCCTGGAAAACACCCTGATCAAGCGTTACAAGCCCCGCTACAACGCCAGGCTGAAGGACGACAAGACCTACCCGTACCTGAAGATAGACCTGAACGAGGAATTTCCCAGGGTCTACATCACGCGCCGTGTCGCCAAGGACGGGGCACGGTATTTCGGCCCCTTCGCCACCGCCAACACCGTCCGTAAGTCCATGGACCTGGTGAAGCGGTTGTTCCCGTACCGCTCCTGCACCAAGACCATCACCGGCGCCGACCCCCGCCCGTGCCTGGAGTACTACATCAACCGCTGCGTCGCCCCATGCACCGGATTCGCCAGCAAGGAGGACTACGCTGAGGTCATCAACCAGGTGGTCATGTTCATGGAGGGAGACACCGACTCCGTGACTCGCGACCTCGAAGAGAACATGGCACTGGCCGCCGAGAAGCTGGAGTTTGAGCGGGCTGCGGTGTTGCGCGACCGGATCAAGGCAGTCGAGCGGGTTGCGGAAGAACGGCGCATCAAGGTCGATTCCAACCCCGCGGCCGGCGGCCGGCACTCCTGGCAGGCCGGCATGGATGTCATCGGGCTGGCGCAGGGGTCCGCGGAGGCGTGGGTCGAGGTCTTCTTCATCCGCAAGGGTAAGCTCATCGGCCGGGAGCATTTCTTCATGGAGGGAGCGCAGGACGATGCGCCCGGCGTGGTGATCGGCCAGTTCATCAAGCAGTTCTACGGCGCTGCGCTCACCATCCCGCCGCGCATCGTCACCCAGCACCCGGTGGACGACCAGGAGGTCGTCACCGAGTGGCTCCGCGGCCTGCGGGGCGGGGCCGTGCAGTTGCTGTGGCCCCAGCGGGGAGTGCACAAGCAGCTCGTGGAGACCGTCGCTGACAACGCGAGGCAGGGACTGGCCCAGCATCGCATCAAGTGGCTGGACAACCAGGATGTCATACAACAGGCCATGTCGGAGCTTGAGGAAGAACTTTCGCTGCCCCTCCCCCTGCGTCGCATGGAGTGCTACGACATATCGCACATCCAGGGCAGCAACTCCGTTGGCAGCATGGTTGTCTTCGAAGACGGCCAGCCCAAGCGCTCCCAGTACCGGCGGTTCAAGGTCAAGACCGTCGAAGGAGTGGACGACTTCGAGAGTATGCGTGAAGTCCTGCGCCGACGGTTCAAGCGCCTTGCCGCCGCCCGCAACACCGCCGGGGAAGACGGCAGCGCTGAGGCCGCCCCCGACACCGGCTGGGCGGCAGTGCCGGACCTGGTGCTGATCGACGGAGGGAAAGGACAGCTATCGGCAGCGCTTGAGGTGATGCTCGAGTTGGGACTGGACGACATTCCTCTGGCGTCGCTGGCCAAGGAAAACGAGTGGCTGTTCGTTCCCCACACCCCTGAGCCGATTATCCTGCCGCGCAACTCGCAGGCCCTCTATCTCGTGCAGCGCATCAGGGACGAGGCTCACCGCTTTGCCATCACCTACCACCGCAACCTCCGCAGCAAGGGTAGCCTGGGTTCTCCCATCGACCTCGTGAGCGGGATCGGACCCAAGCGCAAGCGGATGCTGATGAGGCGTTTCGGTTCCCTCAAGGGCATAAAGGAGGCCGCCCTTGACGAGATTGCCGCTGTCCCCGGCATGACCCGGTCCCTTGCCATTCGCCTGAAGCAGACCATCTAGCTCCAGCGTCCTGCCGTTACACTTATGCAGGGCGGTCAACCGCCCTTTCTCTTCTTCACGATTCCGCCGGACCTCGCTGTTGGGCATGGTGGGAAATGGGTAACCCTGTGCATTATGTATTGACTAATGACCTCGATTGGCATATACCCTTTACATCGTGTTGCACACTCTCCCTGGCGCGATGGGTTGGAAATGGTTAAGTTATCCATATCGCTGCCCAACACCACACAGATTACACTTGAGTCTGAAGAAGCCGGTGTGATCCATGAAGTGCTGGGTATGGTGTTGAGCGGTATGGACCTCAACGCGGCGCCCGCGAGTGTAACGGCTCCTCACCACGAGGCCGGCGGCAATGGGGTGGTGGAAAAAGGTACTGATGCAGCGGAGGAATACGAATCGCCCGCCGTCGCCCGGCAGGTCAACGGCGTCGCTGTGAGCCAGAGTATAACGAGCACGCCCACGGAGACGGTTGACGCAACCTCCAATGGCAGGGCGATACACCCGCCGCCGCCGCCTTCGGAAGCCTCCGACGATTCCCTCGACCTGGGCCGTCAGCCACAGCAGGCGCGGGAAGACTATCGGGCATTCTGCCAGTCCCTCAACCCTATGGGCGACATGCGCCGGGTCGTGGTGGTTGCCGAAGCCGCCAACCGTTTCTTTGGATGGGACGGCGTCAGCGCCGACGTGCTTGGCGAGCTCTTCGATCTCTCCGGTTGGCGGAGGGCCAACAGTTTTACCCAGACGCTTCGGAATGCCGCTCGTTCCAAGTTCGGATGGCTCGAGCGCATCCCCGGCCGCTCGGGCCGATACGCGGCAACCGATGTTGGCCGCTCAATAATCTTCGGCACCTGATACATCAGGTCAGACAGGAAGGACCAGTGCTCCGCAACGTTCAGTTTGGCATGTCCGGCCCCACCTCCCCTGAAGATAACCAGGATTCCGGTTTTGAAATCCTCACGACGGCGCCCCGGGTGGCAATGGCAGTTACTCCCCATCCCGACGACTGCGAAGGCGGTTGCGGTGGCGCGCTCGCCAAGTGGGTCAAGGAGTTCGGCACCCAGGCCGTCGTGGTGATGTGCACCAACGGCAACAAGGGCACCTCGGAGCGCGACCTTTCCCCCGAGCGTCTCGCCGCAATACGCGAGGAGGAGCAGTTGGCCGCCTCCGAAGTCATCGGCGCCAAGGACGTGGTCTTTCTGAGGCATCCCGACGGCGGCCTGGAGGACACGATGCTCTTCCGCAGCCAGGTGGTGCGGGAGATCCGCCGCTACAAGCCCGACGTCATCATGTGCATCGACCCTTATCGCAGCACCAGCCATACCCATCGCGACCACCGCATGAGCGGGCAGGTGGCCCTGGACGCAGCGTTCACCTATGCTTGGAGCTACCAGCACTTCCCGGAGCAGATCACCGGTGAGGGTCTGGAGCCGCACATGGTGGAGCAGGTATACATGTGGGGCAGCGAATCCCCCGACGTCTTCGTGGAGGTCGGCAACTACCTCGAGGCCAAGACCCTTTCCTTGGAGGCCCACGCCAGCCAGATGTCTCCGGCCACCACCGAGGAGCGCATGTCCCGCATCAGCAACAACGCCACGAGATTCCAGGAACTGACCGGGGTGGAATACACCGAGGCTTTCCGCCGCATCCGGTTTGGACTTGGCAGCATCGAGTGGCAGTTCCTGTACTCCTGAGCTAGCCGCTCAGGTTCATGTGCTCCGCCGCCCGGCGGTGGCTGTCAAGCAGTCCGGGCACTCGCTCCGGGTCTGTTCGTCCCCAGCCGCATTCGCTGGCGACCCCGAACGTGGGTACAAACTCCCGGGCGGCAGCGATGCGCGCCGCGTCTCCGGCTGCGTCGTCGAAGTGGATCAGCCCCAGGATGAGTTCGTCGGTCGGCGGCAGCTTCAGATCCCGCAGCGGGAGGAAATAGTCCCGGTCGGTCCGGTCCTTGGGTACCGGCATGTGGAGGAAGTCCAGCCTCCGGCCCAGTACCGACGACAGGCCGTTGCCGATCTCGACCAGGATGGCCATGTCCTTCGGCATCACAAGATGCTCGTCTGCCGGGGAGCCGTAGCACAGATGGTAGCCGCATTCCACCGACTCCGGCACCCGGCCGCCCAGGCGGGCCAGCAGGCTGTAGACCTGCTCCCGGTAATCATCCGGGCGATGGGGAAAGTAGTCCTCGAAGAGCAGCACTTCCTGGCATACATCCCACTGTATGGACAGATGCTCGTGGGGTATCGCCGCCAGGATTCCGTCAAGAGCCTCGAGAAGGTTCCGCTCGTAGGCCGGCAGGTAGGTGTCCCGGGCTGCGGGGCTGACGTACATGTACCCGGTGGACATCGGCGTTGGCAGGGATACCTGGAAGCGGGTGTCCGGCTGGATTACTCCTTCGTCCCGCAGCCTGGAGTAAACGGCGTAGGATGCCGACGCCGCTTCCGAGTACCCTGTGGGAAAGCGCACGGTCGAAGGGTCTGCCGACTCCCGGAAGCGCAGGTACGGAGTCTCGCGGAGCAGCACCCCATCCCACTGGTAGACCGCGTACAGCCCGGCGTCCGGGTCCTCTTCCATGTCCGGATGGTTCCAGAGCATGTCCCGCTGGAACCAGATCCACCGTCGCCGTTCGCCGGTCTCGCCGTCGGGAATACGTCGAAGGTGAGGGCCCAGCGCCTCGCAGACTGTGCGAAATACCGTCTCCGAATCCGACAGCGGCACCGAGCCCACCAGGTGGGCGTAACTGGGATTGACGCTCATAACCGCCTCGCATAATGCCCCCTCTCCCTTGAGGGAGAGGGTTGGGGTGAGGGTGAAATCCCTGCTTGCTACAACTCCCGAAAGTCTCGAATGATTCGCCTCAGTTCAGCTTCAGTGGGGGGATGCTCCGAATACAGGGTGAAGCTCGCCTCGTCGACCAGGCCCCCGTATCGCTGCTGGAATGCGTCGGCCAGCTCGTCGTATTCAGCTGAGACCGCAAATGCGTCCAGCATCTCGTCGCTGACCAGTTCTCCCATCTCCCCCCACTCGCCCCGCAGGGACATCTCGTGCAGCCTCTGGCCGATTTCCTCGAACCCGTGAGGGGCCAGAACCGAATGGTAGGTCCGGGTGGAAGCGTAGAACGCTATCCGGCGTCGCACCTCGGCCTGTGCCGCTCGCAGGGATGCACGGTTCGGGCCGGTGATGAGGAATCCTCCGCCGCTTACCGTGATCCTGTCGTCTTCGCGACCGGCGCGCTCGGCCCCTCGGGCCAGGGCCGGCCGCACTACGTCGCGCACGTACTCAGCAGACGTCAGGCTGTGCAGCATGAGCCCGTCGGCCACCTCGCCCGCAACCTGGCAGTTGTAGGCGTTGACCGCCGCCGTGAAAACCGGCGGCGCGGGGAATTCGCTGGGTCCCGGACTGAAGAACGGCGTCATCAGGGTGTGCCTGTAGTGGTCGCCCTCGAAGCTGAGCCGCTCTCCGGTCTCCCAAGCCTTCCAGATGGCCTTGAGCGCCTGCACGTATTCCCGCAGCCGAGGCCCGGGGGAATCCCAAGACGTGGAGAAGCGACGTTCTATGTGCCCCTTCACTTGCGTTCCCAACCCCAGCCGGAAGCGCCCGCCGGAAAGGTCCTGCAGGTCTCGGGCGGTGTAGGCCGTGATCATCGGCGAACGGGGGAACGCTATGGCCACGCTGGTCTGCAGCATCGCCCGGGTCGTCGAGGTTGCGGCAAGGGTCAGCGGGATGAATGAGTCGTGCGCAGTCTCGTTCTTGGAAATCGCGTCATAGCCCATCGACTCGGCCCACGACGCCTCCGCCGGTATGGATGCCAGTGATTGGGACGCCAGCCGGTGGGTAACTCTCATAGTATTTCACCGAGAATGGAGAAGCTGTGTGTAATCGTTCGTGGATGGACGGGATTACGGAGCCATTTCGGAGTAGATGGCGTCGGTCTTTGCCGCCATCACGAAATCGTTGCGGTGCAGGTTGCGGATCTTGTGCGTCCACCAGGTCACCCTCACCCTGCCCCATTCCGTGGTCAGCCGGGGATGATGTCCTTCCGCTTCAGCCAGCGCGCCGACCCGGTTGGCGAAGTCGAGCGCTTTGGCGAAATCGCCGAACTTGAACAATCGGTCCAGTTTTGGAATCTCATCCCCGTCGATCAACGCCCAGTCCGGCGCTTCGGGATGCAGGACTGCGATCTCCTCGGCTGTGACACTGGGGGAATCGCGACGGCAGGCGGTGCAGCGTTCTTGCGCCAGTTGAGTCATAAATTGGCCTCTGGTTACGGGAATAGTGATACATCCGCTTAGCCACGGAAAACGTCTGCCAGCGCGATGCTGAATCCTTCCAGGGCAGTCGAGGTCAGCGTGTCGCCTATACCGTAGGTACCAGCGACCCCGTATTTGCTATCGGTGAGTATCAAGACGGCGATGGTGGCCGCTTCCGGGTCTACCAGCCAATACTCCCTGACGCCATGCCGCTCGTACAGATCACGCTTTGTGGTCCAATCCTGCCGCGCTGTAGACGGGGAACGAATTTCCACTACCAAATCGGGGGCGTCCTGCACGTTGTCGGCGGTGATGATGTGCAGGCGGTCTTTGGAAACAAACAGCAGGTCGGGCTGAACGGTGTCATGCTCCGAAAGCACCACATCGAAAGGCGCGAAGTACACTTTCCCCAAGTCATTGTCCCGCGCGAACAGGTGCATTGGGGCGCCCAAGTCTACCTGCACCGACTGGTGCGCCTCTTTCGGTGATGGCGCCATTATCAACTCGCCGTCAATCAGCTCCCAACGCTCGTCATCCGGCGTTTCGGCGTAGTCCGCATAGGTAAGTTTGGTCTTAGGCTTTTGCGTGACCATTCCGCCCTCCGGTTGAGCGTTTTACTGTTCCTTCCCGCACGATTTCTGCCAGCATACCACAGCGGCCCTTGAGTGCTGTATTGGCCCGCGCTATAGTGAATTGGCTTATGGATGACTTCTCCGCCTACACCGTCTCCATCCACTACGACCGCCGCCTCTACCGGCAGGACATCGCGGGATCCATTGCCCACGCGAGGATGCTTGCCCGGCAGGGCATCATCAGCGAGGAAGACTCCGCCGCCATCGTGGAGGGACTGGGGTGCGTCCGGAGGGAAATAGAAGCGGGCGAGTTCCCGTGGGACGCTTCTCTCGAAGACCTGCACATGAACGTCGAGCGGCGCCTGCACGACATTATCGGACCCGCCGCCGGCCGTCTCCACACCGGCCGCTCCCGGAACGATCAGATCGCCGTGGACATGCGCCTGTACACCCGGGAGGTGGCCAACGAGGTCGTAGCAGGTTTGCGCGATGTCCAGCGCGCCCTGCTGGGCCTTGCGAGGAAGCACCAGCATGTGGTCATGCCGGGCTACACGCATCTGCAGCGGGCCCAGCCGGTGCTGTTCGCCCACCACATGCTGGCCTATTTCGAGATGTTCCAGCGAGATATCGGCAGGTTCGATGACTGCCGCCGAAGGGCGGACGTACTACCGCTGGGAAGCGGCGCCCTGGCCGGCGTCCCCTACCCCACCGACCGGGAGTTCCTGGCTAAGGAACTGGGATTCTCCCGCATCAGCGCCAACAGCATGGACGCTGTGTCCGACCGCGACTTTGTGGTGGAGTTCATGGCGGCTTCGGCCCTCTGCATGATGCACTTCTCCCGGATGTCGGAAGAGCTGATCATCTGGTCAAGCGGGGAATTCGGGTTCGTCCGCCTGTCTGAAGAGTTCACCACCGGCAGCAGCATCATGCCGCAAAAGCGCAATCCTGACTTCGCGGAGCTGGCGCGAGGTAAGACCGGACGTGTCTACGGGGACCTGATGGGGTTGCTGACCACGCTGAAGGGCCTTCCCCTCACCTACAACCGGGACTTGCAGGAGGACAAGGAAGGGTTCTTCGACACGGTAGATACCCTGCAGACGACCATCGCGGTATTCGCGGCCATGCTGCCGGGGATGGAACTGCAAGCGGAACGCGTGGAGTCGCTGGCGGGAGAGAGCGGGATGCTCGCAACCGACATGGCCGACTACCTGGTGGGTAAAGGAGTGCCGTTCCGGGAGGCCCACGGCATCATGCGGGCCCTGTGCCGGAATTGCGACGAACGGGGAATTCCCCTGCATCAACTGCCCCTGGACAAGTACCGTGAGTTCTCTCCGCACTTTGGCGAAGATGTTTACGACATTACCGCTGCGGCGTCGGCGGCGGCTCGGGACAACCCCGGCGGCACCGCGCCACGGCGGGTGGCGGAGGCCCTCGCAAGAGCAGAGACGGTTCTGGAGGAAGCCGGTAATGGCGCTTGAGAACAATGGGGAAAAGGTCTTGATCGCGCCCTCCGTGCTGTCGGCGGACTTCGGGCGATTGGCGGAGCAGGTGCAGGCAGCTACGGAGGCCGGCGCCGACCTGATCCACGTGGACGTTATGGACGGGCTTTTCGTGCCCAACATCTCCTTCGGCGAGGTGGTGGTGGACGCCATCCGGGCGGCCACGCACCTGCCGCTGAACATTCACCTGATGATCCGCGAACCCGACAACCTGCTGCCCACCTTTATGAAAGCCGATACAGACCAGATCCTGGTCCATGCGGAGGCCTGCCAGCACCTGCACCGTACAGTATTCAGGGTCAAGGAGCGGGGCAACGAGGTCGGAGTGGCCATCAACCCTGCGACGCCCGTTGCTGCCGTCGAGGAACTGCTGCCGATGCTCGACATGGTGATGGTGATGTCGGTGAACCCCGGATTTGCCGGCCAGTCGTTCATCCCCGAGAGTGTAAGGAAGATCAGGCGGCTGCGGGGCATGATCGACGACGCCGGGCTGGCGGCACAGGTCGAGGTGGATGGCGGGGTCAAGGCGGACTGGACCGCCCAGGAGTCGGTGAAGGCGGGCGCCACGATACTCGTGTCCGGCAGCGGCATCTTCAACAAGCAGGAGACGGTCCCGGAGGCGATGCAGGGAATGAGGGGTTGCCTGGCAGGTCTGCTCTAGCCGCACAGCAGTTCGATGAACTCGTCAAGGGTAAGACCGGCTTTCTTGATCTCCTGCAAAAGAATGCCCTTGGGGATTTCACGGTGGTCGGGGATAGCTATTGGGCGCCTGGCTCTTTCTTTGTCTAGAATTATGTGACTACCTCGTTGCCGTGCAAACCACCATCCTACTCTTTCAAAAGCTCTGACGGCCTCCCGCCCTGGATATGATGGGGATGGGTGGCACACTACACCGATACTGTTGCTGGAACCATAACCTCAGCGAATTCAACCAACAGGGGCTGGCCGTATTCTGCGCGAACTTCCAGAATCTCACGCGCTTCTTCGGACAATAGGGCCGGTGTTTCTTCCTGCGGCTCGGTCATCATCGCTGAATTCATTTTCCGGCAGTCCTCATCGGCCATAACCTCGAGTAACCCCTGGATAGCTTCGACTATCATTTCAAGGGCCTCTGCGCGGTCATCTCCCTGGCTAGCGCAGGCCATAGCCGGACAGTGAACGACGAATGTACCCCTGTCGTCCTGCTCCAAAATCACGATGAATTTCTGCGCCCCTTCTTCCATCGCGCTCTCAAAAACCATCTTTGCCGATTCAATATAAAATGGCGGCCATAGCGATCGCTATGGCCGCTCCAGTGTTTTCGCGGATTGTGTCCGGCGAAGTCGGCTACTTCAGCGCGGCGAAAGCCTTCCGCACCTTCGGGGACTTGTGAAGGGACCGCAGGCATCGGCTACAGATCTTCACTGTAATCGGCGTGCCGTCGCGATCCAGGGTCTGCTTGTGGACGTTGGCCTTGAAGCGGGTCTTGGTGTGCCGGTTGGAATGGCTCACGTTGTTGCCGCTCATTCCGGACTTGAGACAAAGCTGGCAGCGCATGGTAACCGTCTCTCTTACCTACATCGGGCGTCTGCACCGGGAAGTTCCCGCGCCAGAGGCCCAAGCTGACTTCGTAGCGTGGGTGTTTAGGTTAGCACAGTTGGCGACGTTACTACAAGAAAGGCTCGTTGCGGTATTCCCAACGTGTGTTGGAATCCCGGGAAAGCCCCGTCATTCCCGCAAAAGCAGGAATCCAGAGTCATGATTCTCAGCCTGCTACTTGGCTTAACCACCCGACACGGAGTCCTGCCCTCTTGTATCTGACCGGCCAGTCAGGAATCGAATCGTGCTAGAATGTTCTTTTACTCTTCAGTCCTCCGACCGGGGTCGGGCAACCCAACTCCCCAGGAGAAGCTATGCCCAGCAACTTCTGGATGATCGTAAATAACGAGCGCAACTTCAGGATAACCCAGGACATGGGATTCAGTGTCATGGGCCTCAAGTCGCAGCACCGGCGCAAAGTACAGCGCATTTCCGACGGCGACCGCATTCTGATGTACCTGACCCACATACGGCGGTTCGTCGCAACCGCCACGGCCACCTCCGACTACTTCGAGGCGGACGACTCCATCTGGGAGAAGGAAGGCAAGGCAGGCTTCCCCTACCGGGTCAAGATCCGTCCCGAGATCGTGCTCCAGGACCACCAGTTCATGGACGCCAATCTGATTGCGCCCAGGCTGGAATACGTCAAACGCTGGGCGCCAGAGGACTGGTACATGGCCTTCCAGGGAAACCTTCATCTCCTGCCCAAGAGCGACTTCCTGCTCATTGAGGAAGAGATGAAGAAGCTTCACTTCGGCAAGGACTATCAACCCACGCCGGTGGTGCCCACGCGCACCCAGCAGCGCCGACGGCGGTCGGGGGGAAGGCAGGCCCAGTCCTCGACGCGCAATGCCGGGTCAGACCAGAGGACCCCGGCTCCCCGCTAGCTCCCGGCGAGCCGAGGCGATCTCTTCCGCCACCTCCGGGTCCGTCTCCGTTGCTGCGGCCTCCGCTAGCACCGCCGCTGCCTGCGGCCCGCCGATGCGCCCCAGTGCCCATGACGCGTGCCCCCGTACCAGGGGGTGCGCCTCTCGCAGTGCCTTGGAGAGCGCCGGAACGCTCGATTCTTCACCCAGGTTACCGAGTGCAACGCAGGCATTTCTTTTCATTCCGAGCCACTTGGCCCGTATGATGGAAGTACCGGCGAAACGGATGCGGAAGTCCTCCTCCGAGATTTCCAGCAATTCAACCAGGCCGAGCAATGCTGGCACGCCGGGAGATTCCGGCGATGAAGAACGCCCCACGGCGCCTGCGGCGTTGGCAGGAGGGATCGGCTCTCCAGTTGGCTGTGCCTTCCGGTTTACCGGGCAGACGTCCTGGCAGATATCGCATCCGAACACCCAGTCGCCCATCAGCGGACGGAGCTCGCGAGGGATGGGCCCGCGGTTCTCGATGGTGAGGTATGAGATGCACCGGGCGTTGTCGATAACGTAAGGAGCAACGATGGCGCCCGTCGGGCAATCGTCGATGCAGCGCACGCATGAGCCGCAGGACTTCTTCAGCGGCGCGTCCGGCTCCAGTTCCAGGTCGGTGACGACCTGCCCGAGAAAGACCCACGATCCGAAACCGGAGGTCAGGATATTGGTGTTCTTGCCGAACCAGCCGATTCCCGCCCGGTTGGCGGCGGCCCGGTCCAGCATCGGCCCGTCGTCCACATACCAGCGCGCCGAAATCGTTGAACCCAGTTCCTGTTGCAACTCGCGCACAAACCCACGCATCCGCCGCTTCATCACCCGGTGGTAGTCACGCACCCATGCGTACCGCGCCACCCGGCCCATGCCCGCGCGTCCTTCGACAAGCTCAGGATGAGCGGGTAAATTGCCATCCGCGCTCGCCGCCTCGCTGTCATTCCCGCGAAAGCGGGAATCCAGTCCCCTTTGTCTGCTGTCCTTGTCCGTTAGTCCTGCCTCTCTTCTTATTTGTCCTGAGCCTGTCAAAGGACGCTCATCACCGGAACGATCATCCCCCAGGTAGCTCAGGCCCAGGCAGATGACCGAACGCGCACCAGGCAGCAGCTCCGACGGGCTTGTCCCTCGCATCACCCGTGATTCCGTGTACCACGGCAGGCCCTCCATCCGCCCGTCGCGGATTCGCTCCAGCGCGGCGTCTCGGTCAGCCACGAAATCGTCGGCGGACGTAACCCCCACGAGGTCGAACCCACAGGCGCGGGCGTGGGCAACTACTACACTTTTGAGGTCATCCATTCTCTGTTTAGAGCGGTGCGGAGAAATCGGAGATATTCAGTGGAGGGTATGGAAGGATTCAGTTGCTTCTGAGCGTCATCATTAGCCGAACAGATGGAGTCGCCGAAAGTCTACACACCCTCCCCCTGATACCGCCCCCGATAGCCCTTCGCAGGCGGAGACGACAGCCTGAAGAATGCCAGTTGCGCCACCCGCGAATCTCGCTGCAGCCGGAAGCCCTCGGGGTGATGCACCGTCAGCAGCGACTGGGAACGCCCGCGGTACCCGGCGTCCCACACCGCCGTATGCAGGGACACCCCGCTGCGCAGCAGGCTGGAGCGTGGACGCCCGAGCGCCACTATGTTAGGAGGGAGGTTGACGATCTCGTTGTATGTTATCAAGTATGGCCCTGCTGAGAGTTTCAGCCAACCGGACTCGTCAAAGTCCAGTGGTTCAGTATCGGAGACCACCCTGCTCGCATCAGACGCCCCAAGCTGCCCCGGCGATACGAACTCCGCCACTTCCCTCAGTGTGAGGTCAAGGCCATTCGGCTGAATCTGCGATTCCAGGTCAACGTATGCCTCAACCAGCGGGCTGCCGCCAGTGACTAAGTCCAGGATCTCTTCCCGGTTCAACGGGTTTCCTGTCATTGCAAAACATTGGGGCGCACAGTTGTGCGCCCCGTCTCCGATTGCTTTCTGACCTTGAGGCCGGGTCTAGTCGTACATGAAGTCCTGCATGTCTGCGGGCAGGGGCTTCTCCTCGGGGATCTCCGTGATGATCGCCTCGGTGGTCAGCATCATGCCGGCGATACTGCCGGCGTTCTCCAGGGCAGAGCGGGTGACCTTGACCGGGTCGATGATCCCCGTCTGTATCAGATGGGCGTACTCGCCGATCTCGGCGTTGAAGCCCCAGTCTCCTTCGCTGGAGCGGACATTGTCCACCACCACCGGCGCTTCGTAGCCCGCGTTCTCGGCGATCAGCTTCAGAGGGGCGTGCAGGGCTTCGCGCACCAGCCGCGCTCCCAGCGCCTCGTCTCCTTCCAGCGATGCGACGACCTCGTCCAGCACGTGGCCGGCGCGAATGAGGGCGACCCCGCCACCGGGCACGATGCCTTCCTCGATGGCCGCACGGGTGGCCGAAAGGGCGTCCTCGGTGCGGGACTTGCGCTCGCTGACTTCCGGTTCCGTGGCGCCGCCGACCTTGACGACGGCCACGCCGCCGACTAGGGCTGCCATGCGCTCCTGGAGCTTTTCCCGGTCGTAGTCCGAGGTGGTCTCTTCAATCTGTACCCGCAACTGGTCCAGGCGGTCCTTAACGCCCTGCTCCGAGCCGTGACCTTCGATGATCGTCGACTCGTCCTTGTTGGCCACCAGCCGCCTGGCAGTGCCCAGGTGCTCGAGCTCCGCGGCGTCCAGCCTCAGGCCCCGATCGGAACTGACCACGGTGCCGCCGGTGACGATAGCCATGTCTTCCAGCAGTGCCTTGCGGCGCTCGCCGAAGCCGGGGGCCTTGATGGCTACGCAGTCCAGGATTCCCCGGGTCTTGTTGACCACCAGGGTCGAGAGCGCTTCGCCCTCCACGTCTTCGGCGATGAGTACCAGCGTCCGCTGGCCGGCGCCCACCATCTTTTCCAGGATGCCGATCAAGTCGTTGGGTGAGCTTACCTTCTGGTCGGTGAGCAGGAAGTATGGCCTGTCGATGGCCACTTCCATGCGTTGCGTGTCGGTAACGAAGTGAGGGGACAAGTAGCCGCGGTCGATGCGGACGCCTTCAACGAAGTCCAGCTCATCGGAGAGAGACTTCGACTCCTCGATGGTTACGACGCCGTCGCGCCCCACTTTCTCCAAGGCGTTGGCCAGCTGCTCGGCGATGGCTTCCTCGTGCGCCGAGAGGGCCGCCACGCGGGCCACCTGCTCGCGTCCCTCCACCGGAATGGCCATTTCCCGCAGTTCGGCGACGACAGCGTCGATGGCGGTCTCGATGCCGATGCGCAGGCTCATCCCGTTGGCGCCCGCAGCCACGTTCTTGAAGCCCTCGTGTACCATGGCATCGGCCAGCACAACGGAGGTCGTCGTCCCGTCGCCGACGGCATCGTTGGTCTTCGAGGCGGCTTCCTTTACCAGTTGGGCGCCCAGGTTTTCGTAGGGATCGGGGAGTTCCACTTCCTTGGCGATGGTCACCCCGTCGCTGCATACCACGGGGTTGCCGAACATCCGGCTCAGCATGACGTTTCGACCGCTGGGGCCCAGGGTGAGTCCCACAACGCGCCGCAACTGTTCCACGCCGCTCAGCAGGCTGACTCTGGCTTCTTCCTCAAATGACAGCTGTTTGTCCGCCATTGTTGGCTCCTTAGCGAATTACGGTTTTCCTACGGAGTTAGGGCTGAACGCTCCGGCGCAACCTTCTGTCGACATCGGCAAAAGCGTTCAAAGCCACTCTCAAATATGCGCCAACCTGATTTGATTGTCAACCGCGAATTAGCAGTCAGTGCCGCCGAGTGACAACTCCAGCCGCCCATTAGGAATGACGCCCTCCCTGCCTTCGGCTCCCAGCGCAATCCGGGATATGCTCAGCCCCAGCAGGGGATGATGGGCGTCCGGTGCTATCTCCTCCATCGGGACCAGCGCGAAGGCCCGCAGGTGCAGGCGGGGATGCGGAATCTGCAAGTGTGGAAGCTCGACCACCTCGCTTCCGTAAAGCAGGATGTCCAGGTCGATCAGCCGGGGACCGAACCGCGGCCCCGGCACCCGGCCAAGCGTGGCCTCCACTTCCTTGCACAGTGTCAGCAGAGCCTCGGGTGTCAAGCTGGTCGCCGCTTCTACCGCGAGGTTGAGGAACTTAGGCTGGTCGGTCACCCCCCACGGCTCCGTCTCGTACACCTGCGACCACTGCCGCACCAGGATGCCCGCGTCCGCCGACAGCAAGCGCAGCGCAGCCCTGAGGTTCTCCTCCCGGTCTCCCATGTTGGTGCCCAGTCCCAGGTATGCGACCGTCTCGCTCACCGGGCCGACTCCCACCCCTCCGGCCTCCACCCGCGCACGATGGCGTCGCTCACCCGGCATACTCGCACCATCTCGCGCACGTCGTGAACCCGGACGATGTCCGCCCCGGCGGCGATGGCGAGGGCCACCGTGGCTGCGGTGCCTTCCACCCGCTGGTCCGGCGGCAGGTCGAGCAGGCGGCCGATGGTGGACTTGCGGGACGTACCTACCAGCACCGGAAGTCCTAGGGTCTTGAGCCGGTGGAGGTCCCGCAGCAGATCGAGGTTGTGGTCGGCGGTCTTCCCGAACCCGATGCCGGGGTCGATCACCAGGTTTTCCCTGGGCACTCCCGCACCCAAAGCGATGTCAACGCTCTTCTGCAATCCGCCGGACACTTCCTGGACCAGGTCGTCATACTGGTGGCCGTGCTGGTTGTGCATCAGCACCAGACCGGCCCAGTGTTCGGCGGCGACATCCGCGATCTGCGGATCGGCTCGTAGCCCCCAGATGTCGTTGACTACGGACGCCCCGGCCTCCAGGGCGGCCCGGGCCACCCCTGACTTCGAGGTGTCGACGCTGATGGGGATCGAGACCCTGGCGGCCACCGCCTCCAGCGACGGCAGCAGGCGTCCCAGTTCCTGCGATTCCGGTACCGGAGCGTGTCCCGGCCGCGTGGACTCTGCGCCAATGTCCAGGAAGTCGGCCCCCTCGTCCTCGAATCGCAGCGCCTGGTCTGCCGCGGCCTGCACATCGCCCTTCAGTCCGTCACCGGAGAAGGAATCGGGAGTTACATTGATCACTCCCATCACATAGGTACGCCTGCCCCACGACAGCCGCTCGCCGTTGGCAACCTTCAGTTCTTCCAGCGCGGCCACGCCAGCGGACATAATTTGAGCCGACTCCATACGGTTTTTGCCGGTGTTTGTCCCTGAAATTCTATCACCGGACATGGCGGACGCTGAGAGATGCGCGATAGAATGCGCTTTGCGAAATTCGAGGAATGAACTGATCGGGCGGTTCAACTCCGCAATCGCCCGTTCGCTTCGGTCGGAGAGGACAAGTGACCGCTGAGCAGAGGCAGATTGACCAGCAACTCGAAACCCTGGATTCGATGCGACGCTCCTCACAGCTGGGAGGAGGGCAGAACCGGATCGACCAGCAGCACAGCCGGGGCAAGCTCACCGCCCGCGAACGCTTGGAACGGCTGATGGACGAGGGCACCTTCCAGGAACTGGACCCCTTTGTGACGCATCGCACCACCGACTTCGGCTTAGGCGACCGCCGCCCCCTGGGAGACGCCGTGGTGACGGGCTACGGCAAGGTGGAGGGGCGCCAGGTCTTTGCCTTTGCCCAGGACTTCACTGTGATGGGGGGCTCCCTCTCCGAGGCGGTCAGCCAGAAAATCTGCAAGGTCATGGACCTGGCCGCCAAGGCCGGCTGCCCCGTCATCGGACTCAACGACTCCGGCGGCGCCCGTATCCAGGAGGGGGCGCTCAGCCTGGCCGCCTATGGAGACATCTTCCTGCGCAACACGCTCTATTCCGGCGTCGTACCCCAGATAACCGTCATCGTCGGCCCTGCCGCCGGAGGCGCGGTCTACTCGCCGGCCATCACCGATTTCATCTTCATGGTGAAGGAGATCGGCCAGATGTACATCACCGGCCCCGACGTGATCCGGGCGGTGACCGGCGAGGAGGTCGGCCACGAGGACCTGGGCGGCGCAGCCACCCACGCCACCCGCAGCGGCGTGGCCCACTTCGTCTGCGAGACGGAGGAAGAGTGCCTCAACGAGGTGCGCCACCTCCTGAGCTACCTGCCCGGCAACAATGTCGACGACCCGCCGCAGGACCCTGCGGACGATCCTGCCGACCGCCGTGAGCCCGACCTGCGATACATGGTGCCCGAAGACCCGGGCCGCCCCTACGATATGCGGGACGTGATTTACAAGGTGGTGGACCATGAGGAATTCATGGAGGTCCACCAGAACTATGCGCCGAACATTGTCGTCGGCTTTGCCCGCATGAACGGCAAGCCGGTGGGAATCGTGGGAAACCAGCCGGCCTACCTGGCGGGCGTGCTGGACATCGACGCCTCGGTCAAGGCCGCGCGGTTCGTGCGGTTCTGTGACTGCTTCAACATCCCGCTGGTCACCTTCGTCGATGTTCCCGGCTTCCTCCCCGGCGTCACCCAGGAGTACGGCGGGATCATCCGCCACGGGGCCAAGCTGATCTTCGCCTACGCCGAGGCCACCGTCCCCAAGGTGTCGGTCATCACCCGCAAAGCCTACGGCGGCGCCTACATCGTCATGAGCAGCAAGCACCTGCGCTCGGACGTGAACCTGGCGTGGCCCGGCGCCGAGATCGCGGTCATGGGAGCCGATGGCGCAGTGAACATCATCTACCGTGACGAGATTTCCAAGTCGGAAAACCCCGATCAGACCAGGGTGGAATTGATAGAGGACTACAAGGACCGCTTCACCACTCCCTACATCGCTGCCAGCCGGGGATTCCTCGACGATGTCATCGACCCCGCCGACACCCGCCCCCGGATCATCGGCGCACTGGAGATGCTCCACACCAAGAGCGACAACCTGCCCCCCAAGAAGCACGGGAACATACCGCTGTAGGCGGGCAGTGAAACTCTCGACGGAAAAGAGAAGGGCGGTTTTATCACTCGCCCTCTGAGTCTCCCGGTTCAATTTTGCTGCGTTCTCGTTTCTGTACCCAGTGGCAACAACTCCCCTGTGAGGCGACGCCAGCGCAACCTTCGCTCCCTGCTGTCCAAGACGACGGGGTGCGTCGGCAAGGCACGCAGCGATTCCAGCTCCAGCAAGAGTGTTTTGACGTTATCTAGTCTGGCTGCGATCGCGTCTGACGCCAGTGAGTCTTCGTAAAAATTGATGTGCAGCCTTTCCGCAGTGTCGAAAAGAAGCCGGACGTCCGGGCGCTCCCACTCCTCGGACAACTGCAGAACAATGTCGTCTAGCACGCGATGCCCTTGATGGTTCCATCCTCGCTCTGCGGCAATGGACTTGATCGCTTCTGCCACCGCGCCCCATCCCTTCTCCGACGCCTGCACGCGATCGCCGGCCAGCAGGTATTCATCGGCCTTTTCGATGAAGTGCCTGCTCAATTCAGCGTATCTTTCGGGTTCACTCGTCAGGGCTGCCATCGATCCGGCCATCTCTTCAAAGTTGGTCTGCTCCTATACTAACATCCAGCCGAGTTTCACGAAGATTTCTGGTGTAGAATCTTCACAGACATCGTACTTGAGGGGCTATTCATGAAATTCGGCGTTTTCTACCAGATGCCCTGTGCCGCAGACCAGTCTCCGTACCAGCGCTACCAGGACACCATCGCGCAGGTGCAGTGGGCCGACGAGCTGGGATTCGACGCCGCCTGGCTGGCGGAACTGCACTTCAACTCGCGCTTCTCCATCATGCCATCGCCCCTCATGGTGGGATCGGCCATCGCCCAGACCACCAGCCGCATACGCATCGGCACCGCCGTGCACCTGGTGCCCCTGCACCAGCCCATACGGCTCGCCGAGGAGGCTGCGGCGCTGGACGTGCTGTCAGGCGGCCGCTCGATCTTCGGCATCGGCCGGGGCGCCATTCCGGCCCACTTCCAGGGCTACCGCGTCGACCAGGAAGAGGCCAGGGAACGCTTCAACGAGGGCTTGGAGATGGTGCTGGGCATGTGGGCCCAGGACGACTACAGCTACAACGGGAAATACCACCAGGCCGAGGGAATCAATCTTTCCCCCAAACCGCTCCAGCAGCCTCACCCGCCGGTGTACATTGCCTCCAACAGCCCCGACACCTTCACCCTTGTCGGACAACTGGGACACAACATCCTGGTGGCCCCCACCATCGTAACCGTCCAGGGAGCGCTGAGCGGGCTTGAGACTTATCGCAGCGAGCTTGAGGACAACGGCCACGATCCCGCCAAGCGCGACGTGAATGTCACCGTTCACGTAAACGTCGACCACGACGAGTCGAAGGCACGCCGCGGGTTCGAGGAGACCATCAACAACTACCTGGGCACCCTGCGTGGCGGGTCGGGGCGTGGCTCCGCCCGGGCCCAGACCCTGGACTACGAGACGGTCCTCGACGAGTACGCCGCCGTCGGCACCCCGCAACAGGTCGCAGACAAGCTGCACAAGTTCGGGGAAATGTACGGCCCCGACGGCTTTATCTGCTGGTTCAACACCGGCGGCATGATTCCCCACGAAGACGTGAAGTCCTCCATGGGGCTATTCGCCGAAGAGGTGATGCCCCACTTCGCCTAGAGGCCCCCGTCCCAGAATCCCCTCTCCCTCTGGGAGAGGGTTAGGGTGAGGGCGTCTCCCCAACGCTAATAACGGCAAGGAACTTTAGATTTGACTTCCGGCGAGTCCCTATTCGACCGCCAGAACCGCCTCGAAGCCGAGAGAAACGCGCCCCTGGCCGAGCGGATGCGCCCCAGGAGCTTCGAGGAGTTCGTCGGACAGGAGCAGGTGGTCGGGCGGGACCGCGTTCTGTTCCGCTCCATCGCTGCCGGACGCATCCCGTCGTTCATCCTCTGGGGCCCGCCCGGCGCGGGGAAGACCACCCTGGCCCGCCTCGTCGCCACCGCCACCCAGGCCGCCTTCGAGCCGGTCAGCGCCGTAACCTCCGGGGTGGCCGACTTGCGTCGTATCGTTGGCGAGGCCCGCGAGCGCCGTGGTATGCACGGCCAGGCCACCATACTGTTCGTCGACGAGATTCACCGCTTCAACAAGGCCCAGCAGGACGTAATCCTGCCCCACGTCGAGAACGGGACGGTAACCCTGATCGGCGCCACCACCGAGAACCCGTCCTTCGAGGTGATTGCTCCCCTGCTGTCCCGCAGCCGGGTCTTCGCCCTTCAGGGCTTGTCTCCAGAAGAGGTCGAGGCGATAGTCAATCGGGCCTGCGAAGACACGGAACGAGGCCTCGGAGACATGGCCGTCAGCGTCAATTCCGACGCCATGGCCCACCTCGTCAACATCGCCAATGGCGACGCCCGCGTTGCCCTCAACGCGCTCGAGACCGCCGCCTACGCCACGATCCCCGGCGCCGACGGCAAACGGCAAGTTGACCTCGAAACGATCTCGGACGCTCTGCAGCGCCGCTCCCCCATGTACGACAAGGCCGGCGACAGCCACTACGACACGATTTCCGCCTTCATCAAGTCCGTGCGGGGCTCGTCTCCCGACGGCGCCCTCTACTGGCTGGCCAGAATGATCGAGTCAGGAGAGGACCCGCTGTTCATCGCGCGCCGCCTCGTGATTCTGGCCGCCGAGGATATCGGCCTTGCCGACCCGCAGGCGCTGACCGTGGCCGTGGCGGCACAGCAGGCCGTACACTTCATAGGGATGCCCGAGGGCCGCATCCCCTTGGCCGAGGCTACCGTATACCTCGCCACCGCACCCAAGAGCAACACGGCATACGCCGCTCTGAACGAGGCGATGGCCGACGTACGCAGCCTGCCCAACGACCCGGTGCCCCTGCACCTGCGCAACGCCGTAACCGGCCTGATGCACCGGATGGGCTACGGCCGCGACTACAAGTACTCCCACGACTACGAGGGCCACTTCGAACGCCAGGAGTACCTGCCGTCCCAACTCCAGGGCAGACGCTACTATCGCCCGGGAACGGAAGGCGCGGAAAAGGAAATCGCCGACCGCCTCAATCGCTGGTGGGGCGGGGACACTCCATATTGAGGCAGTTACGACGGATGTCTTGGTTAATTCCGTGCATGAGATGATTGACGGCAATGAACAAAACCAATCAAATACCAGTTAGATGGCAAGCGGACGCAGATACCGTTGACCGCCTGCTCGGTACCATCGGACGGCCTGTTCTGTCGCGACTTTTAGACTGGACTCAAGTGGCCGTCGAAGACAAGAAGTAGCCTTTGGAAAAGATTACGATTCAGCACTACCAGGACTCGGAGGAAGACTGGGAGTACCTGTTGCTGGTCATGGATTTTGACTGCGACAGGCAAAGAGCCAAAGAGCTGTTTTGGGACGAATATCTGGGGATCTGTGTCGATGCGATGTCCAAGGAGTTAGAAGGGACTGAAAAGGAAGTCCTCTTGAGGAAAATTCACTTTGAGTTCGAGAGCAATCCGTAGTTTCGATGCGGTGTCGCCGTAGGAATATTTGGCATTGGCTGTAGAGTTGGCCCTATCTTCAAATGCAATCTCTCGCCGCTCCGCAGTAGACAGAGACTATTACGCAGCGTTTCTGGCTGCCAGAGACCAACTGAACGAAAAAGGTCACATGAGTCTTGACCGTGGGCCCTCGGTCCATCGTCTTGTGGCGAATACATTGAGTGAAATAAACCCGGGCCTTAGTCGCAGGCTGGTTCAGCTAAGACTTGCCCGTAACCTTTTGACCTACCAGACCGGTCCCGCGAACCTTCGTCGCGGTTAGTCAATTTCCGAACTGCTGGAATCTGCACGGACAATAGTAGTGTCCGTGCGAGCATTGCCTCGTTACTCCCCTTGACCAGCCCACCCGTTCCCACTCAGGTCGAACACCTCGCCGCTGCACGCAGCCACCAGGTCCTCGGGCGTGATCATGATCTCCTGTCCCCACACGCCTGCGCCGACACCCAGTTCCCCCTCGGCCATCAGGCAGGCGTCGACAATCGACCGGAACCCCGGCGGCTGCCAGTGGAAGGGCGGGATGGAGCCAATCTCGTAGCCCGTCACTTCCTTAACCGTCTCGGGGGCGGCCAGCCGGATGTTGCGGGAGCCCAGGGCGCGCTTCAGCCGACCCGAAATGGCGTTCTTGTCGCCCCCCAGCATCACCAGGGCGCGCTCACCCGCAGCAGTCTCGAAGATCAGCGTCTTGACCATCTGCGACTCGTCGTACCCGAGGGCGCGGGCCACGTTGGCCGCGCCCTTTTCCGTGCTGGCCGGAAACTCCAGTCGGCGGTGCGGTATTCCCCGGTCTTCCAGGTATTTGTGTGCTGGCAGGTCCATTGGTGCAGGTTACCCTGAATTCCTGGTCAGCCAAGAATCGGAGAAGCGTGGAATACGTGGTCCCGCAAAATCGCGTAAATGACGTGGCCAATGGCGATGGCCAAAGCCAGAAACGCAACGTGCCGCGTGCGCATCTGCCAGCGGCGGGACGGTCCGTGAGTTCCCTCTCCCTCCGGGGGAGGGTTAGGGTGGGGGCGCTCCCTGCCCATCACGCTGCCAGCGCCGCGATCACCTCTTCCGACTGCACTAGTTCAGCCTGCCGCGGGAAGATGCGTCCCGTCAGGAAGTCATGCACTTCGGGTTCGGAGTCCGAGCAGCAGTCCTCCACCACGTAGAGGTTGTAATCCAGATCGGATGCGTACCTGACGGTCGAAAGCACGACTCCGCTGGTCGCGTAGCCCAGGATTATCAGGTTGTGAATATCGTTGGCGCGAAGCGCCACGTCCAGCCCCGTCCCGTAGAGGGCGTTAACCCGGTGCTTGCCGACTACCACCTCACCCTCGATGGGAGCGACCGCCGGGTGGATCACCGCCAGCGGATCGAACACCGCCGCCTGTCCCGACGCCTTGCGCTGCCCGAAGGTCTTGTTCCGGGAGCCGATCTCCGGGTAGCCGGGCCGGAAGACCGTGGCGCAGTAGCACACCATGATGCCGGCGTCGCGGGCCGCTCTCTGGAGCGCCGCCGTCTTCCCTATCACCCCGCGCTCCACGGCGTGGGGTATGGTGGTCATCATCGCCTCGTAGAAGTCGGCGATCAGGAGGGCCGTGTGCTCTCTGTCCAGGACGAAGTCAGCCATCACTCCCCCGATGCTACCATTTCGTCTCGCGGAGCTCCCGCACCGCCGCCGAAGTTCGCGAGAGCGCTTCCTCGATGTCTGCGGGTGAGATGTGCCGGTGCGTCACCATGCGGATTGACTGCTTGCCCGGATAGGATACCTGCACGCCCTGCCGGTTGAGGGCGGCTATCATCTCTGCGGCCGTTCCCAGGCCCTCGTTTACCTCGAAGAAAACGATGTTGGTCTGGATCTTGTCCGGGTCGACGGTCAGGCCGTCTATGTTGGCCAGCCCCTGTGCCAGCCGCCGGGCGTTCTGATGGTCTTCGGCGAGGCGGTCGACCATGCTGTCCAGCGCCACCAGGCCGGCGGCCGCCAGCACCCCCGCTTGCCGCATTCCCCCGCCCACCATCTTGCGCCATCGCTTGGCTTCGTTGATGAAGTCCTGCGACCCTACCAGCACCGACCCCACGGGACAGCTAAGGGACTTCGACAGGCAGAAGCTCAGGTCGTCCACGTCCCGCGCCAGCTCCGCCGCCGGCACTTCCAGCGCGATGGCGGCGTTGAAGATGCGGGCTCCGTCCAGGTGCACCGGCACTCCTGCAGCGTGCGCTACATCCCCAACGGCCTTGGTGTCCTCGGGCGTCAGGACGCCGCCGCTGCAACGGTTGTGGGTGTTTTCCAGGCACACCATGCTGGTCTTGGGAAAGTGCAGGTTGCCGGACGGTCGGATGGCTGCGGCCACATCGTCCGCGTCGATCCGCCCCTGCTCGTCGTTGGGCACGAGGCGCGTCTGCACGCCGCCCAGCGCCGCCTGACCTGCGCCCTCGTTCCAGAACATGTGGGCTTCGTGGCCCATGATGATCTCATCCCCGTGGCTGCTCCACGCCAGCGTGGCAATGAGGTTGCTCATGGTGCCGCTGGTGGTCAGCAGGCCCGCCTCCTTGCCCAGGATGGCTGCGGACCGCTCCTGCAGTTCGTTTATCGAAGGATCTTCTCCAAATACGTCGTCTCCCACCTCGGCCGCGGCCATCGCTCGGCGCATCTCGTCGGTCGGCTGGGTAACCGTGTCGCTGCGCAGGTCAATCGTTGCCATCCTGCCCTCTACAAATCAATACTCTGCGTCTATCGACGCACCCGGTCGAATTTCGACTATTTTAGCAGTATTGCCATTTGTTGAGTAACTGCCGGTTTTCATGTCGGGGCCTTTCGATTACTCCCCCCACCTGAGGGAGATGGAACTATTGGTATTCTTAATATGCGCTGGCATTGGATTTCCGCCACTGGCGCCAGCAGACCAAGGCCAGAGAATAGACCGGCATCTCCACCTTCTTGGTGTACCCTTTGGTCCGCCGCGCCAGCCGGTTCAGCTTCCCCCGCCACACCGAGTGCAGCCCTTCATTCCAGTTCACCGCTCCGCCCTTGCCTGCCACGTGCCGCTCCGGCGGAAGCCAGCCCGGATACACCCCGTAAGCGTCGCTGCGGTACAATCCAGCCTCCGGCAGTCTCTCATACAGCCGCAGGAAGGGGCCTTCACTGCGGTCCCCCACCTCGAAATCCGCCCAGCGGCTGCCGTCGGCCTCCCTTACCACCGCCGTCCAAATCCAGCAGTCCTCTCGCTTGCTCCCATGCCTGGCTCCCCGGTAAGTCCACATCTCATCCCAAGCAATCACCGCCGCCGGCTGACGCCCGGCCAGGCCCTCTGTCCGGTGCCTGTTGCGCTCCCGCAGCCGGCTCAAGGCAATGCGCCCCCCTTTTTCACCCACCCCAGCACCGCCGGGGCGCTGTAGCCCAACACCCGGCCTATGGCGCTCAAACTGCTGCCCTCGGTGTACATGGCGACCGCCCGCTCCTTGACCGCCTGACTGGGACGGCGGTAGGCCCCGCCAGGCACGCAACGCCGCCCACAGTCGCCGCAACTGTAAGCCTGCCGCTCTGCCACATGCCCGTCCTTGCGCATCCAGTTGGAACCGCAGTCAGGGCAGCGCACATCGTGGCGGTAAACCCGGCTTCTCGCCATCCCCCACCTCCGACTTTCAGGTTGAACCTGATTGTAAAAGCAACTTCCCCTTATGTTAAGAATACCGAACTATTGCCTGCCTTGCCAATTCGAAGCTTACGGCCCTAATATGATCCTTGGATCCTTCGACAAGCTCAGGATGAAAGCAGGAGCGCGGGGGTGAATGTCTTGCGTCAGAGCGCTGTGTCCTTCCAGACCGCCGGTCTTACCTTCGAGGGAGTGGTCGCCCAGCCCGATGCCACCGGCGGCCCGTGGCCCGGCATCGTCATCTGCCACCCACATCCCCAGCATGGCGGGTCCATGCACAACAACGTCGTGATGGCCCTGGCCCTCGGTCTGGCCGAAGAGGGGTTTGTGACGCTCCGGTTCAACTTCCGCGGCGTCGGCGACAGCGAAGGCGAGCATGGAGAGGGAGAGGCCGAGTACCAGGAGGTGCTGGGCGCCCTGGATATGATCAAGGCCTGGCCCGACACTCGCGGCAAGGTCGGCGTGGTGGGCTACTCCTTCGGGTCCGGCGTCATTCTTCGCCACGAGTCCGTCCAGAAGGAAGCCGACGCGGTTGCGCTGGTCTCACCGGCGCTGAGGTACGTGAGCAGCAGCCCCCTGAAGACCCGCAAGCTGCCCGCCCTGATCGTCGCCGGCGACCGTGACCGGCTGGTTGAGTCGGACGGGTTGGCGGAGGAACTGAAGACCTTCGAGCGGGAGCCTGAGAGCCGTATCTTCGAGGGCGTTGACCACTTCTGGTACGGGCACGAAGGGCGCCTCGTCCCTGAAGTCGCCCGCTTTTTCATCGAGCAACTCAAGTAGCGACCGCAAGACCGGGCTTGCGCTCTCGACGCTGCCCTGTCCCGAGTTTTTCCGTTATGCCATTTGCGAAATCCTGCCTCTCCCGATGACAGTGTTATCGAGAATGGGTCTGTTCGGGAATCCCTCCCGCTCCGGGGCCGGCGGGACGGGTCGCCGGACTCCGATATACCGGGACTTCCTCCTGATCCTGCTTGCAGTCCTGATATTTTTCGCAGACCAGTTTTCCAAGTACCTCGTGCGGGAGTCCCTGTTCCTCTACGAGTCCTTTCCGTACCAGGGATTCGTCCGCATCACCCACACATTCAACACCGGCAGCATCTTCGGCCTGTTTCAGGGCAACAATACGCCGCTGATCCTCGTGTCCTTTGTCGGCGTGGCGGTGCTGATACTGCTGTATCGCAGCCAGCGCTTCCCCACGGGTCTCCTGCGCCTCAGCCTTGGCTTGCAGCTCGGCGGCGCATTCGGCAACCTCGTGGACCGGCTGCGTCTTGGGCATGTGACCGACTGGATCGACATAGGCCCCTGGCCCGTCTTCAACATCGCCGACGCATCCATCGTCACCGGGCTGGTCATCCTCGCCTGGCTGTTCATCATGGCCGAGCGGTCTCCGTCTGCGCGGGCAGAGGAAAGGGACGCCTACAGCTACTGCCCTCTGTGCGACGGAGACATGCGGGCACTCGCCAGCGGCGGGTGGCGCTGCTCCACCTGCGGCGTGCGCGAGTGGGTCCTGCCGACGCCTGGTTCGGCGAGCTCACCATGACCATGAGCGGTAGCTCCCGGCGGCCCAACCCTTTGACCGCAGGCGCCATTGCAGCCTGCGCGACTCGCCACGACTTGCAGGTCGTGGGCAGCGACTCCCGCCTGGACCAGTATCTCGCGGGCCTCGACCTGGGCCTCACCCGGAGCCGCCTCCGCCAGCTCATCGAGAGCGGCGATGTCATCGTCAACGGCGAACCCGTAAAGCCCGCCCACCGCGTCCGTGCCGGGGATCGCGTGGTGGTCTCCGTTCCGCCGCCCCGGCCGGCCGTTGCCGTGGCGCAGGACATCCCGCTGACCGTGGTCTACCAGGATGCCGACCTGGTGGTCATAGACAAGCCGGCGGGTTTGGCGGCCCATCCCGGCCCCGGCCACCCTGATTGGACGCTGGTGAACGGTCTCCTGGCCCTGTGCCCCGACATCCAGGGGATCGGCGGAGAGATCCGCCCCGGCATCGTCCACCGCCTGGACAAGGACACCTCCGGCCTGATGATCGCCGCCAAGAACGAGGAGGCACACCACCGGCTGTCCCGCCAGATCAAGGACCGGGAGGTCGAGAAAGGCTATCTTGCCCTGGTGGAAGGCATCCCAGACCATCCCTCCGGCACCATCAACGCTCCGATAGGGCGCGACCCTCGTCGGCGCACCCGGATGGCCGTCACTGCCGAGGGCCGGGAGAGCCGCACCGGCTACCATTTGCTGGAGCGCGCCGGAGCCTGGAGCCTGCTGGAGTTGCAGCTATACACGGGCCGGACGCACCAGGCCCGCGTTCACCTTTCCTGGCTGGGCCACCCCCTGATGGGAGATGCAGTGTACGGGAGGCGCAGCCCGCTCCTGGCCCGCCACTTCCTTCACGCACACCGATTGGCCTTCGCCCATCCAATCTCGGGCCAGCCGTTGGACCTGCACTCCCCGCTGCCCGCCGACCTGCTCGCCGCCCTGGACGCAGTAGGAATTGGTCAGCCAGATCCATAGAAGAAGGGACGGGATCCACTCCCGCCCCTCGTTCGCTTCGGGAATTCCGTCGTTTTATTCAGACGAAGTTACTTTCCTTCCCTGATCCAGTCGGAGACCCGCTCGGCGATCATGATGGTCGTGCCGTTGGTGTTGGCGCGAATGACATCCGGCATTACCGAGGCGTCAACCACTCGCAGGTTCTCCAGGCCGTGCACCTTGCAGTGCTGGTCCACCACCGCCATGCCGTCCGAAGCGGGCCCCATCTTGCAGGTCCCGGCGATGTGGTGCTGGGTGTAGGCGTTGCGCAGAATCCAGTTGTCCAGGGCATCGTCGGAAGCGAAGTCGGCCTCGGTGGGGTTGAGCATCTCCGCTATGTGCGCCGCCATGGTCGGGTGCTCCGCGATGCGGACCGCCGTTCGCAGTGCCTCACGCATTCGCTCCCGGTCGTAGGGCGCCGAGAACAACTGGTAGTCAAGCCTGGGCTGTACGTGCGGGTCGGCCGTGGTCAGCGTGATCTCGCCGGCCGAGGTGGCGTTCTGCAGCCCGACGCTCAGGCCCCAGTGGAACTCTTCCCCCTCGTAGCTGACGCTGGCGGGCCGGTGCTCGCTGGTCATCAGCGTCGGCGTGATCTGGAAGTCCGCGCGGGTCGGCGAGCCGGGCGTGCTGAAGCGGAGGCCGACCTGGATCGTCGGCGTTTCCACGTCGGCGGGATCGCCATAGCCCCGGAACACCATGTATGCCGCCGGGTGGTCGCAGAAGTTCTTGCCGACGCCGGGCAGATCGTGTACAGACTCGATGCCCAGGGCCGCCAGCTCGTCCTTTGGCCCGACCCCCGACAGCAGCAAGGCCTGGCAAGACCCGATGGTCCCTCCGCTGAGAATGATCTCCCCGCCCTCGACGGTGAACACCTCGCCGCCGCTCTCGGCCTGCACGCCTATGGCCTTCGGCTTTTGGCCCGGCTCCGCCGGAGGGGTGAACAACACCCGGTGGACCGTCACGTTGCCGCGAACGGTGAGGTTCAGCCGGTGCCGGCCCTGTGAGAGATAGGTCAGCGCGGTGCTCATGCGCACGCCGTCGATGTTGTTCAGCGGCCGCACGCCTATGCCGTTGGAGTCCGGCGAGTTCTGGTCCGGGTCTTCTGGGAACCCCACGCCGACGCAGGCGTCATAGAAGGCCGTGGAAACAGGAATCCATTCCTCCTTCTTGAAACGGCGGATGGGAAGCGGTCCCTCGTTGCCGTGGAAGTCATCGCCGGGATGGTCCCAGTCGTTTTCCATCTTGCGGAAGTAGGGAAGGCAGCTGGTGAACCCCCACTCGTCGTTGCCCCAGGAAGCCCAGTTGTCGTAGTCCTCGGGCACGCCGCGGAATATCACCTGCCCGTTGATGGCGCTGGAGCCGCCGGTGGCCTTGCCGCGAGGGATGATCATCGGCTCGGTCTGAGTCGAGTTGGCGATGCCTCTCAGGTCCCAGCTGTGGGGGCCGTAGGCTGAGCGCCAGACGTTATAGCCTCGCTTGAGATCGTCGGGAAGGTGCTCGAATTCCGGGTAGTCCGGTCCTGCTTCCAGGAGCAGCACCGACTTGTCCGGGTCCTCTGACAGCCGGGTCGCCACGACACATCCCGCAGAACCACCCCCGACAACTATGTAGTCATATTTCATCCGTAACCCCCATGAAGAACAAATTTACATAAGCTGCCGCCGAGCTTTCCGGCGGCAAATCGCAGCATATTATAAACGCCGTTGTAACGCCGGGCCGCAGCGTCATTGAGTCGTGATTTATTGACAAACGGGGGGTATCACCCTAACTTAGGCCCACTTGCATCCCGGAACGACAACGGCAATGCAATGCTGGCCGGCCCCAAATTGGCCGGCACCGGAGAGTGGTGAAATGGCAGTTTCAGTGAATGAGACCGGTGTGGAGGAGGCTGGCGCACTCGCGGCCGAAAGCGGCGATGACCGAACCGGACCAATCATCAAGGTCGAATCGGTCTGGAAGGTCTTCGGAAAAAACGCGGACCGGGTGCTGGCGGTAGAGAACTCCGGAAAGAGCAAGGCGGAAATCCAGTCGGAGTTTGGGGCCGTAGTTGGGTTGCACGATGTCTCTTTCGAGGTGCAGCGGGGACAGACCTTTGTGATCATGGGCTTGTCGGGCAGCGGGAAGTCGACCATGGTCCGCTGCCTCATTCGCCTGATCGATCCCTCGGCGGGCATCATCGTCATCGACGGCAACGAAATCACGGCGATGACAGACAGGGAACTGATGGAGTTTCGGCGGGACAAGATCGCCATGGTGTTCCAGCACTACGGTCTCATGCCCCACCGCAGCGTGCTGGACAACGCTTCTTGGGGACTTGAGGTTCAGGGGGTACCGCAATCTGAGCGCTACGAGCGGACCAGGCAGATCCTGGACATGGTGGGGCTGTCAGGATGGGAACAAGCGTATCCCCGCCAGCTCTCAGGCGGAATGCAGCAGAGGGTGGGCCTTGCCCGGGCCCTGGTAGTGGACACCGACATCCTGCTCATGGACGAACCATTCAGCGGCCTGGACCCCCTGATTCGACGCCAGATGCAGGACGAACTGCTGCGCCTTCAGGAAGAGCTCCACAAGACCATTGTATTCATCACGCATGACCTCAACGAAGCCCTCAAGCTGGGAGACCGTATCGCCATCATGCAGGACGGCCGGGTGGTTCAGATCGGCTCGCCCGAGGACATTGTGCTGCGGCCGGAAGACGAATACGTCGGCGACTTCACCCAGGATGTCAGGCTGGAAGGGGTTCTGACCGCGAGGAAGGTGATGGTCGCGCCGAAGGCAACGGTGCTGGGCCACCAGGGGCCGCGCGCCGCACTGCACACCATTGCCGACAGCGACGGTGACGCCGCCTGGATCGTCGACCGGAAACAGGGCTACATCGGCATTCTGACCATATCCAGGGCAAATGACGCGCTCAAGGCCGGGGTCAACCGGCTGGACCTGGGGCTGGGGTACGTGGACCAGGACTATCAGGCAGTGAGCCCGGACACCACTTTCGATGTGCTGATTCCCCTGGCAATGGCCAGTGACTACCCCATCCCGGTGACCGACGGGGAGAACAGGCTGGTGGGAGAGATACACCGCAGCGCCCTCGCCGAGGCCCTGGCGGAAACTTCCACTGCCGACCAGGATTACGAAGCCAATGCCGCCGCCAACGCCGAGCTGGCCGCCGAAGCAGAAGAGGAACGCACGGCATAGTCTTGGAATCAGTGAGCTTGATATGGCAGTTGACTTGAAGAAGGTAACGGGTTGGGTTGTCGGCAATGCCGAAAGGGCGGATGGGACCGAAGAAAAGCGAGGCAGGAACAAGGTAGCAGCAGTCCTGGGAGTTATCGCCGCAGGTATTCTGGCGGCTCTTCTGATTCACGGTTCCGAAGTGGAATCGATGATGTCCTTTCCGGTCAATGTGGGGCCGGATGTAACCGGCGGGATTGACTCCTTCATTACCTGGGTAATAGTCAACCTGGGATGGTTCTTCGATGCGGTAAGCGACTACCTCAAGATTGCCCTCGGCAAATTGCGGGACTTTCTGGTATGGATCCCGTGGCCGGTTATGGTGGCCCTCATCTTTGCCACAGGATGGCGAGTGGCTTCGTTTGGGGTGGGAGTTGCCTCAGGCATCGGGATGATTGCGATCGGCATAGTTGGCCTGTGGGAACCGGCGATGATCACCGTCGCCATCATGATCGTGTCGGTGAGCATCGCCGTGGGCGTAGGCATACCCATAGGGATAGCAGGAGCCAGGAGCAACACTGCCGATACCCTCATGCGCCCGGTGCTGGATGCCATGCAGACGATGCCCAGCTTCGTTTACCTGGTGCCAGGCATCATGCTCTTCGGGCTGGGAAACGTCGCCGCTATCATGGCCACAGTCTTGTACGCTATCCCCCCGTGCATACGCCTGACCAATCTTGGGATCAGGCAGGTCGACCCCGCAGTGGTGGAAGCGAGTCGCTCTTTCGGACCTACTCCGTTTCAGTTGTTGATCAAAGTCCAGGTTCCTATGGCTGTGCCTACGATTATGGCCGGAATCAACCAAACGGTCATGATGGCGCTGGCTATGGCTACCATTGCCGCAATGGTGGGAGCCGGAGGACTGGGCATCGAGGTTCTGCGTTCCATGGGGCAACTGGAAGAAGGCAAGGCCTTCGTCGCGGGGGCCGGCATCGTGGTGATGGCCATCATTATCGACCGCATCACACAGGGCTACATCACGTCCCGACAGGGCTAGGCCGCATGTGATGCTCCCGGGCCCTTGCGCCGCTGGCAACCCAGGAGAAAGCAAGAAGGGCCCCCGCAAACGCGGGGGCCCTGAGCCTTCTACGAGTATTCGACTCCCGGGGATTACTGGTTAGCCAGCGCAGCTTCCACGTTCGCCACAACATCCTCGGGGACCCATTCCTTCCAGATATCGTGGTTTTCCAGGAACCATGCTCCGGTGGCCAGCCTGGCCTCTTCGTCAGAGGTATAGTTGTCCTTGTTTTCGGTATACCAGGTCTCGGCAGCCGTCTGCTGCGTCAAGGACCATTCCCAGCTCTTGAAGAAGGGGATGAGGTCGGACGCCACCGAGGCGGTCTCGGTGTTCATCGCGACCAGGATTTCGGCCGTTGGGAATTCACAGCCAAACTTGGGATCGTTGTCTGGGCACTCCGAAGGATCGGGCTGGTCCAGTACCCGCATGTCCAGTGAGTCCGCCAACTGGGTTGGTCCCCAGTAGTAGAACAGGATGGGGTCTTCCTTGAGGTACGCACCCTCGATGGCGGCATTCAGGGCGCCTGTCGTGCCTGGGTCTCTGAGCTCGACAATGTCGCTGAGGCCGTAGGCCTCGATTTGGCCCTCATTGACGGCCCGGCACGCCCAGCCGGCGAGACAACCGATGAGAACCGCCTTTCCGCCGCTGTCAGCCTGAACGAACAGGGCCTGGAAATCAGGGTTCTTGAGGTCCTCAACCGAATCCAGTTCCGGGTTGGCGTCCTGGAGATAACCGGGAACAATGAAGGTGCTCTGCCAGTTGTCAGGCAGGCTCTTTCCCACCGAAATAACCTCGCCCAGCTTGATCGCCTCATTCCAGGCGTCAATCTGGTTAGGCAGCCAGATCTCCATGGTGATGTCGATGTCGCCTCTCCGCAGACCCTGGAAGAGGGGTACGGTGTCTCCCTCGATTTCGCTGGTTGGGTAGCCGTAGCCATGTTCCACGATGTAACGGGCCACGCCGTTCTGAACTAGGGCGCTTTGCCAGCTGAGCCCGGCGAACACCAGTTCAGGCCTATCCCTTTCTGCCTCTACTTCAACTTCGACAATCTTGGTAACTTCGACCTCTTCGGTCACTACCTTGGTAACCTCGACCTCTTCGGTTACTACTTTGGTGACCTCAACAGGGACTTCCTTCGTAACCTCTACCTCTACCGGTACCTGTTCGGTTACTACTTTTGTTACCTCGACAACCTGTGGCGTGGGGGCCGCAGAATCACCGCATGCCACTGCGGCGATAATGACCACCATGGCCATCAGCACCGCCAAGGGAATCTGCCTGTATCCGACAAACAAAACCAATACCTCCCAATCATAAAAATTACCCGGACCCCTGGAGCGGGGCAGGGCCGTGCCGGGTAATGAAGGGTTATATCAGTGCCAATCGGGGCCTGTCAAACTTGCGCTTTATTACAAAACATAATCTTGAAATTGCCTTACATAATAAATTGGAATACAGGTTTTTATGCGCCAATGTCCAAGTCAGGCAGGTTGAAGGTCGGAGTCAGCGCCCCTATGATGAATTGGTCATGTCCAATATCTCGCCGGAACACGCAGACCGCCTGACTCGCTACCACGGCCAGAGCGTACGTTTATTGCGCGACGCCATGAACGAGGCCCGGCAGAGCCGGTGGCTTCGCTGCGAGGAACTCCTCTGGGGAAGCGCAACCCTGGCCGTGAAGGGCGTGGCTCTCAGCAGGGGCGACGAGGTGGACAGCCGCAGGTCGGTGGAGGATTACGCCCAGGCCCTGGGGAGGGAAAGCAATGACCGGCGCATTCGCGATGCCTTCAATCGCCTCAGTTCATTCGCGGAGGCGGCCGACCGGGTCAGAGAGTCGCGGGCAGGAGCCCAGCACCTTATCGCAATCCTCGAGGACGTTACCTCGGCCATAGACCGCCTCTGGGACATGATTCCTCTTGATGAGCAGGACTACGCCTACGATGACGAGTGACCCTTCGATTTCCCTCCATGACGCGCTGGCTCCCGAAGCTGGACCACCGGCGCGAACCGTGGCGATACACACGCACGGTTGCAAGCTGAACCAGTCCGACAGCCAGACACTGGCCCGCCGGTTCGGCGAGGCCGGTTACCGAGTGGTCGGCCCCGCCGACGCTGCCGACGTGGTGGTCCTCAACACCTGCACGGTAACCGCTACCGCAGACGCCAAGGCCCGGCAGTTCCTGCGCGCCGCCCGCCGTCGCAACCCGGACGCCGTGGTGGTCGCTACGGGCTGCTATGCCCAGCGCGCTCCTGCTGCCCTGGAAAAGCTGCCCGAGGTGTCGCTGGTCATAGGCAACACCGGCAAGACCCTGTTGGTGGAATCCGTTGACGCCGCGCTGGATACTCAAATACCGTCATCGGACGCGCCAGCCTCGTCATTCCCGCGAAAGCAGGAATCCACCCAGCCTGCAGGGGAACGCCCTCACCCTTACTCTCTCCCTCTGGGAGAGGGAACGTCGGGCGTTCGCCGCACCCGGGCGATGGTGAAAATCCAGGAGGGCTGCGACCAGGTATGCGCTTACTGCATCGTCCCCAAGGTCCGGGGCCGGGAACGCAGCATCGCCCCGGAGGCGATCATCGCCGAGATCAACCGCCACGTTTCCGAGGGCTGCCGGGAAGTGGCGCTGACCGGCACTCAATTGGGGACCTACGGGTTTGACATCCCCGGTGAAAGCCTGCCGGGTCTCTTGGAGCGAGTTCTGGCGGAGACTCCTGTGGAGCGCTTGAGGGTGTCGTCGCTACAGGCGCACGAGATAACCGCCGCCCTGCTGGAACTGTGGCAAGACCCGAGGCTGATGCCGCACTTCCATGTTCCGTTGCAGAGCGGCAGCGATGCGGTCCTCAAGTCCATGCGGCGGCGCTACCACAATGCAGAATTCGCTGCGTCGGTTGAATTGATCAGGGAAAGATACCCCGACGCCGGCATAACCACGGACATCATTGTCGGTTTTCCCGGAGAGACGGCGCGGGACTTTGAAGTGGGCCTGGACTTCGCGTCCGGGATGCTGTTTTCCGATATCCATGCCTTTCCCTATTCCCAAAGGCCCGGAACCTCTGCGGCCTACTTCAAGGACCAGGTCACGGATGGGGAAAAACGGGAACGAATGGGGAGAATGCTGGCCCTGTCGGCGGAGTCTCGAACCCGCTTCCGGGAAGGTCAGACCGGAAGCGTCCGTCAGGTCCTGTGGGAGAAGAATTTGTCAAGTAATGGAACTTGGTCGGGGCTGACTGACAACTATCTCCGGGTTCGCGCCGTCCATGGCCTGCCCCTTTCCAACAGAATTACCAAAGCTCGGCTCACGGGATTGCGGGGCGATTCGGTGGAGGCCGAGGTCCTTCCCTGAGCGGCCAGACCCGCTGCTCATGATTCCAGGCAAACACAATAAGAATCGCCCCGACTGATGTCAGCCGGGGCGATCAGCTTTCCATTCCACAGCCTCAGGTGGCGGCCGCATCCTACAGGTCCACCGCCCGCAGGAATCCCATTCCTCCCCGCCTCTCCAGGTATCCCGAGCGAACTTCGTGGCCGTGTGAGAACACCAACAGCCACCCTTCGCGTTCGGCCTGGAAAAGCAGGTCCTTCTTTTGCTGGAGGGTCACCTCAGGAGAGTTGTCGAATGCCGATATGGCGACCAGGTTCAGATGGTGTGGCGTAGGAACGATGTCGCCGAGATAGACTACGCGCTCCCCGCCGTGGTTGAACATCACCATCTGGTGACCCTTGGCATGTCCATCGGTCACGACCACGTTGATGCCGGGGATGACCTCCCGGTCGCCGTCAAGCAGCTCCAGTTGCCCGCGCTCTTCAATGGGAAGGAAATTGTCCGCACGGTGCGAGTTGTTTGCCCGTTCGTTGGGATTGCACGCTTCGTGCCAGCACCGTTCCTGAACGTAGTACTTGGCCTTGGAAAACGTTGGCACCAGGTTGCCGGCCCGGTCCAGCCGGGTACAGCCGCCCGAGTGATCAAAGTGGAGATGAGTGAGCACTACTGCGTTGATGTCCTTCGGGGTCAGCCCGACTGCCTTGAGTCCTCGCAACAGCCTGCTGGGAACAAGACCCAGGGACTCCTTGTCGGTGTCCATGTCCTTGGACCCGACTCCAGTGTCTATCAGGACGTTCTGGCCGGCTGAGTGGAGGAGCAGGCAATTCAAGCCGAGAGTCATCCGGTTTTTCCTGTCGGTGATCACACTGTGTTCCCAGGCCACTTTGGGCACTGGACCGAACATGGACCCACCGTCGATTTTCATTACTCCGTCGCTGATTATCCTTATATCTGTTGACATCTTCAAACCACCCCAAACCCTTTTCTGCCGTTTAGTCTGTCAAGGATTGAATTAGTGTTCTCGACAAGGACACAAGCGCAGCAAGAGGGGGTGTCAACGGGGGAGCGTGCAGGAGATCTGAAAATTGAGAGAAATATTGCGTAGAGCTTCTTTGCCCGCTGTCCCCTTAACTGCCGTACCTTGCGCCTTGCGGTAAATTTCAAGTTCCTGGCTGCCCAGGAGTCTCTTTTCTAAATGCGGCACCTCCTGACTGCTGGATTCCGGGTCATTTCCCGCAAGCATCTGCTGCGGGCCTCCGGGAGGACAAGAGAAATGACTGGTGCTCGTCCGTCCCGGGTAAATCAAGTGGATCGAACTGAGTTAAGAGTGGATTATGTTACTTGTCAAGCTAATTTTGAAAATTGCATAAATTTTTCACAAAAATATGTCATAGGTTTACAATTGTCAACTGCCAGCCGAGCCGTGAAGCCCGGCACTCCGAGCGGAGCGGCGAGCGTGCCCGTTCGATGCTATACTACCGGAATTATCAGGGTGATGGATTGATGCGCTCTCCCACCCTCTCAGTGGAAGGGCAGGAAGCTGTAGCCGGATTGGTTCAGTGCAGTCTACCGGACCTGATCCGGCGGAGACGCGGAGGGAAGGTTGATGACACAGTCAAGTGTGGTCCGACAGGGTCGAGCCGGGGCGGAACTTTCGCTGATGGCTCACCTGATGCGCCGGGCGGGTTTCGGCGCCTCTTTCGAGGAGTTGGAGCAATGTGTTGAGCAGGGCTACGAAGCAACGGTTGAGCGACTGCTGCGCCCGGAAGACGCGTCCCCATGGGACGATGCCCTCTTTCGCCGGTATCACGTAGACCAGAACAGCCTGATGCTGATCGAGAGTTCCCAGTCCTATTGGCTCTATCGCATGATCAACTCCGGGAGGCCGCTTGAAGAAAAGATAGCCCTCTTCTGGCACGGCCTTTTTGCTACGGCCTACGGCAAGCTCAACCACGCCAAGGCGGTGGTCAACCAGACCGATACCTTCCGTCGGCATGGACTGGGCACGTTTCGCAACCTGCTGTCGGAACTTTCCCGGGACCCAGCCATGATTTTCTGGTTGGACAACAAGGACAACCACAAAGACGCGCCGAACGAGAATTACGGCCGGGAACTCCTGGAACTCTTTTCAATGGGCATTGGGACCTATAGCGAAGCGGACGTGAAAGCCGCGGCCCGGGCATTCACGGGCTGGACGATAGCCAACCAGGACTACATGAGCGTCCGCGCCTCCAGGGACTCGATCTGGCCTCACGGCAGGCTGGACTGGCAATTCGTCTACCGTCCGGAGGACCACGACGACAGTGAAAAGACCTTCCTGAACCAGACGGGCCGCTTCAACGGCGAGGATGTGCTGGACATCATCTGCGGGCATCCGGCCAGCAGCTGGTTCCTTGCGGGCAAGCTCCACGCCTTTTTCGTTTCCGACCAGCCTGACGAAGCAGCCACCCAGATAATTGCCGAGGACCTGCGCCGCACCGGCGGTGATGTCCGCTCCGCTCTGCGGACCATCTTCATGTCGGACTTCTTCCAGGCGGAAGAGGCCCGGTATTCCAAAGTGAAGAGCCCGGCCGAGGTAGTCGCCGGTGTCGCCAGGATCGCGGGGGCATTCGGCGTTCCCCACTGGAGCATCGTCAATCTTGCCCTTGACGCGAATTTCATGGGGCAAGAAATTCTCAACCCGCCAACCGTCGAGGGTTGGCACACCGGGACCGAATGGGTCGACACGGGCACGCTGATGGAAAGGGTCAACTCGGCTGCTCTCCTGGTTGGAGACCCGAAGCAGCCCGGGGTGCAGTCCATCATCAGGCGCCTTCGCGAGGACCAGACCAACTATGACCCGGAAGGGTTGATCGACTCATGCCTGTCCCTATCCGGGGCCTTGGATGTCTCAGAGGGCACCCGCCGCGAGTTGACTGCTTTCGTTGCCTCCCAGGGTGATCTCAGTTTCGGGCCGGAGATCAGCGATGGGTGCGCCGAGCAGCGGGTCGCAGACCTGCTGCAACTGATCGTTTCCACCAGGGAATTCCAGATGGCGTAACCCAACCGGAGGGATTTCAATGCAGGTCACTCAGGACGTTAAGAAAGAAATCCTGAAGTTCATCGAAAAGAAAATCGGCGCCGACGAAATGTGGGCCGAAGCCTTCAGCAAGCTAATCGGCCTCGACGAGCCGGACCAGAACGGCGCCGTCTGGGATATGCTGGAGTCAATCAACGACTCAATCCGGTGGAACAAGCTGTTGGAAGAACACCCCGAAGTCCTTGACAGGATTGTCGAAGAGGGTCGGAGGTCAGAGAAAGAGGAAGGGACGATTTCGCTGGAAGAATTTCTTGCGCTATCTGTAGAAGATGACTGTGAACCTGTTAGCGGTCAATAGGTCGTGGATTCGCTGATAACCCGCAGTTTTCGGGAAGCTCTCAGAGAATTTGACCCTGTGATTAAGACGCAAAGTTCTGCGAGCCTATGAATTGTTTGTAAACAACCCACAACATAGCAGTCTGTATTTCAAACGAGTCCAAGGCAGCCAAAATCTTTACTCTGCTAGAGTTGACGATAACTTTCGTGTGCTGGGCGAGCTGGACGGAGATACAATCACATGGTACTGGGTCGGCCCTCACGACGAATACGAGAGGATGATTCCCTGACATGACCACCACGGCCGCTATCCGTTACACCCACACCGTCGGTTCTCTCTCGAACCAGGGACGCGGGCTCCAGAACCCCGTCGATGTTGCTTTAGATTCCCAGGGCGTGATGTTTGTCCTCAACCGTGCAGGGCCGGAACTACCCATTCGTCTGCCCTACAAGCGCATCTCCATGTGTACCGTGGACGAGGAGTTTCTGGGCGAGTTCAGCACCGGCGGCACGGAAGTCGGTGAACTGTGGTGGCCCAGTTCCCTTGCGTTCGACAGCCGCGACCTCCTGTATGTGACCGACGAGGCGCTGAACCGCGTCACCGTATTCTCCACCACCGGAGAGCTGCAAGATGCTTGGGGTGAAGCAGGCTCGGGGCCTGGGCAGCTCGACCACCCGTCGGGCATTGTGGTGGATTCGGATGACAACCTGCTGATAGCCGACAGCGGCAATAGCCGGATCCAGAAATTCACCGCCGGAGGGCGGTCTATCCAGAGCTGGGGATCTCGCGGAGACGGCTACGGTTCTTTCAACGCTCCGTGGGGTCTGGCGTTGGACGGCGATGGAAACATATACGTCGCTGACTGGGGCAATGACCGAATTCAGAAACTGGACAGGGACGGGCAATTCATGGACCAGTTCCCGCGTTCGGGCACTGTCCAGCCGGAAGAGGAACGCATCAGCCGCCCTGCCGGGCTTTGCGTCGACAATGAAGGCCGTATCTACGTAGCCGACTGGGGCAACGAGCGCGTTCGGGTTCTGTCCCCAGACGGGGAACTTATCGCCACCTTGCGGGGCGCCTCGAAAACGCCCACTTGGGCCAACGAATACTTCGAGGCTAATCCGGAAGAGGGAGCATTGCGGCTCCAGTCTGATCTCGCCCCCGTACTCGAGCCTCCCCGCGGCCTGACGGCAGTCAGCGACCGCGAGGAATCGGCGAACATCGAGAAGCTCTTCTGGGGGCCTACGGCAGTCAAGGTCGACAGGCACGGCAACATTCTCGTAGTCGACAGTTGCCGCCATCGCATTCAAGTCTACCGCTGGGACGTCCAGTAAGGATCGGAATGGCTCAAGCTGATCATGGGTCTACCCTAGAGGATTTCGGGCGGTCCCAACAGGGCCCACGGCGACAGGGCATCTACTACGGCTGGTACGTCATGTTCACGGCGATGTTCATCGCCGGGGTGACGACCGGAGCGCGCAACGGGTTCGGGGTATTCGTAATCCCCATGAGCGAAGACCTCGATTTTTCCCGCACCGGAATTTCCATTGCCGCCGGCATCGGCTGGCTGATGAACGGAATTACCCAGCCGCTGGTTGGCCACCTGTTCGACAAATTCAACTCTCGAAAGGTCATTCTTCTGAGCCTGCTGGTGGCCGGTCTCGCGACCGCCGGACTCAGCCTGACCTTCCACCTGTACTTCCTGATCTTCCTGTTCAGCTTCATTCTGTCCACCGCCATGAGCGGGGCTTCCATAGGCACCCTTATGCCGTTGCTGGCCCGGTGGTTTGTCAAGCGGCGGACACTGGCGCTTGGGCTGGTGGCCTCTGGTTCGTCCATTGGCGGCATGGTGCTGATTATTTTCAGCGGTTACTTGGTGGCGCTGTTCGACTGGAAGATCTCCTGGATCACGCTGGGCGCCATCGTGGCTTTCCTGGCCGTACCGCTGGGGTTCGTGTTCCTGCGCAACAACCCGTCGGAGATGGGACTGCTCCCCGATGGGGAGCCCGGGCGTCCCGCAGGTGGGGCGTCCGGGCCTCCGGAGCGGAGACGTGGGCTGTTCGAAGTGGAGCAGTGGTACCACTCGTTCCGGTCCCCTCCGATCTGGAACCTCTCGGCGGCCTATATGGTCTGCGGCATCACCGTAGGTCTCTTGTCCGTCCACTTCGTGCCCTACGCCGATGGACAGCTGGGGGTCGACCCCAGGATGGCGGCAACGATTTTCGGAGTCCTGACGGGGCTCAACGCAATCGGCGCAATCGGAGGCGGCTGGCTCGCCGACCGCTTTGGACGCAAGAATGTGCTGGGTACGGTGTACTCTGTGCGATGTCTCGCCTACCTGGTGTTGATAGGCGGGCTGATTGCGGTGGAGCGGTCAATTGAGATTCCGCTATTGGGGTCGGCTGCCCTGCCCAGCCTCTGGATTTTCGCTGTCCTGGCCGGCTTCTCGTGGATCGCCAGCGTTCCCATCACCGCGTCGCTGACTGCGGACGTGTACGGCCTGCGTGCGCTGGCCACCATTTCCGGGATATCGTTCCTCTGCCACCAGATTGGCGCGTTCGTAAGCATAATTCTGGGCGGTGTCCTGTACGACATGACCGGCTCCTACCTGCTGCCCTTCTCGATCGCGGCCGCGTTCCTGGTGCCGGCGGCCATCGCCTCGTTCACCATCAACGAGAAGAAGTACTCGGTGCGCTACCAGGCCGCGCCTGCTCCGGGTCCGGCGGCGGCGGACTAGGGAGTGTCGTCAAATTGAGCAACCAGACACACCACAGCCTTATTTCCGTCATTCCGGCGAAAGCCGGAATCCAGAAAATCCGGTTGCTGCATCACGGTTTGGCTACGGAAACCTCTGGATTCCGGCTTTCGCCGGAATGACGGGTTAATTTGACGACACCCCCTAGCGCAGGGCGCCTTGTTTCTCCAGGAATCAAGCGCCTTCAGGAAGGCAATATGGCACGCGAAAGTATTGAAATCGACGAAAAAGCCTGCGCTGAAGTTATGCGCCGATTCCGGCTGAATTCCAAGAAAGAAGCGATCAATTTTGCTCTTCGGGTAGTTGCCGGAGAAGAGTTGTCGGCAAAGGAACTGGCTTCATTCCAGGGTATCGGGTGGGAAGGGGACCTGGATGAAATGCGTTCAAGTCGCGTCCCTTGATCCTGGCTGACTCTTCGGCACTGATCGAATTCCTGCGTGGCTCGGGTTCGACAACCCGCAACCGGGTTGGTGAATACTCCACGAGAACTGGCCATCTGCGAAGTGGTGCAGATGGAGATACTCGCAGGGGCTCGTAACGACGCGGAGGCAGTCGTTCTCAAAGCCTTTCTGTCCCAACTCTCCATGATGCAGATTCAGTCCGGCGACTATGATACCGCTGCTGCCCTGTACCGCAGTTGCAGACGGCAGGGGGAAACAGTCCGCAAGTTGACGGATTGCCTGATCGCTGCCGTAGCCATACGGGCTGAAATCGCGGTGCTGCACAACGACAGGGACTTCGATGTGCTAGCGAGGCATACGGAGTTGCAGCTAGACGGCGTTTCCGGCTGAAGGCCTGCAGGGCCGGTGCCGCTCAACCCCGCCGCTGGCGGGCCCAGGAGTCTCGGAGCGCGACGGTGCGATTGAACACCAGACTGTCCGGTGTGGAATCCAGGTCCGCGCAGAAGTAGCCCTGCCTCAGGAACTGGAAACGGTCGCCGGGCCGTGTGTCAGCCAGCGATGGCTCCACTTTGGCGGTTATGGCGCGGAGAGACCCGGGGTTCAGGTTGTCGGTGAAGTCGCCGCCCTCAGGCAGGTCGCTGGGGTCTTCCTTCACGAACAGGTGGTCGTAGAGCCTGACCTCCGCTGCCAAGCAGTGATCTGCCGATACCCAGTGGGACGTGCCGCGCACCCGCCGGCCGTCGGATGAAGTGCCGCCGCGGGTCTCCGGATCGTAGGTGCAGCGGATTTCCACGATCTCGCCGGTGGCCTCGTCCTTTTCGACGCTGGTGCATGTGACGTAGTAGGCATCCTTGAGCCGCACTTCCCGACCCGGTGACAGGCGATAGAAGCCGCGGGGCGGGTCTTCGGAGAAATCAGCTCGCTCGATATACAGGGTGCGGGAGAAGGGGATCAAACGATGGCCGGCCCCGGCGTCTTCGGGGTTATTCTCCGACTCGACGTACTCGACCTGTCCCTCGGGATAGTTCTCGATGACCAGCTTCACCGGGTCCAGCACCGCCATGACGCGAGGAGCGCGGCGGTTCAGGTCCTCCCGGACACAGTTCTCCAACAGGGCGATATCGGTCCAGGTGTCCCGCTTGGCTACTCCGATACGCTCACAGAAGTCGCGGATGGCCTCGGGGGTGTAGCCGCGCCGCCGCAGGCCCGACAGGGTGGGCATTCGCGGGTCGTCCCAGCCGTGGACGTAGCCGCCTTCGACCAGCTGGATGAGCCGCCGCTTGCTGAGGACGGTGTAGGTGAGGTTCAGGCGGGCAAACTCGATCTGCTGGGGATGGTAGATCTCAAGCTCGTCTAGGCACCAGTCGTACAGGGCGCGATGCCCTTCGAACTCCAGCGTGCAGATCGAGTGGGTCACGCCCTCCAGTGAATCCGACTGCCCGTGGGCGAAGTCGTACATGGGGTATATGACCCAGTCGTCGCCCGTGCGGTGGTGGGACGCCTTCAGGATTCGGTAGAGAACGGGGTCGCGCAGGTTGAGGTTGGGCGAGGCCATGTCGATCTTCGCCCGAAGGACCCGGCTGCCCTCGTCGAACTCCCCGGCGCGCATACGCTGGAACAGGTCGAGATTTTCTCCGACAGGACGGTCCCGGTAGGGACTCTCCCTTCCCGGTTCGGTAAGGGTGCCACGGTACTCCCGGATCTGGTCGAAGGCGAGGTCATCGACGTAGGCCTTGCCTTTGCGGATGAGGTCTACGGCCATCTCGTAGAGTTGATCGAAGTAGTCGGAAGCGTAGAACAGGTTGTCGCCCCAGTCCCAACCCAGCCAGCGCACGTCCTCCAGGATGGAGTTGACGTACTCCACCTCCTCGCGGGTCGGGTTGGTGTCGTCGAAGCGCATGTTGCAGTGGCCGCCATTCTCGGCGGCAAGGCCGAAGTTCAGGCAGGCGGACTTGGCGTGGCCGATGTGCAGGTAGCCGTTGGGTTCCGGGGGGAAGCGGGTGATTACATTGCCGCCGAACTTCCCGGTGCGATTGTCGTCGGCTACGATGGCGCGTATGAAGTCGGAGCCGGTGGATGTGTCGGGTTGGGCCGTTTGAGTCATTCTCAGTAGTCCAAAGGGAATAGTTAGTGTGAGTTGTCTGTCGGTTGGCGAAGGTCAGTCAGTCGACTGGAGTTTCTGCGTCGCCTGACGGAGGCGGGTAAGGAGGCGGTCGCGTCCCATGACTTCCATGGTCTCGAACAGCGGCGGCGACACGGTGCGCCCGGTGGCTGCGGTGCGGAGCAGCCCGAAGAACTGGCGTCGGGAGAGGGACAGGTTGGCCCCCACTTCACCCAGAAGCGATTCGAGCTTTTCATGGCCAAAATCTTCGTCGTCGGTGCTGGCTCCCAGCGCGTCGGTGGCGGCTCGCAGCGCGGCCAGTGTGCCCGGGGTATCCATGCCCTTCTGGACGAGGATTGCAGGGTCATAGTCAGGCGCCTGCTCGCCAAAGAAGTAGGACGTGATGTCGTCGGACTCGTCCAGCCGCTTGAGGCGCTCCTGTACCAGGGGAGCAATACCGCCGAGGTAACGCTGTTCCTCGGTGTCGAGCGTTCGCAGGATAAACTTCTGCATTCGGCTTGCCAACTCTTCGGCAGGGAGGTCGCGGATGTAGACGCCGTTCATCCACAGGAGTTTTTCCTGGTCGAAGATGGCGGCCGACTTGGTGATGCGGTCCAGCGTGAAGTTGTCGGTGACGTCCTGCAGCGACACGACCTCGGTGCTTCCGTCCAGTGACCAGCCGAGGAGCACCATGAAGTTGAGGAGGGCCTCGGGGAGGAACCCCTGCGCTGCGTACTCGCCGATGGCCGTGGCGCCGTGGCGCTTGGAGAGCTTGGCCCGGTCGGGACCGGTGATCATGGGCAGGTGGGCGAACTCAGGAGGCTCGAACCCGAAGGCGTCGTAAAGCTGAATGTGGCGAGGCGTGCTGGGAAGCCATTCCTCGGCCCGCATGACGTGGCTGATTTCCATGAAGTGGTCGTCGGTGACCACGGCAAGGTGGTAGGTGGGGAACCCGTCGGACTTCAGGATTACGAAGTCCTCCTGGATCTCGTTGCGCCACTCGACGTCGCCACGGATGAGGTCGTGGACACGGGTGATGCCGGTTTCGGGCATGGCGAACCGGACGACCCGGTCGTCGTCGGCGACGGGTTGGCCAACAGCCCCAGCCTTCCCGGACCTGCGACACCGGCAGCCTGCCGAGTAGGAGCCGGACTCGCGGTTGGAGCGTCGCAGGCGTTCCAGCTCCTCGCGGCTGCAATGGCAGTAGTAGGCGTTGCCCTGGTCGAGCAGTTGCTCGGACAGACGCTGGTAGATATCGAGGCGGTTGGACTGCTCGTACGGAGCGTGAGGCCCGCCGACCTCCGGTCCCTCGTCCCAGTCGATGTTGAGCCACTTCAGGCCGTCGAGGATGGCTTCAATGGCGCCCTCGACGAACCTGGTCTGGTCGGTATCCTCGATGCGGACGATGAACTTGCCGCCATGATGGCGGGCAAAGAGCCAATTGAACAGAGCGGTGCGAATGTTGCCGATGTGGGGCTGCCCCGTTGGACTGGGGGCATAGCGTACACGGACCTCAGCGGCCAATTTCGGAACTCCCTGGCTGAGTTGCTCCGTCAATTGTAGCACGATTGCGTGTTCATCTTGTACGAAAATCGCCACGGACGATTACATAAACTCCTCGCGTGTTATTGCCGTCGAGCATCGCTGGCTTACCCCACAGCGGCGTTCGCATCCTTCGTTTGACCGTCTGCCGTGGTATGCTATGCCAACCAAAAACCGGAGGAAAGTCCCGACATGACCGCCAGCCCCAACGTAAGGATCGAGCGAGACTCCATGGGCCAGATGGAAGTGCCCGCCGACGCCCTCTACGGCGCTTCGACGATGCGCGCCGTGCTGAACTTTCCCATAAGCAACCTGCGGTTTCCGAGGACGTTCATTCGCGCGCTCGGCTTGATCAAACAGTCCGCAGCGCGTAGCAACATGGCCCTGGGCCTGCTGGACGAACGCCTAGGTAACGCCATAGTCGCGGCGGCGCAGGAAGTGATCGATGGAGAGTTGGACCGTCACTTCGTGCTGGACATATTCCAGACCGGGTCGGGGACTTCGACCAACACCAACGCCAACGAGGTGATCGCCAACCGGGCCAGCCAGCTGCTGGGCGGAGACCTGGGCTCCAGGCTGGTGCATCCGAATGACCACGTGAACATGGGGCAGTCGTCGAACGACGTGATCCCCACCTCAATCCACCTCGCGGCCCTGCTGGCAATCAGGGAGGACCTGATGCCGGGGCTGGAAGCCCTGGCGGTGGAGCTGGAGAGGAAGTCGGAGGAGTTCTGGCCCATCATCAAGACCGGGCGAACGCACCTGCAGGATGCGACGCCGGTGCGCCTGGGCCAGGAGTTCCTGGGGTATGCGGGACAGGCGCGATACAGCATCCAAAGGATGGAACGGACGCAGGAGGCGCTGGCCGAGGTAGCCCTGGGCGGTACAGCGGTTGGCACCGGAGTGAACACCCACCCGGAGTTTTCGGCGCGGACCTGCGCCTTCGCCTCCGAGGCGGCGGGCGTTGAGATACGGGAGACAAGCAATCACTTCCAGGCCCAGGCTTCCCTCGATGCCTTGGTGGAGGCCAGCGGAGAATTGAAGACGGTGGCGATCAGCCTGCACAAGATCGCCAACGATATTCGCTTTATCGCCTCGGGGCCCCGCGCAGGGCTGGGCGAGATCAGCCTGCCCGAGGTACAGCCGGGCAGCTCGATCATGCCGGGAAAGATCAATCCGGTGATCGCTGAGTCCGTGGTGCAGGTGGTGGCTCAAGTGGTGGGCAACGATGCGGCCGTCACCCTGGCTGGACAGGGTGGCTACTTCGAGCTGAACACCATGATGCCTGTGGCGGCGCACAACATCCTGGAGTCGATATCGCTGCTGTCGGCCTCGGCGAACAACTTCGCCGACCAGTGTGTCAAGGGCATCGAGGCCACCAGCGTTGGGCCGGACATGGTGGAAAAGGGGTTGATGCTCGGCACCGCGCTGGCGCCGGCCATAGGTTACGACGCGGCGGCGGCTATCGCCAAGGACGCGGCGGCCAGCGGCTCCACGATCCGGGAGACGGCCAAGGAGAAGACGGAACTGTCGGACGAAGAACTGGACGTCCTGCTGAACCCGGAAGGCATGACCGAGCCGGGCGTCAACGTAGGCGGTGGCGGCGGCTAGAACCGCAGGCCGATTCCCCACCGCATCCAGCCAATAGATGAGGGGCTACCATGCCGGTAGCCCCTTCGTTCATATTTGTCCGGGACGCTGACTCCAAGCATGTGATTGTTTGATCGGCGTACCCTCCAGGGAGGATTCTCACCCCCACCCTGGCCCTCCCCCCTCAGGGGGAGGGGATTCTTGGGGTGGTTTCCTGGTTGGAGCCGTCAGTCGTCCCAGAGGGGCAGTTCCTGGGCGACTGCGGCGTTCAGGCAGTTGGGGCATCGCTGGTCCTGGGTGTGGCCGTCGGCGGGGTAGAGGTTCTCTCCGCGGAGGCCGCACAGGAAGTCGGGCATGATTTCCTCAATGCCAACCTGGAGTAGGTAGTGGACCTTGCCGGTCTTGGCCTCGAAGGCCCACCACCAGGGGGTCTGGTTGGCTGCCATGTTGTTGAGGAAAGACTTGAAGTCGTCCTCCCAGCCGTCGCCCGGCAACTCCACCAGCCAGCGGCCGGTGGAAGAATCGGGGTCTCGTTCGGCCTTGAGGTTGCCCTTGCGGATGTATTCGCGGATGTCCCGCTGCGATACGTTGAGCCGCCGGGACGCTTCCTGAATCGTTACCTTCTCCATAGCCTTCTCCGATTCACCCCCACCCTAACCCCCCCCACTCAAGGGGGAGGGGATTTATTGGGGATGGGCTAGTTTCCGACGATTGCCGGGTCTTCCAGGGTGTCGGCGAGAGAGCCGCCCGGCGGCACCATCGGAAAGACGTTGGCGTTCTGGTCGACTACGAACTCGATAAGGAACGGTCCGTCATGCGCCTTGGCCTTGCGCAGGGCGGGCAGGACGTCCTCCTGTTCCGAAACGCGGGCTGCGCCGATGCCATAGGCCTCCGCGAGCTTCATGTAATCGGGGCCAGGGACGGGCACGGCCTTGAGATGATTGTCGAAGTACATTTCCTGCCACTGGCGCACCATGCCGAGGTAGCCGTTGTTGATCAGGGCGTACTTCACGGGCAGTTTTTCCTCGGCTGCCGTCACCAGTTCCTGCAGGGTCATCTGGAAGCCGCCGTCGCCGGCGATGCTCCAGACCGTCGCGTCGGGGCGGGCCGCCTGCATTCCGAGCGCGGCGGGAACCTCAAATCCCATTGCGCCCTGTCCGCCCGAGGAAACGAAGGTGTTCTCGGTATTGAATGAGAGGAACTGGGCAGCCCACATCTGGTGCTGCCCGACGCCTGTCACCACCATAGCTCCGGGGTCGTCCTGCAGCAGGCCGTTCAGTCCGGTCATGACGTGCTGGGTCTGGAGGGTATCGGACGGGGGTATGGATAGGGAGGGGTGCTCCCGGCGCATGGCGTTGATGTGCTCCATCCAGTCGGGACGGGGGTTGAAGGAGACTAGGGGCGTGAGGGATCGTAGAACAGCCTTGGCGTCTCCGGGAAGGGGAACCTCGACGGGAACATTGCGACCGATCTGAGTCGGTTCAATGTCCACATGGACGATGCGGGCGTGGGGGGCGAAGGTCGCCGCCCGGCCGGTCACGCGGTCGTCGAAGCGCATTCCGACGCCGACGATGAGGTCGGCCTGGTCGACGGCGATGTTGGCCCAGTACATGCCGTGCATTCCCAGCATACCCAGGTTCAGGGGATGCCCTCCGGGGAAGCTGCTGAGACCGAGCAGGGTCATGATCACGGGGATGCCGGTGGCTTCGGCCAGCGCCTTCAACTCGGCGGACGCCCCCGAGGCGAGGACGCCGTGGCCGGTGATGATCAGCGGACGCTCGGCCTCGTTGATGAGCCGGGCGGCGGCCTGAAGGTTGTTGCGCGCTTCCTCGCCGAGTTCGGGCAGGCCCTGGGGCACGACCTCGGGGAAGTTTGGCTCAACGAGCTCCAGCTGGACATCCCGTGGAATGTCGATAAGCACGGGGCCGGGCCGTCCCTCTTGGGCGATAACGAAAGCCTCGCGGATCGTAGGCGCGAGGTCCTCGGCGGACATGACCATGAAGCTCTTCTTGGTGCATGTCGCCGTGATGGAGCAGATGTCGCACTCCTGGAATGCCTCGGAGCCGAGGGCCGTGCGGGCCACCTGGCCGGTGATGGCGATCATCGGGACGGAGTCGGCCTTGGCGCCCATGATGCCGGTGACCAGGTTGGTGGCGCCGGGGCCGGAGGTTGCGACGCATACGCCGACCTTGCCGCTGACGCGGGAGTAGGCGTCGGCGGCGTGGGCTGCCGCCTGCTCGTGGCGGACGAGGATGTGCCGCAGTTGCGGGTAGGACCAGAGAGCGTCGTAGAAAGGAAGAATGGCACCGCCGGGGTGTCCGAAGAGGACTTCAACACCCTCGCGGATGAGACTCTGACAGATGATTTCCGCGCCCTTGAGCTTGTTGCTGGCTTCCAAAGCAGCGCCTCCGCAAATTCTGACATTTCCTGCCAGAGAAGGGTGCGTCCGTGCCAGTCTGGCGCTTCGCTGCGGTCCGCCGCACGGCAATAAAAAAGGCCCGCCCCATATAGGGACGGGACTTCAAACATTCCCGTGGTACCACCCTATTTGCCCCGAAGCGATCGGAGCCTCTCTTGCAGGCACCATCATGCCCCGTCGTTGCTAACGGGCGACGAACCCCGGCCTTGCCTACTCGACCTGCCTCGCAGGGCTTTCAACCGGCGGCTCCGGAGGGATATTCGGTCAGGTTCGAGGCGCCTGCTTCCACCGTACCAGGCTCGCTATGCCGGAGGTCCCGACCTACTCGTCTCCATCACGGCCTTTGGGGGGAAATTATCACAGGCAAAAGGCGCTGTCAACCGGACAATTGCAAGGGCAGTGTTCCGAATTAGATGGTACATATCCTGTAGGGGCAGGTTTCAAACCCACCCCTACGCTCCGTTGAAGTTGGTCCGCTAAAGATAACCAGCTAAATCGGAACGCTACCATTGCAAAGTGACCTCTTCCATAGGCACCCGTTCATCAGGCACCCGTTCATCCTGAGCTTGTCGGAGGATGCCTGTTGCAGCCTGAAATGGTTCGATATGGTGAGCTTGTCTAACCATCACCACGAGTGACTTGGGATTGGCTTTGCAGTCGCCCTGGCCGTGATTGGGCATATAGAGAAGTGAAGAGGGCCTGCCGGTGTATACTTGCCGCGATCGGCCTGCCGCGGTGTTGCGGATGAGGCAGGCGCCGGACGACGATGCGGGCCGAGCTACAGGAGGAATGATATGAAGGCTGTGCAGATCAATGACTTCGGTGGCCCGGAGGCGATGAAATACCAGGATGTTCCGGATCCGTCACCGGGCGCGGGCGAGGCGGTGGTGACGATCCAGGCGGCGGGAGTGAATTACACCGACGTATACAGCCGTGCGGGGATCAACCCCGGCCCGCCGCTGCCGCGCACCATCGGGGTCGAGGGCGCGGGCGTGGTGGCGGCCGTGGGCAGCGGCGTTACCGAGGTCTCGGTGGGTGACGAAGTGGTCTATTGCAGCGTCAACGGCTCGTACGCGGAACAGGCCCTCGTGCCCGCTTGGCGGCTGATCAAGCGGCCGGCAGGGCTGGACGCGAAGGCGGGGGCTGCGGCCATGCTGCAGGGCATGACGGCCCATTACCTGTGCCACTCCACATACCCGGTGCAGCCGGGCGACCGGGTGATCGTTCACGCCGGGGCCGGCGGCATGGGCCTGATCCTCACGCAGATGATCAAGAAGCTGGGGGGATTCGTCTTTACCACAGTCTCCACCGAGGAGAAGGCCGAGATGTCGCGGCAGGCAGGTGCGGACCACGTCATCAACTACACCCAGGAGGACTTTGCGGAGGTGGTGAAGGAAGCCACCGGCGGTGAGGGTGTCCGGGTGGTGTACGACGGCGTGGGCAAGACCACCTTCGACCAGAGCGTCTCGTGCCTCGGTCGCCGGGGCGTGATGGCACTGTACGGCGCTGCCAGCGGCAACCCGGACCCGGTGGACCCGCGAATATTCTCTGCCGGGTCAAAGTACCTGACGCGCCCCGGACTCGGCGACTACACCGTTGACCGGGCCGAGCTGGAGCAGCGGGCGGGCGACGTGCTGGGCTGGGTCTCCGACGGGAGCCTGAAGCTCCACATAGGCAAGGAACTTCCCCTGTCGGAAGCACCTGAGGCCCACCGCCTGCTGGAGGGGCGGGCCACTACGGGGAAGGTGCTGCTGATTCCGTAGCAGGGCCTCGGTTTTGATTTAAGCAGAGGTACGGCGGCAGGGCGTCAGCCTTTCAGGAGGAACCCCCCGCTGTCCAGGGCGTGCTGCCATTGCGGCGTGCCGATGAACTGGTCCAGGGTGATGGGCTCGGCGGGAGGGTCGGAGGCAGAGCGGAGTTGCAGTTGCCACACGTCGTCGTCGATCCACCTTCCGTGCTTGTAGCCGATGCGCTCGAGTACGCCCGTGCGCCGGAAGCCCATGGCCGCGTGAAGTGCAACGCTTGCCTCGTTGGGGAGGGCGATAATCGCCACGGCGGTGTGGTATCCCATAACCTCCAGGCAGCCAATGAGCGCCGTGTACAGGGCTCGGGCGACTCCCCGACGATGGTGGCCGGGATCGACGTATACGGTAAGCTCGACCGTCCAGCGGTAGGCCGCTCGTGTCCGGAATAAAGTGGCGTAGGCGTATCCGGCTATATGGCCGTCGAGGACGCACACCAGCCAGGGCAGCCGCTCCAGTACGGCGCGGATGCGGCCGCGGAACTCCTCTGTCGTGGGTGGTTGCTCCTCGAACGAAATGACCGTGTCGCGCACCACCGGGGCGTAGATCTCCAGCATGGCCTCGGCATCGTCTTCAGTGGCCAGCCTGAGTATTCCGTTCATATCTCCTCGTCCAATAGCAGATGAAAGCAGAAGCGCGTCCTGCGAATCTTAAATCACGGGTATTCAATGGGGGAACCGTCGCTTTTGCCGTTGCCTCCGAAGGATATCCAGATACCGGACTTTCGGGCGGGTTTCTTGCTATAATTAAAGCAGTCTTGCAGGGGTATACAGGAGGCCAGAGTGGCGGAAGCAGTAGTGAGCAGAGATGAGGTGCTGGACGCGCTTCGGACGGTTTACGACCCGGAGATTCCGGTCAACGTGGTGGACCTGGGGCTGATCTACGACGTACAGGTAAGCGAGTCGGATGTATACGTGCAGATGACCCTCACCTTCCCAGGCTGTGGAATGGGTCCCTACATCGGTCAGCAGGCGGAGTGGGCGATCCAGGAACTGGACGGCGTTGACGAAGTGCAGATCGAGATGGTCTTCGATCCGCCGTGGTCTCCCGACCTGATCAGCGAGGAAGCCCGCAACCAGCTGGGCATCTAGCCCGTGCTGACATTTCCTGAACGCTGCCGCCTCATAGCGTCTTCCCGCGAAAGCGGGAATCCAGAGCAATTTGAGCGTTCCAACCTGTTTGAGGCAGGGGCGTACTGATTCCCCTGAGCTTGCCGAAGGGTTTCGCGGGAATGACGGCGAAATATCAACACAACCTGGCCCCTTTATTCCCTCTCCTGGAGGGAGAAAGTTAGGGTTCGGCTGTTCCCCGGCGGTTGTTCATTCAACAACCCGTTCATCCTGAGCCTGTCGAAGGGCGAGAGAGTTTATGACCACCCCCCAGCAGAACGCGCAGAACGCGCGCCTTGAACAGATCAAACGCAGTTGGCAGCAGAAGCGCCAGATCGGCGAGCGCCTGGACAAGATCAAGACCAAGATAGGCGTATACAGCGGCAAGGGCGGCGTCGGCAAGACCACCGTCGCGGTCAACCTGGCGGTGACGCTGGCCAAGGAGGGCGCACGGGTCGGTATACTTGACGTGGACATCGACTGCCCCAACGTGACCAACGTGCTGGCTGCTAGGGCGCGGCCCGACTATGTCGACGGGCAGATCATTCCCGCGGAGGAGTGGGGGGTCAAGGTGGTGTCCATGGCCTTCTTCCAGGAGAACCAGGAAGAGGCGATCATCTGGCGCGGCCCCATGATCCACAACGCCATCAACCAGTTCCTGCAGAACACCGACTGGAACGAGCTGGACTACCTGGTGGTGGACCTGCCACCCGGCACCTCGGACTCTCCGCTCACGGTGATGCAAAGCCTGCCGATGGATGGCTTCGTGGTCGTCAGCACACCCCAGGACCTGGCGGTGCTGGACGCCAAGCGGTGCATCAACATGATCCGCAAGCTGAATCTGAATGTCGTTGGCGTGGTGGAGAACTACACCGGCGACATCTTCGGCCAGGGCGGCGGACAGGACCTGGCGGCAGAGGTGGACGCGCCTTACCTGGGCAGCATGGCCCTGCGTTCTTCGTATCGCAACAACACCATGCCGACGGTGCTGGCGGATGAGGAAGTGCGCGAGGAGTACTCGGACATCGCTGCCGAGTTGCGCCGCAGCCTGCGTGAGTTCGGGCGTGAGGCGCCCTAGTCTTTCAATCGAAGCCGCTGGGGATTCATCCCTGCCCTTAGAGGGTGTTTCCGAAGTATCCGGCGAAACCCGTTCGTCCTGAGTTTGTCGAAGGATGAGCGGGTTTCGCTTGCTTTTGGCAGTCTCTCCGTACCGTCCAACCTTCCGCCCTTCGACAACCCTTCGGCAAGCTCAGGACAGGATAAGCGGTTGGGCTTTGAAAACACCCTCTAAAGGGGGAGAATTTTTGTTGGTGGCTAGTCGTTTGACAGGCCGTAGGCTTCGTGGGGTTCTGCCTCGGTCTGGCGTTTCCGAAGGGGCCGGGACGGCAATCGCTCACCGGCGGTGATGCTCATCAGAAGCTCGACTTCACGGGTCATGGCTTCCTGGGAGTAGCTGCTGGATTCGCCCATGCGCCTGAACTTGCTGTAACGCCGTTTCATCAGCTTGTTCTGGGACATCTTGCCCAACTTGTGGAGCTCCCAGAGAATGCAGCCCTGCAGGGCGGCCCCCGCGGCTCGCGGGTCGAAGTGCGCGCCACCCGTGGGCTCAGGGATCACCCCGTCGGCGATTCCCAGCTCAACGCAGTCTTGCGCAGTCAGCATCAGCGCGTCGGCCGCCTCCCGGTCAAGCAGTGGCTCGTGGAATGCTCCGGCCAGGTTGTGGTTCATCGAGATGGGGGAGTAGACCGCGTACTGTTGCATCAGGATCCGGTCGGCCAGCCCAAGGGCCAGCGCTCCCTCGCTGCCGCCCTCGCCGATGACGACGGAGACGATTGGCGTGGGGACGTCGAGCATGGACGAGAGGGTGCGTGCGATGGCGTTGCCGATTCCCTGCTCCTCGGCTTCGAGACCGGGATCGGCTCCCTGGGTATCCACCAGGGTGACCAGCGGCAACTTGAAGCGCGAAGCCAGTCCGATCAGTCGCTGGGCCTTCCGCAAGCCATCAGGGTATACGTGGTAGCGCTCACCCTCCACGAGAGGACGGCGTTGCTGCCCTATGACGGCAACCGGCAGTCCCCCGAGGTAGCCCACGCCGGCGATGATGGAACGGTCGTCGCTGTTCAGGCGGTCGCCCCGCAACTCGATGAACGGGTCCAGCATCTGCCGGAAGTAGGTCGCTGCCGCCGGACGCTCTGAATTGCGCACCGCCGACAGGGCATCCCAAGGGTCGACCGTTGTGCAGACCTCGGAAGCTGCTCTTACCAGGTCTGCCTCCAGCGCCCTGTCCTCCCTGCTCTTGTCCTGCTTGTCTCCCTGCAGGATGCGCAGCAGGACCGACAGGCGGGTTCGCAGGGCCTCGCGATCGATTACATTATCCAGGAGGCCGTGACCAACGTGGGCCTCGGCGGTATGAGCGTCCAGAGGAAGGGGGATGGTCGAAGATTCCCGTAGGGTACGCAGCGGCGAGAGACCGATCAGCGACTTGGGTTCGGCAAGGATGACATCGGCCAGATTGGCGAAGCTGGCGTAGGCCTGCCCGGTTGACGGGTTGGCCAACACCACGATGAAGGGTGCGCCCTCGTCGCGCAGCTTGTTTGCGGCGGTAACGGTCTTGGCCATCTGCATCAGGGACAGGACACCTTCCTGCACCCTGACGCCGCCGCCGGAAACCACTGCGACGACCGGTACGCCGCCCTTGGCCGCGGCTTCCAGCGCGGTCGTGACCTTCTCCCCCACCACGCTGCCCATGGTGCCGCCCATGAAGGAGAAATCCAGGACGATGAGCACCACGTCTTCGCCGTCGATCTTGCAGCGGCCGGTGACGGCAGCCTCGGTCAGGCCCGTGCGGTTCTGGTCATGGGACAGCAATTCGCCATAGCGTCCCCGACGGGCGAATGACAGCGGAGCGATCGAGCTGAGGTACTTGTGGCTTTCCTTGAAAGTCCCACGGTCGGCCAGCAGGTCTATGCGCTCCCGGGCGGTGATGGTGTAGTGGAACCTGCAAAAGGGACAGACCCTGGCGGTCAGGTATGACTGGCTGTCCCTGATGGGCTCTTCGCAGTAAAGGCAGCGGTCATGGACCACCGACAGGCGTGGAGCCTCGGTGCCCTCCGAGCGCCCGAAAAGGTGAACGAGAAAGTTGGCCAGGTTCCTCAATCTTCCCTCTGCCGCAGCGGACTACACAGGGCCATCGCCAGGGATTCCAGCGGGGAATGCCGCGATGGGCCGGTTGACTTAATGATACAGCTTGAAGAGTAGATTGTAATGCCGTATTCGAGGTTGTTTGTGTTTTCCCGTCGAATTCGCGAATTTCTACGCCTCAGCGTTCCTTTCGTGGCTTCAGTCCGCGCTGATTGCGTTTACCTGCACCTTGTCCTACACTCGCGACAGCCCGAGTGAACCACTGGCTCGAGCGAACGGTACATGCGCAATCCCAACCTCTGTGAGAGAAATCAAACCGGCGGGAGTCACAATATGAGCGTGTCCGACGACACCCTGCAGGCGATCATCCGGGAGTACAACGGCTTCGAACTTTCGGCTGAAGAGCTGGAACTGGTAAGGCCGGAAGTCGACTACTACATGGAGCAACTGGCGATTCTTGACGACCTGGACCTGTCGGACACAATGTCGGGGAGGCTGCTGCGAATGCCGGCAGCCGATGAATCGCAGGCAAGGCAGGAAGGGGATGAATAACATGGCCGGAAACGAACTGCTGTCTTCCACCATCGCAGATCTGGCGCCTCGAATCCGGGCTGGGGAAGTCTCGCCGGTCGAGCTGACTGAGGCGGCATTGGCCCGGGCCGAGGAGATGCAGCCGAAGCTGAACACCTTCATCACACTTCTGGGCGACCAGGCCCTGGCCCAGGCGCGGGAAGAAGAAGAGGCCATCTCCCGCGGGGAGTACAAGGGACCGCTCCAGGGCATTCCCATCGGCCTGAAGGACAACCTCGCCACCGCCGGCATCCGGACGACGCTGGGAACGAAGGTGCTTTCAGACTATGTGCCCGACGAGGACGCCGAGGTGGCGGTACGGTGCCGCGCCGCCGGTGCGGTCATCCTTGGGAAGGAAAACCTGGAGGAGTTCGCCGCCGGGGCGACTTCGAACAATCCCCACTTCGGCGCGGTGCGCAATCCGTGGGGCACGGAACACATTCCGGGCGGCTCCAGCGGCGGCGGCGGGGCGAACGTGGCGGCGGAGGTGACCTTCGCGTCGCTGGGCACCGACCTGGGCGGTTCGGTGCGCCTGCCCGGCGCCTTCTGCGGCGTGGTGGGCCTCAAGCAGACCTTCGGGCGGGTCAGTCAGCGGGGGTTGCTGGTCACCAGCTTCAACGGAGACCACATCGGCCCGATGACGCGCTCAGTGGCCGACAGCGCGATCCTGTTGCAGGCCATCGCGGGCCACGACCCGCTGGATCCCAGCACGGTGCCTGTCCCGGTGCCCGACTACTCGTCAGGGCTCGGCCGAGGCGTGCGGGGCTTGCGGATGGGCGTGCCTTCCAACTACTACTTCGAGGACCTTGAGCCCGAGGTTGAGGAGGCGACGCGGCGTGCGGTGGCTGCCCTGGAGGAACTGGGAGCGATCTCGGTTCCAATCGAGCTGCCCGCGATGAAGTACATCGGGGCAGTGCGAATGGCAGCGATGGCGGACGCCATTGTGACGCACGAGCCTTTCCTGCGGGCCAGCCGGGAGGACTACGGGCCGGACGTGCTGTACCGCACGCTGGGCGGCCAGTTCGTTCTTGGTCACCACTACTCCAAGGCGATGAAGGCGCAGCGGCTGATCCAGGAGGACTACGCCCGGGTGCTCCAGGATGTGGACTTCATCGTGACTCCGACGACTCCGCTGGTCGCGCCACGCATTGACGCACAGTATGTCGAGCACAACGGGGAGACGCACCGGGTGCGCGGGCCGGGCTCCGGTCTGGTATCGCGCAACACCAGCCCGCTCAACGGCACCGGTCATCCTGCGATCACCGTCCCCTGCGGCCTCAACGGCGATGGCCTGCCCATCGGCTTGCAGTTCATCGCGGCGGGGTTCCAGGAGGCGCTGCTGTTCCAGGTGGCCTCGGCCTACGAGGGTGTGTCGCCCTCCCAGGGGCGTCGGCCGCCCGTGCTGGGTTAACAGACTATCTCAAGAATCCCTCCCCCAGCGGGGGAGGGTTAGGGTGGGGGAGAAGCTTCAAGGGCAAACCCGCTCGCGGGAACGGAGCTCCGGGGCCGTGCTAAAATTCCATCGGCTTCCCAACATGAAGAATCAGGAGAGCAAACATGCCTGCAAGCTGGGTTGATATCAACGTTGCTGATGGCAGCACTATGGAGGGATACTTGACCCAACCCGATGGCGACGGGAGCCATCCCGCCGTTGTGGTGATCCAGGAAATCTGGGGCGTAAACTCCCACATACAGTCGGTCGCCGACCGGCTGCCGGAGCTTGGCTACGTGGGGCTGGCCCCGGCCATGTTCCACCGGCAGGGGCGAATGGTCACCGGGTTGCATACGGAATTCCCCCTGGCCATCGAGCGAATGCAGCAGTGCACCGACGCTGGCATCGTGGCCGACGTCAATGCCGCGGTGAACTTCCTGAAGGGCCAGTCTTCCGTCAACGGCAAGATCGGCATCGTGGGGTTCTGCTTCGGCGGGCGCGTGGCCTACCTGGCCGCCTGCACGAACTCGGACCTGGGCGCATCCGTGGTCTTCTACGGCGGCAACATCGGCGTGGCCCTGGGCGACGGGCAGACGCCGCTGGAACAGACAGGCAACATCAACTGCCCGGTGCTGGGGTTGTTCGGAGAGGAGGACGCCAATCCCACCCCGGACTTCGTTAACGAGATCGATGCGGAGATGACCCGGCTCGGCAAGGCCCACGAGTTCCACCAGTATGCCGGAGCGGGCCACGGATTCCACTGCGACGGCCGCCCTGCGGGCTACCGCCCGGAAGCTGCCCAGGATGCCTGGACCAAGGCCATGGCCTGGTTCGACGCCAACCTGAAGTAGCAGGCGGTTTCCCGGGCGGCGTACGCAAAAGGGGCAAGGCCGAGACCTTGCCCCTTCGTCATTGGCCGCAGACCTCTTGCTGATTACATGACCGAGCGGACCACGCCGCCGTCGACCAGTATGGTCGTTCCGGTGACGTAGGTGTTCTTGTCCGAGCAGAGGAAGGTCACGAAGTCGCCCAACTCCTCGGGGCGGCCGAAGCGTCCCACGGGAATCCGGGAGGCCCCGGCATCCAGCACCGTGTCTATGTCCTGGCCGGTCTCTTCGGAGCGCGTCTCGAAGATGTGGCGCATTCGCTCGGTCATCAGGAAGCCGGGGGCCACGTTGTTGACGAGCACGTTGTCGCGGCCGACCTCGTCGGCCAGGCTCTTGGCGTAGGCAACCGCGCCCATGCGGGTGACGCCGGAGGTGGCGAGGTTGTCGATGGGCTGGTAGACGGTTGAGGCCAGGATGTTGACCACGCGGCCCCATTTCTGCTGCCTCATGTGGGGAGTCGCCTCTCGACCCATCCGAATGAAGAAGGACAGGGCCATGTCGATGGAGCGGCTCCAGGTCTCTTCGTCGGTGTCGGCGGCGCGTCCGGACGGGGGGCCGCCGGAGTTGGCTACGGCGATGTCCAGCCGTCCGTAGTGGTCGATGGTGGCCTGTATGAGCCGCTGAATATCCTCCAACCGTGACAGGTCGGCGGGGATGGCCAGCACCTCTGCGCCGGTGGCGGCGCGGATCTCGGAAGCCGCGGCCTCCAACTCCTCGGCGTTGCGGCTGCAGATGGTGAGCTTCGTGCCTTCGGCGGCCAGAGAATCGGCGCAGGCGCGCCCCAGGCCCTTGCTGCCGCCGCCCACGACGGCCACCCTGCCGGTCAGTCCCAAGTCCATGACGCGCCCTCCCTTCGGACAGTTGCCGGTATGCTACCAACCGGCGGCAGAGGTGGCAACCGGCGGCGGAACACCGGGCAGCGTTCCGAATTAGGTGGTTGTCTTTAACGGACCAACCTCAACGGAGCGTAGGGGCGGGTTTCAAACCCGCCCCTACAGGATACGTACCACCTAAATTGAAACCCCATTCGGAGCACCTGCTGGACGATCCCAGAGTTCGGTAGATTTCGTCGTTGGTGAGCTTGTCGAACCATCAGCGGAAACTCCCGCCTCGTCCTTCGCCTGGCCCCGGATGAGGAGTAATGCTCCGGTGAGGGCACCCTTCCAAACACGGTAGCCGGGCAGCCGTACCGCCGACACAGGATTGCTGACATTGCCGGTTCTTGGATTTACCAGGGACCAATCGGGACAAGACTCACCCACAGGGCGGCCTCGCCCTCCTGCGCGACGGCCCAGTCGGCGATGCGGTGTCCGGCGATCCAGGCTATGCCCCGGTCGCAGACCAGCAGGGGAATGGAGTCGCGCCGGTCGCGGGGGACTTTGGCGTCGGTGAGGTAGTCCTGCAACTTTCTGGTGCCGGCCATGCCCGAGGGCTGGAAGCGGTCGCCGGGCCGCCGAGTGCGCAGTGTTGCAGCGCCGCCCAGCGCGTCAAGCCTCAGACAGGCCGTGAATTCACCTGTTCGGCCTCCGTGAGCGGAACTGTCGGCGCCGGGCGGAACTACCTGCGCGGTCAGTCGCCAGCGGCCCGCTTCGGTTTCGAGGACTTCCCCCGGGGACTCCGGCAAGGTCAGTGCATGGTATCCCGGCCACTCGCAGGCTTCCCGCTGCTCGGCAGCCCGAGCCACCGTCATGGCGCCGTACTGCTTTCGGGTCCGGATGCCCCTCGGCAGGTCGGTAGAGCCGGCGCCCGCCTCTCCGTGCAGCAGCGACAGCATGGCCTCCAGATGGCGCTCGCTGAGCCGGCGGGCGTCGCCCGCGACGACGGCGTAGGCGCGCCGCATGGCGTGGCGCTGCAGAGCAGGGTGGAGCGCGGTCAAGCCATCAATGTCGAGCGTGATGGCGCCCTCGTGTTCGACGGCGATGGAGGCCCAGTGCCGGGCCAGTTCCGTCTCGATAAAGTCCAGGTCCTGAACGGCGGCTCGCGAGAGACGCGCCAGGGCGTCGCGGACGCGAGGGTTGTATTCGCGGGACAACTTCGGCATGAGATCAAGGCGCACCTTGTTGCGGGTGAACCGCCACATGTAGTTGCCGGAATCCTGGCGGTAGGTCTGGCCGAGGGACCGACAGTAACCGGCGGTGTCGGACTTGGCTGCACCCAGCAGCGGGCGGAACAGCAGCGGACCGGGATCCGGCTCTGGCCAGGGCCACTCCGCCAGCTCGGACATACCTCTCAGACCGTGAAGGCCGGAGCCCCGGAGCAGGTGCAGCAGCACCGTCTCCGACTGGTCGTCGGCAGTATGGCCCAGCGCCACGGCGGATGCGTCCTCGGACACCGCCACGGCAGCGAGGAAGGCGTACCGCATCTCCCGGGCCGCCTGCTCGAAGGATGAAATGCCCCTGCTGCGCTGGTAGGCGATGGGGTCCTGCTTGTCTATGCTGCAGGGCAGGCCCAGCCTGTCGGCGAGATGCTGAACGAAGGAGGCGTCGTGGTCGGCCTCCGCGCCGCGAAAGTCGTGGTTCAGATGGGCAACGTGGAGGGTGAATCGAAAGTCGCCGCTCAGCCGGTGCAGGCAACGGAGCAAGGCGGTGGAATCGGGGCCTCCCGATGCTCCCACAATCAGCTTCATTCCGCCAGGGCTAAGACCGGTCCGCAGGAGGGCGTCTGCGACCTGCCGTTCCAGGCCGGACGGCGCTGTCATCTGGTCCGCTACCGGTTTTCCGGCGACAGGTGGCTGTTGCAGTTGTAGGTGACCAGACGGCGCAGGTCCCCGTCGCTCTCGAAGGTGCAGAGAGACCCAAGGCCCAGGGACATGCGATGGAAGTTGAACAGGGGAATGTCCAGGATGGCGCAGATGATGGTCCGGATGGTGAAGTTGTGAGAGACGATCACCACGCCGCTGTCGGGATCGTGGGCGCGCTCTATCTCCTGGACCGCCTGCCACGCCCGGGTCTGCAGTTGGGCCAGAGTTTCCCCGTTGGGCATGGCAACCTCAGCGGGATTGACGCGCCAGGTGGCGTACAGGTCCGGCCAGCCGGCCCTCATCTCGGCCCCGGTAACCCCTTCAAGGTCGCCAAGGCTTAGCTCGCGCAGGCCGGGGTCGGTGACAACGGGGGCGCCGGAGAGCTTGCGGACCTCTTCGGCCACCTGCACGGTGCGGGTCAGGGAACTGGAGTAGATGACCGAGTGGTCCCACGCGAGGGCTGCCCTGGCGGAATCGCGGGCCTGGGCCAGCCCGCGTTCGTTGAGGGAAACGTCGGTAAGTCCCTGGAACTTGCCCAGCTTGTTCCACTCGGTTTCGCCGTGCCGGAGCAGGTAGAACTTCACCGCCTCTCCTCGGAAGCAGCCACCGGGACTCGCAGGAGTTCAACCTCGTCTATGCGCACTCCGTCCATGGCCTTTACGGTAATCGAGAGGTCGTCATATTCCAGCCTGTCGCCTATCTCCGGAATCCGGCCCATGCGATGAAGCACAAACCCCGCCAGGGTCTGGTAATCGCCTTCCGGGATTTCGATCCCCAACTCTTCGTTGAGTTCCGTTATTCCCACGCCGGCGTCGACACGGTAGCTGTCTTCACCCAGGGGAGTGACTACCTCTTCCGGGGGCGGCCCCTCGTCGCCAACCTGTCCCACGATAACGCCGAGGAGCTGTTTTGTGGTCGCCAGTCCGGTGATGCCGCCGAACTCGTCGAAGGTCAGCACCACGGCGTGGCGGCCCTGGCGCATTTCGGCGAAGGTGTCGCTGACGCTCTTGGTCTCGGGGACTATGTGCGCCTCCCTGAGCAGGGCGGTCACATCATCCTCGGCCCCGACCTGGCCGGAACTCATGCCGGTCAGGACATCCTTAACCGACAGGATGCCGACGACGTTTTCCTTGCTGCCTTCGAAGACCGGGAACCGGGTATGGCTGAAGCGCCGGTAGACTTCGAGGAAGTCCGTCAGGGTCGTGCCCCTTTCGAGCATAACGATTTCCGGGCGGGGAGTGATGACTTCCAACATCTGGCGGTCACCGAAGCGGAAGACCTTCTCCAGCAGTTCGGCCTCTTCCGCCTCGACGGTACCCGTCTGGGCGCCTGCGGCGATCAGGGTGCGTATTTCTTCTTCGCTGACGAGGTGATTGGCGGAGCCGGACACGCCGAGGGCGCGGCTGCTGACGGTGGTGAATCCCTGCACCACCGAAACGGCCGGAGTCAATGCCAAGCCCACGACGGTGAGAGGCCGGGAGGCGAAGAAGGCGACATTCTCGGAGCGGTGCCACGCAATCGTCTTGGGGAGAGACTCGCAGAACAGGAGAAGTATCAGCGTGATTCCAATGGTGGAAACGAGGGCCGAGATAAGGGGGTTGCCGATCAATTCGACCACGAGGACCGTGGCCAGCGCGGCGGCGGCAGTGTTTACGAGGTTGTTGCTGAGCAGGACGGTTGCGAGGAATTTCTCAGGATGCTGAATCAGGCGGGAAACCCGGGTGGCTCCGGCGCGACCTGTCTTCACCAAGTGGAGCAGGCGTGCCCGTGAAAGGGCAATGAACGCCGTTTCAGAAGCCGAGAAGAAGGCGGATAGGATCAGGAATATGGCCAGTATGCCCCATCTCCATGAGTCTCCGGCGTCCATGCTTTTGCGTTCCCTCCTGAAGGCCCGTAGAATTGACAATCCGAATATGTATTACCTTCTGCGATGATAGCATCGGCCCGATGGGGTGTAAAGTTGGGTGGTACTTCCCGGCAGGGCTAGCGCATATGAATTGCAACCTCGTCACTCCGGCGAAAGCCGGAGTCCAGAATGTGCGGGATGCCGGATTTTAGGATGCAAACTGACTGGTTCGGCCACTGGATTCCGGCTTTCGCCGGAATGACGAACACTAACTCGCCATATGCGATAGCCCTGTACTTCCCGGCTTGGGATGGGTGGAACAGAGTGGGAAAGCGGGTCATACTGGTATGGCGCATTTGGAAGTTTGCGCAGTTCAACGTATGGCAGCGTCGAATATGGCTTTGAGGATATTGGGAATCGAAACCTCCTGCGACGAGACCGCGGCGGCGGTGGTTGATAACGGCCGGGTGCTGCGGTCCAACATTATCTCGTCGCAGGCGGATCTTCACTCCCGCTACGGCGGGGTGGTCCCGGAGGTGGCCTCGCGGCAGCACGTGAGGGACCTGACCCCGGTGATTGAGCAGGCACTGGCGGCCAGCGGCGTGTCGCTGGATGAGATAGACGTCGTTGCAGTCACCTATGGCCCCGGACTGGCCGGGGCCCTGTTGACCGGCCTGAATGCGGCCAAGGCGATTGCGTTTTCCTTGGGCAAGCCCCTGATTGGAGTCAACCACCTTGAGGCGCATGTGTACGCTTCATGGCTGACCTCGGCGAACCCGGCGGAGGACCCCGGGTTTCCCCTGGCGTGCCTCGTGGCCTCGGGAGGGCATACGGACCTGCTCCTGATGGAAGGGCACGGAAAGTACCACCTGGTGGGGCGCACCCGCGACGACGCCGCCGGCGAAGCCTTCGACAAGGCCGCGCGAATTCTCGGGCTGGGCTTTCCCGGCGGGCCGGAGATCCAGCGAGTGGCAAACGGCGCTAGGGGAGAGTTCTCGCTGCCCCGGGCCTGGATGCGCGACACCCACGACTTCAGTTTCAGCGGCCTGAAGACCGCCCTGCTGCACATGGCCCAGGACCACGGAGTTTACTTGGCGGAAACGGAGTCGGCTCCTGATGACGAGGCCACCACCGCCGTTGTCCGAGAGCTGGCGTCGGCCTTCCAGGAATCGGTGGTGGACGTGGTTTCCAGCAAGCTGGTAGACATGGCCCGAAAATACCGGGTGAAGGGTCTCGTCCTGGGAGGGGGAGTGATAGCGAACGCCCGGCTGCGAGAGGAGATTGTCCGCCGCTCTCCCATTCCCGTGATCATTCCGCCGCCTGTATTGTGCACGGACAACGGGGCTATGGTGGCTGCCTGCGCCTACCACCAGTACCAGAGGGGAGAGCAATGGCCGCTGGACCTGGACGTCGATCCCGGGTTGCCCCTGGGGTAGCCTGCGAGAGTATATGAAAAATCCCCTCTCCCCTGGGGGGAGGGTTAGGGTGGGGTGAAATCCAGGTGTCGGACAATAGGGCAATGCCCGGCAGCCGCATTTCGGCCGCTAGCGGTCGATGCCCTCGTTGAAGCGGCGGCGTTCCTCGTGGGCCAGGTCTACGAAGTCGTACGCCTGTCCGACATCCAGCGAACTGCGGAAGGGGAATGCAATCTCCACTCCTTCGCCACGGAAGATCATCGCCCCTGCCGGCCTCGTGAAGTAGTTCTGAAGCAGGATGAAGACTCCTGCCAGAATGATGAGCAGCGCAATGAACGGAGCTACGTCGATATTCAACGCCGGTATCCGAGGTCCGCTGATCTGGCCGGCCAGCCAGTAACCGACTATCAAGTACAGGATGGCTCCGCCGATTATTATCATCAGTCCCTGAAGCGCCGCCCCCCAGTTTCGCTGACCTGTCCGAACGGAGCTTTGGGTGATCTCTGACGTCCATGCGATGTGGGTGTCGCGATAGCCCTCGACGCCACGGAAGGCTATGAGGCGCTGGCTGGTCAGGATCAGGGCCTGGCCGGACGGCGGAACCTGCTCGGCGAGGCCGTCGTTGGGAAGGAATACCCGGGACACGGTTTCCCCGGATTTCAGGGACACCCCCCGGATCCGTACTCGATCTGCCGCTGGAATTGCGCCGGATGCCACCGGGGCTTCGTCCAACTCTTCCTCCGGGACCGATTCTTCGGCTTGCAGGCGGTCCAGGTCTTCCGTGGAATTGAGGGCCGGCGCCAGCGCGAGTTCGAAAGCGTCCTCGGCCGGTTGAGGGGCGTCGAGTTCCGGGGCGGTTTCGTCGCGCCACTGCGCTTCAAGAAATTCGCCGGGAGCCGACGGAGGCGGCGGGGTCAACGTGGAGCGTGAGGTCGTCTTGGAGACCCCTTTCCCGTCGGCCTCCACCCACTGAGCGGAAAGAAACTCTCCGGGGGCCGAAGGCGGAGGTGGGGTGAGGGGGGCCGGATCTCGGGCGTTCCCCAAGTCTTCGGGCATTGGGATGCTGGCGACGGACGGTTGCCCGGCTTCCGCCGGTCGGGGGATCTGCGTATTGCCTTGCGTTGTGCTCATCGGATCGAATCTCGGTTGTTCATACTAGCATACGTACCGGCGAGGCCGCGTGGTTCTGGAGCCTGATATATCTCATTCGACCGTCCAAGGGTTGCTTCGGAGAGAGACCAGGTTGGAGAGGCGGTTGGAGAGACCCGGTTGGAACCGAAGTCGGGCCTTGTTTTTAGGAGACCCATCGAGCATCGGCGGACGCCCTACCTCGACCCTCCGCCTGAGAGAGAGGGGATTTTCTCTCGAATGCGATAGCCCTGGACCTTCCGCTACGAAATACGAGCCGCCGGGACGGCATTTCATCCTGGCAAATTCCTTCCCCTCAAATTGCCAAGCATTCCCGAAACTGATACCATGACTTGGCGCTTTTCAACAGGCGTCAATTACGGCCCTTTATAGGGTGCGCGACGTTCTTTCCGACCTGGAACCGACAGGGAAACCGTCATTATTTTCAGTTTTGGATCCATAATCTTCGGTCGAATTTCAAATCCCCGGCACGAACAAGGAAAACAGCGAGGAACCGATGGCAGAGAGCTTCCTGGATTTTGTAAAGAGCCTCCCGGAACAAGGCAATGTTCGCAATATGACCATCGACGAACTTGACGCGGAGGCCGACAAGTACGGGCGCCTCACCACCACTGGAGGACGCAGCTTCTACTCCAATATTCGGAATCGCAGCGCCGGCGTAGCCGTTGTATTTGGCAGCGACCGAGTCGCCACACAGAAATTCAACCCGGCGCAGCAACGCATCAGCGAACGCAGGGACCAGACGCTGGAGGAAGTCCGGAAATACCTGCTGCGGGCTCCCCTGATAAGGGTGCAGCGCACCATTGGAGACAACTCGGAATTCAACCCCAAGTGCAACCTCTTCCTCTCTCTCCAGCGCTCGGACAACGTCCGGCAGGCATGTCTCTGGAGCCACACCCTCCGCGACTATGATCCCTCCTCTCCCGGCCCTGAACTCTACGAAGTCTGCATCCCGGAATGGCCTGAAGACGAGCGTCAGGTGCTCGTCTTTCCCGAGGAGAACCTAACAGTCATCCTGGGCATCGACTATGTGGGCGAAGTGAAGATGGGCTTCCTTCGCATGGCCATGTGGGACGCCAAGGAGGAGGGGTTGCTCAGCCTCCACGCCGGGTCGAAGATCGTGACCGCGCAGCAGCCCGAAGGCGACTCGAAGCGGTACGGGATGCTGTTCTTCGGCCTCTCCGGCACCGGCAAGACCACTCACGCCTGCCACGGACATGGGATGGAAGCTCCCGGTGAAGTGATGGACATCCTGCAGGATGATATCGTGGCCCTGGCGAAGAATGGCCGGGCCCTGGGCACCGAGCGGGGTTTCTATCTCAAGACGGAAGGTATGAACTCCGAGACCCAGGAGCTGATTTACAACGCACTGCGGTCTCCGGAAGCACTCTTCGAGAACGTGATGCTCACCCACGATGGAGATATCGACTACGCGGACCTCTCGCTGGGCGGAAACGGACGGGCAGTGATCCCCCGCACCAGCTTCGGGGAGCACGTTGGCGAAGACATCAACCTGCCGTCTCTGGACCAGCTCGACGGCATGGTGGTGGCGTTCATAACCCGCCGGATGACCGTGCTGCCGCTGGTCTCCCGGCTCAACCCCGAACAGGCCGCGGCGGCCTTCATGCTGGGCGAGAGCGTCGAGACCACCGCGGGCGACCCGCGCCGGGCCGGGGAATCGGTGCGCGTGGTTGGGACCAATCCCTTCCTGATAGGCTCCGAGGCTGACGAGGGCAACTGGTTCTACGACTTCGTCAAGAACAACCAGGACAAGGTGCAGTGCTACCTGCTCAACACAGGCGGCGTGGGCGAGATACTCGAAAGGGACGAACAGGGCAGGGCCTCGGTCAGGCAGCCGGTCACCCGGGTGCCGATTCCCGAAATGTCGGCGATGATCAGGGGCATACTCCGGAACACCATGGAGTGGGGAGAGGACCCCCTGTTCGGCGCCGAAGTTCCCGTATCCGTGGAGGGGGTGGATATCAGCAAGTACGATCTGTCCAACTTCTACTCCGACGAGCAGATTCAGGAGTTCGCCAGCCGCCTGAAGGAAGAACGGCGCGCGCATCTGGCTGGGTTTGCTGGGCTTAATCCCAGGATTCTCGAGGCGTGCAATTAGACGGCAAGCCCATTCAGACAGAGGCGGAGGTAAACCTGTGGCCACTCCTAAAGTTTCCGAGGCGCTCAGCATCTATGAGTCCGACAGCAGCAGGAAGGCGAAGAAGGGCGCCAGAGACGGGAGCCAGGAACTGAGAAAGTTCCTCAGGTGGAGTGGCGACAGGGAAGTGGGCAGGTTCACCCCCCACGACATGGAACAGTACGCCAAGGAGGTCGGCCAGAGCGGGATCGATTCCGCTCAGCAGCGCCTGCAGCCGGTCAAAGCCTTCGTGGACTATTGGAAGGACCAGGGCTGGACCAGCATGAAGCTGGCCACCCACCTGCGGCCTCCCAGGGGAAGGGGGAGGACCGCCTCACGGACGGCGTCCCGCCCGGCCGCCCCGAGGCCCGCCAACAGCGAGCCGACTTTCCTGTCCCAGGAAGGCTACGACCGCTTGGTCCTGCAAGTGGAAGAACTCAAGGCCGAACGGGTGGTGGTCACGCAGGAAATCCGGCGGGCAATGGCGGACAAGGATTTCAGGGAAAACGCTCCCCTGGATGCGGCCAAGGAGCGCCAGGGACGCATAGAGGCGCTAATCAGGGAACTGGAGTCAACCATCGCCGGGGCCCAGATCCTGGCGGGTGGAGCCAGCTCCGAAGCTGTCACTCGTTCCGCAGTCGGAACGCGCATGAAGGTGAAGGACACCAACTCGGGAGAGACGATTGACTACACCCTGGTTGATGCCCGGGAAGCCGATGTAGCCTCCCGGCGAATCTCGATCCAGTCGCCGGTCGGTCAGGCGTTGCTGGACAAGGGCGTAGGAGAAGAAGTCAGCGTGCCCACTCCCCGCGGCACCCTGAGCTATATCGTGGAAAGCGTGACGGCGGCGTAGCAAGAGTTTTACTTGTGCAAGAGAAAGGGGGCGCACAATCCGTGCGTCCCCTTTGCTTTCCTGGTCTCCGGCTGACGGAGAGGCGGCTGCCTGAACCTATCCGTTCAGCTTGGCTACCTCGGCGATGATATCGCTGGGGTCGGGCAGTTGGCCGGGAACGTAGGTCTCGCGGAAGCGGATCACTCCGTCCTTATCCACGATGATGATCGCCCGGTTGCCGGCGCCGCGTTCCTCGTTCCAGAGATCGTAGGCCTGGGTTGTCTGGCCCTTGGGGTGGAAGTCGGAGAGCTCAGGATATGGAAGTCCGCCCATGGCGGTGCTCCATGCCTTGTGGGAGTGAACGGTATCGCAACTGATGCCCAGGACCTGGGCATTGTTCTCCTCGAACCGGCCGTGTGCCTGCCGGAAGAGGGTGGCCTGGCTGGTTCAACCAGAGGTGAAATCGAAGACGTGAAAGGACAGCACCACCGCCTTCTCACCCTGGTACTGGCTCAGGCTGATTTCTCCGTGATCGGGAGAGGGCAGCTTGAAATCGGGGGCTACTTCGCCGACTTGACCTGGCATAACTACACTCCTTCGTATTGCGGCGTACGGGCTGGACCGCAGTCGCCTGGAGAATTATAACCCACATTAGGGCGTGCTGTTATCCGCCCGGAGCCTCTATGCAGGCACTTCGGTGGTCGTAATGCCGGGACGAAAAGTCACCCTGGCCTTCGTCCAAGCCAGGGTGACGGAGAGGCGCGGGTGAGAGCGGAGGCTAGGCTCCAGGCAGCCGGTAGTTCACCGTCTTGCCGCAGGCCTCGTCAATCTCCTCGGCCGTGATCAGTTGAACGGTGCTGATGTCGAGGGCTCCCCCGGCTCCTATGTTCAACGAAATCGCGGCAGCCGTCGCTGCGTCCGGCAGATCGAAGGTGAGATAAAGGTCGGAGCCTCCGAAGGCGTAGTAGAAGGACTCCAGGGAACCGCCCTGCGCCCCGGCCATTTCTTCAAAGACTCTCCGCCGGGAACTGCCCCCTTCTTTCAACAGGCCCTGGAGACCCTGGGCGGTGTAATTGGCTTGCAACAGGTACTTGGGCATTTCTTGCCTCCTGAGTTTGCTTCCTTGCGTCTGTTCCGGAACTCTTCGTTAGATTCCTTGGTCTCGACTGGTGGGCAGGGTGAGCGCGACCGTTGCGTGAGCCTCTGCGGAAAGCATGATTGGCCGTGACCAGAAAGCGCTCATCTGCATACCGCATGACATAATATCAACCAGGCACATCGGCGGCAAACCGTCACGATGAATTACCCGCTTGCCCAGTGAATTCCGTGAAGGAACATTCATGCACCACCGAGGCTGTCGTTGGCAGAGGTGATGCTATACTCCGTGAGCGATCGTGGATATGTGCTTTCGAAAAGCAGTGGAGAGGAAATGGCGTGGAGGTAGTGTTCGACCGGGGTGTCTATGTACCCGAACTTGACCTGTGGCTGGACTCGAGGCGAAAGCAGCACAGCAGCGTCATTTCCCACGCTCACTCCGACCACACCGGGCGACACCTTCGTCCGGTTGTGACTCCCAACACCCTGCTCCTGTTGCGGGACTATCTGAAGAAGTCTGATCCCGTCGTGCTGCCGTACGGTGAGCCGCTGGAGACACCGACCCACACCCTCACCCTGTACCCTGCGGGGCATTGCCTGGGGTCCGCCCAGACGCTGGTGGTATCGAAGGCAATGGGCCATCGCCTGCTTTACACGGGCGACATCAAGACCCGCCCAAGTCCCACCAATGAGCCACTGGAAGCGGTGCAGGCCGACACGCTGGTCATAGAGTCCACCTACGGCCATCCCGACTACCTGTTCCCATCGCAAGAACAGATTCTGAGCAAGGCGTCGGACACGCTGCGCGGCTGGCTTTCCCGGGGAGAGCGCCCCGTGGTGCTGGGGTGGCGCTTGGGCAAGGCGCAGGAACTGCTGCATCACCTCCTGAACGATGGCTTCGAAGTTGTGGTGGAAGAGGGCATCTACGATGCTGCGGAAGCCTATCGAGAGGCTGGCGTGGACTTTCGGGGGAAGGCTATGAAGTTCGACGGACACTGGCCCGATGGAATGGTTGCCCTTTTTCCTCCGGGCCGGTCTTCCCGCGCGCTGCAAGGCTTTCGATACCGGCGCATTTTGGAAATGACGGGATGGGCGGCATCCGGTCAACGTCGCCCGTGGGGCCAGTCCGCCGACGCCAGCCTCCCCTTCAGCGACCACGCGGACTACAACGACCTGCTGGCGTACGTTGAAGCGGTGAACCCCAGCCGGGTGTACACGGTCTATGGATTCCCCGACCTGGCCGTACGGCTGCGCTCGATGGGCTACCCGGCGGTGCACCTGGACGGGAAGGCAGCGCCGTCCAACACAGGGTTCCAAATGCGGATGGTGTAGGTATAATTGATTCTCTTCAAGCGCTAGAGTGGAGTTACAGTGCCGAAAGGACTGACATTTACGATCAAACCTGAGTCAGAAGTGGCCTCGCTTGATCTGTTCCGTCGAGCTATAGGGGACATCAACAGGTTACTTCTGGATGCCAATTACGCCATTAGACGTGAAAAATCCGTTAAGAGTTGGGTGGTAAGCAACCTGCAGTCGAGTGCGCCAACCATTACCGTGAGTTCTCTGCTGGATGACAAAGAGGCTCTGGATGCTATTGGTTTTGGAATAGGCACCGTAACGGCAGGAACAGATCTTCCTCCTCCTTTCTTCACGGAGAAAGAACTAGAGGACCTCAAGAAGATGAGGGGGCTTTTCACAGGAAGAGATCGAGCTAGGTCAATCGCGGTATCAATTGACGGAGATTTCATTGCGGAGATTGAACAGGATATCTCCAAGAAGGTAGATAGAATTCTCACATCCGGGTATTCGAACCTTGGCTCCTTGGAAGGCATGCTGGAGGCCATAAATCTTCATGGGTCGCCAACCTTCACGATCTGGGAACGAGTAAGTCGTGCTCCTGTTCGTTGTTCGTTTCCGAAGGAGTCAGCCTGGAAGGAAAGAGTTAGAGACTTACTTGAGAGGAGGGTTGTAGTGCGGGGATTTGTTCGTTATTTCGCGAATGGTGTTCCCCGTCGAATCAGTGACATTGCCGACTTGCAGGATGCGACTCCCGAGCAAGGTTTGTCGAGAGCGAGTTTTGGCTCAATACCAAATTCCGAAGCTGCTCGCGACCCGGTGGCCTTCTTGAATTCGATACGAAGGGTGGAAAGGGTATAAAAATGCCTTCTCCGCGGCGCCTCTGGGACTCTTGCGTTGTAATCGGCTTTCTAGCTGGATACGAAGAGATAAGAGAGGACTGCGAGCTAATCATTCAGGCAGCCGAGCGAGGAGAAATAGAAATAGTCATTTCTCAATTGACGAAGGTTGAAACGGCTTTTCTTCCTGGGATTGGTAATAGTGAATCGGAGTCGCTGATAAGAGAATTCTTTGGGCGGGACTATATCATTCCGATCAGTGTTGATGATCCTGTATCAACAATTGCCAGGGATTTAGTTCGAAGATATCAAGGTCTGAAGCCACCTGATGCAGTTCAGTTCGCCTCCGCGATTCTGTGGGGAATTCCTATTGTTGAGACGACCGATCCTGACTTGATTGAGTTGAATGAGAAAGAAGGAAGCCCTCCCATAGCAATTAGAAAGCCCCTCTTCGAAGGGACACGCCGATTGATCGGGTAGGGAGCGAAAACGAGGGGCGCACGAACCGTGCGCCCCTGCTTTTTGCGGCTGGAAAAGCTGCCGACTGCCTAGTCCGGCGTCGAACCCAGAGCGGGGACGTTGGCGGACTCGTCGGAGGCGAGCTGGCGGTTGACGGCGCTGAGGTAGGCTTTGGCACTGGCCACGACGATGTCGGTGTCGGCGCCGCGACCGGTGTAGGTCTTGCCGTCCTTCTCGATGCGAATGGTGACCGTGCCCAGGGAGTCGCGGCCCTCTGTGGCGGCCTGCACATTGAAGTCCACCAGCTTGTTGACGACGCCTATGGCGCGGTCAATGGCGTTGCAGATGGCGTTGACCGGGCCGTTGCCGGTGGCGGCGTCGGTGGTGGGGATGCCCTCGGGGTCGATCAGCCGGACGGTGGCCGTGGCGATGCCGTGGTCGCCGCCGCTGAACTGCACCTGGTCGAGGGTGTAGCTGATGGGCTCGGTGGATTCCCGGGATTCCTCGTCCATCAGGATTTCGAGGTCGCGGTCGGTGACCTCGCGCTTGCGGTCGGCCAGGACCTTGAAGGACTCGAACACGCGGGAGACCTCGTCGCGGGTCAGGCTGTATCCCAGCGCCTCAAGGCGGGCTTGCAGGCCGGCGCGCCCGCTGAGCTTGCCCAGCACCAAGCTGTTGCCGGGAACGCCGACGCGCTCCGGTTGCATAACCTCGTAGGTGGAGCGGTCCTTCAGCACGCCGTCCTGGTGGATGCCGGAGGCGTGGCGGAAGGCGTTTTCGCCGACCACGGCCTTGTTGGCCTGGACGGCCATGCCGGAGATGCGGCTGACCATGCGGCTGGAGGGGTAAATCTGGGTGGTGTCGATGCCGATGTCCACCCCGAAGTGGTCCCTGCGGGTGTCCAGGGCCATGATGATCTCTTCCAGCGAGGCGTTGCCGGCCCGCTCACCGATGCCGTTGATGCAGCCCTCGACCTGGCGGGCGCCGGTTTCGATGGCAGTCAGGCTGTTGGCAACGGCGAGGCCCAGGTCATTGTGGCAGTGGACGCTGAGCACCACGTTTTCGATGCCGGGGACGTTCCGCTTGATGTCCTCCAGCAACTGTGCGAACCCGTTGGCTGAGGGAATGGCGTAGCCCACGGTGTCGGCGATGTTGATGGTGGTGGCCCCGGCGCGAATGACCTCTTCCAGCATCTGGTAGAGGTACTCGGGGTTGGTGCGGGTCGCGTCCATGGGAGAGAACTCGACGTCGGGGCAGTAGCCCTTGGCCCGCTCCACCATGGTCACGGCCATCTCCATGACCTCTTCCCGGTTCTTGCGGAGCTGGTGCATCTGGTGAATCTCCGAGGAGGAGAGGAACACGTGTATGCGGGGCCGTTCCGAGTGCTCGACCGCCCGCCAGGCTTGGTCGACGTCGTTGGGATGGGCCCGGGCCAGGGAGGCGATGATCGGCCCCTTGACCTCCCGGGCGATGGCAGAGACCGCCTCGAAGTCGCCGGGGGAGCTGGCGGCGAAGCCAGCCTCGATGATGTCCACGTTCATCCGCTGGAGCTGCCGGGCGATCTCCATCTTTTCAGCGCCGGTCATGCCGATGCCTGCCGACTGCTCGCCGTCGCGGAGGGTGGTATCCAGGAGAAGCACTTTCTCGTTTGCCATCTCTTCCTTTACCTCAGTTTCCTTTCTGAATTTGTGAAGTGGGGGTACGCCCTCACCCTAACCCTCTCCAGGAGGGAGAGGGAACTGGCAGTTAGCTGGCGTTCTCAGAAAGGGTCGGCAGGGTCACGTAGTCCACCACACCCAGCCCGGCCAGGACCAGCGTGCGACGGTGAACTACACTCAACGTCTCCTGCTGCATAAGATTTTCGCTCCTTTAGACTGGTTTGCCGTCCTTACCCGTTCGTTTGGAGGCGGCGCAGTTGTTCCCTGAGCCGTTCAGCCTCCCGGCGGGCGGCATCGCGTTGGGCCTTCAATTCCGTCTGCATGGGCAGATATATACCTTCGACAGGGTCGTAGAAACGCAGTTCATGGTCCACCCAGCACAGGGAAAGCTCCAGCGCCGGGCTGTAGCCCCAAATCACCCCGTCCGGCTCCCGGTTTATCGCGAAGGGGACATAGTTGCCGTCCACCAGCCGGTCTCCGGCGAGGGCGGTAGTGTGATAGTTGCCTCCGGTATGATCGAATCGCCAATATTCACCGACCCCCCGGGCGGCATAGGCAGTTCTCTTGATATCTTCGTCCCGCTTGCCGGTACTATTGGAGGCCACTTCCAGCACGAACTCCGGCGGTTTGCCCACCTCGTTGATGACATAGCCGTTGTTCTCGGTAATCCGCTCCGGGTCCACGTCGAAAGCCACGATGCAGTCCGGATAGGGCGAGGTAGCAGCCTCACTCCGCTCCCGGCAGAGGTACCCGTTGCCATTGACCAGCACGCCCTCGCGTCGGCCGTGGAACCAGGTTTCCAGCGCCTGGTCGGCCCGGGTTATATGCTTGTGCTGTTGCATATCGGGATTGCGCGGCGGATCAGGCAGCGGCTTGGGCCGAATCTGCTGATCCGCAGGCGTTTTCTTCAATGGCCAGCCGGTAGTCATCTTGGCCCTCCGTGTGATTGCCGGTCGTCGCTGCCCGGCAGTTCACTCTCGAACCGGGATGACGGACAGACGGCGCCGCGGGTATTTTCGGAGTGACAAGTCAAAAGTTTCCGCCTTCGTTGTCTCGAACTTACTTCGGGTCCATCCAGGGCATCATGGCGCGGAGCTGCTTGCCGATGTCCTCGATGGGGGCGTTCTGGGCGGCCTCGCGCATGGGCGCGAACCGGGGGCGGCCCTCGTCGTTCTCGGCGATCCACTCACGGGCGAAGGTGCCGTCCTGGATCTCCTTCAGGACGGCCCGCATGTTCTCGCGGACATGCTCGTCGATGATGCGGTCGCGGCGGCTGAGGGAGCCGTACTCGGCGGTGTCGCTGACCGAGAAGTGCATGTAGTTGTGCCCGCCCTGGTACATCAGGTCGACGATCATCTTCAGCTCGTGCAGACACTCGAAGTAGGCGATCTCCTGCGGGTACCCGGCCTCGACCAGCGTCTCGAAGGCGGCATTGACCAGCGCGGTAACTCCGCCGCAGAGGATGCTCTGCTCGCCGAACAGGTCGCTCTCGGTCTCGTCCTTGATGGTGGTCTCCAGCACGCCGGCGCCGGTGCAGCCGATGCCCTTGGCGTAGGCCAGTCCGATCTGCCTGGCGTTGCCGGTGGCGTCTTGGTGGACGGCCAGGAGGCTGGGGACGCCGACGCCCTCGACGAACAGCTCGCGCATCCGGTGGCCGGGGGCCTTGGGCGCCACCATCATCACGTCCATGTTGTCAGGCAACACGATCTCGCGGTAGTGGATGCTGAAGCCGTGGGCCACCATGAAGGCGCTGCCCGGCTTGAGGTTCGGCTCAATCTGCTCGCGGTAGATGCGGCCCTGGACATGATCGGGGATGACCATCATGATCACGTCGGCCTCCGCTGCCACTTCAGGCACGTTGGCTACTCGCAGCCCGGCCGCCTCAGCCGTGGCGATGCTGGAGCTGCCTGGATACAGGCCCACCACCACGTTCTGGCCGTTGTCCTTCAGGTTCAGGGCGTGGGCGTGGCCTTGGCTGCCGTATCCGATGATGCCGATTGTCTTGCTTTCCAGCACCCCCAGGTCGGCGTCCTGGTCGTAGTAAACGTTTACCATCTCTGACTGCTCCGTTGCTCTCGAAATTTTCTCCCCCACCCTAACCCTCCCCGCTGGGGGAGGGGATTTTGCGGATGGGAATTTTGTCAGATCCCGCTGTCCATTCGCATTGAGCTTATCGGGACTCCAAGGTTCTCCACTTCCATTCCGCTTTCCTGTCCACGCACCATGGCGACGAGTCCCGTACGGACCATCTCGGTGATGCCAAAGGGACTGAGCAGGTTTTCCAGGGCGTCGACCTTCTGCTCGCCGCCGGTGATTTCGATGACCACGTAGGTGGAGCCGACATCCACGATGTTGGCGCTGAACAGCTCGGCGAACTGCATGATCTCGCCGCGGGTTGCGGGAGTGGTGGTTACCTTCATCAAGGCCAGCTCCCGGGCCACGACCTGGTGCGTCGAGATGTAGGACACCTGGATCACGTCTATGAGCTTGTCGAGCTGCCGAGTGACCTGCTGGACCGTGGGGAGGTCGCCGTTGACGACGAAGGTCATCCGCGAAAGGCCGGGCGTCTCGCTGCGTCCCACGGCGAGACTGACGATGTTGAAGCCCCGGCGGCGGAACATGCTGGCGATGCGGGTAAGCACGCCGGGCTTGTCCTCGACGAGGGCGATGATGGTGTGCTGTTCGGATGGAGCGGTCTGTACCATCCTAGTAAGGCCCTCCCCTGGCGGGTTGCTCCTCGATCATCTCGTGGACCGACTCGCCTGCCGGAATCCACGGATACACCTGCTCGTCTTCCTTGACCACGAAATCGATGATCACCGGGCCGGACACCTCCATGGCGTGGCGAACGGCGTCGTCGACCTCGTCCTTCCTGGTGACGCGCAGCCCGTCGATTCCGTAGGCCGCGGCCAGCTTCACGAAATCGGGGTTGCCTGAGTACTCGACGGCGTAGTACTCACGGTCGTAGAAGACGTCCTGCATCTGCTTGACCATCCCCAGGCTCTGGTTGTTGAGGATGGCGAACTTGATGTCGACGTTGTTCTCGACTGCGGTGGCTAGGTCGCACATGGTCATCTGGAAGCCGCCGTCGCCGGCAACCGACCAGACCGTCTTGTCGGGGCGGCCCATTCGGGCGCCCAGCGCAGCCGGCACCTCGTAGCCCATGGAACCCAGGCCGCCCGAGGTAATCAGGGTGTTGGGCTCCCTGAACGTGCAGTGCTGCGCCGCCCACATCTGGTGCTGACCCACGCCGGTCACCACTATGCAGTCGCCGCCGGCGACCTCGGACAGCCGGTTCAGGACGTACTGCGGGAGGAGTTCCTCCGACTCGCGGATGTACAGCGACGGGTGTTCGGCTTTCAGTTCGTCGAGGCGGCGGTGCCAGTCGATATGTACGTTCGGCTGCACCAGCGGGATGAGCTGGTTCAGCACCTTCTTCAGGTCTCCGGTCACTGGCACAGTGGCCTTGACGTTCTTGTCCAGCTCGGATGCGTCAACGTCGATGTGCACAACCTGCGCGGTAGGGGCAAAGTCCTTCAGCCTGCCTGTGACCCGGTCGTCGAAGCGCATTCCGAGGCCGATGAGGAGGTCGGCTTGGTCAATGGCGAGGTTGTTGTAGGCCATGCCGTGCATTCCCGGCATACCCATGTTCAATACATGGTCGCTGGGGATGGAGCTTATGCCCAGCAGGGTGGTTATTACCGGGATCTGCGCCTTTTCGGCCAGCTCGATCAACTCGCTGTATGCCTGCGAGATGAGAACTCCGTGCCCTGCCATGATGACCGGCCGCTTCGCCTGGTTGATGAGATCGGCGGCGCGGGCGACTTCGTTCATCGGCGCTTCCCCGGGAGGGTGGTAGCCGGGAAGATTCGGCTTGTCGGGCCAGACGAACTCCGTGCGAAGGTCCTGTAATACGTCCTTGGGGATATCCACCAATACCGGTCCCGGCCGTCCGGTGCGGGCGATGTGGAAGGCTTCCTTTATGGCAGGGGCAACGTCTTCCACTTCCATCACAAGGAAGTTGTGCTTGGTAATGGGGAGAGTGATGCCGGTGACGTCGGTCTCCTGGAAGGCGTCCCGGCCGATGGCCGCGCGCGGCACCTGGCCGGTGATGGCCACCATCGGCACCGAGTCCATCTGGGCTGTGGCGATTCCGGTGACCAGGTTGGTGGCGCCTGGGCCGCTGGTGGCGGAGCAGACGCCGACCCGGCCGGTGGCGCGGGCGTATCCGTCGGCTGCCATTGCCGCTGCCTGTTCGTGGCGCACCAGCACATGCCGGAGGTCGGGGTATCGGGCCATCGCTCCGTAGAGGGGTAAAACGGCACCGCCAGGCAGGCCGAACACGATATCCACCCCCTCCTTGAGGAGGCTTTCGCAGACAATTTCAGCGCCGCTAAGTTTCATACATCCTGCCAGAGGACGATTTATGTTCCCTCCCCTTTTTTGAGAGGGAAGGCCAGGGCTGTCCTGAGCTTGCCGAAGGGGTGGGGGTGAAATTTCATCGAGGCTTTAGGCCACAAAAAAACACCCATCCCCAACATGAAGGGACGGGTGTGGGCCCGCGGTACCACCCTTCTTCCCCGATACTAAAGCGGCCTCCGGTACATACACACCGCGGCCGCCCGAATCGGGACTACTTGAATGACTCTATAACGGCGTCACCCGCCGCGCCCTGCTACCCCGGTAAACTCGGGGCCATCAGGCGGGCCGCTCCCGGGCGAGTTCACGGCTCTTCTGCCACCGGCTTGCACCGACCGCCGACTCTCTGGCGCAGGACACCGCTACTACTCCCGCTCATCGCGGATTTCGTGAGGTGAATAGTATCACCCACGAAAATAAACTGTCAACGGGCTGGCTGAGATCACAAGGCCGTGTTTAGCCACAAGTTAGTCAGAGGAGCTCTTCCACATGGCGCACCCCGTTACGCCGAGGACCAGCGGCAACAGGGTGTCTACGAAGGCCCAGATGACCCAGGCCTGGTGATTGTCGGCTTCAAGTCCTAACTTGAGGAACGCTATCCAGTTGTGCAGGAAGATTATGGTCACGCCAGCGGTCAGGTAGAAAGCGACGTTGTTCTCCAGGTACGCCCGGGTGATCGAGTCTCCGGCGGAACGGTTGTCCTCCCTGCGCTTGCGATCGTAGTTGAAGACCAGTGCCACAGCGAGGCCGATCACCATGAGAATGTCCAGGGCGAACCAGACGTCCGAAACGTCGAAGGAATCTACGAAGAGGGTGTTGATGATGAACCACACCGCCACAACCACGGCAACACCGATGAGATACGCGCCGAGAAGCTTCCTAATTCCTTCCATGGCACCTCCGTGAGCCGGTTGCAGAATCGGATTCCTTTCAAGAAACGGCTCGGAGCCTTGTACTGGCGCCAAACAGCTTCAGATCTCGTATATTGTGCCACCCCCTTGTGCTAGAATGGCATTGCAGAAATCCCGCAATTTCGCGGGAACTCTGTCCTATTCTCCGGAGCAAACGGACTTGTTTCGTGACTGAGCGAATTCTTGTGGCCGTGGCCTGGCCCTATGCCAACGGCCCCCTTCACCTGGGACATGTGGCGGGATGCTACCTTTCCGCCGATATTTTTGCCCGCTACCATCGCCTGCGGGGCGACCAGGTGCTGATGGTGTCCGGCAGCGACACCCACGGAACGCCCATCACCATCCGGGCGGACCAGGAAGGGATCACGCCCGCGGAGGTGGTCGATCGCTACCACGCCCTTTTCCTGGAGTCGTGGGAGAAGCTGGGAATCTCGTTCGACCTGTTCACTCACACCAACACCGGCAATCACGAGGCGGTGACGCACGACATCTTCAAGACCCTGCTGGACAAGGACTACATCTACACCGACAACATGCTCCTGGCCTACTGCGGGCAATGCTCCCGGTTCCTTCCCGACCGCTATGTGGAGGGCGTCTGCCCGCACTGCGCCAACACCCGGGCCCGGGGGGACCAGTGCGACGCCTGCGGACGCACCCTTGATCCTCTCGACCTGCTGGAGCCCCGTTGCGCGCTGAGCGGGGACACGCCGGAGTTCCGCGACTCCGAGCACTTCTTCCTGCGCCTGTCCGCATTCCAGGAGCCCCTGCTGGAGTGGGTGAACAAGCAGTCCCACTGGCGCCCCAACGTGCTGAACTTCACCCGGCGGTTCCTGGAGGACGGCCTTCACGACCGGGCCATCTCACGCGATCTGGACTGGGGAGTCTCGATCCCTCTGGAGGGATTTGATCACAAGAAGATATACGTATGGTTCGAGGCCGTGATTGGCTACCTGTCCGCCGCCGTTGAATGGGCACAGATCCAGGGAGACCCCGACCGGTGGCAGGACTTCTGGAAGGACCCGAACAGCCGGGCCTACTACTTCATCGGGAAGGACAACATACCCTTCCACAGCATCATCTGGCCTGCCATGCTCATGGGCTACGGCAACGGGCTGAATCTGCCCTACGACGTGCCGGCCAACGAGTTCCTGAGCCTGGAGAACCAGAAGTTTTCCACCAGCCAGAACTGGGCTGTCTGGGTGCCGGACTACCTGGAGCGGTACGACCCGGACCCGCTGCGGTACCTGCTGTCGGTCAACATGCCTGAGTCGGCGGACTCGGACTTCTCGTGGGGCGAGTTTGTTCGCCGCAACAACGAGGAGCTGGTGGCCACCTACGGGAACCTGGTCAATCGTGTCTTGACCTTCACCTACCGGAATTTCGACGGAAAGATACCGGCCCCGGGTACGCTGGATGAAGTCGACCAGGCCCTGCTCGATTCGGCTCGCGCCGCGATGAACGACGTGAGCGCCAGCCTCGACGGGTGCCGTTTCAAGGCAGCGATTTCCAGGATCTTTGCCCTGGCCCAGGAGTCCAACCGGTACCTGGATGCCAAGGCGCCGTGGCGTGCCATCCGCGAGGACCGGGAAGCGGCAGGCACCACTCTGTGGGTGACAATCGCGGTCATCAACTGCCTGAAGACGCTGCTGCACCCGTTCATGCCGTTCAGTTCCCAGCGTCTGCACGAGTTCCTGGGGCAGGACGGCAGGGTCGAAGACGGCGGCTGGGACTTTGATGCTTCCCTCGAAGGGGTGGCGGCTGGCAGGGAACTGTCCCGGCCGGCGCCCCTGTATACCAAGCTGGAGCCTGATGTCGTTGACGAGGAAGTCGCGAGGCTGGGCATAGCTTCGGGTTAAGGCGACTTTCCCTCGATGTTGTACGGACTGGACGAGCGTACCGCGGCTATATACGCCCCCATCCAGGCTGAGCTTGCCATGGTGGACGGGAAGCTCAGGAGCCTGGCGCCCACTGAGGCCGGACACCTGCGCCCCCTCTTTGAGTATGTTGCGAAGACCGGAGGCAAGCGTGTCCGTCCCGCTGTCACCCTCCTTGCCGCCAACTCGTACACCCACGACACCGAGAAGCTGGTGCTGATGGCGAGCGGCGTGGAAATGCTCCACCTTGCCACCCTGATTCACGATGACACGGTGGACGATTCTCCCACTAGGCGCGGGCGGGCGACCATCGGCAACCTGTGGGGGCACCATGTCGCCGTGCTGTTCGGCGACTACGTCTTCGCGACATCGGCGACTTTCGTTTGCGACACCAACAACATCCGCATAATGCGCCGTTTCTCGGAAACAATCATGGACCTGGCCAGCGGGGAGCTGATCGAGTACTTCGGGGCCTTCGACGCCAACCAGGCCCGGGAAGTCTACAACGACCGGATTTACCGTAAGACCGCATCCCTGTTCTGTACGGCTGGGGAGTCCGGCGCCCTGCTGGCCGGCGCCCCGGAAGACGAGGTGCAGGCGATGCGGCGCTACGGCTACAACATCGGGATGGCCTACCAGATCGGCGACGACCTGCTGGACTTTGAAGCGGAGGAAAGCGACCTCGGTAAGCCGGTAGGGTCGGACCTGCTGCACGGGGTGCTGACCTTGCCGACCATCATGCTGGAGGAGCGCTACTCGGACGACAGCCCGGTGTCTTCACTGTTTCGCGACCGGGAAAACCCGGAAAAGCTGGAACGGGTCGTGGACATGATCCGTAATACCGACATAATCGGCGACTGCGAAGCCGTTGTCAGGGACTACTGCGACCTTGCCTGCGCCGAACTCGAGGTGTTGCCGAAGGGCGAAGCGCGCAGCTCTCTCCGGGACCTGGCCGAATACGTCTGGAACCGCCGCCGCTAGCTGGCCTCTCTGCCTGCTTTCGCGTTGCCTTGCGCCAGGGACTTCACTCCACCCTGACTCTCTCCCGACGGGAAAAGGAAGGATGGAAAGCGTCCTGCCTCTTTCCGCCGCCGCCCTTGCGCAATCCGGCAGGCTTGGCTACACTCTCGCTATCCCGTCAGCGGTCTCGCCAGTCCTATGGCGAGAGGAGCTGTCGTACTGAACGGACGCTTCTATGTGCGGCGTTAGCGGCATCCTACACAAGTCCCCTGCGACCGGCGGCGCCCTGCCCCCGGTGGGCGACCAACTCATCAGAATGCTGGAGCCGCTGACCCACCGCGGCAAGGACTCCAGCGGGGTCACCATCGTTGGCGAGCGACCCGAAGGGGACCTGCTGCTGCGAATCTGGACCGACAGCCCTCGGGAGGCCGATGAAGTCCTGGTACGGGCTGAAGAGACTGTCAGGCGCGAAGGCGGAGTCGTCTGCTCCAGCAGTCGTACGGGACAGTTCCTCCGGCTGGAAGTGAACTACGAGGGCGAGACGGCGGAACTGGCCGCGGCGATGCTGGACACGCCCGGCGTCGCCCTGCACAGCATCGGCCATACTTCCGAAGTGATCAAGGACGTTGGTACGCCCGCAGCCATGGATGGGCGCCACGACATCGCGGCCATTCGGGGCACCCACGGGATCGGCCACGTGCGGATGGCCACCGAGAGCAGGGTTGACGTAAATCATGCCCATCCCTTCTGGGCCTACCCGTTTCCTGATGTATCGGTGGTGCACAACGGGCAGCTTACCAACTATCACAAGCTGCGCCGCATTTACGAAGACCAGGGGCACCACTTCCAGACCGGCAACGACTCCGAACTGATCGCCGTATACCTTGCGGACAAGCTGGCTCAGGGCGAGGGACTGGAGGACGCGCTGCGGGCCTCTCTGACGGACCTGGACGGCACCTTCACCTACCTTGTCGCCACCCGGGACGGGCTCGGGTACGCCAAGGACGAGTGGTCCGCCAAGCCGCTGGTGACCATGGAGACTGAAGACGTCATCGCCATTGCATCCGAAGAGATCGCCCTGAGAGGTGTGTTCGAGCAGGAGATCGACCGGGTGGAGCCTCAGAAAAGCGAGGTTATGACCTGGTTACTCTAGACGCTGCCGCACTGGACACGAGGACGATCAACACCGAACTGAAAAGGCTGGCCATGCCGGGAAGCGAGGTCACCATCCTCAACCCCAACGCGCGCCACAACCTGGCTGTTGGGATTTTCGAGGACTGCTCCATTCGCTTCGAGGGGAGTGTCGGATACTATGCCGCCAGCCTTCTGGACGGCCCGGAGGTAGTCATCGACGGCAATGCGGGCTGGGCAGTCGGCGACAACATGATGAGCGGAAAGATTACCGTCACCCGCGATGCGGGAGCCTCGGCAGGCTCCACAATGCGTGGCGGCGAGCTCTTCATCGGCGGCGATGCGGGAGCGAGGGCGGGCATCTCGATGAAGGGCGGCACCCTGGTAATTGGCGGCAACGCCGGTTTTTTGACCGGGTTCATGATGCAGAAGGGGCGCATTATCATCTGCGGCGACGCAGGTGAGGCGCTGGGCGACTCGATGTACGAGGGTACGATATACGTCGCGGGTGATATAGCTTCACTTGGCGCCGACGCTACGGTCGAGGAGATGAGCGAGGACGAACTGATCGACGTTCTCGCCACCCTTGAGGCGCGAGGAATTTCCGGGAAGCGAAGCTTCACCAAGGTGGTCTCAGCCAAGCGGCTCTACCATTACGATTCCCTGGAGAGGTTGGAGAAATCCGCCCTCTGAAGAGGGGCAGCGGAGTCAGTTGGTGTGCCGGCAGTTTAGGTTATCGACCGAATTCATGGGCGGAGCCACCGGATTCCAGCGACGGCGGGAATGGCGGTACATAGTTTGGAGCGGGCCTTAAAGTAGATTCTCGGTGGGGCCGACGGCCCGACTTGAATGCCTGGGGGGACGCGAATTCATGGTGATGGGAAGCAGCCAGATCTGGTCTCCCTGGATCATTGAAGACATACACGCCAAGGCTGAACTGGGCCGTTACCGCATTCGTGGTTTCTCCTCGTTCCAGAAGGTCACCCACTTCGACGATCTCACCTTCCTCTCCACCGGGCTGACCCGGTTCCCCCTGGAAGGGTACAAAGAGCGCTGCAACACTCGTACGATGATCGGCGCCCGCCACGCCGAGAATCCGCTGGTACTGGAAACGCCCATCTACGTCAGCGGGATGAGCTACGGAGCGCTGTCGGCCAATGCCAAGGTCGCCCTGGGCAAAGGCGCCGCCATGGTGGGTTCCGCCAGCTCCACCGGCGACGGCGGCATGTTGCCCGGCGAGCGAGCCGCCGCCGAGAAGCTGATCTACCAGGTGCTGCCCAGCCGCTATGGGTTCAACCCCCATCATCTCGTAGATGCCCAGGCAATCGAGATCGTGGTGGGGCAGGGAGCCAAGCCCGGCACCGGCGGTATGCTGATGGGCATCAAGGTGCTGGACGATGTTGCGGAAATGCGTGACCTGCCCCTTGGCATCGACCAGCGCAGCCCTGCGAGGCATCCCGACTGGCTGGGGCCGGACGACCTGGCGGTGAAGATCGAGCAGTTGCGGGAGGCCACCGACTGGCGCGTTCCGGTTCACGTGAAGCTGGGGGCCTGCCGGGTTGACGACGACGTGAAGCTGGCTGCCAAGGCCGGGGCCGACGCTATTGTCATCGACAGCATGATGGCGGGCACGGGGGCCTCGGCCGAGGTGCTGCTGGAGCACAGCGGCATTCCGACCGTCCCGGCGATCGTCATGGCGCGTGAGGCGCTACGGGAGCTCGGGCTATACGGAAAGGTGAGCCTGATCGCCTCCGGGGGCATTCGGAGCGGGGCCGATGCGGCCAAGGCGCTGGCGCTGGGTGCGGACGCCGTGGCCATAGGCATCGGCGCGCTCATCGCCCTCAACTGCAACAAGGAAATCCCGGAGAGCAACTTCGAGGAAGAAGTCGGCGTTCCGGCCGGCTTCTGCCGGTTCTGCCACACCGGCAAGTGCCCGGTCGGGATCGCGACGCAGGACCCGGTACTGATGGCCCGCCTGGACCCGGACGAGGGGGCGGAGCGGGTGGCCAACTTCATCAACTCAATGACCATGGAAATGACTCTGCTCACTAGGTCGCTGGGCAAGGGAGACGTTCACAGCCTGGAGCCGGAAGACCTGGCGGCTCTCACTATCGAAGCCTCTGCCATGGCCCGCGTACCACTGGTCGGTACCAACAAGATCTTTGGTGAATAGGTAGTCGGCCTGCCGTGTCGACGTTTTTCTACGACATTGAGCCTTCGCTGGACCGTTGCAGGGGGGCGCTCCTGGGTCTCGCCGTCGGCGACGCCCTGGGCGCTACGGTGGAATTCATGGAGCCTGGGACGTTTGAGCCAATGACCGAGATCCTGGGCGGCGGGCCCCATGGCCTCCTGCCGGGTGAATGGACCGACGACACGTCCATGGCCCTTTGCCTTGCTGAGAGCCTGATAGAGTGCGGGGGCTTCAACGCGGAAGACCAACTCCGCAGGTACGTGCGCTGGTGGAGGTACGGCCACCTCAGCAGCACCGGAATCTGCTTGGACATCGGATTCACGACCAGAGCGGCCCTGGAGCGATTCGAGGCATCGGGGCAGCCTTCGGGCCTGACATCCCCCGACACCGCCGGCAATGGCTCGATAATGCGCCTCGCGCCGGTACCGGTTTTCTACGCAAACAGCATGGACGACGCGGTGATGTACGCCGGCCAGAGTTCGGCCACAACTCATGCTGCCGAGGAAGCGGTCGACGCCTGCCGCTACATGGCTGCAGTGATCGTGCGGGCCCTGTTGGGATCGGAAAAAGAAGAGGTGCTGGCCCCCGCCCTGATAGGCGAACTCTCCGACAACGTGAACCGTGTCTCGTTCGGGTCCTTTCGGATTTTCAGTCCCCCTCAAATCCGTGGCAGCGGCTACGTTGTGGAGTCCCTGGAAGCTGCGCTCTGGGCCTTTCACAACAGCGACGATTTCGCCGAAGGGGCGAGGATGGCGGTAAATCTCGGGGATGACGCCGACACCACCGGCGCAGTGTACGGGCAGATCGCGGGCGCCTTCTACGGCCAGAGCGGAATCCCGAGACACTGGGTCGATATGCTGTCCCACAGGGACCTGATCATCGATTTTGCCGACCGGCTATATGATCTGAGGCCCGTGTCCTATTCGTAACCGGAGTCCGCATCCGATGAAGAAGGGCGGGCGGGCTTCCGTAGTTTCACCACTCTGGACCGAGGAGCGCGAGCTATGACCAGCAGGGAAGAGATCACCCAGCGGATGCAGGATGACGGCATCCGGTTTCTGCTGACCCAGTTCGTTGACCTCAACGGTTCGCCCAAGGTCAAGATGGTGCCGGTTGAGCATTTTGACGACGTGGTGGATGAGGGGGCCGGTTTCGCCGGCGCCGCTCTGCCCGGCATGGGCCAGGGGCCACACTCCCACGACATGCTGGCCCGCGTGGACCTGGATTCCTACACGCCGGTGCCCTGGGTCGAAGGGCTGGCCCGTTTCGCCAGCGACCTTTTCGTGGACGGGGAACCGCATCCATACTGCCCCAGGCAGAACTTCAAGCGCGTGCTCAACGACGCCAGGGCAGAGGGGTACGTCTTCAACGTTGGCATCGAACCGGAGCATTTCCTGGTCACCCGCAAGGACGACGGCACGATCCAGGTCTGGGACCCGAACGACATCGACAGCCTGCGCAAGCCCTGCTACGACTTTAAGGGCATCGCCAACGTCATGGGCTACCTCCGGGACATGATGGACGCCATGCGCAGCATCGGCTGGGACGCGTACCAGTCGGACCACGAAGACGCCAACGGGCAGTACGAGATCAACTTCCACTACTCGGACGCGCTTACGACGGCTGACCGCTACACCTTTTTCAAGATGATGACCAGCCAGTACGCCCAGAAGCACGGCGCCATCGCCACCCACATGGCCAAGCCCTTCACGGACCGCACGGGCAGCGGCGGCCACATCCACTACCACGTTGCCGACTCGGAGACCGGCGAGAACCTGTTCCTGGACGAGGACGACCGCCGCGGACTGGGCCTGTCCCAGATGGCCTATCACTTTATCGGCGGAGTCTTCGACCACGCTCCGGCTCTTTGCAGCGTGATGTCGCCGACGGTCAACTGCTACAAGCGGTTGCAGGTTGGCCCGGCGCTGATGGGTTCGACCTCCGGGTTCCTGTGGACTCCCGCCTTCGTGTCGTACGGCGACAACAACCGGACGCAGATGATCCGCACCGCCGGCCCGGGGCACCTGGAAGACCGCACCATGTCCGCCGCCTGCAACCCGTACCTGGCCTTCGGCGCCTACCTGTCGGCGGGGCTGGACGGCGTTCGGCGCAGGCTGGATCCCGGTGAACCCAACCTCGGAAACCTGTACGAGTTGGGGCTTGAGGAGATTCGCCGTCGCGGTGTTCGGATGCTCCCGCAGTCGCTGGCCGAATCGCTGGCCGAACTGAAAGCCGACACCGTTGTGCGCGACTCGCTGGGCGTGATCTATGACGAATTCGTCGAGCAGAAGGAAGCAGAGTGGCGCGAGTACCACCGCCAGGTCACGCCCTGGGAGATCGAGCGCTACCTGACGCTGTTTTAAGCAAGGTCAGGCCGAAAGTAAGAAAGATATGGAGCGTGTTATGAAAGTCCCCAGAGAGTATGAACTATGCGGTCCGACAGTACAGGCCCTGCGTTCGCTGGGTGGCGCCGGTTCAATACAGGATATTGCCCAAGCGGTTATCAATCAAATGCGATTGCCAGAGCAATTGGTCTGGCAGACTCATGGCAACACTGGTCAAACAGAGCTTGAATACAGACTTGCCTGGGCTAGGACTGTCCTTAAGACTTGCGGTTTTGTGGAAAATCCAAAGCGAGGGTTCTGGACCTTAACAGAGGAAGGGATGTGTCAAAGCAGGATAGATCCTGAAGAAATCAGGATGATGTATCTGGAACAACGCCCGGCGCGACTGAGCCTAAGATTTGCTCCCGTAGCCGAATCACTTCAGCCGGACTTGGATGAGGATGAATTCTGGGACCGCTTGACGACAGAGCATTTCTTCGCAGGGTATGCTGAAGAGGACGTCCTGTATGACACAGCCTAGGCGTGTGCGGAGGTACTTGCTTGGCGATGTTGTAACTCTGATGGATCCTGTAGCAGGCGGAAGAATAACTCGCCCGGCTTTAATCTTGGCAGATACCGGGGAGGACGATATTGTTGTTGCCCGTATCACCACCCATCAAACTAGGGATTCTTTTGATGTTCAGGTTAACGACTTGTCGCAGGCAAGTTTGGACCGTCCGTCCGTAGTTAGGCCGCACAAATTGGCTACGATAAGGAAGAGCGGAGTAAACCGTAAAATAGGCGCTCTGTCTACCGCCGATTTGGGAAGGGTAAAAGATTCATTTAGACGTTTGGGTATAATTTAATAGCTTCTCATGTCTTTCCTCCTGAATTGCCCCAACTGTGGTGAGCGCAGCGTGAACGAGTTCCGCTTCGGTGGTGAGGTGTTGTCCCGTCCCGCGCAGGGTTCCCCGGAATCGGACTGGAGTGAATACTTCTACTTTCGTCCCAATGTTGCGGGTGTGCAGCAGGAATGGTGGAATCACCGGTACGGCTGCCGCCGCTGGTTCCATGCCCTCAGGGACACCACCAGCAACGCCGTGAGTAGCACATTCTGGCCGGGAGCGCAGTCGCGGGAGGAAACTTCCTGAATGGCACGCCTGCGAGACGACCGAGGGGCGGCCTGATGCCAAGCGACGGCAGGTCCCGTCTCCCTCCACAACCCGGCGAGGCCATCGACCGCACTTTTCCCGTCGAGTTTGAGTTCGACGGCAGGCAGGTCAGGGGTTTCAGGGGCGATACGATTGCCTCCGCCCTCTACGCTGATGGGACGCGGGTATTCAGCCGGAGCTTCAAGTACCACCGGCCCCGTGGCCTTCTCTGCTGCTCCGGCAACTGCCCCAACTGCCTGGTGACGGTGGGCGAAGAACCGAACGTCAGGGCCTGCACCCGCCGCATTGAGCCGGGACTGCAGGCGCAGAGCCAGAACGCCTGGCCGTCCCTAGGGTTCGATGTCCTCTCCCTGCTGGACCGCCTCCACTGGCTGATGCCCGTCGGCTTCTACTACAAGGCCCTGCACCGTCCCAAGGCCCTCTGGCTCCTTGGGCGGCAGCTCATCCGGCGGGTCGGTGGTCTGGGCAGCATCGACATCAACACGGGGCACGAGTCAGAATTCGGCACCAGGAACATGCACGCCGATGTCGCCGTGGTGGGGGGAGGGCCCGCCGGTATGGCCGCGGCGCTGGCCGCCGCCGGGGCGGGGGCCAGCGTGACCCTGATCGACGAACAGCCGTCGCTCGGCGGCCACCTGCGATATACGCGCCGGCAAGGAAGCGGACCGGCTGCCGAGTTGGCTAATGAGGTGAGTCGATCCGCGGACATCCGAACGCTCCTCGACTCCACCGTGTTCGGCCTTTACCAGGACAATCTGCTGGCGGTGCTCACCGGGGACGGGATCGTCCGGCTGCGAGCGAAGCATGTGGTGCTGGCCACCGGGACGCAGGAGTCGCCGCTGCTCTTCGAGAACAACGACCTGCCTGGGGTCATGCTCTCCACGGCGGCCCTTCGCCTGGCCTCGCTGTACGGAGTCCGTCCCGGCAAACGGGCCGTGGTGGCGACGGAGACCGCCGAGGGCTACCGGACCGCGCTGCAATTGTTGGATGCGGGAATCGAGGTAGCAGTCGTAGTGGACTCCTCCGAATCAGAGGGAGCTGAGGCGTCGGAAGAGTTGCGGGAGCAGGGCGTTGTCATCTTGACGGGGCACAGGGTGGTGAGAGCCTCCGGGCGCGGGCGGGTCAAGGGTGTTGCGGTTGCGCCGGTCGAGGGGGCTTCCGCCTCCGGCACTCGCAGGTTCCGTTGCGACCTTCTGCTGATGTCGGGCCGCCACCAGCCGGTGGACGGCCTGCTCCATCAGATGGGCGCCACGCAGCCCGGAGTAACCCTGGCGGGCGGAGTCTGTGGCGCGGAGGTTGCAGAAGAAGTCACCCGGCAGGGCCGCGAGGCCGGGTTGAAAGCGGCGGAAGCTGTTTCCACCGGCGGCGGTGGTGTTGAGGCCGCACGGGAGGAGCCTGTATTTTCGCCTGCTCTGCCAGCCGGAAAGAACGAGCGCACCTACGTCTGTTTCTGCGAGGACGTTTCACTCCACGACGTCGAACAGGCCATCGATGAGGGCTTTGCGGACATTCAGACCCTGAAGCGCTATACCACGGTCACCATGGGGCCATGCCAGGGCAAGATGTGCGGGCGCGCGCTGGCAGGCATCTGCTCCGCACATTCCGGTGACGGCGGCACAGGAACAGCGGGAGACGCCTACACGACATCACGTCCGCCGTACCAGCCGGTGCCGCTGGCCGCCCTAGCCGGCCGGGAACGGATGCCGATGAAGCGATCACCCCTGGACCGGGTCCACAGGGGACTCGGGGCCACGATGGTTGAGTCCGGCCCCTGGGTGCGTCCGCACAACTATGGCTCGCCGGCCGATGAGTGCGCCGCTGTCCGGGAGCGAGTGGGCATCATAGACGTGAGCACGCTGGGCAAGATGGAAGTCCTGGGCAGCGACGGCCCCCGACTCCTGGACCGCCTGTATACCCACCGCTTCTCCGACCTGGCCGTGGGCCGTATCCGTTACGGCCTGATGACGTCCGACAACGGCGTCATCCTAGACGACGGTACCGTGGCGCGTCTTGCGGATGACCGGTACTTCGTCACCACCACTTCGGGGAATGCGGACGTGATCGAAGAGTGGTTCAACTGGTGGAATGCCGGCGCCGCCAACAACGCCCACGTTGTGAACGTCACCGCGGCGTTCGGAGCGGTCAATGTAGCCGGACCGAAGGCCCGCGAGACGCTGGCCAAGCTGACCGGGATTGATCTTTCCCGTCGAGGCTTCCGGTACATGCGAAGTGTCGAGGGTGAAGTCGCCGGCGTTCCCTGCCTGCTTCTCCGCATCGGATTCGTAGGAGAGGCGGGGTGGGAGGTGCATTTCCCCGCCGAGTACGCCGAGTATATGTGGGACGCCATCATGGATGCCGGGAGCGAGTTCGGCATCTCGCCCTTCGGACTGGAGGCGCAGCGAATCCTCCGGCTGGAAAAGGGACACGTGATCGTTGGGCAGGATACCGACGCGGTTTCCACCCCCTACGACGTGGGCTCGGACTGGGCGGTCCGGCTCGACAAGGACGACTTCATCGGAAGAGGGGGCCTGGTCGTTGCGTCGGACCGGGGGTTGCAGCAGCGGCTGGTCGGGTTCATCACCCAGGACGCCTCCTATCCCGAAGACGGGACGCCTGTCATGAGCGGCAACCGTCCCATTGGCCGCGTAACCAGCGCGCGTCTCAGCCCTACGATGAAGCAGGGTTTCGGGCTGGCCTGGGTGCCCCCGGAATTCGCCCGCGAAGGCGAGACCATCGAGGTGCTGATCGCCGACCGGCCCGTGGCCGCCAGGGTGACCCTGCACCCGGTCTACGACCCCGAAGGCCACAGGCTGCGGAGCTGATCCATGGCCGGACCGGCCCCTGAACGGCGCACCGCCATGTATCACGTCCAGGCCGCCATGGGCGCGGTCATGGCCGACGCCGACGGCTGGCAACTCCCGCTGCACTATGGGAATGCCGGACAGGAAGGGCGCTGGCTACGGGAAACCGTGGGAGTTTCCGACGTCAGCCCCATTGGGAAGGTCAGGGTAGTTGGAGCGGAAGCGTCGCAGGCCGTTGCTGCGCTGGTGCAGTCGGCTGGGGAGCAGGCCGTCGGTTCCGTCGTGGAAGCTGACTCGCCGCTGGAGCGCGGCGGAAAGCTGCTCTCCGCCAGGCTGACGCAGGACGAGTTTCTCGTGCTGTCCCCCGCCGGTGTCGCGCCTTACGCCGTGGAGGCCATGCGCCGGGACGGACCGGACTTCGCCCACCCGGTCGATGTCACTTCAGGGCTGTGTGCGGTCGCCATCGTTGGTCCGTCAACACACGAACTGATGAGCCGCGTCACGGACCTGGACACGTCTCCACGTGCCTTGCCCGACCTGGTCTGCGTGCAGTCCCGGTTCGCCGAGGTTCAGGCCCTCTTGCTTCGCCGCGACGTAAACGATATGGCGATGTACCAACTCTATGCCAGCCGGGAATTCGGCGAGTACCTATGGGAAGTGCTGGTAGAGTCGGCCAGAGAGGTCGGCGGCGGCCCGGTTGGAACCGAAGCCCTGCTAGGACTGAGGGTTACGGGTTAAACGCCGAGGACGCAGAGTTGACGCAGAGAAGGCTGCCTTGAATCAAAGGGGAGAATTAGACGCTATTACCAAGCAAATTATCGGTGCGTCAATGGATGTTCACCGTGCCTTGGGGCCGGGCTTGCTTGAATCCGTTTACGAATCTTGCTTGGAGTTTGACTTGATTGAGCGAGGACTTGACGTACAGCGGCAAGTGGCCCTTCCGGTCAGCTACAAACAAGTGAAATTGGAGGCGGGATACCGAGTAGACTTGCTTATAGAAAAGCGGGTGATTGTTGAAGTAAAAGCCGTCGAACAGGTTGGCCCTGTTCATAAAGCACAATTGCTGACCTATCTTAAGCTATCCAACCTGAAAGTTGGGCTGCTGATCAACTTCAACGTGGATGTTTTGAAGAAAGGTATCAGCAGGATAGTTCATAACTACTAAAACTCTGCGCTCTCTGCGTTTCCTCTGCGGCCTCTGCGTTTAATAACCCGTTCAGGTGAAGGAATGTTTCAGGTTTTCAAGAAGAACAGGATGTGGCAGGTACGGCCCCTGAAGGACCGCTACCGGGTGGTCATCATCGGCGGCGGCGTGCATGGGCTATCGACGGCTTACTACCTGACGAAGCTGGGCGTGAAGGACATTGCCGTCCTCGACAAGGGCTACCTGGGCGGAGGCGCCAGCGCCCGGACGACTGCCATCATACGATCCAACTACCTGACCGTGGAGGGTATCCCGTTCTTCGATCAGAGCGTCAAACTGTATGAGGAACTGGCGAAAGAGCTCAACTTCAACATGCTCTTCAACCAGATGGGGCGGCTGGACCTGGGCCATACCGACGCCGCCCTGTACGCCCTCCGGATGCGCACCGAGTTTAACCGCATCCTGGGCGTGGACAGCCGGATGGTCGGCCCTGCCGAAATTAAGCAGCTCGTTCCGTCCATGAATCTGCGCGAGGGCCTGCCCTATCCAATCTTGGGTGCGCTTTACCATCCGCCCTGCGGCGTAATCCGGCACGACGCCGTCGTCTGGGGATTCGGCCGGGCGGCAGACCAGGGTGGGGCGGAGTTGCATCCCTTCACGGAGGTCACTGCCATAGACAGGGCCAACGGGCGGGTCACCGGCGTCGAGGTGAAGGTTCCCTCTCCCTCCGGGGGAGGGTCGGAGTGGGGGCGTACCATCCAAGCCGATGTCGTGCTTTCCGCCGTGGCCGGGTGGAGCAGCGAGGTGGCCCGGCTGGCCGGAGTCGACCTGCCCATAACCACCCACCCGCTACAGGCGATGGTCACCGAGCCGCTCAAGCCGTTCCTCGACAAGACGATCTCCTCCGCCAACCTCCACGCCTACGTGTACCAGACCGACCGGGGCGAGGTGGTCATTGGCGGAGGAGTGGACCCCTATCCGTCCTACAGCATGAAGTCGGCTCTGCTCCCTATGGAGCAGCTGGCCGGACACACGCTGGAGATGTTCCCCTGCCTCTCGAAGGTCAAGGTGCTGCGCCAGTGGGCCGGGCTGTGCGACATGAGCCCGGACTACGCTCCCATCATGGGGACGGTGGAGGGCCTCGATGGCTTCATCCTTTCCTGCGGCTGGGGCAGCTGGGGCTTTAAGGCCGCGCCTGCCGCTGGCAAGAACATCGCCAGCCTGATTGCCACCGGCGAGACGCCGGACATAATCAAACCCTTCGCACTCTCCCGGTTCCACGAAGGCAAGCTGGTGAACGAACGCGCAGCCGCCCCCGCAGCCGCCATACACTGATTTTCGGAGTTCCAGGTCGCTGGCGGGGATTGGCAAACGGACTAACCGTCATTCCCGCGAAAGCGGGAATCTAGTGCTTGCTTTTCGGACGGAATTTGCAGACGGCAACAGTTCCTGGATTCCCGCTTTCGCGGGAATGACGACAAAGGAGGCCCGCCATGAACGAAGAAATCATCTACGCCGACGCCGCGACCCTGGCCAGCCGAATTCGTGACCGGTCGCTGTCCCCGGTGGAAGTCGTGCAGGCCCATCTCGACCGGATCGAGGCGGTCAATCCCAAGCTGAACGCCCTCATCGCCTTTCCCGACGGCGTGATGGAGCGAGCGCGAGAGGCCGAGGCGGCGGCAGCGCGCGGCGAGTTCTGGGGGCCGCTGCACGGCGTTCCCTTCACCGTCAAGGACTGCGTGGACACCGCAGGCGTGGTCACCACACGCGGCTCGAAGCTGTTCGAAGACCATGTTCCTGACGCCGACGCCACCGTCGTAATGCGCCTCAAAAACGCTGGCGGCATCTTCATCGCCAAGTCCAACATGCCGGAGTTCGCCCTGTGGTGGGAGACCGACAACCTGGTCTATGGCCGGACCGAAAACCCGTGGATGATCGGGCGCACGCCCGGCGGCTCCAGCGGTGGTGAGGCGGCGGCCGTGGCTTCCGGGATGTCGCCGTTGGGCATAGGCAGCGATGTCGGCGGGTCGATTCGGGAGCCCGCCAACTACTGCGGCATCGTTGGCCTGAAGGCCACTCACGGCCGCATCCCACTCACCGGCCACTGGCCCGACACGCTGTTGCGCTTCATGCACGTCGGCCCCATCGTGCGCAGCGTCGGCGACGCCGCTCTCGCGCTGAGCCTGATGGCTGGCCCCGACGGCGCAGACCACTATGCCCTGCCGGTGCCGCTACCCGAATTCGTCGACTTGTCTCTTACCCAGGGACTCCGCGTGGCGTGGTGCCCTGAGGGCCCCTTCACTCCCGTCGACCGCCAGGTACAGGACGCGGTGGCGTCTGCCGCTTCCGCGCTGGGAGAGCTGGGCTGCTCCGTGGAGCAGGTAGACCTGGATGGCTGGGAGAGCTGGCCCGGGCAACAGATATCCGCCCGCATCTTCGCCGCCGAGGGCAACCAGTACCTGGAGCCGATCATCGAGGGCCGCAAGGACATGCTGGCCCTGTCCATGCAACGCCGCCTGAATATCCCCGGCCCGGAGTACGGTGAATACCTCGAGGCTATGGAGCAAGTCGAGCAGCTGCGCGCTGCCTGCATACGGCTGTTCCAGGACTACGATGTTCTGCTTCTGCCCACGGGGCCGGTGGTGGCTCACCCGCACGACACGCGGCGGCACGAGGTGGGTGGCGAGACTGCTCCGGCCCGACACGCCCTCACCTGCACCGTGCCCTTCGATCTGACCGGCTCTCCGGCACTGTCGGTACCGTTCGGCGCAAGCAGCGACGGTCTGCCCATCGGTGTCCAGATAGTGGGCCGCCATTTCGAGGAGGCCACAATCCTGCGAGCCGGCGCGGCCCTCGAGGAACTGCACCGTCCCCGCCGGGGACGCCCGCCGCTGTAGCCTGTAGCCCGCCAGATTCGCAGCCTGAGTTGCCATCGGCTGTGTTAAACTTCGCCACAGAATCCAGGCGCCACAACGAAATACCGTGGAGGGACAGGTATGCCTGAATACGACCTCGTAATCCGTGGCGGCACCGTGATCGACGGCACCGGCATCCCCCGGCAACGCGCCGACCTCGCCATCAAGGATGGCCGCGTCGCCAAGATAAGCGGCCGCATCGCCGGCGGCGGAGCCAGGGAGCTGGACGCCAGCGGCTGTATCGTGGCCCCCGGCGCCATCGACCTGCACACCCACTACGACGCCCAGCTCAACTGGGACCCTTACGCATCCCTGTCGGGGCAGTTCGGCGTGACCTCGCTGACCGTCGGACAGTGCGGCTTCGGCTTCGCCCCCACCCGGCCCGAGGATCGCGACCTGAATATGCGGATGATGAACCGCATCGAGGCCATACCGCTGGAGTCCATGCGCCAGGGTATGCGCTGGGACTGGGAGACCTTCCCGGAGTACATGGACAGCCTCGATCGCCAGGGACTTGGGGTCAACGTCGGCTGTGTCGTGCCCTTCTCGCCCCTGCGCGGCTACGTGCTGGGCATGATCCCGGCCCGCGAGCGCACCTCGGTCACCGAGAGCGAACTCAACCAGATGAAGCAGATACTCCACGAAGCGATGGAGGCCGGAGCCTTCGGTCTCTCGGCTGACAAGAACCTGGAGGACCGCCCGGAGGACGGTAGCTGGCTGCCCAGCCACGTCGCGTCACGCGAGGAGTTCCTGGCCCTGTCCCAGGTGCTGGGGCAGTTCGGCGTTGGGCACATCGGCTGGACCATCGGGATCTCCGACGACCGGGCCGGGCAGCGCGACATGCTGGCCGAGATGGTCCGTATGAGCGGACGGCCGCTCCACGTCATCCTCGGCGACACCGAGGGCTACGAGTGGCTCAGGCAGGTACGCGAGGAGGGTCTGCCTGTTGTCGCGCAGGAGACCGCGGTGCCAGTGGTCGCCGAGTTCAAGCTCTCGGAGTACAACCTGTTCGACTACATGCCCAACTGGGTACAGCCGCTGGTCGGCACCAAGGAAGAGCGCATTGCCAAGCTGTCCGAGGATGGCGTCCGTGTCGGCATGAAACAGGATGTCATCGAGCGCCCCCACGTGCGCACCGACTGGAAGCAGGTGCAGGTTGTCGAGGTGGCGCAGGAACGCAACCTGAAGTATGAGGGCCTGAGCATCGCCGACATCGCGGAAGCCGAGGGCAAGCACCCGCTGGACGCCTTCCTCGATATTGCCCTGGACGAGGACCTGGAAACCGAATTCGCGCACCCCGCCGGTGGTCGTGGCGAGGACGATGCCCACTACATCACCAGCCCGTACTCCCACATATCGGTGTCCGACGGCGGCGCCCACACCCGTTTCCTGATCAACAGCATCTGGCCGGTCTATTTCCTGGGCCACTGGATCCGGGAGAAGAACATCATGAGCCTGGAGCAGGCCCACCAGAAGATGAGCCAGATGCCTGCGTGGGTTGCCGACATGAAGAACCGCGGCACGATCCGCGTGGGCGACTTTGCCGACGTCATGGTCTACAACATGGATGAGCTGGGCTTTCTCTATGACAAGCCCCAGTTCGCCACCGACTTCCCAGGCGGCGAGAAGCGCCTGATCCAGATGCCCACCGGCATCCGGTACATCCTGGTCAACGGCACAGTCACTTTCCAGGAGAACGAGTGCACCGGCGCCCTGCCCGGCACGCTCCTCCGCAGCTACGACCAGGTCGGGTAGGAAGTTAACGAACCGGAGTCGCAATCGGGGGCGCACAGCTGTGCGCCCCTACGCATTTCGTAGTGATCCCGGTGAGTTGATGGCGCAGTTTGACACTGTATATCGCCAAGCCTAAACTGCCCCCAATCCCACCGTTAAACTAGGCAGCCAAATTTCGAAATGAGAGGTTCTGACATGGCGGAATTCGATCTGGTAATCCGCGGCGGCACCGTCATTGACGGCACCGGTATGCCCCGAGTGAAAGCTGATCTAGGCATCAAGGACGGCCGCGTGGCCATGATCAGCGGACGCATCCACGCCGGCGGAGCGAAGGAGCTGGACGCCAGCGGCTGCATCGTCGCGCCGGGCGCGGTCGACCTGCACACCCACTACGACGCCCAGCTCAATTGGGACCCGTACGCTTCCCTGTCGGGCTGGTTCGGCGTGACCTCGCTGACGGTCGGGCAGTGCGGCTTCGGCTTTGCCCCGACGCGCCCGGACGACCGGGACCTGAATATGCGGATGATGAACCGCATCGAGGCCATTCCCCTGGAGTCCATGCGACAGGGAATGCGCTGGGACTGGGAGACCTTTCCCGAGTACATGGACAGCCTGGACCGGCAGGGACTGGGCGTGAACGTGGGCTGCCTGGTTCCCTTCTCGCCCCTGCGCGGCTACGTGCTGGGCATGATCCCGGCCCGGGAGCGCACCTCGGTTACCGAGGCTGAGCTCAACCAGATGAAGCAGATCCTCCACGATGCCATGAAGGCCGGGGCCTTCGGTATCTCAGCAGACAAGAACCTTGAGGACCGCCCCGAGGATGGCAGCTGGCTGCCCAGCCACGTGGCTTCGCAGGAGGAATTCCTGGCCCTTTCCCAGGTGCTTTCCCAGTTCGGCGTGGGGCACCTCGGCTGGACCATCGGCATCTCCGACGACCGGGCCGGGCAGCGCGACATGCTGGCCGAGATGGTGCGGATGAGCGGACGCCCCCTACACGTCGTTCTGGGCGATGACGAGGGCTACGACTGGCTCAACCAGGTGCAGGCTGAGGGCCTGCCGGTGCTGGCGCAGCTGGGCCCGGTGCCGACGATCTCCGAGTTCAAGCTGTCCGAGTACAACCTGTTCGACTACATGCCCCACTGGGTGCAGCCCCTGGTTGGCACCAAGGAGGAGCGCATCGCCAAGCTCTCCGAGGACGGCGTGCGGGTGGGCATGAAGCAGGATGTCCTCGACCGGCCGCACCCTCGCACCGACTGGACCAGGCTCCAGGTGGTTGAGGTTGCCCACGAGCGAAACCTGCAGTACGAGGGTCTCAGCATCGCCGACATCGCCGAGGCCGAAAACAAGCATCCTCTGGACGCTTTCCTGGATATCGCCCTCGACGAGGACCTGGAGACCGAGTTCGCTCACCCCTCCAACAACCGTGGAGACGATGTCACCGCCGAGAGGCTGAAGAACCCCTACGTGCATATCTCGGTGTCGGACGGCGGCGCCCACACGCGGTTCCTGGTCAACAGCGTCTGGCCGGTGTACTTCCTGGGTTCCTGGGTCCGGGACCGGGGGCTGATGTCGCTGGAGCAGGCGCACTACAAGATGAGCGCCCTGCCCGCCTGGTTCTCCGACATGAAGAACCGCGGCACCCTCCGGGTGGGCGACTTCGCGGATATCATGGTCTACGACTACGACGAGCTGGGCTTGCTCTACGACAAGCCCCAGTTCGCTACCGACTTCCCCGGCGGTGAGCGGCGGCTGATCCAGAAGCCCACCGGTATGCGCTACATTCTGGTCAACGGCTCCGTGACCTTCCAGGACAACGAGTGCACCGGCGCCCTCCCCGGCAAGCTCCTGCGCAGCTACGACCAGGTTGGCTAGTCTACTCTCAGTCTGGCGACTAAAGCGAGGGGGCGGCCAAACGGCCGCCCCTTTTCGTCAATTTGCGCGGGGAATTATCTCATCTTCAGATGTGATCCCAGCAGCCTCATGGCCCCATCGAGAGTGAATCCGACGACTTCGCCTTCACTGTCAAAATCTGCAGTCAGACCTTCCCCTACCTCGCTTGCTTCGCAAGCAGGGTGCCCATTCCACAACGAGAGCGTGTCAGTCTCCGGGTCGTAGTAGACCTGCAATTTGCTTGAGCTGATCAGGGTTTCGTTCATGGCCTTCCCCACCTCCTCATGGCACGCCTGTCAATGTGGCGGTTCAAAGGTCTGCCGTCCTCCGTGAGAATCACGAGCACCCAGCGGTCTATCTCTTCGACGTATCCATATAGCAGCCTGCGACGTTCGCCATTTACAAATCTGGTTTCTGAACGTTCAGGGTTGCTTACAATTCTCTCCACCCATTCGTCTCTGACTTCCGGGTGTTTTACCCTCGCGCCCTGACTATAGTATTCGGTCTCCTCCACATCCTACTCGTCGGGGACCAGCGCCACGAGGCGGCCCTCCTGCTGGGTTACCAGGAACACTTTCATGCGCAGTTCCGGGTTGTTGACGCACCGTCCGTCGCCCTTCTCGTACTCGTATCCGTGCGTGTCACAGACGAACACATCCTCGCCCACGTCCTCCACCTCTCCGCCCTGGTGGGGGCAGAGGGTCGACAGCATCCGGTAGCCCTCGGCGGCCTTTACCAGGAAGTAATTGGCGGCCCCCACCTTCACCAGCTTGGGAAGGTCGGCAAAATCCGACTCGTCGCCCAGGTCCACCCGCACCTTCTTGGAACGGGCCGACCCGCTGATCTGCCGCATCGTGATCCGGTTGACCTGCCTCTCAGTAGCCATCGGCGTTAACCTCAATGCGAATTGGCGCCAGTATAGCAGACTCGAATTCGCTGGGCCGGTACATCCGCTTCATAGGCATCATGGACATAAGCACAGTCATTGATTCACTGGCCGCTCCGTGGCAAAATCACATAACAGGAGGTCGATATGACTACTGAAGCTAACTTTACAGATCGTTACGGACTTCCCCTTACCACCAACTCCCAGACCGCCTTGGCGCACTACGCGGAGGGGCTGGACCTGGCGCTGTCGCAGAACTTCGGCGCCGAGGAGGCTTTCGATCGCGCCATCGAAGCCGACGAAGGATTTGCCCTGGCGCACGCCGCAAAGGCATTCCTGGAATTCCTTCGCATCAACGTACCTGAAGCGCGGGCCAGCGCCGAAAAGGCCGAGAAGCTTTCGTCGGGACTGAGCAGCAGGGAACGGGGATTTATCGATGTGGTGTCCAAATTCGTCCATGGACAGAACCACGCCGCCACAGCCGCCGCGCATGAGCACCTCAAGGAGTTTCCGCTGGACTGCCTGCTCCTTCGCCTGACCCAGCGCCTCTACACCCAGGGTTGCGTTGGGATCGGCGCCCCGGACTATCCCCCTCGCTTCTACGAGCTCATGTCCGGGGTTGCCCCCCGCTATGGCGAGGACTGGGCTTTCATGGGGCAGTACGCCTGGGCCAATCACGAGGTGGGCAAGATGGCCGAGGGAATGGACCTCGCCGAACGCTCCCTTGACCTGAACCCTTCCAACGGTGTGGCTGCTCACTCCGTGGCGCACGTCTTCTACGAGATGAGCCAGGATGACGAAGGGGCTGCATTCCTGGATAGCTGGCTGGAAGACTACGACCGCCGCTCCACCTATCGGGTCCACCTGTCGTGGCACCAGGCGCTGTTCGAGCTGGCCCTTGGCCGCTACAACCAGGCTCTCGGCTGGTACGAGCGGGACATTCGGCCCGCCGTTCAGGAGCTCAAGTACGCTTCGCTGGCCGACAGCGCCTCCCTGGTGTGGCGCATGAAGATCTACGGCGATGTTTCTCCGCAGGCCCCTTGGAACGAACTTGTGGCGTTGGCGGCGCCCGCGGCTGACCGGCCCGGACCGTCCTTCCGCGACGCCCACGCCGCCTTGGCCTTCACCGCCGCCGGTGACGACGAGTCCTTTGGACGGCTGGTCGACGGCTACCAAGCTCTTGCCGACGGCGGCGACGCCACCGCCCGCGAGGCCACGCTCCCGCTGATCAAGGGCATCGGAGCCTTTGGACGAGGAGAGTATGCCGAAGCGGTGCGGCTAATGGAGCCGGTATATCCTCAGCTGACCCGCGTTGGTGGCAGCCACGCGCAGCGGCTGGTTTTCGAGGACACGCTGCTGGAGGCATTCCTGAGGGCTGAGGAGTTTGAGAAGGCGACCGACATGCTCAGGGAGCGTCTGTCGCGCCGGGAATCCCCCCGCGAGCTATACTGGCTGGCCCGTGCCCAGACAGCGCAGGGCGACCAGTCCGCGGCCCAGCAGAACACGGCCAAGGTCAAGGATATGTGGGCCGAAGCCGACACCAACACCCCGGAATATGGGCGTTTCACCCAGCTGGCCGCTGACTAGGCCGATACTGGTTCCGAACACCGAGGGGGCAGGTCAAGCGCCTGCCCCTTTCCCTTTCATCCCGAGGTCGTTATACCTGACCCCAGACCACTTCTCCGCCCCTGATGGTCATCACCGCCTTGATTGATCGCAGCCTCTCCGAATCGACAGCGAGGGGGTTGGCGTCCACCAGGACCATGTCCGCTAGCTTCCCGGCGGCAATGGCTCCCTTCTCCGAAGAGGCGCCTTCTGCCAAGGCTCCTGCGAAGGTATACATCCGGAGCGCCTCGGCCACGTTTACCTGTTGCATGTCGGCATTTCCAGCGCACAGCGGTCGCCCGTCCGAGGTGAGCCGGGTTATAGCGCTGTAAATGGCGGGCCAGGGGTTGGGGTCGATGACGGGGGCGTCGGAGCTGAATGCGGTGGGGATACCGGCGCGCAACAGCGCTCCTGCCGGGTAAAGGTGCGGCAACAGCCGCCGTTCCACATTCCGGCGGTAGGACGGACCGTTGTGGAAAATGAACCCCGGCTGGGTAACCACCATCGCACCGGATCGCCTCACCAACTCCAGTGCTGCTGGAGTCCCTTCGGCACAGTGCTCTATGCGGTCGCCCGCCAACGTCCCCTCGCCCTCAGGGGTAAGGCGGGGGAAAGGACGGTTTGCCGCCAGGACTTTGGCTGCGGCGGCAATTGCCTCCTCTTCGATGCAGTGTATAGCGACCGGAAACCCCCGGCGATGGGCCTCTTCCACCATTTCCGTCAGTTCGGCCCGCGATGGATTGAGCGAACCCGCTGTCAGGGTCAGCATGATTTTGGCGTGTCCTGCCCTGAGTCGATTTCTGGATTCACCGAACCCCAACCCTGCGGCAGCAATTTCTCCCAGACGCTCGATGCCGACAAACATGGTGATTCGGCCCGAGAGTACACCGGCCTGTAGCAGGTCATCGAAGGTCTGCCATCGTTCAACGCCATTGTCCGCGCCGGCGTCCTGCACCGATGTGATCCCGTAGCTCAGGAGCACCCGGTCGACCTCTTTCATCCCGTCTCTGAATTCTCGCGGGTCGCGGGTATTTCCAAGCCTCCGACGCAGGAACGCCTGCATTTCAAACAGAGTGCCCGTGGGCTCCCCGGTGGCAGGGTCCCGCTCGATTATCCCTCCCGGCGGGTCGGGGGTATCGACGCGAATGCCGGCCGGTTCCAGAGCGAGGCTGTTCAGAACAGAGGCGTGCCCGCTGCGGTGCTCGAGCCATACCGGGTGGTCCGGGGCTGCAACGTCGAGGTCATGCCGGTCTGGATGCCGGCCTTCTGCCAGCAGCAGGTCCTCGTATCCGAAGCCGCGCACCCACGAACCGGGCGGTCGTGATCTCGCTCGCTGACGTATCAGTGCCTGCAACGATGCGATTGAAGGAGCGCGCTGAGGGCCGCAGTCGATGTCCTGCAACCGCCGGGCCAGTCCGGGCAGGTGGCAGTGGGCGTCGTTGAAACCGGGAAGCAGCGTCAGTCCCTGGCAGTCAATGACTTTGGTGCGTCCACTGGAAAGGCGGAGAATGTCTTCAGATAAGCCAACGGCAACGAAGCGCTCTCCAGCGACAGCTACCGCCTCTGCCTCCGGGCACGACGGGTCCATGGTCAGGATATTGGCGTTTATCAGCTTGAGACTGATTTGGGGAGAATCCATGATTAGCGGCCGAGGAAAGAACCGCCGAGCACGAGGAAAGACGCGGTGTTAGCCGGAGGGAACGGTCTGCGACGGCACGAACGCCGCGTCGTGCTGCTCGTCGGCGTGGTAGGAACTTCTCACCAGCGGACCGGAGGCGACGTGCTTGAATCCCATTTCCAGCCCGGCAGTCCGAAGTTCCTCGAACTCGGCCGGCGTGTAGAATCGGTCTATGGCTATGTGCTTTGCCGATGGACGCAGGTACTGTCCGATTGTCAGCAGGTCGCAGTCCACGCCCCTGAGGTCCCGCATTGTGTCCAGCACCTCGTCGGTCGTCTCTCCCATGCCGACAATGATGCCCGACTTGGTGACTGTGGCTGGGTCGATCTCCTTGGCCTTGGCCAGCAGTTCCAGGGACAGGTTGTAGTTCCCCTTGGGACGGACGCGGGGAAAGATTCGGACCGTTGATTCGATGTTGTGGTTCAGGACCGCCGGTCCGGCTTCGATCACACGTCGCAGTGCGTCCCAGTTGCCGGCGAAGTCCGGGATCAACACTTCGACCCGGCAGTCGGGCAACTGCTCCCGGATCCGGTTGATGCACGCTGCGAAGATGTAGGCGCCGCCGTCGGGCAGGTCGTCCCGGTTGACCGAGGTGATTACACAATAGCGCAGGCCCATTGCCTTCACGGTTTCAGCCAGCCGCTTCGGCTCCTGCAGGTCGATGCCGATGGGGCGTCCGGTGGTGACGGCGCAGTAGTGGCAGCGCCGGGTGCAGATGTCGCCCAGGATCATGAAAGTGGCCGTGCCGCGTCCCCAGCACTCGCCGATGTTGGGGCAGTGGGCCTCTTCGCAAACCGTGTGCAGTTCCTGGCTGCGCATCAGCTCCTTGAGCTGTATGTATCGCGGGCTGCCGGGCATCTGCACCTTCAGCCACTCGGGAAGGCGAGGCCGCAGTTCACGGACGTTTTTCTGCTGGGTCATCCAGTCCCTCTGGGTCCACCTGATCCGGTAACGGTTCCATTATAGCAACTGCGAGGTGAGCAGGCTCCGGGGTCACATAAGCTGGACCACTCGGGGCAGCACCCGGCACTTCTCTGCTGCGACGATGGCGTCGATGTCCGCTACAGCATTTACCAGGAGCCCGTCCCGGTTGACGACGCGGTAGTCGAACTGTCCCACCTGTGAAAGCTCTTCCTCCGCGGTGCGGAGTCTTCGTTCCAAGTCCTCGGATGACTCGGTCATCCGTCCGGTGAGGCGATCCCGAAGCTCGTCCATGGACGGGGGAATCAGGAATATCAGCAGGGCTTCGGGGGCCATCCTGCGAATGGTCGCAGCGCCCTGGACGTCGATCTTGAGGAACACGTCCTTCCCGGAACGAAGGGCGTCTCGGGCCTGGCTGCGTGGTACCCCGTACCACCGTCCATAGACTTCGGCGCACTCGATGAACTCGTCTCTCTCGCGCATCCTGTCGAAAGTGTCGGTGTCGAGAAAGATGTAGTCCACGCCGTCCGTTTCTCCGGGCCGGATGGCCCTGGTCGTGGCGGTAACGGCGAAATGCCAGGGCCGGTCGAGCTTTCGAAGCTCCCCCAGCACGGCATCCTTGCCTACGCCCGAAGGCCCGGACAGCACCACCAGCAACGGCGGGGACGGGCTGGCATCGGGAATGAGGGTCATCGAAGGCGCTATCCCCCGGCCTGTCCGGGAGCCAGCAGTTCCAGGTCCTCCCAGAAGCTTGGGTAGGACACCGCCGCGTCCGGGGAGCCGTGGACTTCCGTCTCTCCTTCCGCCAGCAGTCCGCAGACCGCCATTGCCATCGCCAGCCGGTGGTCGCCGTGGGACTCGCACGGCGCGCCCCGGAGACGGCCGGTTCCTCGGATGACCATTCCGTCCTCGAGAGCTTCGATGTCGGCCCCCAGCCTAGAGAGTTCCTGCACCGTCGTGGCGATCCGGTCGGACTCCTTCACCCGCAGCTCGGCGGCGTCGCGGATGGTGGTCTCGCCACTGGCGAAACATGCGGCGACCGCGAGTATGGGCACTTCGTCCAGGATTCTGGGAATCATGTCGCCGCCGATCTCGGTGCCGTGCAGTTCACAGGGCGTAACGAGAATATCAGCCACCGGCTCGCCGCCCTCGGTACGTTCGTCCAACAGTTGCAGGTTGTCCCCGGCTCCCATGGCTTGCAGGGCGTCGATGATTCCGGTCCGGCTGGGATTCAGGCCCACTCCCTTGACCAGGACGCGGGCGTTGGGATGGCACAGACCCAACACGATCCAGAACGCTGCCGAACTGATATCGCCCGGGACCGCGATATCGACCGCTTCGAGGGAAGCGGGCCGCAGGTGCAGGTCCAGCCCGTCTTCCGCCACGGTTGCTCCCATTGCGCCGACCATCCGCTCCGTATGGTCCCGAGACAACGCCGGCTGGTGAATTACCGTTTCGCCATCAGCAGAAAGTCCGGCCAGCAGGATGCAGGACTTGACCTGGGCGCTGGCCACTGGCAGGTCGTACTCGATTCCTCGCAGCGAACCTCCCCTGATGACCAGGGGCGCCAGGGAACCGTCCTGTCGTCCCAGGACCTGGGCGCCCATGCGCTGGAGGGGGTCGATGATGCGTCGCATGGGCCTTGACCGCAGCGACGCGTCGCCGGTCAGCACCGAGAGGTAAGGCTGCGTGGCCAGCAGGCCCGAAAGCAGCCGCATGGAGGTCCCGCTGTTGCCTGCGTCGAGAATATCCGACGCCTCTTCCAGTACCGGGCCGCGCCCGGCAACGGTGTACTCGCCGGGCTTGCCGCCCTCCGTGATTTCCACGCCCAGACCTCGAAGGCAGGCCATGGTGGACATAACGTCCTCTCCATTGGAGAGGCCGGTAATGCGCGCGGTGCCGGTGGCCATGGAGTTGAGGATCAGAGAACGATGGGAAATGGACTTGTCGCCAGGCACGGCAAGCTCACCGCCCAACCGTCCTGGCCGGGTGATTTTACGGACCGGGGAATCAGGCGCCATCAGAAACTATCTCAAAAGTCCCCTCTCCCTTGAGGGAGAGGGTTAGGGTGAAAAAGTATATGCGAGAGGCCATCAGTCATGGAATTGCAGGCTTTGAGATAGTTTCTTAGGTTCTCTCTTGTCCGGTCAATCCCTGAGTCGGGAAACGAAAAGGGACGCTCCAACCCGCCGGTCTTACCGGCGCTCGCTGCGGTCACGATCCTTGCCGCCGAGTAGCCGCCGCTGGGCTTCCATTCCCTTTCTTCCCAGAAGCATTTCCCCCATCGACTCGCCGAAGCTGGGAATGTCGGGGGACTCGCGCTGCTTGCGGCCGGGCGGCGTCACTGCGCCGGCGAGCCAGCGGTTGCGCTGCTCGGCGGCGTGCTCGAAGAGTTCCTGCACCGCTTCCTGATCAGTCCCGGACTCGTCCTTCAACAGGTTGCGGATCTCGTACAGTTCCCTGATGAACGAGTCGATCCAACTGACTATGGGTTCCCGGTTGGTGATGGAGATATCCCGGTGCATGATGACATCGCCCGATGCCAGCCTGGAGAGGTCTCTGAAACCTGAAGACGCCAACTGGGCTATGTCATCCCAGTTGGCGCTCTTGGAGACCGTCTGCATCAAGGCTACGGACATCATAAACGGCAGGTGGCTGGCGGCGGCCACGAAGCTGTCGTGTTCCTCCGCGCTGATAAAGAACGGTTTTGCGCCGATGGCTTCCGCCATGGTGGCAACCGCGGACACCGCCTGTTCCTTTGTGTGCGCGCCGGGGACGATGCAGTAGGCTTTGCCGGCGAAAAGATCGGCAGTAGCGTTCTCCGGCCCGGCGGTCTCGCGACCTGCCATGGGGTGGCCCCCCACGAACTGGGCGTGCCGGGGCAGGACCTCGGCGGCCCAATCGGACACGACCCGCTTGGAGCTTCCGACGTCGGTAATCACAACGTCTTCCTGCACTTCCGGGCCGATGGTCTCCATCAGGTCTCGCATGGCCATCACCGGGGTGGCCATGACCACGACATCCGCCCCTTCGATGACAGGCTGGAGACGCCCCTCAATCTTGTGGAACGCCCCGCGCTTCTGGGCCCCGCTCCGGGCCCTTCCGTCATAGTCGGTTCCGACCACCTCCAGGTTGCGCAGGTCCGACTGACGGAGCGCAAGCCCGAGGGAGGTTCCAATCAAGCCAGTGCCGATTATTGCTATCTTGGCCAAAGCGGCCTCCTGACCCGTACGGGACGCCTGCCCCACTATCCGAGGCAACCGGTGGGGCGGAACGAAAAGACTATTCTACAACATACTTTGCCTGGCAACACTTTGAGAGCGACGGACTGCGGAGCCTTCCGGTTCTCCTTCTCCTGGAGGGAGAACCGGAAGGCCCTGACTGAACTAGAGAGTGGAGACGGCGGCTTCGGCGATGTCGGGACGAACCACTTTTTCGTAGGCGTGTCGCTCGCGGCACATTCCGGCAGCGAGAAGAATGTCGTGGAGGTTCTCGTATTCCGGCTTCCCCAGGATTGGATTCACCGGCCACTGCTCCTGTTCCTGGTACCGGGCTATGGATGCGGCCAGAACGTGAACCGAGGTTCCAGGGAAGAATTCCGAGACGGCTTCGGCGGACTCTTCAGGCTCGGCGGAGGACAGCCAGTGAAGCGCTCGCGCAAAGCCCACCGTGAACCGGTGCGCCGTCTCGGCGCGCTCCCCCAGAAAGCGGTGGGTGGCCGCAAAGGAGCTGTAGGCAAGGTGCCCGTTCTCCGGCCCCAGGGCGGTCAGCAGATGGCCGGCTCCATCGGCAATGAGTTGCTGGACGACCGGCTCGGCTACGTGAACGAACTCGGCGCGGCCCTCCCGAAATGCGGCGGTCGCGTCGTCCAGCGAGAGTCCCGTCAGCAGGTCCAGGTCCGACGGCTCCAGCCCATGCCTGCGCAGGGCGTACTGGAAGGAGGCCCACGGCATGGGCGAGAAGCCGACCGGAATGACGCGGCTCCCCCGAAGGGACTCCCAGTCAAAGGTGTCCTGTGGTTCCCGTCCCAGGATGAAGAATCCGTCCCGCGAGTTGATCTTCGCGAAGTGCTGCGGCACGGTCTCGGCGCCCCAGTCCGACGCGATGATGGAACGCATGATGCCGCTCTGGACGATATCCGCGGCGTCGTTATGAAGGGCGCTCAGCGGATGGGGGAACCGTGGAGGGCAGGTGCTGAACTGCACGTCCAGCCCCTCCCGCTCCAGGAAACCCCCGGCCACGGAAACGTAAATCGGTGTGTAGAAGATGGAGCGCCAGGTCTCCATCAGCCGCAGGTGGTGGCGTGAAGATGTGGTCATCTGCTGCTACTCCGCAAGAAATGGCATCAGCGCGCCAAGGAATGCCTCGGGGTCTTCCACTTGGGGAATGTGGCCGATGCCGGGCAGGACGACCTTGCGGGCGTTGACGATGTTGTTGTGGAGCAATTCTTCCCCGTCGCGCAGCCGGTCGATCTCCCCGTACAGCACCATTGTGGACGACGCTTTGATCAGGGGCAGGCGGGACATGATGTCGTACCAGGCCAGGGATTCCATGAGATTGCGCACCCAGGGACCGGCCTGTGCCCGGCTGGCGTTGTTCCTGTCCAGCCACTCCTCCCGCGGTTCGGCGAAGGTGGTGGCGTCCTTCAGGTCCTGGAGTGTGCGCGGCTTGGGCAGGCCATCGGCGTCGTATTGCGCCATCGTGTCGGCCAGCCGCTCCTTTGCCGTGAATGCGTTCCACACGGGAGCGCCCACCAGCGTCAGCTTGTCCACCCGGTCCGGGAAGCTGGCCGCCGTCTCGGTGGCCAGCACTGCGCCGACCGAGTTTCCGACTACGTGGGCGCGATGGATGTTCAATACCTGGCAAGCCTCGTCGAGGGCCTTCGCGTAGTCGGGCAGGTTGAAGTGGCGCTGCGGCTTGTCGGAATCGCCGTGGCCCAGCATGTCGAAGGCATACACCGTGTAGTGCTGGCTGATGGCGTCGATAACGTATTCCCAAGTCCAGACCGAGGTGCCCAATGGATGCAGCAGAACCACGGGATAACCCGCGCCCTTCTTGACGAAGTGCATATTGCCCTCGGGGGTAGGAACGCTGTCGGTAAGGTCTCGGCGAACGAACAGTGCCATACGGCCTCCTCTGTCGGCAGGCGAATTCAGGTGAAGTTAAACGCCTGCAGGAAGGGTCTTTGCGCCTGATTTGGCGCTATGGTAACACGCCGAAAACCCGCCCGCAGCCCACCATGAAAGAATGGTGAGAAAAGGGAGCACCTTACAGCGAATCGAGCGAAATCGGTTTGACCTTTGCCTACCGCTGTGCCAGAATCGAGAACAGAGACCTTAAGGCTGAAGGGCCGCGTGGGCTTTAGAGGCGAAAGGTGCGAGAACCCATCTGGACCAGAGACCGGCTACGCCGCTTGGTCAACCGTGAGATCGGGGACTACCGGATCATCGTGGTCTCCAACCGTCAACCCTATGTCCACGAGCTGGTTGACGGGGACCTGAAGGTCAGCACTCCGGCCGGCGGAGTCACCACGGCCATTGATCCCCTCATGCAGGAATGCGCCGGCACCTGGATCGCCCACGGCGGCGGCGCTGGCGACTACCTGGCGGTCGACGAGAAAAACCGGGTCATGGTGCCGCCCGAGGACCCTTCCTACACTCTTCGCCTGGTTTGGCTGAGCGACGAGGAGCAGCAGGGCTACTACTACGGGGTGTCCAACGAGGGACTGTGGCCCCTGTGCCACAACGCCTACATCGAGCCCACCTTCGATCAGGCCGACTGGAATACATACACTGCGGTCAATCGCGCCTTCGCCGAGCATGTTATCGAAGAGATCGACGGCGGGCCGGCTGCCGTATTCATCCAGGACTATCACCTGGCGCTCCTTCCCCGCTTCCTGCGCGACGCCGATCCCGATGTGATCACGGGGCAATTCTGGCACATTCCCTGGCCCAACTACGAGATCTTTCGTATCTGTCCCTGGCAGGACGAGGTTCTGGACGGCCTGCTGGGCAACGACATGCTGGGCTTTCACATCGGCGACCACCGCAGCAATTTCATGGAAGCTGCCTCCCGGATGCTGGGGGCCAGGGTCCACGAGGAGTACAGCCTCGTCTACCACCGGGACGACTCGACCCTGGTGCGACCGGTCCCCATCAGCATTGACTTCGACCAGATCGATACCGACGCCCAGAGTCCGGAAGTATCCGAAGAGATGAACCGCCTGACTTCCGAGTGGGACCTGGACGACAAGATAGTGGGACTCGGCATCGACCGCATTGACTACACCAAGGGGATTCCCCACCGCATCAGGGCGATCGGCCGATTCCTCGAAAAGAACCCTCAATATATCGGCAAGGTCGTCTTTATACAGGCAGGCGTATTCAGCCGGACCAATATCATCGCCTACCAGCAACTCGCCGACCAGATCGACCGCCTGCTTGACGACGTAAACAGCCGGTTCGCCACCGACAACTGGCAGCCGATCATGTACATGCCCACCGACCTTCCCTACACGACGCTGATGGCCCTGCGCCGGCTGGCCCGCTTCTGCGTCGTGAGCTCCCTGCATGACGGGATGAACCTGGTGGCCAAGGAATACGTGGCCAGCCGCTTTGACCACGACGGTGTTCTGATCCTCAGTCCGTTTACCGGCGCCGCCATGGAGCTTACCGACGCGCTGATCGTCAACCCGTACGACGTGGAGCGGTTTGCCGACTCGATCCGCGAGTCGGTGGAGATGCCCAGGCGCGAGCGCCAGGTGCGCATGGCCAACATGAGGGCCGTGGTGCAGGAGAACAACATCTACAAGTGGGCCGCCCGCTCCCTGGTGGACATGATGCAGGTGGGTCGCCGTGCCCGCCGCCCCATCAGAAGCATTTAGAAACTGTTCCAAAGCTCACCAAAATTCGTTATTGCCGCGAAAGCGGTGAGACTACTCTACCTTTTCACCCCCACCCCAACTTTCCCTCCTTTAAGGGGAGGGGACTTTTGAGATAATTTTCCTGAGATGGCCCACCTCCTCAACGTCTGGTCTTCGGTCAGCGCTCGTCTGCTTCGAGAAGAGAAGGTACTTCTGCTCTTCGATTACGACGGCACCCTCACTCCCATCGTCGCCCGTCCTGACGACGCGTTGCTGCCGGGCGACGTGAGGCGGAGTCTGTCGGCGCTAATCGCGCATCCCCGGTACATCGTCGGCATCGTGAGCGGCCGCAGCCTGGACGACCTGGCAAAACTGGCAGCGGTCCCGGGCATCATTCATGCCGGCAATCACGGCATGGAAATCCGAAGCCCGGACCTGGAGTTCACCCACGAAGGGGCTCAGGCCGGCCGCGACACGCTGGCCGTGGTGAAGGACCGGCTTTCCGATGCCCTTGCCGCCATCCCCGGCACAATCGTGGAGGACAAGGGGTTGACCCTGACGGTCCACTACCGCGGTACGCCGGTGCTATTGACAGGAGAAGTCGATTCAGTCGTTACGGAGACCGCCAGGCCCTTTGTGGAGCGGGGAGACCTGCGGTTGACGCGGGGCAAGATGGTGATCGAGGTACGCCCCGATATTCCGTGGGACAAGGGCAGGGCGATCGAGAGAATCAGGGCGGAAATTGACGGGCCGCCCTATCCGGTGTACTTCGGGGACGACCGGACGGATGAGGATGGGTTCAGGGTGGTGCAGGATATGGGCGGGCTGGCGGTGTTCGTGGGAGAGAGCCGGGAAGGCACGGTAGCCATGTACCAACTGGACTCGCCGCAGGAGGTGGCGGAAACCCTGCGCCTGTTGCTGGAGGAACCTTGAATGATTTTCTCAACGCCTGTGACAAGTTCCAGGGCAGTCTCTGAAGACTGAGTTTTCACCCCCACCCTGACCCTCCCCTTCAAGGGAGAGGGACACCGCAAATGGCTGCAGAGTGCGCTCCTATTTCTGCACGCGCTCGATGTCGCTTACCTTGTCGATGCGCCTCTGGAACCGGTCATCGGGCAAATAGTCAGCCCCGATGAAAGCTGTCACGACTTCCTTGGCCGTCTCGATCCCGATAACCCGGCCGCCGAGGCAGATTACATTCATGTTGTTGTGCTCGACGCCCTGACGGGCGGTGTAGGTGTCGTGGCAGAGGCAGGCGCGGATGCCATTCACCTTGTTGGTTGCTATGCTGGCGCCGACGCCGCTCCCGCAGATCATGACCCCGCGTTCCGCGTCTCCACCGTTCACCGATTGAGCCACCGCCGCCGCGAAGTCGGGGAAGTCGTCCGCTGGATCAAGGGAGTGCGCCCCGACGTCCACCACGTCGTGGCCCGAAGATTCCAGCCACGGGATGATCTGGGCCTTCAGGTCGAATCCGGCATGGTCGGCGCCTATGGCTAACTTCATTTCGGGTGCATTCCTGTGATGGCGCTGATTCTGAGAGGTTCCGTTTTCCCAGTTTCAGAATACTGATAGCCAATTGCGCTGCCAATGCCTAGCGTCGCTAGGCATTCAGAGTTTGGACGCAGCATTTTTGCAGAGGGACCGGATGGCTGTTCGGCCTGCGGCCCGTTCGCGCCTTCCTCAGAGCCGTGTTAGACTTGCGTATCCTGGCGCCTGGGATCAGGACTGTCATGATCAAGGTCATCACCTTCGACTTCTACAACACGCTGGTACGGTTCTGGCCGCCGCTTGAGGAAATTCAGGCGATTTCCTGCCGGAAGATGGGCCTGACCGTTTCAAGGGATGCGATCCGCAGGGGCTACGCCAGGGCGGACATCCTTTTCAATCGCGCCAACGAGGAGGAGCCGCTGTCCCTGCGTTCTCCGGAACGGCGGACAGAGTTCTTTGCAGAATACGAGAAGCTGATCCTCGAGACAGCCGGCGTTCCCGTGACCCTGGGACTTGCCCGCGAGATCTGGGCTTTGGCGATTGCTGTTCCCAAGGAGTTCACCCCGTTCGAGGAAACCCTTACCGCCCTGGAAGCCCTTCGCGGGAAGGGCTATCGCCTGGGGGTGATCACGAATCTCAGGGCCGACCTGGCGCCGCTGATTCGACAGGCCGGCCTTGATGAGTGCCTGGAATTTGCCGTCAACTCGGTCCAGGCGGGCAAGGAGAAGCCCCATCCTCCCATATTTCAGGAAGCGCTGAGGCGCGCTGCCGTCGCGCCGGAAGAGGTGTTGCACGTGGGGGATCAGGTTCGCTCCGACGTTGGGGGCGCCAGGGCCATGGGGATGCAGGCGGCCCTGCTGGACCGGGGCGGCTGGCACGACCCGGTAGATGGATGTCCCAAGATTTCTCACCTGGGCGAGCTGATCGGGATCCTGGAGTCCTGATCAAGGACTTGCGGAAATGCCGGGAACATTTCATCCGATAGGGAACCTAATACTGTTCAGGAGGGCCGCCATGGCTCAGGAAACCCACAACGGGGACCACGCTCACTCCGGAGTTCGGGTGGCTGTCTGGTACGACTACATTTGACCCTGGTGCTACATCGGCCTGGAGCGGGTCGACAAGCTGGCAAAGGAATTCGACATAGAAGTTGAGGGTCGCGCCTACCTGCTGCGGCCGGACACCCCTCGAGAGGGAGCGGAACGCCCGGCCCGGCCGGGCGAGAGCGACGACGAACTGTCGGAACCGTTGCGGGGACAAGCCCGGGAGTCCGGCCTGATCATGAAGCCGCCGCCCTACACTCCCAACACCCTGTACTCCCTGGAGGCCACGGAGTACGCCCAGCAGCAGGGCAAATTCATGGAATTTCACCACGCCGCCTACAGGGCCTTCTGGGAAGACCGGAAGGATATCGGCCGGATCGAAACGCTGGTCGAGATCGGCAAAGGCGTCGGACTAGACGGGGACGACATGGCCCGCAGCCTGGAGGAGGGCCAGCACTCACAGACTGTGATCGCCCAGTACCGCGAGGCGCTGCAGTACGGGATCAACGGCATCCCCACCTTCCTGGTCGGCAACCTGCTGTTCACCGGGGCCCATCCGTATCCGATCTTCAAGCAGGCGATGGAGCGGTACCTGGACAGCCAGCAATAGGCGGCAGGTCTCGAAGTTTCATAGAGCTGTTCGGGTATGGGAGATTGCAAGCGCTGCGGATGCAAGGCGGGCCTGTTCCGCAGCGCTCATCGAAAATGCCGCGAGACCTGCGATGTCGGCTGGACCGAGATGGCGGAAGCTGCCATCTCTTGGGCGTACTCCAAAAACGAACGGTACCCTGATTCTCACAGGGCGTACCAGAAAGCGCTCGCACTGTGACAGGCAAGGCGGGTTGGCGTCGGCTATTCCTCGAAGGACAATAGGACGCCCCCACCCATTCGACAAGCTCAGGACAAGGCTGCCCCTCTCCCGGAAGGAGAGGGGATTTGTTTTCAATGGCGATGGTCCTTCGGGCGTCCTGCGGTAAAGCGGCGAGCGATTCCTTCAGGCGGTGGCGGGGACGCCGGTGAGGGGAATATCCTCGGCGTGGTGGGCCCTGACCAGCAGGACGGGGCCTCCCGACTGACGCACCACCCGTTCTGCCACGCTGCCTAGCACCATCCGTCCCACCCCGGACCGGCCGTGCGTGGTCATTGCGACCAGGCAGTGGCCGCTTGAGGTCGCCATGTCGACTACGGAATCCGCGGGCGAGCCTTGCACCAGCCGCGCATTCACGGAGGCGACACCCTGCCGCGTCAGCCTGTTCTTCACGTCGGCAAGGTACTGCCGGGCCTCTCCGTCCAAGGAGTCGGAGAAAGACTGGAAGGATGGAAGGGTGGGCGGGAGGACTCGCAGTCCCATAGACATTGCCTGGTAGTACTCTGCCTCGGACATGGTAACCTGAACGAGGTCAACGGTGAGGTCCATGGCGGTGGCCAGATATGTCACGTGGGGCAGGATCTCCTCTGCCAGCTCCGACCCGTCAATGGGCACGACCAGGCGCTCCGGCAAGCTCTCCTGGGTGGAAGGCGCATGTGCCTGGGACCGAATCAGGAGGAGGGGATTGTCGGCCATGTGGAGTACCTTGTCGGCCACGCTTCCCATCCACCATCGGGCAAGCCCGGAGCGGCCATGACTGGCCATTGCGATCAGGGTGCCCGGGTCCTTGGAGGCTTCTTCCACGACTGCCGTCGCAGGTTCGCTGCGGGGCGTGATGGTGTCGACTCTCAGGCCGGCCCCCCGGAGCCTGGACGCCACCGAGGCCAGGTATCCTTCCGCATGTCCGCTGCGGTGGCTTTCAGTCTCGTGCCAGTGGAGAGTGGGGTTCAGCGCCTGGCTGATGGTCGGGTGGTCGGGCTCTATGGCCAGCAAAAGGGTTATCGGTATGGAAAGTTTTGAAGCCAGGGCCCGAGCATAGGGAAGGACGTGTTCTGAGACCTCCGAGCCGTCAAGCGGCGTCAGAATCCTCGTGTACATTGAAACCGTTCTCCTTTAAGTTCCCGCGACTTTTCCGTTTCTAATGGATGGGTGGCTGGCCGGTCAGTCGTCGGCGGGTGCCGGCGCGGTTGCGAACCCGCCTCCGGGCAAACTCTCCGGCTCGCTCCCGTTTGCGTCCAGGGCCGGCACCGGCTCGGATACCAGTCCGTAGTTTACCGCGTAGAGGCGCTCGTAGACTCCGCCAAGGGCCAGGAGCTCGTCGTGGGTGCCCATCTCTACGAGTTCTCCCCGGTTCAGGACAATTATCTTGTCGGCGTTCCGAACCGTTGAGAGCCTGTGGGCAATGACGATGGAGGTGCGTCCCTGGAGCACCCTCTGCAGCGCCCTCTGGATTAGCAGTTCGGTCTGGGTGTCGATATTCGCGGTGGCCTCGTCGAGGATGATGATTCGCGGGTCTCCAACGATGGCGCGGGCGAAGCTGACCAGCTGCCTCTGTCCCACGCTGAGGTTGACGCCACGTTCGGCCAGGACGGTGTCGTATCCGTTCTCAAGCTTGATTATAAAGTCGTGGGCGCCGACCGTCCTTGCCGCATCGACCACTTCCTGCATGGTGGCGTCCACGTGGTTGTACCGGATGTTGTCGGCCACGGTGCCCGAGAACAGGTACGGCTCCTGAAGGACCATGCTCATCTGCCCTGCCAAGGACCTGCGGGTCACATGGCGGATGTCATGGCCGTCAACCAGGATACGGCCCCCGGTAACGTCCGCGAAACGAGCAATGAGGGTAACCATCGTGCTCTTGCCGGCGCCGGTGGACCCGACTATGGCTACATTTTCGCCCGGACGTATGTGCAGGTCGATATCCTTCAACACTTCGATCCCCGGGACGTAGTGGAACCGGACATTCTCGAACCGTACATCACCCTGGACCTGCGGCAGGTCGGGCGCGTCGGGGTCGTCTTCAACCTCGGGTTTCAAGTCCAGCACCTGGAATATACGCACGCCGGCCGCCATGGCGCGCTGCAACATGCTGTACTGCATGGTGAGGTGGCGGATGGGCTCGAAGAACCGCTGGATGTAGAGCGCGAAGGCTACCAGGACACCCCACTCCAGAGCTCCGTCCTTCGCCATTATTCCGCCGGCGAGGACGACGCCGAATCCCATCGCGATCCCGATCAGCATTTCCACGATGGGCTGAAGGGCGCCGGAGAACCGGCTGGCCTCGAGGTTGGCGTTCAGGTGCTCCGAGTTCAACTCGTCGAAATGGGCCATATTGGTATCCTGACGGTTGAGGCTCTGCACCACACGGACGCCGGTGATGTTCTGGTTGTATTCGCCGTTGACCATCGCGATGGCCCGGCGGATTCGCATGAAGGAGTGGCGGGCGAACTTCTGCCAGTACCCGAGGATGAAGAAGAGGGGGGGAACTATGGCCAGGCAGATCAGCGCCAGCTGCCAGTCGATGATGAGCATCATGGTTATGATGCCGACTAGGCTGAGGATGTCGGAGAAACTCTGGACGATCAGCTCGAAGGTCTCCTGCAGTTGCAGGACATCGCTCTGGCTGCGGGACATGATCTGTCCCACCGGAGTCCGGTGGTAGAACGAAGGGGAAAGTTCCTGGAGGTGGTTGAACATTTTCGTTCGCAGAGAGTACAGGATGCCCTGACCCACCCGCGGCATGAAAATGAATTGCAGGTAATTGCCGACAAAATGCAGTACCGCGACCAGGAGAAAGGCCGCGCCGACCCAGTGCAGCATTGCCAGGTCGCCTTCCTCGATGGCGCCGTCGATGCCAAGTTCTACCAGATAGGGAATGCATACGTTGGCAGCGGTGTAGAGGGCCACTGCCAGCACGGCAAGGAAGGCGTCCCGCTTGTAGGGGGCGATGTAGGTCATCAGCCGCATCACGACCTTGTGGTCGTACGCGGCCCCGACGATGCTCTCATCCCTGATGTTGTCGGCGTTTGCGGCGCGGTCTCCCGAGGCGTTCAGGCCCCGCATCCCGCCCATCATGCCGCCGAAGCCGCCCCCTGGGCCGCCAGCCCTCATACTAGGCCCGGCCTGCGGAAATCTCAGGGGTTAAGGCGACGTCCAGCATCATTTCCTCCTGTGGGCGCAACTGGAGCTCGAGAATTTCGTGGTATATGCCGCCGACCGCGTCCAACTGCTCGTGAGAACCCTGCTCAACGATCCTGCCGCGGTCGAGGACGATGATGTGATCGGCATTCTGGACAGTGCTCAGGCGATGGGCTATGACGAAGGTGGTCCTTCCCTTCATCACAGCGACCATGGCGGCGTGGATCAGGCGCTCCGTCTCGACATCGACGCTGGACGTGGAGTCGTCCAGGATCAGGACGGGCGGATCGATCAGTACGCTGCGAGCGATGGAGAGCCGCTGCCTCTGCCCCCCGGAGAGCGTGGTGCCCCGCTCACCAACCCAGGTGTCATAACCGTCGGGCAGTGTCATGATGTGGTCGTGGAGCTGCGCCACCTGGGCGGCGCGGATCACGTCGTCCATAGTAGCGTCGGTGGCGCCGTAGGCGATGTTGTCCCTTATGGTCGCGCTGAACAGGAACACGTCCTGCTGCACGATGCCCACGTTGCGCCTCAGCGACTTCAGGGTCATATCGCGAATGTCCATGCCGTCGATGGTGATTCGGCCGCGATCGACCTCATAGAATCGGGGGAGCAGGTTCACGATGGTGCTCTTGCCGCTTCCCGGCGCTCCCAGGATTGCGATGACCTGGTTTCGCTCTGCGGAGATGTCCACGTCGCTCAGGGCGGGAATTCGCGGGTCGTAGCTGAACGATACATTCTCAAACCGTACCCGCCCTTCCGCGCGGCCGATTTCGATGGCGTTTTCCTTTTCCGATACGGGCGAGTCCGCGTCCAGCACATCAAACAGCCGCCGGCCCGAGGAGATCGCCCGGGAGAAGCTGTTGATTATGAACCCGGCCATGCGAACCGGGAAGGTGAGCTGGTTGAGGAACAGCATGAACATGCCCAGCTCACCCGGCGAAAGGTCGCCCCGCAGCACCTCCCAGCCGCCGTACCAGAGGATCAGGCCCAGGGCGATCGTGAAGTAGAAGGACATCCAGGCGCTGTTGGTGCCCTGGGTGCGTTCGGACAGGAAGTACTCGCCCCGCAGTTGTTGCGCCTTCAGGTCGTACTTGCGCTTCTCGTGTTCCTCCGAGGCGAAGGCCTTGACCACGTGCATCCCGACCAGGTTCTCTTGGAGCACGGTCACCGTCTCGCCCATGGTTATCTGCACCTGCGTCCACATGGCGCGCAGGCGGCTCATCACCAGCACCGAACGGGTGACGATGAACGGGATAAACGCCAGGCTGATAAGGGTGAGTTCCCAGTTGATGAAGATGAGAATCGCCATCAATGCGATGGCCCGCAGTCCCGCCTCGATGGAACGCACCATGCCGATGTTGACATACCGGCGAATGGCCTCCACGTCCGCGGTGGCCTTGGACATCAGGTCGCCGGTGTGTTCACGGTCGTGGTAGGCGAAGCTCATGTGCTGCAACTTGTTGTAGAACTGGTTGCGCAGCACGTAGGTGACTTTCTGTGACAGGGAGTCGGTGGTATAGGTGCGAGCGAAATCAAAGAAGCCGCGGCAAAGGCTGGCGCCAAGCAGGCCCAGAGCCAGCCACAGTAGGGTGGAGTTCAGCGGGTCTTTGCCCTGGAAGGTGTTGGTTTCCTGATCAAACCCCACCAGTGTGTCGATGGCCTGACCGAAGAGGTACGGAATGAAGAGTGAGAATCCGACGGCTATGGCGAATGTGACGTAGGCGAGGATGAGCCGTGTGCGGAATTGCCAGGCGATTTTGTTTATGCGGATGAGAATGTCCATGCTCGCGGTCTGTTCACCGTGTCCTTGCTAGTCGTTCAGTATCCTGGAGTCCTCCTCACAAATCGGGTTGCCGGTCTTGGGGACTACATGCGTTCCGGGGCGTTCATGCCCATCAGGTCCAGGGAGCGGCGGAATACTATCTGGGCGGATTCCACGAGCTTCAGCCGCGCCAGGGTTACGTCGGCGTCTTCAGGGTTGGCGGAGATGACCCGGCAATTTTCGTAAAACCCATGAAACGCAGTGGCCAGCTCCATGGTGTAGTGGGTCAGGTGGTGAGGCTCCAGGGACTCGGCCATCTGCTGCACCAGCTCAGGCAGGCGCAGCATTGCCCGCACCAGGGCCAACTCGCTGGGATCGTTCAGCAGGGAAATGTCTCCCTTGCTCCAGTCGATGTTCCTCTCGCGGGCCAGGTTGAGGATCCCGGCGTTGCGGGCGTGGGCGTACTGGACATAGTAGACCGGGTTTTCGGATGATTCCCTTTTGGCCAATTCCAAGTCGAACTCCATCTGGGTTGACGGAGTCCTGGACAGGAAAAAGAACCGGCAGGCATCGCTTCCAACCTCGTCCGCCAGTTCCCGCAGCGTTACGAACTCGCCGGTGCGCTTGGAGGCGCGGACAACCTCGCTGCCTCGCTTGAGCGTGACCATCTGCGCGATGAGAATTGTGAGCCTGGCCGGGTCGATGCCCAAGCCTTCCACCGCGGCCTTGACCCTGGGCACGTGGCCCTGGTGGTCTGCGCCCCAGATGTTCACCACGGAGTCGAAACCCCGCCCGATGAACTTGTTGTGGTGGTAAGCGATGTCGGACGCGAAGTAGGTGGGTTCGCCGGACGACCGGACGACAACGTTGTCTTTCTCGTCGCCGAGCATCGTGGAGTTGAACCACAAGGCGTCTTCCCGCTGGGACAGGTAGCCCTTCTCTCGAAGTTGCCCCAGGGCATCGTTGTATTCGCCGTTGTCGTAGAGCGTGCGTTCACTGAACCAGTTGTCGAACTCGACTCCGATCTTTTCGAGGTCTTCGCGAATCAGGCCCACCATTTTCTCACGGCCCAGGTCGCCGATATCCCGTACCGCCCGGTCTTCGGGTTCATCGAGAAACCGGTCGCCCTCGGCGCTGGCGATTTCCCCGGCCAGATCGGCGACGTAATCGCCCATGTAGCCGTTGGAGGGCATTGCGGCGTCCCGGCCGAGAGACTGGCGGTAGCGCGCCAGCACCGACCGGTAGAAGGCCTCCATCTGGCTTCCGGCGTCGTTGACGTAATACTCGCGAGTGACCTGGTAGCCGGCGGCCTCCATCACGTTGGCCAAGGCGCTTCCCAAGACCGCGCCTCGCGTGTGCCCGACGTGGACCGGTCCGGTGGGATTGACGCTGACGAACTCAATCATCACCCGTCGGCCACTGCCGTGCCCCACGTTTCCGAACGTCGATCCGGCCTCTCGAACCAGATCGACCTGCTGTTGCAGCCAGGAGTCCTTCAGGCGGAAGTTGATGAACCCCGGCGGCGCTGCCTCGATTGACCCAACCGGCTCGCTTTCCGGAATAAACTGGACCAGGGACTGGGCCAGCTCCAGGGGATTGATGCGGGTGGAGCGGGCCAGGCGAAGCGGCAGGTTGGTGGCGAAATCCCCGTGCTCGGGATTTCCTGGATGTTCAATCTGGATCTCCGGCATGGTCTCCAGGCGCAGGGTCCCGTTCCTTCGAGCGGTCTCAACTGCCTGGGAAACCAGGTTCCGGATAATTTCGATGACCGGGGTGGTGGACATGACCGACTGTTCCTCGCGTATGTCGGCTTTTTGTGAGACAAAAACGCCGGGCGAAGTGAGACTTGAAGCAAGCCCGGAAACGGAAAAAGCAATTCTAACATACCTACGGGCATCCTTTGGCGCATCAGATGACGGTTTGCCGGGGTTTGGCGTTGAGTCGGCTCAACGCCCTCCGGGGAAGACGAGAGATCAAAAGCGGGGGCCAACAATTTACTGATGCGTGAATTGTTTGGTAAACATTCCGAGCCAGTTACCCGTCATTCCGGCGAAGGCCGGAATCCAGAGATGTTGTCCTCCGGCTATGTTCTCTGCGCCTGATGTTTTCTGGATTCCGGCCTTCGCCGGAATGACGGTATCGTTTACCAATTCATTCACGCGCCAGTAAAAGCAGTAACAGTCACCCGGCGGACGTATCAACCGCAATCATCCGGAAGTTAAAGTTGTAGTGAGGGGACTTTCTGTCGGGGCTGTAGAAGACCCTTCGATCTGCCTACTGATTCAGACTCTGGAACGGAGTGCCCTGTTGAGGACATCAGAAAATCCGAGCGGACCGTCCGCGCGCGAGTCTGCCCGGGGGCAACTGCATACCGCGCCTCCCCTTGAGGGCACCCTCGAAAGAGCCAGGGTGCTGGAGCAGATGCTCGACGACGGCAGGAGGGACGAGGCGTGGGACTACTACCTTCAGCTGCATCCTTCGGACCGGGCCGAGACGCTGACCGAACTGGGAGGACGGCTGCGCCGCTCCTTGGCCTGGGAAATGGCCCCGGAGACCGTGGCGGGGCTGCTGGAGCACCTCGATCCGCGCATGGCTGTCAGAATGCTGCGGGATTACGAACCCGCTGGCTTGGCGGGAGTGCTGGACATTGCCGACCCGGGGGCCGCTGCTGAGATGCTGGAGTTGCTGCCGGAGGAAAGGCGGCTGGCGACCATCGAAGAAATGGCGTCCCCTTCCCGCGTGGAGACCCTGCTGCGCTACGAGGACGGCACGGCCGGGAGGCTCATCGACCTTGAGGTGCCGGTATTCAATGAAAACACCACCATCCCCATCGCATTGGACCGGCTCCGACTGATGGGAGAGGCTGCGGAGCAGCTCAATTCCCTCCCCGTGGTGGACGGCGAAGGGAGGCTGGTGGGGTCGCTCAGACCGGTCCGCCTTGCGCTGGCGAGGCCCAATGCGTCCGTGGGGCAGATCATGGACAAGGACCTGACCTCCGTTACCACATCGACGGATGAGCAGGTGGCCTTGCAGTTGATCAGCCGCCTCAAGGTCAGCGACCTGCCGGTTGTTGAAGACGACGGGCGCCTTGCGGGGCTCATACGCGCTGAAGACGCAGTGGAGGTCGTCCAGGAGAACGCCACCGAGGATATGTACCGGATTGCGGGAATCGGCGAGGAGCGCGTAACCGGACCGCTGGCCGACTCAGTCCGCAGCCGGTTCCCGTGGCTGGCCCTGAACCTCGTTACCGTGTTCCTGGCTGCCGCCGTCATCGGGCTGTTCGAGTCGACGATCGCGAGGGTCGTGGCGCTGGCCGCCTTCCTGCCGGTCGTTGCGGGGCAGGGAGGAATCGGAGGGACGCAGACCGTTACGCTGGTGGTCAGGAGCTTGGCCACCGGCGAGCTGCCCCGGCGGCTTGGCCTTCGATTGCTGCGCAGGGAGATAATGCTGGGCCTGATCCACGGGGTGGTCCTCGGTGTCATAATCGGAGGGATCGGCTGGGCCTGGCAGGGCAGCCCCGTCCTGGGTCTTGTGCTGGCCCTGGCAATGACCGGCAACATGGTGGTGGCCTCCATTGCCGGCGCCGGCGTGCCGCTGCTGCTGAGGCGACTCCGCATGGACCCTGCGGTCTCTGCCGCGGTTTTCGTCACGACTTTTACGGACGTGATAGGCTTTGCCCTGTTTCTGGGTCTCGCGGCCGTTTTCATCGAGTTTCTGATTTGAAGCTCCCTCATTGAGAGGGATCAATTACAGCGGTAGAGGAGGTTAGACATGCCGGGCAACATTGCGCTGGTAGGCGGCGACGAGTTCAGGGTAGGTTGTGAGGAGATGGACCGCGAAGTCATGCGGGCTTCGGGAAAGGACCCCGCGAGGGTCATCATCATCCCCACCGCCGCGGTCACCGGGCCCGCCAAGGCCGCCAACGACGGCGTCACGCATTTTGCGGCACTGGGTGGCCGGTCCGGCCAGCTGATGGTCCTTGAGCCGGAGCACGCCAACGACCGGGGATTCGTGGCGCCGGTCGCGGACACCGACGTTGTCTACTTCACCGGCGGCAGCCCGGACCACCTGCTGGCCACGCTCCGCGGTTCGGCTCTGCTACAGATGCTGACCGATGGGTTGGAGAGGGGACTGGTGCTGGGCGGATCATCGGCCGGCGCGATGGTCATGGGGTCGGTGATGCGGCGGCCGAGCTCCGGCGGCTGGGTTGAGGGATTGGGCCTGGCGCCGGGCATCGGGGTCCTGCCGCACCACGAGCGCCGCGATCCGGCGGAGGTGGCAGCGGAGCTACGTCAGAACGCGCCGGAGGGCGTGGTCTACCTGGGGATCGACGCCCGAACCGGCGTAATCGGCGGGCCGGACAACTGGCGAGTGTCCGGCTTCGGGAAGGTCACCGTTTACCGTTACGGGGACTACGTGGTCTACGGCGACGGCGAGCAACTGCCGCCGGGTTTCTAGTGGATCGACCTATTTGGATTGATGGCTATTTCCCCTGTTCGCCCTGAGCCTGTCGAAGGGCCGTCCATCCGTGGTTCGGCCCTTCGACAGGCTCAGGATTCACCATGAACGGACTTTCAGTTTGGCCACCAATACAACAGCGACGCGGTTTCTAGCCCCGGCGGTCCCGCAGCTCCTGCCAGACCTGCTCGGGCTTGATGCCGGAAGCGGCCATCAGCACCAGGGTGTGGTACATGAGGTCGGCGATCTCCGAAGGCAGATGCTCGTCGTCTCCCTGGGCGGCGGCGAGGGCGGTCTCACCGGCTTCCTCGATGACCTTCTGCGCGATGCGTCCGACGCCTTCCTGCAACAGCTTGACGGTGTAGCTCCCCTCCGGCATTTCGCGCTGCCTGTCCTGGACTGTTGCATACAGCTCGCCGAGTATGCCCGGGCCGCGGTCGGTGTCCTCGTAGCCTTCCGGCAGGCCCTCCAGCGGGTGGAAGAAGCATGAAGTGTTGCCCGTGTGGCAGGTTGGGCCGTCAGGGTCCACCTTGAGCAGGATGGTGTCGCCGTCGCAGTCCAGCCAGGCTTCCTTCAGGTTCAGATAGTTGCCCGACACCTCGCCCTTGTGCCAGAGGTCTTCCTGGCTGCGGCTGTAGAACCATACCTGGATGCCCTCTACGGTGCGCTTGATGGAGCCGGGATTCATGTATCCCAGCATGAGGACATTGCCGTTGTTGACGTCCTGGGCGATTGCAGGGACGAGTCCCTGCTCGTTCAGCTTGACTTTCATAGCCGCGCTTCTCCGTTCTGATCTGACTGGCGGTTTGACATTCCTGCGGGAACGGGAATTACCTTGCTGAAATACCATTCTCGATGAGGCTGGGCAGTTCCAGCAGACTTGAGACCCGGTGCGACGGAGGCGGCAGGTCTTCTCGCAGGCCGCGATCGTTTCGATCGATCCATACTGCGTTCATGCCCACGCTGGATGCGCCAAAGACATCCTCGTAGTGCCTGTCGCCGACATAGACCGTTTCCTCGGGGGCGAGGGACAGGCGGTTAAGCATTTCAAGGAACAGTTGCGGTTGGGGCTTGTAGCTGCGCGCCACCTCGGAAGACAGGACCGTTTCGAACTCGCACTCAAGAAGCTCAAGATTGGGCAGCAGGAAACCGTCGTCGGCGTTGGACAGGATGGCGGTGCGGTAGTCCGACTGTATCTGCCGCAGGGCGTCGCGGGTTTCCGGGAAAGGCTCGCGTTTCGAAAGGTCGGCGAAAAAGCGGCTTGTGGCTGCATTCGCATCGCCCGGCAGTCCCATTCTCTCGAAGGCCAGGCGAAAGCCACCGGCCCAGGCATCGAAGTAGGTCTGGAACGGCTGAGACGGGTCGGTCCGCCGGAGCCTGAACCGTTCCTCCGATTCGTGCCAGCCCTGCCACAGCTCCTCGGCGGTCGCTTGCAGGCTTTGGTCCTCGATAATCGAGGCGAAGCTCTTTCGCCATTGGCCTCTTGGGTCCTGCACCAGCGTCTGGTACATGTCGAAGATGACAGCCTTGATTTCCGGCACGGAGACGCCCTCACCCTAACCCTCTCCCGGAGGGAGAGGGGATTTCTGCAATCCTGTGAACTTTCCGGGTTCCCGCAACGGCGGGAATGGCGGCGCTTCTATGCACGGGGGCGCACCGGCACCCCGCGCCGGCCCAGATAGTCTTTGGCTTCACCGATGGAATACTCGCCGAAGTGGAAAATGCTTGCCGCGAGAACGGCGTCCGCCTGGCCTGCGTCCAGGGCGTCGTAGAGGTGCTCCAGGTTGCCGGCGCCGCCGCTGGCGATTACGGGGACCGGAGTAGCCCGGGAAACGGCGCGGGTCAGTTCCAGATCATAGCCTCGCTTCTGGCCGTCTTCGTCCATGCTGGTCAGCAGGATTTCGCCGGAGCCCAACTCCACCGCCCTGACCGCCCACTTGACGGCGTCGATGCCCGTTGGGGTGCGTCCTCCCCGGGTGTAGACTTCCCAATGGGAATCAGAGTCGAGCGCGAGGCTGGCGTCGGTCGGCACGGGGGGGCGCTCCCACCCTGACCCTTCCCCGGAGGGAGAGGGAACTACGCGCTTGGCGTCGATGGCGACGACGATACATTGGTTGCCGAACTGGAAGGCCCCTTCGCCGATGAGGGCGGGATTGTTCACCGCCGCAGTGTTCAGGGAGACCTTGTCGGCGCCGGCCTTCAGCATCCGGCGAATGTCTTCGATGGTCCTGATTCCCCCGCCGACGGTGAGAGGGATGAAAACTTCCTCGGAGACCCGCCGCACGACATCCACCATGGTATCGCGGGAGTCGGAACTGGCGGTGATGTCGAGGAATACGAGCTCGTCGCCGCCCTCGCGATCGTAGACGGCGGCCAACTCGGCAGGGTCGCCGGCGTCCCGCAGCTCAACGAAGCTGATGCCCTTGACGACGCGTCCGGCGTCCACGTCCAGGCAGGGTATGATGCGTTTGGTCAGCACGTTCGGTCAGCGGCTCAAAGGGTGAGAAGAAGTCCGACGCCAGTATATCACCGCTCTCTGTCTGAATCAGGATTTTCAGGATTACAGGATGTACAGGATTGGAGAGTAATCCTGTACATCCTGATTCAGACAAATCCCCTCCCCCTCAGGGGGAGGGCTAGGGAGGGGGTGGAATCCTTCGCGGCGCGGGCGGTTGGCTATGCCTTGGGCGTCGGCTAGAATAGGGCAGGCTTTACTCATTCTGAACATCGAACTCAAGGGAGGTCTGTCATGGCGTTGACATTGGCCGAGGCGAACCGGATCGTGGAAGGCGCGGTAGCCGCTGCGACGGAAATGGGAATCAAGATAAACGTGGCGGTGGTTGATGCCGGTGGGCGCCTGGTGGCGTTCAACCGCATGGATGGAGCAATCTGGGGAGGCGTGTATGGCTCCCAGGGCAAGGCCGTGGCCAGCGCTGCATTTGGACGCACCAGCGGCGAGCTCCAGGAACGCGCCAGTACCCCGATAATTTCCGGCATCCTGAAGGCGGAAGGCGAACACGGAATCCCCAGCCAGGGTGCAGTGCCCATAGTCCGGAACGGGGTGCTGGAAGGCGCCTGCGGCGTGGGCGGCGGCACCAGCCAGGAAGATGAGGACTGTGCCAGGGCCGGGGTAAACACGCTGTAAATTATTCCCTCCCCCTCAGGGGGTTGGAGCCTGCCCTTTACTGGATACGGGAGCAGGTACGAAATCGTAGGGGCGCACTCCTGAGCTTGCCGAAGGGAGTGCGCCCCTACACGTTGTTGGCGGCCTGTGGGTCATCCCGGTGAATGAATCTCACTCTCCCGCAACCGTGATTGGCGCCAGCGTGTCGCCTGCTATTACCGTGTGGGCGTAGGCGATGCAGGCGCGGATGTCCTCCGGCTCCAGTTCGGGGTAGTCGTCCAGAAGTTCCTCTTGGGTGGCGCCTTGGCTCAAGAGGCTCAGGATGAGCTCCACCGGGATGCGCATGTCACGGATGATAAGCTTACCGCCGAACACGTCCGGCCGAGCTGTGATGCGTTTCAGGAGTTCGTCGTTGTTGGGCATTGCCTTCCCTTCCTGTCTTGGCTGGTTGTCCTTGGCGTTATTTCAGCAGCACGTGGAACTGCGCCGGGTCTTGACCGAGTGAGGTGAGCAGTTGTTCACATACTCGTGCGGTATGTTTTGCGCTGAAGTTGCGGTCTATGTACAAGCCGTTTGACAACTGTCTCTTGGCGCCTTGAAATTTAGTTCCCTTAGCATTAACTGGCTCTGTGTTAATCAAATACCTATTCCCTATTGTGATTGGGCAAGCCTCTTTGGCTATGAATCCTTTCTTTACTAACCATTCGGCAGTGTGGAAGAGAAGATCGGGCCAGCTTGTAACTGGCACTTCGTTCTTGTTGGCATCTCGAAAATGCCTCGGTTTAACTAAACTGCCTGCCAGCGGGTCGATATTGCCCCATTCACCGAGCTGGATGAAGGATATCCATTTGCTTGTATCCAATGGAATAGTGTTGGGGGATTCCGAAAACTGCTTCAGAGTCCCAGTTTCCCGGCTGGGTTCCCTCCGTGGAAGCAGTCCTGCGTCCTGCGCTTGAGCTTCCAGAGCCTGCAACACGCGATCCTTTGCGTTGTTGTAGATTAGCCGTCCATTGGGAACTTTGGCGTCCAGCTTGTCCAATTCGTCTTTCCAGCCCGCAAGTTCCTGTATGAGGGCGTCTTTCCAATCATTATAGATTTGAACCATTTGCGGCCAGTTTCGTCGCGGCCGCTCTTGCTCCTCTTGCGGCAGATTAGATATATATTGCTTGAAAGCCTTATCCAGGCTGTCATCGTCCGCCAACTCAGATTCCCCGTCGGAAATGAGCGAGCGCAGTTCGCTCTTGCGTTCGTCATCGGCGCCGCCGGCCCGGCGTCGTTCCTCTTCCAGCAGGTTCCGCAGGGCGGCGTCTAGGTCAGCCACTGGTTCCATTATCAACTCATCGCCCTCCGAATCATCCAGTTCGGTCAGCTTCCACAACTCGTTGGTAACCGGCAACGACGCCTGGATGTGGACGTCGTAGTGGCAAAGGTCACAAACCAGGTCGTGCTGCAGGCCGCAGCGGGTTTCGTAGCTCCACCTTTGCCAAGCCCGCCACACGCCGCAGCGTGGGCAGTCCTTGCCGAAGGGTGCGCCGCAATGGGCGCAATTCTGACTGGCCGCTGGGGAAATACAGTCGCATTTTTCGCAGCGGATTACCGGGGCTTCGCTGACGGGATTGCTGCCTCGGGGCGCAAGCGACCACTGGCGTTCATCTTCAGGCAGTCCATGGAGTTCGGCGGCGTTGCCTGCCAGGTCGAGAATCAGGCAGTTGCCGCCGTTGGGTTTGGGGCGAAGGCCGCGACCCACCATCTGCAAGTACAAGGCGAGGCTCATTGTGGGTCGGGTAATGACCACGCAGGAAGCGTCGGGGAGGTCGAATCCCTCGGTAGCGACGGCCACGTTGACCAAGAGCGGAGTGTTCCGTTGCCGAATGACTTGATGGCCTTAGTACGTTCCTGGGGCAGCGTGTCGCTGAGTATGACAGCGGCCGGTATTCCGGCGCCGTTAAACACCGCCGTCAGGTTGCGTGCGTGGTCCTGGGATATGGCGTACACGACGGTCTGTCGCTCGGCGGCGTGGAACTGCCAGAAACGCAGCGCGCCCGCGGTCATAACGTCAGGGCGGTCCCGGTTGGCCTGCTCGATTCCCGATTCGGAGTACTCGCCAACGGCGTTGATTGCGCCGCCGCGTATGATTTCCTCGGACTTGGGTACAAGCACGCGGGCTTGGCACAGCCAGCCGTCGGCTTGAAGCTCGCTGACCTGGGGGCCGCAGTGCAAGTCACTAAACAGATGTTCGAAGCCTTCCTTTACGGACAGACGCCAGGGCGTAGCCGTCAGGCCGATAACCCTCCCGGGCCACTGCTGTATAGCCCGTTCATAGCCATCGGCAGTAGCATGATGGGCTTCGTCTATTACAAGTAGGTCTTCGCTTCTATATTTCCCCCAGATTTGCATCCGCTTGGTGCGCCTGCCGACAGTCTGGGCCATCAATATGACTACACCGCTAGGAATGGATGGAGCATCGTCGCCCGATTGCCAGGTTTTCAGGCTGATTGCGGACACTCCGGCTTCGGCGAGCATTCCGCAGGTTTGGTCGGCCAGCTCCGTGCGGTGGGTGAGCCAAACGGCCTTGCGCCCGCTGTGGAGCCAGCGCCGCAACAGCGCCCCGGCGATGTGGGTCTTGCCGCCGCCGGTGGGCAATTGGAGCATCACCCTGGCATCGGCTGGGTTCAGGGCGGCTTCCGCCTGCTCCAAGAGCTTCTGCTGGTAGTCGCGCAGTTCGGTCAACATCGGCCCTCTAAGGAGGTGGGTGACTATCTCCCTTGCGGGAATATATCACAAAGATGCTTATGCGCATGATTTCGCCCTCACCCTAACCCTCTCCCAGAGGGAGAGGGAACTTTAGAAATACCCCTCAGGGGGAGGGAATAGTCGTCACCCTCAAGGCACAAACGCCGTCACCGATGCAGGGCTGCCGCTGCCCCCTTCGAGTTTCAACAAGCCGATTACCAGGACTGCGCCTTTCGCGGGCAGGCTGTCCAGGTTGGCGAGGTTCTGGAGAACGATCAGGTTTCCGGCCAGCGCCATCGTGCTGACGGTGAAGGCGGTGTCGACTCCAGGCTCCACCCCGGCAGTATCGGTGCCGAGGCCGGAAACGCGGCGTTCGTGGACCAGCAGGGCGGCGGCTTCGGGTCCGAAGCCCGGAAAGCGCAGAGCGCCCGAACCATCCCCGCCGAAGTATGCGGCCGGGTCGCTCCATCGCTCCGACCAGCCGGTGAGCAGCAAGGCCAGGGAGCCGGACGGCACTTCGCCGTGGCGAGACTCCCATTCGAGGAGGTCCTCTACCGTCAGGGCGTAGTCGCGGTCCCGGCTGCATTGTCGGCGGATGTCGATGACCACGGCGGGTTGAATGAGGTCCCGGACTTCGTACTCGTCCACCGTTTTGTGGCCGGGGCGGAAGCTGGCGGGCGCGGAGATATGGGTACCGGCGTGTTCGCTCATGGAGAACCGGCGGAGGTAGTAGCCGTCGGGGTCGATGTCTGTCCAGCCGTCGAATTGCACCGGAGGGTCGCCGGGCCAATGGGGGATGGCGGGAGAGAGGGTATGGCTCAGGGAGACCGCCTTCAGACGAGAGAAGGCCCCGAAAGGATCGGGGCCGTCAGGGTGGGGGAGGTCTGCGATCTTCTCATCTCCGCCGGTCCAGGGTCGACGGGGCGATGATATCGCATTTCAGGCCGGAGCGTCCGTTAGGCAGGTACGGAAGACGGAATGAACCAACCGGCTTCGATCACCCTCTGCTTCGTCACCTGGCGGTCAATCCAATGCATGGCCGACCGCGGGGTGTCGTGGAGCGCCACCGTCTCCCGCGTGGGCCTCAACCCCAGCACGGTGAACGCGGAGTCCGGGGACTGGATTTGGTCGATTACGTAGCCTCGATAGAAGATTCTCATGGTCCGCCTCAAAGATTAGAAATATTGCTGCCCTGGGAATGATCATCCGGCTGGAAAGCACCGGAAAGATGATGACGCAAATATGTTCTAACAAAAAGGCTTTACCGGTCAACGGGCAACTGTCATCAAAATGCGAAAATGAAGAAGTGCGATGTAGAAGGGCATCACGAAGGGCCAAATTGCCGGCTGGGCGCCTCCATTTCCTTATGATGACGCCAAACCGACAAGCAAACCACGAATAGAGGGGCTAATTTTCACAAATTTCCGACAGAAATTCGTCCATCGGCCGTGACTGCTGGGTGGAGGAGACCATGTCCCTGACGACGACCTCGCCCCTGGAAATTTCATCATCGCCAAGGATCAGCGCGTAGGGGATGTTGAGGGCGTTGGCCTGGCGCATCTGGCCGCGCAGGCCGCGGGAGCCGCTGCTGAGGATGGCGCCGACACCAGAGCGGCGGAGGCGTACGGCCAGCTCCAGCGCGGCAGTGCGGGCGTTGTCGCCCACGTTGGCGACCAGGTATTGGGGGGACGGCTCGTCGGGAACAGGAACATCGCCGCGCTTCAAGTTGAGGGTGAGCCGCTCGATGCCGGTGGCGAACCCTATGCCGGGGGTGGGCCGGCCGCCAAGCTCGGTGATCAGGCCGTCGTAGCGCCCTCCGCCGACGATGGTGGACTGCCCGCCGACGTCCAGGGGCTGGATCTCGAAGACCGTGCGGGTGTAGTAGTCCAGTCCTCGGACCAGCCGGTGGTCCACGGTGTAGGGAAGGCCCATCGCGTCCAGGTAGGACGACAGCTTTCCCCAGTGCTCCCGGCAGTCGTCGCAGAGGTAGTCGGTGGACTGTGGCGCCTCGTCGCCGAGGGCGTGGCAGGTCTCGACCTTGCAGTCGAGCAGGCGCAGGGGATTGCGGTCGAGGCGGTCGCGGCAGTCGTCGCAGAGGCGGTCGTGGTGGCCGGAGTAGTAGTCCCGCAGCCGCTCGATGTAGCCGGGCCGGCACTGGCCGTCGCCGATGCTGTTGACCAGCAGGTTGATGTCGCGAAGGCCCAGGCTGCCCATCAGCTCCCAGGCCACCTCGATGACCTCGGCATCCACCGACGGGTCGGCGTCCCCCAGGGCTTCCACGCCGAACTGGTGGTGCTGGCGGAAGCGTCCGGCCTGGGGTCGCTCGTAGCGGAAGACCGGGCAGAAGTAGTACATGCGCACGGGCTGGGGCAGGTTGTGCATCCCGTGCTCGAGGTAGGCCCGGCAGACCGGCGCGGTGCCCTCGGGACGCAGGGTGATGCTGTCTCCGCCCCTGTCCTCGAAGGTGTACATCTCCTTCTCGACGATGTCGGTGCCTTCACCGACGGAACGGACGAAGAGGTTGGAGTCCTCGAAGGCCGGGGTGTCGATGCGACCGTAGCCGAAGCGGTTGGCGATCTCGACGGCCTTGGACTCGATGTAGCGCCAGTACTTCTGCTCGTCCGGCAGGTGGTCGGCTGTGCCGCGGGGCGCGCGAAAGACCACGGGTTTCACTCCCTAAATTACAGAGTGAAACAATTATAGGTTGGGCTAGGACGGAATGGAAACTCTCGCTACCGGGCACCGTCCTTCAGGGGAGAAAGCACGGCGTAGATGAACCGGTTGATGGGGGTTGGGACGCCGGCCTCGGCGCCCATTCGTACGACAGCGCCGTTGAGGGCATCAAGCTCGGTGGGGCGGCTGTTTTCAAAGTCGGCGTGCATGGAGTTCTGGAAGTCAGGGAAACTCTGGATGAACTCAACCTGTTGTTCGACCAGGCCATTGGGCAGGTTGACGCCCGCAGCCCTCCCCACGGAGTCGACCTCGCGCATTGCGGCGGTGAAGAGCTCGAGGCCCCGGGAGTCGCTAATGAACTCCCGGATGCGTGTGCGGGCGGCGCTGGTGATGCCGGCGAGGGAGCAGAGGACGATGAACTTGGTCCAGATGACCTGGAGCGGATCGGGAGAGAGCGCGGCATCGATGCCTGCCGAGCGAAGGGTTCTGCGGATGGACTCGGCCCGAGCGGAGGTACGACCTCTCTCCTCGCCGAAGGAGAGGCGGGGCGATGCCCCGACGAGGGCGACCACCCCTGGGGCCTCTATGCTGGAGGCAGTCCAGTACGCACCGGGGAGGGCGTGCCCCGGGCCCAGTGATTCCCGAACCCGGACGTGGCAATCCACGCCGTTCTGCAGGGTGAGAACGGCGGTGTCGGGGCCGATTAGGGGCCGGATGGCGGGGATGGCCACGGTGTTGTGGTAGGTCTTCACGGTGTAGAGGACGAGGTCTACCGGGCCGACCTCGCGGGGGTTGTCGGTGGCTGGGACGTTGACGGTGAAGTCGCCGTCAGCCCGGACAAGACGCAGGCCGTTAGCGCGGACGGCGTCGAGGTGTGCGCCACGGGCGATCAGCGTGACGTCGTTGCCGTCGCGGGCCAGCAGCGCACCGAGACAGCCGCCGACTCCGCCTGCACCCATTACCGCGACGCGCATAAGACTACGCTCCTAAACCTTCCCCTCACCTGTCAGGTCCGCCAGCTCCTCAGTGGTCAGGCCGCCGATGCCGCAGAGGACCTCGGCGTTGTGCTCGCCGAGGAGCGGAGGCTGGCGATTGGGCGTTTCCGGCGTTCCAACAAGGCGGATGGGTGTGTTGACGGTTCGGAAGATGCCGCCCATGTCGTTGCCGCCGTTGATGAACATGCCGCGGGCCTCGAGGTGAGGGCAGGAGTCGAGATCGGCCTGGTCCTGGACCATTCCCATGGAGTAGCCGATTCCGATGAGCTTTTCGGTTACCTCGGCCTTCGGGCGGACCCTCGTCCACTCCTCGATGGCTGGTACGAAGTGGTTCATGTAGAACTCGCCGCTGATGCCCTCGCCCAGGTAGCGGGGGTCTTCGATCAAGTCCTCGCGGCCGATGAGACGCCAGAGGTCTTTCCACTTTTCGGCGCCGCCGGCCCCGGCCAGGACGACATAACCGTCCCGCGCTTCGAGGGCGAGCTGGGCGCTGAGCATGTTGCCCCGCTCGCGGCCTGCAACCTGGCCCGTGGCCTGGTAGAAGGGCATGGTGCTGGTCATGTGGGCGACCATGCAGTCGTACATGGCCATGTCGATGTACTGGCCCAACCCGGTGCGGTGTCGGCTCTCGAGGGCCATCATTATTCCCAGCGCGGTCCAGACGCCGGGCACGGAGTCGCCGATGTTGTCGCCCACCATCTGGGGTCCGCTTTCGGGGGCGCCGGTGACCGTCATCCAGCCGCCCATGCCCTGGACGCAGGGGTTGTTGGCCGGCCAGTGGGAGTAGGGGCCGGGAGACGGCCCCTCCGGGTCGCCGTAGCCGGTGAGGCTGGCGTAGATGAGACGGGGGTTGATCTCATTCAGGCGGTCGTATCCCAGGCCCAGGCGCCGTAGGGCTCCGGGACCCCAGTTGTCCAGCAGGATGTCCGATTCGGCCACCATGCGCTCGAAGGCCAGCTTGCAGCGGGGGTCCCGCAGGTCGATGGTCACGCTCTTCTTGTTGCGGTTCAGACCGAGGTAGCGTGAACTGACCTGCTGGCCTTCAGGACCGTCGATAAACGGGCCGTTTGAGCGCCCACGCTCGCCCACGCCGGGGCGCTCGATCTTGATCACCTCGGCGCCCATGTCGGCGAGGATCATGGAGCAGAAGGGTCCGGCAACGATGTGGGTGACGTCCAGCACCCGCAGTCCTTCCAGCGGCAGGGGAGCGCTCTCGGACGCGGCGTTCATTACTGTGTCTCCCCGGATTGCTCATTGGCCGGAATTTCCAGGCCCAGTTGGGGATTGGCCGGGATTTGCAGCCCCAAGCCATTGGCGATGAACCTTTTAGCGTTGTGGACGTAGTTCGCAGTGGGGTCTTTCAGGCGGGCCTCCTGCGCCGGGCTCAGGGGACGGATCTGACCAGGGACGCCTATCACGAGCGAATGATCGGGCACGTGGCCGCGGACGATGGCGCCGGCTCCGATGAAGACATAGTCGCCGACATCGGCGTCCTCCAGCAGTACGGCGTTGACGCCGACCAGCACATTGCTGCCCACCTTGCCGCCATGTACGACGGCCCCGTGAGTGAGGAGGACGTTGTCTCCCAGCTCGAGGTGGTCGTCGGTGTGGAGTACGCAGTTGTCCTGAAGGGAACAGTTCCTGCCGATGATGATGTCGCCGTAGTCGGCCCTGATCGTCGCGTTGGGCCAGACGCTGGAGCCCTCGCCGATGGTCACATCGCCGACGATGTAGGCTGCTTCGCTGACGAACACGGATGGGTGGATTTTCGGAAACTTGCCATCAAGTCCGCGTATCAAATGGACCTCCCGGGGCAATACCGGCCCCTGAGCGTAGGCATGAAGCGGTTCAAGAATACAGCGTGGGCGGCTGCGATGCCACTATCAGCAGAGTTGAGAGTCTGGCAGAGGAGGGCGGAAGCAGCTTCGCGGAGCTACAGGCCGAAGACCACCTTCAGACCCTGCACGCTGTAGTGGCAGCCGTAGGCGATCATGAAGAACTTGACCTGCTTGCCCATGCCCACGAAAACGAGGTATCGCCACAGGGGGTATCGAAGTGCGCCGGCCGCGATGCCTGCCACGTCGAAGACCGGATTTGGGACGGCTGAGATGACGAACAGCAGGAGCCAGCCGCGGCGCCTCATCCAGTTCTCCACCCGGTGATAAAAACGGCGGCGTTCGAGAACGCCGCTGCCGCTGTAGCCCAGGAAATAGCCGGTCAATTCCCCCAGTGTTCCCGCAAGACCGGCGATTATCGCAACCACTGCAGGATGGAGAAAGGTCGCGGTCGTGCAGGTTATAGCCAGGGCCGGTACGGGCACGACCAGGCCGCCGCTGGCAAGCAGTACGGCCCCGGCGACGGCTCCGTAACCGAACCGTTCGACGCTGATGCGGTCCTGGAGTATAAAGGCCGCGACCGAAACAGCAGCCACGACCGAGAGTATCAGGAGACGGCCGCGCCAGGTTGATACCAGCCATGAGATCGCCGCATTGACCCTTAGAATGAAAGCGCTGTGGCCTGAAACCAGGGCGACGCTTCCCTCGGCGGGCGATACTCCGTCGGAGGGGACGCCTTGCTCACCAACGACGCCGGGAACCGTGGCGCCGTCGGTGCTGTCCAGTTGTTTCGCGATGTGCTGACACCTAATCGCCGTGTGGCACGAATGCGGCAGGCGACGCCTCGGAGAGGAAATCGGTAAGGATCCGGTTGAATTCTTCCGGCTTTTCCATCTGGGGCCAGTGGCCGCATTCGGCGAGCACGTGGACGGTGCTGCCGGGTGCGGCGCGCCTGATGTCTTCCTCCCCGATCGGGGGAATTACCAGGTCTTCCTCTCCCCATACGGCCAGGAGGTCCGCCTGGAGATCTCCCAGGCGGTTGAGGATCTGATGCTCAGGCCGAAGCCCCAGCAGGTTGACACCGGAGCGGACGGACTGGAGCATCACCTGTGGCCCGTGAGGGAGACAGCGAACGCGGACCATTTCGGGCAGCAGTTCGTCGATGAACTCCGGGGGCCGGTGGAAGATTCGCTTGATCAGGGCTTCCTTGCTGATCATCTGGGGCTTGTAAATCAGTTCCCCGACCACGGGAATGGAAATAATCCTGAGCGGCCAGGAAATCCGCCTTCCCAGCCCCGCAGAGCCAGCCAGGCACACCTTTTCGACCCGGTCCGGGTGCTCAAGGGCGGTGATTCCAGCGATGAGGCCGCCGGCGGAGTTGCCCACAACCGAGAAATGCTCGATTCCCATCTCGTCGGCAAACTGCACCAGGAAACTGGATGCGCTCTCGGGGGAGTAGCCAAGATGATCGGCCAAGCCGGAGCCTCCGTAGCCCGGCATATCAATGGCGATTGCTGTGAAGCCGGCGTCGGCGATCACGTCGATGTTGCAGTACCAGGTGATCATGGAGGAGGCCAGGCCGTGCACCAGAAGCACGGCCGGACCCTCTCCGGCAATGGCGTAGTGGACGTTGATTCCGTCCACGTCGATATCCTTGAGCTGGGCCTTTTGCCTCAACGCCGTTGTAGTCATGCAGTGCTTGCTTCTGTTTGTGCTGAAGTTTCCAGCCGGTTGGCCGGCGCCGGTATTTTACACCAGCGCCGGTTCCGTGGGTGCGGTCTCGGCCGGGTCTGATGCAGGCTGGACGTCTAGGGTGATTCCTTCCGGTCCGGCGTAGACCAGTATATGCGCTCCCGCGCCGAGCTCCCCGGACAGGACCATCCGGGCCAGAGGGTTTTCGAGTCTCCGCTGGATGAGCCTGCGGAGGGGCCTGGCGCCGTAGACCGGGTCGAACCCTTCCCGGGCCAGCCAGAGGCCGGCCTCGGCGGTGAGTTCGAAGGTTGCTTCCCTTTCAGCCAGCCGTTCCCTCACATCGCCTACCATCAGTTCCACGATCTGGACTATCTGCTCCTCGGTCAGAGGATGGAAAACAATGGTCTCGTCTATCCGGTTGAGGAACTCGGGGCGGAAGGTCCGCTTCAGTGCGCCTTCTACCGATTCCCTCAGTGCCTCCATCTCGTCCTTGCCGTCCCGGCTGTCGGGTCGGAAGCCGAAGGCTTGGCGGCGCAGCCCCTCCGTTCCGAGATTGCTGGTCATTATAATTACGGTGTTCCGGAAATCAACGGTGCGCCCCTGGCCGTCGGTCAGCCTCCCGTCTTCCAGGATCTGGAGAAGAATGTTGAATACGTCCGGGTGGGCCTTTTCGATTTCGTCGAACAGCAGCACCCGGTAGGGACGCCGCCGGACTGCCTCGGTGAGCTGTCCGCCCTCGTCGTAACCGACGTAGCCGGGGGGCGCTCCCACCAGACGGGAGACCGCGTGACGCTCCATGTACTCGGACATGTCGATGCGGACCATGTTGGCCTCGTCGTCGAAAAGGAATTCGGCGAGCGCCTTGGCCAGTTCGGTCTTGCCCACTCCGGTGGGACCGAGGAAGATGAAGCTCCCGATGGGTCGCCGCGGATCGCTCAGGCCGGACCGGGAGCGGCGAATAGCCTCGGAAACCGCTTCAACCGCGTCATCCTGTCCAACCACGCGCCGGTGAAGATCGCCCTCCATGTGGACGAGGCGTTCGCCTTCGCCCTCGAGCAGGCGCCCGACGGGGATGCCGGTGAATGTTGAAACAAGGCTGGCGATCTGTGCTTCGTCCACCACCCGGTCCAGGGGGCGATCGCCCAGTTGGGAGGCCTTTTCCGCTTCGTATTCCTGCTGTAGCCTCAGGCGCTCCGCGCGCAGCGTGGCAGCGCGTTCGTAGTCCTGCCGCTCGGCGGACGCCTGCTCTTGGTCATTCAGCCGCAGGATCCGGCTTTCCTTTTCCTTGAGAGGCGCGGGGAGGCTCTCAGCATCGATGCGAAGCTTGCTCGCGGCTTCATCCATGAAGTCCACAGCCTTGTCCGGCAGCAGCCTCCCGGTGATGTAGCGGTCGCTGAGCCGGGCTGCCGCGACCAGTGCTGCGTCGGTGATATCCACGTTGTGGTGGGCCTCGTATCGCGGCCGAAGCACCTTCAGGATCTCAACCGTGTCTTCGACGGAAGGCTCTTCAAGGAATACAGGCTGGAAGCGCCGTTCCAATGCTGAGTCCTTCTCGATGTACTTGCGGTATTCGTCCAGCGTGGTGGCGCCGATGCACTGCATCTCACCCCTGGCGAGAGCGGGCTTGAGCATGTTGCTGGCGTCAACGCCTCCCTCGCTGTTGCCCGCGCCGACCATGGTGTGAAGCTCATCCAGGAACAGGACGACCTCGCCCCCGGCTTCCTTCACCTCGTCGATGACGGACTTCAGGCGTTCTTCGAACTCGCCTCGGAACTTTGAGCCTGCCACCATGGCGGGCAGGTCCAGCGCGAGGAGGCGCCGCCCGCGGAGAGACTCAGGCACGTCGCCGGAGGCTATGAGCTGCGCCAGTCCCTCGACGATCGCGGTCTTGCCGACGCCGGCCTCGCCGATGATGACGGGGTTGTTCTTGCGGCGGCGCGTGAGGGTCTGCATCACCTGGCGGATCTCGCCGTCGCGGCCAACCACGGGGTCCAGCTTGCCATCCTCGGCGGCCTGGGTCAGGTCCAGGGAGAAGCGCTCCAGCGAGCCGTAGCGGCTCTCGGCTTCCGGTCCGTCGACCCGGTGGCTGCCGCGTATCCGGGTCAGGGCCTGGTAGACGCGCTCGCGGTCAACGCCGTGAGCTCTCAGAAGGCCTGCGGAGGGGCCGTCCTGTTCCATGACGGCGGCGACGAAAAGGTGCTCGGCGCCGATAAACTCGTCGTTGAGCCGTGAAGCCTCCGCCCTGGCATTTTCCAGCAGCCGCTGGGCCCGTGGGGTGAGATATATCTGGTTGGCCTCATGGGCCAGCTTGGGAGCGGACTCCAGTACCCTGTGCAGGGCGGCCCGTATGTCGCCGGAGGGCGCGCCCAGTTCTGCCAGGATCAGGGAGGGCACTCCCTCCTCCATCTCCAGCAGGGCCAGCAGTATATGTTCCACGTCCAACTGGTTGTGGCGGTTGCGGCGCACAAGCTCCTGTGAGTTCTGCAGCACCTGTTGCGCCTGGTTGGTGTATTGATCGTTCTGTGAGGCCATAAACATGCCTCCTTAACGGGAAATTCAGAAACTGTAACCGGGGTTTAGGACTCTGAGTTGCCGCCCTGACGCTGCCCCCGCCGCAGGGAAACGACGGTGTCGGTCAGGCGTTCCACCTCGCCTTCGAGTTCCTTGACGCGGGCCATGAGCTTCAGGGCCACTTCGGCCCCGGCGAGGTTGACGCCCATATCCTCGGTCAGGGTGCGCAATCGCTTGATGCGCTCGATGTCCGCCATGGAATAGAGCCGTTGGCGACCTGTGGTGCGCGACGGCCAGATGAGTCCCACCCTCTCGTAGTGTCGAAGCGTCTGGGCATGGACGCCCACGATGCGCGCTGCAACGCTGATGGCAAAACAAGGTTCGTTTCTGAGCCGGTTATCTTCTACCATTTGCCAAAACCCCTCCCTTCGAGCCGCGGCTGTACCCCGGATGATTACGCTGCGGCGCCGTCATTGATGGCTGAACGCTCCAGCCTGATATCCCGCAGCCTGCGGAACAGGTCGACTTCTTCCTCGGTAAGATTGGTGGGCACGCGCACCTTTACGGCGACATACAGGTCGCCGTGGTGCCCGCTGCCGGACAGGGCGGGCATTCCCTTGCCGGACAGGCGGAACCGCCGTTCGTTCGGCGTGTTGGGCGGCACGGTCAAAGCCACCTGGCCCGTGAGGGTTGGGGCCAGGATCTCGGTGCCCAGCACAGCGTCGTCCAGAGGCAGTTCCACCTCGGTGTGCAGGTCAAGACCCTCCCGTTTGAACCTCGGATGGTCCCAGACGGTGACCACCAGGTAAAAGTCGCTGCCCGGTGCGCCATCCGGCGAGATATGGACCCTGGAGCCGTTGTCGACTCCTGCGGGAATTTTTACTTCCAGGTTGCGGCCATTCCGCGTACGGACCGTGCGGGTCGTGCCGTGGAAGGCCTCCTCCAGGGTGACTTCCACGGGGTGCTCCGCCGGGGGAGAGCGCCAGGCGCCCCGGCTGCGGGGCGACGCTCCCGAGTTGAAGAACTCCTCGAAAATGCTCCCTCCCCCGCCGAAAGCGGAGAAGACATCGTCGCCTTCCCTTACGGTCCAGCGCACCCCGCCGTTGGAGGAAGGCCCAGCCTGATTGTACTGGCCCGCCTGTCTCCAGTTGTCGCCAAAGCGGTCGTACTTTTGACGAGAATCAGCGTCTGAAAGGACTCCGTAGGCCTCGTTTATTTCCTTGAATCTGGCTTCTGCTTCTGCGTCGCTCTTGTTGACGTCGGGATGGTACTGCCTGGCCAACCGCCGATAGGCCTGGCGGATGTCCTTTTCCGAGGCATCTCTGGCGACGCCCAGCACGTCGTAGTAATTGCTCATGGCTGCACCGCCACGGAAGATTTGTAACAGCTTGTGGAAAGCCCTCGCGTTGCCGATGTTAACTTGGAGCGAGAGCATTTCTCCGGCTCCGGCAGATAAAACCATAATAATACTTGATAGTAACTCTGTCAATAATAAGGGTAGCTAGACCGGCAACAACGCGAAGGGTGGCGCCGTGGTTGCGCAATTTCGATAGGGAAACGGCGAAACTCGTGCCAGGGCGGTTGAGCGTAGTGGGAGGGGATGATACAATTACCATCTGCAAGCCCGGCCACTCCGGGCGGTCGTGAACGTTCCCCGATAGCTCAGCGGTAGAGCGGGCGGCTGTTAACCGCTAGGTCGTAGGTTCGAATCCTACTCGGGGAGCCACAGCTACGAAATGGGCGCCCAGAGTCGGCAAACTATGGATGGATGCCCCAGCGGTTACCCCGGGTCGCAAGGCTGAACCGGCTTTGGGCATGGCCCGGCGGTTACAAGAAATACTTCAAGACCCCCCCGTTACCGCCGCATTGAGGGCAGCACAGAGGCACCGTCAAGTTCTACGCAAAGGAACTGCGGCTGTTTCTTGAGGACCTCGAAAAGATTGATCCCGACTGCCAGCGGGCTGTGTTGCGTTACGCGCAGCGGCGGCGAGATTCATTGGAATGGCTTTGGGTAACGGAGGAGGGCACCCGGCTGGGATACGACGGAATCTGGCAGGACCTGAAGCGGCTAACCCAACGGGCGCAAGTGGAACTGAAGGACGCTTGCCACATCTTCAGAAGAACCTTCGCGGCTAATGCCGTCAAGCAGAGTATTCCTCGGCCATACGTTCAGGCTATTGCAGGCTGGTCGACTCCCCAGATGCTCGACCACTATGTGGCGGCGATGGAGGCCGAGGAAGAGGCCATAGAGGCGTTCAGGGAATTCAAGCCGTTTGGAAAGAAATAGGTCGTTCCGAGTCTAGGTTAGGCGTGGCTATTCCCTGGTCCAGAACGAGCGTGATCCTGATAAGACCGAGGTCGTTGGTTCGAGTCCATCCCGGCCCACCACACTGGATAAAATCAAGAACCTTCACGTTGGGATTCCGGTTGGCGGTGTAAGCGGCGCTGGCCTGGCGGGTCCGCCAATCAACGTAGCGAACCGTGACCGGAGGCCCCGCCCTCATGCGGGGCTTTTCGTTCGTGAAGGGCCGGAGCTGCATATGGCCGTGAGCCGGTTTGCCGCCTGGGTCAGCTTGACTTGGGGCAGCAGCGTGTCCTTGCGGCATTGCCCGGCTCTCCCAGAGAACGGCCCGCCCGCTCCGACGCGGCGAATTTCCCCGTCTCCCGCAACGTGAACCCGTCGCCGCCTGTTGCCCTGCTTATCTGCCAAACAAAGAGGTTGAGACGCAACTGTCAATTGCGTCTCAACCTTTGTATGGCCGGATATGGCCGACACTTTCGGTCGGCGCCAACCAGGGCAACCCTGGCCGTCGTCCCTAGTCGTCGTCGATGATGACGCCCTCGCCATGCTCGCGCGTGAGGGGAGTGTCGCTGGGAGAATAGGCCAGGAACATCCCGAAGGACTCGTCCCCCTCGCTGAGGTCGTCATCCAGGATCACCACCTGGACCACCTTGCTGGTCTCGCCGGGCGCGAAGGTGAGCAGGACGTTAGCCCACTCGAAGTCATCGCCTTTAGTCGCCGTCTTGTACCGGAAGGAGGTGGTGGCGGCATACACCTGCACCTTCTTCTCGCTGGGGGCGCTCAGTGAAACGGTGAACTCCATCACCCCTGCGTCCTCCCGCGCCGAAGCGTCGGACACCGAGAGGGACGGCGTGGCGTCCGGCGGCGGCGGATCGTCGTCGTCCGCTACCGCAACCGTTGCTGCGCCGGCCGTTGCCGACACGGTGTAGCCCTGGCCGCTGTCCACGGTGGCCGTTACCGAGCCGTCGGCCTCGTCCACACTGTCGTCGCTGGTGGCGACGGTGAAGCTGGCGCTGCCGGTGGTCGGAATAGTCACCGTGCGGGAACCCGGAGTTGCCCCGTAGTCGCCGCTCTGGCTCACCGACACGCTGACGGCCAGCGGAGCGTGGGGCGCCGGGTTGGCGCTCAGGGTGAAGCTGGCGTCGCCGCCCTCGGTTACCCCGGAACCAGCGGCGATGCTGATCTCCGGCACGTCATCGTCCTCGACTGCTACCGTAGCCGCTCCCGCCGTGGCCGACACGGTGTAGCCGGTACCGCCGTTCACGGTAGCGGTTACCGAACCGTCGGCCTCGTCCACCGAGTCGTCGCTGGTGGCGACGGTCAGCGTCGCGCTGCCGGTGGTGGGGATGCTCACCGTCTGCGGGCCGGCCGAAACGCCGAAGTCGCCGGTCTGCGCTACGCTCACGCTGACGTCCAGCGGAGCGTGCGGCGCCGGGCTGGCGGTCAGGGTGAAGGTGGCGTTGCCGCCCTCGGTGATGCCGTTCCCGGCGGTGATGCTAATTTCCGGCATGGCCGGCGGCGCCGCGTCATCGTCATCGGCCACTGCAACCGTAGCCGACCCAGCCGTTCCCGACACGGTGTAGCCCTGGCCGCCGCTCACCGTAGCGGTTACCGAACCGTCGGCCTCGTCCACGCTGTCGTTCACGGTGGCGACGGTCAAGGTGTAGCTGCCGGTGGTGGGGATGCTCACCGTCTGCGACCCCGGCGTTACTCCAAAGTCGCCGCTCTGGCTCACCGACACGCTGACCGACAACGGAGCGTGCGGCGCCGGGCTGGCGGTCAGGGTGAAAGTGGCGTTGCCGCCCTCGGTTACCCCCGAACCGCCGGTGATGCTGATCCCCGGCACGTCGTCGTCCGCCACCGCGACGGTAGCCGCTCCAGCCGTGCTGGACACGGTATAGCCCGTCCCGCTGTTCACCGTTGCAGTTACCGAACCGTCGGCCTCGTCCACGCCGTCGTCGCCGGTGGCGACGGTCAGGGTGTAACTGCCGCTGGTCGGGATGCTCACCGTCTGAGACCCCGTCGTTACCCCGAAGTCGCCAGTCTGACCGACGTTCACGCTGACCGACAGCGGCGACGTCGGCGCCGGGTTGGCGGTCACGGTGAACGTGACGTTCCCGCCCTCGGTGATGCCGGAACCGGAGGTGACGCTGACCTCCGGCGTCGCCGCCGGGGTTGTGTCGTCGGTGGTGCCGGTGGAACCGGCGCACTGCTCCAGCGCATCCAGCGTGCGGACCGTCCGGTCCCAGCGGGTGTTGTCGTACTGCTGCTTGATGGTTCGGGCGTCGTCCGCCGTCATCGCCGTCTCGCCGGTGTCCTCGCCCAGGGCGGCCAGCACCCGGTTCCAGCGCGACACGTGGTCGTCGTGGCTGTATTCGTCCCGCCAGGTCTCCACCTCAGACACCGTTACCGCGTCGGAAGGCAGGTTCGGCGTGCAGGTCTGCGGCGCCGCGTCATCGTCGTCCGCCACCGCTAAGGTTGCCGACCCGGCCGTCCCCGACACGGTGTAGCCCGCGCCGGTATTCACGGTAGCGGTTACCGAGCCGTCGGCCTCGTCCACGCTGTCGTTCAGAGTGGCTACGGTCAGGGTGGCGCTGCCCGACGTTGGGATTGTTACCGTCTGGGATACGGTGGACACTCCGAAGTCGCCGCTCTGGCTCACGGCGACGCTCACGTCCAGATTGGCCGCCGGCGCCGGGTTGGCGCTGACCGTGAAGCTGGCGTTGCCGCCCTCGGTGATACCGGAGCCAGCGGAGACGCTCACTTCCGGCACGTCGTCGTCAGCTACGACAACCGTAGCCGAACCTGCCGTGCCGGACACGGTGTAGCCCGTGCCGCTGTTCACCGTGGCCGTCACCGAGCCGTCGGTTTCGTCCACCGCGTCGTTCACGGTAGCGACCGTAAGCGTGTAACTGCCGCTGGTGGGTATGCTCACCGTCTGCGAGCCAGTGGACGCGCCGTAGTCGCCCGTCTGCGCTATGGACACGCTGACCGACAGTGCTGAACTCGACGCCGGATTGGCGGCTATGGTGAACGATGCGTTGCCGCCTTCGGTGATGCCGGAACCGCCGGTAATGCTGATCTCCGGCGTGGCTGTCGGCGGGTTGCTGCACTGCTCCAGCGCCTCCAGCGTGCGGACCGTCCGGTCCCAGCGGGTGTTGTCGATACGGCTCTTGATCTCCCGGGCCTGGTCTGCCGTCATCGCCGCTTCGCCGGTGTCCTCGCCCAGGGCGGCCAGCACCCGGTTCCAGCGCGACACGTGGTCGTCGTGGCTGTATTCGTCCCGCCAAGTCTCCACCTCCGACACCGTTATGGCGTCCGAGGGCAGGTTCGGCGTGCAGGTCTGCGGCGGGTCGTCGTCGTCCGCCACGGCAACGGTAGCCGAACCCGTAGTGGCCGACACAGTATAGCCCGTCCCGCTGTTCACGGTGGCCGTTACCGAGCCGTCGGCCTCGTCCACGCCGTCGTCGCCGGTGGCGACGGTCAAGGTGTAACTGCCGCCGGTCGGAATGCTCACCGTCTGCGATCCCGGTGAAACCCCGTAGTCGCCGCTCTGCGATATTGCCACGCTGACCGACAACGGAGCGTGCGGCGCCGGGTTGGCGGTTACCGTGAAGCTGGCGTCGCCGCCCTCGGTGATGTCTCCATTAGAAACAATGCTGATCTCCGGCACGTCATCGTCCGCCACCGCGACGGTGGCTGAACCCGCCGTGGCGGACACGGTGTAGCCCGTGCCGGTATTCACGGTGGCCGTCACCGACCCGTCGGCCTCGTCCACGCCGTCGTCGCTGGTGGCTACGGTCAGCGTCGCGCTGCCGCCGGTCGGAATGCTCACCGTCTGTGAGCCGGTGGATACCCCGTAGTCGCCGCTCTGGGTGATGCCCACGCTGACCGACAGGGCCGACGTTGGGGCCGGATTGGCGGTTACTGTAAAGGTGACGTTGCCGCCTTCCGTGATCCCGGAGCCCCCGGCGATGCTAATCTCCGGCGTGGCCGCCGGCGGGTTGTTGCACTGCTCCAGCGCTTCCAGCGTGCGGACCGTCCGGTCCCAGCGGGAGTTGTCGATACGGCTCTTGATCTCCCGGGCCTGGTCTGCGGTCATCGCCGCTTCACCGGTGTCCTCGCCCAGGGCCGCCAGCACCCGGTTCCAGCGGGAAACATGCGAGTCCTGGCTGTACTCGCCCCGCCAGGTCTTCACCTCCGACACCGTTATGGCGTCCGATGGCAGGTTCGGCGTGCAGGTCTGGGGCGGATCGTCGTCGTCCGCTACCACGACCGTGGCCGTCCCGTTCGTCGCTGACACGGTGTAGCCCTGGCCCGCATTCACGGTGGCCGTCACCGACCCGTCCGCTTCGTCTTTGTCGTCGCCGGTCGTGGGCAAGTCAAGGAAGGCCAGGCCCAGGGCAGAAATGGTTACCGTCTGCGAACCGGCAGCCACCCCGAAGTCGCCCGTAGTCGATACGGTCATGCTGACTTCCAGGTCGGTCAACGGTGGCGGGTTGGCGAATATGGTGAAGCTGGCCCGGTCTCCCTCGGTTACGTCGACATAGCTGATGATGCTTATTTCCGGTCCCGTCAGAGTGCCGTCTTGCGACTGCCGTTGCCCCTGCTCGTCCGCCGTTTCCAACGTGACTGCTTCGAAGATGCCCACGGCTCTGTCCATCCCGGCTGATCCCAATTCCGCCGCCTCATTCTGGCACCAGCGACTCGTTGGGTCATCAGTAGTACCGTCACCAACGGCCACCCGGCGCAGCCGGCAGTCCATTGAGTCCCACCATTTGTCTGGCGAGGTTAGGTCCAGCGGCTGCAGGCCCGCATCGGTTAGTTCATTTTCCCCCTCAGCGTTCGCCAGCTCACCGGCCAATGCGCCCACCCTGGCCTTGAACGCAAAGTTCAATCCCTCATAGGACGACGTGATGGCTTGGGATATGGTTTGACCAGACTGAATTTTCCTGACAAAGTGTCCTCCGCTGAGCATTCGCCTCCGCTCATCTGCCGAAAGCTCGGCCCACCAGCGACTGGCGGCTGGATGGTTTAACCGGTCCATGGCCAGCACTTCCGCATAGCCGGAATACTCTGCTGGCACCAGATCCGAGGGCCAAAGCGGATGATCAGTATCCAAAACGATGCGGAAACGCTCGTTTTCCCCGTCACCATCTTGCCGAATGTAGACGGTGTTCCTTGTCTCGATAGAGCCGTCTGGCAGTGTCCGGGTAAAGCCGTCTGGCACTGTCTGGTACCAAGGTCTGGCGGGATTTATGATATAGCTGCCGTGCAATGGTTGCTTCGCATATATCTCGCGAGGGCTCTGATTGCCGTCACCATGCTCAGGGTACGGACTCAGTAGCGTCCGGTGGGGGGCCACTTCCTCCAGAGTCCGGACGTTCGGAGTCACGGAGTTGCATATTATGCTGTTTCTGATGCATTTTAAATCATCGTCAGCGGTGATGTATTCGATATCGATCGGGATATGTATCTCCTTGTGGAGCCGTTTCGACAATCTAATCGAAAACCACACATCCCCTCCCTGAAGCGTAGAGTAGTCGGCAGAAATGGAGACCCGCGGCCGGTTAGCATAGGCGCCGTCGTTGTCCCAGATTTTCCCGGTTCCGTCCAGCGTTGCGCCGTCCCCCGACAGCGCAGCGTTCGTTGGAGACGACAGCCGCAACACTATCGTTTCGTCGCCCTCCTCCAGCGTGTCACCAATCACGTTGACGGCCACAGACTTCGATGTCTCCCCCGGCGCGAAGGTGAGCGTCCCCGCCGTGATAGCCACATAGTCCGTTCCCGATGTCGCCGTACCCGTCGCAGCATCAGCATAGGCCACGGTTATCTCTTGGCTGCTGGTCTCGTCCAGCGCGACGGTAAACAACATCTGAGTCGCTTGGGAAGTGTCCGGTTCGGTCACCTCCGGCCCGTCGATGCTGATCACCGGAAGAGTGCCGTCGTTGCCCTTCCGTTGATCATCGTCCCTGATCGTCAAGGCAGCGTCGGAGACGGTCAACCCGGGAGCCGTGGCCGAGAGGGTGATCGCCTCGTCGCCCTCGTTCCCTGTGTCCTGGGTAGGCGTCAGGGCGAACGTCGTGTGCCCGCTGGACTGTCCCGCCGTGATGGTGATGGTGTTGGAGGTGATCACGGTCGTGTAGTCAGTGTTTGCATCCGCGGAGTCGCTGGCCTTGCCCACCGTGAACGTGACCGTCCTGTCTGCGGCAAACGTCGTTGACCCGTCCAGCGTCGCCGTGACCGTCACCGTCGTCGCCCCGTCGCCCTCGTCCACCGAGGCGGGGCTGACACTCAGCGACGCGGTGGGCGCAGCGGTGTCGTCGTCGGTTATTGTCGCCGTCCCGGTGGACGGCGAGCCCAGCGTCGCGTTGGTGGGCGACGCCAGGGCAACGATGAAGGTCTCATTGTTCTCCACCGCCGCGTCCTGCGCGGTCTGCACCTCTATGGTGGTTGTGGTGGAACCGGCGGCGACGGTCGCTGTCTGCGCCGTGGTAACCGCCGTGTAGTCGGTGTCCGCCGTCGCCTGATTGGCGCCTTGCGCCGGGTCGTCGCCCGTCGTCCACTGCACGGTCACGTCCCGGCCAGACACGGCGTCCAGGGTCACGATGAACTGCGCCACGCCGCCCTCGGTCACCGTTGCGTCTCCTATGGTGAGAACCGGCTCGGCGTCGTCGTCAATGATTGTCAGGGTAGCCCCCGCCACGCTCAGCCCACCCAGGTCGGCGGACACCGTCACCCGCTCGTCGTCCTCGTCCAGCGCGTCGTCAATGGGGTCAAAGGTGAACTGGCCGCTGCCGCTCACATCCCCCGCCGCGATGGTGATGGTGAAGTCAGCCACCGCCGTGTAGTCGGTACCCGAAACAGCGGTGTCTCCGTCCTGGCCAACCGTGACCGTTACCTGGCGATCCGTCGCAGTAGCGGTGCCGGTCAATGTCACCGCGAAATTGTACGTCGGCGCCGTTGCTATGTTCTCCGGCACGTTCCGCGGGTTGACCGGGTCAGGGACGGTCACTCCCGTCACCGGCGTGATGGTGACGATCCTGATTTCCGGCGGCGCGCCGCTGTCGGTGATGGTTCCAGTACCCACAGACGGCGATCCCAGCGTCGCGTTGGTGGGCGTGGCCAAGGTTACGATGAAGGTCTCGTCGCTCTCCACTGCCGTGTCCTGCGTGGTCTGAACCTTGATGGCGGCGGTGGTTGAGCCGGCGGCGATGGTGGCCGTCTGCGCCGTGGTGACCGCCGTGTAGTCGGTGTCCGCCGTCGCCTGGTTGGCGCCCTGGGTTGGATCGTCGCCCGTAGTCCACTGCACAGTCACGTCCCGCCCTGATACCGGGTTGAGCGTCACCATGAACTCCGCAGTCTCGCCCTCCGACACGTTGGCGTCTCCAATGGTTAGAACCGGCAGGGCGTCGTCGTCGGTGATGGCCAGGCTGGCGCTCTTGACGGTCAGTTCCGGAGACGCGCTGTGCACCGTGATCGTCTCGTTGTCCTCGTCCAGCGCGTCCTGGATGGGCGTCAGGGTGAAGGTCTGCTGCCCGCTGGACTGCCCCGACGGGATGGTGAGGTTGAAGCTGCTCACCGCCGCATAGTCCGTGCCCGACACGGCGCCATCCCCGCCCAGGCCCACCTTGACGCTGATTGTCTTGTCCGTAGGGAACGTCTTCCCGCCGCTCAGCGTGGCAGTTACCGCCACCGTCGTTGCCCCGGCCCCTTCGGCGACCGACGCCGGGTTCACGCTCAGAGTGGCATAGGGATCGCTTATGTCATCGTCAACAATGGTTGTCCTGGCCGACGGCTTCCCCAGCGTCGCGTTGGTGGGGGAGGCCAGGGTGACGAGGAAGGACTCATCGCCTTCAATCAGGCTGTCTTGCCGTGTCCGCAGGTCAATGCCTCGGTAGGTTAGGCCGGGGCGGAATGTCAGTGTCTGCGCCGCCGTTACCGCCTCGTAGTCCGTCACCGCCGTGGCCGGGTTGGCGTTCAGCGAATTGTCATCGCCCGTCGTCCACTGCACTGTCACCTCCCGCCCCGACGCCGGGGTAAGGGAGATGGCGAAAAACGCCTTCCCGCCCTCGGCGATGCTGACGTCGCCAATGCTCAGCGCGGGCAGGGGGTCGTCGTCCACGATGGACAGGCTGGTTTTGTAGACGGTCAACCCCGGCGCCGTGCCGTGAATCGTGATCGTCTCGGTGTTCTCGTTCAGGGAGTCCTCCTTCGGCCACAGGATGAAGGTCTTCTGGCCGCTGGACTGCCCGGCCGGGATGGTGAGGTCGAAGCTGTCCACCGGCGCATAGTCCTCGCCCGACACGGCGCTATCCCCGCCAAGACCCACCTTGACGCGGATCGTCTTGTCCGTCGGGAACGTGCCTGACCCGCTCAGTGTCGCTGTAACCGTCGCCGACACTACCGGGGTTGACTCTGACGCCGACGCCGGGTTCAGGCTCAGACTCACAAAAGGCGAGCTGATGTCGTCGTCGGTGATGGTTCCCCGGCCCACCGACGGAGTGCCCAGCGTGGCGTTGGTGGGCGAGGCCAGGATAACAGCGAAGGTCTCGTCGCCTTCCACCAGGCTGTCCTGCTTCGTCCGCAGGTCAATGCCTGTGTCGGTGTTGCCCGCGGGGATGGTCACGGTCTGAGCCGCGGTTACCGCCTCGTAGTCCGCCCCCGCGGTGGCCGGGTTGGCGTTCAGGCCGTTGTCGTCCCCGGTGGTCCACTGAAAGGTCACCGGCCGCCCCGACGCCGGGGTGAGGAAGACGGTGAAAAACGCCTTCCCGCCCTCGGCGATGGTCGTATTGCCAATGGTCAGCGTGGGCAGGGGGTCGTAGTCCGTGATGGACAGGCTGGTTTTGTAGACGGTCAGCCCCGGCGATGTGCCGTGGATTGTGATCGTCTCGGTGTCCTCGTTCAGGGAGTCTTCCTTCGGCCACCAGATGAAGGTATGCTGCCCGCTGTTCTGCCCCGCCGGGATGGTGAGGCTGAAGCCGTCCACCGGAGCGTAGTCTTCACCCAACACCGCGCTGTCCCCGCCAAGACCCACCTTCACGCTGACCGTCTTGTCCGTTGAGAACGTCTTCCCGCCGCTCAGCGTCGCCGTGACCGTCGACGTCACTATCGGAGTGGACTCCGACGCCGACGCCGGGCTCACGCTCAGGGTCGCATAGGGGTCGCTGATGTCGTCGTCGGTGATGGTTGCCCTCGCGGTAGGCTTCAGCAGTATGGCGCTGGTGGGAGAGGACAGGGTGACCAGGAAAGTCTCGTCGCCTTCCACCACGGTGTCCTGTGTCATCCGCAGGTCCAGGTGCGCGACGCTGTGGCCGGCGGATATGGTCGCGGTCTGCGCCGTGGTTACCGCCTCGTAGTCCACCCCTGCCGTGGCCTGGTTGGCGTTCAGGCCGTCGTCGTCCCCCGTGGCCCACTGCACCGTCACGTCCCGCCCCGACACTGGCTTGAGGGTGATGTTGAAATGCGCCTTGTCTCCCTCGGCGGCGCTGAAGTCCCGGATGAAGAGCTCCGGCTCCGCGTCGTCGTCCGTGATGGACACGCTGGCGCTGTACACGGTCAGACCCGGCGACGTGCCATGCACCGTCAGCGTCTCGTCGTCCTCGTCCAGCGCGTCCTGGAGCGGAGTCAGCGTGAAAGTCTTCTGGGCGCTGTTCTGCCCGGCCGGTATGATGAGGTCGAAGCTGGTCACCGGCGCGTAGTCCGTGCCCGATACCGCGCCATCCCGGCCATGGCCCACCTTGACGGCGATGGTCTGGTTCGCCTGCAGGGCCGCCCCGCCGTTAAAGGCCGCCGTGACCGTAACCGTGGTTGCCCCAGCGCCCTCGTCCACCGAGGCCGGGCTCACGCTCAGGCTGGCATAGGGACTGCTGATGTCATCGTCAGTGATGATTCCCGTTGCCGGTCCCTGCTTTCCTATCGTGGCGTCGGTGGGCGAGCGCAGGAAGACTATGAAGCTCTCATCGCCTTCGGTCAGGTTGTCCTGGGTTGTCTGCACCTGGACGGTGGCGCTGGGGGTACCGGCAGGAATGGTGACCGTCTGCGCCAGCGCCGCGTAGTCCGTGTCCGCCGTGGCCTGGTTGGCGTTCAGCGAATTGTCATCGCCCGTTGCCACCTGCACGGTCACGTCCCGGTAGGGCAGCGGCGTCGCGGTCACCGTGAACTCCGCCGCATCTCCCTCGTCCACCGTTACCGTCCTCCTTGGAGCGGCCGCGTTCCCGTCCCCGATGGTAAGGACCGGCACCGGCAGGTCGTCGTCCGTGATGGTCAAGCTGGCGTCGGCGACGGTCAGCCCGACCGCCGCGCCGTGAACGGTGATGGTCTCGTCGCCCTCGGTCTGATTGTCCTGGGTGGGGGTCAGGGTGAACTGGGCGCTGGCGGTGGATGCTCCCGCCACCAGGAGGATGGTGACGTCATTGATCGCCGCGTAGTCCGTCCCCGACACCGCGCTGTCCCCGCTCTTACCCACCTTCACCGTAAGCGAACCGCCCTGGGTAAAGACGGCTGAGCCGGCCGGGGTCGCCGTGACGGTCACCGTCGTCGCGCCATCGCCTTCGCCCACCGACGCCGGGCTGACGCTCAGCGTCACCATGTTGACCGCGGCGTCGTCATTGCCGATGGTCAGCGTCGCGTCCGCCTCGTTGCCATCCCAGCGGACCGAGCCGGGGGGCGCGCTCGCGAAAGACAACTTGACGTCGTCGGTGTCGCCGGCCATGCCTTCGGTGAAGCTGAGCAGGAAGGTTTCGTCGGCCTCGTACAGGGCGTCTTCCGTGGTGGCGATGGTGAAGGTCTGGGGAGTTCCCGTTGTTCCGGCGTCGCCAGCGGGCCAACTCAGTTGCGTGGGAGTCGTGGACGGGGTGTAGTCGGTCGTGGCCGCCAGGTTGCTGCCTGCAGTATCCTCCGCCGTGGCCCACTTGAGCGACACCGGCTTGGACGAAGTGAAGCTCGGGTAGACCCACACCTGGATGCCGTCCCCTTCCTCGGCCCCATACACTCGCTTGCTGAAATCAGCGTGGCAGCAGAGGTTTACCTGGACTGTGAACGTCGCGTAGGTGACGTCGGTTACCGTTACCTGCACGTCCTCGGAGTCCACGTTGCCGTCCTCGTCCACGGCGAAAACCTTGGCATCGTAGACGTTGTCGCCGTCCTGGTCCAACGGGTCCTCGTAGTTCCGGGCGGACATAGTCAGAATGCCGGTATCCTGGTCGATGCTGAAGAAGGCCACGTCGTCGCCGGCCACCGACCAGCTAACGTCGCCCAACGGGTTGCTGCTTTCGGTCAAGGCCGCGGTGTGGCTCCATTCCTTGTTCTCCACCGCCGTGGCGGCGGCGATGGGAGCGACCTCCACCGAGCCGGTGTCGTCGTCCCGGATGGCGACCAGCGCGTTGGGTTTCGCCAGCCCTATGGGGTTGCCGACGGCATTGTTCCACTTAGTGGAGATGCCAATGTACTCGCCGCCCTCGATCAAGGTGTCCTCGACGGTGCTGACGGTTGTGGTGAATTCAGTCGCTCCCTGCCCTACACTTACGGCGTCCGCTTTACTCCCGGTGATCTCGGCGTAGTCGTCGACTTCCGTCGCCGTTGGCAGCGACAGGGGCTTCTCATCGTCATTCCACTGGATAGTGCCCACCCAAAACCGGTTCGGCGGCGGCGGGTTCAGCCTGAAGAGGAGGGTGGTATCGTCTCCCTCGTCAATCACCCGGTCCGGAACGGTGAGCCGGGGCAGGTAATCAGCTTCATCATCCGAGATGGTAACCGTGGCGGTCTCTCCGGCAGGGTGTATGTTGATGCCGCCCGATTCATTCGACAGGGTTACCGTGAATTCCTCATCTTCCTCACGCATGTCATCATTCACGATGGGTATGCTGACCGTCTTCGTCGTTTCACCTACTTCGAAGGTCACGTCATGACTGAGCAGAGGCGTGTAGTCCTCCCAGGGCTGGGCCGTGCCGCCCTCCATTGATATCGTCACCTTTTGAGCCTCGGTGGGGGCCATGCTCAGACTCAGGGTGAGCTCGGCGTTGCCATCGTCTTCCCCTACGTACGCGCTGCTAATGGATGCCTGGGGCGTGTCGTCGTCCACGATGGTAACGGTTACGTACTGGTAGCCGCGCGACACCGGGTCGAAACGCCGCTGGTTGGGGCCGAAGAGCGATGACTCCAACAGGAGGGTGAAGGTCTCGTTCTCTTCGGAAATGGAGTCGCCCCGAATCTCGAATTCCAGGGGCAGGGTGTAGCTGAGTTTCTCAAACCCATCGACGTTGAAGGAGGCGTTGCTCCCCCTCAGGTGGCACCTGGGGTGTTTCAGCCGGGTATCATCGCTGTGCCAGAGCCTCACGTCCCAGTCTGTCGGGTCAACGGTCGCGGTGCTGACGTACTCGTAAGGATTGGTCATCCGCGTGAAAGGATGTCTTTCCTCCTTCACCACGCTGATGAAGCAGGAGATGTACCTGTAACGGGTGTGGTACCGGGCTTCCAGTAGGGACTCCTCCGCGCTGGCGTTGGTGCGCTGCACCTTCAACGTAATCCGCTTGTCCTCTCCGGTGCCCTCTTCCACCCAGGCGGCGTTGTTCTCGTCGAGCCAGATGTTCCAGGCGTCGTCGTCCTCTATGGTGGCGTGGGCGGTGGAACGGAGCACCATGATGTTGGGGTCCGACACGCTGATGACGGCGCGGAAGTTCTCATCCGCCTCGGCTATGGTATCGTCCAGCACGGTGGTGGAGACCTGTTTAACCGTTTCGCCCGGAGCGAAGGTTACGGATCCGGAGCTCACCGCCGTGTAGTCCTTCTCGCCGTCTGAGGTCATGCCGCTGGCCTTGGCCACGAAATGTTCCGCTCCCAGGCCGTCCATGGTCTGCCATTGGACGGTCACCGGCGCCGTCTGGGCGGGGGTCATGGTGATGGTGAAGGTGGCGCTGGGCGTGGCTCCCTCCGTCTCGGTGACCGGCTCGGCGTCGGCGATGGAGATGACCGCACCGTCGTCGTCGGTGATGGTTCCGACGGCGGCGGAGTCCGTGAACCGGGCGCCCGGGTCGTCCACCAACTGCACCCGGAAGGTCTCGTCTGTCTCGGGGTCGCTGTCCTCTATGGACATCACCGTAATGGTCTTAAGCGTCTCGCCCGGGGCAAACGCCACGCTTCCAAACCGCTCGATCCCCTGGTAGTCCGCTCCCCCGGTGGCGGTAGCGTCTTCCGTCACGTAGCGGACGGTGATGGCGCGCTCCGACGCCTGGGACAGGACCAGGACGAACTCCAGCGTGTCGCCCTCGCCCGCCTGGGCGTCGCCGATGGACAGCTCCGGGCGGGGGTCGTCGTCCCGGACGGCGACCCCCGCAACCCTCTCGTCCACCGTGACGCCGGTGACCGATTCCAGCAGGACGCTGAAGAACTGGTCCGGCTCATCGACCTGGTCCTGGAGGACGGCGACCGGGTAGGTTCCGCCGTCGGTCTGGCCCATAGGGATGGTTACCTGCTGAGACGAAAGGGCAGCGTAATCGGCGCCCGCCACGGCCACGGCGGCGCCCGTGGCGTTGCCAGCACCGTCCTGGCTCTTGATGGTGAAGGTCACGTCCTGGGCAACCGGCTCGCTCAGGGCCACCGTGAAATTCGCGGAGTTGCCCTCGGCGACATCCTTCCGTTCAGCGGTTACGGAGATGACCGGCCCATCGAGGATGTAGGCCGTGGGCGTCGGAATCCCGTGGGGCACGTAGGTAGAGACGCAGGGTACGCCAAAGACCTCCTCGCAAACATCTTCTGTTTCCTGAAGTCGTCCATCTTTCCTGAAAAGCTGTACGTGTAGATTGGGCAGGGTGAGGCTCTCAACGCCTTCCCCGGAAACATTGTCTTCCAAGGTGGCAATTGTAAGGACGGCTTCGGTCGTCCCTGGAAAGATCTTTAGCTCCGGATAAATAGAAAGGAAATCACGGAAATAGTCATCGTCTTCCGTCGCCGTACCGCCACCCCATTCAGATTTAATACGCACTTCGTAATCTATGGGGTGGGAGAGCCGGGCGCGGAAGTTTATGGCTTCACCCTCGCGCACCCGGTCATCGTCGGGCGTGAGGGTAATCCTGAGGTTGCGGTCGTCGTTGAGGATTGTTCCCGGGACGGTTACGGAGCCGCTCTGCGGCTGGCAATCGTCTCCCGGAACGAGGCAGGCGTTGACCGGGTTGCTGAATTCGAGGTGCACTCGCTCGTCTGGCTCCTCCAGCCAGTCGGCTATCACTTCCACGTCAATATACCGCCTCAGCAGCCCCGGCGGGAAGGTCAGCTTGCCCGGAGTGATGGCAGTGTAGTCCTCTCCCACGGTGGCATCGCCATCGCTGCCCTCCGAATAGTCCACGGTGACTTCAATACCGCTGGGATTGCTCAGGCTGACCGGGAAGCGCAGCGTGGCGGTGGGGTGCACGTAGCCCTGCTCGCGCGTGCCAGCGTAGGGGTCGGGGTCAAGCTCCACCACTGCCGGCGCCCCGAAGATAAGGTGCGGCTGCGGGTCATCGTCTTCGATGGTGACCTTGGTGAACAGGACCCGGTTATCGGCCTGGATGACTTGGCCGCTCTGGGTGCGAAACTTGAGGCCGGAGGTGGCAAAGGCCCGGACGTAGAAGCACTCGTCAGCCTCGTGCCGGGGATCGGAGGCGGTGGGCACGGTAAAGGTGAGACTCTGCTCCCCGCTTCTCATCATGTACTCGGTGTACTCGGCAATCCGGTAGTCAAGATTCGGCTGGGCGTAGTCGTCATCTCCGACCCCGCACGGCTGCTGACTCCCGAATTGATGACCCGCCACGTTGGCGTAGAATTCCACCGCCTCCCCGGCTAGAAGCTGCCGTTCCAGGGTGAGGGTGACTTGGGCTTCGCCGCCCTCCGTTACCGTCACGTCCGGCATCTCCGCAAAGAGGGGTGTCTCATTGTCCCGGATGACCCAGGTCGAATAGATGGCTTCGTCAGGCTTGCCGTCGCCATCCAGGTCGGGGAAAGTCAGGTTGCCCGTGGGGTTGCTCAGTTCCAGGATGATGGTTTCGGATAATTCCACCAGGGCGTCTTCCTTGGTCTCAACGCGTATCATCCTGATAGCTGCAGACGGGTCGAAGGCATTGAGACGCAAGTTGAAGGGATCCCATTTGTCGAAGTCGGCGGCGTTAGCGGTGCTGTCTGCAACCCCTATCCGGGCCCGTACGGTGCCCTTGCCCGACCTCTCTGTCCTCACGTTGTTGTGGCCGGTTTCTCCCTCAGTCACAGATCCACCCTGGTCCAGGGTTACTGCGTACGTCTCGCGCTCGGTGATGGTTACGTCGATGGTGAGGGACTTCTTGTTGCCGGGGAAGCGCAGGTTGTAAAGGCTATTCAATACAGGTTCCGAGTGCTCGAAGATATCCAGCTTCACCTGGAAGGTCTCGTCCCCCTCCACTTTGTAGTCCCACTCGACGGGCACCTCGATAGTTCCACTAGCAAAACCGAACAGATCCAGGACGGTATCCCCGTCCTGCACGGATGAATTGCTGAGGGAGACGTCTCCGAAGTCCGAGCCCTTATTTGCGGTGCCGTCGTTTGTTTGCACCTTCACGTACCCCCAAGCGTTGGCAGGGATGGCAGGGGTGGGGCGGGAGAGGGTCAGGACCAGCTTGCTGTCTTCGCCTTCCTGCACTTCGACGTTCGTGGAAGGTGACACCGTGATTTCGTAGAAGTTGTTCTGAGCGCTGGCCGTGCCGATGGAACCCAGGGCCAGGGCGGTGGCGGCCAGGGCGGTGATGCCGAGCAGGGCGATGGCCAGCATCGTCAGCCGGACTGGGCGGGTTGCGCGCGCTCCCATTCTCTGGTGCAGGAAGCGGGCTGGGAAGCAGTTGGCAGGGTCGTTCATGATGCGCAAGTCAAGGCCTCGATTGATAAATCGTACAGCATTATATGCTATCACATCTAATGCTGATAGGCCTGACACTCGCGCATCGTTGTCCTCCGGGGCCATTGCCGGTCTGGGCAAAGCGCGGTAACATATTCACCACAGCCAGCGCGCCGCCGCGGTCCGGCAGTCGCGGTCCGAAGGAGGAGTCTACGCAGAGGTGTTGATTTCCTGGCAGGTCTCTGATTTGGGCACCCTGGTGGAGCGGCGACTGGCCGAGACCCTGGAACCCTTCGGCGTCACGACCGGGGAGTACCGCGTGCTTCTGGTCCTGCTGGAGCGGGGTCCCATGACGGCGTCGGAGGTCGCTCCCCACGTCACCCTGGAGCAGTCGCTGGTCAGCCGGACGGTGCAGCGCCTCTACGAGAAGGGGCTGGTGTCCCGGCGGCGCTCGCGGACGGACCGGCGGAACGTGACGCTGCGGGCCACCGAGGCCGGGGCCGAACTGGCGGGCAGGCCGGAGCAGCCCCTGCGGGAGCTGGATGAGGAGCTGACCCGAGGAATACCCGGCGGACGGCTGGCGCAGGCCACCCGGGTCATCGAGGCGATGACCCGGAACGCGCAGCCGCCGCGCTAGTGCGCTGACCGGTGGCGCGCCGGCGGTCAGCTACGGGCGCAGGGTAGAGAGAGCACGGTAGAGAGCGGAGAGTTGCGGGAGATGACAGAAACCGTCCCAGACGCGGCGTGCACCTACGCCACGTACACCATGGGGTACAGTCCAGCGTACGTCCGCGCCCAGGAGCGCTGGGCTCAGCAGCCCAGCATGAACTTCCTGGTTCCCCATTTGGTCCCCGGCCAGCGGCTGCTGGACGTGGGCTGCGGCGCGGGCTTCCTGTCGGCGCTGCTGGCTGAGGCCGTGGCGCCGGGCGAGCTTGTGGGCATCGACTTCGAGCCGTCCCAGGTGGACCTGGCCCGGGAGACGGCGGCCCAACGGGGACTGGACAACGCTAGGTTTCAGGTGGCCGACGCGTTGGAGCTGCCCTTTGCGGACGGCTCCTTTGACGTGGCGCACCTGGGCGGCGTGCTGCTCCACGTCGGAGACGTGGACCGGGCGTTGGCGGAGGCGCGCCGGGCGCTGCGGCCCGGGGGCCTGGCCGCCTGCCGGGACCTGATGCCGGAGGCCTGCTTCGCGCATCCCGAGCTGGGGATGATGCGGCGGTCAGTTGAGGCGTTCGCGGACCTGGTGGCCGCGGACGGAGGCCAGCCGGGCATTGTCCGGGAGATCAAGGAGCGGCTGAAGCAGGCCGGGTTCACGGACGTCAGGGTGTCCCATTCCTTCGAGACCTATGACACGCCGGAGGAGCTGGAGTTCTTCCACTCAATTATCCGGCAGTGGTTCCTGGGCCAAGGCATTGCGGACGCCGCCCGGGATTACGGAGCGATGACGGAAGAGATGAAGCTGGCCGTCGCACGGTGCCTGGAGGAATGGCGCCGGGATCCCGGCGCCCTGGCCGCCGTCGCCTTTGGCCAGGCCCTGGCCGTCCGCCCCTGAACGGGCCACGCGCTGCTCTGTGGGGCCGGCTGCCCCTGCCGGACGGCAGCCGGACGGGGCCCTCGCGCGCGTGCCCGCTTCCCGAAACCCGTCATTGCCAGCGCAGCGCGCCGATCCCGTCGCCGCCGGCAGCGAGACCCCGATCCGTCAAACGGCGCTTGAACCTCAGGGCCTGACCGCCAGCGCCTCTCCGTAGGCGAAGGCGGCCATCGCTCCGGTGGACCGGTACCAGCGGTCTCTGGCCTGCCGGATTTCATCCAGCATATCGGCATTGGCCGCTCCGTACTGCATGGCCGGGAGCGCCACGTCATCCGCGAAGTACCACTCCTGCCCCAGGTCATAGACCAGCTTCAGCCGCTCGGGCCCGGAGAAGACGTCGAAGGCGGCGGATACCCGGATGTCGGCGAACCCCGCCCGCTCCATATATCCGGCCAGCTCCTTGCCCATCTGCGAGTGGCCGCCGTCGGCCTCGAGCACGTCGGCGAAGACGGCATACCCCCGGGTCAGGGGCTTCGGTTCCGGGTCCGGATGGATCAGGAAAGCGTCCATGATGATCTCCCGGCAGCCCAGGACGCCGCCGGGCTTCAGCACCCGCTTCATCTCACCCAGAGCGATTTCGGCGTCGGGAACAAAGGCCAGGGTGTCGCTGCAATGGACGATATCGAACCGGCCGTCCTCAAAGGGCAGAGCCGTCGCGTCGGCAACGCTGAACTCCGCGTTGCTCAACCCGCGCTCCGCGGCCGCGCGGGCGGCCTCTTCCACCTGCGATGGCGCGATGTCGATGCCCCGCAACTCGCCCGGCGCTATCGCCTGGGCCAGGCCCACCGATATGGAGCCCGGGCCGCAGCCTACGTCCAAGACCCGGAGCCCGGGTTTCAGGTGCGGCATCAGGTAACGACACCAGTCTGCGGCGCTCCTCGCCCGAAGAATCCGCAGAAAGGCCTCGGGGTAGTCCATGATGTACGGTTCGGTCATGAACGCGAACCTCCCAAGACCCGTATCGGGGCTCCCGTCAAGCGATTGTCTCCAAGCATCCGTCCACCCGCATTGGGATACCCAGGCGGGCGCCGGGTGATTCTACCATCAGCATCAGCGCGGCTGCACGACCGACGCCCCGGAACTGGCACCTGGCCGGCGGCAGGCGCTGGGTTCACTACACTGCCTGGCGGCCTGGGATTGGCCCCCGGGCCAGGAATCCCGGAGTCAGGAATCCCGGCGGCTCAGCCGCTCTTCCAGCTCCCGCACGCGGGCCTCGGCATTGTCGGCCCTGGCGCGTTCGCTCTCGAAGGTGGCGATGGACTGTCCCGTGGCCGGGTCGTGGAAGGCCAACTCGCCCCGTTCCCACCGCAGGTAAAGGTTCAGCGCCGGGCTGTAACCCTGCAAACTCCCGTCGGGCAGTTCTACGATCTCCACCGGCACGTATTCGCCGTTTATCAGCCTATCCCCGGCCAGCCGGGCGCCGTGCCACCGGCCGTCGGGGGTCTGGTCGAACCGCCAGTATTCCCCGATGCCCAGCATTTCGTAAAACTCCCGCTTCACTCCCACATCCGCCTCCGCCGTGCTCTCCGACGCCACCTCCAGCACCCAGTCCGGCGCCTTCCCCTGTTCCGACACGATGTACCCGTTGTTCTCGTGGTACAACGCCGGGTCCACGCCGAAGGCCACCAGCAGGTCGGGATAGCGGCCACGGGTCTTGTCGAACTCGGTGTCGGGCACCACCCAGCGGTCGGCGGCCACCAACGTGGTCTCCGGGTCGCCCAAGTGGAAAACCAGGGCCGCCGACAGGCCCTGGTGGAAGAGTTGGTCGTACTGCGTCACTTCATCAGGCTCGCGTTCGGGCGGGTCCGGCAGCCGGAAGCGGCCCCTTAGTTTCGATTTGCTGGCTGCGGTGTCGGAGGTGGTCATGTCGCACCTGAACGGCTGTGGCAGGGAGAACCGGTGCCACCGCCCTTTGCGCCTCGGTCCGGAGGCGTTGTATTTCTGACGCGATTCTACACCGCCGGGTGTTCCTGGGCAAGTGAAACGACGCGCAAAACAAGGCCGGGGAGCGGGTATTTTCTCCCGCGTAGTATGCCTCCCACCATCGTCCGGGATGAGAATGCCGAGCGTCCCCGCCAGTTATTCAGCCTGGCCGCGCAGCCAATCATCCTGCTCCCTATCTTCTCCTGACTTTGGAAAGGCCCTGACTGCTGACACTTGCCTACTGACGGCAGAACATCCCGTCTGCTACGCTCGATACATGAGCGTCTCCGACGAGGAACTGCTGCACCACCTGAGCCGGATGCCCTTCGCCGACACCGCGGAACTGGCGATGATCACCGGGGAGTCCCACGTAGCCGTCCACCGGGGCCTGGCCCGGCGGCTGGCCGAGGGCATGGTGGGGAGAGTCAGCCACGGCACCGCCCACCTGCCGTCGAGCAGGCGGTACTACCTGACAGCCCAAGGCATCCGCGAGGCCGCCGACGCCCTGGGCTTCGACACCGCGTCGGACTACGTGCGTGCCTATCCGGCCTCCCGGGAATGGCTCACCCTGCTGTTGCGCCGCATGGACGCGGTGGCCTCGGTGTACCGCCTGGCGGCAACGCTGTCTCCCGGCGTGGACGGTTTAGGCAGCCGGGTGGAGTTCCAGCGCCGGGGCCGCTTCGATGCCGTGATCACCCTGCACAATGGCCGCAGCTTCGGCGTGGTCCGCCAGGGCCTGGCCCTGCGGCGCCGCTCCCTCTACGACCGCCTGCGGGCCGTCGCCGAGTACCACCACTCCCATCGTCCCAGCATTGTCCTGGTCCTGGTTCCCAGCCCCTGGGAGCAGCGGCTGACCAACGACTTCTGCCTGAACGCCGACTTGCGGGACTACCACGTGGCCGTGGAGTCCCGGGAAACGCTGGAGGAGTGGGACCGCACCCTCTGGCAATCGGCCAACTGGACCTTCGGCAGGACCTACCGCACGCTGAAGCAGGTGGTCTTCGGTCTGCGCTAGGAATACTCTGAACAAGCTGTGTCGATTATGGCATACTGAGGTGAACCGGGGAAAGACTGATAGAGGAAGGGAAATCCGATGGAGCAGCCGACTTTTTCCGATCTGGAATACCAGGGCAAGGAGCGCAAGACCCGCCGGGAGTTGTTCCTGGAACGCATGGACGGCTTGATCCCCTGGCAGAAGCTGGAGGGCCGCATCGCTTCCTTCTATCCCAAGGCCGGACGAGGCCGCCATCCCTACCCATTGCCGGTGATGCTGCGCATTCACTGCGTGCAACTGTTCTACAACCTCAGCGACCCCGGCGTGGAGGATTTGCTCTACGAATCCGACCCGGTGCGCCGGTTCGTGGGGCTGAAGCTCACGGGTCCCCTGCCCGACGAGACCACCATCCTCAACTTCCGCAATCTATTGGAGAAGCACCATCTGGGCCAGGGTCTGCTGGAAGAAATCAACGCTCAGCTGGAAAGCCAGGGGTTGAGACTGCGCGGGGGCACCATCGTGGACGCCACCATCATCGAGGCGCCGTCGTCCACCAAGAACCGGAACAGGGAGCGAGACCCGGAGATGCATCAGACCAAGAAGGGGAACCAGTGGCACTTCGGTATGAAGGCCCATATCGGTGTGGACTCGGAGACGGGAATAGTCGACAGCCTGAGCACGACGGCGGCCAACGCGCACGACGTAACGGAGGCGCACAGCCTGCTGCACGGGGGCGAGAAGGTGGTATGGGGCGATGCGGGCTACCAGGGAGTGGGCAAGCGGGACGAGAACCTTGACCTGGAAGTCCAGTGGTTGGTGGCGATGCGTCCTGGGAAGCGGCGGAAGCTGGAGCCGGAGAGCGATGAGGCGCTGCGGGAGAAGGCGAAGGCGTCGGTGAGAGCCAAGGTGGAGCATCCCTTCCTGAGGCTGAAGCGGGTGTTTAGGTATGGCAAGGTACGCTACCGGGGACTGGCGAAGAACACGGAGCGGCTGGCGCTGCTGTTTGGACTGGGCAACCTGCTTACGGCGGAGGGTCAGCCGAGGGGGCAGTGCGTCTTGCGTCAATCCTGACTTGCATTCAGGCCCTTGCAAAGTCCCTGGGAGCAGGGCAAGGGGAGGAAGACACGGCGCCGGACGTCTTCCAACCAGCCCAAGACGGCGGATTACGGACTATACCCAGGATCAGAGACCCACATCACCCAGAACAAGGCTTGTTCAGAGAATTCTCAATTCCCGTTTTCAGGGAATCCCCATAGGACCAAGCCGAAATGCGCAATCCGATAAGCTTCGATTGGTTACAGGACTTAGATTTTTGGACTGGCCTGGACACGCTGGGACCGGCGGCTTTGTTCGCCGTTAGCGTGGCGGTGTTCGGGTTCATGATATTCCACCTCCACCAAATCATGGCCAGGCGAGACGTCTTGGGTCGGGATATTCCCTGGCTAAGGAAATGGAGACCTTCGATCCGAATACTGGCGCTGTTCGTGATCTTCGTAATCAGGTACATCGTGGTCTTTCCCTTCATCGCCTACCTATGGTTCTTGTTGCTGGTGGTGATGGTGGCCTTTTTGTACAGCTCCAAGGAACCCTCAGAACTGCTCCTGATTGCCATGGCCGTCCTAACTTCGATTCGGGTAACGTGCTACTACAGAGAAGACCTTTCCAGGGACATTGCCAAGATACTCCCCTACGGATTGCTCGGCGCATTTCTTGTGAGTTTTGGACAACTCGACCCGGACCAGTTCTTGGACCTCTTGATCAGGCTGCGAAATGAACGGGAAAGCGCATTCTATTATTGGGTGTTCGTGGTACTACAGGAATTGGCTTTGCATGTCTCTGATCGAACAATTAGAATGCTGTATGCTGTTGTGAAACCCTTTGTTGGCAAACAGACAAGCCGCTTGCGGAGACGGAATCTGTCGGAACCGGGGAGCTGAAACAACTCCCCGGCAGATGCTGGTCAAAGCCGCCACCACGCTCATATCTTGAGGTTACGTCAATAGGTGTGTAAACGAAATCAGGCGGCGACCTTCTCCACTGTTTCCTGGACGGCAGTCCCGTCCACGTACCGGGTCCCCAGGTAGACGTCGGTCATCAGGTCCGTGGACTTCACCCGTCTGAAGCGTTGCTCCGCCACCATCAGCATCTTCCAGATCACCGCCATGGCCCGGTCCACCCGCTTGTACCGCTTGGCCGCGTCGGTTCTCAGCCGCAGGGCTGCGAAGGGCGACTCCACCGGGTTGGTGGTCCTCAGGTGACCCCAGTGCTCTTGGGGGGAGTTGTAGCAGGTGGTCATGCGTTCCCAATCCCGCTCCAGGTTCTCGGCGGCGTCGTGGCCGTTGCCACGGCATTACCGGGCGAAGTCGTCCCTGAGCCGGTCCGCCCGGGTCCTGGTCTCGGCAAAGTAGATGTCCCGCAGCATCACCTTGGCCTCCCCCTGTCGCTTCTTGGGCAGCCGGTCCAGCACGTTCATGATCTTGTGGTTCCAGCAGCGCTGTTCCGCCGCCTCCGGGTAGACGTTGCGCAAGGCTCCCCAGATGCCCAGGTGCCCGTCTCCCACCACCAGTCTGGGACAGTTCATCCCCCAGTCCCGCAGGTCCCGCAGCACCTCCGACCAGCTGTTCGTCGATTCCCGGTGGCCCGGCACCGCGCTCACCACCACCTTCCGACCGTCGCTCAACGCCGCCAGCACCACCAGCACCGCCGCCTTGTCCTTCTCCAACCCAGCCTTCACGTACACCCCGTCCACCCACAGGTAGACCACCTTCAGGTCGTCCAGGGGACGGCTGCGCCACTGGGCCAACTCCGCGTTCCACTGGTCCTTGAGCCGAGCCACCGTGCTGGCCGACACCGCCGCGTCCTCTCCCAACAGGCCCCGCAGCGCCAGGTCGAAGTCTCCCTCCGACAACCCGTGCAGGTACAACTGGGGGATCAGGTCCGCCACCGTCCGACTCCGGTGGATGAACAACGGCAGCAACCGGCTCTCGAACTGCTCCTCGGTGTCCCGGACCCTCGGCCTCCTCACCTTGATTGTCCCCGAGGACAGCGTCACCTTCCTGGGCTTGCCGTACCCGTTCCGGTAGCCGGTGCGGTGCTCCGGCTCGGAACGCCGGGCCGATTTCACCCGGCCCAGAAACTCCGTAACCTCCTGCTCCAACAACTCCTGGATCATTCCCTGGACTTGGCCTAGGAGCCAATCCTCCAGATGCTCCCAATCAGGCCTTGACTCGGCGCTGCAATTGATGGTTTCCTTGCTCATAGGCGGTGTGCCTCCTCTCCTGGGCCTCGAGCCCGTGTCGTTCACAGAGAGGGTACACCGCCTGTTCTTTTACACACCCTTTGAGGATACCTCACGAAAACTGTTAACCGGAAATCCCCGGTAGAGGGCTGATTTCCCCCGATTTCAGCTACGAACTGCCCCGACTTGCACTTCTGCAACCGGCGTCCATTTCCTGTACACCCCGGCGACATCCCGCAGGAGGTCCCCGGCGTGAGGCCCTGCGCGCCCCCGCACTGATGCGGGTCCCTGCGGGAGGTTATGCGGCGGGGTCTGGTTGGTTCACACTGTCCGGTGGCGGCGCAGGCGAAGGCGCCGACCGCCAAGACCAAGGGGAGGTGAGAACCACTTGAACCGGAAACACAAACCTCGTCCCAGCCCGGCGGCCCATCGGCAGCAGCTTGCGCCCCGTCGCCGTCATCCCGCCCGTGGGTACAAAAATGTCCGTTTCACGTTGGAGCTTTGCACGTCGGACCAGTTTTCCCGCCGTACAAAAATGCCCGTTTTAGCCAGGCGAATTGCACACCCTCACCGGAACCCACCCGCAAGTCCAGGCGTTCACTGATCACCTCCCGCAGGGGGCCGGTTTCCCCCGTTTCAAGGCCATTTCAGCTTTGGAGCAGCCTTGAAAGGGGCGGGGTACAAACATGTACGCAAGTCCAAATCCCTGTACACCCCAACGACATCACGGGGGATGACGCCGGCGCAGGGTCCTGAAAGACCCTTCACGAAGGAAGGCCCCTACGGGACCGGCCCTGAAAGACCCTTCACGGATGAAAGCCCCCACGGGAGGTTACGCCGGGGGTCTGGATTGTTCACACTCTCAGACGGCGTTGGCGAAGGGGCCGGCCGCCAAACCCACGGAAAGAGGCGAACGACTTGACCCGGACCCTCAAGACCCGGGGTCCAGCGGCAGCAGATCACGCCCGGTGGCCATCATCCCGCCTCCCCTGCGTCCACCGGCAAAATTGCCGATTTGCAACGGGAGCGATGCCGCTCCACCGGGATTCGGCCGGCGGCAAAAATGCCGCTCCCAGCTACGGCGGATGCCACTACAGCCCGGGAAATACCCGCAAGTTCAGGTGTTCACTCCCAGGGTCCTGTGGAGGGGTGTTTCGCGCCCTTTCAGCTACGAAACATCTACGAAAATACCCGACCGGCAAAAGTGTCGCTGGCGTCCAATCCCTGTACACCCCAAGGGCATCACGAAAGCTGTCTTCAGCACAGGGGCCCGTAGGCCCCCTCATATGAACGCCCCCACGGGTGGTTACGCTGGGGATTCGGCTGGTTCAAACTCTGTTGCGGCGTTGGCGACGCCGCCGGTGACCCAAACATATACGAGGTGAACGACATGATCCTGGAACTCGACCCCAGGCGCGACACGGAGACCCCACCACACACCCACAACGAGAGGATATGCGAAACGACATCCGAAGAAACAAGCCGGAGCGTCCCTCCGGGAGCAGCCGGAAATCGAGCAATCCGGAAACCGGGACCGCCCGCAGGAAGACCAAGGGCCGAAGGGAAACATCCCCGCAGCACACGGACGCACAGCAGGAGACGATGCAGACGGGGCTGCGCGTCCTGGCCAGGATCATCGCCCGTGCCCACCTTGAGCGGCAGGCAGAGCGGGACACCCGAGAGCCGCCACAGGAGCGGAGGTCTGGCGGGTGAGCAACCGGCGGAACCGGCGCCAGCGGCCAGCGCCATACCACAAAACTGCCCGAAATGAATTCCTCAGGCGGCATTATGAGCAAGCAGTTTCTCTGGAAAATGGAGTGTTGGAGCGCGGCCACGGGAGGAACAGAATGACCATTACCAGCGCCAGCACACCAATTCCGGTGGAAGAAGAGCCAACCAGCGACGACCTGGACGACGCCATCCGCGACTACGTGAGCACCTACGCCCTATTGCGCGGCCGCCGGAGGGCTATGGAGCGGTTCGGCGTCTCCCGCCATACCCTCTGGCGGTTCCTGGACAAAGGCCACCTGGGCCGCGCCCTGCCCAGGGCCGTCCTGGACAGCGTGGGCGACAGCATCGAGGCCGTGGACGCGGCCACCTGGGCCGTCGAGGCTGCGGAACGCATCACCGCCAACTTCAACCGCGCCGCGAGAAACCGGCGCCCGGCGGGTCCCAAGCTGCGCCGGGGGCAGGAGGACGCGCTGCTGCAACTGTGCGCCGCGCCCCTGACCGCCGTGAGCGAGTTGGCCCGCTTCAACCGGGCGCCGCCCACCACCCTGCGGGACAGGCTGGAAAGATTAGCGGAGCTTGGACTGGCGGATTCCGTCTCCCACAGCCTGGGCGCCCTGGGTCCCAAGCCCCAGCGCCGCTACTTTCCCACCTCAGAGGGCGTACAGACCGCGGCAGCGTTTGAGTGGGGAACGAAGCGTTTCCTGGCCGACCACCCGGTGTCCCGCCAGTGGTTTCGCCTGCTCACCGAGCGCCTGGACGCCGTGGCCGTGCTCCACCACGTCGCGGCCCTCATCGCTGACGCCGACCCGGAGGAAGAAGCAGTCCGGGTGGACCACTACCGACAAGGTCCCTACGACCTGCTGGTCACGCTTTCACAGGGCCGCTCCGTGGGCATCCTGCGCCAGGGAGCGACCCTGCCCTCGGCCCACCTGCGCTACCGCCTGAGAACCGCCGAGAGCCTGCCCGTGAGCCAGCAGCCCACAGTGACCCTGGTGATCACCGGCTCCGATCAGGCCACCCGCCGCGCCGTGCGCACCCTGGGCCACCCGCTGGAGCATGAGGCTTTCTTTGTCGCCACCGAGGGGGAACTGCTGGCGGGAGACCACCGGACCGACGCCTGGCAACAGTGCGGCCACGGAATGGGGGTGCAGGTGAAGATAAAACCCCATCTGTCCCTGGGGAACATCGTCGCCTCCATCGGCTGGCTGGTGGACCAGCACGCCTCCGTCCGCTGCGACAAGACCCCGCCTCACAAGCGTCAGCCCCAACCGGACCCGTACTCCCTCTACCCCGAGCACCTGCGGGCCGCCACGCCCGACCCGCCCGAACAGGTCAGGTCCAGTCTTGCAATTCAGCTCACCCGCGCCGAGAAGGACGCCCTGGACCTGCTGGCCGCCTGGCCCCTGTGCACCACTGACCAACTGGCCGGGCTGATGGGCGGAGTAACCCGACGCCGCGCCAACCAGGTGCTCCGGTCCCTGGCAGGCCGTTCCCTCGTTCACTCCGAGAACCGGCGCCACGTGCTGCGGGACGAGGGGCTGCGCTACCTGGCCCGCCGGGACCGCTCCGCCGTGAGAATCGCCTTGGGCCGCTGGAGCGCCCGCTGGCGCCGACCCCGCAAGGGCAAGACACCAACTTACGCCGGCACCGCCCTGCGCAGCCTGGACTCCCAGATGGAGCACCAGGACGCCATCAACACCGTCGTCGCCGCCCTGAGCGCCGAGGCCGCCAAGTCCGACGACCATTTCCTGCTGGAACTGCTCCCCACCTCCCGCGCCAGCATCGGCTATCGCCACCAGGGCCAGGACTACGTGATCCACCCCGACGCCACCTTCTGGCTGTCCCACCAGGGAGACTGGCGCCCCTACTTTCTGGAGTTCGAGCGCCGCGCCGTCACCCCCAGGCGGGTCCGCGCCCGGCTGAAGAACTACCCCCGCTATTTCGCCAGTGGGTCGGCCGGCCAGGACCACGCCGGGCAGCTGCCCCTGGTGCTGTTCGTGTTCGAGACCCACGACGCCGAGGACTCCTTCCTGCGGGCCGCCGGAGCGCACCGGCTGCCCATCTGCACCTCCAACCTGGAGCTGATCAACGACCTTGGCGTGTTACGAGAGGTGTGGCGCTGGCCCCCGCCCAACAGTTCCGACCGGCTGCCGCTGCACCGGCTGGGAGAGGGATACAAAAATGTACCTTCCCGTTCCAGGCGTTTCCTGTAGGGGAGCCACAACCAAAGGTGATTTTCAGGGTACCAACCCTGTCAGACTCCCCAGGCCCGGACGAGTTGCATTTTGGTGCAGAACCGGCGCCCCCACAGACCCATCCAGCACACCGCAGTCCCCGGATCCGGCGACGACAGCCGGGGCATTGAAGTGTATGACGCGTCAGGAATGACACGTGATGACGTGTAAAGGAACCGTGAGAAGACCACAGCGAGCGAGGAGGACGACCATGAGAATTTTGACCAAGGCGGAGGCGTGCCAGGAGCTGGCGGTATCCCTGTCCACCCTGGACCGGCGCATCGCCTCGGGGGAGATACGGGCAAGACGAGAGCCGCGCGGAGGGCGGCACCGGGTGTACGTGATGCTGGACGACGACCCGCCGGGGAGCGGCACGGTGGCTGATTCGCCGCTGGCCGTGGCCCGGGAGCGGATTCGTGGTCTGGAAGCGCAGCTTGAATGGGAGCGGCAACGAAACGCCGAGTTGGTGGATGAGTTGAAGGCCGCACAGGAACGGCGAAGACCCTGGTGGCGGTTCTGGCAGTCGTGAAGATTAGGGCCGGTGTACTTACATCCCCGGCTGCCCCATTCGTCGTGGTTCGGCGAGAGGCAATTTCCGAAACCGGCAGCCTGAATGACAGTTGGCCCTTGCATAGAGGGTATCCGGTGGGATAACATAGCAGCGACGGTCGAACTTGAGACGGCGGGGGAGCGGCGATGGACAGCACGGAACGACCGGCAGAGTACCCGGCAGCGTCCGATGAGATGACGGCTGCCCTGAATGCCGCCCTGGAAGCGGGAGACCTGAATAGCGTCATGGGCATAATGGGGCAGATGGCCCGCGTCCACCGGATACGGCGGGTGGCCCGGGAGACCGGCCTGGGCGAGAAGAGTCTCTACAAGTCCATGCGGGCCGGGGCCAGCCCCGAGTTCAACACCGTGCTCCGGGTGCTGCGGTCCCTGGGCTTCCGACTCCAGGTTGTTCCCGTCGTTGACTCCGGCCAGGACGATTCACAAGAAGGGAGGACGAATGAACAAGGATAGACGGATACAACCCCTGACTCCGGCGGCGCTCTACGCCCGGGTCTCCAGCGACCGGCAGGACGTGGACCTGTCCGTATCCGCCCAGATGCGGGCCTTGCGGGACTACGCCAAGGCCAACGGCTACTCCGTGGCCCGGGAGTACGTGGACGAGGCCGAGAGCGGCCGCATCGCCGACCGGCCCCAGTTCCGCAAGATGATTGACGAGGGCGGTAAGGCTGCGGCGCCGTTTGAGGTGATTCTCGTCTGGAAGTTTTCGAGATTCACCCGCAAGCGGGAGCACGCCGTGGCCTTCAAGTCCATGCTGAGGCGCAAGGGCATCCGCGTAGTGTCCATCACCGAGCACGCCGACGACTCCCCCACCGGCAAGCTGATGGAGGCCATCATCGAGTCCGTGGACGAATTTTACTCAGAAAATTTAGCCACCGAGGTAGTGCGGGGGATGCGGGAGGCCGCCTCCAGGGGTTTCTTCCTGGGCTCCAAGGCCCCCTTCGGCTACACCCGCATCAAGGTCAGCGACGGGGTGAAGGACCGTCCCACCCTGGAGGTGGACCCGGTGGCCGCTCCGATAGTCAAGGAGATATTCGAGAGTTCCCGTAGGGGCTACGGGCTGATGGAAATCTGCAAGGAGCTGAACGGCCGGGGCATCACCCACAGGGGAAAGCGCTGGCAGAAGAACGTGGTCCACTACCTGCTGACCAACGAGGCGTACACGGGAACAGCAGTGTGGGGAGTGAAAAGCAAGGACGAGAAGGCGGGGGAGCCGGTCCGTGTCGAGAACGCCTGGCCCGCCCTGGTGTCCCGGGAGACCTTCGAGGCTGTGCAGCAGGGCCTCCACGAGCGGGCGCCCACGGTTCAGCGGCCCGGTCGGGTGGGCAGCCAGTACCTGCTGAGCGGTCTCCTGAAGTGCGGGGTGTGCGGCAAGCCCTATTCGGCCCAGGGAGCCAAGAGCGGCCAGTTCGCCTACTACGTCTGCTCCAGCCTGTTCCGCGAGGGAGCGGGGGCTTGCATCAACGGACGCTACCTGAACGCCTCCAAGGTGGAGGACCTGGTAATCGAGAAAATCCGGGAGCGGATACTCACCGAGGAGACCATCACCGAACTGGTGACGTTGGTGGCCGAGGAGATCGACAACATCGCCGGTGAGATGAACGGGCGGCTGACAGCCATCAGCGCCGAGCTATCCGACGTGGAGAGCCGGTTGGAGAACCTCTACCAGGCTTTGGAAACCCAGCAGTTGCCCCTGGAGGTCCTGTCGCCCCGCATCCTGTCCCTGAAGAGCCGCCAGGACCAGCTTACGGCGGCGCGGGAAGAGGCCGAGGGCCAGCTTGAGCAGCGGCGGGCGGAACTGCCCACGTCGAAGGAGATCAAGGGGTACGTGGCGGACTTCAGGGAGTTGTTCCAGGAAGGTACTTTCCCGGAGCGGAAGGCGCTCATCCGCAACTTCGTGCAGGGCATTGATATTGTTGAGGACGAGGCGGTTCTGACGTACACCATCCCCATGCCGCAGGACGGGGTGACACGGGAATCGGCCCCGGTTCTTGATTTCGTCCAGTCCGGCCCACCACACAGCTTGCTTCTAGTATAATCAGATACAAAATGACGGCTTTTTCTCTCAGGTGCCACCAGATGAATGTCCGTCAAGCAGGTTTTTGACCACAGTCTTCGCGCATACGGCAAACGGTTCATCATCAGCCTCAAGGCCTCAAACCGGTACTCCGACGGGTACCTCGACAGCCTGGAAAGCACTGTCGCCATGGCCGCCCTCTACGCCGAGGAGCAGGGCTGGCCTGATGTACAGGAGGTCAGCACTGGGTACTTGGAGGAGTATCTTCCTACCTCAAAGAGCGGCCCCGCCGGCTCGGGTTTGAACCCTTGCCGACGGGGCCGCAGTTCCGCCGGAGACGGTCGCCCGCCCCTTTAGAATTCCTACTCCGTTTGCGTCGTGGCGTTGCGAATCGTGGACCACTCGCCCTTGTCGAGTCCTTTGTAAATCTCTTCGGGTTCGTGGTTGTCTTCCACCACCCGGACGCGGAAGTAGTATCTCGTCCCGGGCTCCAGGCCACTCACCTCATGACTCGTGGTCCCTTCGTCTTTAATCTCGGTGGAAGACCAGCCGGTCTGGCCGTCCAGGGATCGTTGCAGTTCGTACCTTCCGAACGCAACTCCCCTGTCTGCGGGCGTGTTCCACGACAACTCGATTGTATCCGTTCCCGTGGCCCGGGCGGTAAGCGTGGGCGCCGCATACGCCGCCCCCGGCGTAGTCGCGCAGACTGCGCCCCGGAAGGACCACTCGCCCCAGCCTACTGAGTTCCTCGAACGCGCCATGTAGCACGCCTCCTGGCCCCGCGCCACCCCACGGTGCGTGTACAGCCTGGTCGAAGCGTTCACCGTAATCATCCGCGTCATTCTGGCCCCTCCCCCGGCCGGGAAATAGCTGGCCCGGATCTGGTGGCTGGTGATGGGCGCCCCGCCGTCGGTGTATGGCTCGTTCAGCCGGATCTCGACGGCGTTCTGACCGTCGGGCCGGACGGATATTACCGGAGCAGAGGGCGGCATCGCCGGCGTCACCGCGTTGCGGATTGCCGTCCACTCGCCCTTCATCCCGCCGGCGCTCAACGCCCGCACCCGGAAGTACACCCTCATACCGGGTTCGTCTTCATGGACGTAAACGTCCATCTCGTCGGACGCAGCGAAGTCCACGTGCCTCCAGTTCACGCCGTCATAGGAGGTGGCCACGTCGTAACCGGTTACCGAATACTCGTTCGCCGTCCTCGGCTCGCGCCAGGACAACCGAATGCCCGACTCTCCGTCATCCGTACGGATGGGCTGCACGCTGAAGCCGGTGGGCATCGTGTGCGCCACCAACGTAATCAAGCAGTCGGCGTCGGCGGTTTCGACGTTCCAGTTGCTCCAGCCCGCGGAGTTCCTCGAACGTGCCCTGTAGCACGCCTCGGTGCCGGGCTTCACCCCACGGTGCGTGTACAGCCTGGTCGAAGCGTTCACTGTAATCATCCGCGTGGTCTCGGCCGTTCCCCCGGCCGGGACATACTCAGCCTCGATCTGGTGACTGGTGACGGGCGCGCCGCCGTCGAATGTAGACGCGTCCACCCAGATGTCGACGGAGGGGCCGTTGGCCTCCACAATCGCCAGCGGCTTCCCGGGCGGGATAATGCTCGCGCGCGCGTTCACCACGTTGGACCACGCGCTCTTCACCCCTTCTGTTTCGCTCAACCCCGCTTCGCTCACCGCCCGCATCCGGAAGTAGCGCCTCTCGCCCGGCTCTATCCCAACGATGTCGTACGTGTGCTCACTCAAAGTCCGGCCGTGGTCCGTCGGCGAGTAGACCTCTACGCCTCCCACATCCGGGGTTTCTGCGCTGGGCCAGTTGCGTCCGTCGGGCGACCACTCTATCCAGTAGTAAATGATGGGCGAACCGTTATCCACCGGCGTGTTCCACTTCAGTTCGAGCCAGACGGAGGAGGCGATCACGTCCTTCATCGGCCTGACGGTCAGCCTTGGCGCTTCCGGCGGCATGGCCTTCGTTCTCACCGAGAATTCCGCCGACCATGGCCCCAGCCCGTTCCTGTCCCGGGCCGCAACGCGGTAGAGATAGTCTGTGCCGGGCGCCAGCCCGCTGTTCCTGAGAGTCCGCGTCTGCGCGTTGGTCGTTCCCACGTTTCTCCAGGAGCCGGCCGCGACGTCTTCAACCGACCGCTGCACCGCGTAGCCGGTGACGTCGCCCTCCGCCGGGGCGTCCCAGGCGATGGTTGCCCAGGTCTCCCCCAACTGTTCATCGCCGCTGGCGTCGGTCTGCAGCCGCAGATTCCGCGGCTCACTGGCCCGGCCGGCCTGCGTCGTCGCGCTGCGGATGCCCGACCACGGGCCGAAGCCGTTGTCGTTCTTCGCCCGCATCCGGACGTACAGCGTCGTGCGGGGTGCCAGACCAGCGTAAGTTGCGCTGGTCCGCGTAGGCCCGTACTGATCCGTCTCCTTGCTCCGCTTCGTGGGCTTCCTCCAGTGCACGCCCGCGTCCGGCCCGGTATGAGGGTTCAACTCCGAAACCTGCAACTCGTAAAGCCGGTTGGCATGATCGTCCGTAAATCGGGCGGGCTTGCGCCAGGTCACTTCTATCTCCGATCCGCCGTTGGCGCGGACCGTGACCGCGGGCGCCGCGGGGACGTCGTTCCTCAACTCCGTGATGGCCTCGGACTCTCCCCACTGGCCGTTGAGCGAGGCGTTGGGGTCCGTGGCGGGGTAGTCCTCGTCGGTCACCATCCGTATGCGGTAGCGGTACGTGCTGCCACGCGGCGCCCGGTGCGTGTGCGTTAGGGTGTCCGCCGAATATATGGTGTAGTAGTCTTCCCAGGCGCCGCCGTTCACCTTCTTCTGGATAAGGTAATGCTCGAACGTCCCCGCGTGGTGCTGCCTGTCCCACCTGAGCTTGACCGCACCCCCTTCCACCTCGGCCCACAAGTTCGGCCTGCCCGCCACAAACGTGGTGGCGGCCGTCGTGCCGTCGCTCCATGGCCCCGAACATTGCGTCGTGCCGCATGTCCGGGCGCGGTACCAATACTTCGTGTTCGGCTCCAGCGCCCCTCTGCTCCAAACATATGTTTGCACGCCCAGAGACGTCCAGGGCCCACTGCCGCTCATGCTTGATTCCTCGAGTTCGTACCTAGCGGCCCTAGCGGCGCCAGGGACCGGCACCAAAATGATCTGGATATGGGTCGCGCCAACAGCCGTGGCCGTGATGTGCGGTATATTAGGGTCGCTGCCGTGGGAGTAATCCGTCGGCGACTCCGGCTCCGGCTCCGGGTCACTCTCCGCAACCTCATCGGGCGGCGGCGTAGGCGTGGGCGTGGAAGCGGGCGGCGGGGCGCTCCTGGGGCCGCTGCCCTGCCCGCCGCCGCTGCCACCCTGCCCTCTGCCGCTGTTCCCCGGCCCGTCGTCGTTATTACCCGGCGTAGGTTCGGGCGTTGCCGCCGGCGTAGGTTCGGGCGTTGCCGCCGGCGTAGGTTCGGGCGTTGCCGCCGGCGTAGGTTCGGGCGTTGCCGCCGGCGTAGGTTCGGGCGTTGCCGCCGGCGTAGGTTCGGGCGTTGCCGCCGGCGTAGGTTCGGGCGTTGCCGCCGGCGTAGGTTCGGGCGTTGCCGCCGGCGTAGGTTCGGGCGTTGCCGCCGGCGTAGGTTCGGGCGTTGCCGCCGGCGTAGGTTCGGGCGTTGCCGCCGGCGTAGGTTCCGCCTCCGCCCTCCACACGATGGTGATAGGGCTCGACGTCGCCGAACCCGCCGAGCCGTAGGAGACCGTCACCCTGAACTTATGCGTCTGTGGCAGATGGGAGGCCCACCGGAGACTTGGACCATCATCATTGAAATAGTACCAAGTGTCGTCGTTTCGGAGATCCACCTCCCACCGGTACGAAGGGCTCTGGCCGGAAGGAGCGTTGGACACCGACTGATTCAGCGTGACAGATTGGTTAACCACGGGATTGGTATCGGTTGCCGTGATGGAGACGCTCAACGCGCCCTGGGCGTCTGCCGGATTGGCTCCTGCCCAGATGACGCTCAAAAGCGCCGCAGCCAAAACTATGGCTAAAGTATACGTCAGCAAAAAATGCCGCTTGGTCGCTGTGAACACGTCGAGCCTCCCGCTTCAACTACCTTCTCGATACTGATGTGCCGTCGGCTCCGCCGGCTCGGGTTTTGAACCCTTGCCGACGGGGCCGCAAGCTCCAGGAGACGGTCGCCCGCCCCTTTAGAGCTCTACTGCGTTTGAGTCGTGGCGCTGCGGATCCTGGACCATTCGCCGTCGGCCACTGCGTAGAATTCGGCGTTGTATCCCACCGCCCGGACGCGGAAGTAGTATCTCGTTCCGGAATCCAGGCCGGTGATGGTATAGGACAGTTCGTCATGATTGTTTGGAAGGATCTGCTCCTCCCAGTAGGCGGCCTGGTCGTCCGTAGACCATTGCACTTCGTACCTTTCGAAGGCGAAGCCTCCCCTGTCCGTGGGTTTGGTCCAGGTCAACTCGATGGAATCCGTTGCCGTGACCTTCGTGGTAAGGGTGGGGGCCGGGTGGGCCGCCAAAGCCGTCCTCGTGCAGACCTTGCCCCAGTAGGACCATTCGCCCCAGCCGGCGGAGTTTCTGGCACGGGCCCGGTAGCACCAGGTGCTGTAGGGCGCCAATCCGCGATGAGTGTAGAGCCTGGTGGAAGCGCTGACGGAAATTATCCGCTTGGTGGTTCCCGGCTGGTCCGGGCCGTCCGGGTACAGCTGGGCCTCTATCTGGATTCCGGTCACGGGGGCATCGCCATAGGTGGCTGGCTCGTACAGCGTGACCTCGACGGCGTTCTGGCCGTCGGGAGCGACGAATATCCGCGGGTCATAGGGAGGCACCACCGGGGTGACGGCATTGAGGACTGCGGTCCACTCGCCCGCCCCGGCGTTGCTCAGCGCCCGCATCCGGAAGTACACCCTGGTGCCCGGATATTCCACATGCACGAAGCTCGTCTCGTCGGCGGCGACGGAATCCTCGTACCAGGTCTCCTCGTCCTCGGAGAAGGCCACGCTGTAACCGGTTACGGGCAGCGCGGCGGTTGCGGTGGAGGGGGCGCGCCAGGACAGCGTGATACCCGGCAAGATGTCGGCCGATTCCGTATCCGGATTCTCCTCACGGATACGGGTGGGGCGCGCGCTGAAGCCGGTGGGCATGGTGTGCGTATCTTCCAGGGTATACGCGCAGCCATAGGTGGAGCGGTTAATGCCGGTGGCGGGCAGGCTCCAGTTGCTCCAGCCGGCGGAGTTCCGCGCCCGGGCGTCGAAGCATACATAAGCGCCCGGCTGGAATCCGCGGGCAACGTGTATGCTGGTGGTCCCGCTCACGGTAAATGTGCGCTCCGATATTGGGAGGTCCCCATACGCAACAGACTGTTCGATCTGGTAGCTGGTGACAGGCGCGCCGCCATCCAATCCAGGCTCGACCAGCCTGATAATGATGGAGTTCGGGCCGTTGGGCTCCGTGAAGACCGTCGGCATCCCGGGGGGGATGATGCTGGCGCGGATGTTGACCACGTTCGACCAGGGGCTCTCCCCCGCATGGTTAATGGCCTTCATCCGGTAGTAGCGCCGCTCGCCGGGTTCCACCCGATTCACCTCGAACGTTATCTCATCCAGCGTCCGGCTGTAGGCCGTTGGCCAGTACTGCTCTCCGGCTCCCTCGGAGTGGGGGTTGTTGTTCCCCTCGGAATCGGTGGGCCAGTTCCGTCCATCGGGGGACCACTCCAGCCAGTAGTACTGGACGGGGGAACCGTTATCCGCGGGCACGTTCCATTTCAGCTCCAGCCAGACGGAGTAGGTCTGGTGGTCGACCCGGATTCGCTGGGGTTCCGGGTCCGACTCCTGGAGAGTGAAGTCCTTTACGGCCTTGGCGGTGAGCCTGGGGGCCTGGGGCGGGATGGCCTTGGTCCTCACCTCTAAGTTTTCCGTGGACCAGGGGCCGAGGCCGTTCCTGTCGCGGGCCGCGACGCGGTAGCGATAGTACTTGCCGCGGTCCAAGCCGCTGTTCCTGAGAGTCCGCGTCTGGGCGTTGGTGGTGCCCACGTTGCTCCAGGTGCCGTCCGCGCCGGTATCCGACCGCTGCACCGTGTAGCCGGTGATGCCCTCCGCCCCGTCCGGGGCGTTCCAGGCGATCGTTACCCAGGTGTCCCCGAGCAGCTCCTCGCCTGCGCCATCGGTCGCCACCCTGAGATTCGTCGGCTCGCCGGCCTGGCCGGCCTGGGTGGTGGCCCCGCGGATGCTCGACCAGGGGCCGTAGCCGTTGTCGTTCATCGCGCGTATGCGGAAGTAGAGGGACGATCCGGGTTCCAGGCTGTCGAAGGTTGCGCCGGTATCGGTGGCCCAGTAGCCGTGCGCCTCCATGTTGCGCTTGTCGGTCTCTCTCCAGTCCGCGCCGGAGTAGGGCCCGGTGTTGGGGTCCCAGGGCGAAACCTGCATCTGGTAGACGTAACCCGTTTCCGGAAGCCGGGCGGGCTTGCTCCAGGTCACCTCAATTTCCGACCCGCCATTGGCCCGGGCGGAAGTGATGGAGGGCGCCCCGGGCACGTCGTTCCTCAGCTCCGTGATGGTCTCGGACTCGACCCAGGCGCCGTACCTTCCACGGGTGGCGTGTTGGAAGTCCGTGACCATCCTGATGCGGTAGCCGTACGTGCTGCCGCGGGCGGCCCGGTGGGTGTAGGAGGTGGTGTCCACCGAGGTCACAGTGACGGGGAGGGGGTCTTCCTCCGTTCCCCTATTCGTGGAGTCGAGGTCCTCCCAACCGCCGCCGTTCACGTTCACCTGGATCTGGTAGCCCAGGAAGTTTCCTGCGTGGGGCTGCTTGTTCCACCTGAGCTTGACTGCGCCGCCCTCCACCTCGGCCCACAGGTCCGGCCTGCCGGCCGTAAGCGTGGTTTGGGACGATTGGTGGTGCTCAGCGTCGCTCCATTCCCCGGGGATATCGCACGCTCCGTCCCACCCCTCGCATGATCGGGCGCGGAACCAATACTTCGTGCCTGGCGTCAGGCCCCCTATGGACCGGATGGGGCGTGTCGTGTAACCCAGAGAACTCCAGTGGTCGCCGAAGGTGTTGTTGGGATCATCGGGATCCTTGCCGCTCTTGTCCGATATTTCGACTTCATACCCGGCGGTCTCTGTGCTAGAAACCGGATCCCAACTGATCTGGATATGGGTCGGGCTGGTGGCTCTGGCAATAACGTGTGGTGTCAAAGGGTTGCCGTCGTGGGAGTAATCCGTCGGCAGCTCCGGCTCCGGCTCCGGGTCAATCTCCGCAACCTCATCGGGCGGCGGCGTGGGCGTGGGGGTAGGAGCGGGCGTGGGCGTGGCCGGCGGGTTGCTCTTGGGGCCGTTGCCCTGCTGCCCGCCGCCGCCGCTCCCCTGCGCGGGGGCGGGCGCGGTCCACTCGACGGCCAGGGCGCCGGAGGTGGCCGAACCATGGTCGCCGTAGGAAACCGTTACCCGGAAGGTCCAGGTTTCCGCTCCATCTGCCATATACGAGAAGCTGGAACCGCTTCCGAAGGAGTGCCAGTCGCCGCCCATCAGGATTTCCCAGTTGTATGAAGCCCCCTGTCCGGAGGGCGCGTTGGAGATGGACGGAGTCAGGGTGACCGACTGGCCGGCTTCAGGATTGGCAGGACTTGCCGTTATCGAAACGCCCAACTCCGGCGAGGTCTCCGGATCCGCTGCCGGGGCCGGTTCGGGCGTGGGTTCCGGCGTCGGCGCCGGGGTAGGCGCGGAAGTCGGCTCCGGCGTGGGTTCAGGAGTCGGCTCCGGCGTAGGCTCCGGCGTCGGTTCGGGAGTCGGCGCCGACGTGGGTTCGGGTGTTGGCGCCGGGGTGGGTTCGGGAGTCGGGTCCGGCGTGGGCGAAAGCTGCCAGTCAACCTTGTGGTTGGCGTTGTGGGCCAGCCCGCCGTGGGACAGGGCCGCGTCCGTGTTCGTCCCCGCGGCCCGGATTGTTCCGCCGTTCAATTCCAGCGTGTTCGCCAGCACGGCGATGCCCTGGGTGGAGAGGTTGGGCTCCACCACCGTGTGGGCGAAGGTCAGAGCCGTTGTGCCGCTGCCGCTGGCGTAGGAGGCCCATTTCTCGCCCCAGTGGGCCGGGTCCATGTCGATCTTCAGCCGCGGCGCGCCGGTCGCGTCCACCGCCTCGCTGAAGGTCAGCGTTACCCGGATAACGTCGTCCAGGACGTAGGTGTTGTCGTCGCCGGCGTCCGACGTCACCGCCACGGCGGAAACAGACGGGCCATCGGCTTCCGGCGAAAGCTGCCAGTTAACCTTGTGGCTGGCGTCGTGGGCCAGCCCGCCGTGGGCCAGGGCCGCGTCCGTGCTCGTCCCCGCGGCCTGGATTGTTCCGCCGTTCAACTCCAGCGTGTTGGCCAGCACGGCGATGCCCTGGGTGGAGTAGTTCGGCTCCACCACGGTGTGGGCGAAGGTGAGGCTGGCCGTGCCGCTGCCGCTGGCGTAGGAGGCCCATTTCTGGCCCCAGTGGGCCGGGTCCATGTCGATCTTCAGCCGCGGCGCGCCGGTCGCGTCCACCGCCTCGCTGAAGGTCAGCGTTATCCGGATAACGTCGCCCAAGACGTAGGTGTCGTCGTCGCCGGCGTCCGAGGAGACGGCTACGCCGGTAACCGTCGGCCCGCTTTGGCTCTGCGCCGTTTGAGGGTAGAGCAACAGGACGGCCAGCAATATGAGAAGGAGGGCTGCCAGGCCCGGCAGGGACCAACGGGTGAAGGAGGGGGAAAGAGCTGGGAGCCTCATGCCGTCACCTCCCGCAGGGCGACGGAGCCGAGCTCCGCAGTATCGGGTTTAGAGAGGCAAAAGTCGGGGGGGGGGGACGAACAGGGGCGTATAGCGGCCCAAGTTGCGCCTCCGCTTGAGTTGGGAAGACGCACCGGCATCCGGCATCCTGGTGGCGAGACCAGTTGTGAGACCACCGGATGCCGGGCACCCGCCATGCGCCGTTTCCGAGAGTTCGGTCGATTTGATCAGATGATTGAAACGCACTTATCTCACCCTCCGAAGGCCGCGATTGGCCGGATATGTTCCGCTTGGTTGATGGGGTCTTCCCTTCCGACCGCGTTGGCGGGAAGGCCGGGACCTCGGCTCCGCGCCAACCGGAAACCCTCCCGGCGCCATGCGGCCCCGGAAAAGTGCAACGATTGTACCCTACCCGTGTTACCGACTTGTGAAATAATGAGCATATTCGCGTTAACACTTGTTACAGTTTTCCCCGGACTTTATAATTCGTCCCTATGACGCCGGTGCGGTGACGCAGGCCGAGGGTTTATTCGCCGGACAGCAGGGCTTGCCACTCACGATTCGAGGTGGGAAATGGAGCGAAACGAGGAGCTGACGCGGGAGGTCCGGGCGCTGCGGGAGCGGCTGTCCCGCCTGGCCCAGGCCAGCCTGCGCATCAACGAGAGCCTGGACTTAGACACCGTGCTCCAGGGGGTGCTGGATTCGGCCCGGTCCCTGACCGGCGCCCGCTACGGACTCATTTCGACCAAGGACGAACACGGCGGCCTGGCCGAATTCCTAACGTCGGGGACGACCGAGGAACAGCACCTTGAGTTCGTCACGCTGCCGGAGGGGATGAAGATTTTTCATCATTTCAACCAGATTCGTGGCCCTTTCAGGACTGACAACTTCCACACCTATGCGATGGAAGCCGGGCTGAATCACCGCCTTCCGGTAACGGTATGGGCCAGCGTTATTGCGCCCATCGGGCTCCCCGGCCGGTCGGTTGGCACCATCTACCTGGGCCATGACACGGAGGATAAGGAGTTCACCCAGGATGATGTGGAGACCCTGCAACTGTTCGCCTCCCAGGCGGCCCTGGTGGTCTCCAATGTCCGCCGCTACCGGGAAGAGCAGCAGGCCAGGAGCGACCTGGAGACCCTGATGAACACCTCCCCGGTGGGCGTGGTGGTGTTCGACGCCGGCACCGGGGCGCCCGTGTCCTTCAACCAGGAGGCGAGACGCATCGTGGACCGGCTCCGCGACCCGGACCGGTCGCCGGAGCAACTGCTGGAGGTGTTGACCGTGCGGCGGGCCGACGGCAGGGAGTTCTCCCTGCGCGAGTTGCCCATTGCCGAAGCGCTGAGCGCAGCGGAGACGGTGCGGGCCGAGGAGATAGTCCTGACGGTCCCCGACGGCCGGAGCGTCACCGCGCTGGTCAACGCCACCCCCATCCGGTTGGAGTCGGGCCAGGTGGGTTCCTTCGTGGCGACCCTGCAAGACCTGACGGACATGGAGGAGCTGGAGTGGCTTCGGGCCGAGTTCCTGGCCATGGTGAGCCACGAACTGCGGGAACCCCTCACCTCGATCAAGGGATCCATCGCCACCCTGCTGGACGCCACCGCCGCCCTGGACGCCGCCGAGGTGGTCCAGTTCCACCGGATCATCAACTCCCAGACCGACCGGATGCGGGCCATGATCAGCGACCTGCTGGACGTGGCCCGCATCGAGATGGGCGCCCTGTCCATCTCCCCGGAACCCACCGATGTCGTCGGCTTGGTGGAGGACGCCCGCAGCGCCTTCCAAGCCAGCAGACGCGGCAACCGGCTGCACGTAGACCTGCCGGCGGAACTGCCCTGGGTGATGGCGGACCGGGCGCGCATGGCCCAGGTGCTGGGCAACCTGCTCGCCAACGCCGCCCGTCACTCGGAGGAATCGTCTCCAATCCGGCTGACGGTGACGCGGGAGGAGTTTCAGGTGACAGTATCGGTCTCCGACGACGGCCGGGGCGTGCTGCCGGAGCGCCTGCCCCACCTGTTCCGGAAGTTCAGCCGCATTGGCGAGGAAAGAACAGACGGCAACGAGCGGGCGGGCCTGGGCCTGGCAATCTGCAAGGGGATCGTGGAAGCCCACGGGGGGCGTATCTGGGCCGAGAGCGACGGGCCGGGCCTGGGCGCCAAGTTCACCTTCACCCTGCCGGTGGCCAATGAGGCAGAGACCAGGGCGGCCCGGCCCGCTTCCGGCGTCGTCGGCGCGTCATCCCAGGGAGAGCCGGAACAGGTGCGGGTGCTGGCGGTGGACGACGACCCCCAGACCCTGCGGCACGTGCGGGACGCATTATCCAGGGCGGGCTATATTCCCATCGTCACCGGAGACCCCGGGGAGGCGCTGCCCCTGGTGGAGAGGGAGAAGCCCCACGTGGTGCTGCTGGACCTGGCCCTGCCGGGCATCGACGGCATCGACCTGATGATCGAGATCGCCCAGTTGACCGACGCGCCGGTGATCTTCCTGTCGGCCTACGGGCGGGAGGAAACCGTGACCCAGGCCCTGGACCTGGGGGCCGCCGACTACATCGTCAAGCCCTTTTCGCCCATGGAGCTGGGCGCCCGCATCCGGGCGGCGCTGCGCAAGCGGGAGGTTCCCGAACCTGCGGACCCCTTCGTGGTGGGGGACCTGGCAGTGTACTTCGCCGAACGCCGGGTCACCCTGGCCGGAAGCCCGGTGCGGATGACCGCCGTGGAGTACCGGCTGCTGGCGGAGCTGGCGGCCAACGCCGGGCGGGTGCTGACCTACGAGCATCTGCTCCAGCAGGTCTGGGGCGCGGCGGGCGACGGCGACCTCCGGCCCATACGCACCGCCCTGAGCAAGATACGCCGCCGGCTGGGCGACGACCCCGACAACCCCGCCTACATCTTCACCGAGCCGCGGGTGGGCTACCGGATGCTGGCGGGGGAGGGGAAGGGTGAACCCGCCGGCCAGTGAGCCGCCGCACATTGGTATAGTGTCTTACTCACGGCGAGTTGGAACCGGCGTTATGGGTTGTCAAGCTACGATCCCAGCTGCGGGGGAAAGGGGGAGGTTTCCGGGTGAGAGCTAGCTATGCGGCGGGCGGGGCCGTTCCGCCGCGCTGACCCGGCGGGAGCCGGACGGCGCCTGGCGCGGTGTCCCGATGGGCCCGGTAGGCCGGGCGGAAACGAGGAAGGGGAGGGCATCGCCAACGCCCTCCCCTTCCAGGTTGTGGGTGCCTTCCTCTTTGCGTTTCGGGCGGAATGTGGGCTGGACGGCCCTCAGTTTTGCGTCCAGTCCACCTTGTGGCCGGCGTCATGGGCCAGGCCCGTGTGGGCCAGGTCCGCGTCAGCGTCGGACGCCGACTGGATGGTCCCGCCGTTCAGTTGCAGCGTGTTCGCCAGCACCGCGATGCCCTGGGTGGAGATGTTGGGTTCCACCACGGTGTGGGTGAAGGTCAACGCCGTCGTGCCATTGCCTCCTTCGTAGCTGGCCCACTTCTCGCCCCACTCGGCGGGGTCCATGTCTATCTTCAGGCGCGGATTGCCGGTCACGTCCACGGCCTCGCTGAAGGTCACCGTGATCTGGATCACGTCGTCCTTGACGTAGGTGTTGTCCGCGCCGGCGTCCGAGGTTATCGCCACGGCGGTCACTGTGGGCTGCCAGCGCACCTGGTGGCTCCCGTCGTGGGCGAGGCCCGCGTGGGACAGGGTGGCGTCTGAGCCGCCCGGCGACCGGATGGTTCCGCCGTTCAGTTGCAGGGTGTTCGCCAGCACAGCGATGCCTTGCGTCGATAAGTTGGGTTCCGCCACGGTATGAGCGAACACCAGGTTGGCGGAGCCGCTGCCGCTTTCGTAGGCGGCCCACTTCTCGCCCCACTCGGCGGGGTCCATGTCGATCTTCAGGCGGGGCGAGCCGGTGACGTCCACCGTTGCGCCGAAGGTGACGGTGATGCGGATCACGTCGTCCTTGACGTAGGTGTTGTCGCTCCCGGCGTCCGAGGTTATCGCCACGGCGGTCACTGTGGGCGCGGGCGTCTCCGCCGGTTCCGGCCCCGACTTGCCGCCGTTGCCGGACGCGCCACCGCCGCTACCACCACCCGATACGCCGCCGTCCCCACTGCCGCCGGAGCTGTCGCTGGCTGTCTGCCAGTCCACCTTGTGGTTGGCGTCGTGGGCCAGGCCTGCGTGGTTCAACCACGCATCGCCGCCGCCCGACGACTGGATGGTTCCGCCGTTCAGGTCCAGGGAGTTGGCCAGCACGGCGATGCCTTGGGTGGAGATGTTGGGTTCCACCACCGTGTGGGTGAAGGTGAGCGTGGTTGTGCCGCTGCCGCTGGCGTACTCCGCCCACTTCTCGCCCCAGTCCTCCGGGTCCATGTCGATCTTCAGGCGCGGCGCCCCGGTGACGTTCACCGCCTCGCTGAAGGTGGCCTGCACCCGGATCACGTCGTCCAGCCCGTAGGTGTCGTCTGCGCCTGGGTCCGATGTAATCGCCAGGGCGGTGACCGCCGGGGCGTCGTTGGCGTTGGATTGGGCTTGGCCCGACTGGCCGCCCGCGCCGCCGCCCCCGCCGCTGTTGCCACCCGCGCCCTGCTTCGCGTAGCCGGAGATGCTCATCTGGCGTACAAATTTCGATCGGGAACCCCATACCGTTTCAGTTTCGACCCTGCGTACAGCCCCATTTATGTCTCCGATGCTCCAACCGGTTGCACTCTCGTCATCTTCGTCGCCCGAATTCGTGTAGTAGATACCGTTATCTGGCCGATGGTTTAAGTCGCTGGTATCGTAGGTATCCACGTCGAACACGACCCAGTAGGTCGTGTTCGGTTCCAGATCAATGCCCGGGGATGTGAACGAGTTTGTGCCATGTTTGATTGAGTTCGGGGAGAACGTGCCCAGTTCCTGATGTGGAAGATTTCCGTTGGAGTTCGACCAGATGCTGACGGTGAAGCTGTTCACAGTCGGCGAGTCAGTGTCGAACTTGGCCTTCATCGTTATCTCGTTGACCGTATAGCCATTTGCGTTGGCTCCTGTGGTGAACGATTGCCCCTGATCTGCCGTGAAAGCCGAGATGTCAGTTTGCGTTTGGCCGGTGTTGCTAACCAGGGTCGTGCTCGTTGGCTGGGTCTGCGGCGAAACATCCGTCAGATGTCTGCCCATGCTCCTGGAGCTTGCGTTCCGCTCCGCGTTATTCTTCGCTTGCTCGGTCGAGCCATAGGACTCTGAGCGGACCCACCGGCTCCGTATGCGTTCCTCGCGGTAGTACTGTCCGCCGACCAACACCGCGCGGTGGTTGCCGTCGTCGGATGTCCACACCGCCGTGCCGTCCTGCACTGCCGCTCCTGAGTAGCTCAGCGGAGGCGGCTGAAGGTTGCCGTCCTGGATCGGTCCCAGCCACGTGTCGCCCTTGTAAACGCCGTATGTGCCGCCGGCCAGCGGCTGTATAACGCCCGGCTGCGGCATGTCCGAGCGGATGGGATCGCCGTAGCGGTCGCGCACCACCCAGCCGACGGCGCCGCAGCGCTGCGCGTACCGGACGCTTCCGCCGTAGTTGAACCGTTCGTACTTAGTCCTGTCCTCTTTGGGTAGGCCTGTGTCACAAATATACGGCCTATCCCAGTTGCGCAGTCCGTTGATTCCCATTGCCCGGTTGTCCACCAGCGCGTTGGCGAGGTTGGCCGCGGCGTTGCCGGCGGCGTCCTGGATCTGATCCCCCGAGAGCCTGCTGTAGCTCACCGTGAGTACTTCGCCGTCCTTCACCGCTTTGGGCAGGGTCAGCATTACCACGTTGCCCCCGATCAACACTTCGCTCGGCGTGTTTTGCGCAATCACGCCGTTCACCTTCACCTGGAACCTTGCGGTGTTCGGCTTCGAGTTCGAGTCCAGCGGCTCGTTGTAGGTCAGGGTCAGCGTGTGCGCGTATGCTACCGCGCTCCGCAGCTCCGGCGGGGTGGTATCCGGGCGCAACTTGCCATAGATGGCGATTTGCGGAACGACTTCGGTGTCGCTCCAAGGGGACGGGTTTGCCGGGGGGCATCATGCGCTTTGACTCGGCTCATGTTGCCGATGCTCCAGCCCGCCGCCTTTTTCGCGTCCTCGCCATCCGACCGCGTCGTAGAGACCTTGACATCGCTGGAGGCGCTTGTCTGGTCGTACCCAATGGCGTAGGTGGTGTTGGGGGAGAGGAAAGCGGTGCTGTGGAGGGTGAACCGGTTCAAGCCGTCGACCAACTTGGGCGGCTTGTCTAAGTTCGCTATTATGCCCCCAGCATTGGTCCCCAGCCTGACGACGTAGGACGGCTGGTTCTCCTCGCTGGTAACCGAGAACTTGATGTCGATGTGTTCCAGCGTGTAGCCGTCGGGGTAGCTGCCGGTGGTGAACCTAACTATGTAGTCCTGGTTCGGCGAGAGCGGAGATTGCGCCGTCTGGCCGGTGTTGGAGACCAGCGTGGGGACTTTCGCGAAGCCGTGGACCGCGATCTTCCGGGAGCTGTTGCTGTAGCTCCAGGTCGATTCGTTGAAGTCTCGATAACGGCCTAAGTTCGAGATGCTCCAGCCGCCCGCCGCGCCCGGATCCTCTCCGTCTGCGTCGCGCCCCGCTTTCTCTATGCCCCCGCTGGCGTTGTTGGTGGCGGTAACGTCCCAGACCACGAAGGACGTGGTGTTGGCGTCCAGGTCGATGCCGTCGCCGGGGGCGGTGAAATCAACCGTGCTTTCGGTTGCGGGCAGAGTTGCCGGATTGGTCAACGTGCCCAGGACGGTGCGGCCCGGGAGGGCCCTCCACGGGTCGGTGCCCAACGCATTGTGAATCTTCACCGTGTAGGTCGGACTCTCCTGCGACGTGCGTTGCAGCCTGAGTTGCACCTTGGTCAGCTTGTAGCCGCCGCCGTGGCCGCCGGTGGTGAAGGCCTGCGCGTGATCACCGGCGAGATCACCCGGCGTGTTCGGATCACCCGGCCTATTCCCGTCGTCCTGGTTCAGGTTGCTGACCAGCGGGTTCTCGTAGCCGTCAATCTCAATCTGCCGCGGGCTACCACTCTGAGACCAGGCCCCAGCATTCCACGTTCGAAAGAGACCGATGTCTGCAATGCTCCAGCCCGCCGCCGCGCCCGCGTCCTCGGCGTCGCTGGCTGTTGTTTCTATGTTGCCGGATCCTGAACCCGTGGCGCTGACATCCCAGACCACGAAATAGACCGTGTTGGCCGCCAGGCCAATCCCGCCGTCGGCAGCGGAGAATGTGACGTTTGTTGTGCTGGTCGGCAGCGAGGACGGATTGGTCAGCGTACCGATCACGGTCCCGTTCGGCTTGATGCCGGACGCATCGGCTTCTTGGATTGTCACGCTGTAGGTCGGCTGCCCCGCACCTGTAACTCTATTGAGTCTGATTTTCACCGCGGTCAGCCTGTAGCCAGTGGAGTTGCCGCCTGTGGTGAAGCCCTGGGCGACATCATTTGTGAACGATTCCGGGGTAGCGTGGTCCGGCTGCCCAGTGTTACCGACCAGCGCGACCGCGGTCTGCGCCTGCGCGGGCGGGACCGCGAAGAGCGTCGCGGCGAAGAGGATCAGCGCGGCCAGGGCGGCGAGCCGCCACCATGCGCCCAGCATCGCGAGATTGGGTTTAGATGACTGGAGGTCGGGGGGGGGCTGAAAAGGGGCAGGCGGCGGCCGGGGCCGGCCGCCGGGAGTTCCCCGTGGGATTTCCCGGGGGAACCTGTCGGATTCGGAAGACTGTTGAGACTCACTTACATCACCTTACTTTCGGTTCAGTATTGTTCCGGCAATCCGCTCCACCGGGCAGTCCGGACTCGCGGGCGCAACGCCCAGCGGAAACCACGTGAACGCCTCTCACTTCCTGTTTCCGTCGGAGGAATTCTATCACAGCTTGTGTAACCAACTTGTTAATATATATGAGAAATACCGTGAATTTATGTTACCGTCCGCTAACTCGGGTATACCGGCCCCGCGCGGATGCCCGGCGGCGAGCGGGAGGAGCAGCAGGCCCGGGCCGGCCTGGAGACGCTGGTGAACACCTCTCCCGTGGGCGTGGCGGTGCTGGACGCCGCCCGGTCTGCGGGTGTTGGGAGACCAGCTACTGCCGGATGTGCGCAGGATGAAGGCCCTCCTGGCACGGCCCCCCACGCACGGTCGTACACGGAGACTACCGGCTATCGATGCTGGAGGTCTTCGTCTTCTGGATAATCACGGGAGGATACTGCGATTACGAGGGCGAGCGGGCCTCTGTCTACCTGCGCAACACCCTGGAGCGAATCGACGCTTCGATAGCCGACCTGGTCTCCACGGAGACGGTTGGCCATGAATGACCGGGCCGTCACCAGGAACTGCCGGCAACCTGACCCGGGTACGAAATTTGTGAACCACCCATAGAGATTCGCAACGACGTTACCCCACTGACTGCCCCAATTTCACCTAACCCCATCTGCGACTGTAGTGCTAGGGAGTGTCGTCAAATTGAGTAACCAGACACGCCACAGCCTTATTTCCGTCATTCCGGCGAAAGCCGGAATCCAGGGATTTCCGTAGCCAAACTGTCATGCGGCAGCCGGATTTTCTGGATTCCGGCGAAAGCCGGAATGACGTGTAAATTTGATGACACTCCCTAGCGCTGGGCGAGGCTCAGTCCCGGCGCTGTCGTTTGCGGTCCAGTGCGGAGAGCTTAGCCTTGCGGAGGCGAAGATTGAGAGGTGTGACCTCAAGGAGCTCATCGTCGGAGATGAACGCCAGGCACTCATCGAGGCTCATCCTGACGGTGGCGTTCAGGCGCTTGGCCACGTCGGCCGTCGATGAACGCATATTGGTCAGCTTCTTTTCCTTGCAGACGTTGATTTCGATGTCGCCCTCCCGGTGGTGGGAGCCGACAATCATTCCTTCATAGACCTCAGTGCCCGGGTCGATGAAGGTATCGCCCCTGCCCTGGGCGTTGAGCAGGCCGTAGGTAACAGCCGCGCCGTTTTCGGACGCAACAAGCACACCGCTCCGCCGGGCCTTTATCTCACCCTCCATGGGCTCGTAGGAGGTGAAACTGCTGTTCATCACACCGTCGCCGCGGGTGGTCCGAAGAAAGAAGGAGTTGAAGCCGATCAGTCCGCGGGTGGGTATCTTGTACTCCAAGTCGACGTAACCGTTCTCGCCGTACCGCATGTCTCTGAGCTGGGCCATGTGGGCCGAGAGATACCCGGTGAGTACGCCCACATGCTCTTCCTGGACGTTTATGTTCAGGATTTCGAAGGGTTCATAGACCCTTCCGTCGACCACCCTGGTGACGGGAGCGGGGCGTGACACCTGGAACTCGAACTGTTCGCGACGCATTGTCTCGACCAAGATGGACAGGTGGAGTTCACCCCGCCCGGCGACCACGAACACATCGGGGCTTGGGGTGGTATCCACCCGCAGGCTGACGTTGGTCCGCAATTCCCTGGTCAGCCGCTCGTGAAGATTTCGGGAAGTGCAATTGACGCCCTCGCGGCCCATGAACGGGGAGGTGTTTACGCCGAAGGTCATCCTTACCGTGGGTTCATTGATGTCGATGACCGGCAGGGCCTCCGGGTTTTCGGGTGAAGCGACGGTATCGCCGATGGACACGCCTTCCGGGCCGGTGAGAGCCACTATGTCCCCGGCCCGGGCTTCAGGCACTTCAATTCGCTCCATGCCGCGGAACACGAAGATACGCTCGACGCTGTGGATACTGGTCTCTCCGTCCCGGCCCAGCAGGACCACTTCATCCCGCAACCTGAGCGTGCCATTGGAGACGCGGCCTATGGACACCTGGCCCAGGTAGTTGTCGTAGTCCAGCGCTGCCACCAGCATTTGCATCGGGGCGGCAGGGTCACCGGTGGGCGGCGGCACCGACTCCAGGATCGCGTCGAAGAGAGGCTTCATGTCCTCTCCCGCCGAATTGGGTTCCGCAGTGGCATAGCCCTGGCGGGCCGACGCGTAAACCACCGGGAAATCCAGTTGTTCCGCCTCGGTGGCCAATTCCAGGAACAGGTCCTGCACCTTCTCGACCACCTCGGCCACTCGGGCCTCCGGGCGGTCGATCTTGTTTATGACGACCATTGGTGTGACGCTCTGGCGGAGAGCCTGGCGCAGCACGTGGGTGGTCTGAGGCATGGGACCGTCGACCGCATCCACCAACAGCAGGCATCCGTCGGCCATGTTCATGACACGCTCCACCTCGCCGCCGAAATCAGCGTGGCCGGGCGTATCAATAATGTTTATACGGACATCCCCGTAGGAGACAGAGGCGTTCTTCGCCATGATCGTAATGCCGCGCTCCCGCTCCAGCGGGTTGGTGTCCATAATCAATTCACCCACCTGTTGGTGGTCGCGGAACACCGCGCCCTGCTTCAACAGGGCATCCACCAAGGTGGTCTTGCCGTGATCGACATGGGCTATGATGGCCAGGTTGCGAATGGCGTTGTTCCGGTGCTCAGTCAATTGCAATCACCTCGAATTGCATGATAACAGTATGCGAGGACTATTGTCGTCTTATATATTCATGCTTGGCAGGGCCTGTCATTCTCGTCTACAATACGGAAACACACTTGATTGGCTCGACAAGGTTTGACGCAAGAACGGACCGTCCCCCTCTCCCATTTTCCCCATCTCTTCTTGTTCACCTCCCCGCTGATCCACCTGTGAACCCATTCTGACTTTGGGAGTCCGTTCTCGTATGACCAATCGATCTTCGCCTGCCCGAGTGCTTCCGTCGAAGCGTACCGCCAGCCGTACCGGGCACCAGACTGTATGCGACGACTGCAATATGTCCGCCACCATTCCCTTCCGGCCAACCCAGGGAAAGCCGGTGTATTGCCGGTCATGCTTCAAGGCCCGCCGCCAAGGGAATGCCTCAGCGGCCAGCGCCGGCCCCCTTCGGTCGCCACAGGGAACCCGGCCGCGTTCTGCCCAGCCGGGTCCTGAAGTCAAGCCGGCCGTTGACAGCGACCCGGTCGGCAGTGTCACGTTTTCCGAAATGTCCCTGGAAGCCACCACCAAGACGGCAATTTCCCGGATGAACATATCCAGCCTCACCGCCATTCAGGAGAAGGCCATTCCTCACCTCATGGCGGGGCGAGACCTGATCGGCCAGGCGCGAACCGGCTCCGGGAAGACGCTGGCGTTCGCAGTACCCTTGGCGGAAAAGTGCGACCCGTCGCTGCGGCGGGTGCAGGCCGTTGTGCTGGTTCCCACGCGCGAACTGGCCATGCAGGTGGCCGGCGTGATCAATGACCTGGTTTCACTGCGGAAAATCCGCGTCGCGCTACTTTACGGCGGACGGGCACTGAAACCGGAATTTGCGGCGTTGAAGAACGGCGCCCAGGTTGTCGTCGGCACTCCGGGCCGGACCCTGGACCACCTGCGTCAAAGGACCCTCGATCTGAGCGCAGTGCGGTTCCTGGTGCTGGACGAGGCGGACGAAATGCTGGACAGGGGGTTTGCCCCGGACGTGGAAGCCATCATAGCCAAGACGCCCAAGGAGCGGCAGACTTCGCTGCTGTCTGCAACAATCCCCGATTGGGTATCCGGCATTGCCTCCAAGCACCTCCACAATCCAGTGACAGTTGAGGTTGACGCGGGCCTGCAGGCGCCGCCCACCGTGGAGCACGTGGTCTACACCATCGAGAAGAGCGACAAGCTGGAAGCTCTGCGGACTCTCCTCGATGGTCGGGAAGATGCCCCGGTTATCGTATTTGGCAGAACCAAACGCGGTGTCAAGCAGCTGGCCCGGCAACTCGATTCCCTGGGTTACCCGGTGGGGGCGTTGCAGGGAAACCTGAGCCAGAGCGCTCGTGAACGTGTGATGACGGACTTCCGCTCCGGCGCCGCCCCGATCTTGCTGGCGACGAACGTGGCCGCCAGGGGACTGGATTTCGATGGCGTGGGCCAGGTCATCAACTTCGACCTGCCGGACTCCTACAATCTGTTCACGCACCGGGTCGGACGGACCGGCCGTATGGGCCGCTCCGGTGAAGCGGTAACGTTCATCACGTCGGAGGATGAGCGGAAATGGCGCGAGATCGAGCGGGGGCTCGGCCGGCGGTTCACCAGGAAGCCCTGGCAGGCCACCCTTAAGGCGAAGGCGCCACGATCGAATCGCTAGTGGAGCTTCGCTGGAAGTTCTCTTTCCACCACAACCATTCCACAATGAACGCACGCCGCTTTCTTGCTGGCCATATGCTCCTTCATGTCCCAATTGGGGTCGATTCCGGTAGGTGGCAGGATCGTACGCTAAAGCGAATGACGCCGGTTGAGTTTCGGCTCAAGCGAGGGCCGGCACTACCTCATGGCCGGGTTCAACCTGCTCGCGTCCATCGTCATCCACTGGAATACCGCCCATCTCGGCGAAGCGATCAGACAACGGAGACACGCCGGGCTGAGAGTCGAAGCCGATTCTCTGGTCCCACGTCCCACCCGTTGGACAGGCCCACATCCTGCGCACCGGCGAATACCGCTGGCCATAGCGCCGATGGCGGTCTCAGCGTACGACTCTGCCCCTTACCGGAGTCGACACCCTGGTGGCCACCCATATCGACCGGCTCTCCAGGGGGCTGACCTACGGGCTGCAGGTGATCGAGGGTCTGCACCACGCGGGGGTGGAGTTCCGTTCCCTGTCGGAGGACTTCGACACACCCACCGCCAACGGGAAGCTCCAGATGGTGCTCGCCTTCAGCGAGTAGTGGCGGAACTCCATCAGGGAGCGCTCCGTTGCGGGCCAGGCCAAGGCACGGACCGCGGGCCGTTTCCCCGGCCACGGCCGGTCCTGAGCGAGCAGCAACGGGAGTACGTCAGGGAGGAGCGGTCGAGGAGAGTGAGCCAACGAGAACTGGCCAAGCGCCTGGATGTCAGCCAGTGGACCATCCAGCAGGTGGACGGGTCAGTGTAGGAAGGTAATAGCAGTCCTCACTAGAATCCCGTGCGTAACACAGATAGGCCACCATTACTCCGCCGGAATGGCCCAATATCCCGACGCCATCGACACACTTAAGTTAAAAGACTGTAATCAGGAGCAGGGAAATCCACCACTCCAATTCGACAAGTTGCTCGCATGTTAGAACTTGCACATCAGGTTAACCTAGCTACAGACATCTTCAACATTGTCCGTTGGTGTAGAATTTCGGGGTGCTCCTTCGGGGAGTCTCGTACAGATCGTACGGAAGGAGGAGGGTCAGCGCCACAAGCTGCTTTTCAGTGGCGCGGCTGTTAACCGCTAGGTCGCAGGTTCGAATCCTGCTCGGGGAGCCAACAGTTGCCGGTCTCTGCTCCGCGCCACTCGTTTCCTCTTTGTACTGATCCACTGTCGTCTTCATGCTCCCGGGTTGCGCGCTCTGCATGTTCTCCGCCGGTCAATGTAAAATGGGGCATACCATCCGGTTTGCCATTGGACAGTGAGACATGCGTACAGGAGCCGACTACAAAGAGAGTCTCCGGGACGGTCGCGATGTATGGGTGCTGGGCGAAGGCGCCGTGGTCGACGTCACGACGCACCCTTCGACTTCGGCGATGGTGGACGAATACGTTGCGTGGTACGACCGCCACTTCGACCCCGACTGGCAGGACATCCTGCTGACCCCGCCCGGCGAGAACGGCCGGCGGCGCCCCCTGGCGCTGACGCCGCCAAAGTCGTCCGATGACCTGCGCCGCTCGGGGAAGGCGCTCAGCGCCGTGCATTTCATCACCGGCGGAAACATGACCCACACCGCCGGCTACGGCCACCTGATAGCTATGGGAATGGTGAATGCCCTGAAGCGGGTCAACCACTCCGCGGAGGAAATCGCGGCGTCCGAGGACTACCTGACTTCCCTCCGCGAGACCGGGAGGTTTCTTACCTTCGCCGGAGGCGGGCCGCTGATCGGAACGCGTCTCCGCGAAGACGAGAGCCAGCGGGCTGCGCTGCGCTTGGTCAGCGATACCGCCGACGGCATCGTGGTGAGCGGCAAGATCCAGATGCACACCAGCACCCCCTTTGCCGAGGACCTGCTGATAACCAGCAGGGACGAACTGCCGCCGGGCAGCGGGCGGCACCTCTGGTTCATCGTGCCGGTGAACGCTCCCGGCCTCCGGGTGGTGTCGCGACGGGCCGTCGCCAAGCACCCCAACCGCTTCCTCTCGCCCTTGAGCAGCCGTTTTGATGAACTGGACTCGATGGTCTGGATGGAGGACGTGTTCATCCCGCGCTCCCGCGTATTCACCGGGGAGACCATCGACCGCAACCGGCGTCATTCGCTGGTGTGCTGGCTGCTCTGGCATCACAGCTACGGCTGGCTGGCGAAGGCCGAGTTAACCCTCGGCATCGCGCTTGCCCTGGCCGAGGTCATGGGCCTCAAGAACAATCCCCAGACCATCGAACAACTGGCTGAGCTGACCGTCAACATCCAGACCTCGCGCTCCTGCATGACGGCGGCCGAGCTGGACCCGGAAATGACGGTCAGCGGGTACGCCCTGCCTAACCAGCTGCACGTGGCCTCCGCAGGAATCAACACCCTCAGGGTGCGGCAGCGGATGGGGGAGATATTGCGCGGCCTTCCCGGTTCGTCGCTGGTCAACGCGCCTGCCGACACGGACTTTGCGGACCCCGCGATGGCCGCGGAGCTTGAGGATGCCTTCGGCGGAGGCGGCTACACGGCGTTGCAGCGGGCGGCCCTGCTGCAACTGGCCTGGGACCAGGTGTCGTCCGGCCTTGACGGACGGGAGGCCGCGTTCGAGCTTCACGCCAGCGGCGGGCTGGATGCGTGGCGGGCCCAGGTGGCGGCGTGGTTCCCGGCCTACAATCAACTGGCCAACGGCGTGCGGGAGTTTGTCGATGTGGAACTGCCGCCCATGGACCTGAGCAGCCTACAGGAAATTGCGCCGCCGCCGCGCCGTATGCCCCAGCAAACGCCGGGCCGCTGATATGCTGTTGAGATTTACGCAGGCGGAGTCTGTCACCTCCCCTCGAGGGGGAGGGTTAGGGTGGGGGTGAAAAGGTGGAGCAGAGTCTCTGCTGAGTGCATCCGGCAGACGCGTCGAGCCGCGTAATCCCTATTCTGAAGTCTGCAATTGGAGTGAAGTAAGTTGACTGACCAAAATACCGAGATAGCCGTCCTGGGAGGCGGCTGCTTCTGGTGCGTCGAAGCCGTGTTCCTGGAAGTCGCCGGGATCAACGCGATCACGTCCGGGTATTCCGGCGGCCACGTTGCCAACCCGACCTACTACCAGGTCTGTAGCGAGAAGACCGGGCACGCCGAGGTGGTGCGGCTTGAGTTCGATCCCTCCCTGATTTCGTTCACCGAAGTACTGGAGATTTTCTTCGCCACCCACGACCCCACCACCCTCAACCGCCAGGGAGCCGATAGGGGCGCAAGGTACCGCTCCGTGATTCTCTACACCACCGAGGAACAGAAGGAACAGGCTGCGGACTACATCAGGGCGCTGGATGCCTCCGGGACCGAGAACGGGCCGGTAGTAACCCAGGTCGTTCCCTTCGAAGCGTTCTACCCTGCAGAACGGGAGCACCAGCTCTTCTACCGGAACAACCCCGGCAGCATGTACTGCCAGATAGTCATCAGTCCCAAGGTGGCCAAGGTCCGGCAGAAGTTCACCTCCAGGCTCCGCCAGGACGTACGCCGCTAGAACCTGTCCCTTCCCTTTCGGGGGAGGACTGGAGACTGTTGAGATGGGGCAGTGTGTGGCGGCTGCGGTGGCATAGCTCCATCGAGGTGATGGTTGGGAATATGGACAGAAGAGTGAAATTCAGCGTCCGCATACATCAGGGCGGATACGACTACCAGACCCTCAGGCGAATCTGGAAGGATGCCGACCGGCTGGGGTACTATTCCGCGACTCTGTACGATCTGCTCAACATACCCACGCTGGAATGCTGGACCGCGCTCTCGGCCCTGGCAGCCGAAACCAGCCGGGTCAGGCTCACTCCCCTGGTGCTGGCGAATACTTACCGGCATCCTTCGGTCTTCGCCAAGATGGCTTCCACCCTCGACGTCATCAGCGATGGCAGAGTCGAAGTTGGGATCGGTGCGGGAGGCAGCCGGAGTGATCATCGGGCTTCCGGCTTGGACTTCCCGTCCACTTCCGCCAGGGTGAGGATGCTGGAAGAGTCGGTCGAGATTATGAAGCGGCTGTGGTCAGAGGAAGAGGTCAACTTCGAGGGCAGCCACTACACCTTGACCGGAGCGAAGAACGACCCGAAGCCCGTCCAGAAGCCCCACCCGCCGTTCCTGATCGGAGGGCACGGCGAGAGGCACCTTTTCCGGGCGGTGGCCAGCCATGCCGACATCTGCAACGTGGGTTTCGAGATGGACCTGGATGAACACCGGGCCAGCCTGGACGCCCTCGGGGAGCACTGCCGGACCGTCGGCCGGGACCTGTCCGAGATCGAGGTGAGCCACAACACGAGAGTGGTGATCGCGGAGAACGAGGCAGACTTCGACCGGCTGGTTGCCGAGGGAGCAGCCAGCGGCAGCGTGAGCGTGTCCAACTACCGTGCGTCCCTCTCCCGGGCCATCGCGGGCACCCCTGATCAGTGCGCGGCCCGGATACAGGAGTACGTCGACGCAGGGATCACCTACTTCTTCCTCCTATTTCCCGACCCGATACCCACTGACCGCCTGGAACTCTTCGCCAGTGAAGTCATGCCCAGGTTCTCCGGCGCCGTGTCCTGAGGCGCTGGTAGACTGTCACTGTTTTGTTGATGGGCCTGGCAGTCCGTTCATGGTGAGCTTGTCTCACCACGGACGGGCGGCCCTTCGACAGGCTCAGGGTGAACGGGAGAAATAGTCATCAATCCAAATTGGTTGATCCACTAGTCGGCAGGCCGGAGGTTGGCGGGCAGGTGGCTCTCCCAGTCGGGGATCTGTCGGAGGCGGGGTGAGGGCAGGAACCAGGCGGACACAAGGGCCAGGAAGCTGAACCCGATAGACATAATCAGCGGCGCTAGGTAGGTGCCCGTGAGGTCCCAAAGCAGTCCGGCGCACACGGGGGCGACGCCCATGCCGAGGCCGTTGCCCAGGTTCTGCCAGCCGTAGAGACTCCCCTGCGGAACGTTCCCGTAATACTGCCGGTTGGCGATGGGGAACGTGGGTACCTCGCAACTCTGTCCGATTCCAAAGGGGATTGCGAACAGGTAGAAGGCCCAAGCGTCCTGGGAAAAGAAGAGCAGCGCCAGCGGGAAGGTCTGAAGGGCCATTCCTACGACCCACACCGTCCGGCAGCCCCAGCGCTCCGCTACGACCGGCACGGCCCCGCGGGCGATGACCCCGACGCCCTGCTGCGCCGCCAGCACCCCGGCGGCCACTCCCAGGGACAGGCCCCGGTCGACGGCGATTGCCACCACCAGGACGTTGATGATGTTGTGGCCCATGCACCCCCAGTAGTGGATGCCGATGAGGTTCCAGAAAGTGGCAGTGCGCTTCGCCTGCTGGATGAACACCCTGGCCCTGATCTTCGCCGCGTCGTCCTGTCGCGGCCTCTGGACCGGCTCGTCTCCGAGATCGCCCAGGGGGCGCAGGCCAATCTCGGCGGGGCCGTTGTAGAAGAACCTGACCATCAGAAGCAGCAACACGCCGCCCGCAATGCCGGGAAGCCAGAAGATCCACTTCATCCCCAGCTGGCCGAAGGCCGCGCCTATCAGGAAAAGCAGCGCAATGGTGCCGGCTCCCTGGAACGACCACACCACCCCCATGGCGATCCCGAGGTGCCTCCTGAACCACAGGGTCACGCCGGACACCGTCAGCACCGTGAAGATGGTGGTGGCCACGCCGAGAACCACTCCGAAGAAGAGGTAGAACTGCCACAGGCTGCTCATGATGCCAGTCAGCATCATCCCGGCAATGAACAGGAGGGCCCCAACCAGCAGGAGGTTGCGTACCCCGTACCTGTCTCCCAGCCATCCCACATAGGGGCTGACCAGCCCGAGCACTATCCAGTTCAGGCTGAAGGCGAAGCTGATGGCGGCGTAGCTCCAGCCGAAACCGGCTGGGTCGCTCAGGTGTGGCACCAGCGCGGCGGCCGCGAATCGCACCGCCGAGGTGATGAACCCCATCGCCGCCGCAATGGCCACGATGACCCAAGCGTAGTGTATTTGCCTTGCTGAGAGCATCCAAATCCTGATCAGGGAAGGGGTTGCCTACTATTCGCCTACCCGAATCGGTTTGTCAACCGGCAGTTGCACTTGTGCCAGGGCCTCTTCAAAGTAACTACTGCTCCCTTCCGCAATTCCTCTCATGGTGATGGTTCGACAGGCTCACCATGTAGAACCATCGGCAGCTTGAAGGCGCATCCTTCGACAAGCTCAGGATGAACGGGCAACTTTAGGAAGAGGTTATTTTGAAAGGGCATTAGCACTTGCGCAGGGCCTATTTAGCAACCAACACAAGAGTCCCCTCCCTCCTCAAGGGGGAGGGTCAGGCTTGTCCTGAGCTTGCCGAAGGGGTGGGGGTGAAAAGGTAGTGCGGAGAGAACGCCGGGGAAGCAGCTCAGCTGTTTCGGGATAGTTTCCCGAAACTCTGCCCCTGACTCATGCACACCACCTGAATCCTGAATCGGAAAGCGCGGCCCTTGCCGGACGCGCGCATTTCAGCGCGGTTCACCCCGCCTCGTCCAGCCCCAGCAGCCGCCGGGCGTTGCCTTCGTTGATCAGTTGGCGGTCCGACTCCGGGCAGTCAAGCCCGTCCACCATCTCGTTGTATATCTCGATGTTCGGTGGGCCGAAGGGGTGGTCGGTGCCGTACAGCAGCCGTTCCGCACCAAACATCCGGTAGCAGTAGTCCAGGGCCTCGGGACTGTGGGACACTGTGTCCACGTACAGCTTGTCGAAGTATGCCTGGGATGATTGCTCCAGGTCGATCCAGTCATCGGGTGAAGTCCACTCGTCGATCAGCCGGCCCACCCGGCCCCGAATGTAGGGAACGAAACCGCCCGTGTGAGGGACAATCAGCTTCAGGTCCGGGTATTCCTGGAACAAGCCGCTCATCACCATGCGCACCGTGGCCAGGGCGGTATCGAACATGAAGGCCATGCCGGGCACTAGGGGCCGGTGGTCGATGCCGTTCAGGTTGATCGGCGCCGTGGGGTGCATGTTGATGGGGACTCCCAGGCTTTCCACGTGCCGGTAGACGGGCCAGAACTCCTTGACGTCCGCAGTCTTCTGGTTGATGTTTGAGAAGAGATACACTCCCTTGAAGCCCAGCTGGTTCACGCAGCGGTCGATCTCGGCTATGGTGTGGTCGATGTCGTACCAGCCCAGGGTAGCCCACGCCTCGAACCTGCCGGGGTGGGCCTGCATCACCTCGGCCAGGTGGTCGTTGATGCGGGACGCCCAGGCGTCGGCCTCCGGGGCGCCCAGCAGTTCCGGCCCCGGCATCCCGTGGCTCAGCACTGAAATGCCTATGCCCAGGTCTTCCATGGCTCGCAGTTTCCGGTCGACGTCGGCGTGGGCCGAGGGCGCGGTGTGGAGGTATCCTCCTCTGCAACTGACGAAATAAGTCCCGCCCCTGAGAACCCCCTGGGGCAAGGAACTGCGTCCGGCCAGGTATTCCAGGTACGGTAGGTAGATCAGGTGACTGTGGACGTCGATGCGCATGGTCTTCCTCCGGGTTTCGTCTGCGTAAGGGGCGGGATTTCAGGACAATCGCGTACTCCTCATGCAGCCGACAATCATTTGGCCCGCATAATATCATTCAATCCCGCGACTTCTGGGTCGTGAGAGGGATTCAAATATTCCCTTCCCCTTGAGGGAGAGGGAATTTCTGGAGGTCGCTTCCGCGTTGTTTATGGTTTGCAAACACGTCCTAGTCCTGATAGAAGGGGTTTAACATGGCGACGGTACCGCTGATCACCATTCCCGCCCGCCGGGGCAAGGCGGCGTTTGTTTCAGAAGGGCAGAGCGTCAGGGTCATCAATACCCACGGCCAGCAGGTCGTAGACACCTGGGCCTTCCGTCGTGACGATCTGACCGAGTTCATGTCGATGGAGCATTCGCGCGCATCACTTGGGCGCATCATGCCCACCGTCGGCCAGGCTATGGCCACCAACTGCAGACGGCCCATCCTGACCTTGATCGAGGACACTTCGGGTGGAATTCACGACACCCTGATTGCGGCGTGCGACCGGTACCGCTACGAACTGCTGGGCTGCGAGGGCTACCACGACAACTGCACCGACAACCTGGCGTCGGCGCTGGCGGAGCTGGGACTGACGCCACCGGAGACGCCCAGCCCGTGGAACCTGTTCATGAACATCCCGGTGGGGATCGACGGGTCGGTGAGCTTCGAACCGCCGGTTTCCGGTCCCGGCGACTACATTACGCTGAGGGCCGAGATGGACTGCATAGTCGCGTTCTCCGCCTGTCCCCAGGACGTGATCCCGATCAACGGAGTTGCCTGCGTGCCCACCGAGGCACATTTCCAGGTGGTGTAGATTACGGGTAGTCCCGGCGTGCGTTGGTTTTACCGGAAAGTGCCGTTATTGCCCCGAAAGCAAGGGCCGACCTCTTCTGCAGGTCGGACCATACGTTATTGACTGCTGCGAACGGCTGCCAGGACAGCCGAGGCGGGCTGGGTTGCGTCTGCGCCTATCTTACGGTCGCCACGATGGGGGCGCACTCATCGCAGACCGCCAGGTAGGTACCGGGGGCCACGCTCTTCCCGCTGTCCTCGGGCACCGGGTTGCGACAGTTCATCATGTCGCATTCCCGCATTCTCGACTGGTGCCCCGAGCCCAGATAGCCCTCGACCGCCTGGATGGCGGCCTCCACACCGATCTTCTCGACAGGGAGCCTGAACAGCAGTTCAGCGTCCTTCTCTTCCAGTCCGCCTTCCGGAACTGCGTACACGTGCCCTGTCTCGTGGAAAATGGACACCCGCTTTTCTCCTGCGGGGCTGTCCCATTTCCCTACGCTGGTCTCGGTGGGGTCGGCTATTTCCAGTTCCCTGATGAGTTCCTCGATGGTTGCTGCTCTTCCTAACGCGATCATTGACGCACCTCCTGTCGAGAGTCCCCTGAAAGGGGGGCGACTTTTCACATGGGCAGTCTCCAGTTCTCCATCAGCATCTCCTTTGAGGGATTGAGCACTCTCTTGTTGTTGCCATCTAGCGCCTGTATTTATTATACACTATTACAATATAATTCATCAATATAATATGGCATAACCGTGAAATGAGGACTATTTGAATATCGCCAGCTCGGATGTTGACGAATGCGTATGGCGGGGTGCGTGAGGGAGCAGGGCCGGAAAGGTCGGCGGCAGTCATGCTTGGGGAAGGGAGAATTGGCCGGTGTCAGAGGAGACCTTGGCACCGGCCAATTTCCGTTAATCGGGCGGAAGGGGGGAGCGCGCTGCTCAGGAGGTGGGCGGGCGGCGGTTGTGCCAGTTGGTGGCCTGCTCGAAGGCGTAGGCCACGTTCAGCACCGTCTGGTCTGCGCCGGGACGGCCACCGATCTGCAGGCCGATGGGCAGCCCCTCGTCGCTGAACCCGCAGTTGATGGAGACCGCCGGTGCACTGGCCATGTTGAATGTCCGCGTCTGCAGGTAGCTCAGCGGCGCCGCGTCCTCCTTGCTGGTGCGCACCGGGTCCTCGACGATGGGCTGCGCCGCCACGCTGGAAGTGGGCGTTACCAGCACGTCGTAACGCTCCAGCGCCTCGTGCACCTGGTTGCGGAACATCGTCCTTAGCTTCTGTGCCTTGTAGTAAGCCTGGGCCGGGAAGATGCTTCCGGTCAGCAGGCCGATGCGGTTGTTGTGGCCGTAGTCCTGCAGCCGCTCCCGCACCCACTCCTTCATGTTCAGCGCAGGCTCGACCACTAGGGGAATCTGCGACAGAACGGCCCCGTGGGCGGTCAGGGGGATCGAGACATCCTCCACCGTTGCGCCGAGCTCCCCCAGCACGCCCAGTGCCCTCAGCACCGCGTCGCGGGTGTCGGACGCGGTGATCTCGTCGTCCATCTGCTCGGTGATCACGCCGACGCGCAGGCCCTGGATGTCGGCGTTCAGCCCGGAGCGGAAGTCCGGGACGGGCAGGTCCCAAGTGTAGAGGTCGCGCTCATCGCGCCCGGCGATGGCGGTGAGGGTGATGGCCGCGTCCTCCACCGTGCGGGAGATCGGCCCTGCGGTGTCCATGGACCACACTCCGGTCATCACCCCGTAACGGCTGACCAGCCCCCAAGTGGGGCGGTGGCCGACCAGCCCACACCAGGTTGCCGGGAACCTGATCGACCCGCCCGTGTCCTCTCCGAGAGACGTGGCGCAGAGGAAGGCGGCGGTCGCCGCCCCGGAGCCGCCGCTTGAACCGCCGGTGCGCCGGTCCAGGTCCCAGGGGTTGCGCGGAGGGCTGAACCGCTCGAACCCCGCTCCCATGGCGAACTCGGTCATGTTGGTCTTGCCCAGCAGCACTGCGCCGGCCCGCTTCAGATTCGAGATGATCGTGGCGTCCTCGTCGGGCACGAAATCCGCCAGGATGCGGGTGCCTCCCGTGGTGCGGATTCCCTTCGTCCAGAACTGGTCCTTCACCGCCACCGGGATGCCGTGCATCGGGCCCCGGTATTCGCCCCGCGCGATGGCCTGCTCTGCGTCGCGGGCCGCTTCCAGGGCCTCCCGTCGGCTGACGGCCAGGAATGCGTTGTACTTGAAGTCCAGGGCGTCAATGCGGTCGAGGTAGGCCTGCGTGACCTCCACGGGGGAGACTTCGCGGGACTCGATCAGCCTGGAAAGCTCCGCCACGGTAAGGAAGGGTAGCTCATGCCGTTCCATCACATACCTCCAGGAAGTCTTCTGAGCAGTACACGGTTGCGGGGAAGTCTATCCCTGCGACAGCGACATGTCGACATAGGCCAGGCCTTCGAGGGCCAATCCATAGCCCAGCATGTCCTGCATCTGCCGCTTCATCTGCAGGGTCATGGCCACGCGGCTGTAGCGCAGGGTCAGCGGCGGCCGCTCCGCCAGTTGCCGGGCCAGCTCCCAGGCCCGGGGCAGGAGTTGGTCTTTCGGCAGCACCTCGGCCACCACGCCCAGGTCCTTCGCTTCCTGGGCCGAGAGGGTCTGGCCTGTGAGAAGGAAGTAGCGCCCGCGGTTCTGCCCCAGCAGCATCGGCCAGACCACGTGCACCCCGTCCCCCGGAACCACGCCTCGCGGGAAGTGCGGGCCGTCCTGGAAAGTGGCGGTCTCCGACGCCAGGACGATGTCGGACATTACCGGAATCTCCGCGTGGATGGTTGCCGGGCCGTTGACCGCCCCGATCACCGGCACCTCGATCTCCAGCAGGTTGATCAGCAACCGCTTGCCCTCCCAGTAGGTCTTGTCCCAGTCCTGGGGCATCCTTCGCGTCGCCCGGTTCGGCTCGAAGTTGGCGCAGTAGTCGTCGCCCGTTCCGGTGAGGATCACTACCCTGTTTTCCGGGTCGGCCCCGATGTCGGCGAAGGCGTAGCCCAGCTCACGGTGAGACGCCTCTCCCCAGAGCAGGCTTCCGTCGCCCGAGTGAAAAGTGACCTGGAGAATCCCGTCCTCCCGGCGCACGCTGACTGTTTCGTACTTGTTCTCGTAGTCCGCCAGCACTGTCATGGCCTTGCTCCTGTCATTTCGGATGAAGATAAACCCAGGGCGGCTTGCCCATGCCCCACTTTACACCAGGCTTCACCAGTGACACGGAGTTGGAAAGCCATGACTTATGCCCAGCCGATAACCTTCACATATTCTTCAAAGTCAGCGAGTAAAATGCTGTGCGTACCGGAGCATTGGTTGCCGTTCACTCCTGCGAGAGATCGATGCCGGGCAGGCGCAATATCTTCAGGTGGTTTTCGTGATGCCGGGAGGTCGATGACAAACCGGTCGTCCCTCTGGAAGTTTCCGAACCGGTATGGTCGGCGACAGGCTTCAGTCAGTCGAGGATGTCTGAAAAAGGGGAAATCTTGAATGAACGAACCTGACATCGACGCAATCATTCGCGGGGGAGGTTCCCGCCGTCGCTGGCTGCTGATCTCCGGCGTCACCGTGGCGGCTATCATCGTCGCGGTGGTTGCTGTCGTCCTTACCCGCTCCGACAGCGAGGAAATCGCGGTCGAACCGGAGCGCGCCGAGGCGGTGATGGGTCGTCTGACCACCGAGGCGGAACTCTCCGGTTCCGCCGTGTCGGAGCGGTCGGCAACACTCACTTTCGAAGTAGCCGGTGTCGTGGCCACGGTCGAGGTGGTCAAGGGAGACGATGCGCGAGCGGGCGATGTGATGGCCGCCCTCGATGACACCGACGCCCGGCGCCACATCGCCACGTCCGAAGTGCAACTGCGGCAGGCGCAACTGCGCTTGGACAATTTGCTGGCCGACCCGGACGCCTCCGCAGTGGCTTCGGCCAACCAGGCAATCGTCTCCGCCAAGTCGCAGGTCATGAGCGCAGAGCTTGAGCTGGAGCGCCTGCTGGACCCGCCCAGCGCCGCCGATCTGGCCAGTGCGGAGCAGGCGGTGTCCAGTTCCCTCGCTCAGCTTTCCACTGCGGAGCAGGCTCTGGTCATGCTGTCCGAACCACCCAGCGCCGCCGACATGGCCAGCGCCGAACAGGCGGTGGCAACGGCCCTGGGCCAGATCTCCAGCGCCGAGCAGGCCCTGGAGCAACTGTCCGAGCCGCCGGGCACTGCCGACCTGGCCAGCGCCGAGCAGGCTGTGGCGACGGCCGCGGGGCAGGTTTCCACTGCTGAAGAAGCGCTGGCCGACCTTCTCGCCGATCCCAGTGAGGCGGAGATTGCCGAGTCGCGCTCCGCGGTGACACAGGCGGAAGTGCAACTGGCCGACGCGACCAGGCTGGAGGAAGAATCGGACGAAGCGCTCACAGAGGCTTTTGACGCATTCTGCGAAAGGTACGACGGGCTTATTCCCAGTGACGACGTGATCAGCTCGATCTGTACCGGGACGCTGCCCCTGTCCGAAGTTAAGACGGACGACTTGCAGGAATCGTATGAGGACAGGTCGGAAACCTACGAGAGCCTTGGCACGTCGTTGACCGATGCCAACGTCGCGTATATCGCTGCTGCCGCCGACAGGGAGTCGGCGCTGTCTGTGCTCACTTCCGCGAGGGAAAGCCTGACCGAGCTGCTGCAGCCAGCGTCCGAAGATGACGTCTTCCAGGCTGAGCAATCACTGGAAGCCGCGCGGTCGAGCTACGCCACGGCAGTGGCCAGGCTTGAGGACCTGCAGGAAACCGCAACCGAGGAGGATATATACCAGGCGCAGCAGACACTGGACGCTGCCCGGTCGAGCCATGCCGCAGCTGTGGCCAGGCTCGGAGACCTGCAGGAGGCAGCGACCGAAGATGACGTGTACCAGGCGGAGCGGGAGGTGGAGGCTGCCCGGTTGAGCCACGCCGCGGCGGTGGCCAGGCTGGATGAACTGCGCTCGGCGGTCGACGAAGGGGACCTCGATCAGGCCCGCGCCTCATTGGAGAGCGCCCAGGCGAGCCTGGTCACAGCCCAGACCCAGTACGATGACCTCCTTGCGGGTCCCTCGGAGAATGAAATTGAACAGCAACGCCAGGACGTACGGCTGGCAGAACTCTCCCTGGAAGAGGCCCGCGAGGCCCTGGTCGGCCTGACGATAGTTGCGCCTTTCGACGGCACGGTGGAGGCGGTGAACATCCAGCCCGGCGACACAGTGACGGCGTCCCTGGCTGCCTTTACGCTGAGCACCTCCGACCGGATGCTCATCGAACTGACAGTGACCGAAGAGGAACTGCTCGACATGGAGGTCGGGCAGACCGGCGTGGCCACCTTCGATGCCATAGACGGCATCGAGTATCCCGTCCGGGTCGAATCGATAGGCCGCGTGCCAAACGCCGAACAGGGCGTGGTCACATACGACGTTGAAGCCCGCATCCTGACCGGGCCGCAACTCGACGGGGCGGGTACTCGGGACGCTGTCGGCGGCTTCCGTCCGGGTGGCGGCTTTGGTGGCGGGTTTGGAGGCGGCGCCCCCGGCGGGCCGATGGCCGGGCTGGAACTCCCGGAGGGCGTTACAATCCAGCAGGTATTCCAGGCAATTGCCGCCGGGCAGCCGCTCCCCGAGGGCGTGGTTCTCCCGGAGGGGATCGGGGAGGAAGAGCTACAGGCCATGACCCAGGCTATCCGGCGATTTGCCGGCGGTGGACAGGGCGCAGGCGGCCAGCAGGCTACCGCCGACGGGCAGCCTGGTAGGGATGCCGCTAGGCCGTTGCCCGCGCCCGGCATGAGCGCGAGCGTTACCATCCTAACCGAGATTCGAGAGGAGGCGGTGCTGCTCCCCGTGTCCGCCGTCCGGCAACTCGACGGAAGATGGTTCGTCAGCGTTCCTTCTCCGGGAGGCGACGAGGCGGGTCCAGGGTTCGAGAGGGTCTTTGTGGAGGTGGGAGAGTCGGACGGCGAGGTCATAGAGATTGCGAGCGGGCTTGACGCCGGAATGGTGGTGCTGATCGGCGCGGATTCCGAGGGCATTGCGTTCATTGCAACGCAGCGGCAGCCCCAGGCGCCCCCGGGATTCGACTTCGGGCCGGGCGGTGGAGGTCGCAGGTGATTCTGCTGCAGGATGTGTCCCGCTCCTACTCCATCGGAGGAACTGCGGTCCATGCACTTGCCGGTGTCCATCTCGAGGTGGGCCAGGGCGAATTCGTGGCCGTGATGGGGCAGTCGGGATCGGGGAAGTCCACGATGATGAACATAATCGGCCTTCTCGACCGTCCCACCGATGGCCGGTACGTCTTCGCCGGGCACGACGTTTCCCAGCTTTCCGAGGGCGCGCGGGCGCGCCTTCGGGGACGCGCCTTCGGGTTCGTATTCCAAGCCTACAACCTGCTGCCCCGCCTGACCGCGCTGGAACAGGTGGAACTCCCGCTCATCTACCAGGGGGCGCGGAACCGCAGGCGCCGGGCTGCCGAGGCGCTTGAGCGCGTCGGACTTCTGGACCGCGTGGCCCACCGCCCGACCGAGCTTTCCGGCGGTGAGCAGCAGAGGGTGACCATCGCCCGGTCCCTGGTTTCCAATCCCCTGGTTCTCCTGGCCGATGAACCCACAGGGGCGCTGGACTCCGCAACCGGGCACGATCTGATGGACCTCCTGAAGGACCTGGTCGAACGGGAGGGCCTGACCATCGTGCTGGTGACCCACGAGCAGGAGGTGGCCGCCTGCGCCCGGAGGGTCATACGGATGCGGGACGGGCGAATCCTGAGCGACACCGGCGCCGCCGTTGCCGCAGAGGCCGCGCGGCCCTCGACGACCGGAACCGTGGAGGAGACCCAGCGGTGAGCCTGTCCGACACAATTCAGATCGCGATAAGGGCGATATTCGCAAACAGGCTGCGGAGCGCGTTGACGTCCCTCGGACTCATCATCGGCGTCTGCTCGGTTATCGTGCTGATAGCCATCGGACAGGGGACGCAGAAGGGCGTTACCGACCGGATACAAGGGCTGGGGACCGACCTGGTCTTCATCGAGTCCAGCGCCGCGGCCACCACGTCCCAGGGCGGAGGGTTCGCCGGGCTTGTTTCATCGACCCTGGTGGAAGCCGACGCCGAGGCGATAGCCGCCGACGGCATCCCGGGAGTCGCCTCTGTGGCTTCCCACCTGTCCATCGATGTTCAGGCCATCGCCGGCTCGAACAACGTAGGCGCCGAGATCGTCGCCACATCCAGCGGCTATGCGGACGTGAGGGACCTGTCGCTGCGGTCCGGCTCCTTCATCACGCCGTTTCACGAGGAAGAGCGGTCGCAGGTCGCCGTGTTGGGCGCCAGGGTCGCCGACACCCTCTATCCGGGCCTGGACCCGGTTGGCCAGGAGGTGCGTCTGTCCTTCGCCGGAGGGCGGATCACTCTCGGATTCGCCGTAATCGGCGTGCTGGAAGAGCTGGGCGGCGCCAGCGAGGCCAATGACCAGGTGTTTGTGCCCCTCAGCGCGGCCGCGGGCCGTCTTCGCTTCCTTTACACGCCCCAGGGCGACCTGCGCGTCTCCCACATCGACGTGCAGACGTCCACCGATGCCGATGCGGAGCGAGTCAAGGAGGAGATCAGCGAATTGCTGCTCTTCCTGCACGATACCACCGAGCCCGACTTCGTGATCCAGAGCCAGGACGACCTGATCGACGCCGCCACGGAGGTGAGCAACACGCTCTCCATTCTGCTCGGCAGCATCGCCGGAATATCCCTGCTGGTCGGGGGGATCGGAGTAATGAACATAATGCTGGTCTCGGTCACCGAGAGGACGCGGGAAATCGGCATTCGCCGGGCCGTTGGCGCGACCACGCGGGACATCGTGATGCAGTTCGTTACCGAGGCGCTGATGCTCAGCATCTTCGGAGGCATCGTCGGGATCGCCATCGGAGTGGGAGCCTCCATCGCCATCAACGGCCGTGAGCTGGGCGGCCAGGAGATGGTCACGCTCATTCAGCCCTGGAGCATCGCTGCCGCCTTCTTCGTGGCGGCGGGAGTGGGATTCGCCAGCGGCAGCTACCCCGCCTACCGCGCCACCCTGGTGGACCCCGTAACCGCCCTCCGCAACGAATGAACGGCCATTCCAGGAGTCCCGTCCCGCAGAGCTACCGCTTATGAATTTGCAACCCTGTCACTCCGGCGAAAGCCGGAGTCCAGAATGTGCGGGATGCCAGGTTTTCAGACGAAGACTGCTTGGTTCGCCCACTGGATTCCGGCTTTCGCCGGAATGACGGACATTAACCCGGACATATGCGATTGCCCTGCCTATCCCGTCATGCCCCTTGACTTGCAAATCCGTATGGCACTAGCGTAGGCACGGCACACAGGGGCAATTCCATCGGAAAGCAGGTGGAGAGATGGAAGTAGGACTTTACATACGCGATTACCTGGAAGACCCCGACCGGCCCATGTACGAGCAGGTGGAAGAGGCCGCCGAAGTTTGCCGTCGTGCCAAATCCCTCGGATTCTCGGTTATCTACGCTCCCCAGCACTACATATCCCATCCCACCGTCTGGATGCAGCCCATGCAGACGCTGGCCCGGCTGGCCCCCGAAGCCGAGGGCCTGAAGCTGCTGACCGGCGTCCTGCTGCTCCCCTACCACAACCCGGTGGACCTGGCGGAGCAGGTGGTGACGCTCGACAACCTCAGCAACGGACGGTTCATCCTCGGAGCGGGGATAGGCTACCGGGTGGCCGAACTCACCGCCTTCGGCACCAACCGCCGGGACCGTGTGAGCCGCTTCGAAGAGTCCCTGGAGCTGATGAAGCTGCTGTGGAGCGGCAAGGAGGTCAACTTCGACGGAAAGCACTGGCAGGTGCAAAACGCGAAGCTGGGCCTGACACCCGTGCAGAAGCCGCACCCCCCCGTCTGGATCGCAGCCCAGAGCCGGGGCGCCGTTCGCCGTGCGGCGGCCCTGGCCGACCGGGTCATCCTCGGGCCACAGCCGGGATGGAAGGACATCGGCCTTCTCACCCGCCAGTACAAGGAAGCCCTGGAAGAGCTGGGCAAGGACCCCGCAGGGCGTGTCGGCGTCCACCGCTCCATCGCCATAGCCAAGGACCGCGAGACGGCCATCACGGAAGCCAGGGAAATGGCGGCCAAGAAGGCCGGCATGTACAGCACCTTCAACATGCAGGAAAACACCACCGTGGATTTCGGTCTCGGCGGACAGCGTGAGCTGACCGACTGGGCCATAGCCGGCAGCCCCCAGGACTGCGCCGAAATCCTCAACCGCTGCAAGGAAGACGAGGGCCTGGACTACGTAGGGCTCGCCAGCCTGAACCTGCCGAAGGAATTCTCCGCCAAGCTCGAGTATCTCCAGCTAATCTCCGAGGAGCTGCTGCCTCACCTCCAGTGAAGGGGAACGGTCCCACACCCGAGCCGGAACCAGGGCCACAATCAGGAGAGTCATCCCATGCCCGACGAACCCCTTGCCCGCGTCAAATACCTCACCTTCGACATCTTCGGCACCGTCATGGACCTCAGCGGCAGCCTGGCCGGGCCTGCCGGAGAGTTCCTGTCGGCTCACGGCTCGGGGATGACGGGCCGGGCCTTCTATGCCGAGTGGAGGGAGCGGCAGCGCATCGAGCAGTACCAGGACAACCTGCTGATGCTGGGCCACAGCGGCTACTTGGAGACCTGCCGCCGCGCCTTCGTCTACTGCCTGAAGAATCACGATGTGGGATACACCGCCGAAGAGGTGCGGGAGTTCATGCAGGTCTACAAGGGACTCCGTCCTTACGACGACGCGATCGAGGGGCTGCGGAGACTGGCGGGCCGCTACAGCCTGGTCGCTCTTTCCAACGGGGAACAGTGGTACCTGGAGGAACTGCTGGGCAACAAGGTACCCGTCAAGTTCGACGCCATCATATCCGTGGAGCAGGTGGGCGCGTTCAAGCCGTCGCCCGGAATCTACCGCAAGGCAGTACAGCGGCTGCGTTGCGAGCCGGGCGAGATCATGATGGTTGCCGCCCATGCCTTCGACATCCTCGGCGCCCAGGCATGTGGCTTCAAGGCGGCCTACGTCAACCGCTACGGGCTGCCCACGGACGACTCGCAGTACCAACCCGACATAATCGTAGACGACTTCGTGGAGTTGGCCGCCAGGCTTCTGGCGTAACTGCGGGACGATTGCGAAGTCCCGGAGAATCCGTTGGTGGTGAGCCAGTCGAACCACCAGCGAAGTCTCTCAGAGGATGTTTCTAAAATTCCCTCTCCCTCTGGGAGAGGGTTAGGGTGAGGGCGTTTCTTGGAGGCAGCCGGTGTCTATACCCTCGGAGTCCATCCTAACTTTCCCTCTCAAGGGGGGAAGGAACTTCGGAAATACCCTTTCACCTGCCCAACGCCTGGTCGAGGTCGGCGATCAGGTCGTCGGCGTTCTCCAGGCCCACCGACACCCGCAGCAGGTCATCCGGTGTCGTCGAGGCATGTCCCTCGATTGACGCCCGGTGCTCGATCAGGCTTTCGTAGCTGCCCAGGCTCGTGGCCCGGGTGAACAGGGCCGTCCGGGCCGCTACCCGGAACGCCGCCTCCCTGCCGCCGCGCACCCGGAATGACAGCATCCCGCCGAACATGCTCATCTGGCTGCGGGCGATTTCGTGTCCGGGGTGGCCGGGCAGTCCGGGGTAGAACACCTCCAGCACTTCCGGGCGCTCGTCGAGGAAGGCCGCTACCCTGCCCGCGTTTTCCGAGTGGGCCCGCATCCGGTAGGGCAGCGTGCGGATTCCACGGAGCACCAGCCAGCAGTCGAACGGCGAGGGAACTGCGCCCCCGTCTCTCTGCATGGCCCGGATTTCCTGGAACATGGGGCTGTCTGCGGCGCTGATCACCGCGCCGCCGGTGACGTCGCCGTGCCCGCCCAGGTACTTGGTCGTGGAATGCACCACGAGGTCTGCGCCACGGTCCAGGCAACGCTGCAGGACCGGGGTGGCCCAGGTGTTGTCGCAGACGCAGACGAGTCCCCTGTCGCGCGCCAGTTGCGCTACCTCGGCAATGTCGGTAATCTTCAGCAGGGGGTTGGACGGAGTTTCCACGAGGATCAGCCTGGTTGCCGGCGTGATTGCTTCCCTCACGGCATCAATGTCGGTCATGTCCACGAATGAGGTGTGCAGCCCCCATCTCGCCAGCCGGTCACGCAGCAGGAGCGCCGTGCCGTGGTACAGGTCTTGAGGCGCTACCAGATGGTCTCCCGTTGACAGGGACTGGAACACGGCGGCGAGAGCGCCGGCGCCCGAAGAGAACGCAGCGGCCGCCACTCCTCCTTCCAGGTCACTGACGCATTCCTCAAGCAGGGCGCGGGTGGGATTGCCGGAGCGTCCGTAAACGAAGCCCTCGGGATACGAACCGTCCGTCTCCCGCTCGAAGGTCGTCGACATGTGTATAGGCGGGGTGACCGCTCCGGTTGCGGGGTCAACGTTGCGACCGCTGTGAACGGCAAGTGTCTCGATCCTCAAGCTCCCTCCATCCGGTGAGCGTATGACAGGCCCGGTCATTGTAGCCTATGACCCGGCCGGGCCATGCCGGAGAGTCTTTCCGTCCAGGAACTCCACTGCAATGGCGGCGGACGGCGCAACCCCTGTAAAATGCCCGGAAAGCGGCCGGGTAAAGTTTCTAGGGAGTGTCGTCAAATTGAGCAACCAGACACACCACAGCCTTATTTCCGTCATTCCGGCGAAAGCCGGAATGACGGAAATCCGGTTGCCGCATCACGGTTTGGCTACGGAAACCTCTGGATTCCGGCTTTCGCCGGAATGACGGGTTAATTTGACGACACCCCCTAGGACGCTGACCGTGCCCGTAACTTCAGCAGGTCAGCGTGCAATTGAAGCGGTATTCCCCAATCTCCTGATGTGAGGAGGGAAAGCGGCATGAGCAGCCGGAATGCGTTAGCCAAAGGCGACCTGTCCGAGCGGTCCAACTCGGCCATCGAGACCTCGCGGCAGGCCCTGTTTGATCTCTCCAGGGATGTCCACGCCCACCCTGAGCTGAACTACGAGGAGTTCTACTCCTCCGATGCCCTAGCCGGCTTCCTGGAAGGCAACGGCCTCTCGGTGGAGCGGGGCATCGGCGGCATCGAGACTGCCTTCCGGGCCGTCATTCCGGGCGGCGGAGGCGACGGCCCCACTATCGCCGTGCTGGCCGAATACGACGCGCTGCCGGAGATCGGCCACGGCTGCGGGCACAACCTGATCGCCATGGCCGCCATGGGGGCGGCCCTGGGCCTGCGGGCCAACGCGCAGGACCTGCCAGGCAGGGTGGAAATCATCGGCACTCCGGCTGAAGAAGGGGGCGGCGGCAAAATACGGCTCCTTGAAGCCGGTGTTTTCAACGGCGTTGACGCCACCCTATCGTCTCATCCCTTCTCCAACCGCACCATAATTCCGGCGGCGGCCCCGAAAGGGGAGAGTTGGAGTCTGGCAATGGTGGGCTACCGGTACATGTACCACGGCAAGGCCGCCCACGCAGCGGCCTATCCAGAGGCAGGCATCAACGCGCTGAACGCGGTCATTCACCTGTTCACTGGCATCGACGCCCTGCGCCAGCACCTGCGGGACGACGTGCGAATGCACGGCGTCATCACCGACGGCGGCACTGCGCCCAACGTGGTCCCCGAGTTCGCTGCGGCCAACTTCATGCTGCGCTCCCGGGACGGGCGATACCTGAGCGACGAGGTGGTCGGCAAGGTGAGAGCAGTGGCGGAGGGCGCGGCGTCCATGACGGGATCCCGCCTTGAGGTGGAGGAGTTCTATCCCTTCTACGAGAACGTGCAGCCCAATGTCACTCTTGCACAGGCCGTGGCGGCCAACATCCGGGAGCTGGGAATCAGGCTGGACGAGCCGATACCCGGACGGCCGGGAAGCGGGGCCTCAACCGACTTCGGCAACATCAGCAAGGCCATGCCGGGCTACGAGCTGCGTTACGCTGTCAGCGAGACGCCGGTGCCTTCTCACACGCGCCAGATGCAGGAGACGGCCGTTACCGACCTGGCTCTCTCCAACGCCCTGCAAGTCGCCAAAGCCCTCAGCCTGACGGCCAGCGACCTGCTGCGCGACACCTCCCTCGTGGAGGCCGCCAAGGCCGAGTACGCCGACCGCAGCGGCTGACGGAAGTGTCTTTCACCCTACCGCCGGCAGAACCTCCTCGGTGAAGCGGGCCATCTGGTGCGCCTGGTTCGGAGAGGCGAACCTGACGATGAAGTAGTCGGCCCCGCTCTCCTTGTACGCGGAGATCGTGTCGATGCACTTCTGCACCGGGCCGAACACGCACAGCAGGTTCCTGCTGATGACCTCGTAGGGGATGCTGTAGTAGGCCCGCATGTACTGGTCGCCCTCGGCAAGAGCGGCGTCCTCATCGTCGTTCAGGTTCACGGAGATATACAGGCAGCGCCCGATGCCCGCCGGGTCGCGGCCGAATTCCCCTGCGTTCTGCGCAATCCTGTCCCAGCACTGGTCGAACAGTTCCACAGACGGCACGTTGGTGATCCAGGCGTCGCCGTACTCCGCGACACGGGACAGCCCACGCTTCACCCAGTTGCTGGATATCCAGAGGGGAATCGACTCCTGGACCGGGCGTGGTTCCAGTTCCACCTCCTCCAGGGGGTAGAACTCCCCGTCGCTGCTGACCGGTTGGCCCGACCAGAGGGCCCGCATGGCCCGGATGCTCTCCTCCATCCGGGAGGCCCGTTCCGTAATCGGGACGCCGACCGCGGCGTGCTCGGCGACGAACATCTGGTTGTTGCCGCGCCCCGCGCCCAGGCCCAGGATGGTGCGCCCGCCGGAGATGTTGTCGATGGTGGCCGCGGCATGGGCGAGGTGGACGGGATGGCGCAGGGCGTTGAGCAGGACGGCGGTGCCGATCTTCACCCGGCTGGTGCGGGTGGCGACGGCTGCCATGGCCGTCAGCGGCTCCATGCGGGGCTTGGACGTGATGCTGTCGCCGACCCACACTGAGTCGTAGCCCGCGCGTTCGGCGGTCTCGGCCATCTGCCAGACCTGCTCCACCCGCGGCCCGTTGCTGCCTGCGTAGACCAGCACGCCCCTGGTGGGAAGCAGGATCCCGAAGTTGTCTCCCAACGCCATTGTGTCTACCTCTTGCTTGTTGGATGCCAGGTTTCAGACAGGGAGGATTTCACCCCCACCCTAACCCTCCCCCTCAGGGGGAGGGGATGTAAGGGAGGGAACAGAAGAGATGGGCGGTCAGTCCTCGACCTCGACGATCATTTCGATTTCAATCGGCATTCCGCCGGGCAGGGTGGCCATGCCGACGGCGGAGCGGGCGTGACGGCCCCTCTCGCCGTAAAGTTCGATTAGGAGGTCGGAAGCGCCGTTGGCAACCCTCGGGGTATCGCCGAAGTCGGGGGTGGAGTTCACCATGGCCAGCAGCTTGACGATCCGGCTCACCTTGTCTAGGTCGCCGATCGCCCCCTTCAGATTGGTCAGCAGGTTCAGCATGGTCTGCCGGGCGCAGTCGTAGCCCTGCTCGATGGAAACATCGCCCCCCAGCTTGCCGGTGTGCAGCAGCCCGCCGCCGGGCAGGCCCGGTCCGGTCCCGGACAGGAACACCAAGTTTCCCGTCCGAACAAAGGGGATGATGTTGCCTGCGCCCGGCGGACGTGGCGGCGGCAGCTCGTAACCCAGTTCCTTCAGCTTGTCCTCTACCTCAGGCATGTGTAGCTCCTTAATGGGAAGTTCCTCTGACTGGCGTTAGTCAAAGCCATTGTCGCCGCCAATTGTAACCCCCTCACGGCAAGTGGCAACCCGTCGGGCGTTTCCGGTTGCCGCTTGGCCTTCCCACCATCTCATGCACCGCGGGTTGCGAACCGGCCTCGCTGGTTCCTGTATACTGCGGCCACCCTGAGTATTTGGGGGCAAGAGGGTGTTTCTAAAGTTCCCTCTCCCAGAGGGAGAGGGTTAGGGCGCGGGCGTTTATGGACGTGATACTTCGCAACGCCAGGATTGCTGACGGGCTTGACGCTTCTCTCGTGGACATCGGGATTGAGGGCGGGCGCATTGAAGCCATCGAAACCGGCCTGAACGCAGAAGGGCGGGAGTACGACTTGGGCGGCGGTCTGGTAACGCCCTCGTTTGTCGAGACGCACATCCACCTGGACAAGTCCTGCCTGCTGGACCGCCTGTCCTCGCAGCGCGGCGGTCTGGAGCAGGCCATCGGAGAAGTGGCCCGCCTCAAGCAGGAGTTCACCCCCGAAGATGTATACGCCAGGGCAAAGAGAACGCTGGAGAAGTGCGTGCTCCAAGGTACGACCCACATGCGCACTCACCTCGAGGTAGACCCGGTGATCGGGCTGCGGAGCCTGGAGGGCATACTGCCGCTGGTCGAGGAATTCAGCTGGGCCATCGACATCCAGGTCTGCATATTCCCCCAGGAGGGACTGCTGAACAATCCCGGCACCGACGAGCTGATCGTTGAGGGCTTGCGCCGTGGCGGAAGTGTGGTGGGCGCGGCCCCGTATACGGACAGCAACCCGCATGGGCAGATCGACCGGGTCTTCGAGATCGCCCGTGAGTTCGATATCGACATAGACATGCACCTGGATTTCGGCCCGGATGCCGAATCCCTGGACCTGGACTATGTTTGCGAGCTGACGGAACGCTACGGGTACGGCGGGCGGGTGGCCATAGGGCATGTCACCAAGCTGTCCGCGGTGCCGCCGGATCGTTTGCAGGAAAAGGGGCAGCGGCTGGCCGAAGCGGGCGTGGCGGTTACCGTGCTGCCCGCCACCGACCTGTACCTGATGGGACGGCACCAGGAACACTCGATGATGCGCGGCGTTGCGCCGGTCCACCGGCTGTTGGACGAGGAGGTCAACTGCTCGCTGTCCACCAACAACGTGCTGAACCCGTTCACCCCCTTCGGCGACTGTTCGCTTGTCAGGATGGCCAACCTCTACGCCAACATCTGCCAGGTGGGAGACCAGGGCGGATTGTCGGAATGCTACGAGATGGTCTCCAGCCGCCCCGCCAGGCTGATGAGGCTCCCCGGTCACAGTGTGAACGTCGGCGATGCCGCCGACCTGGTGGCGCTGGACTGCGGCAGCCGTGCCGATGCCGTCGCGGAGGTGGTGTCCCCCGCGATGGGGTTCAAGGCAGGGAGACGCACTTTCCACCGGCCAGCCGCCCGGCTCGAGCCGCCCACCGGAGGCAGCAATGGCCAGTAATCGCTACGCGAGTCCGCCGGAAGACTCTCTCGGCGCCTTCTGCCGCGAGAACCATGCAGGGCTGATCGGGAGCGGTGTTGGCCCGCTCCGGGGGCTGACCTTCGCGGCCAAGGACGTGTTCGACGTCGCCGGTAGCCGCACGGGCTTCGGCAGCCCCACCTGGCTGGAGTCCCACCCTCCCGCTGCTGCAACGGCGCCCGCCGTGCAACGGCTGCTGGATGCCGGGGCGGACATGATGGGGAAGACGCTCACCGACGAGCTGACCTACAGCCTCAGCGGTCAGAACGCCCACTACGGCACGCCGGTCAATTCGGCGGCGCCAGGGCGTATCTGCGGCGGTTCGTCCAGCGGCTCGGCTTCGGCAGTCGCGGGCGGCATGGTGGACTTCGCGCTGGGCACCGACTGCGGAGGCTCGGTTCGGCTGCCCGCCAGCTACTGCGGCATACTCGGCATCCGGCCGACCCATGGCCGGATATCGCTGGAGGGTGTGTCGCCGTTCACCTGGAGCTTCGACGTGGCGGGCTGGTTCGCCAGGGATGCTTCGGTGTTCTCTGCGGTTGGGAAAGTCCTACTGGATGATGAGAAGGAACTGCCTGCGCCCCGCCGGCTCCTGTTCGCCGAAGATGCGTTCGGAGTGGTGGAGCCTGAAGTGACGGAGGCGCTGGTGCCGGCGGGGCAGTTGGCCGCTGGCGTCATCGGGGAGCAGGCGGACGTTACGGTCGGTCCCGACGGCTTGACCGGATGGTTCGAGACCTTCAGGGTGATCCAGGCCTGGGAAATCTGGTACAACCACGCGACATGGATTACGGAGCACAAGCCCGACTTCGGCCCTGGCATCCGGGAGCGGATCGAGTGGGCGTCGCGGGTTACGCAGGGCGAGGTCGAGGCGGCCCGGGCGCGAAGGGACGGAATCGTCGACCGTATCAACGAGCTTTTCGGGGAGGGCGACGTGCTCTGCCTGCCCACTTCGCCGCGGGTTGCGCCGAGGGTGGACGCGCCGGCCGACGAGCTGGAGAACCGGGTGAGATCCCAGGCAATGAGCCTCCTGTGCATCGCCGGCCTGGCAGGGTTACCGCAGGTCAGCTTGCCCCTGGCCACGCTGGATGGCCTGCCGTTGGGCCTGTCGCTGGTGGGCCCTCGTGGGTACGATTCGCGCCTGCTGGAGCTTGCTGGGCGAATCATGGGTGGGGGTTAGTGGTCCAACAGCACCGGAGTGATGGCTGCTTCTCACGTTCATCCTGAGCCTGTCGAAGGATGGGCGTTGCAGCCTGAAATGGTTCGACATGGTGAGCCTGTCGAACCATCACCATGAGCGGCTTTTCGGTTTTCTCTCCGCACTAGCTTTTTCACCCCCACCCTAACCCTCCCCCTCAAGGGGGAGGGGATTTATGAGGGAGAGGGGATTCGCGAATCGGCCCAGGTCAGTCCCGGAACAGGGGCATGACCTGTTCGCTGAAGAGCTTCAGGGACTTGGCGGTCTTTTCGGGGGACATGAGGCCGCGATTGGTGAGCATCAGGTTGCGGATGCCGGCTTCGCGCATTTGGGCAAGCTGTTCGGCCACCCGGCCGGGGCTGCCGACGACGTTCTCGGCGGCGTCCGGGTCGGGAGTGTCGGCGTAGCCTTCCCGCAGCATGGGCGGGGTCTGACGTTCCATGGGGTACTCGGCGGGATTCCAGGTCGTGCGGTACTCTTCCATGCGGGCGAACGCGTCGTACTGGGCGGGCAGGAACTCCACGAAGGCCTGTTCGTCGGTCTCGGCCAGGTGCATCTCCCGCCACACCCATACCTGGTCGAGGTTGCTTTCGACGTTGGCCTCGTCGAATCCGGCCTCCTCCATGGCCTCGCGGTAGATGCGGATGCTGGAGGCGGTTGCGCTGGTGGAGCGGCCACGCAATAGCACCGGACGGCCGATGCGTCCCATTTCCCTGATGGATTCCGGGTTGAGGCAGGCGCGGGCCAGGCGGGGGTGCGGCTTCTGGTAGGGCCGGGGACGGACCGACGGGAAGGCGACCTGGTAGTGCTTGCCGTTGAACTCGAGGTTGTCGGTGGTCCAGGCCTTGATCAGCAACTCCTCCGCCTCCTCCATCTGGTCAACGCCAAGTTCGGGGTTGGAGCCGAAGCCGATGTACTCGTAGGCGTTGTAGTTGGAGCCCTTGGCGGTGCCGACGATGAGGCGCCCCTGGCACAGGTTGTCCAGCAGGGCGGTCTGGATGGCGACCCTCACGGGGTTGTGCAGCGGCAGCTCGAGGATTCCGAAGCCGATTTCAACCCGGCTGGTCTTGACCGCCAGTGCGCTGGCGAAGACCAGGGGGTCTCCGTAGACGCATTCTCCGGTGAAGTAATGCTCGGCGATCCAGACGGCGTCGAAGCCCAGTTCCTCGACCAGTTCCGCCTCGGCCAGGCATTCCTGGATGGCCTGCCCGTCCCGGGAGTCATCGAATTTCATGGGGTAGAAGAAGTGGCCGAAGCGCATCATGCCTCCTGGTTTTCCTTCGACAAGCTCAGGACAGGCGGGGCGGTTATTCCATGGTCTTGGCATCGGGCAGTTCCAGCATGAACTGGCCGTGGTTCTCGTAGGCGGCGTTGCTGACCATCTGGTGTTGCGCCCCGGCGTTGATGTCCCGCAGGCAACGCTGCAACACGCTTGAGTCGAAGAGCGCCGCGCCGCCGGCAAAGCGGAATGCCTGGGTCACGATGTCAACGGCGACATCGGTGGTGTAGGTCGCGCAGCTGCGCATCCGCGCCTGCAGCGGAGGTGGGGGAGGGGAACCGGCGCAGACCACTTCCCATGCTTCTTCCAGAACATCCACGTTCAATGCCCTGACGGAGCGCAGGCGCAGGTCGCTTTCGCTCAACATCCGCTGGAAGGCAGGCCGACGGGCGAGAGGGTTGATGGAGGTGTAGCCCCGAGTCTTGGACGTGCCCACCTCCAGGGCTTCCGTCAGGGCGCGGCGGGCCACTCCAAGAGCGAAGGCCGAGTGCTCGTTGGTAACGAACCCTGGCCTGCCCAGACGGTACATTGGCCCGCCCCGCAGAGGTTCGGTGGCGGTGGCGTCGTAGGCGAAGCTGGACGGAACGAACAGGTCCTTGACCGAGAAGTCGCAGCTTCCGGTGCCCCTGAGTCCCATCACCTGCCAGTTGTCGTGGATCGTAGCGTCCTTTGTTCTGATGGTGGTCCTTATCTGCGCCGGATACCCCGGCTCTTCGGTGGTTACGCGGGCGCCCGCGGATATCCACTGCGAATGCCTGACCCCGCTGGCGAAAGACCACCTGCCGCTCAACAGGTAGCCGCCTTCGACGGGTACAGCCGAGCCGAAGGGCGCGAAGACGCCGGCTGTCCTGGGAGGTTCGCCGCCGGCGAAAATTTCCTCGATTGCGTCGCCCGGGAGGAATGCGCCGACACCGCCCAGGCTGGCCGCCCCGATCATCAGGCACCAGCCGGCCGAGGCGTCGATCTCGCTGACCGCTTCCAGTACGTCGAGCTGGGTCACCAGGTCGGCCTCTGCGCCGCCAAGGACGTGAGGCAGCTTCAGCCGGAGCAGCCCCGACTCGTACAGGGCATCGACGGAGGCCCTGGGCAGGGTCGCAGTCTCCTCCCCTTCGAGGGCGCCGGCTTCCAGCGTGGGGCGCACGCTTTCCACCGCGTCCATCAGGACCCTGCGCTTTGCTTCGCGTTCGGTTGGGAATGCTTGCAAGGTTGTCATAAGCAGTCAGCGTGCAGCAAATCCCCTCTCCCCCTGGGAGAGGGTTAGAGTGAGGGCGTCTCCCGGTTCACGTATTATTGATCTACCTTCGGCATCACATCCTGGACCAGGACATCCATGGAGTCCAGAAGCTGCTGCAGGCTGCCGCAACCGTTGAAGTTCATCTGGAACTCCTCCAGTCCGGCCTCCTGGCGGTACCGCTGGAGGTCGGACGCCACCTGTTCGGGAGTGCCCTGGCCTGTCGGCCTGTCCCCGGCGCCGCTGGAGCTGCCCGTGATCCCGCTGAAATTGACCCGGAAGCTCATGCGGGTGCGGGGGATGTCGCGGTTGAACTGTCCGCTGATATCGCGAAGATAGGACTGGTTGCTGATCAGATCGGGCAGAGCAGTTGGAGTGGGCTGCCAGACCTCCGCGAACCTGGCGGCGCGGCGCAGGGACGCCGGGCTCGATCCACCGATCCATATTGGCGGGTGAGGTTGCTGCAAGGGCTTGGGGTTGATGTGCATGTCGCTAAAGGAGTGGTACCGGCCGCGGAAAGTGGTCGCGCCCGGCTTCCAGCATTCCTTCCAGAGCCTGATGTATTCGTTGGTTCGTGATCCGCGCTGGCGGTATGGGACGGTCAGGGCATCGAACTCGGCTTCGCTCCAGCCCGACCCGACGCCCGCGATGGCACGGCCACCCGACATCTGGTCCAGGGTGGCGAACATCTTGGCCGTCACTATCGGATTCCGGTACGGCATTATCAGCACCGAGGTGCCCAGCCGAATGGATGAGGTCTTGGCCGCGACGTACGACAGGACCATGAGAGGGTCGTAGACGTTGCGCCACGGCTCGCTTCTTGCCGAGTCGTCGACTATGACGTGGTCGTTGACGAACAGGGCGTCGAACCCCAGCTCCTCCGCTTTGCAGGCCGTCTGCACGATTGCCTGGGTCGTGGCCGGGAAGCCGAGATAGTCGGCGTTGGGCAGCCGGAACGAGTACTTGACCATGAGGCCTCCGCGTTATCAGGACGATGCCAGTGAATGATATTGTCTGATGAAGGCTCGCACAACGGGTGCAGGCCGGAACGACAGGGTCCGTGAAGATTGCCCTGCGCCGGAAAGAGTTGCTTCCTGCGAGGATTTCACCCCCACCCTTCGACAAGCTCAGGGCAGGCCATAACCCTCCCCCTCAAGGGAGAAGGGACTCTTGAGGGTGCTCGGTAAGCCGTCCGTCCGCCATTTCCAGCCGCCTGTCCCCTGCTTCGGCCAGGAAGAGGTCGTGAGTGGCGACAATGACCGTCGTGCCTTCTTCGGATATGTTGCGCAGAATGTCGATTATGGAGCGCGCCGTCGTGGTATCCAGCTCCCCGGTAGGCTCATCTGCGAAGACGACTTCCGGACTGGTTACCAGCGCCCTGGCTATGGAAACTCTCTGCTGCTCTCCCCCGGACAGCTCGTAAGGCCGGTGCCTGGCCCGGGGGCCCAGCCCCACCGACTCCAGCGCTTCCTGGGCGCGTCGCCGCCTCTCCCGCCACGAAACGCCGATGATGTGGAGTGGCAACTCCACGTTCTCCTGCGCGGAGAGAAGCGGCATGAGGCCGAAGGACTGGAAGATGAAGCCGATCTTGCGTCGGCGGAGGGCTACCAAGTCTTTCTCCGGCATTCGGGCCAGGTCCGTGCCTTGGAAGAGCGCGGAGCCGCTGGTGGGCCGGTCCAGTCCCGACAGCAGGTTGAGCAAGGTGGTCTTGCCGGACCCGGAGCGTCCGGTGAACACCAGTAGCTCCCCGGTCTGCACTTCCAGGTCCACCTCGTTTACCGCCCAGACCGTCTCGCCTCCGCTCTCGAATGTCCTGCTCAGGCCGGACGAAGCAATGATAGTCTGCTTCATTCCTGCGTCCCCTCTCCCATTCCTTCTCCCCCTGTAGGAGGGTTGGGCTTGTCCTGAGCTTGTCGTAGGGGGGCGCGTTCCCCATCGGGCGGCCGCAGCGTGATCCGCCCCTCCTCTACGTCTACCCTGGCCAGCCCTCGCCCGCGGAAGTGCTCCGCGTACTCCTGCGGCAACTGGAGACGGCCTGCATCGTCCACGACGAGGAACTCGTCCTCGGACCGGGAGCCGTCCCGGCGGTAGGACGCGACGGAAAACGACTCCGAGCTTATTCGGCCGTCCCTGATATGCACCACCCGGTCCACGAACTGCGAGACTCCCGGGTAATGGGAAACTATGACGATGGTAACGCCAAAGCTACGGTTCAGGGATCGCAGCATCTCGAACACCTGGATGGCGGTTGCGGTGTCCAGTTCCCCGGTGGGTTCGTCGGCCAGGAGCAGAGGGGGCTGGTTGGCTAGGGCCACCCCGATGGCGGCGCGCTGCTGTTCTCCCCCGGAGAGTTGCTGGGGCAGGCGGTTGGCCTTGTCGCCGATGCCCAGCGCCTGGAGGAGTTCACCGGCCCAGGCCCGGCGCTGGCGGCCGGAACGTCCGGACAGGGCCATGGGCAACTCTATGTTGTCGGAGATGCTGAGGTAGGGCAAGAGGTTGCGGGCGGTGGCCTGCCAGACGAAGCCAACGTCTTCCCGCCGGTATTGGACGAGGCTCTGGTCCGACATGTCGAGCAGGTCGCGGGCGCCGACGGTTACCTGGCCGGCGGAAGGCCGGTCCAGCCCGGCGAGGATGTTGAGCAGCGTACTCTTGCCGCTGCCGCTGGCGCCGACGATTGCGATCAGCTCGCCCTGGGCTACGGTCAGGTTCAGACCGCGAAGGGCGACGACCTCCAGGTCGGCCCGCTTATAGATCTTGAATAGGTCCCGGCAGACGACGATGCCCTCCCGGTCGTCTGCGGCCGTGGCGCTGCGGTATTGCAGTTGCTGGTCCATGTTCTGCGTCATTCACCCAATCGGAGAACTTGGTGAAGCTGGAGCTTGCCTGTGAGCCAGGTGAGCCAGAGGCCGCACAGGCCGGTTACCACACCAAGGATAGCGTAGGATACCAGTATTCGCTGCCAGTCGGCTGTCAGGAGCAGGGACGGCGTTACCCGGGCGCCCTCTTCGGCCACCTCCATCAGGGGCAGCAGGCTCGACCCGAGGAGCCATCCCAGCAAGGTGCCAAGGCCGACTCCGAAGATGACCATGGTAAACAGGCCCGCCCAGACCACTCCCTGCATCTGTCCCTGGGAAATGCCCAGGGTCGTGAGCATGGCGAACTCGGTCTGACGTTCCCTCGCGTCCAGGTGGGAAAAGAGCATGAGTCCCGAGGCGCTGGCCAGTGAGATTGCCAGGAACAGCAGCACCAGCAGTGCCCCCCAGCCCGCGTTCACCAAGGGCGTGTCCAGCCGCTGCGCGATCATTGAAGGAGCGTCCAGCACCTTCCTGACGCTTGCGCCTTCATTGCGCAGGACTGTCAGAAGGTCCTCGCCGTCCAATGGGGCATCCCCGGCGGCAATCCACAGCTCGTTGGGACCACGCAGAAGCCGCGGCGAATAGTGAATGGTCGCTGTCTCAAAGCGGGACAGGTCCACTACGGCGAAGGGGAGGTCTCGCGGGTCCAGCGTGGGGAAGTAGTCGATTTCCTCGACGATCAACAACTGGAGGGCGTGGGTGGACAGCCCGAGAACGACCGTGTCGCCCACGGCGGCATCGGAAATCTCGAGGAACTCCGAGTTCACTACGGCTGGGATAGGCTCATTCGGCCCTCCCGCCCTGATTCCGGTCAGGCCGACCCCGCCCGGCGCCCAGCTGAACCGGCCGGACACATCGAAACGTCCCTCGGAAGCGGACCTGCTCGGTTCCAGGGAGTAGAGGCCGGGCCTGCGGAAGTCTTCGACGGGCTTCCAGCCATCGGTGGACTGGAAATCGTGCAGCGGAATGCTTCCCTCCGGGGTTGACGCCTGCACCTCTCCCAGAAACAGGGCCCCGCCGTCGTTCTCTCTCAGCCCGCTCCGCACCAGCAGGGAAACAAGAGTGAACGGCGGTTCATAGTCGGGCACGACCGCTCCCCTGCGCTGGCGTTCGCTGACCAGTCCTTCCGGCGTCAGTTCCAGTTCCAGGCGTTCCCAGCGAGCGGCCTCGATGTTTCCGACCAGGGCGTCCAGGGCGCGGCCCCTGGAATCCGTGAGACGCGCCCAGAGGCTGACGTACTGCGCCGATCCGCCGGGTCTGGCCCAGACCACCAGGTGGGTAGCATCCGCCGGAATCGGGATCCCGCCCGCTGCCTGAGTGATCGTAGATGAAGCCGTTCCTCCCTTCAGCAATTCGGCCAGGTCCTCGATGGAGCGGCCCCCGGCGAAATCGTCGCGAAACCATGCAACCTCGTCGATGGTATCCGCGTCGACTGCCAGGAGCGTGGCGGACGTGCTGAAGCCCGTGGTCGTCAGGTATGCGGGGGTACGGTAGGTCTCTGCCAGGCCACCCACTTCACCCGATCCCCGCAGGACGCCTGCCTGGGAGCCCGACACGCTGCCCGGACTGACCTGAAAGCGCAGGTCGGCGCCGGCTTCGTACATCGCCCGCTCCCTCTGGCCCCGTTCCAAAGTTGTGGAGAATACGCTGCCCATAATCCCGAGGGAAGTGGCGAGCATTACCAGCACAACCAGCATCGCCGGCGTCATCGGGTCCCTGGAGAGGTGGCGAATCACGTGCACGACCCAGGGCGGGCCGAAGGGCTCTGCAATCCGCGCCAGGATCGCAGCCGCCCAGGGGAAAAGCCGCAGCACAATCAGCCCGGCGGCCAGCAGCCCCAGGACCGGGCCGAGCAAAAGGGTGTAGTCGATGGATAGCTCGCTGCTGCCCAGGGATTGCACCAGGAACGCGCCCCGGCTCTGGAGTTGCCACCACACCAGGCCGATTACCGCCAGCAGGGCCACGTCAAGGTAGTAACGGTGGAGCAAATTGGATGTGGGAGGCCGGGCGCCCGACTGGCGCGCCTCCACGTTTCCCCGCCGTGACGCCGCAACCGTGGATACCGTGAACACCAGGACGGCCAGTGCTCCGCCTGCGATTCCCATGAGGAATGCAGGCAGGGACAGCTCGACCGGAATGCCGGTCAGGATGCCCTCGGTCCCGCTGAATCTGAAAAAGATGACGCCGAGGAGTTCGACAATGCCCAGTGCAAGGAAGGGACCGGCGACGACGGCGGGTATCGCCAGCAGCAGGCCCTCGCCGAGTCCCAGCACGCCCAACTGCCATACCGTTGCTCCGCGGCTCTTCAGCATGGCAATTTCGATGGACCGGGACCGGACGATCAGTCCTGCGACGAGAGAGAGGTAATAGACCAGGATGCCCACCACGAGGAACAGCATCAGCAGCAGGGGAAGGCGAGCAAGCAGCAGTTCCTCTTCGAAATCCCGGAGCAGGGTGTCCAGGCGGATCGAATAGCTGGAGTTCTTCAACCCTACTGACACGCCCCGTTCGATCCCGGCGATCAGCCCCTGGACATCAACTATGCGCTCCGCCCGCAGCCTTTCGTGGTCGGGGAAAAGGTGCCACGTCGTCTCGGCGTACAGAGAGGGGTACGAGCCCAGCACCTCGGTTATCAGAGGTTCCTCGGCGGTGTAGAGCGGAATCAGGGTCCAGCGGTCGTCCTTCCTGCTGGATGCGTAGGAGAGGCCGTACCAGAACTCATCCTCCGGGTCATTCAGCTGAAAGATACTCGCAATGCGGACCTGAATCGGGATGGCATCGTCGAAAATGGTGGCGGGGAACACCTCCATGATTTCGCCAACGTCCATCTGCAGGAGTTCGGCGCCCAATCGGTCCACCGCCACGTTCACCGGCTCCTGAACCTGCCGAGAGTCCTGAGCTTGTCGAAGGGCAGGGGAGCCCGTTCCCGACGGCCACTGTCCCTGCAGGAGCCGCGCCCGTTCGGCAAGCCCCGTGAGATGGTAGATCTGCCCCCTGGGCCTCGTATCCCTGTCGGTCTCAAGGTGGGGCCGGCCCTGGAAGAAGAAGGTCGCCGTCTCAATGTACCTGGACCGCTCTTTCAGATATGGCTCAATGGGGGCGATCACGCTCTGCTCGACGAAGAGGTCTCTTTCCTCGAAGGCCCGGGCGCGACCGGAAACATCCGGGGGGTCGTCCTGGCTGCTGAAGGTTCTCACCACCAGGTTCACGTCCTGCGGCTCGGCCCGGGCCAGGGCGTCGCGCAGCGCGGCATTGGCCAGCAGGTCCGAAAAGATGACCCCGCTGGCCATCAGCGAGACGGCCAGGAGGATGCCGCCGAACAGCACCAGTTCCAGTCTCCAGCCGCTCACGGCCCGTCCGACCGCCATTACGTATGCAAACCGGAAAAGCGAGAGCATCCGGCTAGGCACCTTCCCTGAGCGCGCTGGCAATGCCGACGCGACGGGCCAGGGTTGCGCCAAGCACTGCCGAGGCCATCACCGTCGCTGCCAGTCCGGCCAGCACCGCCGCCAGAATCATGACGTGCACTTCTGGGATCATCGGAGGAATGCCATCGCTGCTTCCGGGGCTGAGGTCCAGCAGCCTGACGAGTTCCCGTCCCGGCCAGTACCCTATGGCGACGCCGGCCGCGAGGGCCGCGCCGCCCATGAGCCAGTTTTCGGCAGTCTGCACCATGTAGAGTTGTACTGTAGACAGGCCCAGCGCCCGCGCCACAGCGGTATCTACCCGGGCGGCCCGGACCGAGGCGGCAGCATGGAACAGCATGGCGGTCACGACTGCCAGAGCGACGCAGACCATGCTCAACGCCGTGAGTCCGTTCCAGCCGCCACCGGCCAGCGGATTGCGCGAGGCCACTTCCGCGGCGTGGTCGCGGTCCCTGAGAAGCGTGAGTTCAGGCAACTCGGCGGCTACGTTCGCGGTCACTTCTCCTGCTGGAAGAGAATCATCCAGGGCCAACCATACTTCCTGCGGGGAACTGTCCAGCCCGCTTTGCGGCAAGAATCTCAGATAGGCCAGGTAGGAATCGATGTCCAGGAGGAGGAATGGTCTCTGGAAGTTGGTAACCTTCGGAAACAGGTCCGCCGTACTCACGATCCGCACCGGGACGGACGCCTGGCCATGCTTGATGCGGAGGGACTGCCCGGCATACAACCCGGCCCCTCCGATCGCCGGAATCGGAAGGGGCACGGGCGGGATGTGAATGCCGCGCTGCTCCCCGCTGAATGGGGCCTCCCAGGAGAAGGCGAGACCCGAAGCCCCCGACCGGGCAGCCGGAGCGGAGACTTCCAGCCTGTCGGGGACGCTTGTTTCTGAGGAGAGAGGCGCCCATCGACCGGCAGAGTCGAATTCCTCGACGATCTGTTCCCCTCCCTGGAGGGTGGAGCCGTAAGCGGTGAAGTCGTCCATGTATATCCGGCCGGCGGGCACCCTGGCGAACGAACTGGTGGTGAAGAAAATACCGGCGAGTCGCCATTCCGCGCCGCTCTGGAGCATCCGCGGTGAAAATTCGCCTTCAAACAGCCGCCAGTTGCCGGCGCCGAGACTAGCGGGGCCGCCGAACCCGCCCATCGACACGTTTCTATACCGGCCCTCTTCGTCGGACAGCCGCACCCAGACATTGATGTCCGACTGCAAGTCGTGCTCCTGCAGGCCACTGGTGTCAAGCCACACTCCAATTCTTTCCGTGCCTGGCGGCAGGGGACGGCCAAAGCGGTCCGGGCCCTGTTCCTGGCTGACCGGCTGTATCAATGCAGTCAGTTCGGTGAGTGGAAGGTCGGAGAAGTCTTCCCGGTACCAGACGGTCCGGGCGAGCGCTTGTGGATCAGCGGCGATGAGAAGCGCGGAAGAGGCGGAGTGTCCCTCGATCAGGCTTACCGAGTCCCTCAGTACCGGCGTCGCCGCCGTCACGCCTGGAATCTCCCGAAGTTCCCCGGCGAGGTTCTCTCTCACCCCCGGCCCGGAAACTACGTACTCGCCGCCAATCCGGTAACTGGTCTGGTCGCTCTGGCTTCGGGCCAGGCTTGCCTGGAACGTGGCGCCGAACACCCCGAGGGCGGCCGTGAGCATCAGCATGACGGCGAGGGACGAGGGCAAGACCGGATCGCGCGCCAGGCGAGCCAGGCCGTAGGATGACCAGCCGGGGCCCGCTCTCATGCACAGCCACACTATCATCCGCACCGCCCATGGAAACAGGCGCATCAACAGGAGCGCCGCCGTCAGCATTCCCAGGGCAGGGGCCAGTATCAGAATCGGGTCAATGTCCAGCCCCCTATCGGAAAGAGACCTGGAAAGAAAGCCGTCGCGTTCCCTGAATTGCCACCAGACAAGGCCGACTAGAAGTATGGCAAGCAGGTCGAGGTAATACCTGTGAAAGAAGGACACTTCAGGAGGTCTGGACCGGATGGCAAGGGAGTCCGCCACTCCGGTCCTGGCCCTTCCTGCTGCGGACACGGCCAGCACGACGACCGACACCGCAGCGCCCAACGCCGCGATCCAGTAGGGGTCTGCGGAGTATACGACCTCGATGGGACCGCCGCCCGGATCTCCGAAGGTTGGCAGCAGCGCAAATCTCACGATGACCCACGCCAGCGGCACGCCCACTGCCAGCCAGACCAGCGCCAGGAAGCCTTCCACCAATACCAGCACTCCGCATACTTGGAGAACGCTGGCCCCTCGGCTTCTCAGGAGTCCGAGTTCCTGGTTTTGCGTCCGGCCCAGGATTCCCGTGATCAGGACCAGGAAGTACAGGATTACAATAACGACCAGAGACACGAAAACGTAGACCGGCACGCGGGCAAGTGTCAGGTCCTGCTCAAACTCATTCAGGGTCAGTTCGAGGCGAGTGAATACGAACGTCCGGGGATAGTCCTTGTTGATGTCGGTCTCCAGCCCTTCCAGGGAAGCCTGCACATGGTCCACTGTACCGGCGGTAATGACCGACGGGTCCGTGAAGACGTTGAATCCAAAGTCCGCCACGGCAGTGGGAAACCGCCGCCCGATCACCTCCAGGAAGTCGCGCTCGGTTACATAGAAGGGAATGACCAGGATTTCGCCCACGGTCTGGGGAGAGAACTGGCTGGGGAAGCCGAACCAGAACTCGTCCCTCGGGTCGGCGGGCTCGGCGATACCAACGATGTTGAGAACGATGCGCTCCTCCGGCTCCGAGCGGAACGGCGTGATGTATACGAGGCTTCCCACGCGATGGCCCATAGCGTTGGCGACCCCCTCCCCGATCACGGCTTCCACCTGCGCGCCCTCGGGCCCGAGGGTACCCGGGGAGGCAGGCCATCTCCCGTCGATGATCCGGGAGTGCTCCTCAAAGCCGGTCATGAACAATGGCCTGCCTGAAGGCGAGCTAATCGGAGGGGGTTTGCGATCAGGGTCGGAAGTCAGCTGCATCCCTGCCTGGGCCCGGCCGAAGCGGTGCAGGTCTTCCGCGAGGCCACCGAGCCGCTGGCGGATCGCCGACTCGGCCAGTTCGCGGAGCCGGGCATAGTCTTCCGGGCCCAGGGGCCGGTTTTCCGATAGCACCTGGACAGGGTGGGATGGATCAGGTCCGTTGAACAGAGCGAAGCGAACGCCGGCCTCGGCCAGGACCTGGGAGTAGAGGGCCGTGGCGCTGAGCAGCACCACGGCAGTGAGGATACCCAGCGAGGTAACTGCCGTGAGCCGCCAGGAACTGTGCAGCCGCCGTCGCGAAATCCACAGAGATAGGCGGAACAACTGCATCATGGGATGAATTATAACCGCAGGATATTACGAGGGCGCTAGCTCGTCCTGCTTACGCCCAGGGTCTTTCAAAAATTCCCTCTCCCTCCGGGGGAGGGCTAGGGCGGGGGCGTCTCCTTGCTGTGGACAAATATGCCGATATCTGGATTCCACCCTCACCCCAACCCTCTCCCTCAAGGGAGAGGGAGAATTGCCGGTCGCTATTTCCGGCGCTACCTGGGGTCAGTACAGGTAACATGAAACGAAGTGGTCCGGCGACACTTCCTTGAGTTCCGGCTCATCTTCGGAGCAATGCCGCATCACGTACGGACAGCGTGGGTTGAACCGGCACCCCGGCGGGATATTCAGTGCGCTGGGGACCTCTCCCGCTATGGTTTCCTCCTCCTGCTCTTCGTCGGGGCTGGATGGGAGGGCCGCCGCGAACAGCGCCCTGGTGTAGGGGTGTTGAGGGTTCTCGCACAGTTCCTGGCTCTCGGCCAACTCCACTATCTTGCCAAGGTACATCACAGCGATTCGGTTGCTCATGTGGGCCACGGTGGCGAGATCGTGACCGATGAACAGGTACGAGACTCCCAGGTCTGCCTGCAACTCTTCCAGCAGGTTGATGATCTGCGCCCTGATGGATACATCGAGGCCGGATACGGGTTCGTCCAGGACGATGAGCCGGGTCTCCGTGGCCAGGGAGCGCGCGATGGCGATGCGCTGACGCTGCCCGCCGCTGAACTCGTGGGGGAACAATGTCGCCATGTCCGGCTGAAGCCCGACCAGTCGCATTACCTCACCCACGCGGTCGTTGATCGCGCTCTTGGAAAGGTCCGTGTGAATTTCCAGCGGTTCGGCGATGATGTCCCTGATGCGCATTCGTGGACTGAGTGAACTGAAGGGATCCTGGAACACCACCTGCACGGAGCCGCGATAGTTCTTCAGCTCGCTCCCGCTGAGCCGGGTCGCGTCCATCCCCTCGAAGTTGATTTCCCCCTCGGTGGGAGGTTCCTGGAGAAGGACGAGCTTGGCCGTGGTGGTCTTGCCGCAGCCCGACTCGCCGATAACTCCGAGGGTTTCGCCCGGATAGATCTGGAAATCTATGCCGTCGACGGCCCGGACCCAGTTGCTTGCCCGCCAGGGCAGCATCCCGTCGGTAACCGGGAAGTATTTCTTCAGTCCCTTGACTTCAAGAAGCGGCTGAGTCGTCAACTTGCAACTCCTTCGACAAGCTCGGGATCGGCTTGTGTCTGCCGGACAACCCGCTTCTGCCCGTCCAGCAGCCAGCAAGTTGCCTCCCACCGGTCTCCGGGGGCGTAAACCGGCGGCTCGTCCATGCTGCATTTGTCCATGGCTTCGGGACACCGCGGATGGAAGTAACAGCCCTTGGGCAGGGAAGCCAGGTTGGGGGGCTGGCCGGGTATGGCGTACAGTGGTTCCTTGCTTCCGATCCTGGGTATGGAACCCAGCAGGGCGCGGGTATAGGGATGCTGCGGGTTTCGGAAAATCTCCTTCACGTCGCCCTGTTCCACGATTCTGCCCGCATACATCACCGCCAGCTTGTCGCACATCTTGGCGACGATGCCCAGGTTGTGGGTCACGAATATCAGGCCCACCTTGGTTTCCCGCTGAATGTCCCGCAGCAGGTTCAGGTACTGGGCCTGGATCGTTACGTCCAGGTTGGTGGTCGGCTCATCGGCGATGATCAGCCGGGGGCCGCCGGCCAGCGCGATGGCGCCAACGATGCGCTGGCGCATTCCGCCGCTCATCTGGTGGGGGTATTCCTTCATCCTCGTTTCAGGCGACGGGATGCGCACCGACCCCAGGAGGTCCCTAACGCGGGTCCTCAGCGTCCTGCCACGCAGGCTCTGATGGTAGTAGGCCGGCTCGCCGACCTGGGTGTAGATGCTGAAGAGCGGATTCAGGGACGCCATGGGGTCCTGGAGGATCATGGCGATCCTGTTGCCGCGGATATTCTGCATCTCCCCGATGCTCTTCCGTACCAGGTCGTCGCCGTCGAACTCGATGCTGCCCTCTACGATTCGGCCTGCCGGGGGCAGCAGGCGGACCAGGGAGAGGCAGGTCGTGGTCTTGCCGCAACCCGACTCGCCGACAAGCCCCATGGTCTCGCCCTCTTCGAGCGTAAAATCCACGCCGTCGACGGCCTTCACCACCCGCGTGCCGCGGAAGGTGAAGAAGTGGGTCTTCAGGCCTGATACCTTGAGCAGAGGGGGCATGGGAGCCTCCTAGCGCCTCGACTGTGATTGTCTGGACCGTGATTCTTGTGATTCAAGCATTATCCTGATTATGGCGCCCCGGGATCAGCGCAATCAGCCCAATCAAACGAATCACAGTTCGGACTAGAGATTACGCAGCTGCGGGTCCAGCTTGACCCTGAGCCAGTCGCCCATTAACTGGGTGGCCAGCACCACCAGCATGATTGCCAGACCGGGGAAGACCGTCAGCCACCACCGCCCGGTTAACAGGGTGGGCCGGGCCTCCGCCAGCATCGAACCCCACGCAGGAGCGGGCGGGGGCACTCCGACGCCCAGGAAGCTCAGCGAGGCCTCGGCAATGATGACCACCCCGATTGTCAGGCTGGCCAGCACTATGGTGGTGTTCATCACGTTGGGCAGGATGTGGCGAATCATCACCCTCACCTTGGAGGCCCCGGCCACTTCGGCCAGCTTCACGAACTCCCTCTCCCGGAGCGAAAGCACCTCGCCACGGATGACCCTGGCGTATCTGGTCCAGAAGATCGCTCCAATGATGATGACGATGTTCCACATACTGGGCCCTAGCAGAGTCGCTAGGAATATGGCGAATATCAGGGCAGGGAGGGCCAGCCAGGCATCGGTGATGCGCATGATTACGGTATCGACCCATCGGCCCAGGTAGCCGGACAGCACGCCCATGGCAGTGCCGATGGCCGCGGCGACGAGGGTGCCCACCAGCCCAACAATGATCGAGACCCGGCTCCCATGGACCAGACGGCTGAACACGTCCCGGCCCTGGAAGTCGGTGCCCAGGATGGCGGCCGAACTTCCGCCTTCAGCCCACATCGGGGGCGCAAAGAAGGCAGGCTGGACGTTCTCCACGGGCAGCGTCGGGTCGTGGGGAGATATGACGTTGGCGAAGATGGCCATGATGGCCAAGACCGTGAGGACGAAGACTGCCAGCAAAGGCATTTCGCGTATGGTCCGCAACCTCGCCAGAAGGCGCGTTCTTGTCGCGCTCACTGGAGCAGGAACGGACAGTTCAGGCGCTGGACCGCTTGCCAAAACCATAAGCGCTCATCCTGAGTTACCCTTGCTCCCCTATCCCATGAGGGAGAGGGCTAGGGTGAGGGTGAAAATTCTCGCTATGGATTCCTACCGCGTGAGACGAATTCGCGGGTCAATGTAGGCGTAGGTGATGTCGACCACGAAGTTCGCGGCCACAATCAGGACGCCCATCACAATGACCGCGCCCTGCACCAAGGGGAAGTCCCGCTGGAATATGCCGGAATACAGCAGGCTGCCTATGCCCGGCCAGGCGAATATGACCTCGATGACCACCGCGGTATTGAGCAGCAGAACGAGGTAGATGCCCGCCCAGGTCACCACCGGTATCAGGGCGTTCTTGAAGGCGTGCTTGCCGATCACGACGTAATCCGGCATACCCTTCAGCCGTGCCAGCTTGATGTACTCGCTGCCCAGCACTTCCAGCATACTGGAGCGGGTCAGGCGCATGAATGAGGCGGCGTAGTACCACCCCAGGGCAATGCAGGGCAGGATGAGGTTGGTAAAGCCCCCCTTGCCGGCCACTGGCAAAACGCTGAGGTACAGCCCGAACACGATCAGCAGCACCAACCCCAACCAGAAGTTGGGGATGGACAGCCCAAGCAGGGCGACTATCTTCCCCACGCTGTCCCACCAGGTGTTGAGCTTGACTGCCGACAGGATACCCAAGGGGATTCCGACGACCACGGCAAAGATCAGGGCTCCGGCGGCCAGCTGGAGGGACGCCGTAAATCGCTGGAAGTACAGCTCCCGCACCGGCCGGTTGAACTGGAACGACTGGCCGATGTCGCCCTTGAAGATGTTGGCCATGAAGGAGAAGTACTGCTCGGGATAGGACCTGTCCAGTCCCCACTGTGCCCGCAGCCGGGCCAGGTCCTCCTCCCTCGCGCCCGGCTCGGAGTACAGGCGCGCGGGGTCTCCCCCGGCAATCCGCACGAGGCTGAAGATCGTGATGCTGATGATCAGGAGGGTAATTATGCTGTAGAAGAAACGCCGCAGAATGAACTGTCGCACTTTACCTCACTTCATAGTCCCCTCTCCCTCCGGGGGAAGGTTAGAGTGGGGGCGTTCCCTGCTTCTCCTGAGCCTGTCGGGGCGGGCCTCACGGGCCCGTCAGATCTCGAAGTCTCATTCCCGGTCGATGATGAGCTGGCGTCCTATGTCCCAGCTATCATCCATTACTCCCATGACCACGTTGGTCTCGTAAGTGATATTCACCACCACGCGGTGAGGGGTGATGATGTTCCTCAAATGGATGCCGGTGCGGTCTCCCACGCCGGGATGTTCGCTCTCGAAGTAGAAAGTGTATTCGTAGCATCCGGGGCAGTACTTGATAGCCCGGCTGGATTCCAGATCGAAAGTTTCCTCTATCCCGTCGAAACGGAATGTGGGCGAATTCCGGACAAAGTCCTCGGCAGCCCGGATACTGGCCGAACTGCCGACCGGTCCGGTGAGCGGGTAGTAGGCCGCAGCGGCCGCGCCGCCCAGGACCAGAAGGACAGCTAGTAGCGGCAGGTGCCGGAATCGCCGGTTGAATGCCCGTACCCGGCCGCCTATGTTCGTTATCCTGGTCTTCAACCTTGTCCTGTCTCGGAGGCGCCCGGAAAGCGATTCCCGGGCGCCGGTTGGATTCAGTATTGTCTAGTTGACCAGTTTCCAGTTCTCCCAGGGCGGTCCGTAGAACTCCATCTGCGGGTTGGCGAAGATTTCCTTGCCCTCGCCCCAGTTGTCGCGGTTGGCTATACGGGGACCAACGGCGTTGATGAAGCTGAACCAGTAAATGGGGATCTTGTAGAACTTTTCGGACAGCAACGCCTGGGCATCGGCCGCCAGCTGTTCGCGCTCGGCGGGATCAACCGAGGCCTTGTATTGATCGGTGAGCGCGTCGACATCAGGGTCGCACATCCGGGAGGAGGGAGCCTCGCAGCCGACGTAGGCGTCGAACCGAGCGATGAACGCGCCTGCGGTTCCGGTGCCGATCAGGAGAATCTGCGTTTCAGTTCCCCAAGGTTCATTGCGGCCCTCCCAGGTGTCCCCCTCGGCCAAACGGTCGAAGAAGGTGCCTCGTTCCATGGTCTGCAGCCTGGCGGTGATGCCGATGCGCCCGATCTGGCTGATCACCCGCTCACCCAGGCTGAAGTAGTTGGGAATGGGGGTGAGCCATTCGACTTCGAAACCGTCGGCGTACCCGGCGTCAGCCATCAGTTGCCTGGCCTTCTCCAGGTCCTCTTCGGGGGCCTGGTGTGGCGGAGCCAGCAGGATGTTGGGCGGAATCCAGTAATTGGCGGGCTTGGAGTGGCCGTTGGTCTCGGCGTCGCTGATCGCCTGTCGGTCCAGAGCCAAGCCCACTGCCTCCCTAACCCGGACGTCGTTGAACGGGTTGTCGGCGTTGTGCATGTGCGGGAACTCCAGCCAGAAGACGGCGGTGGTGTTGGTGGGCACCAGCACCAGGTCCTCATTTGACTCGACCCGCGGGATCAACTCGCCGGCGATGTTGTACGCAATATCCACATCCCCGGCTTCCAGCAGGGCGAGGCGCGTGGTCGCTTCCTGCACCGAGCGCATCGTGAAGTCCTTCACGTGCACCGGACGGTGGTAGTTCTCGAAGGCTTCGAACCTCAGGCTGTCCCCCGGAATTTCTTCCAGCAGCTTGTAGGGGCCTGCGCCTATCGGCGCCTGGATGAATCCCTCGTTGCCGACTTCCTGGTAGTAAGCCGACGGCACCACGAATCCGGCGCCACTGGAGAACGTGCCGTAGAGCAGGAGGAAGTCGAGGAAAGGCTCGGTGAAGTTGAAGCGGATGGTGCTGGGGTCGACCAGGTCAATTCCCGAGTAGACCCCGTGCAGGATATCGGCCTGTGCGCCGCTGTAATTCTCGAAGGTGAACTTCACATCCTCGGTCGTAACGGGTTCCCCGTTGTGGAAGGAGGTGCCTGGGCGCATGTTGAAGGTGATGCTGGTGAAGTCGTCGGCCCACTCCCAGCTTTCGGCCAGGCTGGGGGTGTTGAGGGCCTGGGGCATGATCTTCACCACGGCATCGTGAAGCGCGTAGGCGAAGTTGTACGGGGTGGCCATGGCCGGGTTGTCCTGGGGGTCCAGCCAGCTTGACGACAAGCCCGCGTGCCAGGCCAGGGACATCTCACCGGCCGCTTCCACCATAGCCGGGGCCGCGGCAGCGGTTGGAGCAGCAGTTGGGGCCGGCGCTCCGGCTTGTGGCGTGTCAGTCGGCTGCGGTGCGGCAGTGGCTGCCGGTTCGGTGGCGGCCGCCGGTTCTTCAGTGGGCGGAGCGCTGGTCGCCGATTCTCCGCACCCTGCGGCAAACAAGAGGGTTGCTATCAGAGAAGCTATCAGGATTGCCAGAGGTCTTCCAAAGAATCTGCCTGTCATGGTGGGCCTCCAGAACTCGTTCAAATCCCAAAGGTTTCCCGCAGGGGTTTTCGAAATCCAACATCCTCCGCGTAAGCTTCGACGGAAAATATCATAGATATGATAAATAGGTCAACTATTATTTCAATAATAATTCTTACACGCTTTCATAACGCAGAAACATAAAGTTACAATCGTATATTTCGTAATCCATATTTTTTAGCTACTTTGCAACGAAATCAGTTCACAAGACAACCATATTAGGGCACTTATTCAGTAAATTGATACTTTATCATATTCTTTATTCGATACTGGACCTATTCCGGGCGCCTTGGCGCCCGGATTTCTTGGTCTAGAGAAATCGCGAATAAGCAGAAGCGACTGGCTTCCGGGCTGCGTTGCCGTGATAGGATACGGCGGATGGGATTGCGAATCTCGACGTCGATGATGTCCAGGAGGTCTTGAGAAATGGAGACCAAGTTCGTTCAGGCCGGTCCTGTGAAACTACAGTACTTTGAGGAAGGAGATGGACCGGAAACGCTGGTACTGGTCCACGGATACGCGTCGTCCGCCGCTCTCTGGCGGTACACGTTTGAGCACCTGGCGCGGAAGCGGCTGGGAGACACGTCGCGGTTTCGAGTTATCGCCTTCAACAACAAGGGCGCGGGCGAATCGGGGCGCGCCGAAACCGAAGACGGCTATACTGTCGAGGCGTTCGCCGGAGACCTCTACAACGCCGTTTCCGCATTGGGACTGGACGACTTCATCCTCGTGGGCCATTCCATGGGTGGCGCAACGGTGACCCAGTTCTCTCTGGAGCACCAGGAACTGCTGCGTGGGCTTGTGCTGCTTAACTCTGCTCCGCTCAACGGGCGCGCCCTGGACGTGAACTGGGAGGAGGAGCTACGGACTTCCTTTGCGGAGGGCGGGTTGACGCGGGGCGATATGGGGTTCCAGGCGCCCCACGTCACCCAGGACTTCAGGGACGAGGTCACCAGCATCATCCTGCGCAATCCCATAGAAAGGGCAATCGGAGGGCGCAGGTCCATGGGATCCCTCCGCCTGCGGGAACGTCTGGGTGAGATCCGGGTTCCGACCATGGTGGTTGGCGGAGACATGGACACCACCGTGGGCGTCGACAACATAGTTGCCGAATACCTGGCCCTGCCCGAAGAGACCCGGCATCTCCACATCTTCCATGGCATCGGCCATTCCCCGAACGTGGAAGTTCCGGGGCGCCTCGCCGGTCTGCTGGCCAGGTTTGCCGAAGAAGTCAGCAGCCGGCGGGCCGTGGCAACGGCCTAACGCGTCAATTCCGACGCAAGCAGATTCCGGCTGAACGCTTCGATCTCGTCCCGGATGCAGCGGAAAACATGAAGCAGTTGCGTTTCGGGGACTCCGGGCCTGTCGGGGTCCTCGAACGCTCTGTGGAGCGTCCGTTTCGCGCCCGGGAAGACGGGGCATGTTTCGTGGGCCGAGTCGCAGACGGTCACGACGAGGTCGAATTCCTCGTTCAGGTAGCCGTCCACGTGGTCGGAGGTATGCGACGAAATGTCGATTCCGGACTCGGCCATCACCCGGATTGCCAGAGGATGAACTCCCTTCGGCTCCGTGCCGGCGCTTCTGACCTTGACATCAGTACCGCCCAGATGTTGGAGCCAGCCGTGGGCCATCTGGGACCTGGCCCGGTTGCCGGTGCAGATCACGAGAAGTCGTAGCGGTTGGATGGCTCTCATGTGTTTCGACCTCGGAAAGCAGTGATTCGTTACAGGGTCGGACTTGCGCAGTTCAATTATCTATCCCCTCCCCCTCAGGGGGAGGGTTAGGGTAGGGGTGAAAAAGGTAGTGCGGAGAGAATCTCAGCGTCAGGCGACAGTGGGTCTACCCCTCGATTTCCAGCCCGCAGTGGGGGCAGGTCCTTACTGCTCCCGCCCGGCGGCGGTTCACCTGCTCCATGAAGCTGGAGCCCAGGATGCCGGCGGGCAGCGCGAATATGCCGATGCCGAGCAGCGCGATCACCCCGGCCAGCAACCGCCCCAGCGGAGTGATCGGCGACACGTCGCCGTAGCCCACGGTGGTGACGGTGATGATGCCCCACCACATCGTAGCGGGGATGCTGGAGAACTCGTCGGGCTGAGCGGAATTCTCCACGTAGAACATCAGGGAGGAGGCGAGCACAAGCAGCGCTCCCACCACCGAGACGACCGCCAACAACTCGTTCCTGCGCGAGGTGATCGCAACCGTCAGTGCCTGGAGGCCTGGAGAATAGCGGGCCAGCAGGGCCATTCGGCTCACCAGGCGAAGGGCCCGGAGTACGCCGAGATTCAGCCCGGTATCAGGTGGGACGAAGAGGACCATGAAAAATGACAATACAGCCACTATATCGGCCAGCATCAGAGGATTGGACATGTAGCGAAGGCGGCCGACTATCGGATGTCTGTATTTTGCTTGAGAGGTGCACGACCAAACTCTTATCGCGTACTCCACCGCAAAAACGCTGAAGGCTATGCCTTCGAACCAGATAAAGAAACTCGGGGCTGCATCGTAGACATTCCGCTCCGTGCTGATCACGAGGGCGGTCACGCTGCAGATGATCAGCACCATCAGGAACAGGTCGACGCTCCGGCTGAGCCAGTCTTCGTTGTTCCCTACCTCCAGGATTTCGTGGATCCTTCGCTTCAGTGTTGCGTGCCGCACTGGTTGTCCTTCCTCATCCCAGGTTGAACAGGTTGAAAAGTCGAGCAATCCGGGGATTCATGCCCTGGGCGTCGTGCTATCATCAAGTAAAGGAGTTTTTCCGCATTCTTCGCCTGCAACTATATTCTGATGCCTTTGTCCCTTTCCATGCACGACAATTCTTCCTCCAGTAATGCCATTGAGACACAGGGTCTGATTCGCCAATTTGGGTCCCTTCGAGCTGTCGACGGCGTGGACCTGGCAGTTCGTAAAGGGGAGATCTACGGATTCCTGGGCCCCAACGGGGCTGGCAAGACCACGGTGATCCGGATGCTGGTCACCCTTCTCGTACCCACGGCCGGCCGGGCGACGGTGGCCGGCTTTGATGTTATGAGCCAGGCGGACCAGGTCCGAAGCAAGATCGGCGTCGCTCTCCAGGAGGCCGCCCTGGACAACAAGCAGACCGGCCGTGAGCTGCTGCGGCTCCAGGGACAGCTCTACGGGCTCAGCGGCCGTGAGGTTAAGCGGCGAATCGGAGAACTGGAAAGCCTTGTCGACATCGGAGCGGCGATGGACAGGCTGATCGGCACCTATTCCGGAGGGATGAAGCGCCGCCTGGACCTGGCGACTGCCCTGATACATCATCCCGAGGTGCTTTTCCTCGACGAGCCGACCACCGGCCTCGACCCACTCAGCCGGTCGCGGGTGTGGGACGAGGTGCGCGCCATAAATTCCGGTCTTGGGGTGACCATCTTTCTGACCACGCAATACCTCGAAGAGGCGGACGCCCTCGCAGAACGAGTCGGCATCATTGACCAGGGACAACTGGCGGCGGAAGGCGCGCCTTCGGAGTTGAAGCGGGATGTGGGAGCGGACCTGATCGTTGCCAGGCTGGAGGACGGTTCGAGCTTCGACAGCGAAGCATTCGCAGGCATTCCATCGGTCTCCACCGTAGAAACCCATGGCAACGAAATAACGATCAGCGTTACCAACGGCGCTGCCGTCATAAGCGCCGTGGCTCTGAGGATGAACGACCTTGGCCTGTCCGTGCAGGAACTTACCCTTCGGACTCCCACTCTCGATGACGTATATCTGCATGTGACCGGAGCCCGGTTCCAGAGTGGCGGCGAGTCCCAGAGTTCCGGGTTGGAAGGACGAGGGGGCGACGCGCCGGAGATCGCAGCAGGCGAATAACGGTCAGGTGGGGACGGCCGCAGGCATTCAGGCGCGGCATTCACGGTTGAAGGGGAAAATCGATGGCTGCGGTCACCCGGGAAGGACAAGTACAGGCGCGCAAGGCCGGATTTCTGCGGGACCTCGTTTCCGTCTCGGAGCGCGCGGTCAGAGCGGCAACCCGCGACACGGAGACGACGATTCCAGCCCTGGTGATACCGGTCTTCATGTACATCATGACGGTCGGCGCGCTGGAGGATTTTGCCAGCAACATCCCCGGCCTTGACTACCGGGCCTTTCAATTGCCGGTAGCTGTCCTCTTCGCGGTTACCGGCATTTCTCGCGCGACCACCGTGGTTGCGGATATACAGAGCGGATACTTCGACCGCCTGGTCATGACTCCGGTCAATCGCATGGCGCTGCTGCTGGGGCTGCTGGTGGCCGACTTCGCCCTGGTGGTGATTCTGACGATTCCGGTAGTCATCATGGGTTACATTGCCGGCGTTTCCTTTGTCACAGGGGTGCCGGGCATCCTGGTATTCATGTTGATGGCAGGAGTGTGGGGGCTGATATTCGCCGGATTTCCCTACGCCATCGCCTTCAAGACGGGGAACGCTTCGGCTGTGAACATCAGCTTTCTGCTGTTCTTTCCGTTCCTGTTCATGACCTCCCTGTTCGTGCCGCAGGAGCAGATGACCGGATGGATGTCCACGGCGGCCGATTACAACCCGGTCACCTACGTCCTGGCGGCCCTGCGTTCCCTGATCTACGGAGGCTGGGATGGCCGCCTACTGCTCGATGGTATAATCGCCATCGCCGCCGTCGGCGTGGTGAGCTTGGGCTTGGCCCTGGCGGCTCTCAGGGGGCGGGCATCAAGGAAGTAACGCCCTCGCCCTTTCGGCAAGCTCAGGGGGCCTGACCCTCCCCATAAGGGGGAGGGGATTTTTCCTCAAAGCCGCTGGTTTGTGGCCGCTCCCAGCAGGCTTTCAGCCTCCGTCCTGGCGTCTTCCATGGCCTGTTGCAGGTCCTGAAGCCTCTCTTCCCGTTTGGGCTGCAAGTAGAGGAACACGACCTCCTTGACTGGCTTGCCGGTCAGGGCATGTACGGCGTAGGCGTACGCGCCGCCCTGCAGTCGATATCGGCGAACCGCCTCGGCTGTCTCTTCCGCGCTCACGGAATCTGTCTTGTAGTCGACCACCACCAAGCCGCCGTCCTCCTCGAACAGCAGGTCGATGAAGCCGTGAAGGGAACCGCCCCCGGCAGGAACCGCAACCGGCACCTCCCGCCAGAGACGGCCGGAAGCCACGGCCCGCTTTACGATGTCGCTGGTTATGGCGGTCCTGGCCAGGTCCTCTATCTCCCGACCGCGGTCCGGGACGCCTTCGGCGACCGCCTGAGCCTGCGCACGGTCGGCGATGTCATGCCCCGAGGCGAGGTCGGTGGCCTGCAGGACGGCATGGACCGCGCGGCCAACCTGGGTGCCGCCACGTCCCCGTCGCCAGGGTTCCTCCGACTCCGGCTCCTCCTTTTCGTCCGGGGGCTTCTCGGTTCCCCGTCCCAGCGACGTGGCGGAGACGGACGATGACCGTCCCATGTCTGCCAGCAATGCCTCCCTGTCCGCCAGCCAGCGCTCCCTGGCTTCCAGCGAGTGGTCAATCGGTTGCGATGAGTCTCCCCGCTCTCCGTCGTTAGCGGCAGGCAACCCGTCGCCCGCTGCCTGCGGTACCAGGGCCACGGGTTCCCAGAGGCCGGGCCGGTCGGTCATCAGTGCTGAGATTTCACCGGCGGCGGTGTTCTTCCCGTCCTTTTCCGTACGGCGGAGGCTGAGCACCAGGTGGTCGCGGGCACGGGTCGTGGCCACGTACATCAGGCGGACCTGCTCGGCGTCCTGCATCAGCCTTTCATGCTCCGATAACTCATCGAAGCCGTCCGTGGAGAAGCGCGAGTCGTTGCTGCCGATTCGGACCTCGACCCTGCGCCGGTTGCGAGCGAAGAGGGCAGTACCGGGCCGGTGTTGCCGGGGGGAATTGATGCCGGTCAGGACAACCACCGGGAACTCCAGTCCCTTGGCCGCATGGACGGTCATCACCCGGACCGCTTCCTCGTCGGACTCGGGCACCGGCGTCTCGGTAACCCGGGCGTTCTCGCCGATCTGGTCCTCGACCCATCCGACGAAGCTCCGCAGGGACTTGCCGCCGGCCTCGGCAAACTGCCAGGCGCGCTCCACGAGAAAACGGTAGCGCCGCCACTGCTCGCGCATTTGGGGATGGCCGACGGCCGCTTCCATCAGCATCCTGTCCCGCAGGAACCGGTCGATCAGCGCCCCCACGGATTCCCAGACCCGGCTCTCGTGGAATCTGCGCAACACCACCAGAGCATCGCCGACCGGCCCATCCGGCGCTGCTCCCGGCTCACGCAGGTAGTCGAACTGCCCCCCGCTTTCGTAGTGGGCCAGCAGGTCCACGTCACTACAGCCGAAGGCGGGAGAACGCAGGGCGGCGACGGTGGCCACCAGGTCGGAAGGGTCGTCGATGGACCTTAGGCAGTTCAGCAGGTCGCGGACCTCCTGGGTCTCGAAGACGAGAGAGGCGCTTTCCAGCCGGTAGGGGACGTCATGGCCTTCGAGGCTGCGTTCCAGGGTCTGGAGGCCGGTCCTGCGCGGCATGAGAATGCAGATGTCCGAGTAGCCGGCCGCCCGGTATGCCTCCGTCCCTGACTCCTCGGACTTCTCCCTGTCCAGGATGCTCCATTCCTGGGATACCACCTGGTTGACCAATGCGGCGATGTCGTCGGCTTCCTGCCGTCTCACCGCATTGACGCTTTCAGGCGATTCCTCGTCGGCAAGGGCCCACACCCGGGGGCGGAACTCCTCGCCCGTTTCGCCTTCCCACCGGGGCGACATCCCCTCGTACTCGGACTGCACGTACTCGTCAGCGCCGTTGTCGGCGTTTTCGCTGGTCATCCATTTCTCGAAAATGTAATTGACCCAGTTGACCACCGTTTTCTGTGAGCGAAAGTTCTGTACCAGGCCCACCCGGCGGCCGCCCGACAGTTCCATTCGCTGCTGGAGCATTTTCATCTGGGCGACATCGGCCCTTCGGAAGCGATAGATCGACTGTTTGGGGTCGCCGACGACGAACAGCTTGCCCTGCTCGGGAGTTATGTGCTCCCAGGATCTGGGGCGCGAGTCTCCCGGGACGCCCGGGGATGCCAACTCCGCCAGGTACATGGCGATCTCGGCCTGGAGCGGATCGGTGTCCTGGGCCTCGTCGATCAGCAGATGGGAAAAGCGGCGCTGGAAGTGATCGCGCACCTCTATGTTGTCACGCAGAAGCTCACGGGCCCAGACCAGCAGGTCGTGGAACTCGGCCCGTCCCTCGGCGCGCCGACGGCGAGCGTAGTCCAACGCAAATTCACGCAGGGCTCCAAGAAGGGGCGCCAGGGCCTCGGAGTGTACGCGGCTTTCCAGTTCCCGGAGGGAATCGCGGACCTCTTTGGGTGAGGCGGCGTCGGACCAGTTTCGAGCCGACCCCACGTTTCCGGGGCGGAAGGGAAGTACCCGCTTTACCAGGCGCGCCGCTTCGATCGGCTCCAGTTCAGGGTCCGTGGTCCTTTCGGCCTCTTCCAGTTTCCGTTTCAGGTATTCATAGAGCCTGTCCCCTGCACCCTGGTTTGTGCAGAGGCCGGCAAGTGATTCCAGACCGCCGGTCAGGGCCTGGGAAATCCGGCCAACCGCGTTGCCCGCCGGTCCGGACCCGAAATTGACCTGCTCCAGGTCGATGTAGTTTTCGTGAAACGCCCTGGCGATATCCTTGAGCTGCGACAGGCTGATCCCGAGAGGCAGGGCCACCGCGAGAAGCGGAGCCACGGCAGAATCTTCGGCCAGGGCGCCGTCCAGCCACTCGCTCCAGGCTTCGTTGAACCGGATACCGGCGGCGATCTCATCGGTCGTCTCGAAGGCCGGGGGCAGGCCCGCCTCCAGCGGCCGCTCGTGCAGTACCAGGGCGGCGAAGGCGTGGAGGGTGCGAATGGCCGCCTGGTCCAGGTCGGAGACACCCTCACGGGAACGGCTGCGCTCTTGCTCGCTGCGGGCCGGATCATCGGCGGCCTTCTCGAGATCCTGGCGAATGCGGTCCCGGAGCTCGGCGGCGGCCGCTTCCGTGAAGGTGATGGCGGCGATCCGGTCCAGGGTGGTCTTTCCTGACGCGACCAGGTTGACGATTCGGCCGACGAGGCTGGAGGTCTTGCCGGTGCCCGCGCTGGCCTCGACGAACAACGTCTCGTCCAGCTTGTTGACAATGTCGGCGCGAGCCTTGTGATCGCTGGGCTGGAAGTGAGCAGGGCCGGTGGCTTCTGCGGCGGCGGTCATTGTGATTCTTCCCCGCCCTCGCCTTCCGGCCCGTCGCCGGTCAGAGACAGGTAACCGGACACAACAGGATCGGACTTCTTGCGTTCCCAGAGATCGATTCTCCGGGATGGACAGAGGGAATTGTAGTCGCAGTAGAGGCAGTTTTCCGGCCCCGAGCGGCCCGGCCGGCTGGACATGAGGCCGGGGTTAGCGGGAAACACGCCGCTTCCAATCCCCTCCCTGATGGCGGACACGGCTTTCCGAAAGCGTTCACCGGTCTCGGCGTCATCCAGGTTGAAGTAAGTGGGTGGAGCGAACCGCGGGGCCGTGCCTGCGGTGGTGAACCAGTACGCCGCCCGCACCTCCTCAACGCCGGGGAACATGCTCCTGGCGGCCAGGGAATAGACACCGAGCTGCAGGCGCTTGCCCTGGTCGATTGCGTCATCTGCCAGCCTTCTGTAAAGGCTTGCGCTGCCCGTCTTGTAGTCGATGACCAGGGCGGACTTACCGTCCGGGTTCAGGTCCAGGCGGTCTATGCGCCCCCGGAACAGCATCCCGGTTTCCGGGTCTTCCGCCGGGGGAGACTCGCTGCCGAACCCGAAAACCGCCTCCGCCATTGTGCGGACGGTCCCATGACCGGCCCGCACCGTCGCGTCATCCTCGAGGAAGGAATCGATGTCGTCCCGTACGTCCAGCATGGTGAGGCGCCACAAGAGGGGACTGCCAACGATGCCCTTTGACTCGGTTTTCTGGAACTCCTCATCGGCAATGCGCATCAACCGCTGGCGGCCCTGCGTGCTCCAGGCTTCCCCGGCAGCCGGGAATTCGCTGGCGGCAAGGGACTCTTCGAGGAAGCGCTTCAGGATTTCGTGCACCAGCGTACCGCGATCCCTGGGGCTGATGGTGGCAATATCTTCCGGCGTTTCCAGGGCGCTGAGGTGAAGTATGTGACCGAGAAAGTAGCGGTAGGGGCAGGTGGCCCAGCTCTCGAGGCTGGTTGCGGAGACCGGCGCCGCCTTCAGGCGTTCGACGAAGCCGGAGGCCGGAGCCACGCTGGAGAGGTTGCCGTCAAACTCGGTCAGCCGATCCCGTGAGCGCAACTGGCCCAGCCGGGTCGAGTTTGCCAGGGTTCCTTGTGAGGCCAGTGGGTGGTCCCCCAGACTCCTCCCATCGTTTCGCCACGCCAGAAGCCGGTTGCGGTTGTAGTCGTAGCCGTCGGCAATCGCGTTGCCGGAAAGGCCGGAAAGGGCGTCAATTCCCGACCGGTCGACGGATAGCCAGTCCCGGTCATGCAACCGGGGAAGGTCGCCGGTGTTCACCCTGGCCCCCTCCAGCTCCGACGCCTGCTCCAGAAACCACCTGGAGGGAAAGGCTTCCCGCTGGGACGATGCATCGGCCACGGGGAACGACAGCACACGCCTGTTCGCCGTCGCTATCGCCGACAGGTAGTCGTATCTTTCCCCGGAGATGCGGCTTTCCCTGCGCGACTCGCCTCCTGCTGCCATCCAGTCGGACTCGGGCAGTAGGGGATCCGGGCGGACGACGGGCGGCGTTGTTCCCTCTATCATGCCAACGAGCCAGATGATGTCGAAATTCATGCCCGATGCCGCCGAAAAAGTGGAGACGAACACGCCCTGGCCGGTAACTCCCTGGTGTCCCGTGGGGGCCGTAAGGGCCTCCTCCACGGTCTGGCGAAACATTTCCTTCGTAGTGTACGGGTCCACGCTCGCTGCGCCCTTGAGACCCTCGAGAATCTCCAGAATCCGGTCCCTGGCGGAAATCTCGGAGTCCGGTATTCCGTGGTCCAGGTACAGGGCCAGAAGCCTGGATGCCCAGGCGGAGAACCCTTCCCAGGTCGCGGCATTCTCCTGCGTGGCAAGGTCCTCGGCCAACTGCTCGATGAAAGCCAGGGCATTGTCGGCGCTGGCCGCCTCGGACCGCATGACCGAAGCCCGCGCGTCGGAAATCTCCTCGGCTTCCTGCCCCTGTTGGGCCTCCTCTCTCATCCGGGCGGCATAGCCTTCGAGCCGCCTGCGCCACTGGTCAAGTCCGCCCACGATGCCTGCCTTCCTGGTCAGTGAGTCCCAGCGGCTGGGGTTGAACCCGGGGGTGCGCCCCGCCGGGGGGCGTACCGGGCAGCCGGTCAGCCACTCCATCACGTCGGAACGCTGGAAGTCCCGGTCGGGGAGCTTCAGCAGCCCGGTCAGCGTGCGCCCAACCGCGGTGTCTGCGAGGGTATCGCGCCCCGGACCTGCGGACGGAATGTTGGCGAGGCGCAGCTCGTCCCTGATCAGAGAGGAGTAGGGGTTTTCGGTCCGGTACAGGACTGCCATCCGGTGGAAGGGTGTCCGGGAGTTCCGCGCTTCCTGGACAATCTGCCGGATCACCCAGCGGAGCTCTTCATGGGCATTGGGCGCTATGTGCAGTTGAGCCACGCCCCGCAGCGGAGGCGAGTCATCCGAGCTGGCTGATTCCGGCGGTCCCATCATCGCTGCTTCGAGCCGTTGCGACAGCTTCCAGGTCTCCCTGTCGGCGGCATCGTCGCCGGTAGTCCCGAGAATCGCCGCGCACCTCCCCTGGAGCGCAAGCTCCTCGATGAGCCCGGCGTCGGCGGGGGAAAGGTTCCGGGGGAGGTAGAAGACGATCAGCCCCAGGTCGTCCAGCCCCGCGGTGTTCCCATCCCTGAGCGCCGATGCGGCGGCGGCCGCGAGGTCCTGGCTGTCGTAGTGGGTGTCGGCAGTCCTGCGCCTGAACTCGCGGTAGAGGCCTACGAGTTCGCCCCTGACCCCTCCTTGGGCCTCCAGCTTTGCCAGAATCTCATCGTCGACCTTCCGCAATTCCCGGAAGGATGACCGAACGCTCGAAAGGGTGGACGGGTGGTCCTTCACCGGCGCCAGCGCGCCGCCGGCCTGCATGAGGACGGTGCGGACAAACACGCCCTCAAGTACCGACGTAAGGGGTTTTCGCCCGGCGCGGGCCATGCCAGCAGCACCCAGCATCTCCGACAGCACCGGCAGGACTATGAAGCGGACGTTGGCGAAACCGCTCCGGCCCAGTTCCTGCCGAAGGCTGAGGTTGGCGTACCTGGTTGGACCGATGACGGTTACCGGCGCGAGGGTATCGTCTCCCTTTGCCTCGGCAACAAGCTGCCAGAGTCTGTCTTGTAGCATCGGAGACTGACGCTCCACGATAAGAGGGACCGCAGAGGCTGTGTTACTGCTCATGTCCACAAGTTACCACAAATAATTCCCTCCCCCTCCTGCAAGAATCAAGGGCCGCCGGTATTTCGTACCCGCGGCCCTGGCAGCTCGTCGCTAGTTCGGGAGTCCTAGCCGTTCCTGATCCACTCGGCGCAGCGTTCGCCGATCATTATGGTGGTGCAGTTGGTGTTGGCGCGGATGACATTGGGCATTATCGAGGCGTCCGCGACCTTGATTCCTTCGAGACCGTGGATGCTCAGGTGCTGGTCGACCACGGCCATCGGGTCGCTGGACGGCCCCATCTTGCAGGTGCCGGAGGCGTGGGTAGTGTTGAACACCGTCCGCCGCATGTAGTCGTCGAGCGCCTCGTCGGAGGCGAGGTCCTCGGGCGACGGCTGGATCACCTTGTCGATTATCGACGCGAAGGAGGGGTGATCGAGCATCTTGAGGCTGATCCTCACGGCCTCGCGCAGGCGCTCCACATCCCGGTCCTCTTCCAGGTAGTGATAGTTGAGGGACGGCTGGACATGCGGGTCGTTGGCGGTCAGCCGCACCTCGCCCTTGCCGTCCGCCAGCTCCAGGATGCACTGGATGCGCACGCCGCCCGGCTCGAAGGGATCGGCGCCTCCTATGGGGGTGGAGAAGGACGACGCCGTGATCTGCATGTCGTTGCGGTCCGGAGACCCGGCGGCGGTGTAGCGCAGGGCGCACTGCGTCCGGGGCGCCAGCGGGTCCTGGGGATGGTCTTCGCGCACGTCGCAGATCACCGCCACGATCGGATGGTCGCGCAGGTTCTGACCCACGCCGGGCAACTCGTGGACGACGGGGATGCCCATCTCGCGCAGGTGGTCGGCCGGGCCGACGCCGGACAGCATCAGGATCTGCGGCGATGCCATTGCCCCGGCGCTGAGAACGATCTGGTCGGCCTCGACCTGGTAGACCTCGCCGCCGCTCTCCACCTCGACGCCAACGGCCTTCTTGTCCTCGAACAGGATCCGGCGCACGACGACACCGGAGCGGACGGTGAGGTTGAGCTTGTGGCGCACCGCGCTGAGGAAAGTGAGGGCCGTGCTCATCCGGACACCCTCGGGGTTGTTCATGGGAATGGGACCGACGCCGCCGGAGTCGGGGGCGTTCATGTCGTAGTCTTCAGGGTAGCCCGCGTCCAGCGAAGCCTGCACGAAAGCCTGCTGGAAGGGCAGCCAGTCCTCTTTCTTGAAGCGGCGGACAGGAATCGGGCCCTCGTTTCCGTGAAAGTCGTCGGTGATGTCCAGGTCCGTTTCCATCTTGCGAAGAAAGGGCAGGCAGTCGATGAACTTCCACTCGTCGTTGCCCTCTGCGGCCCAGCCGTCGTAGTCCTCGGGAACGCCGCGCAGCAGCACCTGGCCGTTGATGGCGCTGGTGCCGCCGACCACCTTGCCCCGGGGGGCCGGGATCATGTCGGTCTGCTGGGCCGAACCCTGGGCCCACCAGGTCCAGTTGTGCGGGGCGCCCTGGGCCGAGGCGTCGGGCTTGTAGCCGTATTTCAGATCGTCGGGGTAGTACTGGTAGTCGGGGTAGTCCGGCCCCGCTTCCAGGAGCAACACGGAGCGCTCGGAGTCCTCGGCCAGCCTGGAGGCCACCGTGCAGCCGCCCGACCCAGCGCCGATAACGATGACGTCGTACTTCATGTGATCCCTCCTCATCTTGGATTTCACCCTTGCCGGTTTCACCCTCACCCTAACCCTCTTCCTCAAGGGAGAGGGGATTTAGCGGAAGGGGGAGGGGATTATATTCGCGCTACTTGCCCTCCTTGATGAAGTCGGAGATTCTCTCGGCGATCATGATGGTGCTGACGTTTGTGTTGGCCCGCGGCGTGTCGGGCATGACCGATGCGTCGGCCACGTTCAGGCCCTCAAGCCCGTGGACTCGTCCGTACTGGTCGACGACGGCCATGGAATCGGACGCAGGCCCCATCTTGCAAGTCCCTACCAGGTGTTGCGAGGTGCGTACGTTCTGGTGCAGCCAGGCGTCGAGCAGGTCGTCGGAAGCGACTTCCTCGTCGGTGGGGTACAGCCTCTCTTTCAGGATGTCCTTGTAGGCGTCGCTTTCGGTAAGCCGTACGATGAGGCGCACTCCGTCGCGCAGCCGCTCGGTGTCCCGCTCATCCTCGAGGAAGTGGTACTCCAGCAACGGCTGGTCGTGGGGGTCGGGAGATGTCAGCGTAACCTGCCCATGGCCCATAGCCAGGTTCAGGATGCACGACATGCGGAAGTCCTCGCCCGGGCCGGTGAGGTCGCCCATGGGCGTGGAGAAGGTGGTGGGGAACAGGACCATGTCGTTGCGCAAGTCCGACCCTGTCGCCGTGTAGCGCAGCCCCAGCTGGGTCCTTGACGCCTCGAAGTTCATCTGGACGTCGTCCTGGGCGCTGAATGCGATTCCCACCTGCGGATGGTCGCGGTAGTTCTGCCCAACGCCCGGAAGGTCATGGACGACCGGAACGCCGACTTCTTCGAGGTGGGCCCGGGGGCCGACGCCGGAGTGCATCAGTATGTGGGGAGAAGCGATTGAGCCTGCCGACAGGACGATGCGCTCCCCCTCAACCACGAATGTCTCGCCGCCGCTCTCCACTTCGACAGCCACCGCCTTGCTGCCTTCGAACAGGACCCGGGTCGTGAGGCAGTTGGCACGGATGGTGAGATTGAGCCGGTGGCGGATGGGGTTGATGTATGAAAGCGCCGTGCTGAGCCGGACGCCGTCGACGTTGTTCATGGGGAGGGGAGCGACGCCGGTGGACTCGGGGTTGTTCATATCCTCGTCGACCCGGAACCCTTCCGAGACGCAGGCGGCATGAAAGGCGTGCATCAACGGCTCCCATGCTTCTTCCTTGTGTCGGCGCACCCGCATGGGGCCGTCGTTGCCGTGGAAGTCGTCCCTGATGTCCAGGTCGGTCTCCATGCGGCGGAAGGTGGGCAGCAGCTTGATGTACTCCCATTCCTCGTTGCCCGCGGCGGCCCAGGAGTCGTAGTCCTCGGGCAGACCCCGGAGGAACACTTGGCCGTTGATGGCGCTGGTGCCGCCCACCACCTTGCCGCGAGGCGCGTACATATCGTTGGGCCGGTCAGGGGTGGGCTTGCCGACGAAGGACCAGTTGTGCTCCGACCCGTGCAGCGAAGCCAGTTCGGACTGGTACCCGTTTTTCAGGGCCTCGGGATAGGTCTCGATATCGGGATAGTCGGGGCCTGCTTCCAGGAGGAGCACCGACCTTTCCGGGTCTTCCGACAGCCGGGCCGCCATGGCGCATCCCGCCGACCCCGCCCCCACAACAATCACGTCGTATTTCATTCTCACACCTGCAACTTGGAGATGGATTCTGGCTATGGTGACGCCGCTAGAATAAGACAACCGCAGAGGGTGTTCAACCTTGCGGCCTGCGACCGCGTTCAGAAAGCCAAATACCTCAACAGAAAGCCCCGGACTGGTCTTCCGTCCGGGGCTCTGGTTCGCGGTATATTGCGAGTGTGTGTTGAGGTTGGGTCCGTCTGCCCGTATCAGATGCCCAGCAGCCTTTCCAGGTTGCCGTGCAGGATGGCCTCTTTCTCCTCCATGGTCAGGCTCTCCATCCTGAGGATGTCGGAAACGGGCCAGTCCGTGGCCATGTCGAAGGGCCAGTCGGTGCCGAAGACCACCCGGTCGATGCCGACGCTGTCGATGAGGTAGCGCAGGGCCTCCTCGCTATGGGTCAGACAGTCGTAGTAGAACTTGTCCAGGTACTTGCTGGGGGGTTGGGCGATGTGGACGCGGGCTTCGCGGCGGACCTGCCAGCCCCGGTCCATGCGGCCTATGCCGTAGCAGGTGTAGCCGCCGCCGTGGCACAGGCAGATCCGCAGGTCGGGGCAGGCGTCCATCACCCCGCCGAACACGAAGGAGGCGAAAGTCACGGCCCGGTCGGCCAGGTTGCCGATGGTGTTGGGAAGATGATACCTGTCGCTGCGCGGGCTGACGATGGTGTTGCCGCCCTGGTGGATGAGCATGACTGCGCCGCTGGCCTCGGCCGACTTCCAGAGGGGCATGAACTCCGGCTCGTCGAAGGTCTTGCCGTTGACCTGGTCGCCGATCATTGCTCCCTTGAGACCCATGCTCATGCTGCGTTCCAGCTCTGCGACGGCGGCAGTCACGTCCTGCATCGGCAGGTTGGCGAATCCTGCGAAGCGGTCCGGGTGGTCCTTGACCAGTTGGGCCACGTAGTCGTTGCACTCGCGGTCCATGGCCGCGACCACTGAAGCATCCTTGTCATAGTTGTAGAAGAAAGCGTTTGTCGAGAGAATCTGAACATCCACGCCCAGGGAGTTCATGTCGGCGATGCGTTCTTCGGGAGTCCAGGTGGTGCGGGGGTTGTACCGGATGTTGGAAACCGCGCCAGCCGACATGCCATGCCAGGTATTTCCTGTTCTGTAAGCCTTTACGAATCCCTCCGGGGTGATGTGGGCGTGGATATCGATTGTCCGCATTGGTGCTCCTATCTCAAATATTCCCTCTCCATGAGGGAGAGGGTGAGAAGTAATGGCCGGGAGGAGGGAGGATGGAAGCCTAGTGCTGGTGGTGCCCGGTGTCATCGGGGGCCTCGGGCAGCAGGTCGATGCGCTCCAGCCACTTGACGCTCCAGCGGCCGGCGCGGCCCGCTACCACCAGCCGGCACGGACCGCCGTGCTCCGCCGTCAACGGGGCGTCGTTGTGCCGCAGGGCCACCATCACGCCTGCTTCCCGTGCTTCCGTAACAGTCATCCCCACGGTGTAGCCGCCGGAGGTGAAGCCGACGTACTGCGCTTCCGGCAGCGGTCCCGCGGCATCCAGCAACTCCGTCAGGGCGACGCCCTCCCATCGCTGGTCAGGGGCGACCCAGCCGCTTACGCAACGGAAGTCATCGACCATTTCACCCTGGGACAGCCTGGCCAGGCTGTCCACGTCCAGTTGCCGGGGACGTTCCACCAGCCCGCCTATGCTCAGCCCTCCCCAGGCGGCATCCGGGCTCTGCGCCCCGCAAACCGGAAGGACCTGTAGTACTTCTCTGTTCTCGCTGGTCATTGCAGCCTCCCCTAGAGTCCTGCTCAGTATGAATCGGTCGAAAATGAGACTCCAAACGGCCCTGTGAATATTATCGCGGGCCCGGAAAACTGTCCATAACCGCGCCAGATGATGCAGATGCGGTCATCAGGGTCTTTCGATTCTTTGTCTCATTCTTGCGGGCTATGTTTGTACCCGAAACATAACGGTTATAATGCAGGAGGCCCAGCGCCAGGTTGCTTGCTAATGGCCGTATGTGCACCCCTCTTTGGTTATCGGGAGGATCTATGATTTTCGGAGCGATCACCAACTCCTGGCGAATGCAGCTCGAGAGCCGAGAGCTAATCGACCTTGTGGGGGAGGCGGAGGCGAACGGCGCCCGGCACATCGAACTGCGGCAGACCTGTCTCGGCAATTGCGAATCGGGCGAGGGTGACGACTGGCGGCCGTCGCTGGAGGGCCTGGCGGCAGTGACCGGCGCCTATCCCGGTCTGACCTACGACCTGGCCATGGCGTGGCCGTGCCTGAGCAGGGAGACGGACCCGGCAGGGGACGCGTGGCAGTCTGCGCTGGCGGGGGCCAGGCTGGTTGGGGGAGACGCTCCGCAGCTGAGGATCGTCGATCCCGCTGCTTCCGGGGATGCCTGGCAGACCCGGGAGGACATTCCTGAAGCCGCATGGGGGCTGGCCGGGCTGGCCACCGAAGCGGCGCGACAGGGAGTGGTCCTGTCGATGGAGAACTCGGGCCAGCCCATCGGCAGCATGGCCATGCTGATGGAGGCGGTCCGGGAACGGATGCCCGTCGAGTACCGCGACTACCTGGGCCTCTGCCCGGACCCGACAAACCAGCTTCGCAGGTTCCCTGAGTCCGAGCCGCTGAAAGACCTGGAAGCGCTGCGGCGGGACATGCTGAAGATCGTGCACTTCAAGCAGATGAGAGACGGAGAAGCATGGCCCAGTGTTGACGACGGTGACCTGGACTGTCGAAAGATGCGGGAGATACTGGAAAGAAAGGGTTACGACGGCCCGGCCATCATGGAAATCCCGCCGCATCTCGACGTGTTCCCGAACCTGGCGGCCAGTTTCGAATATCTTCGCTGATCCGGCGCCCCGGTTGTAGCCCACTCCGGAAGTTCCCCGCCCAGGCAGATTTTCGGGAGAGAAAGTAGCGCCCGATATGCAAGACCCTTCAATCCTGGACAATATCGGGAACCCACCTGGCGACACTCGATGGGACGCGCTCATCGAATGGGCCAGGCTTTTCTACCAGTGGGAAGGCTTTCAAGACGCCGAGCGGAATTACAAGCTGGAGATATCGCAGACGCTTGCCGGTGTCCGCGACATGCTTCTGGACGGATTCCCCAACTGGGACACCGGCCTCAAGGGACCGCGGTCTCCCGGCTACCACCTGGTCAACTGGCGGGTCTATTCGGCGTTTCGCAATCTGCTGGACAAGGACAGGGAACTGGTCGGAGACGTCCTTCGACAGTTCTGGCGCTCGGCGGATTCGGTGTCTTCAGAGGACAGGGTCCGCCAGTTTGAAGAACGCATAGCCGTCGGGCCCAGGGGGCAACTGGCTGCCGCCTTCCTGCTGGCCGACGACCCGGCGGACAACCCGCCGTACCGCACCGAGTATCTGAACAAGGCATACCAACTGGTGGGGCGGGAACGGGAAGAGGCGGGTGACGGCGGCGGACGGCGCTATCGCAAGATGCTGGATTTCCTGGACGAGTTCATCCGGCGGTCCGAATTGCGCGGACTGCATGTAAGGGACCGGCTGGACGCGCAATCCCTGGTCTGGTGCGTGATGATCTACGGCCTCGAGCGCCCGCCGGCCAGCGACTGGGCCGACGGTGTGCGCCAGCGATACGAGGCGTACCTTAACGGGGAGGTACTGCGCCCGCCGCCCCCACAGCCTGAGCCGGAACCGGAACCCGAGCCCGACGCCCCTCCGCCTCCGGATCCCTGGTCGGAGGAAAACATCGCGGCGCTGGCAGAAGAATTGCTCTGGGACCAATACGAACTTGCCGAGGTCATCGACGATCTGCGGGAAAAGAAGCAGGTCATTTTCTACGGGCCTCCGGGCACCGGAAAGACCTACGTGGCCCGCCGGATCGCCCAGCAGTGCCGCATGGGCGGGGGCGATTTCAACCTCGTGCAGTTTCACCCCTCCTATTCGTACGAGGACTTTATCGAGGGCTTCCGGCCCAGGATTCACAACGGGCAGCCCGGATTCGAGCTGGCGCCCGGCCCCCTGCGGCGCATCGCGGCTCAGGCGGCGGCCAATCCGCGGAGCACTTACATCTTGGTGATCGACGAGCTCAACCGGGGCAACGTGGCCAAGGTGTTCGGCGAGTTGTACTTTCTGCTTGAATACCGCGACGAAGAGGTGCAACTCCAGTACAGCGGCCCGGAGCAGAGGTTCCGGCTGCCGGAAAACCTGTGGTTCATCTGCACGATGAACACGGCGGACCGCTCCATCGCCCTGATGGATGCCGCCCTGCGCCGCCGCTTTTACTTCACTCCATTCTTTTCCGATCAGCCTCCAGTACGGGGGCTGCTGGGCAGATGGCTCGAGCGGAACAATCCGCGGATGGGCTGGCTGGTCGATCTGGTCAACCTGGCAAACGAAAAGCTGGCCGACCGGCACCTGGGCGTTGGCCCCAGCTATTTCATCGGCAATGAACAGGAACTGGACGAGGCGCGGGCCCGCAGAATCTGGAGGCGGGCTGTAATCCCGTATATCGAAGAGCAGTATTTCGGCAATGAGGACCGGCTGGCCGAGTTTGATTTCGACCGGCTGAAGTCCGAGCTGCCACGGTCAAACAGCAGGCCCGCCATCGGAACGCGAGTGGAACCGGGAGGAGCTGTCGGGAACGGTACGGGTGAGGAGTCGCTGGGAGGCCCGGCACCTGGTGAAGCTATTCCCGCATCTGATGCAAGCGATTCAACTGCGTGAACGTGAGACCAGCCGCGTCAGCGTACGACTGACCGACAGGCGCCTGGAGGCGCTCAGTCGGGCCCGCGTAGAGGCCCGGCCGGTCGGCTCAAACGGTAGCGAGTGGGAGCTTCGCCCATCGTCAGTCATCGGCATGGTGAGTTGTGATGGGCTGAACGTGGTGATCCGGCCCAAGATTCCCATTGACCGAGTGATGTTCCTCGTCGGTTACTCGCTGAACCCGGGAGACTGGCGCTCATCGCCTTTTGGTCTGAGGGCAGACGACGATCTTCTGGAAGCGATCGTTCCCGCATTTGTCCTTCGCGCTCAGGAGGCGATACGTCGTGGTCTTCTCCAGGGATATCGCACCGTGGACGACTCCCTCAGCACCATCCGTGGGCGCGTCCGGCTGAACGACCAGGTCAACGCGCGGTTCGGACAGGCCCTGCCGGTTGAAGTGACCTACGACGATTACACGGAAGACATCGAAGAAAACCGGCTTCTGAAAACTGCGATACAGGCCCTGTGGAAGATGCCCATCCGGTCGGCGGAGGCGAGGCGGGAACTGGGGGCGCTGCGGCCTGCGTTCACGTCCGTGGCATCGGGCGGCTACCACCGGGGCGCGGTGCCCAGGATTCACTACAACCGCCTGAACCTTCGATACAGGCCGGCAGTTGAGCTTGCCCGCCTGATCATCGGCGACTCCATCCTGGAGTTGTCTGAAGGGGAGATGACCGGCGCCACCTTCCTGATGGATATGAACAGGGTCTTCGAGACTTTCCTGCGCTCGGCGCTGCGGGAAGCGCTGAGGCTATCGGACTCCGAGTGGCCTGTGGAGTCCTCAGGCAGGCGGGAGTTGACGCTGGACGAAGCGGGACGGATTCGGATGCAGCCAGGTATGTCGTGGTGGGAGGGCCGGCGCTGCGTATTCGTTGGGGACGCCAAATACGAGCGATGCGACCGGCAGGGCTCTGATATCCACAGGATGCTGGCATACTGCACGGCTGCGAACCTGCCCTCGGGCCTGCTGGTGCATCAGTCCGAGGAAGGCAACCCGCTGGTCCACCGCATTGCCCACGCGGGAATTAACATCGAGGCAGCGCCAATTAACATAAATGCCGAACCCCAAGTGGTCCTCGCCGAAGTCAGCCGGATCGCCGAGAAGGTCAGGGCGCACCGGCAGGAGGCGCTGGCTGCCTCCGGCTATCCCGCCCGGTAGCTACTCCACCCGGTAATGGTTGAGCAGGTCCATGTTCAACTCGTAGCCGATCCCGGGCCGGTCGGGTACGGTGACGAAACCGTCGGGGTCGGGCCTGAGTTTGGGCTGGAACATCTCATCCCGTAGCGGGTCAACCGCCGACGGGTAGTACTCCAGGAATTCCCCGTGGGCCACCCCGGCGGCGAGGGGCAGCTGTAGCTCCTGGCAGCCGTGGGGAGCGATGGTAACGCCGCGCTCTGCGGCGAGGTTGGCGATGTCCTTGGCGACGTCGTAGCCGGGGCAGATGGTGGCGTCTACGTTCAGGATGGACGCGCCGTTGTGGTCGAGCAAGGTACGGAAGTGGGCCAGGTGGTACCCATTCTCGCCGGTTGCGATCTTGACGCTGCTCATCTCGGCCAGTTGCCGGTGGCCCTCGTAGTCGTGGATGGGCAGCGGTTCCTCGAACCAGTAGACATCGTGCTCGGGCAGCAGGCGTGCGAACTCCATCGCCGTTGCGAGGTCGAGGGCGCAGTTGGCGTCGACCAGCAGGGACGCGCTATCGCCGATGGCTTCGCGGGCCGCGGCCACGCGCTGCATGTCGCCCGACACGCCGACGTTGGGGTCGCCGATCTTGATCTTGACTGCGCCGGCGTGCAGCTCCTCGACGTTGAACCGGACTTCGTCCTTGAGTTCCTCAAGGCCCTTGCCCTCGGCGTAGTAGCCGCCAGCGATGTAGGTGCGGATGCGGTCCTGTGCACCGCCCAGCAACTGGTGGACGGACTTGCCGAGAGCCTTGCCCTTGATGTCCCAGCAGGCGATGTTGACTGCGGCCAGGGCCTGCGTGTTGAGGCCGGCAGGGCCGAGTATCTTGATCAGCTTCTCGCCGAGGTCAACAGCGATGCCGCGGGTGTCCATCGGGTCCCGCCCGATGAGCAGGGGGCGGAAGTAATTGACGTAAAGCGGGAAGAACTCCATGGGCCGTTCGGCCGCTGTTCCACCGTTCCAGCCGTAGCCGGTTATTCCCTCGTCGGTGGTGACGGTGACCTTGTGGAGGCGTCCGGGACCGTAGAAGTGGCCGCCGTTCCAGATGCCGGGCCGCTCCCACTCGAATACCTCGCTGGTGACGCCGGTGATTTTCATTGATGCTCCTTGCCTTTGGCGATGCGATAAGGGCCCGGATTCGCTTGTCCCCTAAAGCCTTAAAGTGTTCAGCCTGCCGATAAAACAATTCGGCAGGCTGATGGGATTTCCCCTGTATTTCTATTTCTTTGGAGGCGGCGGCGGCGGTGGAGGGGGAGGCTTCTTGACATTCAAGGGCCTGTTATCGCCCTTCAGACCCTTTCCTCTTCTGCTTGGAGCCAAATTGGCAATTCTGACCATTATTCTTCCCCTCTTACTTCTGACTGTCCTGCACGTATAAATTCTATCATATCCACGGTCTGTGCAGGCACGAGCAAGACGGACACGCCCGTCAAATCCCGTCGCTCATCATCTACCAACCACTCACATTCAGATAATTGGAAGTGGCCTTGGTCGGGCCTGCTGGGCCATTTCTCAGGCCACCCGTACAGACGGTTACCGTTCTTGAGGTGCAGGACCACATAATGTCTGTCATTCTCGGCAAATGCGCCGTACCATTCTGAAGGGTACGAAGTTTCCCTCGTGATTTCGAGGAACCGCAAGATATTATGGGCGAAGTCATGATTGACGAGCCACGCCATAACTAGAGCAAGGAATATGGCGCAGAAGACGGAAAATACGGTTTCAACACCCGAAGGCCAGGAATCCACCTCCCAGGCCAAGCTCGTCAAAGCGAGAACAATCCAAGTAATGGCCTGCGCTGCAACGGTAAAGGCCAGAGCCTGCACTACGAGACCGAGGTCGTTGGGCCTCGAGTAAGCCGTCAACGAATAGAAGACGGCTGCAGCGACAAGCCCTGGCAGAAGAAATGCGAGGACCGTGACTATTTCACTGGTAGCCCAGTCCATTATCGATTAGTCCCGCCACCTTGCTAACACCCTAGCACAGGTCGAGCAGCGGCTCCTCCTCGTCGGCACGCAGGTTGACGCGCTTGCCGTCCTTGATGACGGCGTCCAGGTGCTGCCCGCGCTGCAGGACGCGAATGTCGGCGAGTGGGTCGGCGTCGAGGATGAGCAGGTCGGCCAGCTTGCCGGGTTCTATGGCGCCCACTTCGCCCTCCAGTCCGACGGCGTAGGCGTTGTCGCGGGTGCTGGCTACGATGGCTTCCATCGGCGTGTAGCCGCCGTACTTGACCATTACCTCGGCCTCGTTGGCGTGCAGGGTGCCGTAGGGCATGACCGGCGAGTTGCCGCTGTCCGTTCCGGCCAGCACCTTGACGCCGAAGTTGCGGGCAGTCTCAAGGACATTGCAGGCGCTTTCGGCGTTGCGTCGAATGATGTCCAGCTCCTCCTCGCTGCGTCCCTTTTCCCTGCCGATCTCCAGGGCCTCGAACAGGAAGGTCATGGTGGGCATGACGCGCACTCCGGCCTCGGCGACCGCCCAGAGCTCAGCCTCGGTGGCCAGGTCGGCGTGCATGATCCAGTCCACCCCCGCCTCGGCTGCGGCCCTGGTGGAGCCGGCCCCCCGGGAGTGGATGGCCACGCGGGCGTTGCGGCGGTGGGCCTCTTCCACGACGGCAGAAATCTCCTCCTTAGACATGGTCTGATTGTCGCCCCACACGCTGTCGGCCAGCTTCACGAAGTCGACGCCGTGCTTGGTCTGGCGGCGGACCTCGGTGATCATGTCGTTGACATCGTTGGCAAGAACGCCCAGGGTGTGCTCCGGCGTACCTACCCATGACGGCTCCGGGTCCCCGATGCTGCCGTAGGTCACGATGAAGCGTCCGGCGGTGAAGATGCGCGGCCCCTCAACCAGACCGGCTTCGATGGCCTCCCGCACACCAACCTCGATGAACCACGTGCCGCCGGGGATTGAAATGCTGGTGACCCCTGAGCGCAGGACGGTCTGCGCATTCCGGGCGGCGCGGAGCGTGCTGAACCCCGGATTGGAGGTGCCGCGTCCGCTCGGGTACTTGACCGACGAAACCGACGGGAAGCCGAATGACAGGTGACAGTGGCCGTCGATGAGGCCGGGCATTATCCACTTGCCTTCGGCGTCGATAACCTCGACATTGCCGGTGTCTTCCAGGTTCAGGCCGGGGGGCAGTGCGCCCACGCTCGATATGCGGTTGCCGTCGATCACCACCGCGTCGTTCCGGGAAGCCGCTTCGCCTGTGCCGTCGATGAGCGTTCCGTTGCGAATGACCAGGGTCTTTGCTTTGCCGGTCATGCCATCCTCCCTGCCTGTTTCGAATACGTCGATCAACTTATTGTCGCGATGTGGCGAAACCCTGAATGGTATCGAAGTCAGGTGGTAGTATAACGCAGTTGACTAAGGGGACTTGCTCCCCTGAAACCGCAAGCATGGAGACTGACATGCCATTCTTCGAAGGGTTTGAGAACCTGCAAATCGATACCAGCGGCGGGGCCACCATCAACCTGGTGAAGGGCGGCGAAGGGCCGCCGCTCCTCCTGCTGCACGGCTACCCCCAATCCCACATGATGTGGCACAAGATCGCCCCCCGGTTGGCCGAGGACTTTACCGTTGTCGTGCCCGACCTGAGGGGCTACGGCGACAGCAGCAAGGTTCCCGGCGACGCGGAGCATCTGAACTATTCCAAGCGGGCCATGGCGCAGGACCAGGCGGACGTGATGACGCACCTGGGCTTCGATACCTTCAAGCTGGTCGGCCATGACCGGGGCGCCCGGGTGTCGCACCGCCTGACCAAGGACCACCAGCAACGGGTGGAGAGGCTGATGGTGCTGGACATTATCCCGACGCACAAGATGTTCCAGATCGTGAACAAAGAAATGGCCACCAACACCTACCACTGGTTCTTCCTGATCCAGCCGTACGACTTCCCGGAGAGAGTAATCGGGGCCGACCCGGACTATTTCGTGCGGCGCTCGTTCAACCGCAACCCCGATGCGGCCGCGGCTTTCCCGCCGGAGGTGGTGGACGAATACGCCCGCTGCTTCGCCAATCCCGGCACCATCCACGCGACCTGCGAGGACTACCGGGCGGGCGCCAGCATCGACCTGGCGCACGACGACGCCGACTTCGACAACAAGGTCACCGTCCCGATGTTTGCTCTCTGGAGCGCCACCGGATACGTGGGACGGACGCAGGATGTTCTGGCGGTCTGGAACGAGTACGCCACCAACGTCCGCGGTCAGTCCCTGCCGTGCGGGCACTACATCCCGGAGGAGATGCCCGACGAGTCGTACGCCATCATCAAGTCCTTCCTGCAAGAGTAAGGGGACATAAACGCAGAGGACGCAAAGAACCACGGAGAACGCAGAGATATCTATGAATAAAACTCTGCCTGCTCTGCGCCTCCTCTGCGAACTCTGCGTTTAATCGAAAATGATGATGGAGAGAACGCCGCCGCGCGGTTGGGCGGTCCTCCTGCTGTTCCGTGCCCAGCAGAGCAGCGTAATCCTGGTGTCCTATACCTTTGGGCTGTTCCTGCCCTTCATCCGGGAGGACCTGGGGATAACGCCGTTGCAGGCGGGCCTGCTGCAGGCGGTGTGGTGGATCACGGCGGCGGGTCTTTCCCTGCCCTTCGGGGCATGGTTTTCCCGCTTCCGCCCTGTCCCGTTGTCGCTGCTGTCACTCGTGCTGGGAGCGCCGTTCCTGTTCGTTCAGGCACTGGCTCCCGGGTTCTGGGCGCTCCTGTTGGGCCGGTTCTGCTTCATACTTTTCCACACGGTCAACACGCCCGCCCGTGCCCTGCTGCTCCGCCAATGGTGCGCCCCCCACCAGTACGCGCTGGTCCAGTCGCTGGGGTTGTCGCAGCACAGTGTCATCCTGGCTCTTGCCGTGAGTCTCAGCCCGTGGCTGATCGAGGGGTTGGGGAGCTGGCGCATCGCCTACGCAGTGCTGGGGGGCCTGTTCACGACGCAGATCGCGGCGTGGCTGCTGGTGGCCCGGGAGAAGCACGCTCCACCGCAACCGGAAGAGCCGATTGCGGAGGAAGTGGACCAGTCCCCCTGGGCGGCGCTGCGCCGCTTCCCGCAGGGCTGGCTGCTGGCGGTGGTGATGCTGTTCCTGTCGGCCACCTGGACCGGGATGGTGACCTTCCTGCCGACGCTCTGGGTGGAGGAGCGTAACGTGGCCCTGACCCTGGGCGGGCCTCTGCTGGGGTTCCTGTACTACGGCCTGATACCCTCGGGATTCCTGGGCGGCTGGCTGCTGGGGAAGATGCGAAGCAGGAAGGCGCTGCTGGTGGTGCCGGCCCTGCTGAACGTGGTTTTCGGGGTGGTGATCACGCTGTCCGAGGCCCCGGTGCTGCTGATGGTGTTCATCACCGGCCTGGGCCTCGTCTGGGTGGCCACGCCGTCGATCCAGGTGCTCCCCTTCGAGTTCCCCGGCGTGCAGCCCCGGGAGGTGGCCGTGCTGACGGGGCTGGTCCTGACCTTCATGGGCGTTGGCTTCGCCCTTGGCCCGATGCTGGTCGGTGCGATCGCGCAGGCGACGGGATCGATACAGACCGGGTTGATCGCGCTGTCGCTGCTGACCGGGTTCGGCGTCATCGCCGGGGCGGCCTACCCGGACCGGCCAGGCGCCTGCTGCGCTGGGGGCGAATGACGGATTGAGTAATCGGCTTACTCTCCCGACTTGGCCGGTGATGCTGTTCTCTGCTCTGTTGTTTCGGATGCTCTCTCAGGAAACAAGTAGGGCCGCAACAACTCCGCAGCGTTTTCAAGGGTAATGCCGGTTACCATTCCCTCGTCGTTAGACTCCGCGGTGAGGTGCTCAGCGACCGTTTCCCCGTAGTTGGAAGGCGTTCCATTCCAGAGGGACAACGTGTCCGATTCTGAGTCGTAGCCAATCAGCAACTTCGGCTCGTTGGCCTTCTTCACAATGCCGCCTTTCGTCAAGATTTCCATTGCCTCGTCAGCGTTCACGATGGCCTCCCCCATTGCCTTCGTTTGCCGTGATCCAGGAATGCGTTAAAGAGATGTCCGTCATCCACTATCACCCTCAGCCAATTACCCCGCTCCGGCACGGCCCCCCAGAAACAAAGCCTGCCGTTATCCTGGATTTCCGCCCGAAACGGCTCTATCAGAGTCCGTTCAATCCATTCGACATCGACTTCCGGGTGTTTTGCTATCGCATAGGCAGTGTAGTACGGATGTGTGTTGTCGATAATACGCCGGGCTGCCTCTCGCCGCTCCATCGCACTCCACTATAGTACAGGCCCGGGATGCCTGCCGGTTCACCCGGCTTTGGAGGAATCCTACACAAACCGCTGCTCGGCCCAGCCTTCCTCGAAAGTCGTGTGGAAGATGGGGGCCGACTTCTTGCTTTTGTACATCCATCTGCCGTCGACGCGGACGTATTCCTCCTCGTCCAGACCGGCCCGCCACATGGCCTTGCCGGTGTTGCCCACGGTGCAGGGCATGAACAGGTACCACTTGGCGCGGGCGGTGTCGCCGTCCACGTCAATCTGAGGATTCAGGCCGTAGTGCAACGCGAAGACAAAGTGGCCGGATATGCCGCGGAAAAATTCGCGGATAGCCTCCCGTCCTTCGTACCGTCCCATACCCTCGCTTTCCCAGGTTGCGTCCTCGACGAACAGCGCGGCGAGCCGGTCCGGGTCATAGTTGTCGTCGCAGGCCGCGGCGTACTCTGCCTTCAGGTTGCGAAGCGCATCAACATCTTCCAGGGCGCGAACCCTGCTCTGGATCTCTGCGATTACTTCTGCGAGGCTCGAAGTTTGATCATCCGACATGCTGTCACCTCTCTGGTTTTCGTAAGATTGTTGATTATATTGGAACGGAAGCGAAATCTCAGTAGAAGTTGATGATGATATGAGTATAATAATTTGACATAATTTCGCCACTATCGTAGAGTCCCCATTGACTCACTCTGGAATTCGGACGGAATAGGAGAGATGAGCGATGGCTTTCGACTTGTTGATTAAGAACGGCCGTGTGGTGGATGGGTCCGGGGGGCCCGAGTTTCGAGCCGACGTTGCGGTGAGCAACGGCAAAATCGTGGGGGTGGGACGGTTCAGCGACTCCGCCACCCGCGTAATCGACGCGGACGGCCGTGTGGTGGCGCCCGGTTTCATTGACCACCACACTCACTTCGATTCCCAGTGCATGTGGGACCCCATAGTCAACTCCACTTCCCTCAACGGCAACACCTCCATCATCGTCGGGCAGTGCGGCGCGGTGATTGCCCCCGTCCGCCCCGGGGACGGCGACTGGTACCTGGAAATGTTCGACAAGATGGAGGGCATCCCCATTCGGGCGCAGCGCGCCGGCGTTGATTTCGCCTGGGAGTCCATCCCCGAGTACCTCGATGCCATAGGGCGTCGCCGGGGAATCAACGTGGGCGCCTTCGTCGGACACTCCGGCGTGCGCCGGTACGTGATGGGCGAGGCCGCCCAGGAGCGGGAGGCCACCCCCGAAGAGATCGAAGCCATGAGGGCTGAAGTCCGAAAGGGCATCCTGGCCGGAGCGCTGGGGTTCAGCGTCGGTAACTTCGCCGACCAGGGCGAGGAGATTTTCGGCGTGAGGGTGCCTTCCTCCGTGGCATCCGACGCGGAGCGTTACGCGGTGGGCGAAGTGCTCGGCGAGCTGGGCACCGGTGTCTTCCAGGTCAGCGGCGGCGCGGCCGGCGGCTACACCACGCCGGCAGGGATTGCCCAGGAACTGTCCCGGCGTACCGGGCGCCCGGCCATCTACAATCTGCTGGCCCAGGAGCTCAGCAAGCCCGACGAATGGAAGGAGCACCTCCAGATGGTGGAGGACGCCTTCAGGTCCGGCACCAGGGCATACGCTTCCTGCCTGTCGGCCACCGCCGGCCCCATCTTCGACCTCCGGGCTGGATTGGGCGGCCTGGAAGACGAGGACATGATCAGTCCCACCACCGTCTTCCAGGGAATGAACACCTGGGACTCGGTGATGGCGCTGCCTGTGCAGGAGCGGATCGCGTCCTTCGCCGACGCCGAGGTGCGCAGGGCATTGAGCATTGAGGGCGTGGAGACCGAAGGCGAGCACCGCTATCGTATGAACCGTGGCACGCGGACCATGAGCTTCAACCGCCGCTGGGACCTGGTCCAGGTCTACATGGCCCACGAAGAGCGCAACCGGCAGTACAGCGGGATGAGCATCGAGCAGATCGCCCAGCAGCAGGGCAAGGGGATCATGGACGCCTTCCTTGATCTCGTGCTCGACGACGACCTCCGCACCAGCTTCCAGGTCATCGACCGGAACAGCGACCCGGATGCCCAGCGGGAGATCCTGGGCTCGCCCTACACCGTCATTGGGACGACCGACGGCGGCGCGCGCCCCGACAAGGGCGACCGCACGACCTACAGCACCTATCTGCTGGGCCACTGGGTGCGGGAGCAGCAGGTGATGACCCTCGAGGACGCCGTCTACCGGATGACCGGCAAGACGGCGCTCATGCACGACCTGCACGACCGCGGGTTCATCCAGGCAGGCAAGGCTGCCGACATCACCATTTTCGACCCGGATACCATCGGCATGAAGCCGAGGGAGCCGATGTACGAGTTCCCCGACGGCGAGATGCACGTGAAGCAGCCGGCGACCGGAATCGACTACGTGATCGTCAACGGCGAGGTTTTGCTGGAGAACGGCGAGCACACCGGGGCCCTCCCCGGCCAGGTCCTGCGAGGCCCCTACTACCAGGGCTAAAGACAGCAGTGGCGGTCAAATTCCCTGATTCCCTGGTAAATCAAGCGCCCCGGTCTTTTAGCCGGGGCGCTGCTTTCTCCGCGGGTGTGCGACATATCAGTTATGCCCGTGCTATATCGGGTTATGGTTAGGTCCATCGTTCGTGCGCGAACTAGGGTACGCTCTCACCCTAACCCTCTCCCGGAGGGAGAGGGGATTTGTAACACACCATCTTGGTTCTCTTGCGACTGGTTACTCCGGGTCTCGCAGGTGCGGGAACATCGCCAGCGGCGTGGCGGCCAGCAGTCCGGCGTCTACGGGGAGAGTGACGCCTGAAACCCAGCGGGACTCGTCGGAGGCCAGGAACAGGGCAGCGTAGGCGACGTCCCACGGAGTGCCCTCGAAGCCGAGAGGCCCGGCGCGGCGGCGCAGGTCCAGCATTTCCTGCGAGGTGTGGCGGGCGACCATTGGGCTGTGCACATGGCCGGGGGCGATGCAGTTGACGCGGACGTTGTCGCGCCCGTAATGCACGGCCATTGAGTTGCTGAGGCCGATGATGCCGCCCTTGGAGGCCGCGTAGGGGTGGCTGGGCCTGCCGCTGCCGGCCCGCAGGCCGACGATGGAGGACAGGTTGACGATTGAGCCGCCGCCGTCCTCGATCATCTGGGGGATGGTGTGCTTGCTGCAGAGCATGACGCTCTTGAGGTTCACGTCCATCACCGTATCCCAGAAGTCGACATCCACGTCGGTGACGGAACCCGGACCGCTGACGCCCACGTTGTTGATGAGGACGTTGACGTTCCCGTAACGGGACTGTGCGGCCTCGGCCATCTCGCGCATGTCGGCGTCGCTTGTGACATCGCCGGCGAAGATGGAAGCCTCGCCGCCCTCCTCGCGGATCATCGCCAGCGTGGTCTCGGCATTGCGTTCCTCCCGGTCCACCAGCAGTACCTTCGCACCCTGGCGGGCGAACAGGACGGAAATCGCTTGTCCGATGCCGACGAAGTCGCCGCTGCCGGTGGCGCCCGCCCCGGTAACCACGGCGACCTTGCCGGTCATTCGAGTTCCGTGTTCGGTAGTCATACGGTATCCTCCATTTTTGTCTGAATCAGGATTTTCAGGTCAGGAGGTCAGGATGGAAGCGCATAACTCTGATAGGAGTTACGCAGTTGGCGGGTACACACCCCCGTCATTCCGGCGAAAGCCGGAATCCAGAAGCCGCCGCCAACCAGTCATGTCTATTCCGTTAGGTGCTCCTGGATTCCGGCGAAAGCCGGAATGACGGGCTCCCAAAAGTCCAACTGCGTAAGTCCTGTCCTGATTCAGACGATGCCTTCCAGGAGCAGTTTCTTCACCTGCGGGGCCAGTAGCTCAGCCCGTTTTTCCAAGTCGTTGGCGCCGACGTTGGTGATGGGGTGAGGGCAGATGAGGTAGGGAAATCCGGGCACGCCCATCAGCCGGTTGTAGGCGTCGGCCGTGTTCACGAAGACGCTGGTGATGATCGTGGCGGTGGGGAATCCCTGCCGCTCGAGGGTAATTCCATCGTGCAAACTGCCCGACGAGCAACCCCCTCAATCCCCGATGCCGGTGATGATCACGTCGGCGTGGCGATGCAGCTCGGCCATAACCTCGGGCTTCGGAGGCAGCGAAGCGCTGTGCTTCCTGATGTAGAAGACCTCGGAGAACTCGAACTCGTCGTTGAGAATGTTGCTGATGCCACGGAGGAGCACGTCGGAGTTGGCCTTGGAGTTGTCCAACAGGCCGAGCCGCTTCCCCCGGAGGTCATGGGGACGGTCGGACAGCATCATCGGATTCGGACCCGGATCGGACCCGGTTGGGTCCACCAACTGAATCTTCTGGATTGTGGCGACAGTCACTTGCTCATCTCCTTGGGAATGTCCTCTTCAGCAGCGAGTGGGAAAGCGGAGCCGGGCGCAATTCAGCGGCTTTCCACGCGGAATCCATCCCAGGAATCACGAATCGGCACGGTGATAGCGGGCAGGCCATGATAGTTCATCATCAGCTCGCTGTATATGCCGCTATCCCCGCCGCCCTTGAGAATCAGGATGCTATCAGGTGAAGGAGCCGCCGGGATGCGTATGTCCTCATCGGCGGCTTCAACCGCACCGTTCACGGCGCCGAGGCGCTTCATCTCGGCCCTGCTGCGCCAGGCCTTCTCGAACACGTACTCCTGGATGCGCCGCCGCTCCCAGCCCTGTGCGCCCAGCATCTCGGCGTGCCAGTGGCCGACCACCCAGAACCAGGGAGAGTCGTTGAGGTAAATGCCCAGCCCGTGAGTCGACATGGCGTCGGCGGTGGCGTCCATCACGCTCTCCGCGGTTACGCCGTACCTGTTGCCCAGCATCTCCGGGTCCTGGACCGTGGCTACCGTAACGGTGGACTGGCGGGCGTCGAAGCCGCGGGAAACGTGGAAAGGTTCCCAAGGGCTGCGCTCCTCGTCCTCTCCGATGCAGACGCCGAACTTGGTGAGGGACCCCATGCAGCCCCGGTCGAGGACGTTGGGGCGCTGCTCGAACACATTTATCAGGATGAGCCGGATGGCGCGCCCTATGGTGGCGTTGGCCCTGTGTCCCGGACTGAACAGGTTGCCCGTGCAGTTGAGTTCGATTTCGTTGCGGATGGGCCCATTGACGAGGATGAGGATGCCAGGGGAATTGGTAGCCGCAGAGGCTTCGTGGATGCAGTTGGGGTCGTGCTGGAACATGGCGTCCATGGTCGCGAGCACGACCGGGAAGTACTCGGGGAGGCACCCGGCCATAACGGCGTTGGCGGCCGCGTGTTCCGCCGTAAGCGCCCGGCGGCGGACGGGAACTTCGCCAAGAACCTGGTCGGGGTCGAGGGACACGTGGTCCAGCATGGCCTCTACCCGGTCGAGGGTGGGCGGCACCACCGGCAGGCCGTCGGTCCAGCCGTGCCGGAAGCACTCCTCGATGGCCTCCATGGTCTCATCTACTTCGTAAAGCCGCGCCCTTTGACTGTAAGCCATCACTCACCAAGCCGGGCAGAGAATCATTGCCTTACCACGGTGTGAACGATTGGGTTTGAACGATTGGGCATTGTAGCACTTCCGCGCAGCGCAACTATTACGACGGAGCGAGGTTTCCGTGCCGTTTTGCGGATCAGACGGGCCCCACCCGCTCGGTCGCATCCCTGGCCGCCAGAAGATAGATGGGGTCCGGGTTGACGGCGTACTCTCTCAGACAGGCTTCGGTGAACTTTATCGAGTGGGCGCCACCCGCAGACACAGCCCGGTCGATGAGCTCGTCCATGTCCCCGGAGGGGGCCTCGCGGGCTTCAATGGCCGAGGCAGGCTGGAGAGAGAACCAGGCATAGACTGCGGCGCAGGCTTGCCAGGCGTAGCTGGCGGCCTCGCGGGCATCGCGTTCGTCCAGGTACGGCGCAAGGAGCCTGAGAGCGCTGGGCGCCGTTACCGTGTGGACGAAAGCGACCAGGTTCGTTGAATTGGCGAGGTAGACTCCGGCGAAAGTCGCCGTGATGTCCGAGATGAAGCGGGACAGATCGCCGGCAGTGTATACGAGGTCGATTACAGACGCAAACTCCGGGTGGTCCTCCAGTCCCCTGATCTGCTCGGAGATGGAACCGCTGCCGTCGAAGGTGTCGTCGTGCAGCCGCTCCACCCGGTCGAGCGCCGGTCTTGGGGCGAGACCGGCATTTGCCAGCGACGGCGAGCCGGGCAACCTGTAATAGCGGGCAGCCCAGAAGCCCAGGCCCTGGGCCAACTCGTTCCTGCGTTGGGGAGTGTCGGCGAGGGAAAGACTGCGGACGGCATGGGCGGTGCGGATCAGGCCGTGGGTGGCCGCGGCCATGACCGCAGGCGCCAGGCGGGGCGCCCATCGCCGCACGACCTGCTGCCAGGGAGCTTCGGACAACTCGTTCTCGAACAAGGCAATCCAGTCGCCCATCCTGTCCCGCGCGCCGAGGTATTCACGCCAGTCCTCCGGCGGAATGGGCAGCGACGGAGACGGCCGGTACTTCAGGCGGCCCCGGTAGCCGTCGACCCAGGGCAGCACGGCATCCTCCCGGCCCATGACGAAGAGCGCCTCGGTGGCCATGGGGCCATGATTCGCGTTGCCGTTCACCAGTTCGGCGCTGGCAAAGCTGAGCAGGTCCAGGGTCTCGTCAATGGTTATTGACATTTGCTTTCTCCTCGGCTGCCGTGGTCTGGTTGGCCGCCGCGACGCCAAGAATTTGTCTCAAGACCTGATGCCGCGTCCTTCGAGGCGTCTTTTCGCTACTCTTTCACCCCCCACCCCAACCCCTCCCCCTGAGGGAGAGGGGGTTTTGCGGGTAGGCACTAAATGGCGGTTGCGAGCCGGGCGCTTATCTCGTCGTTGGCCAGATTCGCCTTCCGGGCTTGGATGTCGATGCCGTAGAGGCGGGCGGCGTTTTCGCCCATGATCTTGCGCCGGATGTCCGGGGTGAGGTCCATGCCGAACTCTTCCCGCACGTCGTCCGGGAACTGGAAGGACATGAACTTGTCGATGATCCACTTCGGGCTCCAGATGGCGTAGTCGCTGCCGAAGAGGATCCGGTCCTCGCCGAGCCAGAAGAGCAGGTTGGCCATGATCTCGGCAAAATACCTGGGCCGTGAGTTGATGAAGGCCATTGCAACGGAGGTCCCGGCGTAGACATTCGGTTCCTGGGTGGCGATCCAGCAGAAGTCGTCGAGCCGGGGCAGGCCCACGTGTTCGACGATGAAGTTCAGCCCCGGAAAGTCCGTGGCGGCGTAGTCCACGTCGTTGACGTCAAAGGCGTCGCGGCTCAGTGGGTAGATGGTCGGGCCCTTGTGAACATGGACGTTCTTGATGCCCAACTCCTGGGCCAGTTCGAGGTACCGGTAGGACCAGGGATCGTTGAGTTTCCAGCCTTTCGAGTCGCCGCGCCACTCGGCGGTGTAGAGCTTCAGGCCGCCTATGGGATACTCGGACATCATCTCGCGAAAGCGGTCGAGGCCGGCTTCCTCCTCCCGCGGGTCATAGGAGCCGCAGAGGATGAAGCGGTCCGGGTGCTTCTGCTTGACGACATTGTTTTTCTGGTGAGTGTTGAATCCGGTCTTGAAGAACTCGTAGAGGTAGGTGGAATTCAGCACCGCCACGTCTACGTAGCCGTCGATGAACAGGTCGTTGACGAGGGCCTCCTCGCCGTAATTGCAGTACTTGTCGAAGTCCCAGACGTATTCGGCGGGCGACAGGGCGGAGTGGTAGTCGTAGAAGCACTTGATCCAGGCGTTTCCGTAGTCGTTGCGGTGATTGTCCGGCCCGGCGTCCCAGAAGTGCATGTGGCCGTCCATCACGAATATGTCCTCGCCGTTCACTGAGTACATCGCGTTCCTCCTCCAAAGCGCGATTCCCCGGGGACGGGGTCGTCAGGCGTGAGTCCAGTTCCTGTTCCGAGAATCCAGCATTGCCGAACAGAGCGATCCGCTGGCTTCCATCGCCAGGCGGGTGGTGCGCGCACGCACGTAATATGTCTCGAGGTCGCTGGCCGGGACAGGACGGCCCAGGACGTCGACGATCAGGTGGTCGGATCCGGAGCAGTCCAGCCCGATCTCGGCTCGACGCTCCAGGTACCGATCGAGTGTGCGGGTATCAATATGCAGGGATTCGGCGTCATCCATGCGCAACTCGGCGATCTGCGGGTATGACAGCCCGGCCTGTTTGAGGGCCTGCAAGAGACGCTGCTGGCGGGTAAAAAATCCCTTGCGCAGGAAAATCCGGCGGGTGTCTTCCAGAGTGTCCGGGCCACCTTCAGGGAACGCCTCGGCGAACGTCTTTCCGAGTCCTGTGCCGTCTTCAACCTCGGTGCTGACAAAGTGTTCGCCGAGCTTGACGGTTACGGAGTGAACGCCTTTCACTTCCGACAGTAAGCGGCAGGCGTCGGATGCCATGAGGTACGAGAAATTGGCCGCGCACCAGAAGGTCGGCAGCTTCATGTTGACGACGACCTGCCCTTCGTCATTGGCGGCAACGCTCTCGACAAAGCCCAGCGCTACGACCGACTCGTCCAGCTCCGGGTCGAGCACACGGTCGAGACGCGCTAGGACTTCGTCGGCGTCCAGGAATTCCGGGAGCCGCAGGTCGATGGTCTGAGTCATGGAGCGGTCAATCCCCCGTAGGTGTCGGGGCGCCGGTCGCGGTAGAACTGCCAGGTGTTGCGCACCTCGGCGATTTGGTCCAGGTCCAGGTCGGCGACGATTACCTCGTCGCGGTCGCGGGACCCCTGGGCCACGATCCGGCCCCTGGGGTCGCAGAAGTAGCTGCTGCCGTAGAACTCGCCGATCTCCCAGGGCTGTTCCACGCCCACGCGGTTGATGGCGCCCAGGAAGTAGCCGTTGGCCGCGGCGTGGGCCGGCTGCTCCAGCTTCCACAGGTACTCGGACAGCCCGGCCACGGTGGCGGAAGGGTTGAACACGATCTCCGCTCCCGCAAGTCCCAGCGCCCGGGCGCCTTCGGGGAAGTGGCGGTCGTAGCAAATGTACACGCCAACCTTCCCTCTCGCCGTGTTGAATACCGGGTATCCCAGGTTGCCCGGACGAAAGTAGAACTTTTCCCAGAAGCCAGGGTCTACGTGGGGCAGGTGGTTCTTGCGATACTTGCCCAGGTATGCGCCATCCGAGTCCAGGACGGCGGCGCTGTTGTAGAAGAGGCCCGTGATCTCCTCCTCGAATATGGGAACGATCATCGCCATGCCGTGCTTCCGGGCCATGTCCTGCATGAGGCGTACGGTCGGGCCGTCGGGAACAGGTTCCGCTAGCTGGCGCCACCGGTCGTTCTGTTCCGCGGGGAAGTAGGGGCTGGTGAACAGCTCCTGCAGGCACAGCAGTTCGACGCCTCTGCTTGCGGCGTCCTCGATCAGCGCAACGTGCTTGTCGAGCATGAACTGGCGCAGGGCCTGAATGTCTTCGGGCGCGTCCCGCCCGATGCCGGCCTGGATCAGGCCGGCTCGCACCACTCTTGGCATCTGGATTCTCCGTCAGGCCCCGGTGAATTCCCCGATGGCGGCGAAGTATTCGTTCAAGCCCCGGTAGAGCAGGTCGTTGTGTCCTGCGCCCGGGATGGTCAGGATACGCTTGTCCTTCGACTGGAAGGCGTGGTGCATCTCGACCGCTTGCTGCACCGGGGCAAGCTCGTCCAACTCACCGTGAATCACCAGTGAAGGGATGGAAATGGAGCTGACCTTGGCCATGTACGCCGCCTCCAGGGCCTTGCCCTGCTCCGACGGCAGTCCGTAGACGAAGTTGCCCAAGATGGGCCGTCCGCTTTCGATGATCACCCCGGCCAACCTGTCGCCGCAGTTGGCTGCCAGCTCGAAGGCCGAGTGCCGTCCCATGGAGCGCCCCATCACGAACAGCTTCCCGGTGTAACCCTCGGATTTCAGCATCCCGGCGGCGTAGTCCAGCACACATTGGGAGTCGGCCAGCATCGCGGTGAAGGAAGGCCAGCCGCCACTGCGCCCATATCCCCGGTAGTCGGAAACGAAGAAGTTGAGGCCGGTCTGGCTGTAAAGGGGAGCGATGCCGTTGTAGTCGGTGGCCGTCTCGCCGTTGCCGTAGAAGAACAGGATGGTCGGCGACTCCTGGCTGTTCGGAAAGAAACGTGCGGAAAGTGAAACCTCGTCGTTCACCGGAACGGCGTGGTCTATCGCGCCGGGAGGGGTTGCCGACCAGTTCTTGCGAGGATAGAAGGCATTCATCGAAATGCTGATGTCGTCAAGAGCCGAGTAGTCCACAGATGTCATGGTCGCACCCTCTTTATTAACCACAGAGAACACGGAGATTTATTTTTTGGGTTTCTCTGTGGGCTCTGAGTTCTCTGTGGTTAGTCCTTTCTCGGCTAGTCGAAGTAGCCTTCCAGAATGTGCTCGCGGATGGTTTCAGCCACAAGCTCCGGCCTCTGCACGGGCACGTCGTGGATGCTGTCTTCCAGCCAGACCGTCTTGCTTCTTGGGAGGAGACGTTCCGCCGCGGCTATTGATTCCGACCTGGCAAGGGTTCGCTCGTAGGCATCGGGGTTGGCCTTCTGGCGCGCGGGCATCATCAGCACGGGGCAGGACACCTTGGCGTACAGCTCTCGCGGGTGATGCTCCCACAGGGCCTCAATGATGCGCAGGTGGTTGTCGCGGGAAAGCTTGGCCCGGATGGTACCGTCGTCCAGGGTCTCGAAGTTTCCCATGATGATTTCCTCGGCTGCTGGACCGTGCTCCGCTATCAGAGTGGCCCACTGGCCTCCGGACCTTACGCGCTCCAGGAACTGCGCCCGGGTCGTTCCCCTGAAGTCGGGCGGGGCCATCTGCGCCAGCGCGTCATCGAGCGTGTCGTACCTGGCCGAGGCGTCGATGGTGCCTCCGTCCACGAACACGATGCCCCGCAGGAGGTCCGGCCTGGCTACCGCAAGCTCCAGCGCCACGTCGGCTCCCCACGAGTGCCCCACCACGACCGGGCGCTCTATGCCGCGACCGGCCAGCAGCGCCGCTATGTCCCCGGCCACGCTGTCGAAGTCGTAGCCGTGATCCGGCTTGCCGCTGTCGCCGTGCCCGCGCTGGTCTACGGCGATGACGGAAAAGTCCTGAGCCAGCAGAGGAGCGACGAGGTCCCAAATGCGGCAGGTGGAGGCCAGCCCGTGCAGCAGAACGACCGGGGGACCGTCGCCGCCCCAGTTCCGGACGTGCATTCTCAGGCCGCCGTATCGGGTAAACTCATCCTTGGGGATAGATTCCGTCATGCCCGTAACTGATTCCTTTTGAGTCGGCTGGTTTGAGAGTCGTCATAATATAGGTGGTACAGGCTATACACGCAACGGGGAGGACTCGCGGACAGGGGGTTACGATCCTTTGTACTGTGAGGTTTCTGATTCCGGGATTGCCATGATTTGGGAAATCATGCTCATCCATCAATCACATGAATCACAGTTCAGACAATTCCACAGAGAATCGAAATATCCTACCGAGTCCGTTAAAGTGGATTGCGGAGCGCTTCCCCAGGCCATAACCTATCTCATCGAGACCTGAACGCGGGGCATTTCTCCAATGAGCCGAAACAAGCGAATCGTGGTACTGGGCCGGAACGCAGGCGATCTCGATGGGCTGACCAGGATCCTGGAAGAGGCGGGCTACATTGTGACCAGCACCATCAACGATGGCGTGGCCATCGACATGGTGGGGTCGTCGGCCTACGATGCCATGCTGATCACGAGAGACGTGGCCGAGGCCGACCGCCGTTACGTGGCCACGCAGTCGAGGAACCGGGACGTTGGCCTGCCGGTGCTCACGGTCAACAGCTCACGCTCCATCCTGACGCAACTCCGACAGGCCCTGCCGTAGCCAAAATCCCCATTACTGATGCGTGAATGAATCAGTAAACATTCCGAGTCGATTACCCGTCATTCCGGCGAAAGCCGGAATCCAGAGATGTTGCCCTCCGGCTATGTTCTCTGTGCCTGTCGTTTTCTGGATTCCGGCTTTCGCCGGAATGACGGATTGTTTACCAATCAATTCACGCATCAGTAAATGGGAGGAGGTCCGTTACCCATGTTCAGCGGCCGACGTAGCAAAATTCCCTCCCCCTCAGGGGGAGGGTTAGGGTGGGGGTGGAATCCTCGCAGGAGTAGCCGCAGGGCTGCCTGGGAAGTCTTGCCCCCTACTGGTATGCCGGGCTGTAGCTGGGGCTGGCAACCCGCCCGCCGTCGACGATGATGTAGTCGCGGTCTATGGGATTCCCGGAGAGAAAGGCTTCCAGGCACTCCCGGATGCCGTTGGCGTAGCGCCGCTGGGCCTCAAGCGTGGTGCCCGAGACATGGGGCGTCATGGCGTGGTTGGGCATGTTGCGCCACGGGTGGTCGGAAGGGGCCGGTTGGGGGTACCACACGTCTCCGGCGTATCCCGCCAGGTGCCCGGACTCCATCACCTCCACCAGCGCGTCGGTGTCCACGATACGGCCCCGGGCGGTGTTCACGAGGTAGGCGCCTTTCTTCATGCTGTAAAGCAGGTGCCGGTCGAACATGCCCTGGGTGGCCGGGGTCAGCGGGATGTTGATGCTGACCACGTCGCTCTCGGCGACGAGCGCCCGCAGGCCCTGGTAGCGGGCGCCGAGCACGGTCTCTTCCGAGTGAGGGAGGCGCCGGTAATCGAAGTAGCGCATCTGGACGTCGAAGGGCTTGAGCCGGGAGGCCACCCGCTGCCCGATGCGGCCGAAGCCGACGATGCCCACGCGCTTGTCCTCAAGATCATGGGATGGCGCGGCTACCTTGCCGATGTCCCACCCGCCGTCGAGCACCTCCCGATAGGCGGGCATGTAGTTGCGGACGAGAGTCAGGATCTGCATGACCACGTGCTCGGCCACGCTGACGACGTTGCTGCCCGTGATTTCCGCGACGGTGATGTTGCGCTCGGCCGCGGCCGCCAGGTCGAAGTGATCGGAGCCGACGCCGGCGGTCAGAAGCAGCTTGAGGTTTGGAGCGGCCTCGATCCGCTCGCGGGAGATGTAAGCCGGCCAGAAGGGGGTGGCGATGAGAACGTCGGCGGAAGGCAGGTGACTGTCCAGTCCGGCCCCGGCGTCGGTGGTGGCCACCAGCTCGTGACCGGCCCCTTCAAGCCAGTCCCGAAGTCCCAGCGCGTTTTCGGCGCATCCCAACAGTTCCGGCGTTGCTGCTGCCGCGGCGCCCCCCGGATATAACACTGCCACTACTTTCATGATCACCGCCACTCCAATGTAGATTTCCCCAAGAGAAGCCGGACGTTCCTCCCAGTTTCAGCATACCCGAAGCAGAGGTGACATAATAACAAAGGAAAGATAGGAAAAGAGCAATCAGTCGGGCCGGGAAAAAACGAGACTCCAACAGCCGGAGCCGGTCGGATGGCACCGCCGCGTCAGGCGTTGAGGCCGAAGATATCGTCTGCGGTCTGGCGGCTCTCCCAGGGAGCCTGTTCTTTCATGTAGACCGTGGGGGAGTGGAGCAGCTTGTTGACTATGGCCTTCGTCATGGCGTCGAGTGACTCGCGCTCCGCACTGGTCAGCTTGCCGTTCAGCCGCTTCAGGGTCCGCTCCAGTTCCGCCCTGCGCACATCATCGGCGTGTCGCCGAAGGTCGATGACGGGCGGCAGGGAATCAAGACTGCGGAGCCAATTCTCGAACCGCCAGGCTTCCTCGGCGGCAAGGGCTTCGGCCACCGCGATTTCCTGCGCCCTTTCTTCGCGGCTGGTCTCGACGACGGATTCCAGGTCGTCTATGTCGCACAGGGAGACGTTGGCGATGGCGTCGGCCTCGGGGTCGATGTCGCGAGGAACGGCGATATCCACCAGGAAGAGGGGCCGCTCGGGGCGGGCGGCCATGGCCTCGCCGATCAAACCCGCGTGCAGCACGTAACCCGGCGAGCCGGTGCAAGCGACCACTATATCGGACCGGGCGAGCGCCTGGGGAAGGTTCTCAAAGGGTACGGCCTCTGCGTACAGGCGTCCGGCTAACTCTTCGGCGCGAGACAAGGTGCGGTTCACGACCGTAAGGCGCCTTGCGCCTGCGATGCTCAAGGCCCCGACCGCAGTCTCGCCCGCTTCCCCCGCGCCCACGACGAGGACGCGGCTGCCGGCCAGGTCGCCGACCGCCGAGCGGGCCATCTCCACGCAGGCCCGGCTCACGGAGAGGGAGTGGCGTCCTATGCCGCTCTCGCGCCGGACGCGGCGACCGACCCTGGACGACTGCTGGAACAGACGGGCAAGGAGGCCGGGAATGGAGCTGCACTGGCTGGCCGAATGATACGCCCGGCGCACCTGGCCGATGATCTGGTCTTCACCGAGGATCATCGAGTCCAGGCCGGAGGCCACCCGGAAAAGGTGGAGGACGGCTTCGAAGCCGCGATGCTCGTAGAGGTGCCTTTCGAGGGACTTTTCCCGGATGTCGAACTGCCGGGTGAGCACTTCCCTCAGTCTTGGCCCGGAGACGCCGGGAGATGAACTGAGGAAGTAGAACTCGGACCGGTTGCAGGTGGAAATAGGAATGCCCGGGACGCCGTGGCTATCCATTTCCGTGAGCAGTCCGGGCAACTGTGCCGCACTCCACGACACAGCCTCCCGCACCTCGACCGGCGCGGTGCGGTGGTTCAATCCGATTACGGCGAATTCCGTGGCTGAAGCGGTTATACTGAATTCGGACACTGGACCGAAGCTGCGATTGCTGTCTTGTGGGTCTGATTCAACCTGCGCAAGAGGTCTTGTCTTCGAGATATTGCCGTTTGCGGCCAATCAAATCTATAAAAATCTATAAAAACTTGTTTTAATTTCCAATTATTGCGAGGCTAGTTTACCGACAGCCCCAATTGGTGTCAACGCATTCGACCTCCGCCGATTCAGGGCAATCGCCTTTGGGATTACGCGACTGGCGTTTGCCTCCCCGGCCCCGGAGAGCCGATGATATAATCGGCAGACTCTTAATCGCGGCATTACCGAGGCAGGGAGAGAAGTGTGAGGATCGCTTTTCTGCACATTGCGCCCGAGACCGGCAACATCGACTATAACCGGGGCTTGGTGGAGCAGGGTGTTGTGGCTGCGGCAGAGGCCGGCGCCCATTGGGCCGTTACCCCCGAGCTCTGCATCCCCGGGTACCTTTTCCTCAAGAAGCTGGGCACGGGCTGGATTCAGCCTCAGCCGGACCAGTGGATGACCGGCTTCTGCGGCTTGGTGCGTGATAACGGCATTACCGTCTTTCTTTCCCATCCCGAACTGGACCCGGCATCGGGAAGGATGTACAACACCGTGTTCATCATCGGGCCTGACGGCGAGATAGTCGGCAGGCACCGCAAGATAAAGACTCTTGGCGGCGCGGAGGCTTGGTCGACGGCAGGATGGAAGATCAGCCCCTACGACCTGGACGGAGTGCAGGCGGGAGTGCTGGTCTGCGCCGACGCCTACAAGAATGATGTCGCCGAGGTGCTGGTCAGCAAGGGCGCTGAGGTGCTGGTCTCCCCGGTATCGTGGGGGCCGGGAGGCTGCGGCCCGGACGGCGAATGGGAAGCCCGAACCACGCAGACCGGCCTGCCGATCATGGTGTGCAACCGCACAGGGGTCGAACGGGACGAGCTGGACTACACCCTCGCTGAAAGCGTCGTGGCCCAGAACGGCCGCCGCCTGCTGGAGGCCACTTCGGACCGGTCGGTCGTTCTGACATTCGATTGGGACATGGAAACGATGACGTTGCTGTCTGATGACTTCGAGCGGACGTACTTGTAGCCGGGATGGCTAGGAAGGACTGTCATTCACTACCCTTAACCAGTCAACCCCCACCCTAACCCTCCCCCTCCCCCTCAGGGGGAGGGGACTGTGAAAAGGTAGCCAGGAACCGCCGGAGGATCAGAACGGCGGCGGCCTCGTCCACCGCGCCCCGGTCCCTGGACGGCTCCAGTCCGGCGTCACGCAGGAGTCCCTCGGCCTCGACGCTAGTGAACGCCTCGTCCACCGCATGAACGGGCAGCTCGGTTTCCTTCCTCAGCGCGCGAATAAACCCGCGAACGCGCTTGGTCTGCGGACTTTCTTCGCCGCCGGGGAGATAGGGGACTCCCACCACTATCGCGTCGGATTGACGCTTCTCCGCGGCTTCCCGTACGGCCCGCAAATCCGCGGTCAGCCTGTTGCGGTTGATTACCCCGGCTGGAAGCGCGGTCTCCAGCTCGGCGACGCCCGAGGCCAGACCTATTCGCCGTTCGCCAACGTCAAGGGCCAGTAATCTCATAGGCAAATAACCACAGAGGACACGGAGAACGCAGAGTCTTTAATTCTTATCTCCGTTGCTCTCCGTGTCCTCTGTGGTTTAATTTCCCCGGTTCAGGATCAGGAAAGGGCCGACCGCACCAAGCCGGGAACGGCGCCCAGCGCCTCGTCCAGCTTCTCCGGCTGACGGCCACCGGCCTGCGCCATCTCAGGGCGGCCGCCGCCGCCGCCGCCCATGAGCTTGGCCGCGTCGCGGGCGATGCTGCCGGCGTTCAGGCCCCGCTCCACGAGGTCGGGGGTGACCATCGCGACCAGTATGGGACTGCCTTCGGAGAGACCGCCCAGGGTTACCACGCAGCTGGAGAGCTTGTCTCGGAGGAAGTCGCCCATTTCCCGCATCCCGTCGGCGTTGTTGGCGGAAGTGCGGCCCGCCACGACCCGGACTCCGTCAACGTCCGCGACGCGCTGTAGCAGGGCTTCGGCTTCGGATCGGAGCAGGGAGCGTTCCATCGCCGCCAGGCGGCGGCGAAGGTCGTCGGTCTCCTGCATGTAGCTGTCCAGGCGCGACTCCAGGTCGGCCACCGGCGTCTGGAGGCGGCTGGACAGTGCGTCGAGGGTGGCGGACTGCTGGATGAACAGGGCTTCGGCGGCGCGGCCGGTGAGGGCCTCGATGCGCCGCATACCCCCGCCGATGCTCGACTCGCCAAGCACCAGCAGCGTGCCGACCTGGCCGGTGGCCGCGACATGGGTGCCGCCGCAGACCTCGAAGCTGAAGGGCTCGACGGAGTCCTCTGCCATCCTGACCACGCGCACCACGTCGCCGTAGCGGTCGCCGAAGAATGCCAGCGCGCCCTGCCTCACGGCGTCGGCGTAGCTGGCCTCCTGGGCCGAGACCAGCAGGTTGGCCCGCACCTTCTCGTTGGAGAGCGACTGGACGGCCAGGAGTTCGTCAGGGGTCATACGCCCCACGTGGCTGAAGTCGAAGCGCAGCCTGTCGGGGGCGACCAGCGATCCGGCCTGGCGCACGTGGGGGCCGAGAGTGGCGCGTAGGGCGGCGTGCAGGATGTGAGTGCCGCTGTGGTTCCGGGACGAGTCCATGCGCCGAGCGACGTCGACCGTGGCCTGAATGGGGTCCCCGACGGCGATGTGGCCCTCTTCAACGATACCCTTCTGCACGATCAGGCCAGCGACAGGGGACTGGGTGTCCTCCACGCGGAACAGCCCGTTGGGGCCGCGGATGTATCCCTGGTCGCCGAGCTGTCCGCCGCCCTCGGCGTAGAACGGGGTGCGGCTGATGACCACCTCGGCCGCCTCTCCCTGAGCGGCGTGGCCCGACGATGCGCCGTCGACGAGCAGGGCGGCAACGACGGACTCCTGGTCGGTCAGGGCGTGGCCAGTGAACTCGGTGCGGCCCGCTCCTAGATTCTCGTAGGCGGTCAGCATCTCCATGCTGCCCTCGAAATGCTGGCCGGAGCGGGACTGCTCCCGCTGGCGTTCCATTTCAGCCTCGAAGCCGTCCATGTCCACTTCAAAGTCGTGCTCGCGGGCGATCTCCGCAGTCAGCTCCGGCGGGAAGCCGTAGGTGTCGTAGAGGACGAACGTGTCCCTGCCGGAAATGACGCCGGCGCCTGGATCCCCGCTTTCGCGGGAATGACGGGAAGGCGAAGCCGCTTCTTCTCGCTCACCCTGAGCTTGTCGAAGGGTGGAACTCTGGGCCGCAATCATGTCCAGCAGGATTTCGTTGCCCCGGCCAAAGGCCTCGGCAAAGCGCTCTTCCTCAAGGTTGATCACACGCAGGATGAAGTCGCGGTTCAGCGACAATTCGCCGTACCTGGCCTGGAAGCGTGGGATCACCTCGTCGACCACTTCCACCAGGAAGGCCCCGGTGAGGCCGAGTCGGCGACCGTAACGTATGGCGCGGCGGATGACCCGGCGCAGCACGTAGCCCCGGCCCTCGTTGCCGGGCACCACGCCGTCGCCGATGAGGAAGGCGGCGGCCCTGGCGTGCTCGGCGATGACCCTGAGAGCGAAGTCGGTGTCGGCGTCGGAGCCGTACTCTCGTCCGGTAAGCTGGCAGGCCTTGTCGATTATCGGCGTGAACAGGTCGGTCTCGTAGATGTTGTTCTTGCCCTGGAGGATGACGGCGGCGCGCTCGAGGCCCATGCCGGTGTCGACGCTGGGCGCGGGCAGGGGCGTGCGGTTGCGCTCCGGGTCCTGGTAGTACTGCATGAACACCAGGTTCCACAACTCCACGAACCGCTCGCAGTCGCAGTTCGGATGGCACCCGTCAACGTCCTGAGGGGCGGCGCCGTCGCGCTCATCCTTCAGTTGGGCGGTCAGGACATCGACCGCAACCATGCGGCCGCCGTGGCAGCCCTTCTCCACGCCGCCGTCGTAGTGGAGCTCGGAGCAGGGGCCGGTGGGTCCTTCGGTGCCGGCCGGGCCCCACCAGTTGTCCTTGTCGCCATAGCGGTAAATGCGTTCGGATGGGACGCCCACCTGGTCGTGCCAGATGTCGAATGCCTCGTCGTCATCGAGGTGTATGGTGACGTACAGGCGGTCGGGGGAGAGACCGAACAGTTGGGTCACCAGTTCCCAGGCGAAACCGACGGCGCCTTCCTTGAAGTAGTCGCCGATGCTGAAGTTGCCCAGCATTTCGAAGAAGGTGAGGTGCTTGTGGTCGCCAACCTCGTCGATGTCGGTGGTGCGGAAGCTCTTCTGGCTGCTGGTGAGGCGGCGCGACGGGGGCGTCTGCTCGCCCATGAAGAAGGGCTTGAACGGCACCATTCCGGCGCTGGTGAACAGCAGTGTGGGGTCGCCGGCAGGGATGAGGGAGGCCGAGGGCATGTGCTGGTGCCCCTTGCTCTCGAAAAACTGGATGAAGGAATCCCTGATCTGGTCGCCGTTCATGGACCAAAACTCTCAGATAGTTTGTGGACAAATAGAGTGGCTACGATTGTATTTGGGGGCGCAATACCAGTCAACGCTGGGCGGTGCTGTCCAGGACGATTGCGAAGTCATTGTCTGAACTGTGATTCATGTGATTGATAGATGAGCATGATTTTCCAAATCATGGCAATCCCGGAATCAGAGAAATCACAGTTCAGACAATTTCGCAGAGAATCGAAAGACCCCGTTGGGGTGCTCCGGCCTCCTTGAATTCGGAGCCACGTCAGCTTAAAATTTGAGTACAATCCAGTTTGCTTTTTGGATCGTAATAGAGACTGGACTGTACCTGAGAAGCCGGTTGGCATACCGGCAGTCAGAGGGTAGTTGGAGGTGCGATGGATTCCAGCATCATCGGCAAGATTGACAAGGCGAGGAGATACGCCGAGGAAAAGGATCGCGTGAGCATCAATAGCTTTTCGGCAACCTTCCAGGGCAATCACAACAGCTACGACGTGAATTTCAACGCCGGGGACTGGGACTGTGACTGCCACTTCTTCGCCACCCGGGCCACGTGCAGCCACACCATGGCCCTGCAGAGGATGTTGGACGAAATGCTGGCCAAGGTATCGGAGACCTCGCAGACCGCTGTGCCCCAGTAGCTTTTTCCGCTTCCGCCAACCCATGGTGAGGGCCGGAGCCGCACGCTCCGGCCTTAATGCTGTACCGGACGCGCGCCGGGCCGGGGCGGCTTCGGGTCTCGACGGCGAACGCCCGTGTGTCCACTTGACGCCCGATAGGGGTGGAAGCACAATGGATGTAGCGGATGCCCGCAGAATTACCGGGTTCGCCGTTGCCCCGTGGTGTAGTGGTAGCACGTCAGCCTTTGGAGCTGAAATCCCTGGTTCGAGCCCAGGCGGGGCAGCCAACGTCTTCGTGTTCCGCCTCCTTTGATGAGGCGACGCCCCTCCCCTTTTCGACCTGACCTCTTCCCGTTTTCCCTCTGTGAAGTTGATCCCGCTAACTTGGAAGTGAGGTTGTCCGCATGATTGTAGATCCTCTATCCACGGCCAGTAGAGTGCTGGATTTTCTGAGAGACGCCGGCGACATGGAATACCATGGGGAGAAAGTGTCCCAACTGGAACATGCGCTGCAGGCGGCCCACCAGGCCACGCTGGACGGAGGAAGCGAAGAGGAGATCATCGCTGCTCTATTGCACGATATCGGGCACATCTGGCCGGCCGAGGGCCGAGAGGTTACAAGCGTCGGCGTCATCCGTCACGATGCCATTGGGGCGCAGGTGCTGCGCGACCTGGGCTTCTCCGACGCGGTTGCCGCCATCGTTGGCGGGCATGTGGAGGCGAAGCGGTATCTCGTGGCCACAGACCGGGAATATGCGGAGCAGTTGTCTGAAGTCAGCGTGGAATCGTTGAGACGGCAGGGCGGCCCGATGTCGGAACGGGAAATCGAAGCCTTTTCCAGGGCACGGCATTTTCGCGAAACGGTGAGGGTCAGGCTGTGGGATGACCGCGCCAAGATTCCCGGAGCCCCGGTTCCGAACCTGGAAAGCTACCGTCAACTCCTGACAGACCATCTGGCCGGGAACCCTCGGGAAGACGCCTGAATACCTGAAGGTTCCTTGGCTACCGGCGGCATGGCGGCACGGGAACTCAAGGCAGCTTGATCTGCTCCAATAGGCCTTGAACTTCCTCCGGTGTGAGGGGCCGGTCTCCAGCTGAGGGCAGCTGCATTCTGACGGCGTCGGCCAGGGAATCCGAGTGCAGTTCCTCCAGCTTGATGCAGGGCGCGCCCATGGCCTCGGCGATTGGGCCGGCCAGGCCGAGGCGCAGAAAGTCGGTCTCGGTGTCGATGACCACCGACGAGACTTTCTGCTCTCTTATCGCCGCCGCGACCGCCCGAGCTTCAGCGATGGGGAGGCTGGCGCGCCCTTCCGACGGCCCGGCATTGGCCGGACCGGCGGGGTCGGCGCTGCCCATAGCCACGTTGGCCCGGCCGTCGGACAGCACCACTAGCAGGGGCAGGACGTTGCGGTCCTTCTGCTTCTCGGCTTCGATAACCTCCATTGCCAGCAACAGGCCGCGGCTCAAGGGAGTCCGGCCGCCGGTGGGCATCTCCCGCAGGAGCGTGTGGGCGAGGTCGACGCTGGAAGTGGGCGGCAGCAACACCTGGGCGGAAGTGCCGCGGAAGGCAATCAGGCCCACCCGGTCGCGACGCTGGTAGGCGTCGAGCAGCAAGGACAGGATGGCGCCCTTCACAGCTACCATGCGTCGCTGGGCGCCCATGGAACCGCTGGCGTCGACCACAAAGAGAATCAGACTGCCGGTCTTGGTCTCCCGAACCTTCTCCCGCACATCCCACGGCTCGATCAGGAACGCAGGCGCCTCATCCACGGTTCCCTCTCCCTCTGGGAGAGGGTCGGCGTGAGGGCGGCGGCGTTGCTGCTGGTGGGGCGCAGCAGCCCGAAGGGTGGCGTCGAGGGCGAGGTCGGTGGCTTTTTCCTGGGGAATCGCCGCGCCGATGTAGCGGCCCGACGGTGAGCCGCTGACCGTGCGGGCGCGGCGGCCGCTGGTTGGCCGGGCGCGGTTGTCGGGCGGCTTGACCTGGAGGGAGCGGACCGAGAAGGGATTGCCAACCTCGAAATACTGGTCCTGGGGGCCGGATTCTCCCGGCGGTTCCGGTGGTTGCTGATCTTCGGGTTCCGGTGAGTCTGGGTCTCCGTCTTCCTGCTCCTCCGGCTGGGAGTTGTCCTGGTCCTGGGGCTCGCGGTTCTGGGGCCGGTTCTGGAACTCGTCCATCATCTGGTCGAGCTGCTCGGTAACGAGGTGCGGCTGCTGGAAGGGCTGGCGCCGCTGGCGGTGCAGAAGCGCCATTTCCGCGGCCTCGCGGACATCCTCTGCAAGCACTTCTTCACGGCCCTCATAGGCGGCGATGGTGCTGGCGGTCTTGTACATGACGATGTCGGCGCGGAGGCCGTCGACCTGGTACTCGTGGCAGATGCCGGTGATCAGTTCCAGGATGTCGTCCGGGACGGTAACTTTGGAAAGGAGCTGCTGGCTGCGCAGGATGCGCTCCCGCTCCGCGGCTTCGGCGTTCTGCCAGTCGTCCATGAAGCCGAAGGGGTCGGACTCGTAGGCGATGCGCCGCCTCACGACTTCCTGCCGCTCTTCGGCGGTGAAGGCGCTATCGACTTCCACAGCCAGGCCGAAGCGGTCGAGGAGCTGCGGGCGGAGGTCTCCCTCCTCTGGGTTCATGGTGCCGACGAGGATGAACTCGGCGGCGTGGCTGACCGAAATTCCCTCCCGCTCCACGTAGTTGCGGCCCATAGCCGCAGCGTCCAGCAGCACATCGACCAGGTGGTCGTTGAGCAGGTTGACCTCGTCCACGTACAGGATTCCCCGGTGGGTGGCGGCAATCAGGCCGGGCTCGAAGCTGCGGCTGCCGCTGCGGATGGCCTGCTCGATGTCGAGGGAGCCGACGAGACGGTCCTCGGTGGCGCCAACGGGAAGATCCACGATGCGCACCTGCCGAGTCACTGCCGGTGCGTCCTCTCTCGAAATTCCCTCCCCCTCAGGGTGAGGGTGACACACCTGGCACAGGCCCTGGCTGTTTTCCGGGGGGCAGCTGTAGGGGCATCCCCGGAGGACGGAGACTTCGGGCAGCAGCGCCGCCAGGGACCGGACGGCGGTGGACTTCGCGGTGCCCTTCTTGCCCCGGATGAGAACGCCGCCAATGCGAGTGTTGATGGCGTTCATTATCAGCGCCCGCTTCATCGTGGTCTGCCCGACGATGGCGGTGAAGGGGAAACGCGGCTCGGTCTGTTCGGGCAAGGTTGCTTCTCCGTCGGTTGTCTGGGTGAGGATTCCTCGCGGCCAGTTTAACACCGCGTCCCGTCGCGGCCCGTCAAGAGTGGTGTGCCGCCGCAGCTTCCAGCGGCGAATGACCATTGAGGTAAAAGCTGAGCCTGGGTCGTCCTGTGAGAGGGTCCGCTCCGACCATGGCGCTCACGCCGAAGACGTCCTCTATCAAGCGAGGGAAGAGCACGTCTTCCGGCCGCCCGGACGCGACGATCTCCCCCTTGTCGATGACGTGGATGTAGTGACAGTAAGCTGCGGCGATATTCAGGTCGTGAAGTGCGGCCAATGTGGTCAGCCCCAATCCCTTGACCAGCTCCATTGTCTCCAGCTGGTAGCGGATGTCCAGGTGATTGGTCGGTTCATCCAGCACCAGGAAGCCGGCCTGTTGCGTCAGTGTACGGGCTATTACGACCCTCTGCTTTTCGCCGCCGGAGAGAGTGTTGAAGTTTCGATGAGAAAACCCCGCCAGGCCGACGCGGGCGAGGGCGTCCCTGATGATGCCCCGGTCCGCTGCGGTGTCGCGGTCGAACATGCCCTTGTGCGGGTTGCGCCCCATGGAAACGATCTCGCCGACGGTGAACTGGAAGTCCGACGGGTATTCCTGGAGCACGACAGCGACCCGTCTTGCGGCTTCCCTGCTGTCCATGCGCCGGAGGTCGTCTCCGTCCAGCGTGATGGTCCCTGAGTCGGGACGCAGAGCCCGATAGATGCAGCGCAGAAGCGAAGACTTGCCGCTGCCGTTGGGGCCGATGAGTCCCGTTATGGACCCCGGCTCCACGGCGATTGAGATGTCGCGCAGGATTTGCTTTCCGCCCACGCTCCAGTTGACCCGGTCCACCTGCAGTCGCATCAGATCTGCCCTCCATAAGCCTGCCGGCGCCACCGCAGAAGCCACAGGAAGAAAGGAGCCCCCACCAGGGCGGTGATCACGCTTACGGGGATTTCCTGTGGCTGGACGATGGTCCGGGCCGCCACGTCCACCCAGATGAGAAAGATCGCCCCGGTGAGGGCGCTGGCCGGCAGGACGATTCGATGATCGGCGCCCACGATCAGGCGGACGATGTGGGGCATCATCAAGCCGATGAATCCGATTGCGCCCGACACGGCCACCATTACGCCGGTGAGGAGCGCGGTCAGCACCAGCAGCTGACGGCGCAGGCCCTGCGTGTCCACCCCGAGGGTGATCGCCGTCTCCTCCCCTGCCAGCAACGCGTTCATGGCGCGGTATTTCAGGACCAGAATGGATATGCCGAGCAGCAGTGCGCCAGCAGGCAAGCCCAGGTAACTCCACTCTGCGCCGGACAGGGTGCCCAGCATCCAGAAAAGTACGGCTCTCACGGCCCGTTCGTCGCCCAGGAACAGGATCAGGCTGGTTATGGCCGTGAGGACATAGGCCGTGGCCACTCCGGCAAGTATCAGCCGGGTGGGTGAGACGCGGCCTCCCGTCTGGGAGATGGCAAAGACGATGACGAAGGAGCCCACCGCCCCGACGAAGGCCAGTATCGAAAGCGAATAGGGGGCCAGAAAATTGATCCCCAGCATTATGACCAGGACCGCCCCCACCGATGCGCCGGAGGAGGTTCCCAGAAGGTAGGGATCGGCCAGTGGGTTGCGCACGGTTGCCTGCATGGCGACTCCCACCACGGCCAGGCCCGCGCCCACGACGCCGGCCAGCAGGACCCTGGGCAGCCTGATGAGCCAGACGATGTGGTCTTGGCCGGCTGTCCAGTCTCCCTGCGAGGCGCCGAAGATGTGGGAAACGATAATCTGCCAGACAGTGACGGGCGAAATGAAGACCGGGCCGATGGTGACAGCCAGCGTCACCGATAGCAGGACGGCCACGCCCAAAACCGCGACAACGAGGCTCAGCCCCACCCGGCGAGTGTCCTCTTGCGACTCGGGCGTGTGGGGGAATGACGCTTCCGGCGCCGGACACTCCTCAGCGGCGCTGCCGGCGGGCGCGTGGCTGTCCGGTACCTCCGTCCGGTCCGGCGCAAGGTCTATCGATGTCCGCGTATCCTCAGCCATTTGGGGTCACTGGCCCAGGGCTTCGGCAAGCTCCGCAATCGCCGTGGCGTTCCGGATCCCCGGCACGAGGGAACTGAATTTCAGTACGACGAATCGCTGCTCCTTGACTGCCGTAATGTCCGCAAGGGCGGGGTTGGTCAGAAGCAGGTCCTTCTTTTCCTGGGCGGTGGACCAGTCGGCATCGGTCAGCGCGATCAGTTCGGGGTCGCGGTCAATCACTTCCTCCCAACTGACGGTCTTCCAGCGGCCCTCCACGTCGTCGAAGACATTTTTGCCGCCGGCATTCTCAATCATGTTGGTGAACATCGAACAGCACGTCGCCGTGTACGGGGCGTCGTCACCGGAGTCGAACAAGAATACGCGCGGGGGGGCGCCGGGAAGTGCTCCAAGGGCGGAGGCCTCGCTCACTTGCTGCTTGAACTGCTCAACCATTGCGTCAGCGCGGTCGCTAACTCCGAAAATTGCCCCTATGCCCTGAATGTCTGCGTAGACATCCTCCATGGTATCGGGCGATCCGGTGTTGCAGATGGACTTTGGCAGGTAGGTGCCGATGCCGAGACTGTTCAGGTCCTCCTGCGAACCAGCCACGTCATCCCCAAAGGCGCTTCGAAATCCTCCGTATATGAAGTCCGGGTCCTGGGACAGTATCACTTCCTTGGAAGGATATTCTTCGGCCAGGACGGGAACGGAATCATAGGCGGCCTGATATTGAGGCAGTATCTCGTCGTCGATGTAGGCAGTGCCCACCATGTGGTCCTGCAATTCCAGTGCCAGCATTACCTCGGTAACGTGCTGGTTCAATGTGATGGCCCGGGATGGCGGCTCGGTGTAGGTATAGCTGGCCGCTCCAGTCTCCACATCCCCTTCTTCGTTCGTCACTGCGACGCAACTCTCGACGGTTACCGGAGCGTATGCCTCTTCCGGAACAGCGGTGGGCGGCACGGCAGTCGGCGTAGGGTCTTCACCGCAGGCGGCGATGAGCAACGCCGTTGCCATTGCGGCGAACAGAAGTAAGACACGCTTAACGGACATTCCTCTTTTTTTCATGGCTTCTCATGCTCCAATATTCCTAGATTTGGGCGGCCCGGATGGCGGGAGAGACTGAGGGAAGGGCGAGGGCCGGAAAGCGTTGGCGCCGACCGGCTCGCCGTTCCGAAAGTGCTGATCGACGATCTGCGCCAGGGCCGATTCGTCCAGACCGCAGTACCAGATGCCCTCCGGGTAGACCACCATCACCGGTCCAAGGTTGCAGGGGTACAGGCAGCCGGACCGGGCAGCAAGGACCTGGCGAGGGCCTTCATCCATTCCTGCGTCTTTCAGGAGTTTCCTGAAGAAAGCTCCCAACTCCGCTGCGCCTGACGCCGTGCAACGTGGGCCATGGCAGAAAAGCACGTGATGGTCGTGGGTCGGGATGACCGACCAGTCCGGTTCCGGGGTTCCCGGTTTATGACCGACTGAAATGGGCTGCGCCACGGCCTTTGCTGCCTCCTGGACCAGCCTGATTGCGGCATCCCTTACAACCGCCTGCCCTGAGAGGGACTCCGTCAATATGACCTGCGCCGATGTGGCGGACTGCTCCTGCCATCTGCGGGCTACAAACCGGAGCCAGTTTCGCGTGGCGATCTCCACCGGCATGAAAGCAGGAAGCACGACCAGCTTCTCCGCTCCAGCCCGGGCGCAGGCCTCAAGGGCGTCGGGTACGGACGGTCCTCCCTGCTCAAGCAGGGCTTCCGCCACAACCCATCCGGTACCGAGGGACCGGATATGATCGGCCAGGCCGGCCAGCTCCGTTTCAGGCTGGCGGTTGTACAGACTGCCGCGCCCGACCAGCACCACACCGATGCCGGTGGCAGGGGGCTGGCCGTGATCCTTCGGACCTTTCGATGACTTGTCCAGAGCTATCCTCTTCTCGCACACCGGGTGCGTATTCCATTTTGAACAGGAGAGATGCGCTTGATTTCCAACCGTGTGAAGCCGTTTCAAGGAGCAACAAAAAAAGCCCGGCTTCACGCCAGGCCAAAAAGTCAAAAGACCCACACCCTCTCCGCGAAGCGTAGTCAAATCAAAGCTGCGAGGCAGGTTTCCTGGCTTCCGGGGTCGTCTTTCCTCCTGCCTTCCCAGCCTTCAGGCCAGTGGCTCTCATCCGAGAGCGGAGGAGACTACCGGTTACAGTGGCGGGACCGCGCCGGACTCACACCGGCTTCCCTTTTAGTCCCTCAATAATTCGGGACCACCACGCAGCTGACACGATTCAGTTTTTAATGGCAACCCAAGAGATGAAACTACCAGCGGCCGCGGCCGCTCTTCCCTGCTAGGCTGATCCTCCTAGCCGGCTCTATTGGCTACTCCCTGGATGGCGGGACGTAGTGCACGAAAACAATGCCGTCCCTGCCTATATACCTGTCGCGCATATCGGTGAATGCCTTCAGCCGGTCCGGTTGAAGCGGGGTGGGCCTGTAGTTCTCGTCAAGGAAGGGGTTGGGGAAGTAGCTGCGGAGCAGCGTTTCCTCGTTGTGCCCGGAAAAGCGCACATAGTAGCTGAGCCTTTCGCCGTGGGTCTTGGTCTCGACGAACTGGATGCCCGCCACATCGTTGAGGTTGACGTGGAAGTGCCAGTTCTCGGCCTCGACGGTCACCGAAGTGTTGTGGACTTCGGGTTCCTGGATTCCCTTGGAGTCGTTCTCGCTGACCACAGGTCCGCCGCCCACGACCCACATCATGGACTCGTCCTTTGTCAGTTCCCGTATCAGTTCCAGCGCGATTTCCATTGTGCAGCTCCTGGGCGGAGGACCCCCACCCTAACCCTCCCCCTCAGGGGGAGGGGACATTACAGGTTACTGGCGTTCAGTGATTCCTTCCTGGCGGGCTTCGAGGTCGGCCTCAAGGTCAAGGTACAGCTGTTGCAGCTTCTCCCGCATTTCGGGAGGCGGCTCCTCCCACAGGCCGCGCTCAATGGCCTCCAGCAGGCGCTCCACCACGCCCTTCAAGGCCCAGGGGTTCGAGAGCTGGAAGAATTGTTGGGTATCAGGATCGAAGACATAGCTTTCGGTCACATCCTCGTACATCCAGTCTTCGATGACCTGGGCGGTGGCGTCATAGCCGAACATGTAATCAACGGTGGCGGCCAGTTCGAACGCGCCCTTGTAGCCGTGGCGCTTCATCGACTCGATCCACTTGGGGTTGACCACGCGGCTGCGGAACACCCGCCGGGCCTCGTCTTGCAGGTCGCGGTTGCGGGCGCGGGACGGGTCGGCGCTGTCGCCGAAGAACTGCCGCGGATTGCGGCCGGTCAGGGCGCGCACCGTGGCAATCATGCCGCCGTGGTACTGCATGTAGTCGTCGCTGTCGAAGATGTCGTGCTCGCGGGTGTCCTGGTTCTTGGCGGCGACTACGATCTGGCTAAAGCGCTGGCGGAACTGATCGCGGGCGTGAACCCCGTGGTCCTGTTGGGTGTAGGCGTAGCCGCCCCAGGCCGTGTAGACCTCGGCCAGGTCCTCGACGGTCTCCCAGTTCCGCTCGTCGATTACGGTCAGAATGCCGGCCCCGTAGGTGCCGGGCTTGCTGCCGAAGATCCGGTACAGGCTCCGGATTTTGCGCTCAACATCAGTGCCCTCTCCCCCCGGGAGAGGGTTAGGGTGAGGGCGTTCCTCTGGGCGAGCGAGGTCCTCGCGCAGGTGCTTGACGATGTAGTTGTCGTCAGGGGACTCGTCCAGGGAGGCTGCGAGTTCGACGGCTTCGTCGAGCAGGTTGATCAGGTTCGGGAAGGCGTCCCGGAAGAAACCGCTGATCCGGACCGTAACGTCGATGCGAGGCCGGCCGAGTTCTTCGAGGGGGATTGCCTCAAGGCCCAGGACGCGGCGGCTCTCAGCCTGCCACTTGGGGCGGACGCCCAGCAGGTGCAGGATCTGGGCTATGTCGTCGCCGTGGGTGCGCATGGCCGAGGTGCCCCATACCACCAAGCCGACCATTTCGGGGTAGGCGCCCTCCTCCTCCAGGTACTTGTCCAGAAGCGACTGGGCCAACTGCTTGCCCGTCTCCCACGCGGCGGGTGAGGGAATGGTCTTGGGATCGACGGAGTAGAAGTTGCGCCCGGTGGGCAGGATGTTGGCCATGCCCCGGGTGGGCGCTCCGCTGGGGCCGGCAGGGACGTACTTGCCCTCCAGTCCGCGCAGCAGGTTGCCGATCTCGTCCGGCGTGCGCATGAGGGCGGGGTAGATGGTCTCCGCCACGTACTCCAGGACGGTCTGGGTCTGGGCGTCGGGCGCTCCCAGCACGCTCGCTACGACAGAGGCCGCGTTTTCGGCGTGGAATCCGCAGTCCAGCATTTCGTGGTATGCCTGGCGGCAGAGCAACTCGATGCGCTCCAGCACGTCGCCGTTGGTGCGGACGGGGGTGGCTTCGTCAAGGGACAGGATACGCCCCCACCCTGACCCTCCCCCGGAGGGAGAGGGAACGATCGGAGCTTCGCCAAGATCGTCAGTAAGGACCGCATAGTCGAGGCCCAAGGCTTCGGCTACGGAGCGGCGGAAGCTGGGGATGCCGCTGATGTCCAGCCGGGTCAGGGCGCAGAGGAGACCGACGAGCTGTTCGCCCTCCGGCGTGTCGCCGAGGATGTGCAGGCCGTCCTTGATCTGCGCGTCCTTTAGCTCGCAGAGGTAGCCGTCGATCTCCAGGATGAACTCGCCGAAGTCCTCGGGCTGCGACTCAATGCCGAGGTCGCGATGCAGCTCGGCCTGCTGCACCACCTCCCAGATCTGCGCCTCCAGAAGGGGCAGCTTGGACGGGTCGAGGGTCTGGCACTGGTAGTGCTCGTCCATCAGTTGTTCGATGCGTGCGATGTCGCCATAGCTGTCGGCGGTGGTCATCGACGGGATCAGGTGGTCGACGACCGTGGCGTGGGCGCGGCGCTTGGCCTGCGATCCTTCGCCTGGGTCGTTGATGATGAACGGGTAGAACAGCGGCACGTCGTCGAGGGCCACCTCCGGGTAACAGGACGGCGACATGCCGATTCCCTTGCCGGGCAGCCACTCCAGCGTGCCGTGCTTGCCCAGGTGCAGAATGGCGTCGGCGCAAAACACATCCCGGACCCAGCGGTAGTAGGCGATGTAGTGGTGGGTCGGCGCCATTTCCGGGCTGTGGTAGATGGCGATGGGGTTGTCCCCGAAGCCGCGGGGCGGCTGCAGGCCGACGAAGACGTTGCCCAGGTCGATGCCGGCTATCGCAAGACTGCCGTTTGTCCGGTACACCTCCCCCGGTGCCTCTCCCCAGTCCCGAGTCAACTCCTCGGCCACGTCTTGCGGGAAGGTGGCGAACCAGTCGGCATACTGCCGGGTCGTTACATGCCCGGCGGCCAGGCGCAACTGCTCTTCGGTCAGCGAGTCGCGGTCGTTGCTGCACCGCTCGATGATGCGGTGGACCAGCTCATCGCCGGTCTCCGGGATGTCCGTGACCCTGTAACCAGCGTCCTTCAGCGCGTTCAGCACCAGCACCGCCGAGTTTGGCGTGTCCAGGCCCACGGCGTTGCCGATGCGGGCGTCCTTCGTGGGGTAGTTGCTCAGGATCAGGGCGATTTTCTTCTCGGAATTCGGCTTCAGGCCGAGGTTCGCCTGCTTGATGGCAAGCCGGGCAACCAGGTCAACTCGGTCCTCCCGTGGAACGTAGCGCAAGGGACGCCCCCTCCCTAACCCTCCCCCAGAGGGAGAGGGAACTATGGGGGCCTCTTCCTTAAAGGAGATGGGCACCGAGATCAGGCGGCCGTCGAACTCAGGAAGGGCCACGCTCATGGCCGTGTCGATGGGGCCGAGGCCGAGGTCGCTCTCCAGCCAGTCATCCTGGCTGCCCGTGCTGATGATGGCCTGCACCATTGGGACATTCAGCCGGTCGAGGTAGTCCACCGACCAGCCTGTGGCGAACGCGGGGCCTTCGGTGCTCAGCTCGCCCATGGACATGCCCATGGTGTTGATGATGCACTGCACTCGCGGAGTGCCATCCGGCCCTACCAGGTACTCGGTGAATGCGCGGTTGGCCACCCCGTCGCCTTCCGGGCTGTGCTTGAGGCTAAAGGCAAACACGGGCAGCACGTTCGCGCCCCTGGCTTCCAGGCTGCGAATCATCGAGTCGATGGGCAGCAGGTTGCCGCTCATCCAGTGGGCGCGGTAGAAGAGCAGTCCGATGGACGGGCTCCCGGGCCGGAAGCGCTGGGCGACGTACGAATCGACGTCCATTCGTCCATCCTGAGTTTGTCGAAGAGCGGCGACGTCTGGGTGGTATATGCCCTCCCAGGGCAACGGAGCCGGAGCATCGTGGCCGTGGCTGGTTCCGAAGTACGCATCGCTGAGGAACAGGAACAGGTTCTGAAAATTATGAACGCCACCCTGCATCAGGTACGCGAAGACGGTCTCCACCTCGGCAACAGGCACGTTGCAGGCGGTTACCAGGTCCTCGTCCCACTCCTGGTGTCCGGGGCAGGCGATCAGGGGAATCCCCTCGCTACGGCAATGGCGGACCAGCGCGTCGAAGCTTTCCGGCATCGCTCTCTTGCCGCCCAGAAGGCGCAGAATGACGGCTCCGGCGTTGGAAGCCAGCGACACCATCCAGTCGTCCTCTTGGCCTTCAACGTAATTTGCCTCTCCCGGAGGGAGAGGGTTATGGCCAGGGAGGCTGGCCGGGTTGACGGCAACAACCGCCGGAATTCCTTGCGGCAGGCCGGTCAGAGCCCGGTCGGCCGTGAGGATATCCGTGTCGGCGGTGGTTACGAACAGGATGGATTTCTGTTGCATTTCGCTCTCGCGGGGAACGCCCCTACCCTTTCGACAAGCTCAGGACAGGCCTAGCTCTCCCCCGGAAGGAGAGGGGTTTGTAGGGGAGTTTCGCCGCTCAGGAAGACCATTATCGAGAGGTCGCTGAATTCTTCCTCGATCAAGCTGCACTCCTGCAGCGTCCCGGTCCACTGCTTTTCGTCTTCGAGGGTGAGACGCTGGTAGACTCGCATCGAGAGGTCGCTGCGAACCCCGGCATCGAGCAGGCCACCGGCTATGCCTGCGGGCATCAGGTCGAAGGGTCGGGGCAGCAGGATGACATGCCTCCGGCCCTCGTTGATGTAGTGGACCAGTTCCTCCAGTTCGCTCTCGGTGTCGGCGCGCTTGTGGAGGGTGATGAACACTGCGTCCTCAAGAGATATGCCGGTTCGGGCCATGGCTATCTGGACGGAGCTGATGCCGGGAACGAGCCTGATGCTGTCGGCACGTCGGCGGACCCGGGCAAGCAACTCCCGGGCCGAGACGTTCAGGTCCCCCCAGCAGCAGACCACGCACTGCTTGCCCTGCCTTGCTTGGCCTTCCGCGTACTCCAGGACTTCCTCCTGGTCGCGGTAGGTCATCGGGCGTACTTCCGCGTAGCCGAGCCAGGGTTCGACGACGTTCAGCACCGTCTTGAACCCCAGTACCAGGTCGGCGTTCAGCAGCGCCTCCCGGCCCTGAAGGGTCAGGAAGTTCGAGTTCCCCGGCCCCACCGCTACGACGGTGAAAGCCCTTTTGTTTGCGGAATCGGAAATTGCGATTGTCCCCTCGGTCCGAGCCTTTGGCCCAGAAATTTGACCAACAAAAAATCCCTGGCTCTACTGCTGCCAGGGACATTGAGGAACCGGGATTGGCGTTAAAAGACGCCAAGGGGCCTTTCTGTTAAGCGCAGAAGCAGAGCACCTCCGCCCGGGCAGGTTACCTGACTCACGGATGCCAAGTGAACATCCGTTTACAGTGGCGCAACCGTGGCGGACTCTCACCGCCTTCCCCTCAGATGCCGTTTCGGCGCGCCGGGCGGGCCTTAATTCGATTGTTAAGCGACTTCCGTCGGGACGGGACTCAATGTTCGTCGCACGGAAGTATAGAGTGTGCCCCCTGAGGTGTCAACCTGACGTTTCGGCCTGCCGTGGGATTCCCTGGAAGCGAGTGAGTGAGGACACAGCAAGTTGACAAGCCCATGCGGCGTTGGTAGCATCGGGCGAAAATCGAGGCCAACCAGCCCGGCACGCCCCGAGTGGGCGTGAAAAGGGAAAGCGGTGAGAATCCGCTGCGGAGGCGCCACTGTAACCGGTTAGCCGCCCGCTGATGCCACTGTCCGTAAAGGATGGGAAGGTGCGGGAAAGGCGATGAGCCGGGAGCCAGGAGACCTGCCGGGCTGTGCTGAGCGGTCGCTCTTCGTCCAGGGAGTGCTCAGGATTCCCGAAGCCCGTAACCGGGTGACGGGACAGCCAGTGAAAGAGCCCTGCCGCTGCGAAGGCGGCAGGGATTTTTGTTTTGAGGGCCGATTGAGGAGGGCGGTACCGGATGCCTGGTAATCAGGTTTTCCGCAGACAGACCGCCGGTCTACCGCGAATCAATATCCTTCACTGCGCTGTCCGAATCAGGAAATTGAGGTATCCATTATGGCCGCGGGCCCGATCACACTGGCCGAGGCGATCGAGAGAATTCAACCGGCGGATTCGGCTGCAATGGCCCGCGCCGGGGAGAGACAGGGCAGCCTCACCAAGCCGCCGGGAAGCCTGGGGAGGTTGGAGGAGCTATCCATCCGCTTGGCCGGGATCTTCGGCACGGAGCGGCCCTCGGTCGGGGGGAAGGCGGTGATCGTCGCTGCGGGAGACCACGGCGTGGTGGCCCAGGGAGTGACCGGTTATCCGCAGGAAGTGACGGCCCAGATGGTGCTCAACTTCCTCTCGGGCGGCGCGGCGATCAGCGTCATGTGTCGGCATCTGGGGATTAGGCAGGTGATCGTCAACGCCGGAGTCGCCTCCGATCTGCCGCACCACCCCGATCTCCGCTCGCTCAGGATAGGGCCCGGGACCGCAGACATCAGCCAGGGGCCCGCAATGTCCCCCGAGCAGGCTCGGCAATGCCTGGAGGCGGGAATCAATCTCGCCGTGGAGGTTATCGAGTCCGGTGCTGATCTGCTGGCGACGGGCGACATGGGGATAGGCAACACTACGCCTTCCAGCGCCATCACCTCGGCGTCGACGGGCGTGCCGCCGGAAGAGACCACCGGCGAAGGTACTGGTCGGTCTCCCGAAGAACTTCAGCAGAAGATAGCCGTCGTCAAGAGAATTTTGGAAGTCAACCGCCCGGACCCGACCGACGGGATCGACCTGTTGTCGAAGGTGGGCGGGTTCGAGATCGGGGTGCTCGCGGGGGTAATGCTGGGGGCTGCGATGATGCGCAGGGCGGTCGTGGTGGACGGGTTCATCTCGGGCGCTGCGGCCCTGATCGCCAACGCAACCTGCCCTTCCTCGCGGGACTACATGATCGCATCCCATGTGTCGGTAGAGAGAGGACACCGAGTGGCGCTGTCCAACCTCGGCCTGACGCCGCTGTTCGACCTGGGTATGCGTCTGGGAGAGGGGACCGGCGCGGCTCTTGCAATGCCCATCGTGGAGGCCGCCGCGGCCACACTGTCGGAAATGGCGACGTTTGCCGAGGCAGGCGTGTCCGACCGGGAACCCGAGGACGGGCCAGACGGTGAAACCGGCGAATGACCGGGCTGCGGTCGGCCTTGGGATTCCTCACGATCCTCCCGGTAGCTCCCCGGGACGCAGGGGGACTGGCATCGGCCCGGGCGTGGTTTCCCGTCGTGGGGCTGCTGCTTGGGATGGCGCTGGCGGCGCTGGACCTGCTGATGCACGCAGGGTATCCGCTGCTTACGCAGGAATACCGGCCGTTTCCCCCTCTGCTCTCCGGGGCGGTCCTTACAGTGGCGAGCATCTTCCTCACGAGGGCCCTGCACCTGGACGGGTTCATGGACTGTTGCGACGCTCTTCTGGGGGGATTCAGCCGGGAGCGGCGGCTGGAGATTCTGCGGGACCCCCATGTGGGGGCATTCGCCGTGGCTGGCGCAGCGGGCCTGCTCCTCGTGAAGTTCGCGGCTCTGACAACCCTTGCGCCTTCCGGGAGGATATGGGTGCTCCTAGTAGTTTCCTGCCTGGCGCGATGGGCCATGCTGTTGATGCTGGAATCATTCCCCTACGCGAGGCGGGAGGGGATAGGGACGCCGTTTCAGCCCAAGGGATTTCGCTGGCAGCTGTTGTTCGGCCTGGCAGTGGCGGCAGCGGTCTCTATGGTGTTTGCAGGGCCTTTGGGTCTGGGGTTGTTGCTGGCGGCGAGCCTGGTTGCGTGGCTGCTCGGAGCCTGGGCTTCGAGGCTGCTCGGCGGCGTTACCGGGGACGTGTACGGAGCGGCCAACGAGACCGTAGAGATGGTGTTGCTGGTAGCTGCCGTCCTGCTCTTTCACTTCGTTTCCACCACCATTCTGACCCCCATATTCCCCCTTCCCGGCTAGAGGGCGAATAAGAAGACATGGAATGGCAGGTATGGCCCGGAGAGTGGTATCTTGATGCTGGGGCTTTTCTCATCGCCGTGGCCCTTGACCTGGCATTCCGTGAGCTTCCCGGTTCCCTGCACCCTGTCGTGTGGATGGGGAAGCTGATTGGCTGGCTGGAAAAGATCGGGCCTCCTGCGGACAGCCGGCTGCCTTCCCTAGCATGGGGCGGCTGCATGGCCGTTCTGGTGCCTGTCCTTTTCGGCGGGGGCGCATGGCTGGCAGCCAACGGTTTGAGGGAGTTGGGACCGCTTCCGTACCTTGTGGGAGTGGGTGCGATGCTCAGCACCACTTTCGCGGTCAGCGGGCTGGCCAGAGCCGCCGGGGACGTGCGGAAAGCCATGAGCGATGGCAGCATCGGCGAGGCGAGAGAAGGTCTGCGGAGCCTGGTGAGCCGGGACGCCAAAGCATTGAGCACGTCCCTCGCGTCGGCAGCCGCCATAGAATCGGTGGCTGAAAACACCACCGACAGTTTCATAGCTCCCTGGCTTGCCTTCGCGCTTCTGGGACTTCCCGGAGCGTTCGCATTCCGGGCTGTGAATACGCTGGACAGCATGATTGGGTATCGAGGGAAGTACGAATACCTGGGCAAGGCATCGGCGAGGCTGGATGACCTGTTGAACCTGGCGCCGGCCCGGCTGAGCGCGGTGATCATGCTGGGCGGCGGAGCGCTCTGCCGCCTCCCGGCGGTGCGGGGATGGCAATGGGCCTGGGCCGGACAGCGAATTACGTCGAGTCCCAACGCCGGCTGGACCATCGGCGCGATGTCGGGCCTCCTGGGCGTGGCCCTGGAGAAGCAGGGGCATTACAGAATCGGCGAAGGGCTGGAGGAACCTGGCCCCGAGCATATTGGCCTGTCGGTAAGAGTGGCGTACGCGGTTGCCTTCATCGGTATCCCCATCGCCGTTGGGGCCCTGGCGGCTCGCGGGCTGCTGACCGGCTGAGGACGGTGAAATTGGAAGGAACGCAGGGCCGTCCCGTACACGGTGGGCTGAATTTCGGCGAGTTGAAGTCCCTTGGCCTGAGACCGGAAGAGGTAACCGACTTCAGCGCCAGCATCAACCCGCTGGGGCCTTCCCCGAGGGCACTGGAAGCCCTCCGGGGCGTCAACCTTGCGGCCTACCCCGACCCGGAATGTCTCGAACTCCGCAGCGCGATAGGTGATTCAGTCGGCGTTGAGATCGAGTGTATCCTCCCCGGCAACGGTTCCACGGAGCTGATTCACTTGCTGGCAAGAGCGTTCCTGTCCCCCGACGATACCGCCCTGATCTTCTCGCCCACCTTCGGAGAATACGGGGCGGCGTGCCTCGTGGAGGGGGTAGAACCCGTTGCAGTCCTTCCGCCTGCCACCGGAAGTGAATGCCCCCGGTTCACGTGGGACCTGTCCGTTGCCCGGGCGCTCATGGACGCCCACAGTCCTTCTTTGGTATTCCTGTGCAACCCCAACAACCCGACGGGCATCTACCTCGCCAGGGCCGAGATCGAGCAGATTGCGGAAGCATTGCCTGCTGGTGGACTGCTGGTGCTCGACGAAGCGTACGTGTCCTTCGTTGATGAGGGATGGGACTCAACGCCTCTTCTGGCAATGGGTAACATAGCCCTGCTGCGTTCCATGACCAAGGACTACGCGGTGACAGGACTGCGGCTTGGGTATCTTCTGGCGCCAAAAGGTATCATCAGGCGGGTGAGGGCGTTCCAGTACAGCTGGAGCGTGAACTCTGCGGCGCAGGCAGCCGGAGTGGCAGCTCTCGCCGACGGTGATCATGTGAACAGAGGCCGCGAGGCGGCGCGAGAGGGCAAGGAGTTTCTCGTCGATGCCGCCAGGTCCCTGGGGCTGGAGCATACCCGTTCGGCGGCCAATTTCCTGCTTCTCAGAGTCGGCGACGCCACTGGCCTCCGCCACGAACTCCTGACCCGGCACCGGTTATGCGTGCGGGACTGCACCTCGTTCGGGCTGCCGGAATATATCCGGGTGGGAGTGCGGACGATGGAGGACAACCGCCGGCTGGCCGAAGCGCTCAGGGAAACGCTGGCAAAGAGGGCCCCGGTTGTCTAGGGAGTTGATCTTCATACTCGGCGGGGCGCGTTCGGGCAAGAGTTCCTTTGCGGAGCGGCTGGCCGGAGAGGCGAGCCGGGTGTTGTACGTGGCGACGGCCGAGGCTCTGGACGACGACATGGAGCGACGCATCGCGAAGCATCGCCAGCAGCGCCCCGCGGACTGGACTACGCTGGAGGAGCCCGTCGAGCTTGATTCCGCACTTCCCACGGCCCTCGCGGGGTTTGATGTCTGTCTCCTGGACTGCCTGACGCTCTGGGTCAGCAACCTGTTGCTCAGGATGGAAGGCGAGCCGGACCCTGAGCAGCAGATCCTCAGCGCCGCAGGACGGTTGCTGGAGGCGTACCAGCGGTCGGAGGCGACCTGGATAGTGGTAAGCAACGAGGTGGGGCTGGGGGTAGTTCCCTCCTCGCGCCTGGGTTCGGTATACCGGGACGCACTGGGCCGGGTCAACCAGCTTGTGGCCGCCAAAGCCGACAGGGTCTATTTCATGGCCGCCGGACTGGCGCTGGAAATGAAGTCCCTGGGGGCGCTTCCCTACACCAGCCCGGACCTGGGCCGCTGATGACGGAACCCGGGCCGGTCCTCGGCAGGGCGTCGGCGTCGGCGCCGGGAACCTGCGGGGAACTGGCGCAGGGGATGCTTGACGGCATCCTCTGCATGGTCACCTGCCCCATCGACATGTACAGCCGGGCCACGGTCGAACTCTACTCGCGGCAGCCCTTCGAAGAACTTGGGACGGCGATCGAAGGGCCTGGGGATTCACCCAAAGCCTGCAAGGCAGCAAGGGCCATGCTGGACTGCCTTGGCAGCACCGGCACGGGCGGCCGGCTGTGGCTTGACTCCCCTCTTCCCCGGGGGAAAGGCATGGCGAGCAGTACGGCCGACGTATCCGCGGCGATAGCGGCTGCGGCAGTTGCCGCGGGGGTTGAAGTGTCGCCCGGCGTGGTGGCTGAAATCGCCCTGTCGGTCGAGCCCAGCGACGGGATCATGATCCCGCACGTCGCGGTCTTCGATCACAGGGAAGGAAAAGTCGCCAGGACCCTGGGAGAGCCGCCGCCAATGCGCGTGGTGATACTCGACTTCGGCGGCAGTGTCGACACCCAGGAGTTCAACCGGGTGGACCGGAACGCCGTCCTCGAGCGGTTGGAGCCGAGGATGACCGAAGCGGTTTCCCTGATACGCGACGGAATTGTCCGCGGGGACCCGCTGCGTATTGGAAAGGGGGCCACAATCAGCGCGGTTGCGAACCAGGAACTGCTGTTCAACCCTCGCCTGGAGGCAGTGCGGCAACTCTCGCTGCATACCGGCGCCGTAGGCGTCAACGTCGCTCACAGCGGCACGGTGATCGGGATGCTGTTTCGGGATGATATATCCCTGGCAGAGAAGGCCGTCGAGATCGCGCACAGGGAAATGAGCGGCCTCGAGCGGGCCTTCCAATGCCGTATCGTGAGCGGGGGAGTCAGGGTTGGCTGACCGGGCCGGAAAAGACTTCCCACGAGGCTTGCCCTGCTGAAATTCCAGAGTCTTTCAAAAGTTCCCTGTCCCCCTGGGGGAGGGTTAGGGTGGGGGAGTCGCACGGTTTCTTTCATTACCGTCGGCAGCCGGACTTTCACCCTCACCCCGGCCCTTTCCCTCAAGTGAGAGGGAGAATTAAAAGCCCCTGAAGCTCGGGGCGAGCGGGTTGCATTAGCGCAAGACCTTGTAGAGGTCGCGCACCTTAACTCGCCTTACTTGTTGTTGACCTTCGGGAGCAGCCAGCTGAGAAGCGCGTCTTCGCTCCGGGTCTGCATGAAGAAGCGGCCCGGCCCCTCCAGCTTGCAGACAAGGCCCTCCCCGCCAAGCAGGGTCGTCTTCCAGCCGCCGGAACGGCCCACGTCGTACCGCACGGTCTCGTCGAAGGCCACCATGTGGCCGTTGTCGACCGTGTAGCGTTCCCCGGCGGCCAGGTCTATGCGGTGAATTGCCCCATAGGATGACAGGAACAGAAGGCCTCGGCCGGAGCAGCGAAGCAGGAACAGCCCCTCCTTGGAGAAAAAGGACCGGGCGCCGCCCCATTGGGAATCGACTTCTATGTTCATGGTAGCTGCGAGGAAGGAGCCGGACTGTACCAGCACGGTCTCGCCTCGCAACTCCAGGACCTCGATATCTCCCGGCAGAGGTGGGGCGACGGTCACTTCGCCCGGATTCTCGGCGGTGAATGTATTGACGAAGAAACTCTCGCCGCCCAGGACCGAGCGCCTCAGCCCCCCAAAAATGCCGCCCCGGGTGCCGGTCTCCATCTTGATCGTGTCCGACATGCTCACCATCGCGCCGGTCTCTGCCTGCAACTGCTCGCGTGTCGTCATCCGGATCCTGGCCAGCGCATAGGACGGTCTGTGTAGCACCTCGTAGTCCATGAGTACCCCCCCTTAATTCAGCCCAACTCTCCCTTCGATTCTCTGGGCAGCGGCCTGCGTTCTCCCGATTCGCGGGGAATAAAGTCCCAGTTCTGGGAAACGCCTTCATTATACAAAACGCGGTGTCCGCCATACGCGGGTTCTACTGGTCGTTGACCCTCCAAATGCGCACGGGTATATTAGGCGACACAATGGTGCTCCGCCGGGGTGGCGAGGAGTTGCGTTGAAATGTTTGCGTTGATTCTGGCTGGCGGCAAGGGAGAACGGCTGCGGCCCCTGACCGATACCCTCCCGAAACCAATGGCGCCGGTGGCCGGCAAGCCGATACTGGAGCGCCAGTTGGAGTGGCTGAAAGAGGGCGGAGTCGAGGGCGTGGTGTTCCTGGCCGGATACAGGTGGGAGTCAATACGCAGCCACTTCGGGGACGGGTCGCGATTCGGAGTCAGGGCCGTGTACAGCGTCGAGACCTCTCCGCTCGGGCGTGGTGGCGCCATCAAGCAGGGCTACCCGCTCGCCATGGAGAGCGAAGGTCCGGTGGTGGTGACCAACGGCGACATTATCACCGGCCAGTCCCTGAACGATGTGGTGGAGTACCACCGGAACTCCCCGGCCCGTCGCAACGGCCCGGCGGTCACGCTGATGGCAGTGCCGATGGTCAGCCCCTACGGACTGGTGGACATGGACGAGGAAGGGGGCGTGGTGGGGTTCCGGGAGAAGGTCGAACTGCCGCACTGGATTAACGGCGGCGTGTACATATTTGACCGTGAAGTCTTCGAGGAGTTTCCCGACTTGGGAGACCACGAAGTCGAGACTTTTCCGAGGCTCGCCGGTGAAGGCCGAATCGCCGCTTTCCGTACCCGGGACTACTGGACCAGCATCGATTCCTTCAAGGACCTCCGGGAGGCGGAGGACTTCCTCTCTCGCGAGGGAGCCGCGTCCGAAGCCGGAACTTAACCTGGCCGGGCCTGCCGCGGCAGCATTCCAATCGCTTTGATGGTGAGTGGCCGATGTTCCAGGGCAGGGCTGCGAATCCTTCTACGGCCAACGGCGCTCCGCCTTCGGCGCAGGCGGCGTCGGATGTTGCCTCGCTTGCTGCCGGAGTCAAGGCCAGCATCGAACAGGTGCTGGTGGGAAAGAGCGAGGTCATCGAGCTGGCCCTCGCCGCCGTGTTCAGCGGCGGGCACGTGCTCATCGAAGACGTGCCCGGCATCGGCAAGACCACCCTCGCCCGCAGCCTGGCGGAATCCCTCAGTTGCACCTTCCGCCGCATCCAGTGCACTCCCGACCTGATGCCGTCGGACATCACCGGCGTCCACTTCTACAACCAGAAAATGGGCGAGTTCGAGTACCGGCCGGGCCCCATCCTGGCCCAGGTGGTTCTGGCCGATGAGATAAACCGGGCCACGCCCCGTACCCAGTCGGCGCTTCTGGAGGCCATGGCCGAAGGCCAGGTAACCGTGGACGACCGCACAATTCCCCTGCCCACCCCCTTCCTGCTCATGGCGACCCAGAACCCCATAGAGTTGGAAGGCACCTTCCCTCTGCCGGAGGCGCAGCTGGACCGTTTCATGCTGCGCCTCCGCATGGGGTACCCGGATGAGGCCGATGAGGAACAGATGCTGAGCCGCTTCAACACGGAGAATCCCCTGGACGACGTCCAGCCCGTGGCGGCCGGGGAAGAAGTTACCGCGATGCAGGGCAAGGTCAAGGGGGTCTACGTGGACCCGGTGTTGAGCAACTACATCGTCCGGCTGACGCAGGCGACGCGGAGCCACGAAGACGTCGAGCTGGGGGCGAGCCCGAGGGCTACCCTCGGCCTGTATCGCTGCTCCCAGGCGTTTGCGGCTATCAGGGGCAGGGAATACGTAACGCCCGACGACGTTAAGGTCATCGCGCCCTACGCTCTTTCCCACCGGACGCTGCTCACTTCCCAGGCCAGGCTGCGGGGGCGCCAGTCCGAGGACGTGGTGATGGAACTTCTTTCCAGCTTGGAGGTCCCCGTCTAGGCCGGGGCCAGCATCGTGCGGCACGAGCTCTGGCCGTTGGTCAGCGGGCTTCTGGTGTTTGTGGGCCTGCTGGCCAGCAACGGGCTGTTGCTGGTAGTCGGGTCCCTTGTCGCCGTGGTCTGGCTGGCGGCGCGCGTTTGGGACCGGTACTGCTTCCGCAAGGTGACCTATGAGCGGCTGGTGGGCCGTCAGCGTGCGTTCATCGGGGATAGCGTCAGCTACACCGTTGTCCTGAACAACGACAAGCCCCTGCCGTTGATCTGGGTTGAAGCGCAGGACCCGTTTCCGGAGGGCTTGGAACTGGCCGGCGCAGTTATACGCGGCGCCAACATGGAGACCAACAGGCATCAGAGCATCACGACCTCTTTGCTTCCCTACCAGCGGGCGACCTGGACTTTCACCATGAGTTGCCGGCGGCGAGGCTATCATCGCATCGGCCCCGTGAGGATGCGCAGCAGCGACATTTTCGGTTTCGTCGCTACGGAGACGAGGCTGACCGAGGTTGACGACATACTGGTCTATCCCCGGGTGGTTGATCTCTCCCGGCTGTTGCCTCCTCCCCAGCATCCCTTCGGCATGACGAAAGGGAGAATGCCGCTGCATCACGATACGGACCGGGTGAAAGGGCACCGGGACTACCGCCCGGACGACCCGCTCAAGCACATCGATTGGAAGGCCACGGCGCGAGCGAGGGAGCTGCAGACCCGTGTTTTCGAGCCGGTGGTGTCGCTCAACATGCTGGTGGCGCTGAATGGTTCAACCAGCGACTTCGTGTGGCAGGGCACGAACAGGAGACTGTTCGAGCGGGCGGTTACCGCCGCGGCCTCGGCTGCTGCGCTCGCCGACCGCCGGGGCTACTCATACGGCCTGATCTCCAACTCCGTAGCTGCCTATTCAGGGAAGTGGATCAGCGTGCCGATGGGGGCGTCTTCAGCGCAGTTGACGATGACGCTTGAATCGCTGGCTATGGCGGCCCCGTACGTGGTTGCGACGCTGCAGGACGTCTTCCGGGCGGAGCGGGACAGGCTGCCGCCGGGAGTGACGATACTTTTCGTTACCGGGGTGATTACCGACTCCTTGCCGGACCAGCTGGCGGCGATTGGAGACAGGGGCTACAACCTGATGGTGCTTTATGCCGGCGACGGCGTTCCTCCGGAGCGAATTGGTGAAGTTCCGGTGATCGGAATGGGGCATCTGCTGGACTCTCTGCCCGAATCCGGCGGAGACCACTACCAGGACAACTTCGCAGGAATCGCAGGGTTTGATGGGGCCGAACTGGAGAACTAGAACCGTCACCGGGGTGGCGCTTTTCCTAGAGGGGTGCGCTCTCTACCTGGTGTTCTCGGTGATCGCGCATCTGTCGAAGGTCGAGTCACTGCACATGCCCTTCTGGCTGGTGGTGGCCTCGCTGGCGTGGGGCTACGCCCTGTCGTCGTGGATCCTGGGCATTCAGGTAACCCCTGTCCTGAGAGGGGTGGCAGGACTGCTGCTCGGCGTGCCCTCGCTCATGGTCCTGACCGCCTGGAATGCCGGCCTGCCGGTGCATCCCTTCTCTCTGCTGTTGTCGGGCAGGATGGCCGGCGTGGGGCTGTTCGTCGGTACGATCATCTTTCTGCTGATCACCTGGTGGCGCGGGGTGGAACTCTCACGAGAGGAAGTCACCCTCGATGCGGTGCGGGCGGCGTTCCAGATCGGCATGATCGTGCTTGTGGCGGCGGCGTTGATAGATGCCGCGGTCGAGGGGAGGATCGTCAGCGGATTTTTCGTAGTCGGCTTCTTCGCGGTCGGGTTGATGGGTATGGGCCTGGCCCGGTTCTCGTCGGAGACCGGCGAGGACCGGCAGATGCCCAAGCAGTGGATCTGGCCCATTGCGGCCTGCGTGGGCGCCGTGCTGCTTCTCGGCCTGGTCATCAGCGGCCTGGGCATCGGTGGTCTGGATGATGTCACGAGGGCTGTCGTGAACCTAATTGGGTCACTGGGCTACCGCATCCTGGAACCGGTATTGCTGGTGATAGGGTTCGTGGCGGGCGCGCTGGTGAGCGCCGGCAACTGGCTGTCGAGCGTCCTGGGCGGGGGCGGGCTGGACGGCCTGATGGAAGCCCAGCGGCGGCTGGACGAGTTTCACGAGAGTCTCCGGGAGGCGGAGTCGGAGGGCGACGGCAGCGTGCTGTTCACGGTCCTGCAATGGACGGCTGCCGTGTTGGGGGTGGCGTTTGCGACCGTCGTGATCTATGGCCTGTTCCGGGCGCGCCGACGCCGCGGCCTCGACCCGGAGGTCATAGAGAGCCGCGAGTCGCTCTTCAGCCTGAAGCGGGCCGGAGACGATATTGGCGAAGCCCTGAGCGGGTTGTTCAGCACCTTCCGCGGTTCGTCCCGGCGCAGGTCCCGCAGGTTCCAGACGCCCCGCGACTACTACCACGCCCTGTTGGAGTTGTCTGAGAGAGCAGGCAGGCCCAGGGAGGGATGGGAAACGCCGCGGGAACACCAGCGGGGGCTTGCCGGAGTGCTGCCGGCCGACCCGGTGGCGCGTATCGTCGATGAATTCCAGGCCGCCCACTACGGCGCCACTCCCGGGAACCCCGACCTCCTGAGCCAGCTCGAGTCGGACCGTCTGGTGCTGGAGGACTTCCTGCGGCAGCTCCCTCGCGAAAGCCAGCCGGAGGCGTGACCAGCTAACGGAAGGCCGGGAGAACTTCGTCGGCTATCACGGACATGAGGCGGCGCAGGGCGGGGACGTCGCCCGAGTTCAGGGCCAGCACCATGTGCTCCACCCCGGCCTCGCGGTAGGCCTCGATGCCCGCCCGCATGGCGCCGGGGTCGTCGCCGGGGATGCGGGCGCGGCTGGCGGCGCGCTGGCTGGAAGGGCCGCCGTGCACTTCGACCTCGATCCTGGCCGACATCGCCAGCGAGGATGGGTCGCGGCCGGCCGCCGCAGCCAGGGACTCCACTTCCGCTTTGCCGATAGCGAAGTCCTCCGGGGACAGTCCGGTGGGGTGCCAGCCGTCGCCGACGCGGCCGGTTCGGCGGAGCGCGCCGGGGGATGAGCCGCCGACCCAGATGGGGATGTGGGGAGTCTGCACCGGCTTGGGCGAGAAACGAAGGTCGGAGAAGTCCCAGCGGCGGCTGTGGTACTCGGGGCTGTGGTTGGTCCAGAGCTCCTTCATTATCGCGATGCACTCGTTGGTGAGCGACCCGCGCTCCCGCATCGGGATGCCGAGCGCCTCGAACTCCTCGGTCATCGCGCCAGCGCCCACTCCGAGGATCACGCGGCCGCCGGACATCTGGTCGAGGGTGGCGGCATACTTGGCCAGCTCAACCGGGTTGTGGTAGGGCAGCACCAGCACCGAGGTAGCCAGCTTCACGCGGCTGGTGGTAGCCGCCATGTACGAAAGCATGGCCATGGGGTGATAGTAGGGCCGGTCTTCCAGCCGTTCGCGGATGTAGCCGGTGTTGAAGAGGTGGTCCATGACCCAGAGGGAGTCGTAGCCCATCTGCTCGGCTTCCGGGCCCAAGGACAGGACCTGCTGGGGATCGTCAACGCCCCAGTTGTTCGGGATGGTCACTCCGAATTGCGTCATGGGTCCCCCGTTTCATTCCTGTAATGGAAGGCGCTCAATGGCCGCCTAGTATGCGCCTCAGGCGTTCGTTCCTGTGAGCGAGGGGGAACGCCCTCACTCCTTCGACAATCTCAGGACAGACCTGACCCTCTCCCGGAGGGTGAGGGGACTGGTCAGGCACGCTCTGAGCGAAGATACATGGTCAGGCGGTGTTCAGGGCGGCTATGACAGAGGCGGTTTCTACGGCGGCGAGAGCGGCGTTTGTGCCGATGTTGCCGGACTTACCGCCCGCGCGATTGATGGCCTGCTCCATGTTCTCGGTGGTCAGGACTCCGAATATCGTGGGCACGCCGGTCTCGAGGCTGACCGCGCCGGTGCCGCCCTGGGCCTGACCGGCAACCATGTCGTAGTGGGTGGTCTCGCCGCGAATCACGGCGCCGAGGCAGATGACGGCGTCGCAGCGGCCGCTCTTGGCGAATGCCTGGGCCACCACGGGCAACTCGAAGGAGCCGGGTACCCAGGCCACCGTGATGTCGGAATCGCGCACGCCGCAACGGGCCAGCGTTTCCAGCGCTCCCTCCAGAAGCTGCTTGGTTATCACCTCGTTGAAACGGGCGACAGCGATGCCCACCCGCAGGCCCTGGCCGTTCATATCGCCCTTTAGCTCGTTGGGCACAATCAGTTCTCCTGTAATGGTGTGGTGGTCCGGATTCCGCGCTGAAGGCAGGGCTGCCCTTCGTATCAGGGCCCGGCGTCGGCGGAGATGCCGGCCTGCAATACCCGGTCGAGGAATTCGCTTTCGCCAACCATGCCGTTGAGGGTGGCGAACTCGTTTATGACCGTAAGAGGCACCTGCCGGACGCCGTAGCGCCGGGCCAGTTCGGGGAACTCCTCGGCCTCGATGACGTCGGCGGTTACGTGGGCGCTTTCCACGGCCATGGCGTGGGCCAACAGGGCCATGCCGGCTGCCGTCTCGCTGCCCGGCGTCACGAACGTCTGGATATGGACCGGCCGGTTGACCCGGCGCAACTGCTTGCGGGAGTTGACCGAGAGGCGGGTGGCGCCGCGGGATATCGACTTGATGCTGTCGATGAGCACCGGCAACTGGTAGCCCATGGGAAGGCCGTAGAAGCGCAGCCGCCCGCCCTTTTCCGCCCCGAGTACGACGGCGGGTATGCGGGTTACGCCGGCCTCGCGGGCGGCGTCCGCCTCGGCGTAGAAGTCGAGCGTTTCCAGCCGTAACCTGGGAGACAGGTCCGCCAACTCTTCCAACAACTGTACGACCTGGGGGCAGTAGCGACAGTCGCGGCCGGGGATCGCGATCGGCGAGGGCCGCTGGGTGTAGACGCGGACTGCGACCTCACCCTTCAGGTGCTTGCGAAAATCCCGCTTGAGACGGTTCTTTTCCTGGGCCGGTATCAGGCTCTGCTGGGCCGTTGCCATGGGGTGGTCTCCTGTTCGGCCGGGAGTGAGGCAAGTTTACACGGGCCGGGGAGCCTTATCCACCCTGCGGGGGTGCACTGTAGGGTCCTTTCAAAGTTACCACTACCCTCTTGGACAGTCCTCTCATGGTGATGGTTCGACAGGCTCACCATGTCGAACCATCGGCAGCTTAAAGACGCATCCTTCGACAACCCTTCGGCAAGCTCAGGACAGGATGAGTAGATGTCGGCGAACTGCGTTACCTCAAAAAAGGTCTTGAAAGAGCCAGCGGAACGCCCCAGTGTCACTGGTGTCAGTCCTGCTTGTCGAGCATGTGCCGGATGGTGAACATGCGCTGGAAGAGTGTGAAGCATGAGACGGCGGCGATGGCGACGAGGATTCCGAACAGCAGCCAGGGGACCCAGCCGAGGAGCAGGCCCACTCCGAGGATGATCACCCGCTCAGTGCGGGTCATCACTCCGGCGCGGGTGTAAACGCCGAGGCCCTCGCCGCGAGCGCGCAGGTAGCTGACGCCCTGGGAGAAGATGAGGGCCAGGAGCAGCGCCGTCAGGAACCAGGCGCGGTAATCGTCGGAGAAGTCGGCGCGGAGAGCGTAGATTCCCAGGCCCACGAACAGGGCGCCCTCCCCAAGCCGGTCGAACACGGAGTCGAGCAGCGCGCCGAAGGGGGATGCCCTGCCGGTCATGCGGGCGAGTGCCCCGTCGAACAGGTCGAGGATGCTTCCGGCCAGGAAGACCACGCCGCCCCACAGCAGCCAGCCGGAGGCTACGAGGTATGCAGAGACCACGCAGACCACGAAGCCCAACAGCGTGATCGCGTTGGGGGTGAGGCCGACGGCCTGGAACGCCCGGGCGCCCGGCTCCTCGAAGTAGCTGCGGAGGGCGCCCCTAAGCTGTTCTCTGCCCAACCGTTCCATAAAGCCCGGAAGCGCCATGGACCTCCTGCCGGCAGGCCTCGTAGTACTGCTCCACCCTGTTGGCGACCACCTGCCAGCGGTGTCTCTCGGCGGTGGCGCGGCCCCTCCGGCCCATCTCGTCTCGGTGTTCGGGGTCCTTGATCAGGGTCTCCAGGGCGTGGGCCAGGGACTCGATGTCCTTGTTGCGGAACAGGAGGCCCTCTTTGCCGTCGGTGAGGACGCTGCGGTACCCCTCGATGTCGGAGGCGACGACGGGCTTGCCGCCGGCCATGGCCTCGAGCAACACGATGCCGAAGCTCTCGGCGCCGGTGGCCGGGGAGCAGAAAATGTCGGCGGAGGCATAGTACCGGGGCAGGTCGTCGTAGGGTACCCGCCCGACGAACTCGACGTCCTGGAGGTTCCGGGAGCCGAGGACCTGGTAGGAGTCCTTGTCGGGGTTGCCGGGGCCGACGACTATCAATCTGAGATCGGGGATGTCCCACTTGAGGCGGCCGTAGGCTTCGAGGAGGTAGCGAAGGCCCTTACGCTTTTCGAGACGGCCGACGAAGATGATGTTGGTCTTGCCGTCCCGGTACTGGGGCCAGGGTTTGGCCTGCTGGGAGAAGTGGTCGACATCGATCCCGTTGGGAATGATCTCGTAGTTTCCGGGGAAGGTGGAGTTGACATAGCGCCTGGCGGCGGACGAGACGGCGATGCTGCCGTGAAGGCGCTGGTGCCAGCGCTTCAGTAGCGGGTGGCTCATCTTGTAGATGTGGTGCCGGTTGTGGAAGGCGTGGAAGGTGCCGACGTTGACCGTCTTCGAGTACTCGAGAACCGTGAGGGGAAGGACGGGGGCCATGGGTTCATGGAGATGGATGATGTCGTACTGCTCGCGGGCGAGCAGGGAGCGGATTCGCCTGGTCAGCCAAAGGGAAAGGGACACCCGGGCCGTTGAGCCGCCGCCCGGCATCGGAACCGAGCGGCCAAGGGGCACCAGCAGGTCCTGGTCCTGGCACTCGCGAGACGGCGAGTGCGGGGCGAGGACCTGGACCTCGTGGCCGGAGCGGCAGAGTTCCCTGGCCAGTTGGGACACATGAGCGGTCACGCCACCAGGCCAGGTGAAGTCGTAAGGCGACACCATGGCAATCTTCAATGGCACACCTCCCGGCGGGAGCTCGGGGGACGACCCTGCCAGCTACTCGTCGGCCACCTCCACGGTCACCTGCACCTCGGCGCCGCCATCGCCTGCGATGAAGGCGTCGGTCATGTCGCGAGCGGTGTCGTCGGTGTATTGCACGGGAGGCGACTTCATAAAGTAGGCGCTCGGCCCGGCAACCGCTCCACCCTGTCCCCGGTCCATGGCCAGCTTGGCGCAGCGAATGGCGTCGACCACGACGCCGGCGGAGTTGGGGCTGTCCCAGACCTCCAGCTTGGCCTCCAGGCTGATGGGGGCGCCGCCGAAGATGCGTCCCTCCATGCGGATGTAGCACCACTTGCGGTCCTTGAGCCAGGGGACGTGGTCGCTGGGGCCGACGTGGATGTTGTCGGGGTCGATTTCCTCGTCGAGCTGCGAGGTTACCGAGGTGGTCTTGGAGATCTTCTTGGAGGTGAGGCGTTCCCGCTCCAGCATGTTGAGGAAGTCGGTGTTGCCGCCGAAGTTCAGCTGGTAGGTGTTCTCCAGGGTCACGCCGCGGTCTTCGAACAGGCGAGTCAGGACGCGGTGGGTGATGGTGGCGCCAAGCTGGGACTTGATGTCGTCTCCGATGATGGGGACGCCGCGTTCCTCGAAGCGGTTGCGCCAGTACTGCTCGCGGGCCAGGAAGACAGGGATGCAGTTGACCATGGCGCAGCGGGCGTTGAGGATGTGCTCCACATACCACTTGGTCGCCTGCTCGCTGCCGACGGGGAGGTAGTTGATGACGACATCGACCTCGCGCTCCCGCAGGATGCCGGTGATGTCGGAGGTGGAATGAGGGGACTTCTTCACGAGGTGGGAGACATAACGGCCGATGCCGTCGTGGGTCATGCCCCGGTCGATGGGCACGCCGGTGTGGGGGACATCGGCGAACTTGAGGGTGTTGTTGGGCTCGGTGAAGATGGCCTCTGACAGGTCCCTGCCGACCTTGTTCTCGTCGATGTCGAAGGCTGCGACAACCTCGATGTCCTCGATGCGGTAGCCGCCGATGGTGTTGTGCATCAGGCCGGAAACATCCTGGTCCTGGGGCACCTCCACATACTTGTGCAGGCCCTGCACGAGGGATGAGGCGCAGTTGCCCACGCCGATGATGGCTACGTTGATTTTGCCCACTTGGGTGGCTCCTTTGTCATTACTCCGCTTCGCTCAATGGCGCGGACGCCCGCAGTCCCTTCGCGCTGACTGTCCCAGCCTGGCATCGGGCTGTTCGCGTGGCCGACGCCTGCCGGACACGGCGGCCCGTCGGCGTTTGCCGTACGATTGTATCAATCGGCGGCCATGACTCTCAACCCGGGGCCGTCCGGCTTGGGGCAAAACCCCCAGGGATCCTCGTGGACAGCGGGTTATGGCGCACCCGGAGGGTTCAGTCGAAGAACCGGATGATGGCGGTGCGGTCGTCCCTTCGGAAGCGGACGCCCAGCCTTTCGGGGACGCGGCCCTCGACCAGCCGGCCCGAGATGATCTCCTCGATGCGGCTGGCGGCCTCGTCGGGGGTTGCCGAGTTTCGGACGATTTCGGCGAGCTCTTCGACGTCCATGTTGTCCGTAACGCCGTCGGTGGCCAGGACGAGCTTGACGCCCGGCTCGATATCGACGTCCTTGCGGACCATCTGGCCCAGCTCTTCGGCGGCGCCAACGGCACGGGCCACGCCCACGTGGAGGAATCCTCCCAGCCGCCCGCAGAGCCGCTCGTGCGAGTCCGGGGTTACGAGGACAACGGGGCTGTCGCCTGCCGCGGTAACGTACAGCCTGCCGCTGCGGTAGAGGGCGGCGGATACGGTGGTGAGAAGGAAGCGGCCAGCGCCGACGCCGAAGAACTCCTCGTTCACGGCGTTGATGGTTGTGGCGATGTCGTCGATGGTGTCGGCCTTGCTATCGGCCAGGGCCTCGCCGAGCTCCTTGCTGGCTTCGGCGCCGCCGTGGCCGGTGACGCCATCCATGACCACGTCAAGGAAATCTCCGTTGCCGAGGTCGCGGCTTAGCAGATTGTCTTCACCGTGGGCGGAATTGTCTTGCAGCGTTGAAAATGTGCTGGCAACCATGGAACTGTCCTCAGCCTGTCTCCTTTTTCTTGTTCGGGTCAAGTAGACGGGGTTTACCCCTTCCCCTCAAGGGGAGGGAATTGTGGTCAGAGTTTGTAGGGGGCGAGTTCTGATTCTGCGTCGAACCTGAAACGGGTCCAGTAGTTTCCGTTGAGCCACTCCAGGGCTTCAAGCCAGGCGGCCTGCATTTGCTCAAAGTCGGGTAGTGTGGCGTTTCGCGCTGCCAGGGCTTCGAGGTACATGGTCAGGTCGGCGCGGAACTGACGGTAATCAGTGTAGGCCCGCGCTCCGATTTTTTCCAGAATCGTTTCCGCCGCAGCGGTTAAGTCATCACCCGCGCCGATGAGGCCGCGGCGCATCTCGTCCAGTTCCTGCTGGATGCTGACGATGGGACGGACGCCCCGTGCGTCGCGGTAGCCGGCAGCGTCCAGGGGCGGTTCCTCGGCGGTGGTGTAAAACTTGAGTAACTCGAGGCAGGCGTCGTTTACGTCCAGCGGGGGACGGCCCCGGGGCGCAGGATCGTCGACGCCAGCCAGCGCGCCGGAGTCGATGACCTGTATCTGCCCGGTACCCGGCTGGTAGAAGACATTCTGCGGCCGCAAGTCCATCAGGATGTAGCCGGACTGGAGGTAGGCCTGCTCGAGGTCCAGCAACTGTTCGTGTACCGGGAAGGGAATGGCGCCGGGGTGCTGCCGGAGGGGGAACATGGCGAAGAGGTTCTGGCCGGCCCCGATGGGAACCCCGGTGAAGCGCGACATCATGTCGCCGAGAAGGGGAATACCGGACGCCCGGCCCTGGACGAACACGGTGTAGGACTCGCCGAGGTCGTCGCCGAAGTAAGCATCGTGGTTGGCGGAATCAGTGCAGCCCAGGAGTGGGGCCAGCAGGCCGTTGGCGTCGCCGGCGCGGTCGTAAGCGGCCAGCAGGCGCCCGGTGCGTTCCTCGATGGCCAGGTGCTGCTTGCGGCTGACGGCCTGGGGTACCGGACGCTTCAGGGCGACTTCGGCGCCGGTCTCCCGGTCGATGGCCGCACGGACGTCGTAGTCGGCGCCGGAGCCGAGGCGGCCGGTGATTTCATACCGCGCCAAGTCTACTTTTTCGACCAACCAGGCCTCCCTGCCGGGCCTTGATGCGTGGGATGTCGCCAGCGTATTAGTCTTGCGTTCGAAGCGGGGAAAATGTTACGCCGCCGCCGTCGCATTTGCAACTGAGGGCAGGGTATTTCATTCGACGGGAAGTGACGGCCTCAGTCGAGCGGGAGGATCATCCTGCTTCCGAATGCGATGATTCGTGCATGGAATTCACCCCCACCCTAACCCTCCCCCTCAGAGGGAGGGGATTCTGGAGACCATCCCTACGCGGAGTCACTTTCGGGGGCGCGGTATCCGAGGGTGAGCCACTCGTCCTTGGGCCATTCGAGCTCGGGGGTGAAGCCGAGCGCCAGCACTGCGTCGTCGACTTCGGGCCGTTGGGTCGCCAGTAATCCGGAGGCAACGAGCATTCCGCCGGGCCGCAGCGCCTGCAAGATGAAGGAGGAGCGGTCGGCTACGCCGCGGGCGGAGATATTGGCTACGGCGAGGTCGATGCTGCCTGCTGCCGCCGCGGGGTGGGGTACCGATCCCTTGGCCAGGGAAATCCGGTCCTGCAGGCGGAGACGGCGGAAATTCTGCCGCGCAGCGGAGACAGCCTGCCCGTCGATGTCGAGGGCGACCACCGAGCCGCCGCCCAGCATCAGGGCGGTGATGGTGAGAATGCCGGAACCCGAGCCGAGGTCGAGTACCTTCATGCCCGGCTGTGCCAGGTCCTCGAGGGCCTCCATGCAGGTATAGGTCGTGGGGTGGTAGCCGGTGCCGAAGGCGATGCCTGGGTCGAGTTCGATGACGACGCGGCCCTCGGCCTGCCCCTCTTCCAGTTCCACCCACGAAGGCTTGATGATCAGGCGGTTGCCGACGGGCAGCGCGGCGTAGTGCTCCTTCCAGCTGTTCTGCCAGTCTTCGCCGTCATGGAGGTCGCGGACATTCAGTTCACCCAGCTCGCCCACCGAGGCGACCAGGCGGACGCCCACGTCGATGCGGGCCAGACGCTGCTGCGATCCCGACTCCAGGTAGGTGCGGAGCATGACCCGCCCGGCGCCCTGCGGCTCGGTGCTCAGCCCCTTTCCGTAACGGCTGAACAGGTAGGAGACAGGTTCGACGTACTCGTGGGGGACCGAGATGCTGAGTTCCTTCCAGGGCATGGATACTCCGGCTACTGTTTCAAAGTTCCCTCCCCCGGAGGGAGAGGGGATTTGGGAGACGCCTCTGAAATGAAGAGAACGGAGGACTAGAAGGCGTCCTTGATGCGGTCGAAGAGGCCCTTCTCCGAGTCTTCCCCGTCGGTCTGCTCCTGGGCCTCGGCAGCTTCTTCCTTCTTCTTCGGCCGGGCCCTCTTCTTGCCGGAACGCTTCTTGCCGTTGGTTGAGGGTGGAGTGGACGGCCCTTCGCCGTTCAGGGAGCGGGCCAGCTCCTCAAGCAACTCACGCTGGTGGCTGTTGAGGGAGTTGGGAACTCGGACATCCACCTGGACCCGCAGGTCGCCGCGGCGGTTCGAGCGAAGATGGGGCACGCCCCTGTTGCGGATGCGGAACTCGGCGCCCGGCTGGGTGCCCTGGGGCAGCTTTAGCTCTTCGTCGTATCCGTCGATGGTGGGGATGGTCTTCTCGACGCCAAGGGCCGCTTCGGCGAGGTTCACCGGCAGGGTGTAGAGAATATCGGTACCATCTCGCTGGAAGAAGCTGTGTTCACGCACGTCCACATGAACGTACAGGTTGCCGGAACCGCCCCCGTCGCTGCCTGCGTCGCCTTCGCCGCTGAGGCGGACCTGCATTCCGCTCTCGACGCCGCCGGGAATCTTGACCTCGATCTTGCGCTTGCGCCGCTCCCGCCCTGCGCTCCGGCAGTTGATGCACGGCGTAGAGATGACGCTGCCGCGCCCGCGGCACGAGGGACACCCGACGACCTGGGTGAACTGGCCGAACACGCTGCGCTGGGACCGTCGCACCTGGCCTGCCCCGCGACAGTCGCCGCAGGTGTCGACGGAGGTGCCAGGTTCGTTGCCTGCGCCGCTGCAATGATGGCAGACCTCGAGGCGATTTATCTCTACCTCCCGGCTGGCTCCGAACACGGACTCCTCGAAGGAAAGAGTGACCTGCTGCTGGAGGTCGCCGCCGCGTCTCGGCTGCCGGGCGGCTCTTGACGAAGCGTCGCCGAAGAATGAGTCAAAGATGTCGCCGAAACCGCCAAATACATCAAAGCCATCAAAGGGACTGCCGCCCGCCTGTGCGCCTGTCCCGACCCCCGCCTTTCCGAACCGGTCGTACTGCTGCCGTTTCTTGGTGTCGGACAGGACCTGGTAGGCCTCGTTGATTTCCTTGAACTTTTCCTCGGCGTCGGCGTTCTTGTTGCGGTCGGGGTGGTATTCCATGGCCTTCTTGCGGAAGGCGCTGCGAATGTCTTCGTCGCTGGCGTTCCTGGCTACGCCGAGTACCGAGTAGTAGTCCTGGTCGGGCATAGGCTTTCACTCTTTGCAGGCAGCGGATTTGGCGGGCACACCTATTGCTATTCTAGTGCAGGTCGGGCGGGTACTCAAGGACGGCGCGTGGGCGTACAGGGCCTTTTCAAAGTAACGTCGCTCGCCGACATCTACTCATCCTGTCCTGAGCTTGCCGAGGGGTTGTCGAAGGATGCGCCTTTAAGCTGCCGATGGTTCGATAAGCTCACCACCAACGGATTCTTAAGGACTTTGAAAAGGCCCTGGTGAGCGTACAGGGCAATCGCATATGAATTTGCAACCCGGTCACTCCGGCGAAAGCCGGAATGACGGACATTAACCCGCTCATATTCGATTGCCCTGATGTCGCCCGATTTGCGCTTGACAAAATGGGAGTTGAAACGGTCCTCACGGGATACGATTCTGCTTGACGCTTCTGGGGCCGCTCGCTATGATTCGGATATGGAGCGATAATCCAAAAACCCGTAGAGGTATTGCTTCAAACAGGGCAAAGAAGGCGGAAAGGGAAAGGTGTTATGACCACAGCTATCATTGCTGTCCTTGCCGTCCTCGCGGCCCTTGGGCTAGGGATTGCAACTTGGTTAGGATTCCGGCAGCGCGCCCAGGCGAAGAGCCTGGCGTTGGCCAATGAAACAGCCGGGGGTCTGACCGCACAGGCGCAGGAGGAAAGTCGCAACATCCTCCTTGCGGCGCAGGAAGAAGCCCTGAAACTTCGGAACGAGGCTGAGTCGGAAGTCAAGGAACAACGCCGGGAGCTCACCCGCTTGGAAGACAGGCACATGCAGCGGGAAGAGCAACTGGAACGAAAAATAGAGGCACAGGAGCAACGGCAGGCTGAACTGACCCAACGGGAATCCCGGATTGAAGACGCTCGCAAGGAAATCGATGATCTGAAGGCCGAGCAGTCCAGGGCACTGGAAAGGATTGCCGGCCTCACCGTCGACGAGGCACGCGAAGCGGTCGTGAAACGAGGCGAGGAGGACGCCCAGCACGACCTGGCGCGCCGCTACTACGATCTGGAGAGGGATTACAAGGACCGGGCCGACGAAAACGCCCGGAAGATCATTGCTGTTGCCATAAACCGGCTCGCCTCTGACGTGGTTTCTGAAAGCACCACATCGGTGGTTTCCCTGCCCAACGATGAGATGAAAGGCCGTCTCATCGGTCGCGAAGGACGCAACATTCGTACCCTGGAATCTCTGACCGGGGTTGACGTCATCATCGACGATACCCCTGAAGCAGTGACGGTGTCCTGCTTCGACCCGGTGCGGCGGGAAGTCGCACGGCTGGCGCTGGAGAAGCTGGTCTCGGATGGCCGGATTCAGCCGGCACGAATCGAGGACATGGTCAACCGCGCCCAGCACGAAATCGACCAGACCATAATGAAGGCCGGTGAACAGGCCACATTCGAGGTGGGAGTCAGCGGCCTGGACCGGGAGATGGTGAGGCTGCTGGGGCAGCTCAAGTACCGCTACAGCTACGGCGAAAACGTGCTGCAGCACTCGGTGGAGGTCGGGCTGCTGGCGGGAATGCTGGCGGCCGAGGCCGGGGCCAACGTCCAGGTCGCCAAGGTGGGCGGCCTGCTGCACGATATCGGGAAGGCCCTTACCCACGAGGTATCCGGACCCCACGCCGAGATAGGCGCGGAAATCGCCAAGAGACACGGCATCAACCACAGCTCCTACCGAGGCATCCTGGAGCATCACTGGGACGAACACGAAACCGTGGAGTCGTTCCTGGTGGCTGCTGCCGACGCTATCAGCGCGGCGCGGCCGGGGGCCCGCAAGGAATCGCTGGAGCAATACGTCAAGCGTCTCCGTGAGTTGGAGGAAGTGGCCGCCGGCTTCGAGGGCGTGGAGCGCACCTTCGCGATCCAGGCCGGGCGCGAAGTGCGGGTAATGGTGAAGCCCGAGGACATGGACGACGTCAAGGCCGCGTCGCTGGCCCGCAACATTGCCCGGAAGGTCGAGGAAGACCTGGTGTTCCCGGGGCAGATCAAGGTGACCGTTATCCGCGAGACCCGAAGCGTGGAGTACGCACGCTGAACCGCGGCAGCGGAGCTGCGAAGGACCGGGACTATCATTCAACCGTAACGGCTCGCGTGCCGATCCGCCCGGCAACGCGATGAGTCCGACCAACATGGGAAAGGGGCTCAGGAGCGGGAACTTCCCGGCTGCTGAGTCCTTTTTTCGGCAGCCAGGAACCGGGACTTTAGTTCGAGGAATGTTTCGTTGCGCATCCTGATGATCGGCGACGTAATAGGGAGTCCGGGGCGAGAAGCCCTGCGGCGCCTCCTGCCCGACCTGCGGCAGGAGAAAGACATCGACCTGGTAATCGCCAACGGCGAGAACGCCGCGGGCGGGTTTGGCCTGACGGTCGACACGGCCTCCGAGATGCTTGATTCGGGCGTGGATGTTCTCACGTCCGGGAATCACATCTGGGACAAGAAGGAGTTCATCCCCTATATGGACGATGTCCAGGGAGAGGGGCTTCCGGTCGTGCGGCCGGCCAACTACCCCAGCGCGCCGGGAGTCGGCGTGATCAGGCGCAAGGGAGTGGCGGTGGTGAACCTCATGGGGCGGGTCTTCATGGCCCAGCTGGACTGCCCGTTCCGCACTGCCGACCACCTGCTGGACAGGATCAGGGAAGAAGAAGATACGCCGGTGATAATCGTCGACTTCCATGCCGAGGCCACCTCCGAGAAGCAGGCGATGGGATGGTACCTGGACGGGCGGGTGAGCGGTGTGTTCGGGACCCACACCCACGTGGGCACCATCGACGCCCGCATCCTGCCCGGAGGAACTGCATATCTCACCGACGTGGGGATGACCGGCCCCATGGACTCGGTAATCGGCAGCGACACCCGGGCGGTGCTGGAGCGCTTCCTCACATCCATGCCGCAGCGGCTGGAAGTAGCCAAGGGGGCCTGCACCTTCAATTCGGTCTTGGTGGAAGTGGACGATAATACGGGGCGCTCCGTTCACTTGGAGCGCGTTGACAGGATGACCGGCTGACATGAGCGCTGAAGTAGACCTACATCTCCATACCCTGGCGTCGGACGGGCGTCTGACGCCCACGGAACTGGTCCGGCTGGTGGCGAAACAGGGACTCAGGACCGTCTCCGTCACGGACCACGACACGACCGACGGCCTGGAAGAAGCATACGAGGCTGCGAAGGAGTTTCCAGACCTGCGAATCATCCCCGGTATCGAGCTCAGCGCGGACGTTCCAGGGGACGAGGTGCATGTTCTGGGATACTTCATCGACCCGGCAGACCCGGAGTTGCAGGGCGAGTTGCGGCGGTTCCGGGAGGGGCGCATCGACCGTGCGAGGACGATGGTGGAGAAGTTGAACGGCCTGGGTATACGGCTGGACTGGGAGCGTGTGCAACACTTCGCCGGCGATGGCGCCGTGGGACGCCCCCACATCGCGCTGGCGATGGTGGAGGCCGGCTACTGCGATGAGCCCAAGGACGCGTTTCCTGAGTACCTGGGGCGTAACGGCCTGGCGTACGTGGAACGTACGAAGCTGACCCCCGCAGAGGCCGTGGAGATGATCAGGAAGGCCGGTGGCGCGGCAGTGCTGGCCCACCCGGCGTACATGAACGACATGGAGGCCGGGATCGCGAACCTGGCGGGCATCGGACTCTCGGGCATGGAAGTCCACTACGCCAACTACCGGGAGGACACGATCCGGCAACTGGCACGGCTGGCGCGGGAGTACGGCCTGATCCCGTGCGGCGGCAGCGACTACCACGGTCTGGGGAACAAGGGAGAGTTCCTGCCCGGGGAGAACGGGCCGCCGATGGAGACGGTGGACCGGCTCGAGGCGGCGGCCATGACCATCCGGGAGGCCGGCGCGGCGCGGGCGGACGAGTAGACGCGGCGGTTCAGTTCTTCAGGACAGTCGATGGAAATAGCCGCTCTTTACATAGCAGCATATCTCGTGGGGTCATTCCCCACCGCCTACATAATCGGAAAGCTGGTCCGGGGAATCGATATCCGCGAGTATGGCAGCGGAAACGCGGGCGGCGGCAATGTTATCCAGCATGTTGGCAAGAAATGGTTTGTTCCCCAGATGGTCTCCGATGCCGTCGTCAAGGGCGCCGGTTCCATCTGGTTTTCCGTCTACGTGGTTGGCATCGAATGGGACTCGGCGTTGCTTGTCGGGCCGCCGCTGCTCGTATTGGCAGGCAACAACTGGTCGCCGTTCCTGAAGATGCAGGGAGGCCGGGGCCTGGGAGTGGCAGCAGGTACGCTCCTGGCGTTCTCTCCGGCGATACTGGGAGTGGCGTTGGTGATGTACTTCGGCGGTTACCTGCTCACCAAAGCCGCAGGGATATGGGCTCTTATCACCCTTTCGGCGTTGCCGGTCCTGTTCCTGCTGTTTCCTGCGGGACTCAAGCTGGCCGACGGGCTTACAATGGTGTGGTACACCCTGGGGGTCCTGGGGCTGGTGGTGCTCAAGCGCCTCTCGTCCAACTGGACGCCCCTACCCGCGGACATTCCGCGCAGGAAGGTTTTCCTGAACCGGCTGATGAAGGACCGGGACGTGGACGACCGGGCGCAGTGGGTAGAACGTATACCCGGTGCGACCGGCTGACCGGCCGCCCAACGGGAGCGAGAAATGGCGACGGAACCGCATCGAATGGCCGAGGATGCCGGGGTAAATTACTGCAACTGGCACCCCGATACCGAAACGCGCCTGTTTTGCAGTCACTGCGGCAAGAGCATCTGCACGCTGTGCATGGTGCAGGTGCCTGTGGGAATTCGGTGCCGGGAGTGCGGACGGACGGAAAGGCTGCCGACCTACGATGTGCAGCCGGCCTACTTCCTTCGAGCGGTTGGCGTTGCTGCGGTTTCGTCGATTGTGGGCGGACTGTTGTGGTTCTGGCTCAACCTCCAGTTCGGCGGCGTGCCCTTCGTTTCGTCGATCTTCGGCTTGGCGGTGGCCTACGCGATCGGGGAACTGATCAGCCGGGCAGTCAACCGGAAGAGGGGCGTGGGTCTGGCGTGGATTGCAGGCGGGGGGATGGTTGTGGCCTACCTGGTTTCCGGCGGCTTCTTCCAGCTTCTCAGCACCAGTTTCATAAACGTGCTGTTCAGCCTGCTGTTCCTGGGCATTGCGATCTACACGGCAGCTTCGCGGGTGCGCTGACCGGGCGAGGTTGAAGGCTGGATTCCCGCTTTCGCAGGAATGACGATTCCGGGGCTGTGGCAGGTTCGGAGAAAGCTATCTATTCATCGGATTGATCGCAGTCGGACCGCTCTCCGATTTGCAGGTCGGCGCGGAGTTGCCGCAGGGTCTCGCGGATTACGCCGGAGTCGAAGCCGCGACGTTCCAGGAAGGCGCCCACCCTCCTGTCGAAGGTGATGCGGTCGCAGCCTGCCTGCCTGGTGGCGTAGCGTTCCGCGGCCCTGCGGGCTGCTTCCCCTGAATCGAAGTCCTGCAGCGCCGTTTCGATGGCGTCTCCCGGTACGCCCCGCTGCTTCAATTCTCTTTCGATCAGCTTCCGGCCGCGCGGGTTTCTGCGGTCGCGACTTTCACGCCACTGCTGAGCAAATTCCGCGTCATTGAGGAGTCCTTCGGACTCGAGGCGGGAAACGGTCGTTTCTGCCAGTTCAGGCCCGAAACGTCGGCCCAGCTTCTCGCGCATCTCGGCGACGGAACGGGGTCGTAGGGTGAGGAGTCGAAGGGCGGCGCCGCGGGCGCGGTCGGCGTCCCTTCTGCCTGGGGCCACAGCTGTGTCTGAAAAGTCCGCTTCGTTCATGGGGAAGCGCTCCTCGGGGGACTGACGGATTTAGAAACTATCTCAAAACCAACGGCGCGTTTGCCGGATGCACTCAGCGGAGGCTCTGCACTACCTTTTCACCTCCACCCCTTCGACAAGCTCAGGGCAGGCTCTAACCCTCCCCTTCAGAGGGGGGAGATTTTTGAGATAGCCGACGAATGGCTGCCCCACCTGGCACGGGCGGGGCAGCCGCTTGCCGACGCTAGTCCTGGCCAGCGGGTTCGGTGCCGTTCTGGGTGGGGGCGCCATAGGCAAGGTCGTCTTCCTCTTCAAGCTCCGGCTCGGGGCCGGCCTGGGCGAGGTCGCTGGCGGTACGGATGCGGCTTTCCACCGAGGCGGCGATTTCGGGGTGCTGGAGCAGAAACTCCTTGGCATTCTCCCGGCCCTGGCCCAGGCGGGTATCGCCGTAGGAGTAGAAGGCGCCCGACTTCTTGACGATCCCCTTGGCAGTGCCTATCTCGATGAGGTCGGCCATCCGGCTGATGCCCTGGTTGAACATGATGTCGAACTCAGCGACGCGGAAGGGAGCGGCTACCTTGTTCTTCACGATGCGGGCGCGGACCCGATTGCCGGTGACCTCGGCCCCCTGCTTGATGGACTCGACGCGGCGGAGATCGATGCGGACGGAGCTGTAGAACTTGAGGGCGCGGCCACCGGGGGTCACTTCCGGGCTTCCGTAGGTCACTCCAACCTTGTCGCGCAACTGGTTGATGAAGACGACGGCGGTTTTGGACTTGTGGATGGTGCTGGTGAGCTTGCGCAGCGCCTGGGACATCAGGCGCGCCTGGAGGCCGACATGGGTGTCGCCCATGTCGCCCTCGATTTCGGCCTGCGGCACCAGGGCGGCGACGCTGTCGACGACGATGGCGTCGATGGCGCCGCTGCGCACCAGCTGTTCGGTGATGTCGAGGGCCTGCTCGGCGCTGTCGGGCTGGGCAATGAGGAGCTCGTTCAGGTCAAGGCCGCAGTTGGCGGCGTAGGAGGGGTCGAGGGCGTGCTCGACATCGATGTAGGCGGCAACCCCGCCCGCCTTCTGGGTCTCGGACATCAGGTGAATTGCGAGGGTGGACTTGCCCGCCGACTCGGCGCCGAAGATCTCGGTCACCCGGCCTCGGGGTATGCCGCCGGTGCCGAGGGCCAGGTCAACGGCCAGGGAGCCGGTGGAAATGGACTCGGTGATCAGGCTGTTGCTGAGCTCGCCAAGCCGCATTACGGCGCCCTTGCCGTGGTCCTTCTCGATGCTGCTGAGAGCGATATCCAGGGCTGCTTTCTTGTCGTTTTCGATCTTTTCCTTTTTCATCACCCGGCACATGCCTCCCGTTTGGTTGGACCAATACTAACTAATGTTCTAGTAGTTTTTCAACGAGCAAGTGTCACCAATTTGAAAAGGCGACAAATTGCCTTTCTCTGATATTCGGAACAGTCATTGCCGGGAAAACGCTGCCGGAAGAACGGGCCAACTGGCCCGGCGTCAGAACTCTCAAGTGCCGCCCTTGAAGCCGATGGTGACCGAGCCGTTTTCGACGATTACAGGGGTGATGCGTTCGCCGTTGGTGAGGGCGAGGAGCTCGGGGATGCGGTCTTCCTGCTTCGAGAGGTCGACCTCTTCGTAGGCGACCTTCCGCTTGCGGTAGTCCATCTTGGCCGCCGCCGAGAAAGCGCAGTCGGGATGGGTGTAGAGGATTGCTTCGCTGGATTGAGTCACTTCGCACCCCTGCCGGAAGCGGCGTTGCGGGCCTCCGGTCAGTTGTCATATTTGACCAAATTGTACGCGCCGCCAACGGTTAGTTCAACGCAGCATGTGAGGCGGGCATGGTCTTTTGGCGGTTCCCTCCCACTCAAGGGAGAGGGAATAATCTAAAGGTCTACTCGATGCTTTCCTAGCCATTCGCGACGGGAAGGAGGTGATGTTATGCTAGAGGCTACGTTTTTCCCGGACAGGCCGATTCTCATGGATGAAAGAGACGGACAGCCCGCCATCGGCACCGTGGCGGCGCTGCTTGAAGAATTCTCCGTTGGCGTGGGACGCATCACGCCCGGTCCGCGCGGCTCAAGGCTGAGCGGAGAGCCAAGGGTTCTACTGGAAACGGCAGTAGACTCCCTGACGACCGAGGAGATGGCGGATGCGGCGCTGGTGTACGGCAACGCCTGCTACGCGCTGGGCAGGCACGAAGAGGCGTCAGGGGCCTTTCGTTCCCTGCTGCATCGGGACCCGGCGAACATCGACGCGCGATTCAATCTCGGACTTTCGCAGTTGCGCTTGAGGAATCCCGAGGAGGCGGTGCGGGAATTCACCGAGACGCTGGTGCGCGCCCCGCAACTGGCGGAGGCCTACTACCAGCGCGGCAATGCCTACGACGACCTGGGAGAGGTGGAGCAGTCGCTGGCCGACTATGCCCGGGCCATCGACCTGGCGCCGGACTATATCCAGCCGATGTACAACCGGGGAATCGTGCTGGCCAGCGCCGGGAGGCACCAGGAGGCCGTGGCGCAGTTCGACCGGGTGATTGCCCAGAGGCCGGACATCGGGAACGCGCACCTGAACCGGGGGGCGTCGCTGGATGAACTGGGCCTGCACGAGGAGGCCATCGCCAGCTACACGCGAGCGGCGGAGGTGAACTTCGACGACCCTCGCCCGCTCTTCAACCGGGCCAGGACCTGCTACTACCTCGGGCGTCTGCAAGAGGCGCTGGACGACTACTCGGAGGTGCTCCGCCTCGACCCTGAGGACGCGGAAGCCTACAACAACCGCGGTCTGGCCTTCGATGCCCTTGGGGACTACGACGCGGCGGTGGCGGACTACGAGCGGGCGCTGGCGGTGCGGGACGACTTCGCCGAGGCCCACAGCAACCGGGGAGCTGTCCTGGAAGCGCAGGGGAAGGTGGACGACGCCCTGGAGGCTTACCACGCGGCCCTTTCGGCGAATCCCAGGCTGGGGTCGGCGCACTACAATGCGGCGCGGGTCTATTCGCAGCTGGGCGAGGTGGAGGAGTGCCTCAGGCACCTGGACAGCCTGCTGGCCCTGGCCCCGGAGCTGGCGGAGGATGCCGCCCAGGACGAGCACCTGGGCTGGGCGCTGCGATTGCGGGAAATGCGGGAGTCGAGGGGAACCGACGGCACGCCCGACTAGGCCAGCGGGTCCGTGCCGGGAACTTCCTGCGCAAGCTCGGCGTCGGGTTCGAGGTCGGGCTCCAGGGGTTGATGATCAGCCGAGTTGATGCGCCGGCGAACGATCATGCTTCGCACCAGGACCAGCACGGCGAGCGCCGTAAGGCCGGTCACCAGTTCCCTCTCGATGCCGGGAGACATGCCGGGTTCGATGTCGTAGGCCAGGCTGAGGCCCAGCATGAGCGCGAACCCGGTGCAGATTCCCCACGATGATCTGAGGTAGTGGTTGCGGAACAGCAGGACGGTGGCGATGCCGATAACCGCTGCAAGCACGGTCAGTACCGGAACCAGGGCCACGCTCACGCCTATGAGTGGCGTCATGGCGTCCCCTCCCCTGAATGAGGAAAACACCGATACCCAGTGCCCCAGGACTGCGGCTGCCGCGGCGACGAGGGTCATCGGCGCCTCGATGCCCAGGGCCCATGCCACGGCCACGGCGGCGGACCCCTTTCCCACGTCGCCCGCGAACACCAGCAGGGCGCTGCGACGGCCCACGTTCCAGAACACGTTGGCCGTGCCGGCCAGGGTGGTGCCGGTGCTGAAGATGTCGACCCCCTTGATGTAGCGGCTGATCCACTGGGCAAAGGGCAATGCGCCCAGAAGGTAGCCGATTACCCCTGAGGCGACGAGTTGCAGAATTTCGATGGTAGTTTCGGGCATTTTCGTCGATTGCAGCCGGAATAGCGCCGCAGTTTTGCGCTCTCTTTCCAGAAACTGTTGCGAGACACAAATATAGCAGTCCGAAGGCCCGGTTGGTAGCCGACTGGAAGGGAGTTTTCAGTGGTCTCCAATCCCTACTCCCATGGCCCCGGGGCGAAGCATCAGCAGGCAGGGCAGAAAGGAGCCACGCCGACGGGGCAGGTAAGGGTATACTTGGGACGCTGTCCGGGCAGGGCAGGACCCGGGCTCGGATAGTCTTTCATTTGTGTATTTGCGAGGGCTAGAAGATATGACCGCTCCCATTCCCGCCGGGCCGTTGGCCGGTGTCGTAGTCCTGGACCTCACCCAGATTCTTGCGGGGCCGATGTGCACCATGGTGCTGGCCGACATGGGCGCGGACGTCATCAAGGTGGAGAAGCCCAATGGCGGCGACGACAACCGGCGGATGGGGCCACCGTTCATCAAGGACTGGTCGGCGGGGTTTCTCGCCGTAAACCGCAACAAGCGAAGCCTGGCATTGGACCTCCAGAGTGATGGGGGACGAGAGGTCTTCAAGCGGCTGCTTGAAGGCGCCGACATGGTCGTCGAAAATTTCCGGCCCGGCGTCATGGAGCGCCTGGGCCTAGCGTACGACGAGCTGAAGAAGATCAAGCCGGCCCTCGTTTACTGCACCATTTCGGGCTTCGGCAGCACGGGACCGGCCCGGAACCGGGGCGGGTTCGACCTGGTGGCGCAGGGAGTCAGCGGGCTGATGAGCATTACCGGGCATCCCAACTCGCCGCCTGCCAAGGTCGGTGTGCCCATTACCGACCTCACGGCAGGACTGTTCGGGGCCAACGGGATCATGGCGGCCTACGTTCACGCGCTGAAGACCGGAGAGGGGCAGATGGTGGACACCTCGCTGATGGAGGCAGGAGTGGCGTACACCGTCTGGGAGTCGTCGGTCTACTTCGCCGAGGGGGAGATTCCCGGGCCGCTGGGTTCGGCGCACCGGGTTTCTGCGCCATACCAGGCGCTGCGGACCCGGAACGGCTACCTGAACCTGGGAGCAGCAACCCAGCCGACCTGGGAGCAGCTTTGCCGGGCCATCGGGCGAGAGGACTTGATGGATGACGACCGATTCCGCAACCCGTGGGACCGGAAGGCGCGAGAGGAGGAACTGGCGGCCCTGCTTGAGCAGACCTTCTCCACCGAGGACACGGAGCACTGGCTGGAACTGCTGGACAGTGCGGGAGTGGTTGCCGGGCCTATCTACAACATGGAGCAGGTCTACCGGGACCCGCAGGTGTTGGCGCGGGAGATGCTGGTGCATACTGAAGACCCGGACTTGGGAACCATGAAAAACATAGGCGTGCCGGTGAAGCTGTCTTCAACGCCGGGGAGCATCCGAAGACGCGCGCCGGCGCTGGGCGAGCACTCGTCGGAAATCCTGCTGGAGCGGGGATTCAGCCAGGATGAGGTGGATGGCCTGCTGGCTGATGGTGTGATTCTGGCAAACCAGGGAAGCGGCATCCGGCGGTAGGCGGTGAGGCTGGTTCCCGCTAGTCCTCGCCGAAGTAGCGGCGGCGGTCTGATTCATCGAGCTTCTCGCCGGGGCCGCTGAGGAAGGTGTCAGGGTTGCGGGTGCGGTCGTCGCGCCAACTGCGGAAGGCGCGGCCGCGGGCCGCGTCGGCTTCGGGGCCGGTGTCCATCAGCAGCCGGGTCTGCCAGTTCTCCATGGAGTGGACCACCGAGAAGTACTGCTGACGCGCCTGGGCGTAGGCCCTTCCCGCCGCATCCCAGTCTTCGTGGGAGAGCAGGCAATCCTTCAGGACCCGGGCGTCACGCAAGGCCATGGAGAGGCCCTGGCCCCAGGTGGGGTCGGTGTTGGCTGCGGCGTCGCCGACCAGAGCAATCCCGTTGCGGTAGGCCGTATCCGCCCAGGTCGTCCTGCCGTCGAAGGTTGCCAGGGGTCCTGCAGGAGTGGCGTCGGCGTAGACTTCAGCGGGTACGCCGGAGGCGATGCACCGGCCGATAACTTCGCCGACATCGCCGGGGCCGCCGTAGCGTTTCGCGCTTCCGTCGGCATAGCAGAGGTAAACGCGGGCACGGCCGTTTCCCTGGGGGAAGTTGAGGATGAAGTGCCCGGAGTCCGTGTTCAGCCAAGCGTGCGTGGCGTCGCTTGAGAGATCGACGCCGTCCATGAGAACGCCCGAGACCAGGTTGCGTTCGGGGTCCTGACGGGTGGGGAATGCGGCCCATGCGCGGGTCGGCGACCCCCGGCCGTCGGCGCCGACCGCCAGCCGGGTCGATAGTTGCTGTGAAGCACCGTCCAGTTCCACGGACACAGTGGGACAAGAAGAATCGTCGGCTGGTGTCAGTCCGGTGACACGGGCGCCGCGCCAGACCTCCGCTCCGCGCTCTTCGGCATATTCGAGCAGGGCGCTCTGTAGCGCGGGGTGGTAGCAGGCCATCACCGGCTCGTGGACGGGCGTGGTGCGGGTGAGGTCGCGGTGCCCGGAACGGTCGGCGCCCTGGTACGAGTCCCAGTAGGTCAGGGGGGTGGCTCCCGCCTTTTCCAGCACGGCCTCCAGGCCCATGAGACGGACTTCGGCCACTCCCCAGGGCATCACGGCTTCGCCGCGCACCCGGTCGCGGAAAGACCGCTCGGCTTCGACTACCAGCGTCCGCGCGCCCGCGGATGCCATGCCGGCGGCAAGGGCCGACCCGCCAACGCCGCCGCCGATGATTATGAGGTCATAGCCGTTGCTCACGGGAATCGCTCCGCTAGGAGTGGCTGCTCAGGGTGTCAGGGCGCTGTCCGCCAAGGCAACCCGTCGGTGGCGGACAGGAAGCCGTCGATGAGAGCGGGGCTGGAGCATATCACGCTGGGAGTGAACAGACCGGCTTCCTTCCCCTGCCGGTCCACGATGCGGCCACCGGCTTCCTTGGCCAGGATGAGGCCCGCGGCGATGTCCCAGGGGGACAGGGAGTGGTGGAAGAAGAGGTCCACCCTGCCGGAGGCTGCATAGGCCACGCCCAGACCGGCGGAGCCCATCAGGCGCACGCTGTACATCCCCGGCCAGAGGGAGCGGAGCATGTCCAGGGCGAGCCCGGCCTTTTCGTCCACGTAACCCAGGTCGCAACTGAGCAGGCATCGGGAAAGCTCGGTAGTTTGCGACACGGAGATTGGGGCGCCGTTCAGGAAAGCGCCCTCACCCCGGGATGCGGTGAAGGTCTCCTCGCGTACCGGGTCGTAGATGACGCCCGCGATGATGTCGTCGCCCTCTGCCAGAGCTACGATGGTGCAGAAGTGGGGGATGCTATGGGCGTAGTTCCGAGTGCCGTCCAGGGGATCGACCACCCAGCGATAGGGCGAGGCGCCGGCCACGGGCTGGGATTCTTCGGCGAGAATGCCGAAGTCGGGGAAGGCGCCGGTCAGGATTTCGAGCACCGCTTTCTCCGCGGCAACGTCGATGTCCGTGACAATGTCGGCCCGGCCCTTGAAAGTTATCTGCTTGTCGGAGTCCCAGCCGTTGCGAATGATCTCCCCGGCCGTTCGGGTGGCCTGGAGGGCTATGTCCATCGCGGTGCGCCCGTCGGTGGTAACCGGCAGGGCGCCTGCTGAATTTTCTGTCATTTCTTCCTTGCCTGTGGGGTGAAGAGTGCAGCCGGATGTCGGATGCCTCCGGCCGACGTGCGGCAGCCAACGGGAGATGCGGCCCGGCTATCTCCAGGACAGGAAGTTGAGGCCGGACATGATATTCACGTTCTGGCTTCCCAACTGGACCGTTTGTTCCTGGCTGGCCATGATCCAGTAGATCTTGCCCGCAGCTATTTCCGTCAGCGATGCGATGGCGGAAGGCTCAGGCACCGAGCCGCCGGGCGGCAGAGGCAATTCGTCGGGCGAGAAGGCGCCGCTACGGTCGTAGACCAACCAGCTCTGGGTGGAGTTGTCGTAATGGGCAACCCATACCAGGTTGTCGCCCAGGGCGGCCAGGGTTACCGCTATTGGCGGCAGGTCAGGCTCCGGTGTGGGTGTGGGCGTGGGCGTGGAAGTCGGCTCCGGCGTGGCCGTTGGCTCGGGTGTCGGGGTGTCCTCCGGGACCGGCGTGGGGCTGGGCTCGGGCGTGCTGGTCGGTTCCGGCGCGGTCGTGGGTACTGCCGTAGGAGCAGGCGTGGCTGTGGGTACCGGGGGTACCGGGGGTACCGGGGGTACCGGGGGGGGCGTATACCCCGGCGCTAGGGTGGGGGCGACCGTCGCCGTCGGCGCCGGCGTGGGAGTGTCGGGCGTGCTGGTGGGCGCCTGCGTGGGCGCGGCGATGGCGGTGGGAGGGACGGGGGTGTCGGTGGTTGCCGGGGCATCGCTGCCGCAGGCGGCCAGAATAGCCGCCAGCAGCCCAGCGATAACAATTGCTGCCAGTATTCTCATCATTCTCCAGTTTGAGCGGTCGTCCCGGCTGCTGGAAACTATTCCCGGGCCAGGCCCATCTTTTCGTAGACTTCTTCTATGGTGCGGGTGGCTATGGCGCGGGCACGCTTGCCGCCGTCTTCCAGAACTTCCCGGACGTAGCCTGGACGAGACTCGAATTCCAGGCGCTTTTCCCTTATTGGTTCGAGAAAGTCATTGATACTGCCCGCCAGCTGGCGCTTGCAGTCCACGCAGCCCCGGGCGGCGGTGACGCACTCGTCGTAGACGGCGGTCACGCTGGCCGAGGGGCTGAACATACGGTGCATCGAGTATACGTTGCAGACCTCGGGCCGGCCCGGGATGTTCCGGGTGGTTCTCTGGGGGTCGGTGAAAGCGGTCATCACCCGCTTGGCGGTGTCCTCGGGACTAGCCGCGAGGTCCAGGTGATTGTCGAGGGTCTTGGACATCTTGGCCTGCCCGTCCAGTCCCAGCAACAAGGGCGACTCGGTCAGCTTGACCTGTGGCTCCGGGAAAGTGTCGCCGAAGAAGTTGTTGAAACGGCGCGCGATTTCCCGGGAAAGCTCGATATGCGGGATCTGGTCCCGGCCCACGGGAACGGTGTCCGCCTTGTAGAGGATGATGTCGGCGGTTTGGAGAACAGGATAGCCGACGAGACCGTAGTTTACGGTCTCCTCGGTCTCGTCCATCTGCCGCACCTTCTCCTTGAAGGTGGGGACGCGGGTAAGCCAGCCCAGGGGGGTGACCATGCTCAACAGGGTGTGCAGGGTCATCACCTCGGGGACCTGGGACTGAACGAAGATGATACTGCGCTCCGGGTCGAGGCCGGCGGCCAGCCAGTCGAAGATCATGTCCTCGATATTCGACTGGATCGAGGCCACGTCGGCCTGGGACTCGACGGTGGTAAGCGCGTGAATGTCCACGGCGCAGTAGATGCAGTCGTAGTTGTCTTGCAGGGCGACCCAGTTCTGCAGGGCGCCGATGTAGTTGCCGAGGTGCAGCAGGCCCGTGGGCCTCATGCCGGAGAAGATGACGCCTTGCTTGCTGCCGTTGCTTGCAGTGGTCATAGTCGCCGTCCAGTATCGGAAATCGGAATACGAACACCGCCTTTCAATCTAACACCGAGCGGCTGTGGGTGCAATTGTCGACGGGCGTGTGGGTAGCATCCTGAATTAGGTGGTCGTCCTTGAGGAGACCTACACCGACTCGGCGTAGGGGCGGGTTTCAAACCTGCCCCTACCGGGTACGTACCACCTAATTCGGAACGCTATCCGGCCGTGTGGGAGGGCAGACGAGTTCAAGTACTTTCGAGTGTCTCAGGCAGGGTGGTTCATTCACTGGGTCGAACGGGCCTTCACTCATTCACCGCGGAGGTCTGTCCACTTGAAGTGCTTTGAGATCAGGCGGTAGAAGCCCCAGCCGAAGTTCCTGGCATGATGTGCACCGTAAGCCTGCCACCGCTCCAGTTCCGCGAGGGCCTCGGGGTGAGCGGATTCTCCGGGGACGAGGGTGGGGAGGACGGCCTCGCTGTCGCATTCGTATATGGCGAGATACTTGGGCCCGGTGTTGAAGCTGTCGAGAGTGGGATGGTCGAAACGCCGGAAACGGGCGCCCAGAGCATAGCCGGGCACGTTGAGGACCCCGGGGAGGTGGGACTCGGTGTACCAACCGTCCCATTCCTCTTCATGTTCGGGATCGACGTCTGCCGTTACGATGCTGAGGGGCCGGTCCAAGAGCAGCAGCGGGTCCCGCAGGCTGTCTCCGGCGATCTGCTCGTAGACGTTGGAAACGTGGTCGCTCATGCCCTGCAGGGCGCTGAACGCCGAGAACTCCGAGGCGGCGATGGGGTGCAGGTCCGGGCCGCCGAACTGTAGCAGGGAAGGCAGGTCTTCGGCCTTGCGGATCCCATAGAGCGCGGTGAATCTCGTTCCGCCGTCGAGGTTTACGTAACGCTGGGCCCACTCGTAGCCTGGGATCCGCAGCAGGTTGGGCAGGTGGCTGTTGTACCAGGCGGTGAACGGGTCGAGGTGCTCATGGGCGCAGGTCATCTGCACCATTAGTAGCAGGCCCTGCTCAGGCATTGCGGGCCTCTCTTGCGGCCAGCCCTTCCAGGAGGCCGCCGCTGTAGGTTGAGTCCTCCAGACCCCGTCGCATACCGCGCAGGTAGGCGATCTGCCCTCCGTGCTGGTTGAATTCCCAGAGCAGCTGCTGGCACATGTTGCCAAGGGTCATGGTCCCGCCACGGGGATTGACGACGCTCGACCCGTCGAAATCGGCATCGCTGCGACTCTCCAGGTAGGTTCTGGCCGATTCCAGGGTTGCACTGGCATATTCCAGCAGCAAAGCAGTGTCTGGAGTCTGAAAAGCCGCGAGCCGGTCGGGGCCGTAGCCGTAGCCGGTGTCGTTGGGATCGGTTGCCCCCTGCCCGAGCCGCACAGACCAGCCCTGTTCCCAGAGCTGGGGAACGCCGAGGAGGCGGGAGTGGACCCACCGGTCGAGTGTGCGCCCATAGTGCCAGAGCAGGAATCCGATGGAGGAACACTCCGGGGTGGGCATCCAGGCCATTTCCTCGGTGGACAGCCCTTCCACTGACCGGACCATCGCGTTGAAGTGCTGTTCCAGGCAACCCGACACGAATTCGCTCAATCTCATCGAAGACCTCAATACCCGGATTACTCGACCCGGATTACTCGGAAATTGCCTCAAGGTCGGCGAGTCCCGGCCGCATCAGTCCCAAAGTCTCGCCTGCTGGATTCCCGTTAAAGCGGGAAAGACTAACGGGGACGTCGCTGCGTTGTTCAATAATCCCCGGGCAAGGGCGAGGGATTGAATGTTTCATGGCCGGGAACCCTCAGAGGGCATAAGGAACGGCCACGCGTAATACCGCGTGGCCGGATCAAATCGTACGTAGTGGGCCGCCGGGGACTTGTCAGTCCTCCCGGTCGGACTCGCCGTCGTCTTCCAGCCTGTCGCCCAACTCGCTGAGAAACGCCTCGATTTCCGGGGACAGCGTAGTTGTGGGGGCGCTCTCCTCGGAGGAGGCCGCAGCCTCGGCTGTCAGTTGAGAGTCGTAGTACTGCTCCATCTGCTGGATCAGGGTCTTGAGTTCAGAGTTTCGGTCCACGGTGGCGTTGAGCTCGCGATACTGGCGCTGTCCCCTGCGGACGGGAGCCAGGTCGGGAGGTATGTTCTCGTAGACGGAAGACAGGACCTCGATCATTCGGGAAGTGCCGGCGTAGTCCTCTTCAAGCTGGACGTACTGGGGGAGATGGACCATGAAGTTGATGGTCTCTATGTTGTCCCGCTCGATACCCTCGGAGAGGAGATTCATAATGGTGGTCGGTCCCTGGTAGGTGCTCTGTTGCAGCTTGAAGTTGGAGACCTGGCGCTTCTGTTCCACCGATCCGAGGGAGCCCGTGACCAGCAACGGACGGGTGTGCGGGACGGCGTCGTACATGGCGCCCACCCGGCAGTAACGCTTGACCCCGAAGTAACGCACGACTTCCAGGATTGAGTCGGTGTAGTCCTCGCCGTTGGAGTGAGGCTCCAGCAGGTGGAGGAACAGGTAGTCCGGGCCGTTCTCGGTGGTGGCATAACGGATGGTGCTGTTGGGAATCTTGACCTGCCTGGCGCCGTCGACGAACCGCATGTTCGGGCGGTACCGGGTGAAGTCGAAGAAGGTGCCGGGACGGTGCAGGCGGCCCAATTCCTTGGACCCCATGAAACGTTCCAGTCGGTTCAGCGTAAGAGTCCCCACGCTGCCCACGTCCACCCACGGACGGATCATTGCGAAGGCATGTGGCTCCCTGAGCACGGGAACCGGTTCGACTAATTCAAATGCTCCTACTTTCATGGGGCCATCTTGCCAGATTGACTATGGTTTTTCAAGCGCGGGGCGTCACAGCACTCCGCTGTCTTACTGCTGGTTGAGCAGCGAATCGGCGGAGCCTAGTCCTTCCAGGGCCAGGCCGTAACCGAGGAGGTCCTGCATCAGCCGCTTGATGTACTGGGTTGTTGCGACCCGGGTGTAGCGGAGGACCAGGTCGGACTTTTCGGCGACCTGAGTGGCGAGTTCCCAGGCGCGAGGCAGCAGATCGCCTGGCGGCATAACCTCGCTGACCAGACCAAGTGAGAGCGCTTCCTGGGCTCCGATGGACTGTCCCGTGAGGAGGAAGTATCGCCCGCGATTGGCCCCCAGCAGCATCGGATACACCACGTGAACGCCGTCGCCCGGCACCAGGTTGCTCATGAAGTGCCCGGAGTCCTGGAAGGCGGCAGTGTCGGCGGCAATAACTATGTCGCAGAGCAGGGGAATCTCGGAATGACGCAGTGCAGGGCCGTTGACAGCGGCAATCATCGGGACTTCGATATCGAGAAGGTTGCACAGCAGCTTCTTGCCTTCCCAGTAGGTGCGGTCCCACTCCCGGGGGGCGCGCTTGGGGGCGCCGGCCGCAGTGCCCTGGGGGCCGGAAAAGGCATCGCCGGTGCCGGTGAGGATGATGACGCGGTTGTCGCGGTCGCTGCCGACATCGGCGAAGGCGCGAGGGAATTCCTCGTGTGGGCCGGAGCCCCATTGCAGCGGCCCGCCGTTGGTGTGGAAGGTCATCTGCAGGATTCCGCCGCGGCGTTCGAAACGGATATTGTCGTAGCTGTTTGCGTACTGTTCGAGGGACGCCAAGTTGTCCTCCCGCCATGCGTGATGGCGAGAGTCTATACCGGCGGTGTTGAGGGGTCAACGCCGACAGCCCGGTCTCTTCCCGTCGGTCAACAGGGTCCGTTAGCGCGAACCTCCCCCTCTGGCGGAAGGAGCGGATATGAGGGCCGGGCGGGGCGTCCCTGAACCTGAAGGACGCCCCGGTGATTGTCCCAGGCGCCGGGGCGACTAGTGGGCGCTGGCCATCTCGAGCTCGGAGTAGCTCTCGCTGCTTACGTCCGACTCCGAATGTTGCTGCGGCTCCCGGTGGACCACGGTGCTCTTGAGGAATGTGGCCGACTTGGAGGCCGAGCTTTCCCGGGCGTTGACATGCTCCATGACAAAGTTGGAGACGTCGCGGTGGAGCGAGTCGCTGAGATTGCAGTTCCGGAGCAGGTCGAAGCCAGGGTCCATCTCTTCCAGCATCTGCTTGACTCGGGCATCGCCGTGGCGAGCAGCGAGGGCGTAGGCCAGGCCGCGAGGGTCGCGGTCGTACTGTCGCTGTTCCTCGCCGACCTCTTCCAGCTCGACGTCGTAGTCGACGCGGTCGACTATGGCGAGGGCCTCGGCGGCGCGGCGCCGCCTGGTGTTGACGTCCTTCATTGCAGCGAATAGGGCTGCAACAGCCTGGGATGCGTTGTCCAGAAGAGCCGGGATCTCGACCTGGCGGATGCTGGCGGCTTCCACCATCTGCTTTGCTTCAGACAGCGACAGTTCACGCCGCCGCAGGCTGTCCTCAAACTTGGCGGCCCGTTCCTGCTTGATTCTCAAATCGGCTGCTTCCGAGGCGAGGGGCTGCAGGCGCGCCAATTCCCGCTCTGCCATCTCGGCCTGCTTGAGCCTCTGTAGCATGGATTCGTCGAACTCGATGGGCATGGCAAACACTCCTCAGGATAAGATGATTTACGGAAGGCGCACTTTCCAGTCCAATGGCAAGAAAAACAGAAAAAGGGCCAAAGGGCTGAGTTTTCTAGTCCCGGGCTCGCTGCAACGGGCGGGCCGGCCTGGCGCACGGCCGGCATGGCAAAATCCTGGACATTCGAGCCTACGGGCTGGTGCGGCCCTACGCCGCTTCAGACGCAAACCCCCGTGTAGTCTATTGAAGCCCCGGCCCCCGTGGACCTCGGGGCAAGTTGGGCCGGAATCAGGCGATCCGGCGCGATAGCTGCCCATCAGGGCAGAAAATACTGCGTAACGGTTTTCCCGTTGCGGCTTTTACTATACTCCGTCAACTACAAATTCTGCCGCGTTGTCGGACGCAAATTTTTACGAATTTTGAAATTATTACAGATAATCGCTTCCCGCTGTGAACTGGCGCCCCTTTGAGCCATGGGCGGGACCCACCCGCGCCAAGCGGTGCCGGTGTATGCTTGAGGCGAACAGGAGTCGAATCAGCGTCGTCGCGCCGGCCGGGGATTGTGTCGGGCGAGGGCGCCTGACGGACGCAGATATTCAGGCCAGTGTCTGTAGTGGCAGCAGGAGCGCGGATATGCCGAGGGCAGCCTTCGTATATGACGACCAGATGTCGAGGCATGAGCTTCGAAACGACCACCCGATGCGGCCGGTGAGGCTGAGATACACCTACGAGCTATTGCAGGGCTACGGGGCGTTCGACAACGAGGACGCCGTGCTTGTAAGTCCCCGGTCTGCCCTGGAGGAAGAGCTGGAGTGGCTTCATACGCCCGGCTACATCTCCGCGGTCAAGCGGCTCAGCATCGGAGAGGGCGCGCAGGATGCTCACCGTTTCAACTTCAGCCTACAGGGAGACAATCCCTACTACCGGGGGATGTACGAGGCCGCTGCCCTGAGTTCGGGCGCAACCCTGCTGGCCGCCGAGCTGGTGGCGAACAAGTCGGTGGACGCGGCTTTCAATATCTCCGGGGGGCTGCATCACGCCGCGGCAGGCCACGCTTCAGGGTTCTGCGTCTTCAACGATCCAGCCCTGGCCATTCACCTGTTCCTACGACGAGGGTTGCGGGTGGTCTACATAGACGTGGACGCCCATCACGGCGACGGCGTACAGGAGGCGTTTTTCGACGACGACAGGGTGCTGACCATCTCGGTGCACGAGTCTGGCCGGTACCTGTTTCCGGGGACCGGATTCGTCGGGGAACTGGGAGCGGGGAGAGCCCGCGGCTATTCGGTCAATCTACCGCTATTTCCCTACACCGGAGACGAGGTGTACCTAGACGCGTTCCGGCAGATCGTGCCGCCGCTGGTGCGTGCGTTCGCGCCCGACGTTCTGGTTACGCAGCTTGGGATAGACAGCTATCATTCCGACCCTCTGACGCACCTGCAGCTGACGACCACGGGATTCGTCGAGGTGGTGAGGGAGTTTGCCGCCCTGGGAATTCCTTGGCTCGCGATGGGCGGCGGAGGTTACGACCTGATGGCCGTAGCACGAGCTTGGACGCTGGCCTACGGCGAGATGCTGGGCGTGGAGTGGCCGGACACGCTTCCACGGGGCTTTGCGCTGGAGCACGGCATCGGGCAACTCAGAGACAGCGGGTCGCCGGAGATACCGTCGAACCTGCGGCTGGACATCAGGCGTCACGCAGGGGAAACGGTGGCGGCGCTGAAGGAGCAGGTGTTCCCGGTGCACGGGGTCGGCGTCTGATGACGGTCTCCGAGTAGGTGCAACCCTGGGTAGGGGCAACCCTGGTGGTTGCCCAGGGTAACCGCCAATACATCGACGTCGGTCCACACGTCGGTCCACCAGGTAGATCCGCCCGATGGGCAGGTACGACAGTCCAAAATGAGAGGGGACGGCACAAGGCCGTCCCCTCGATTGCTTCCGGGCATTTCGGTAAGGTCTTTCCTGCCGCCTGTCAGTCCACTCGCTGTTGGGGGTTCAGCAGGTCCTTGGCCTCGTCGCCCACGTTGGCCTCCATGCTGTCCCGCAGGGTCGAAAAAATGGACTTGTTGATGGCTGACATTTGCCACTCTTCGGCTCCAGGGTCCTCCTGGTACCGGTCCTTCAGAGAAATCAGTCGCTTCATCAGGCTCAGATAGTGGTACTGAAGAGGCGTGAGATCCCTGTCGATACCCTCCACCCGCCACTGGTTAATCGAAGTGGCAGAGATCGAGGGAGTGAAATCGCCGACTGGCCCTTCATTGGCCAAGAGTTCTCTGTCTGCTCGTTCTGGTTGCGCGTTCATGTTGCTACCACCCGCTTTCAACCAAGGGATTCCTGAAAGATCCAGGGACATTATGTCCTTGTTGAAAGCCAATTATACCAGCTATTGACTATCACCGTAATCGTTTGGACGGTTCCCGAAGAGGCGGATTTTCATAGCTTTGTCCCCGGGGAGGTCTGCGGCGCCGGTCCTTCCTCCCCGGGCGGACTCAAGTTTCGACCCTAAACCTCGCGGAATTCTCCCTCGACGGTGCCGGCGTCATCCGACGGGCCAGCCGGGCCGTCGTCCATGCCTCCTGCGCCCGGCGACCCCGGTCCGGGGCCGGCGTTCTGACTGTAAACCACCTCACCCAGGCGCTGCAACGCCGCGTTCAACTCGTTGATCCCCGTCTGCATTTCGGCGAGGTTGCCCGACGCGGAGGCCGCGCGGAGGGCGTCGATCTTGCTCTGGACCTCGGCCCTCAACTCCTGCGGGACCTTGTCGGCGTTGTCGTTCAGGAGCTTCTCCGCTTGGTAGACCATCGAGTCGGCTTGGTTGCGGGTCTCGACCTCCTCGCGTCGCCGCTGGTCGTCGGCCTCGTACTGGCGGGCCTCATCGACCATGCGCTCGATATCGCCCTTGTCCATGCCGGAGCCGGACTGGATGACGATGCGCTGCTCCTTCCCGGTGCCCTTGTCCTGTGCGGAAACGCTCAGGATGCCGTTGGCATCGATGTCGAAGGTCACCTCGATCTGGGGAATCCCCCTGGGGGCCGGGATGATGCCGTCCAGCATGAACCGCCCGATGGACTTGTTGTCGCCGGCCATGGTGCGCTCCCCTTGGAGCACGTGGATGTCCACCGTGGTCTGGCTGTCGGCGGCCGTGGTGAAAGTCTCGTTCTTCTTGGTCGGTATGGTCGTATTGCGGGAGATCAGGGTCGTCATCACGCCGCCCAGCGTCTCCAGCCCCAGCGTGAGCGGAGTGACGTCCAGCAGCACGATGTCGCCGACCTCTCCGGCCAGCACGCCCGCCTGGATCGCTGCGCCGAGGGCGACGGCCTCGTCCGGGTTGACGTTGCGGTTGGGTTCCTTGCCGAATATCTCCTTGACCTTCTCCTGGACCGCTGGCATACGCGACATGCCGCCGACCATGATGACCTCGTCGATCTCGCCGGCGGAGAGCCCGGAGTCGGCCAGGGCGCGCTGGCAGGGCCCGGCGGTCCGGTCGATGAGGTTGGTCACCAACTGTTCGAACCGGCCGCGGGTCAGCGACTTCACCAGGTGCTGCGGCCCGCTGGCATCGGCGGTGATGAAGGGCAGGTTGATCTCGGTTTCCACCACGCTGGAAAGCTCGACCTTGGCGCGCTCGGCAGCATCCCGGAGGCGCTGCAGGGCCATCCGGTCGTTGGACAGGTCGATGCCCGTCTCGCGCCGGAATTCCGTGATCAGCCAGTCGAGAATGGCCTGGTCGAAGTCGTCGCCGCCCAGGAAGGTGTCGCCGTTGGTGGACTTCACCTCGAACACGCCCTCGCCCATCTGGAGGATGGTGATGTCGAAGGTCCCGCCTCCGAGGTCGAACACCGCGATGCTGGCGTCGGACCTGGTCTTGTCCAGCCCGTAGGCCAGGGAGGAAGCCGTGGGCTCGTTGATGATCCGCAGCACCTCCAGCCCGGCGATGGTGCCGGCGTCCTTGGTGGCCTGGCGCTGGGAGTCGTTGAAGTAGGCGGGAACGGTGATCACCGCCTGGGTGATACGCTCGCCCAGCTTGGCCTCGGCGTCCTGCTTTATCTTGGCCAGGACGAAGGACGAGATCTGGGGTGGAGCGTAGGTATCGTCGCCCATCTTGACGTGGGCGTCGCCATTGGCCGCCTGCACCACCTGGTAGGGTAGCTTGGCTGTTGCGCCCATGACCTCGGGGTCGTCATAGCGACGGCCCATGAGGCGCTTGACCGAAAACAGGGTGTTCTCCGGGTTCGTCACCGCTTGGCGCTTCGCCACCTGGCCCACGTACCGCTCACCTGTGCGTGTGTTGAGGGCCACAACGGAAGGCGTGAGCCGGGCGCCCTCGGCGTTTTCGACCACGCCGGGTTCACCGGCATCAATGACCGCTGCGACCGAATTGGTTGTGCCAAGGTCTATGCCCAGGACTTTAGGCATTTCGTCTCTCCTGAATTATTTCTCAAGTTTGTTGTAATTTCTCAATTGGAGGGTGCTTGCAGTCAGTTCCCACCGGAGGCGGGCGCCTGGGGCTCCCGGGCCACTATCACCTGGGCTGCCCGCAGCAGCCGGTCGTGAAGCCGGTAGCCGGGGCGGACCAACTGGACCACGTGGTCCGGCGGATGCCCGTCGGATTCCTGGTAGGCTAGGGCCTCATGCTCGTTGGGGTCGAAGGGCTGCCCGACCGCGGTGTCGATGAGACTCACGCCCCGCATTTCCAGCCGACGCTTCATTTCACGGACTGCCAGCTTGACGCCTTCGCCCCACTGGTCGGAGACCTCGGCGTTGAGCGCCAACTCGAGCCCTTCGATGACCGGCAGCAAGTCGAGGAGCAGGTCCTCGTCCCGGTACCTGGCGGCAGCGGCGCGCTGTTCCGAGAAGCGACGCCTCTCGGTCTGCAGCTCGGCTTCCTTATATTGGACCTCGTTGCGGAACTTCTCCGCTTCGGCTTCCGCCGCTTCGAGCCTTTCGGTCAGGGCAACCACTTTCAACTCCGGCGCCAGTTGTGCGAAATCCACGGTGTTGTCAGTATCCTTGCCGGCATCTTCCCGGCTGGTTTCTTCCATTGGTTCCTGGTTTTGTTCTTCAGGCATCAGGCAATTCCTGTTAGGAGTTCCACAGTTGGACGATTTCACCCCCACCCTAACCCTCCCCCGTCAAGGGGGAGGGGATATTTGAACTGCGTCAGTCCTATCCTGTGGTGGTTTCCGGGTCATGCTTCACGGGGTTTCACTGGTCAACGGGCAGGTTGAGGCTCTCGAAAAGCAGGTCCAGCTCTTCCTTCACCTGATCTCCGGCCTCGGGGCCAAGCCTGGCAGTCAGCCGTTGCTGCATGGTCAAGAGGTTCTGGAACGCGGCCAGGGCGAACTCCACGCCCGCCAGGTTGAGTCCCATTTCGTCGGACAGGTGACGGATGAGCCGGAGCTTCCGTATGTCCTCCGTCGAGTATAGGCGGAGCATACCGAGAGTTCTACCGGGGCGCACCAGCCCCAACCGTTCGTACTTTCTCAGCGTCTGGGGGTGCATGTCCAGGATTCGCGCGGCGACGCTGATGATGTAGACGCCCTCCATGGCGACCACCGCGTCGTCCTCGCTCCCGGGCGCTCTCCCAGCGCCCGACTCTCGCTGCGCCGGGCCGGATGGGGAAACGGACGTGTCCGCCGGCCGGTATGGTGCCTCCTGTCCCGGGATGGGAGGTGATGGCGCCTGCCGCCTGGCCTGGACTCGTCTCTGTTGGGTCATTCTCCAGCTCCCCTATCGATGTTGACCTGTGCTGATTCATATGATAAGGTTTGATACAAGTCGTGTCAACTCTAATGTTTCAAGGCGAGTAAGAATCCATTGTTCAACCTCTGGCGTAGTAGTTCGGAATGATGATGGTCAAACCCTCGAAAGTCCAGCACCGGACGGAGGCAACAGCAGCAGTGCGGGACCACAAGAAGACGGCCATCGTCAGGGAACCGGGAGCGAACAGGCCGCAGGTGGCGGCCCTGAAAGTGCCGGCGCCGCTTCGGAAGCGAGGGCGGGCGTCGCGCAGGGAGAGGAGGTGCCAAATGATCTACTTCGGTGCGTGCCCCAAGTGCCAGGGAGATGTGACGCTGAGCCACGACAGCTACGGCAGCTTTCTGAGCTGCCTCCAGTGCGGCCTCATGCGCGACGTGGAGAGGCAGCCGGCCGTGGCTTCCAAGCCCAGGCAGGTGAACCCCGTGTGGCTTGAGGAGAAGGAACAGCTGCCGCTGGCCGCGTAGTCCACTCCTGCAAATCCGACTCGCCAATCAGAAGGGGCGGCCGTTCGGCCGCCCCTTTCAGTTTGCAGACAATCAACCCGGAACACGTTTAACGAGACAGCTCAGGCCAGAAACGTTCCTCCTTCCAGGGGTCGCCGTTGTTGTGGTAGCCACGCTGCTCCCAGAATCCCGGCGAGTCCTCGGCCATCAGCTCGATGCCATTGATCCACTTGGCGCTCTTCCAGCCGTAGATGCTGGGTACGATGAGGCGGAGGGGCCAGCCGTGGCTCTTGCCCAGGGGCTGACCGTCCTGCTTGTGGGCCAGGAAGCCCTCTTCAAGGGCCAAGTCCAGCGGCAGATTGGTGGTGTATCCGCCGAAGCAGTGGGCCATGATGAACCGGCTTTCAGGAGAGACTCCTGCCAGGGACAGCAGGTCCGACACCGCCACGCCTTCCCAGGTCTGGTCCAGCGCGCTCCACTGGGTGACGCAGTGGAAGTCGGCCTCCAGCACCTGCCAGGGCAGTTCGGTGAATGCCTTCCAGTCGAGGGTGATCTCCCGCTCCACCAGCCCGAACACCCGGAACCGCCAGGTGTTGATATCCACCCCAGGCTCAGGTCCGTATGTCAGCACCGGGAACTTGGTAGTGACGAACTGGCCGGGAGGCACGCGCTCGCCGTAGCCTTGGTCGGGCGCGGTCTTCACTTGATCAGGACGCTTCAAGCCCCACCTCACGTTTGGGTATAGTTCGGACAGCGAGAGAGGATTCTTCAGGGAGTCACCTGCGCCGTCCCCGGCACGCCATCGCCTATGGCGCCGATTACTGCTCGCGTTTCTACGTCGCGCGATTCCAACGCGTTCAGCAGAGAGGTCAGTTTCTGCCCGGGAACCGATATCAGAAGCCCTCCCGATGTCTGGGCGTCGCAGAGCAGAAGCCGGTCGTTTTCGGAGACGGCATCGTCCCACGCTACATAGTCCTCAACGCCCGCCTGGTTCCGGTGAGTGCCGCCGGGCGCTACTCCTTGCTCCAAAAGCTCGTCAACGCCGGGTAGAACCGGGCACGCAGAGGCCCTGATCTCGGCGCTGACTCCGCTGGCCCGCAGCATCCCGGTGAGGTGGCCCATCAGGCCGAAGCCGGTGACGTCGGTGCAGGCGTTGACGCCCACCTCCATCATGGCCTCCGAGGCGGCGCGGTTGAGCGTCGCCATGGTCTCGACGGCCGTTTCCACCGAGCCTTGAGGGGCGACACCGGCCTTGCAGCCGGTGGTCACAATGCCGGTCCCCAGCGGCTTGGTTAGCACGAGGACGTCGCCGGGGCGCGCGCCGGCGTTGGATACCTGCCGTCCGGGCTGGACGAGGCCGACAACCGACAGGCCGTACTTGGGCTCGTTGTCATCGACGGTATGGCCGCCGACTATCAGGCAGTTGGCCTCGGCGGCCTTGTCGTAGCCGCCGCGGAGCACGTCGCCGAGCATCTCCCCGGCCAGGGCGGCGGGGAAGCCCACCACGTTGAGGGCCACCAGCGGCCGTCCACCCATGGCATAGACGTCGCTGAGGGAGTTGGCCGCGGCGACCGAGCCGAACTCGTAGGGGTCGTCGGTGATGGGCGTGAAGAAGTCCACCGTAAGTACGAGCCCGGTGCTGTCGTCCAGGCGGTACACGGCGGCGTCGTCGCCGGTCGAAGATCCAACCAGAAGGTCGGGATGTTCAACTTGGGGAATCTTGCTTAGGACCTGGACCAGGTCCTTCTGGCTCAGCTTGGCCGCTCAACCGGCGCAGTGGGAAAGCTCGGTCAGGCGGACCGGTGCGTTGACCATTGATGTCCCTCTAACGGTGAAGTTGACGGCATTATACCGCAGTGGACCTGCCAATGATGGTTGATACATAAAGTGGCATGTCATTTGCACAAGTGATAAAGTAGCCGGACTCTATTCCTTCGGCCCAGGATATTTGAATGCCGGGCTTCATCTCCAATTACAAGGAAGTCGTGAACTCGGTGGAGCGCCGCCAGGTGCTCATCGCCATGACCGGCGGGCAGTTGCTGGTGCAGTTGTCGAGTCTGCCGGTAACGCTGGCCCTGCCGAGCATCGCGCGGGACTTCGGGTACAGCGTCGACGAAGCGGCCTGGATCGTCATAGCGAACCTGCTGGTGCTGGGCAGCACCGTCTTCCTGGGCGCGAGGCTCGGCGACCGTTTCGGCCATCCCCGGGTGTTCTTCTTCGGTACGATCATCATCACCGTGGGAGCGGTGGGGATCGTCGCGGCCCAGGACCTCACCCAGGTAATTGTGCTGAGAGGACTTCAGGGGTTCGGCGCCGGACTGATACACGGCAACGGCAACGCCATGCTTGCGTTCGCTTTCCCGCCGGGAGAGCGGGGCAGAGCGTATGCCTTCCCCATCACCGGCTCCCGTATCGGCACTTTCATCGGGGTAGCCTTCTTCGGGATCCTTCTACAATTCGCCAACTGGGACTCTTTCGCCGGATGGCGGCTGGTATTCCTGACCATGCTGCCCATCGGGCTGATCGTCATCAAGTCGTGCCTGCCGGTGGTGCGGCGCAACGACGAGGCGATAGTAGACAAGGAAAACCCCATCGATTATATCGGGGCCATCCTGCTGGTTGCGGTCTCGGCGGCATTCATCCTGTCCGGCAGCCACCTGCACGGCGGGGAAGAGTCCTACACTTCCTCGGATGCGCTTACCTATCACCTGCCGATGCACGGGCTGACCATCGCCCTGCTTGTCGTGTTCATCCTGGTGGAGCGGCGGGTGGCGCACCCATTTGTGGAGTTCCAGCACTTCCGCCACAAGTACTTCACGCTGGCGATCACCTCCAACGTGATGTTCCACCTCTCGATGATGGCGACCATGATCCTAGTGCCCATTATGATCGAAGAGGGGTTGGGCAAGTCGCCGATATTCGTCACCTATGTGCTTTTGCCGCACCAGTCCTTTGGCATCTGGCTGCCCGCCGTCGCGGGGTTCATCCACGACAAGTTCAACCCGCGGCTGCTGCGAACGGCTTGTATGCTGTCGATAGCGTCGGGTTTCGTGCTGCTGGCGCTGTTTGCCGGAACGGTTAATTTCTGGCTGCTGCCGCTCCTGTTGTTCCCGATATCGGTGGGCACCAACATCTTCAACACGGTCAACAATGCGACGGTAATGAGCACATTGCCGACGGAAAACCGCGGCTTTGCCTCGGGCGTGCTGGAGACCACCCGGGACATGGGCCACGCCACCGGCGCCACCATCTCGTCGTTCATCATGGCGCTGATCGTGCCGGCCACCATCGGACTGATGCTGCCGGCCGAGTCCCAGAAGCTGCACCTGGAGGGGTTCCAGATTTCTGCGCTGGCGGTGGTGGGCATCATGACCGCCGGGGCGATCATCGCGGCTTTCCACCGTCCCTACCGTCCCCCCGCCGCCCCGTCCGGCGGCGAGCAGGCGAGGGCGGGGGCCGCGGCTGACTGACGCGGCCGATTGATGACAGTTGCGCGTTGCAAATCCTTTGTCGCCTGCCTACACTGGCCGCAGGCAGCCTAGGCAGCAAAGTCCCGGCGAGGAAGTGATCCATGGGCCCTGAAGTTTGGGGAGTGATTGGAGCCTTTGCTGGCGCTTGGATAGCATTATTGGCGTTGGGAGTCACCGCATTTCTCTGGCTGATGTCGGCAATTCAAAACAATGGGCGTGAAAACCGGGCGGAAATCCGGGCGCTGCGCGAGGATAACAAGGCGGAAAACCGGACACTGCGCGAGAATAACAAGGCGGAAAACCGGACACTGCGAGAGGAGTACAAGGCGGAGATGCAGGCATTTCGTGAGAATTACAAGGCGGAGATGCAGGCATTTCGAGAGGAGTACAAGGCGGAAAACCGGGCGCTGCGCGAGGACAATAAGGCGGAAAACCGCGAGTTGCGCGCGGAGCTGCGGGCCGAAATCCGGGCGGAAGGGCAGGAACGCCGGGCGGAAACGCAACGATTCTTCGACGCACTTTACCGGCACAGACACGAGGATGAAGGCGCTATCTACGTGCCGGGGGACGATGACTGAACAATCTGCGCTAAGTAAAGATATATGGTTAGGGGCGCACAACCGTGCGCCCCTTCGTCGTTGACTGGTCCGGAAACTCGCCTTAGATGTTCAGCATGATGAAGCGGCCGGTGTCGGCCTGGTAGTAGTAGGTCTTGCCGTCCGCGTTCTTGACGCCGACCAGGGAATAGGCGATGTGGGATTCGGCGTAGTGCTCGAGGATGCGCACATTGTGCCACTCCTCCTCCCCCATGGTAGCCATCACTGTTTCGAGGTCCACTTGCGCCTGGTCTTTTTCCATTGCCATAGCTGTCTCCGTTCTGGATGAATTCACCTTCCGAACTTCGACAGGGCCGGCTGATTTGCGGAGGCGGCCAGGCTGATGATGTACGGATGGCGCGCGGGAGTGGACACCGTTCATCCCGAGCCTGTCGAAGGACGAACGGTGTCGGGGGTTGCTCTACCCTTCCCGGACGTACTTGTCGATGGCGTCGGGGACGCCTGCGAGGTAGATGTCGCCGCGGGAGTCGATCCAGCTGCCGTGGCCGGAACCCCGGCAGTCGAAGCGGGCCAGCACGTTGCCGGACGGGTCAAGGATGCTGATGCGGGCGGAGCTGCCGTCGACCTGACCCTCGCTGACCAGGAAGTTGCCCTCGGGGTCGCGGGAGATGTCCATGGGCCGCTGGATGTCGTTCCAGAACTCGATGAACTCGCCGTTCAGGGTGAACAGCTGGATGCGGTGGTTCTCGCGGTCGCAGACGATGATGCGGTCGCCGTCGATAATCAGGCTGTGGGGCAGGTGGAAGTGGTTGGCCTCGACCTTCCCCGGCTCGCCCCACGACTGGATCAGATCGCCCTCGGCGCTGAAGCGGTGAACGCGGGAGTTGCGGTAGCCGTCGGCGACATACAGTTCGCCGGAGGGCGAGGGCACCAACTCGGCAGGGTAGTTGAACGGCCCGGCGGCGCGGGGCACCAGGTCGCCAGCGACCTCGCAGCCGGTGTCGGAGTGGCGGCCGTGGCGCCCCAGCATCTGCACCGGCTTGCCGTCGAGGGTGTAGACGAGGCAGGTGGAGGCGTCGCGGTCGGTGACATAAACGACGTCGTCCTCAATGTAGAAGCCGTGGGCGAAGAGGAAGGAGCCGTTGCCCCATGAGTCCTGCAGGTTGCCGTCGCGGTCGAAGATGAGGACGGGCGGCTCCTTGCGCTGGAAGGCGTAGACGCGGTCCTCTGAGTCGGTGGCGATGGCCGAGACCATGGCGAAGGTCTCGCCCTCGGGCAGCTTGGCCCAGTCCTCCTGGAGGGTGTAGGTGTAATGCCCGGAGCCAAGGGTGGTCATGTCTGGCCTCCTGATTGCGGTCTGCCCTCGTTTATTCCCAGAGGCATGGGTGGGGATAGAGGGCCGAGGCCATTGTACACCGAAGTTACAGCTACGCCCTATGCTTGCGGCTCCGCAAGGGCTTAACGTGATTTTCAGTTTTCTACGCCGACTTTGAGCCTTTGGAAGATTCTGGGTTAGCAGGCAGCTTCCCACCAGGAGGCTTACGCCAGTTCCAGGCTTTGGGCGGGGCCACTCTGGGGTCGGCTGCATCTTCAACATAAACCGTATGAAATTCCGGAGAGCCACTCGATTCCGCAGGTTCAGGAGGTGCTATTTCAGGTGCTTTCAGGTCCTGCGTATCTTTTCCGTCTATATTTTCAGGCGCCATTAAACTTTCCTCCGGGGTATATACGTCAGATGCCATTGATTATATCGTATACCGTGGCTCTGCCCCAACCGGGAGATTGGGAGAACTTGGAAGACCTCGAATTATAAAAGTACGTGTATATGACAACAGACTTAACATCGGTGGATACTATAAATTCGTAGGTCTCTGGTTGTGATTCGCCCGGCTCTACGGATAACTCGCCTTGATTCCAATTGAGAACGATTTCGTCCAGGGTAGGCCATTGAAGGTGGACGTGCTCCTTATCTATAAAAACCTGAGCGTACAAGTTCTCGACTTCATCGTCCGATACTGGACCCATCTGCTGTAACCGAAAAAAGCCTTTACGGAAATCCATTCTGACCCTGGAACTGTTGTGCAAATTCGCGGTTACGGCGATGTGGATATAGCTGTCGCCTATGGACCTGTGTGATATCTCGTGCGAGATGGTCAGGTGCGGCGCGAAATCCCGGAAGACCTGTAGCTTGACTCCGGCGAAGACGCCGCCTGCGGCGATGGCTATGGCGGTAACCGATGCCTGGACGATGCGGGTCACGTCGCTGGCCAAGCTTGTGTCCGGCAGCCAGAGATAAGCCGAGAGAGCAAATAAGGCCAGAAGCCCCATGATGCTTATGAAATATATGGCAGTGCCTTTCACATGGGCCTCGGTGTGGAGCAGGTTTGCCGTATGCCTCCATTGTCGCCCGCCCAAATCCCGCGCCGCAAGGCCCGGCTGTCAGCGATTGCCCCCCAGCAGGCGCCCGACGGCGGACTCCACCGCCGCGCCCTCCGGCGACGCGCGCAGCCAGGCGCGCAGCTCGCGACGGACGATGGTCACAGACAGCGCCGGTTCCCGCCCGCGCCTGCCGCCCGCCTCCCAATCCTCATGCTTCTTCTGGTATTCCGCCCGCAGTGCGGCCAGCCTGTGCGCCGCGCCCGCGGCCGCCTCCGCTCCGGCTGCGGCTATCTCGGCGTGGAGCGCGACGGCGGGGTTGTACTGCGGTATCGGCAGCTTCCACAGGTGCTTCTGCAGGTGCCGCGCCCCGAACTGGCCTTTGGGCATTAGAGGAGCTACCGCTTCTGATAACTTATCACTATTTATGATGCCAAGCAGATAGTTTGCTTCCTGTTCATCTTTGCAAATTGTCCAATATAGTGTGTAGTCCACCAATGCGTTATCGTCATCTAACTTAGTTGCTGTCGGAGCGCCAGACTGATTGTATAGAATGCGAATGCCGCTTTTTTGCCGCTCCAGTTGCGACGACAGCTTGTGCAGGTAATCCAATTGTTGTAGCAGGCTCATTTGGTTTACCGGCGCCTTGTTGCGTTCCCACAGTCGGCTGACGGTTTGCCAACGCTCGCGCATCCGGCGCTCCAGCCCGCCCAGGTCGATGCCGCCAACACCGTTTTTGTCGGTGGGAATCTCGCGTTCTCCGTTCTTCACGGGCAGCAATGCCTGCAATGGTTCGAGGGTAACGTAGGGCGCGACGGTCTCGCCCAGGTGGACGTCGAACAGGTGACTCCTCTCGATGGTCTGCCCGGTGATTTCCGGCAGTTCCAGGTCTTTCCAGGGCCTCTTGTCCAGCGAGCCGCGCCGGGGGTTGACGGTTATGGTGTTGCCCGCCTGGATGATGGCCGGATTTTCCGTCTCGTTGACGAAGAACAGCACTCGCGGAAAGATGGTGGCTCCATTCCGGGAGAGTCCGGCGTAAGGCGAATCGCCGGTTGCCGACGTGTCTGTGATAGCGCTCCGGCCCCGGTAGGCCATGCCCCTGGCGGCGTCGGAGGTCTTCCCGTGCCACTGCTCCACGGCCCCGGCCAGCGGGGTTGCGACCTCGCTCCGGCCGGTGCTGCGGGCGAACACGACGCAGGCGGGCACCGGGAAGAAGTCGTTGGGTTCTAATGGCTCCAAATCCCAGGCAGGCTTGTGGTCGAACTCTGCTGAAAGCCTGAAGTCCGCCGCTCTGTTCCGGCCCCGCCCCCTGGTCGGCGACTGCCATCTGCCGGTGCGCCACTTGCGGTACTGGCCTGCCTGCAGAGCGCTGTGGGGCATTACGAAACCAATGACGCCGCCCTGGTTCAGGTACAGGTCGATGCTGCGGGTGAAGAACAGCCCGGCAACGTCCTGGTGGGTGGCGTAACGTCCGCCAGCCCAGATGCCGTACTGTTCCTTGCTCAACCGCTCCAGCTCGTCGCGCAGCACGTCGGCGGTCTGGTTGTAGTTGATCCAGGGCGGGTTTCCGATGACCACGTCGACCTTGGCGCGGCTGAGGGCCACGGGGCGCACCATGTTGCGGGTGTAGTAGGCCCAGATGTGGTCGCGGCCCTGGGCGTGAAGCCGCTGCATCTTACCTATCGTGTCCGACAGTGTTTGCCTTTCCAGCGGGTCGCTGATGTGGTTGTCGTCCAGCGCCTGGTACGGGTCCTGCCGGCCTTCGATGGCGCGGGACACGTCGGTCATGAGGGCGTCGAAGTCCTCGGCGCGCTCAACCAGGCTGACCGGGAACACCAGGCGGGTGTCCAACTCGTCCTGCACGTCGATGGTCACCTCGCGCTCGGCGAACAGGTCGCCGGCGCGGAACCGGAGTTGCAGTGAGTCGCCCAGGTATACCGGGATGGTGACGGGGCCGGAGAATCCGGCGTTGGCGGCGTCCTGGATGGCCTGTTTGGCCGCCAGGGTCCAGGCGGAGCGGGCCAGGTGCACCGCCACCGGGTGGACGTCGATGCCGGTGACGGAGACTCGGAGGCGGCTCAGCGATTCAAGTGGTTCCCAGCGGGCGGCGTTGGCGGCGTCAATGAAATGGGCCACGGCCTCGGTGAGGAAAGCGCCGGAGCCGCAGGCGGGGTCCAAGACCTTTTGGCGCAGTGGGTCGGTGACCAGTTCCCGCACCATTGCGCGGGCCAGCCAGTCCGGGGTGTAGTACTCGCCCAGTTGGCGCCGCTCCTCGGCCGGGATGACGGACTGGTAGAGCAACACTGCGATGTCGGCGGGGGCCTGCGTCCAGTCGAAGCGGGCGACGCGGCGGGCCAGGGCTTGGATGAGGGGAAGGCCGCCCACCTCGGCGGGCCAGGAGAAGAAGTCTGACTCCAGGACTCCCTGCAAGCCGGTGCGGCTGTTCAGCTCCCGTCCCAACAGCAGGTCGGCAGGGTCCGACTCGGCCAGCCCGCGGATATCCAAGCCGAAGGACGCCTGCACCACCATGCCGACGACGGCGGTGAGGTAGGTGTGACGGACGAAGAGGTCGTCCATCTCCTCGGTGTCGTAGCCTGGCCTGCCAAGGGAGGAACGCAGGTGTTCGTCCAAGTCTTCGGTAGTGTAGGCCACCTCGCCGAGGGCTGTTTTCAGGAGGTCGTGCCAGAGTTGCCGCTTGACCTTGACGGTCTCGCTGTCGGCGTTGCAGTGATAAAGCTCCCGCAGTCCGTCGATGTCGCGCTGGTACAGGGGGCTGGCCGGGCCGAAGTGATCCTGTATGGCCTCGTGGCTGGGCGTCAGGTCATCCAGGGGCGTGAGAGCCTTGTCTCGCAGCCATTCGAAGAGGGGAAGCCAATCGTCGGCGTCTTCCAGCACGAAACCGTTGGGCGGCGCGGTCTTGATGGGGCCAGCGCCGGGCCAGCGCAACAGCCAATACTTTCCGTCGGTAAGCACGCCCATGCGAACGCCCTTCCCGGCCTGCCGGGATTCGGCGAGGTAATCGTCCAGTTGCCGGACGAATTCGGAATTGGGGTTGAATCCGCCGACGGTTCCGAGGCGGCGCTTGACTTCGATGAAGGTGTCCAGCGCGGTAAGGTCAACGGCGCGGCGAGAGCCTTGCGACGGCGGGTTTTCCTCTACAATCTGGCCACGCTGGGCCAGGCCGGTGTCGGTGAGGAAGTCGCGTATGGCGCTGGTGATGTTGGTTTCGTTCTCGTTGCGGTTGTGCCGGTCGAGGATGGCAGCAGCGGCGAGAGGGTATTGGGGGTCGTTGGTGTCGAGTTGTATCGGCATAGAGGGTCATGCGCCGGGTTGTCTGACTGTGATTCTTGTGGCTATGGGATGGACAGGATTGGGGTTTCTCCGGCTGGGATTTCACCCCCACCCTAGCGCCCTCACCCTAACCCTCTCCCAGAGGGAGAGGGAACTTTGTAAGGGGCGGGGATTTGTTAGGTACACCCTCTCAGTACCGCACGGTGTCCCAGGACTGGGGGAACATGCCCAGCAGCGGCGACACGGTGCCGATGATGTCGCGGTCGATGTCGGCGACGGTGGGGCGGCCGCACATGCCCATGGTGGCGTCCAGTTCGTCGCGGAGCATTTCGAGGACGGAGGTGAGGCCCTCCTCGCCGTTGACGGCCAGTCCCCAGAACAGCGGGCGGCCGATTAGCACGGCGCGAGCGCCGAGGGCCAGGGCCTTGACGATGTCGGTGCCGCGGCGGATGCCGCCGTCCATGTAGACCTCGATGTCGCCGTTGGCGGCCTCGACCACCTCGGGCAGGACCTCGATGGTGGTGAAGGTGGTGTCCAGGTAGCGGGTGCCGTGGTTGGAGACGATCACGGCCTTTGCGCCGTTGTCGGCGGCGTGGCGCCCATCCTCGCCGACCATGATGCCCTTGATGACGATGGGCAGGCTCTGTGCGCTGGCCAGCCAGTCCACGTCAGCCCAGGTGGCCCCGGAGTCGCGGATGTCCATTGGGCCAGCCGGGGCGTCGGCTGCGAAGCGCCACGAGCTTTGTGGCAGGTCTACATTGTCGTAGTTGGGCGAGGGCGCGCCAACATAGTCGTTGCGGATATTGCGCTCGCGCTTGGGCTTGATCTTGGCGTCGACCGTGATGCAGAGGGCGGAGTAGCCGGCCTCGGCGGCGCGGGCCGCCATCTCGAGGGTGAGGCCCCGGTCTTTGAACAGGTACTGCTGGAACCACAGCGGCCCGGAGGCTGCGCCGGCGACGTCCTCCAGGGTGCGGGCGGCGTGGGAGCTGACGACCATCACCGTGCCGGCCTTTCCGGCAGCGCGGGCGGTGGCCAGCTCGGCGTCGGGGTGGGCCGCCTCGTGGTTGCCCGCCGGGTCGAGCATCACCGGGAAGCTAATGCGCTGTCCCAGCACGGTGGTGCTGAGGTCGCGCTGGCTGATGTCGGTCAGCATCTTCGGGCGCAGCTGGATGCTGTCCAGGACGGCGCGGGTGCGCCGCAGCGTGATTTCGTCGGTGGCCGCGCCGGCGATGAAGTCGTAGTGTCCTTTCTCCAGCTTCTCGCGGGCGATGGCTTCGTATTCGAAAATGTTGACGGGTTCATTGGCCATTTCGCTGCCTCCTGGCCGCTCCTACCGGCGGCGAAGGCAGTCTACGGCGGGGTGGGCGGGAGCGTCAAATGGTGGAATGGAAATCTACTGGATAATCTGATTGAGCAAGGGGAAGCGGCGTATCGCATAGGCCCGGACAAAGATTGAAAAGGGCATTTTGGGCAGCATAAATCTGAGCAGCACGTCTAGCTTGCCCTCAAATTCACTAATCGTATTTAGCCGTTCAATAAGCCAGGTCAGCCGCTCTACTCGCAGACTGCAGAGGTAGTTAGAATTCAAGTCCAAATCCCAAATGGTTCTCCGCGCTACTGACCATTCCTCATGATTGAGGCGTTCCGAGGGCACTATTTCTCCGGTTTCGATGTTGAAGTCGAAGAAATGTTGCGCCGGACGATGGCCCACAGATTCATTCGGATTGACATATTTTGATACCGAGATGTATCGAGAATCCTCTGACGACAGGAGCTTGTCTGATAAGGCGTCATAAGAATCACCTGTTCCGGGCCATTTGTTTCCTTTGTTCTGATTGCACTCGCGGCAGGCGTAAACTAGATTCAGCCAGTCCAACCAGAGATTCTTGAATTGGCTGCGCGGATGGAAGTGGTCAATGGATTCATCATTAGAATTTTCCGCCCCGGATGGCCGGGGCGGGTTACAAAGCTGCTGACAGTAGGCACAAATCTCGCCAAAATCCTGAATGAGCTCAGCGCGGATTCGTCGCCTGTCCTGCCCATTTAAATCATCCCAATGTGCATAAGCGGCCCGTAGTTCGGCCAAGAGATCCGGTTCGGGGGAGCGAGGTACCGATCGCACAGTCAGCCGTTTTCCTGATTCAGATCCTTGGACTTTACGAATTGCTCCAAAGCCTCAGCAAATTCCTGCTCAAATTGCTCCCGACGAGAAGCGTCTGGCCCGCCCGCCAGCAGATCGCGGTCCACCTCCTGACGCAGTTCTCGCATCCGCTGCTGGCGATGTTCTTCCTCTTCCATAGAATCCCGCGGCCCCTCGCTGCGCAGCTGGCGGAGTTCTCTGGCAGCTGCGGCTGTGGCGTCGTCGGTGGGGTCGTCAACCCCCATCATGGTGCGCAGGATTTCGTCGGCGGTCCAGCCGATGATGTCCTCGGTGTTGGTTGAGGCGGTTACGACGCCGTTTTCGTCGCGGTTCAGCAGGTGCACCTGCCCGGCCTTCAGCCCGGCGACGACGAAGGGCGAGTGGGTGGTCGCGAATATTTGCAGGTTCGGAAAGTGATCCTTATGCAATAACGCCGGGATGACGCGGCGTTGCCACGTCGGGTGCAGGTGGTTCTCGATCTCGTCGATGAGTAGGATAGCGGGTTTCTTCTCCCAGCCTTCCTGCCAGTCGTAGTGGTGCGCCATTTTGAGGGCCAACGCCCATATCCATAAGAGAGTGCCTTGCGTTCCTGAACTCAAAGCACCCGCGTACAGTGGTTGCTCACCCAAGAAATCGTCCTTTGTAGCGATTCCCATTGCATGATGAACAACCCTTCCCGTCGGATAGAATTCTGGGTCATCTTCATCTAAATCGGCTTCGTCTATCAATTCGACGTATACCTGTGGAACTTCGGCACTTATTACTTCTTGGCAAATGAATTTAGCGCAGGTTTGCCCAACCGTTAAGGCTTTTCTTAGTTGGTTCTGTTGGTTTCGATCGAATTGCAGCTTTTCGCGAAACGCAGGAACGAAGTCCTCTACATATTCTCCGTTGAAGACACCCCAAGAATTGCTAAAATGCCGGTTAAGTATTTCATACCATGTGAGATCAAATCCGTAAGGCTCTGGCCTCTGGATTGTTTGGTCAAAAATATTCTGAGGACGCAAGCCCAGCCGGGTCGCTGGTACGTACAAGAAAGGCACTGCTTCCCAGATGCTTGTGCCTGAACCTACGCGATCCGCACCGTCGGGATAGTATGAGGTGTCTGTTGAACAACCGTAATTTACCCCAATGTCCACATATGCGTGTTTATATCCTTTCCTGTAAATAGGGTATGCGTTGGCGTCGTCGAATTCGTCGTCGGGACCCCAAGATGAACTCAGTTCTTTTATTGCCCGCAGGATGGTGCTCTTGCCGGATGCGTTTGGGCCGATGAACAAGTTTACTTGTTTGTCACAATCCCAAATGCCAATGTCTTCCAGCGGTGGCAGATGTTCGACTGTGATCCACTGGATGTGCATAGCCATAGCCCCCGGCTTCTAGAACTTAGCGACCATGCTAGGATACGCCAACGCCTTTCAGGCGGCAACGAGCACAGAGCGGCATTCTCGGAGGTTAAATCAATGACCGACTATCAGACCTTTGACCTGGGCAACCTGCGGCTGCAGGGCGGGGCTACGCTGCGGGGAGCGTGGATCGCCTACAAGACGTATGGGACGCTGAACGCGGCGAAGGACAACTTGATCGTGTTCCCCACCTTCTTCGGGGGGCAGCACTACGCCAACGAAGCGATCATCGGGCCGGGGCAGGCGCTTGACCCGGATAGGTACTTCATAATCGTGCCCAACATGATGGGGAACGGGCTGTCGTCGTCGCCATCGAACACTCCGATGCCGTACGACCGGGCGCGGTTCCCGTGGGTGTCGCTGTACGACAACGTGTCCAGCCAGCACCGGCTGGTGACCGAGCTGTTCGGCATCGAACGCATCGCGCTGGTGGTGGGCTGGTCCATGGGGGCGCAGCAGACCTACCAGTGGGGCGCGCTGTACCCGGATATGGTGGAGCGCATCGCCCCCATCTGCGGTTCGGCCCGGACCTCTCGCCACAACTTCGTGTTCCTGGAGGGCGTGAAGGCCGCGCTGACTGCCGATGACGCTTGGAACAACGGCTGGTACGACTCGCCGCCTTACAAGGGACTGCGGGCCATGGGCCGGGTCTACGCTGGCTGGGCGGTCTCTCAGGCTTTCTACCGGGAGCAGGTGTACCTGGACATCGGGTACTCGTCGCTGGAGGACTACCTGGTCGCCTTCTGGGAGGGCCGGCGAGTATTCTCCGATGCCAACAACTTTCTCGCGATGATCAGGACGTGGCAGAACGCCGACATCAGCCTGAACGACAAGTACAACGGCGACTTCGCAAAGGCGCTGGGAGCGATCAAGGCGCGGGCCATCGTGATGCCGGGGCGAACCGACCTGTACTTCCCGCCGGAGGACAACGAGATCGAAGTCTCGATGATGCCCAACGCGGAACTGAGGCCCATCGAGTCCATCTGGGGCCACCTGGCAGGCAGTCCGGGCCTCAACCCGACGGATGTGGCGTTCGTCGACGCCGCCCTGCGGGAGTTGCTGGCGAGCTGAGGGACGGGGTTAAACACAGAGGGCACAGAGTATACAGAGGGTAGTTGGCGAATGGGAACGGATGGTTGGTGAGGGAAGCTACGAATGGCAGACCTGAGGTATGAGAGGTTCCCCGAAGGCCACTTCGCAGTCTTCACCATGGACCGCCCCGACCGGCTGAACGCACAGGGTGCGCAGATGCGGCAGGAACTGCGGGAGGCGTTGCAGGAGTTCTCCCACGACGCTGAGATGCGGGTGGGCATCGTGACCGGCGCAGGGCGGGCTTTCTCCGCCGGTGCGGACCTGCGGGAGATGGCCGAGGGTGGCGGCAGCACCCGGGCCAACCAGACCGAAGAGGAGCGCATCGAGGCGTACCGGGGCAACCAGCCCTTCGGGCGCAACCCCAAGCCGTTCATAGCCGCGGTCAACGGGCTGGCCATCGGCGCGGGCATGGAGCGGGCTGCCGACTGCGACATCCGCATTGCGTCGAAGGAGGCGTACTTCGGACTGTTCGAGGTCAAACGCGGGATCATGGCCAACTACGGCATCAACCACCTGGCCTGGCTGATGCCATTCGGCGAGGCCATGTACCTGATGCTCACCGGCGACACGCTGAGGGCGGAAGAGGCGCACCGTCTGGGCTTCGTCCACGAGGTGCTGGAACCGGAGGCGCTGATGCCCCGGGCCGTGGAGATAGCGGAGACGATCGGGGCCAACGCCCCGCTGGCGGTGCAGGGTACGAAGGCCGTGGCCCAATTCTGGCGGCGCTACGGGCTGGAAGAGTCGTATAGGTTGAACGCCGCATGGGGCCAGCGGGTGCTGAACTCCGAGGACGCACAGGAAGGTCCGCGAGCGTTCGCAGAGAAGCGGCCGCCTGAGTGGACGGGGCGGTAGGCGCCGACGGATTCAGCGTCATTATTAACGAGCAATTGGAAACCCGTTCATGGTGAGCTTGTCGAACCATGAACGGGTCTCGTTTGGCATCGGCTCACAACATAAGCGAAGTTGCGGGGGGCAGGTGGTCAATAAGGCAAACTGGTATGTCCGCTGCGTAGGGGCGGGTTTCAAACCCGCCCCTACATCCGGGAAACAAGCTCATGGCGAGCCTTTAAGGCAACGAACGGGCTTCAGGTTATAGAGAGCCAGGAGTACGCCCTCACCCTAGCCCTCTCCCGAAGGGAGAGGGAATTGGGAGTCGGTTGCAGCTGAAGACTAATCGTCCGCTGGCGCTCCGGCGGGCTCGCGGGGTGGCGCTTCGACCAGCTCGTAGAGGGTGCTGCGGGCGCGGATCTGCTCGTCCCAGCCGCGGACGCGCAGGTCGATCATCAGGCCGTCGGGGCCCTTGTACTTGCGGTTGGCGCGGCTGCTGCCGGGGCACTCGGTGGCGCCGTGCTCCACCACGGTGTCAACGGCCTCGTCCATGTCGTCGACGTAGAAGCCGATGTGGTGCACGCCCTTGACCGTGGAGGGGCCTTCGCCCAGGTTGGGTGCGTCTTCCGTACCCATCTTCAGGATGGCGAAGTAGATGTAGCCGTCGGTGAGCCATACGCCCTCGGCGCCGCCATCCGGGGAGCGGCGCAGCTCGTCGAGGCCGAAGCAGGTCTTGTACCACTCGGCGGTGGCCACAGGGTCCTCGGTGTGGAGCGCGATGTGCTTGATTCGCGGGGCCATGTGCTTCCTCCTCCTGTTGAATGTTGATCTCGAAGAGTTCTCCCCCACCCTAACCCTCCCCCGCTGGGGGAGGGGATTTGAGCCCGGGGAAACGCCCTCACCCTAGCCCTCTCCCGGAGGGAGGGGAATTGGGAGGGAGACCTTTTATCAGATTTTGCCGACGAGGGATTTCAGGGCTTCGTAGGCGCGCTGGCCCGATTCCGGCTCGCCTGGGACATCGAAGATGTTGCCGACGAAGTCGGTGGCGCCGCCCTCGGCGAAGGCCTCCAGCTGCCGTTGGATCGATGCCTCGTTGCCGATGACCGCCACTTCCGCCGGACTCTCCACGCCCTCGATGTCCAGGACGCGGCGGTAGTTGACCAGCTCGCCGTAGCGGGCGTAGGACTCGGCTGCCGTCCTGCGGCCCGTGCCCTCGTCGTCGGTGGCCACCGTGGGCAGGCCGACGCATACGCGGGGAGCCTCGCGTCTGGCGTTCTCCGCCGACCGGCTGATGCGCGGGGTGATATGGGTCTCGATGGTTCGGGGGCCGGCCATCCAGGTAACGGTGCCGTCGGCCAGCTGGCCGGCAAGGTTGAGCATCTGGGGCGCCAGCGCCGACACCAGGATCGGGCAGGCGGGGCGTTCGAGGGCTGACAGTTCCAGGTTGCAGTTGAAGAACTCACCGTTGAACTTCACCACACCCTCGTCGAGCAGCGGGCGCATCACCGACAGGTACTCGCGGGTGTGCAGGGCCGGGCGGTCGTATGGAATGCCGAACCCTTCCTCCATGCCGGGCCGGTGGGACGGGCCGATGCCCAGGATGAAGCGCCCGTTGGTGGCCGTGGCGGTGGTCAGGGCCTGCTGGGCCAGCGCCGCCGGGTGTCGAGGGTAGGTGGGCACGACGCCCACGCCCAGCTCGATGCGGCTGGTCTGCATCCCGGCCAGGGCCAGGGTGGTCAGCGCGTCATAACCCCGGGCGGATATGTGGGGGATCCAGAAGCTGTCGAAGCCGTCGTCCTCGGCCTGCTTGATGCGGGCCAGCAGTCCGTCTAGGGTCATGAGGTCGGCAACCGAGGCGCCGACGAAAACGCCGATTCGCATGGGCGTACTCCTCAGGCGATATTTTATTGAGCCGTGAATGAATTGCTAGACAAAACCGTCATTCCGGCTTTCGCCGGAATCCATAGATGTTGCCCTACGGCTACGTTCTCTGTGATTAGCGTTTTCTGGATTCCGGCGAAAGCCGGAATGACGGTTTTTGTTCTTGGACTTGCGGGACTCGATTACTTGAATGCTACGCAGGCTGGGGCGATCACCCGCAGCACCGTGTCTTGGGTAAACAGCCGCTTGTATTCGGCGGCAATCTCGTTCATTCGATTGAGCGCGGTTTCGTCGGTTGGTGGAACCAGTACCAGCAGCATCTTGGTGCGTTCCCGATCGAGGGATCCATCGGCGTTGGTGCCCTGCCCCGCCACATCGATGACCGACAGGCCATCAGGGAAGCGGGGTGTGATGGTGTCGGCGAGGAAGCCATCCCAATCGGCGTCGCTGACCACCTCGCTGTCCCCGTCGCCCCGGCCCATGAAGAGCCGGTACTCGTGCCAGAGTTCGCCTCCGTCCGCGCACTCCGAGGTAGAGACGTCGATGTCTGCGCAGGCCGCCAGGGCCAAGACGGCAGCCAAGAAAATGACTAATGCAAAGGGGAACCGGACGAAGAAGAGCCTCTTGATTGGCATTCCCATGGGTTTCTAACTACTCCTCTGGTCGGGGGAGGCCGACGAAGACTCCGGTGCGCATGGCCGTACTCCTGCTCATGCGACTTTTAACGCAGAGGACGCAGAGGTTTCGCCGGGAGCGCGGAGATTGTTTCCGAAACTCTGCGCCCTCTGCGGTGTTCTCTGTGTACTCTGCGTTGAAAACCCCTGTTGCAAAGGCTAGAGTCCCATAGCCTCCAGACCGACGCGGGACAGGTCCTCGTCGGACTGGCCGCTGGGGTAGCCGCCCACGCCGATGCCGCCAAGGATAACGCCGTCCTTCATGATCACCACGCCGCCGGTGCCATAGGTCATCATGGGGTCGCCCTGATCGGCGATGTTGCGGCCCTGGCTGTGCAGCCTGCTTGCGTTCTCGCCGGAGTCCAGGCCCATCAAGGCCGAAGTGTGGGCCTTGCGGAGAGCGTGGCGGCGGCTGAAGATGCGCAGGTTGTCCATGGTCAGGTAGGCCAGCAGGTTGCCGGCGCTGTCGACGATGGCCATTGCCACCGGCTCGTTGGGGGTCTCCATTGCCTTGTCCAGCATCGCGTCCATCGCTGCCTTTACCTGGGCCATAGTTGGTTCGGCCATGTTGCCTCCATGTTTGCGGAGAGTATTGCCGTGTTTCACGACAGGGGGATTATACAAGAATGCCGGGCGGTGATTTGAGGGAAGGCTGCTTTCGTAGTAGCCTAGTGCCGTGCCGCCTGACCGGCCGCCCGGAGAAATAGCGAACACGCAGGAGCTGGAAATGACGCAGAGTCGTGACTCGTGGCTGGCGCTCACCGAAGAGGACCCCATCGAGCCGGGTATGCCCATCCTCGACCCGCACCATCATTTCTGGGAACGTCCCGGTGACGTGTACCTGCTGGACGACCTGCTGGGCGACACACGCTCCGGCCACCGGGTGAACCAGACGGTGTTCGTGGAGTGTCACTCCCAGTACCGCACCGAGGGACCCGAGGAAATGCGATCCGTGGGCGAAGTGGAGTTCGTCGAAAGCATCGCGGCCGCCAACGTTGCCGCGGGCAATGAGACCGCCGTGGCCGCTGCAATCGTGGGCAACGCGGACATGATGCTGGGCGACGCCGCGGAGCCGGTGCTGGAGGCTCTCGCCGAAGCCGGTAAGGGGCGGTTTCGGGGAATTCGCTGCACCGCCGCATGGGACGCGAGCCCTGAGATTACGACGGCGCGCGCCAACTCCCCAGGGATGCTCGCCGACCCAAGCTTCCGCCGGGGCCTGGCTTGCCTGGATCGGATGGGGCTGGCGTTCGACTGCATCGTTTACCACCCGCAGCTGCCGGAAGTCGCTGACATGGCGCGGGCATTCCCGGACCTGACTATCATCCTGAACCACGTGGGGCGGCCCCTCGGCATCGGCCCGTATGCCGGGCGTCGAGAGGATCTGATGCCGGAGTGGCGAGCAGGCATCGACGCGGTGGCCGAGTGTCCGAACGTGGTGGTGAAGGTGGGTGGACTGGGCAACCCGATCAGCGGCTTCGACTGGCACCGGCGCCCATTCCCACCGGGATCGGGAGAGCTGGCCGAGGCGGCCGCTCCCTACTACCTGTACTGCATCGAGAAATTCGGCGCAGACCGCTGCATGTTCGAGAGCAACTTCCCGGTGGACAAGCAGTCCTTCTCGTACAACATTTGCTGGAACGCCTTCAAGCGCCTGGCCCGAGACTTTTCCGCAACGGAGCAGGCCGACCTGTTTCACAACACCGCGGCCCGCGCGTACAGGCTGCCGGAGGTTTAGGAGGCGGTTGATCTCTGGGGTTAAATTAGGGCGAGATCGTCGATTTCGAAGCGCTTGGGGTCGGGCTCGGTTATTCCTCGCCCCATCCCATCGACATATCTATGGGCTATACACAACAAGTGATCGTTGATAGTTAGTGAAACATCCACCATCTGGCTGCGGGACCCTTCTGGAAAGTTTCCCTTGGGGGTAGTCTTGCCTTCCCATTTTTATGGTTAGGTAAGCTTGACCTGATAGCAGTTTGTCCCTGATGCGCAGGGCGCGGTAGATTTCCCGGCGCTCCTGGTCAGACGATCGAACGGTACTGTCATGTGCTGGGAGGGATGCTAAAGTGGCGGAGAATCAAGAATTAGTTGCTCTCTTGAAGAGATTCATTTCCGGAGCCGATGACCTTAGCGCGACTCACGAGTATGTTACGCTCCACTTGACTGGAGTACCCAACGAGCTTCTTGACTATGTTGCCATGGAAATCTGGCAATACCAAGACGGCTATGTTCCGGAGGATGAACTCAGGCCCCGGCTTGCCTTGATTCTGGCCGAAGCAATGGAGAACTCCGCCGTTACGTTAGAATAGACCGCTCTTCCGAGAGATACGGCGGGTCGGCGCAGACGAGAGCAAAGAAAATGGTGGCAACGACTGGATTCGAACCAGTGACCTAGCGCTTATGAAGCGCCCGCTCTGCCGCTGAGCTACGTTGCCACCGAGGGGCCATCCGGCCAGCCGCCAGGATGCAACCCGGTCATTCCATGTTATTCGCGGTGCTTTCGGGATGTCAATTGTCGGCGCTATCCAGTTGTGCATCTTTGGAGGCGGCGTAATCCCCACCGGAGGCGTATCGGGAACGCCATCTTTCCGGCGATTCCGCTGACAGCACGGCCACTGCGGCCAGAATCGGCGCGATGATGCTGTAGGCGATGGCAATCGCGTAGCTCTCCCACAGGTCGAAAACCCTGCCAGCCATTACCGGCCCCACCAGCGCGCCCAAACCCACGCCCGCGTAGAGCACTCCGATGATGCCGCTGACCGAACGGGTGCCGAAGTAGTCGGCCATCACCGACGGCGCCAGCGCGACCGAGCCGCCCCAGAACAGTCCCACAAGGACCGCAAAGGCTCCAAGACCCACCATTCCGTCGGAGACAAGCCACAGCAGGCAGCTCAGTCCCACGCCTCCAAACGAAAGCCCCAGCGCTCTCCAGCGGCCGATTCGGTCGGCTCCGGCGCCGATGGCGAAGCGCCCCACGGCGCTCCCGACTCCCAGCAGGCTCAGCAGCGTCGCGGCACTCTGGGGCGCAATGCCGCGGTCTTCGGCGTAGGGGACGAGGTGGGCGATCGGGGTGAACTGCCCCAGGGATGCCAGGAGGAACCCTGTCAGCAGCAGTACGAACGGGCGCGAGCGGACGGCATCTCCAAGCAGCACTCCCTGCATGGGCGCCGGTGCTGTGTCCGATCCCGGATTGCCGCCGGACGGGTTCCTGACCAGCAGGCCCGCCGCGCCGCCCGCCGCCAGTACGACTGCACCGATGGCCAGGAAGGCAGGTCTCCAGTCCAACTGGGCTATGAGGAGAGCCCCCACTGGCGGCACGATCAATGTGCCGACCCCGATTCCCGATACGGCAATCCCGGAGGCGAGACCGCGTCGCCGGTCGAACCATTTCTGGACTGCCCCAACCGCGGGCACGTAGGCCATGCCCACGCCGCCCCCGATGCAGACAGCGAAGGCGGCCTGTACCTGCCACAGGGCTTGGGCCTGGCTGGCGAGGATGAGGCCACAGCCCACCAGGACAATCCCGCCCGCCACCAGCACCCTGGGCCCCAGCCGGTCGGCCAGGGTGCCCGTGAGCGGGCCGACGCTGAAAAGGGTCAGTATTGCCAGCGAGAAGGCGGCAGACACGGCGGCGCGGGATGCTCCAAACTGGTCCTGGAGCGGAGTGAAGAAGGTGCCAAATGAGTAGGCGCTCCCGAATCCCATGGTGAGGATCAGGAAGGTGCCAACGACAACAAACCATCCGCTTCGGGACTCTTCCCAGGCAGCGGCAGTCATATCTTGGAGGCCATAGCGAAATTCATGCCGCGATTATTCCACGGAATTGCCCAAGACTAACAGACGAATGTAGATTCGCTGGCTTGATCTTTCCGCAGGCAATAGAATGCAATGCCATGTCGGACACAAGCTCAAGGCCTGAAGAACTCCTGGAGCGGACGGCGGCCCGCCTGCGCGATGCGGTCGTGGAGATGGCAGGCGGATTGCAGCCGTTTCCGGCTTTCATGGGAATGAACTCGCTGCAGGCCATCGAGCTGGAGCCGCCAGCGGATTCCAGGAACGAGTGGGGATGCGTGGTGGTGCTGCCCGACGGCGAGATCTGCGAACTGGAACTGGAGGTCATCCCTGGGCCAGCCGGCCCCACGGACGTTGACCAGGTGGAGAAGTACAAGCCCCTTGAGCTATCGAGGGAGGATTACATACACTTTGCAGCAGCGGCGCTGCGGGTGATGGGACGGGAGTTGGGCAGGCGAAGGGTGCGCTAAGTAGCTATCTCAAAAGTTCCCTCCCCCTCGAAGGGGAAGGTCAGAGCCTGCCCTGAGATTGCCGAAGGGGTGGGGGTGAAAAGGCAGTGCATAGAGAACGACGAGAAAGCAACTCACCTGTTTTGAGATAGTTTATAAGCCTTCCAGCCAATAGCTGGCACGAGTCGCTGTTCCACGGGGTCAACTGCTAATAGCGCCGTCTCCAACGCGACCACTCCAAGGAGATTGGGTTCCTGCTCCCGTCCAAATGTTACAGGGGTATGGAAAGTGATGCCTTCAAGTCGGATTACGGTGTCCGAGACCTCGTCTTCTGTGATGCTGCCATCGGCCAGCCGGACCTGCATGGTGCGCTGAGGGGAGACACCCAAACGCCGAAGCAAAGGGCCTGGAACGGTCGTAAAGGTCGAGCCTGTGTCAACCATCACTTCGACGGGTTCAAACCTTTCCCCTCGTGCGTCTCCGACTTCGATAGTGACAAAAATCGCTCCCATTCCGCTACTCCTCCTCGCCCTCCAGGTCGATGTCCCCGCTGCGGCCGCCGCTCTTGCGGACGAGGCGGATTCCCTCGATGCGAATGCCCCGGTCGACCGCCTTGCACATGTCGTAAAGGGTGAGCGCGGCGACCGATACGGCCGTCATGGCCTCCATCTCGACACCGGTCCTGGCAGTGGTGCGGGCCGTGGCGACAATGTTGATGCGGTTCCGCTCCTCGTCCAGATCCAGGTCAACGTCGACCTTGTCGATTGGCAGGGGATGGCAGAGTGGGATCAGCTCGGATGTCTTCTTGGATCCCATGATGCCGGCCACTTGAGCAACGGTCAGAACGTCGCCCTTTTTCATCAGGCCCTCGCGGATGAGGCGGGCCGTTTCCGGCTGGATGGAAACGTAACCGCGGGCCACGGCCTCCCGGCTGGTGACTGCCTTGTCCCCCACGTCGACCATGCTGGCGCGGCCCTGATCGTCGAGGTGGGTCAGGTGGTCCTGCGATGGGGTCGTCATAAGAGTCCTCTCCGGGGATGCTCAAATCCCTCGTCGATGGGCAGGCTTTTTCCGTTGGCCGCAGCCACGGCCAATCTGTCGGCCCTGATGTTGCCCACGTTGTTGGAGTGGCCGCGTACCCACTTCAATTCGACTTCGTGATTCTCCAGGGCGTCCAAAAGCCTGCCCCAGAGGTCCGGATTGATGGCCCGTTCCCGCTTGTTTCGCATCCAGCCGTTGTCTTTCCAGCGCCTGGCCCAACCCTTCTCTATGGCGTCTACCACATAGCGGGAGTCGGTATAGACGGTTACCGAACAGGGTTCGTTCAGGGCCTCCAACCCCGCGATCACCGCGAAGATTTCCATGCGGTTGTTCGTGGTGCGCCGGAACCCTCCCGAAAGCTCCTTCTCCTGCGCCCGGTACGCCAAGATGGCAGCGTAACCGCCCGGCCCGGGGTTGCCCAAGCAGGAGCCGTCGGTGTGGATGGTCACTCTTCTCCGGGTAGACATGGCGCCAAGCTCGACGTTCCTATCCGCCGATCTGGTACATCTCCACCTTTGCGCGGCGGGGTATGCCGGGGGTGGCGGCGGCCCGCTCTTCCGAGTAGCGGTCGGCGCGGCGGGTCCAGAGTCCGGCGATGATGCCTCGCAACTCGTCGTCGGTTGCGCCGTCGCGCATGGGATCGCGCAGGCTGGTGCCGCGGGTGGCGAAGAGGCAGGTGAAGACCTGGCCGTCGGTGGACAGGCGCAGCCGGGTACATGCCCCGCAGAAGGGCCGCGTCACCGATGCGATGACGCCGATTTCCCCGCTGCCGTCCCGGTACAGGTAACGCTCGGCCACCTCGCCGGAGTAGTTCCCCGGCGCAGCTTCAAGAGGCATTTCGGCGTCGATCCGGGAAATTATCTCGTCGGCGGAGACCACCTCGTCAAGTTTCCACCCGTTGCGGTTGCCCACGTCCATGTACTCGATGAAGCGCACGATATGGCCGGTCCCCTTGAAGTGGCGCGCCAGGTCGACGATGGTGTGGTCGTTGACGCCCCGCTGGACGACGGCGTTGATCTTGATGGGCGTCAGGCCCACGTCCGCAGCGGCCTGGATGGCGTGGAGCACGCGGCGGGCGCCGAAGCCGCGGCCGTTCATCTGTTTGAAGACCTCGTCGTCGATGCTGTCGAGGCTGACGGTTATGCGATGGAGTCCGGCGTCCTTTAAGGTCTGGGCCTGTTGCGCCAGCAGGTAGCCGTTGGTGGTCAGCGTGATGTCGAAGATTCCCTCAATGGCGGAGATCTGTGAGATCAGCTCCGGCAACTCGGTTCGCAGGAGCGGCTCGCCGCCGGTAATGCGGGCTTTTGTTACTCCAAAGCCGGCGAACAGCCTGGTCAGGCGGGCAATCTCTTCAAAGGTGAGAATCTCCTCTCGAGGCAGGAACTTGTAAGCCTCCCCGAAGATTTCGGCGGGCATACAATAGGGACATCGGAAATTGCACCGGTCAGTGACCGAGATGCGAAGGTCCCGCATGGACCTGCCCATTGTGTCGAGTACGTTCAGGGACATATCAACGCCGGGTTTTTCAACACAGAGAGCCTTATCAGAGAGCGCAGAGTTTTGCCATGGCGCGGGCGGCGGCGTTTCCCCGGTGGCTGATCCGGTTCTTTTCTTCCAGGGTCAACTGGGCCACGGTGCGGCCGAGAGAGGGCAGATAGACCACCGGATCGTATCCGAAGCCGTCGTCGCCTGCTGGCCCGTATTGTACCATTCCGGCCACCGACCCAACTACGGAGGCCAGCAATCGAGGCGGCGCGTTTGAAGCGGCCGGGGGAACTGCCACGTTGATCACGCACCGGAACCTGGCCGTCCGTTTTTCCCACGGCACCCCATCCAGGTTTCGCAGGAGCAGGTCGACGCGGTCGGCGTCGGTGCGGCAGGCGCCGCCGCCGTAGCGTGCGGAGCGCACGCCGGGCTCACCGCCGAGGGCGTCGACCTCCAGGCCGGAGTCGTCAGCTAGGGTAAGCATTCCGCTCATGGCCGCATATCCCGACGCCTTGAGCCAGGCGTTTTCGGCGAAGGTGTCGCCCGTCTCCTCAACCTCGTCCGTGATGCCCACGTCCCTGAGAGAAACCAGACGGTAGGGGGCGTCCCGTAGCAGGTCCTGGTATTCCCTTAGCTTGCCCGGGTTGCCGGTTGCGACGAGGAGAGTGGGCTTTTCCGTCATATCACCCCACGCCCTTGCAGGTCTGCGAGATCGCGTTCGGTCAGCCCGAGCCAGGCGCCGTAGATGGGGGCGTTGTGCTGGCCCACGGTGGGGCCGGCGTGTTCCACCGCCCCGGGTGTCTCGCTGAACTTGGGCACGACGCCGAGCATTCGGGTGTGTCCCAGCTCAGGGTCTTCAATATCGATGATGTCCTCCCGGGCCTGGTAGTGGGGGTCCTCCACAATGTCAGCAGCGCCGTACACCGGGCCGACCACCCCGCCAGCGGGGATGAGCTGGTCGAGTGTTTCCTGCAGGGTGCGGTCGCCGAGCCAGGCGTTCAGCTCGTCATTCAGTTCCTCGCGGTTTTCGATGCGGGAAGCGTTGTCGGCGAAAGACGGGCGGTCGATCAGTTCCGGCATTCCCATTGCCTTGGCCAGGCCCTCGAAGGTGCTCTGGGAGGTCGCCGACAGGCCCATCCATCGCTCGTCGCCGGTGCGATAGAGGCTGCGGGGGGCGGCGTCGGGGAAGTCGTTGCCCACACGCTCGCGGTTGATGCCCAGCAGGTCGAACATGGTGATGTGGGGAATGCACAGGCGGAAAAGCGGCTCGAACAGCGAGACGTCCACCACCTGCCCCCGGCCGGAGCCGCGCGGGCCAGGATTTTCACCCTCACCCCGGCCCTCTCCATCAAGGGACAGGGAGAGTTGAGCGTCGCGGTGGTAGAGGGCCATCATGCCCGCCATGGCTCCGAAGACGCCGGCTACCTCGTCGGCCAGCGGGACCGGCGGCAGCATCGGCGGGGTGTCCTGGAAGCCGGTCATCCCCACGTAGCCGCTCATGCACTCGGCGATGGTGCCGAAGCCGGGCCGGTCCTTGTACGGGCCGGTCTGCCCGAAGCCCGAGTATCGCAACATGACGAGGCCCGGGTTTACTTCCAGCAACTCGTCGGGGCCCAGGCCCCACCGCTCCATCACGCCGGGGCGGAACCCCTCGATGAGCACATCGGCCCGGGCGGCCAGATCCCTCAGGATGGCCTGACCCTCGGCATTTCCGAGGTTGAGTGTTACCGATTTCTTGTTGCGGGAGTGGACCTTCCACCATAGCGACACCCCGTTGGCGAAGGGTCCCCAGTTGCGCAGGGGGTCGCCTGTCCCTGGGCGCTCCACCTTGACCACCTCAGCGCCGAAGTCGGCCATCAGGCTGCTGGCCGTCCCTCCGGCCACGATCATCGAAAGGTCAAGCACCTTGAGTCCTGCCAGCGGGCCGTTGCCTGCGGTCTGGTTTGAGTTGGTCAAAGTCTTCCCTCTTGCCTGGCGGGATTTGCGGCGTTTATCTTACCAGCCCCCGTTGCGGCCCGCAGGCCTTTCGATTGTTCCCTCCCCTTTGAGGAGGAGGGTTAGAGCCTGTCCTGAGCTTGCCGAAGGGGTGGGGGTGAAATTCTTGCAGGAGGCTACGCATTCGAGCCGGGAGTTTGCGCTCAAATTGTGGCAGTCTAACTTACCGTTTCTGGTATAATCCCTGCCGATGTTGTTGGATGATTACTTCAGGCAGTACGGGCTGATTGCCATTTTCTGCGTGGTGGCGGTGGCAGTGCCGGTCAGTATGTTGGTGATGTCGTGGGGGGCTTCCCGCATCGGCCTGCGTCCCCGCAAGCCCACCGAGGTCAAGTCCGAGACCTACGAGTGTGGCATGGAAGCCATCGGCGGGCACTGGAACCTGTTCAACTTCCGCTATTACATGTTCGCGATCCTCTTCGTCATATTCGACGTTGAAGTGATCTTCCTCTACCCCTGGGCTACCAAATTCCTGAGGCTGGAGCTCTTTGCGCTCATAGAGATGGCGGTTTTCGTCGGCATTCTGCTGGTGGGTTGGGCCTATGCCTGGCGAAAACGCGACCTGGAATGGGGATAGCCCGCAGGCGGTCCCGGATCGAGTCCGGGATGACGGATGAACGCTCATGATGCAGCCTTTTCGTAGCGGAGAGTCCCTGCAGTCCCGCACCTGGGAGCTGGACCGGAGCGAGGGCCGGGTAGTGCAGGAGCTCAAGGACAACTCGCCGGAACCGCTGGCCGAGCCGATCATCGAGGTGCCGGAAGACCTGAAGAGCAACCTGATGGTCACGTCCATCGACGCCCTGGTCAACTGGGGGAGGAAGTCGTCAGCCTGGCCGGTGACCTTTGGTCTCGCCTGTTGCGCCTTCGAGATGATAGCGAGCAGCATGGGCCGGTTCGACATCGCCCGCTTCGGCATGGAGGCCTTCCGGGCGTCGCCGCGACAGGCCGACCTGCTGATTATTGCGGGGACGGTGACCTGGAAGATGGCCCCGCCGATACGGCGGATCTACGAGCAGATGGCCGAACCGAAATGGGTGATCTCGATGGGGGTGTGCGCCACCAGCGGCGGCCCGTACTACGGCTCGTACAGCGTGGTTCCGGGGGTTGACCATATCATCCCCGTGGACGTGTATGTTCCGGGTTGTCCTCCGCGGCCGGACGCGCTGCTGTACGGCATCATGGCGCTGCACGAGAAGATCAAGCGCTATCACAACATGCCTTCCGGCTCCCTTGGCGCGCTGCTGAGGGGCGGGGGACGCCCTCACCCTAACCCTCTCCCGGAGGGAGAGGGAACTCCCGGGGGGGAGCGGTGATGGCGCTGGCGCAACTCACCGGACCTGACCTGGCGCAGCGGGTGGAGGAGACCGTTCCCCGCTCTGTAGACGCCCTTCGACAAGCTCAGGATGGGAGCGGCGAGACGCTCTGGGTCAATTCTCCGTACATTGCCCGAGTGGCCGAGTTTCTGAAACGCGACTCCGATCTGGATTTCCAGTTCCTCAACGCCATTTCGGCCATCGACTACATCGGGCATTTCGAACTGGTCTACCACCTCACCTCGTTCCGCAAGGGGCACAAGGCGACAGTCAAGTCGAAGCTGTCGGGAAGGGACGAGCTCCATGCCCCTTCCGTGTACCACCTGTGGCGGGGCGCCGACTTCCAGGAAAGGGAAGTCTGGGATCTGATGGGCATTCGGTTCGACGGTCATCCCAACATGAAGCGGATTATGCTCTGGGAGGGCTTCGACGGCCATCCCCTGCGCAAGGACTACGTGGGATGACCCCTTCGACTGGCTCAGGCCCTTCGACAAGCTCGGGACGCGGGATCCGCACCGAGCCGATGACGGTGAACATCGGGCCGCAGCACCCCAGCACCCACGGGGTCTTCAGGTTGAGAGTGACGTTCGACGGGGAGGAGATATTGCAGGTGGAGCCGATCTTCGGCTACCTGCACCGCGGCACCGAGAAGCTGGCGGAGGAGCGCAACTACACGCAGGTCGTTACCCTGACCGACCGGCTGGACTACGTGTCGTCGATGATCAACAACCAGGCCTACTGCCTGGCCGTTGAGAAGCTGCTGGGCCCTGAATTTCCGGGGGTGCCCATGCGTGGCAAGTACCTGCGGACGCTGGCGGCGGAGTTGCAGCGCATCGCGGCGCACTTGATGGGAATAGGGTTCATCATCCAGGACCTTGGGGCGCTGGGGACGCCGCTGATGTACTGCTTCCGGTCCCGGGAGCGCATTCTCGACCTGTTCGAGATGCTGTGCGGCGCCCGCATCACCGTCAGCTACATGCGGCCGGGCGGCGTGTTCTTCGACGCTCCGCCCGAGTTCTGGCCAGCGCTGGACCGGTTCCTCCTCGACTTCGAGGAGGAGTACAGGGAACTGGAGCAGCTTCTTCTCGAGAACGAGATCATCATGGTGCGGACCAGGGGAGTAAGCCCTCTGCCGCTGGACATGGCCATCAACTGTTCGGTCAGCGGGCCGGTGCTGCGGGCCAGCGGGCTTGAGTGGGACTGGCGCAAGGTCGAGCCCTATGATGCGTACGACCTTGTCGAGTTCGATGTCCCCACTGCGGCCAATGGCGATAATTACGACCGATTCTGGGTGCGCATACAGGAGATTCGCCAGAGCATCCGCATCATCCGGCAGTGCGCGGAGCAAATCGAGCCGGGGCCGGTGCGGGCCGAGGTGCCTTTGGTGCTTCGCCCGGAGCCGGGCGTAGAAGCTTACGGGCGGGTGGAGGCCTCGAAGGGAGAGTTGGCCTTCTACCTGGTCAGCGACGGGGGCATCAGTCCCTACCGTTGCAAGATACGCTCCCCGTCCCTGATCAACCTGACGGTAACCGAGCACCTGCTGGTGGGCTGGAAGCTGGCCGACATGATTGTTACGCTGGGAAGCGTGGACATCAACATGGGTGAAGTGGACAGGTGAACCCGGCAGCGAACGGGTGCCGGCTGGGACCGGACAACATCCTGTACGACACGGCGCTGTTCCGCGAAATCTACAATTTCGTAGGCTTGGCGCTGCCGTGCTGGCTGTCGTACTTGGTCGCCGGCCTGGTCATCATTCTCATCCTGACCAACGCGGTGCTGCTGGGAGCGGCGGCATTCTCTTGGACGGAGCGGAGGCTGATCGGCAAGTTCCAGAACCGCCTGGGGCCCAACCGCTGGGGACCGTTCGGACTGCTGCAGCCAATCGCCGACCTGGTGAAGCTCCTGTTCAAGGAAGACCTGACGCCCGGCACCGCCGACCGGATCGTGTTCATGCTCGTGCCCATCGGCATGGTTGCCCCCGTGGTGCTGATGACGGCCGTGGTTCCCTTCGCCAAGGACACCGCCCTGGCAAACCTGAACGTGGGGGTCCTGTACATCCTGGCGGTCACTTCCGTTACCTCTATTGCCATCTTCATGGCGGGCTGGTCGTCCAACAATCGCTTCGCACTGTTCGGAGCGGCCCGGGGAGTGGCGGTGCTGATCAGCTACGAGGTGCCGGTGGTGATTTCGCTGCTGGGCGTCGTGATGGTGGCCGGGTCGATGTCCCTGGCCGACGTGGTCACGGCCCAGACCCTGCCGTTCATGGTGGTCCAGCCGCTGGCGTTTATCGTATTCGTGGCCGGCACCACCGCGGAGCTCAACCGCACGCCCTTCGACATGGCCGAGGCCGAATCCGAACTGATTGCCGGGTACCACACCGAGTACAGCGGCATCAAGTTCGCCATGATCCAGGCCGCCGAATTCGGCGGGGTCATGGCCGCCTCGGCGATCATCACCACGCTGTTCCTCGGCGGCTGGGAGGGACCGGTAGCCCACTGGTTCGGCTGGCTGTGGTTCCTGATCAAGACCATGATCGTGGCCACAATCTTCATCTGGGTGCGCGCCACCTTCCCCAGGCTGCGAATCGACCAGCTGCTGGCGTTCGCCTGGAAGTTCCTCCTGCCCGCCAGCCTGATCAACCTGTTCGCCACGGCGCTGGAAGTCTACTTCCTTCGCGACGCGGCAGGCGCGCTGACGAGAGCGGACCTGGGCATAATGACGGGGATCAACCTGGCGGTCACCGTGGCCTGCATCCTCATATTCGGCAACCTGGTCCGCGAGAAGGTGCGGCCTGTGGTTTCAGCACGGGCGCCCAACCTGCCACCTGGAATAACCATCGTGGAGGGAGATTAGCGATGTACGGTCTGGCACTGGCCAAGGGCCTGCTGGTTACCCTCAAGAACCTGACCAAGAAGCCGTTCACCGTGCAGTATCCGGAGGAGCGGCTGGAACAGCACCCGCGTTTCCGGGGCGAAGAGTTCGCCTGGTACGAGGAGCGCTGCACCGGCTGCGCTTCCTGCGCCAAGTACTGCCCGCTGGGCATCATCAAGATCGTGACCAGCCCCAGCGAGACGGCGGTTCCCCAAGGGGACAAGTACCGGCTGGAGGTGTTCGACATCCAGATCAACCGGTGCATGTTCTGCGGCCTGTGCGTCGAGGCCTGCCCTTACGACGCGCTGTTCATGGGCAGCGGCTTCGAGCAGGGCCGGTACTCGCGCAAGGACATGGTCATCACCATCGACGAGCTGAGGCAGGCCGACAAGCGTCCCAGCACCTTCTTCCGTCCCCAGCTGGAAGGCCAGGACTATGACCCCCGGGCCGGCCGGCCGTTGGACTGGCGCGAGGTAGGCCGTGAGTCGTGGGAGTGGCACCAGCGTGAGAAGGCGGGAATGCGCATAGGCTCACGGCCTACGCCGGATTCCCGCGAAAGCGGGAATGACCGGGTGGACGACGACGGAGGAAACCACTGAGATGTGGTTCCAGGACGTCGTCTTCTGGCTGCTTTCCGTCGTGGCCATCGGCTGCGCCTTGGGCGTGGTGCTGACCCGCGACCTCTTCCGGGCCGCACTGCTCCTAGTGGCGGTGTTCATCGCCGTGGGAGGATTCTTCGTCCTGCTGAACGCGGAGTTCCTGGCGGTAGTGCAGGTGCTGATTTACGCTGGCGCCATTGCGGTGCTGATCATATTCGCAGTCATGCTGACGCGGGACGTGCAGCGAGGCAACCCGCCGAACAGGCTGCAGATACCGGCGGCGATCTTCGCGGGGCTGCTCCTGGCGGCGATGGTGGTTGTCGTCATTGATACACGCTGGAACTTCCTGCCGGAAAGCGACCGACCGGGCGTAGAGCTGGTCCAGACCTCCGCCGTTTCCACAATTGCCGACGAGTCGCTGGAGGAGGCGGGGTTGACGGGAGAAGCCCAGGATGACGCTCAGAGCTCCGGCCTGGCCGACCTGCTGATAGGCAAATACGTGCTGCCCTTCGAGGCCGTATCCGTCCTGCTGCTGGCGTCGCTGATCGGGGCGCTTGCGCTGGTGCGGCCGAGGGCCGGTCCTTCGGCAGGCCCCGGGGTAGGGGACTAGCTGGCGATGTCCTTCGAAGCCTTCATGATCGTCGCGGCGGTCCTGTTCTGTATCGGGCTTTACGGCTCCCTGGCCCGACGCAACGTGCTGGCGGTGCTGATGTCCATCGAGCTGATGTTCAACGCCGTTAACGTCACGCTCGTCGCGATGGCGAAGTATCTTGCTCCCGCTGGCCTGCAGGAGAGCCTCTCCACCGCGCTCACCGGGCAGGTCTTCGCGGTGTTCGTTATCACCGTGGCCGCGGCAGAGATTGCGCTGGGGCTGGGTATAGTGTTCGCGATGTACCGCACAAACGAATCGGTGGACCTCACCGAGGCCGCACAGATGAGAAACTAGAGGGAATGTGGAATTGGGAATTTGGAATAAGGAATGTGGGTAGAGTTCAGAAAGGCATCCAACCTGATGCTGGCGGAGATGTGGAAGGAGGTCCTCGAGAGTGAGGGCCTGCCGGCGCGCATCCTGCCGGAAGGCGACGTCCTGGGCTGGAGCGAGCGGGTGCCTTTCAAGGTGTATGTTCCCAAGGGGCGTGAGCACGTGGCCGAGGAGATACTGAGGAAACTGTAGATGGTCACCGAAGCCGCCGTTTGGGCCATATTCCTGCTACCCCTGGGCTCCTTCGCACTGATTGCCCTGGTAATCCGGCCATTCCTGAACCGCTGGCCGATACTTGCCGCCGTCAGCACCATCGGGACGCTGGCGGCCTCTACAGTGCTGGCCATCATCACCCTGCGATCGGTGATCGTGCACCACGAGGTGGTATTCGAGACCTGGGACTGGCTGTCTTTCGGGGGAGCGACGATCCAGATGGGGCTGCTGGTTGACCCGCTGACGGCGGTGATGCTGGTGGTGGTGACCTCCATCAGCCTGCTGATCCAGGTCTACTCGGTGGGTTACATGCAGGGCGACCCGGGCTTTGCCCGTTACTTCGCCTATATGTCCCTGTTCACGGCCTCGATGCTGGGGCTGACGCTGTCCAGCAACATCGTGCAGCTGTACGCCTTCTGGGAACTGGTCGGCGTGTCGTCGTACCTGCTGATCGGCTTCTGGCACGAGCGGCCTTCGGCTGCGGCTGCGGCCAAGAAGGCGTTCATCGTCACCCGCATCGGGGACGTGGGGTTCCTCATCGCGATCCTGTACCTGTTTTTCAGGGCCGACGACTTCGCTGCGGCGGGGCTGAACGCGTTCCACATCCCGGATATCTGGCAGGCTGCCCAACCTGTGGCCGCGGGTGCGGCGGTGCTGGGCGGAGCGGCGCTGACATGGATGGCGCTAGGCATATTCGCCGGCGCGGTCGGCAAGTCGGGACAGTTCCCACTGCACGCCTGGCTGCCCGACGCTATGGAAGGCCCGACGCCGGTGAGCGCGCTCATCCACGCGGCGACGATGGTGGCGGCGGGCGTGTTCCTAGTGGCGCGGTTCTTCCCTGTGTTTCAGCAGTCGGATTCGGCGATGGCCGTTGTGGCTCTAGTCGGAGCTTTCACCGCACTGATGGCGGCGACCATGGGCCTTGTGATGAACGACATAAAGCGCGTGATGGCCTATTCGACCGTCAGCCAGCTGGGCTACATGATGGCCGCGCTGGGGTTGGGGGCCTACGCGCCTGCCATCTTCCACCTGGTGACCCACGCCGTGTTCAAGGCGCTGCTGTTCCTGGGCGCCGGCAGCGTCAACCACGCCAGCGGCACCTTCGACATGCGCTACATGGGCGGGCTGCGACGCTACATGCCCGCCACGTACCTGCTGGTGGTCATCGCCGCGCTGAGCCTGATCGGCATCATCCCGCTGGCGGGATTCTGGAGCAAGGACGAGATACTGCTGGCCGCGTTCGACGGCAACAGCCACTTCGTGGACTGGATCAACATCGTGACCTTCGTTGGGCTGATCGCCGGCGTGGTGTTCACTGCCTTCTACACCGTGCGGATGGTCATGCTGACCTTCTACGGCGACTTCCGGGGCGGTATCGACCAGGAAAATGCCGACCTGCACCCCGCGTCACACGCTCAGTCACACGACGCGGAGGATGAAGACGCCGGACACCACGGCGGCGTGCATCTGGCCGAGTCGCCGCTGGTGATGGTTGCGCCGATGGCCGTGCTGGGGGTGGGGGCTGTAGTAATCGGATACATCATCAACCCGCAATGGATCAATTTCCTGGGAGTGCCGATTCACTGGATGACCGGCTTCGTCGCCGACGGATTGCACGCGGCAACCGGGGGAGAAGGACACGCCAAGCTGCCCGACTTCAGCTGGCCCATGGCCGGCATCTCCACGGGAGCGGCAGTCGGCGGAGCGCTGGCTGGCCTGGCGGTTTACGGACTGCGCCGGGACCAGACCCGGGAACCCCTGCGGATACTGGGCCCGGTACACACCCTGCTGTCGCAGAGATATTACGTCGATCACCTCTATGAAGGAGTGATCGTACGGCGCAGCTTTTACAGGTTCTTCGCAGCCTTGACCAACTGGCTGGACCGCCGGATCGTCGACGGGGTGGTCGATCTGTTCGGCTGGTTCTTCCGCAACATAGGCTCGGCCGTGGCGCGGCTCCAGACCGGACAGGTGCAGGCATACGGCACGGCCGTGGCCCTGGGATCACTGCTGATCATTCTCGGATTCCTGCTGTCATCATGATGTCGCCTGAGTTCAACGGACTGCTGACCGCGACCGTGTTCCTGCCAGCGGCGGGAGCAGTACTGCTGTTGCTGTTGCGTGGCGACAAGCTGATTCGCGGCGCTGCCGTTGCCATCGCCGTGGCGGACCTGGTGCTGGCCCTGCTGGTGTTCTCGCTGTTCGACCGGAGCGCAGACGCGGCCAGCTTCCAGTTCGTCGACCAGTTCGCCTGGATACCGGACGTCGGACTGAAGGCGTCGTATCTTCTGGCCGTTGACGGTCTGTCGGCCCCGCTGGTGGCCTTGACCGGACTGCTGGGACTGTGCGCTGTTCTCGCATCGTGGCACATCACCCTGAGGGTCAAGGAGTATTTCTTCTGGCTGCTGTTGCTCCAGGCTGCGGTCATGGGCGTGTTTACGTCCCTGGACCTGCTGCTGTTCTTCCTGTTCTGGGAGCTGGAACTCATCCCGATGTACATGCTCATCTCCATCTGGGGCACCGGACGGAAAGAGTACTCGGCGATGAAGTTCCTGATCTTCACAATCCTTGGCAGCGCCTTCATGCTGGTGGCCATCGTCGCGGTCTTCCTCACGCCGGACGTTGGCACCTTCAACATCATCGAGCTTTCCGGCACCGGGGCGGTGCTGGTCTCTGCCGCCACGCTGCTTCCCCTTGCCTGGCTGTTCTGGCTTTTCTTCGTGGCTTTTGCGGTGAAGTTGCCCACCTGGCCGCTGCACACCTGGCTGCCCGACGCCCACACCGACGCGCCGACTGCCGCCAGCGTGATGCTGGCCGGCGTGCTGCTGAAGATGGGGGCTACGGTCTGTTGCGCATCAACGTGGGGCTATTCCCTGCCCAGTCGTGGGAGTTCGCCTGGGTGCTGGTGGCGCTGGGGGTCATCAGCGTCTTGTACGGCGCGGTCGTGACCATGCGCCAGACCGACCTGAAACGGCTCATTGCCTACTCCAGCGTTAGCCACATGGGGCTGGTGATGCTGGGAATCGGTTCCGTTGGGGTTGCCGAAGGCACTCTAACCAAGACCGGTCTGAGCGGAGCGGCCCTGCAGCTTTTCACCCACGGCACCATCACGGGCCTGCTGTTCCTGGCGGTTGGGCTGGTGTACGAAAAGGCCCACACCCGCTACATCCCCGACCTTGGCGGCCTTGCCGGCCGGATGCCCTTCGTCGCCGCCGCGATGCTGATTGCGGGGCTGGCCTCCCTGGGGCTGCCTGGACTCAGCGGATTCGTGGCGGAGCTGCTGGTGTTCCTCGGCGCCTTCCGGGCCTACGACTGGCCGACGGTGCTGGCGGTGCTGGGCATAGTGCTGGCCGCCGGTTATATCCTCTGGATGATGGAGCGCACCTTCTTCGGAGCCCGACGAGAGCGTTTCGCCGACCTGACCGACGCCTCGCTGGTTGAGGCGGCGCCCCTGGCCCTGATGGTGATCTGCATCATCGGGATCGGGGTGTATCCCGCTCTGCTCACCGATATGTTCGACACGGCCCTGGAACCGATGGTCCGGGCCATCAACGATCTTGCTGGCGGGGGCGCCCCGCAGGCCCTCCGCGATTAGCCGAGAATGAACGCCCACGACCTGTACGTGATTTCGCCCTACCTGGCCATGGCCGGGGCGGCGACCCTCGTCATCATCCTGGACCTGATCATTCCCCGTCGGCTCGTGGGGATGCTTCCCTACATGGCCTTCCTGTTCCTGGCGGGACCGTTCGTGCTGAGCCTCTACCAGTTCTACGACCTGGGGGAGGCTGCGAATCTCGTCCGAGGAGGCGCCGGCGAGGAGTCCAGCATCCTGCTTGGCAGCTTGTCGGTCGACCGTTTCGCTCTCTTCTTCAACTTCCTGGTAACCGGGGCCGTCGCCTTGGTGGTGCTTGCTTCCACCGAGTACGTCCGGCTGATGCCGCGGTTCCGCGGCGAATACTTCGGGCTGCTCCTCTTCTCTGCCACCGGGATGATGATGCTGGCCGCCGCCACGGAGCTGATCACGATCTACGTGGCGCTCGAGCTGACCACGCTGCCCCTCGCGGCTATGGCGGCATTCCTGATGAGCGGGCGCTCCAGCGAAGCAGGGATGAAGTTCCTGATAATCGGCGCCATCAGCTCCGCCTTGCTGCTGTACGGGATGGCGCTGGTGTTCGGCTTCACCGGCAGCACCCAGCTGGCCGACATCTCAGCCTCCGTGGGCCGTGCCGCGGGCGACGTTGCCTTCGGCAACTGGGCGCTGTTGGTCGGGATCGTTCTGCTGGTGGCCGGATTCGGCTTCAAGATTTCCGCCGCGCCCTTCCAGATGTGGGTGCCCGATGTCTACGAAGGGGCGCCCACTCCCGTCGTCGCCTTTCTGTCCGTAGCCAGTAAGGCCGCCGGGTTCGCCGTACTTTTCCGGGTGCTGTTCACCGGATTCTTTGACGTATCGCTGGACTGGGCCGTGCTGATGGCCGCTCTCGCCGCGGCGTCCATGACCATCGGCAACGTGGTGGCGATTGCGCAGAGCAATATACGCCGACTGTTCGGGTACAGCACCATCGCCCACGCCGGGTATCTGCTGGTGGGCGTGGCCGCCGGGGTGCAGGCCGGAGGAAGCCTGCCCGACGTGCCGGTATTCGCGTCCATCGGCCCGGACAGCGTTCTTTTCTACCTGGTGGCCTACACGGCGGCGAACCTGACTGCGTTCTTCGCCATTGCCGCCATCGGCGAGAGGGTGGGCAGCGACCGCATCAGCGACTATGCGGGGCTGTTCTCACGCTCTCCGGCGCTGGCAATCGCCCTGGCCCTGGCCCTGATCGCCCTGATCGGCGTGCCTCCGACCGGAATCTTCATCGCCAAGCTGTACGTGTTCACCGCAGCTGTCGACAGCGGGCTGGTCTGGCTGGCCATCGTAGGGGTGGTCAACAGCGCGGTCTCGGCCTACTACTACATTCGCATCATACGGGTGATGTTCCTGCAGCAGGCCCCGGCATCCCCAGGTGCTCCGCCATCCCGCAGTCCCGCTCCGTGGGCCGCCCTGTCGGTGGCCGCCGCCGTGCTGCTGTTCCTGGGCATTGCCCCCGGCTTCGTGATGGGGGCAGCAGGCGCCGCGGTACAGGCGCTGGGGGTGTAGGCCAACGCGGGATCGGGCTGGCCGCGTGTTATCATCGCTTTAGTACGCGAACGGAGGTGTGGCTGTGAGCACTATCACCATTACTGACTTGGACGATGAGTTGATGACGCGACTGAAACAGCGCTCCGAAGCGAACGGAAGAACTGTCGAAGAGGAGGCAAAGAGTATCTTGGCGGAGGCGATGCCCTTCGTTCAGCCTGCCCCGGAGAATCTGGCCGAAACTATACGTTCCATTGTCGAGCCCTTGGGAGGGTTTGAATTGGAATTACCCGCTCGCGGTTTTGCCGGGGACGGCCCCTGGTTTGGTTGGCAAGAGGAATGGGACGAGAAAGATGATAATTCTTGATACCAACGTTGTATCGGAATTGACCAGGCCAGTGCCGAGTCCCAACGTTCTCCGCTGGGTTGCGGCACAGTCGCCAAGCCAACTCTACATAACAGCGGTTACTAAGGCCGAACTCAGATATGGTGTGGAATTGCTTTATCCCGGCCGTCGCCGGACGGATTTGGAAGCTGCGATAGAGCGCATTATTGGCAATTGCTTCGGAGGTCGAGTTCTACCGTTTGAAGCCAATGCTGCCCCTGTGTATGGCGAGATTCGTGCTGCACGCCGGATTATGGGGCGTTCGATTAAAGAACTGGACTGCATGATAGCAGCCATTGCCAGGGTTAATGAAGCAGCCGTTGCCACCAGGGACGTGAGCGGGTTCGAAGATTGCGGGATAAAGATCATCAATCCGTGGATGGCTTGAGCCAACGGCGGCTCTGCACCGCCACTTCACCTCACCCCTTCGGCAAGCTCAGGACAAGCCTAACCCTCCCCTCTCGGGAGTGAGGGGACTTTTGAGATAATGGGTATGGACCCCAACACCACAACGTCGGTGATCAGGGACATCTTCGTCATCGTGGCTGCCGGTGCATTTGCTGCCCTGTGCATCGTCATCACGGTCATTGCGGTCAAGTTGTACCCACGACTGAGGGACACGGTCCACAATGCAGCCAACACGTCGCAGAATTTGACGAAGGTGTCCAGAGATCTGGCAGCTGTATCCGAAGAAACTGCCAGCAATGTGGCCCAGACTTCCCGGAATGCCGTGAATATCTCAGAGAATCTGAAGGAGGGGAGCGCCGAGATGACTGAAACCGTCCGGAATGCCGGAGAAGCCGCAAAGAATGTTTCGGATGCTGCCAGCCAGGTATCGTCCATAGCGGAGACGGTGAGCCGCTTCACTTCCGTGGGCGTCTCGGGAGGCGGTTCATCGGGAGTGGGTTCGCTGCTGCGAATGGCCAGGAACCTTTTCGGCGGCAGTCCCCGTCGCAGTGGAGGCGATGGCCAGCAGGGTGCGTAGCCAGGCCGACTCTGGCTGCCAGAGTAGTGCTCCATTTTATCCTTGAAGGACGCGATGAAGAACGTCGGGATCATCTACAACAACCGCATTCCCGAGGCTCTCGACCTGAGTATGGCCATCCTGCACCAGCTGGAGTTGCCCGAGGGCAGTTGGTACTCGCCAGCGGAGAACCTTGAGTCCTTGGAGCCGAGGGCCGAGGGGACCGACTTGGTGATTACGGTCGGAGGCGACGGGACGATCCTTCGCGCCGCCCGGTTTGCCGCTCCAGCGGGGATTCCCATGGTGGGAATAAACATGGGCCGCCTGGGGTTCATGACCGAGCTGACCGTCGACGAGGCGATGCCCCGGCTTCCGGCGTACCTCAAGGGCGATTACCGCATCGACGAGCGGAACATGCTCCAGGCCAAGGTCACCCGGGGCGGTTCGACCATCGAGCAGGGCCCGTATCATGCCCTGAACGACTTCGTGGTGGCCCGGGGCGCGGCCTCGCGGGTGGTGACCCTGGCGGGAAGCATCGACGGGGCGCAGGTCTCGACCTTCAGGGCCGACGGCCTGATACTGTCGACGGCCACCGGCAGCACGGGCTACAACCTGGCCGTCGGCGGTCCGATTCTCGACCCGGAATCCGACGCACTGGTACTCAAGACCGTGGCGGCCCACATGGGGCTGGCCGCAGCACTGGTGCTGCGTTCCGGCGCCGAGGTGTCGCTACAGCTTGAAGGCTACCAGCCTGCCGTACTCAGCGTGGACGGGTTCGAGGACTACGAGCTGCAGCCCGGCGATCGGGTCGATCTGTCCCAGAGTCCCTACAAGGCCACCTTCCTGAGAGCCAACCCGCCGTCTTACTTCTTCGGCACACTCACCCGCCGCCTCGGGTTCAGCATCCGGGGCCAGTAGGAGATACCCATCTTGGCTGATACCGATACCAACTCACTGCCTGTCCAGTTCGAAAATACCATCGAGACCACCAGGCCGTACGACGGCCGCATCTTCAGTGTTCGCGTCGACACGGTGGAGCTGCCCAGCGGCCGGCGCACAATTCGCGAGGTGGCGGAGCACTCGGACGCCGTCTGCATGATACCCATCGACGAAGACGGCAATGTGCTGCTGGTAAGGCAGTACCGCAAGCCGACGGAATCGTCGCTGCTTGAGGCTCCCGCGGGCGGCGTCGAGGCCGGGGAGGTCTCGGAGGACACCGTGCTTCGGGAGCTGCAGGAGGAAGTCGGCTACACCGCGGCCAACCTGGTCCACCTGGCCAGCTTCTGGGTTGCCCCCGGTTGGGCCACCGAGCGTATGCACGCCTACCTGGCCACGGGGCTCACTCCGTCCAAGCTGGCAGCTGACGACGACGAGAACATCCAGGTGGTCCGCATCCCCTTCGCCGACGCCCTCGCGATGATCGAGACCGGGGAGATCCACGACGGGAAGACCATTGCCTCGCTGCTGCTCGCCCAGCCATTCCTCGAGAATTCGTAGGAATGCCAGCGGGGTTGTAACGTCCAGGATATCGGAGAGCCGCGTCTTATTTTGATACAGACTCTCACATATCGTCCAAAGAAAGCCGTACTTGAGACTGGATATCGTTCCTAATACAGCTTGAAAATACTTGACACTCTTGAATTTTTGATACAAACTGAGAGTATCACTTTACTCCCAGAACCATCGTAAAGTATCAATTTTCCGGAGGTGTCGATAATGGTTGGAGCGCAGCACGACCCCCACGAATGCGACGAGCACGAACACCACGCCGGTGAACATATCCACAACATGCACGAGTGCGACGCGCACGAACACCACGGGGACGAGCCGGGACACGTCCACGACATCCACGAGTGCGACGGGCACGAGCACCACGCCGGCGAGCACATCCACGACCCCCACGAGTGCGACGACCACGAACACCATTCCGAGGAGCACGCAGTAGCAGCCAGCGCGTGACCCTGCGGCAGGGGATCCGGCGCAGTAAACGAGACCCGTCCGAAAGGGCGGGTCTTTTCGCTTGTGCGGAGTCGTTCGCGGGAATGGCCGGTGGTGGTTGTGGAGATGCAGGGTGGCCTGCTGTCGGGGAAATGGCGACAACCGGGGGAGCTGGGGCGCACGGCAGTGTGCCCCTATATGGCAGACAACACCAGGATGGGGCTGCTATCGGTGGGCTTAACACGGCCACAGTGGAACGCAGTTTTGTGGTATAGTATTCGGCGGTTTAGCGAGGTCTCTACTGGAGGAAATAGGTCAACATGCTTGAGCATGATGTCCTGGTAATTGGCGCGGGGCTCGCTGGAATGAGGGCGGCCATTGCCGCTCGGGCCAACGGCGCCAACACCGCCATAGTCAGCAAGGTCCATCCCGTCCGCAGCCACTCGAACGCGGCTCAGGGCGGCATCAACGCGGCTCTCACCGACCGGGGCGACGACTGGGAAGACCACGCCTACGACACCGTGAAGGGCAGCGACTTCCTGGGCGACCAGGATGCCATCGAGGTGATGTGCCGCTCCGCTGGCCGGGCCCTGATCGACATGGAACACTTCGGTGTCACCTTCAACCGCGACGATGAAGGCTACCTGGGCACCCGTGCTTTCGGCGGTCAGCGCCGCGCTCGCACCTTCTTCGTGGGCGACTTCACCGGCCAGGCGCTTCTGCATGTCATGTTCGAGCAGCTCATCAAGTCCGGCGTCCGCCGCTATGAAGAGTGGTTCGTGACATCCCTCATCATCGAGGACGGCCAGGTCTGCGGCGTGGTGGCCCTCGAGATTCGCACCGGCCAGATTTACGCGATCCGGGCCAAGACCGTCATCTTCGCCACCGGCGGTCTGGGCCGCGTCTTCGAGCCCAGCACCAACGCCCTGATCGTGACCGGCGACGGCATGGCCCTGGCCTACAACGCCGGCGCAGAGCTGATGGACATGGAGATGGTCCAGTACCATCCCACCACGCTGGCAGGCAGCGGAGTGCTCATCTCGGAGGCAGCGCGCGGCGAGGGCGCCTACCTGCTGGACAAGGACGGCAACCGCTTCATGCAGAAGTACGCTCCCAACATGATGGAGCTGGCTTCGCGCGATGTGGTCTCACGGTCCGAGCAGACCGAGATCAACGCCGGCAACGGCATCAACGGCTGCGTCCTGCTGGACTGCCGCCATCTGGGCGAGGCACTGATCATGGAGAAGCTCAGCCAGATCAGGGAGATCGGTATCGACCTGGTGGGCGTCGACATGATCAAGGAGCCCATCCCCATCCGCCCTGGAATGCACTACATCATGGGCGGCATCAGGACCGACGTGGACGGGCAGACCAACCTGCCGGGCGTTTACGCGGCAGGCGAGTGCGCCTGCGTCAGCGTCCACGGCGGCAACCGCCTGGGAGCCAACTCCCTGCTGGACACCATCGTATTCGGCGAACGCTCCGGCAACCATGCAGCCGAGGCGGCCCGCAGCGTCGACTTCGTCGAGTTCAACGTGGAGAATGCGGTCAGGAACGAGGAGAAGCGAATCCAGGAGTTTCTCGACCGGCCGGCCAACGGCGACCGCATCGCCAGCGTCAGGCTGGGCATGGGCGAGTCCATGAACCGCAATCTGGCCGTCTACCGCAATCAGGAAGGGATGGAGGAGACGCTGGGGGACCTCGAGCAGTTGCAGGAACGCTTCAAGACCGTGCCGGTCGAGAACAAGGGCAAGGTCTTCAACACCGATCTGGTGTTCGGACTGGAGCTGGGCTTCATGCTTGATGTTGCGCCGAGCATCGTGGTCAGCGCCATTGACCGCAAGGACAGCCGGGGCGCACAGGCGCGCACCGACTATCCCGACCGCGACGACGAGAACTGGATGAAGCACCTGGTTGTCGGCAAGGGCGAGACCGGCCCCGAGATCTCCTACGCGCCGGTCAGCATCACCAGGTGGGAACCGGAAGAGCGGAAGTACTAGGTTAGGAAGGGAAGCTACCTATGAACGTCACCATCCGGGTGCTTCGGCAGGACCCCGAGGCGGAGAACACCACCCCTTTCTGGCAGGACTACTCGCTGGAAATTGAGGACAACGCCACCGTCCTGGATGCCCTCATCAAGATCAGGGAAGACCTGGACGGTACGTTGAGCCTCCGCTGCTCCTGCCGCAGTTCGATCTGCGGTTCCTGCGCCATGCGCATCAACGGACACGCCGGGCTGGCCTGCAAGACACAGGCCGCCGTGGCATTGCAGGAAGGGGACGTGATCGAGGTTGAGCCGGCGGGCAACATGCCGGTGATCAAGGACCTGGTGGTGAACTTCGACCTGTTCTGGGACAAGATCATGGAGGTCGAGCCTTACCTCCAGCCCCAGGGCCCCGAGCCGGAACAGGAGTACGTGGTTTCCAACGAGTCGATGCTGCACCTCTCCGGCGTGACCGCCTGCATCATGTGCGGCGCCTGCGTCTCCGACTGCACGGTGATGGAGGTCGACCCCTCCTTCCTAGGGCCGGCGGCTCTGGCCAAGGCCTACCGCTTCACCGCCGATCCGCGCGACGGCGACGAAGAGGGAGTGTCGAAGGACCGGCTGGAGCAACTCAACGCCCCCTCCGGCATCTGGGACTGCACCCGCTGCCTGGAGTGCGTCCAGGCCTGTCCCAAGGGAGTGGCGCCGATGGAGCGCATCATGGCCATGCGGGACCAGGCCATTTCCGCCGGCTTCCACAACACCAACGGCGCTCGCCACACCGAGGCCTTCTCCGAGTCGGTCGAGCAGTCCGGCACCCTGGACGAGTTGAAGCTCGTCCCCAAGTCCCTGGGCATGACCAACATCCAGGGTCTGCTGGGCTACGCCCCGGTGGCGCTTCAGGCGTTCACCCACGGCAAGATGCCCCCGTTGATGCACAAGAAGATCGACGGCATTGAGCACGTACGCCGCATCTTCGAGGAAGTCGACGAAACGGAACGCTAGGAGCGGCGTTCCTTTAACCCGGCAAACTAGTTTCTGAAGGGAGACCAGACTTGAGGTACGCTTTCTTTCCCGGCTGCGTGTCGCGCGGCGGGTGCCCCGAGCTCTACCCGGCGGCGGTGATGATCTGCAAGAGGCTGGGCATAGACCTGTGGGAGATGCAGGGCGCGTCATGCACCGGCGCCGGCGTCCTGCAGGAAAAGAACCAGTTGCTGGGCGATACCCTTAACGCCCGCACCTTCGCCATGGCCGAGTACTGGGACCTGCCCATCATGACCATCTGCAGCACCTGCCAGGGCGTCATGAGCCAGGCAAATTACCGCCTGCGGGACCCCGAGTACCGGGCCAGGGTCAACACGCATCTGGCTGAGGAGGGGCTGGAGTACAAGGGCAACGCCAACCCCAAGCATCTCCTGTGGATACTGATCGAGGACTACGGGCTAGACAAGCTGGAAGAACTGGTCACCCGCCCTCTGCATGGAGTTCGCCTCGCCCCCTTCTACGGTTGCTACCTGGTGCGCCCCACCGACGCCCTAGAGTTCGGCGACAACCCGGACCGCCAGGACGCGCTTGAAAAGCTTATCGAGATCCTGGGTGCAACCGTGGTGGACTTCTCCGGCAAGACCCGTTGCTGCGGCTTCCCCATCCTGACCATCAACGAGCGCAACTCACTGGCGATGGTGAGCAAGCACACCAGCGAGGCCAAGGACCTGGGCGCGGATGCCATGATCACCCCCTGCCCGCTGTGTCACCTGAACCTGGACAGCTTCCAGCCCAAGGCGGCGGCACAGGCGGGGCGGGACATCGGGCTGCCCATCCTGCACATGCCCCAGGCCATCGGCCTGGCCATGGGCATACCGGCCTCTGAGCTTGGCCTGCGGCGCCACATCGTCAACACCCGCCCGTTGCTGACCCAGCTGACTCCCGCCGGAGCCGCCCACTAGGGCCTGATCGCCAGCCAGGTACCACGTCAGTGCGAAGGGCCGCCGAACTTACGGCGGCCCCTTTTTGTGGGCTGGGTCCAATAGACATAAACCATTAACCACAGGACGAAATTCTCATGCAGGAACGAATCGCTCCAACTGAAACACTTCCGGAGGACTGGCAGACCGCGCTGGCCGTGGTGGCCCATCCGGACGACCTGGAATACGGGGCGGCCAGCGCCATCGCCAAGTGGACATCCCAGGGCAAGAAAGTTACCTACGTGATGGTCTCCCGAGGCGAGGCGGGCATCAACGACATGCACCCGTCAGAGGTGGGGCCGCTTCGCTCACAGGAAGAAATCAATGCCGCCAAGGCGGTGGGTGTGGACGTAGTGGAGTTCTTGGACCACACCGACGGCGTTATCGAGTACGGGCTGCCGCTGAGGCGCGACATCAGCCGGGCCATCCGAAAGTACCGGCCGGACATCATGCTCACGCTGAGTCACCACTTGCAGTTCCCCAGCGGCCACCTGAACCAGGCCGACCACCGGCATGTGGGCATAGCGGTCTTCGACGCTGCACGGGATGCGGCCAACCGCTGGGTCTTCCCGGAGTTGCTGGACGAGGGCCTGGACCCCTGGGATGGAGTCCGCTTCGTGGCCGTCTTTGGCCCGGCCAACGCCACCCACAGCATAGACGTTACAGGATACTGGGAGCGGGGCCTGGACTCCCTGAGACAGCACGCTGCCTACTTCGAGTATCTTGGCCCCGAAATTGCAGCCCGCACTTTCGAGTTCCTGACCTTCCACGCCGTCGAGGCCGGCCGGGCCTTCGGCTGCGAGCACGCCGTCTTCGCAGAACTGGTGCTCATAAACGAGCCGTTCAACTAGGCGAAGATTTCCCCCAGGCGGCACGAGAATCCCGGCACTACGTCTTCGCCGTCCAGGAAATCACTTTCCGCCAAATTGGTTACGTCTGAAAGCGATCGGTACACCATGGCGGTTCGGGTTGCCGGATAGAGGATCCAAACCAATCGGACGCCGGCATTCAGACATTCCTCCGCCTTTTCCCGCACATACCGCCGGGTATCGCCGGGCGAAACGACTTCGACCACCAAGTCAGGAACCAACTCGATGAAACCTTCGGGTATCTCGTCTGCGGGCAGGCGGTCTTTGGCAATGAATGTGACGTCGGGAGCGCGCACAGTGTCCGGGTCGCGCCGGAGGATGAAGCCGGTTTCTGCGGCGAACACGTGGCCGAGGCGATTGGCTCGTACGTGAACGTTAACGAATGTTCCGGCGTTCATGGCGGCCCCGCCGTGACGCCCGCCAGCAGGAGCCATCTCATACACCTTCCCTTTTACTAACTCCAGCCGCCGCCCCACCGTAGGGAGTTGGAACAATTCCTCCTCCGTGAACAGCTTTTTAAGCGTGCGCACGCCGTCATCCACGCAGCGTCGGAACGATCTCGCGGTAGGCCTCGATGGTGCGCTCCACGTCCTCCTCGCTGTGGACGGCGGAGGGATAGTACTTCTGACCGCCCTTGAGTATCCCGCGCTCCAGCAGACCGGAGTTCAGCCGCGTCATCATCGAGCCGTCGCCGGTTAGCGTGTCCCGGTAGTTGGCTACCGGACGCTCGGTGAAGCAGAAGTCGAAGACCGCATCCTCGCCGCAGCTCTGGACGGGAATGCCGTTCTCGGTGCAGAGTTCCGTCATTGCGTTCTTGAGCGCTGCTCCTGAGCCGTGTACCCGCCGGTAGGCGTCGGGGTCGTCGCGCAGCACCTCCAGCGTGGCCAGCCCCGCCGCGCAGGCCACGGGGTTGCCGTTCAGCGTACCCACCTGGCCGACGAATGTGTCGCTGTCTACCTCTCCACGGTCGTAGACCGACATGATATCTTCTCGGCCCAGGATACCGGCCAGCGGGTAGCCGCCGCCCATGATCTTGCCCACCGAGCAGAGGTCGGGGGTGACGCCGTAGAATTCCTGCGCCCCACCGTATGCCAGGCGGAAGCTGGTTACCACCTCGTCGAAGATGAGGGGAATGCCATAGCGGGTGGTAATGTCGCGAAGGCCCTGCAGGAATCCGGGTTGGGGCGCGATGATGCGCTGCATCGGTTCCACGATGACGGCTGCAAGCTCCTCGTGGTGGGCCTGGATGATGGTCTCCGTGGTAGCCAGGTCGTTGAACGGAGCGACCAGCATCAGGTCGGCTATGGCCTTCGGGATACCGCCGCTATTGGCTTCCGACTGCGGAAATTCCAGCGATGCGCTGGGAAAGACGCTCATCATCGCGTAGTCGCTGCTGCCGTGGTAGCCCCCCTCGAACTTGAGCACCTTCTCCTTGCCGGTGAAGGAGCGGCAGATGCGCATGGCCTGGAAGCAGGCGTCGGTGCCGCTGGTGGTGAACCGCACCTTCTCGGCGCAGGGAATCGCCTCCACCAGCATCTCAGCCAGCATCACGGCCTTGTCGTTGTTGGCGAAGAAAGTGCTGCCCTGCTCAACGGTCTTGATGACCGCCTCCACCACGTGCGGGTGGGCGTGGCCCAGCAGCATCGGCCCGCTGCCCATGAGCCAGTCCACGTACTCGTTGCCGCTGACGTCCCAGACCTTCGATCCCTTGCCGCCGGCGACAAGGAAGTCCTGTTCCGGGTTGAAGTGCAGGTTGCCGGTGTTGCCTCCGGGCAGGTAGCGGCCCGCCTTCTCCAGCAGGCGTCGTTCGGCATCGTTACGATTGGGCATGGCGGGCCTCCAGGCACTTGATTTTCGTCCTCAGCGAATTCATTTCGAAGAGCAGCAGGACTTATCCAGATTATACTCCTGTGATAAACATAAACGGCCCAGTTGCCGTAGCGAACTGGGCCGATTTGACCTCTCACTCTCCGCGAGAGGGCCTATGGAAAGCCCCTTACGCTCCCGCCCTGGCCTGCCGCATCACATCGATGAGTTCCTGGACGCTGGCGGCGGAGCTTTGGAGGGCGGCCTGCTCCTCCGGGGTCAGGCGGATCTCGATGACCTGCTCCATGCCTCCGGCGCCCAGCTTGACGGGGACGCCGACGCACAGGCCGTTGATGCCGTACTCGCCCTGTAGGTAGGCGCAGGCGGGCAGGATGCGCTTCTTGTCCAGTAGCACCGCCTCCACCATCTGCGTGATAGCCGCGGACGGGGCGTAGTAGGCGCTGCCCTCCTTGAGGAGCTGCACGATCTCGCCGCCGCCCTGGCGGGTGCGCCGCACCAGCTGTTCCACCTTCTCCTCGGCCATCAGCTCGCCGATAGGAATGCCGCCGACGGTGGTGAACCGCACCAGCGGAACCATGTCGTCGCCGTGGCCGCCCAGCACGTAAGCCTGCACGTCCTCCACCGACACGTTAAGCTCCTGTGAAATGAAGGTCCGGAAGCGGGCTGTGTCCAGCACTCCGGCCATGCCGAAGACGCGCTCCCGGGGGAAGCCGCTGCTCTCGTAGATGTTCTGCACCATAGCGTCCAGGGGGTTGGTGACGGGGATGATGATGCAGTGCGGCGAGTGCCTCACCACCTGCTCGGTAACCGAAGAAGTGATGCGCATGTTGGTCAGGAGCAGGTCGTCCCTGCTCATGCCGGGGCGCCGGGCGATTCCCGCAGTGATGACCACCACATCGGAGTTTGCGGTCTCCTCGTAGCCGTTGCTTCCGGTTATCAGGGAGTCGGTGCCCAGCACCGGACCGGATTCGAGCATGTCCAGGGACTTTCCCTGCGGCAGGTCCTCCACGACGTCGACCATCACCACGTCGGCGTAGCCCAGCTGGTGTATCCGCTGTGCGGTTGTTGCGCCGACGTTCCCCGCGCCGACTACGGTTACCTTGTTTCGCATTGGTTGGCTTTTCCTCCGTTATCGGGCAGCCCACATTCGATGCTGCCGGAGATTAGTAGAGGGGAATCCGTGAGACTCCCCTCTGGATTACCCGTTGAGTAATGGCATTTCCTTGACCTGCGGGCTGGCGGGTGTGTGAAGCGCCGCCCCCACCCAACCCTCCCCCGGAGGGAGAGGGGGCCATTTGATCAGATGGCGTCGATGATGGAGTTCAGCGTGGCGCTGGGACGCATGGCCTTCGAGGACATTTCGTCGTCTGGGATGTAGTACCCGCCGATGTTGACCGGCTGGCCCTGGCAGTCGATAAGCTCCTGGAGAATCTTCTCTTCGTTTTCGGCCATCTCCTGCGCCACCTTGGTGAACTTGGCCTTCAGCTCGGCGTCCTTGTCCTGCTTCGCCAGCGCCCGGGCCCAGTACAGGGCGAGGTAGAAGTGGCTGCCCCGGGTGTCGAGCTCGTTCACTCGGCGCGATGGCGCCTTGCGCTGTTCGAGATGCTCACCGATGGCCTCGTCCAGGGTGTCCGCCAGCAACTGGGCCTTGTCGTTCCTGTAGACCTGGGCGCAGTGCTCGAATGAAGCGACCAGGGCGCAGAACTCGCCCAGAGAGTCCCAACGGAGGTGCCCCTCCTCGAGGAACTGCTGCACGTGCCGGGGGGCCGATCCGCCTGCGCCCGTCTCGAACATTCCGCCGCCCTTGAGCAGGGGCACGACCGAGAGCATCTTGGCGCTTGTGCCCAGCTCCAGGATGGGGAACAGGTCGGTCAGGTAGTCGCGCAGCACGTTGCCGGTAACGGAAATGGTGTCCTGGCCGGCCCGGCTCCGCACCACCGTGGCCTTGATGGCGTCGATGGGGGCCATCACCCGGATGTCCAACCCGGTCGTGTCGTGCTGTGGCAGGTACTGGTCAACCTTCTTGATGAGCTCGGCGTCGTGGGCCCGGTTCCTGTCCAGCCAGAAGATGGCGGTATTGCCGGTGAGCCTGGCACGGTTGACCCCCAGCTTGACCCAGTCCTCGATCGCCGCGTCCTTGGTCTGGCACATCCGGAAGATGTCGCCCTCCTCGACGCTCTGCTCCATCAGGGTCGCGCCGGATGCGTCCACCACCCGTATGCTGCCGTTGCCTGGGGCGGTGAAAGTCTTGTCGTGGGAGCCGTACTCTTCCGCTGCCTGGGCCATCAGGCCGACGTTGGCCACGCTGCCGATAGTGGATGGGTCGAAGGCTCCATTTTCCTGGCAGTCCTCTATCACCGCCTGGTACAGTCTTGAGTAGGAGCGGTCGGGAATCATCGCGACGGTATCGTGCAGCTCATTGTCGGGACCCCAGGCCCGTCCGCCATCCCGGATGATCACCGGCATACTGGCGTCTATGATCGTATCGCTGGGCACGTGCAGGTTGGTGATGCCCCGGTTGGAGTTCACCATGTACAGCTCAGGCCGCGCCTCGTACACCGCCTGGATGTCCGCCTCGATTTCCGCTCTCTTGGCCTCGGGCAAGTCCTGGATCTTGGTGATGAGCTCGGCCACTCCATTGTCGGGATCAACCCCGACCTCAGCCAGTGCATCCCCGTGTTTCGCAAACACGTCCTCGTAGTACACCGAGACCAGGTGTCCGAAGATAATCGGATCAGAGACGCGCATCATGGTAGTTTTCACGTGGAGCGAGAGGAGGACGTCATCGGCCTTGGCCTTCTCAATTTCCCGGGAGTAGAAGTTGCGAAGCTCCCTTACGCTCATGGCGGCGCAGTCGATGATTTCGTTGGCCAACAGCGGAATCCCCGACTTCAGGGGGGTAACGCTGCCGTCGGCGGCAACGAATTCGATGGCTGCGGTCCCTGACTCCGAGACGGTCAGCGCTTGCTCGCTTCCGTAGAAGTCCCCATTTTCCATGAAGGAAACACGGGTCTTGGAGACATCGGGCCAGTCCTGCATCATCCGGTGGGGATTGCGCTTGCCGTGTTCCTTCACCGAGTTCGACGACCGACGGTCGGAGTTGCCTTGCCTCAGCACGGGGTTCACGGCGCTGCCAATCACCCGGCCGAAGCGGGCACGGGCGTCGCGTTCTTCATCCGTGGAGGGCGTGTCGGGGAAGTCGGGAATGTTGTAGCCCTTGCCCTGCAGTTCCGCAATCGCCCCTTTCATCTGGGGAATGGACGCACTGATGTTGGGGAGCTTGATGATGTTGGCGCCAGGGTCTTCGGTCAGTTCCCCCAGCATGGTCAGGTAATCGGGAATCTTCTGTTCATCCGTCAGCCTGTCCGGGAAATTGGCGATTATGCGGCCAGTCAAGGAGATGTCCCAGGTGTCCAGTTGTATGCCGGACCCCTTGGTAAAGGCTTGGAGTATGGGCAACAGCGAGTGTGTGGCCAGGGCTGGAGCCTCATCAATCTTGGTATAAATGATCTTTGCCGTTTCTGGCATTTCCTTCTCCTTCGAACTGTTCTCCCGCATGAGCCGGCGCCCGTAAGGGTTATCGGCAGATGCGCGCAAAGTGGCCCCTATTGCAGGCGCGAAATCGGTAAAATTATACATCCCTTGGGTTTCAGGCGGTACCCCCGCAGCAGTGTGGGCAAGGTCTTCCGATTCTCTGCGAAATTGTCTGAACTGTGATTCATGTGATTGATTGATGAGCATGATTTTCCAAATCATGGCATCCGGGCAATCCCGGGATCAGAAAATCACAGTTCAGACAAAGAATCGAAAGGCCCTGCACTTGAGACAGGGCTTTTTCAAAGTTACCACTACCCCCTCCGCAATTCTTCTCATGGTGATGGTTCAACATAGTGAGCTTGTCGAACTATCACCATGTCGAACCATCGGCAGCTTAAAGGCGCATCCTTCGACAACCCTTCGGCAAGCTCAGGACAGGATGAGTAGATGTCGGCGAGCGGCGTTACTTTGAAAAGGCCCTGCACTTGAGATGCTGCGAATTGATGCGGAAACCTGTACGGTATAGACTGTTGCGGGACCCTGGCCACGGAGAGATACCAGGTACGGATGATGTCGGCTTGGGGCCGGTGTCTTTTCCGGCAAGCGCCGATTCGACCGGGACTTGCTTCTCCTTCCGGCGATGGTGACGGCGGGATGAATGAATGGCAATTTACGACGCCTGCGGTGGCCATGAGGGCGGTGCTGATTGCTGGCTTTCTGTATCCGCTCATGGCGATATTCTCTCGCAGGCGCACTTTCGGCATAGAGAACCTGGGGCCGGTACGGGGGCCGGTCATTTTCGCCGCCAACCACCTGAGCGTGGCCGACAACCCTGCTGTGTTGCTCGCGCTTCCCTGGCGGTGGCGGCTCCGCGTGGCCACAGCCGCTTCCCGCGAGGTGATGATCGACCGCGGCAGAGTCCAGAGCTTCTTTGCCGCCCTGATCAGCAACGGATTTCACTTCTCCCAGAGGGGTTCCGTCCGCAGCAGCCTGGGATTCTGCAACAAACTCGCTTCGGATGGGTGGTCGCTTTTGTACTTCCCGGAAGGCATCCGGTCCGACGATGGTGAAATGAGGGCCTTCAAGCCCGGCATCGGTCTCTTGGCCTCTTCGCTGGGCATTCCGGTGGTGCCCGTGCACCTGAAAGGGACGGACAGCGTTCTTTCCAAGGGCGGCAGCCGCCCACGCAGGGGCAGCATTGAGGTCCGCTTCGGCCCGCCTCTACGAATTCCTGCCGACGCTGACTACGCCGTTGCCGCAGGTGAGATTCAGGAAGCGGTTGCGGCCCTGTCACCGGACGTAGTGGACAGGCGAACATCGCCCCTTGCGGTCTATCAAGGTGAGGCTACAACCAGTGGCTGATAGTTCGACAGACAATCGAGTTCAACTCCCGCTGCTGAACAAGATGCTGCTGGCCTCGGACCATGTGGGTCTGCAGGCCATCCAGTACTTCCGCCAGACCTGGATGCTCTTCTTCCTCGTTCCGCCCATAGGAGAAGGAATCGCCCGGGTGCCCGATGTGTCGATCCTTGGACTCGGTGTTGACGCACGGGTATTTGCCGGGTTCCTGATATTCGCGGGACGGTTTGTCGACGCCTTCACAGACCCGCTCATCGGGTGGTGGAGCGACCGCACGAGGAGCCGGTGGGGCAGGCGTATCCCGTTCATCCTGTTCAGCACTCCGTTCTACGCCCTATTCGCGGCAATGGTGTGGTTCCTGCCCTCGGAAGACGCCAGCCTGTGGAACGCGATCTACTTCGTTATAGTCCTCGAACTGTTCTTCATTGCCGCCACCATGTCCAGCGGGGCCCTCGAGGCGCTGGTGCCGGAACTGGCCCCCCGGGCGTCGGACCGGATGGATCTGGTTGGGCTGATATTCGTGTTTGCCATCTTTGGCGCCGGGTTGGGACTTGTCGGGAGCGGCGCTTTGGTGGATGCCTTCGGATTCCAGGTGGTCGGGACCGTGCTCGCCGTGATCGGCCTGATCTTCCGCTATGTGTCGCTCTCTGCGGTCTGGAAACATGCACGGAGAGACACTGTGCCGGCACGGGTTGGATTCTTCAGAGGCATGAAGGAGACGCTAGCCAACCCGCAATTTGTCTATTACCTCCCCACTTTCGTGCTCTTCACAACGGGAATCGGCATCCTGTTGGGATGGATGCCGTTCTTCGCCTCGCAGCTGTTACAGGCTGAGAAGGAGGGCACGGTTGCGGGCCTGATTTCTGGTCTCGTAATCGTCGGGGTTGTGATATGCGGCGTGATACTGTGGGTGCCGCTCCGCAGCCTGAAGTTGAGCAAGAGACGGGTCTACGGCAGCAGCCTGATTGCCAGCGGGGCTCTTTTTCCCCTGCTTGGCGTAGCGGGCCTCATTCCCGGAGGCGGTCTCGTAACGCAAGGCATGATCTTGGCTTTCATCGCTGGCCTTCCCATGGCAGCGGTATTCATGCTGCCCAAGGGATTGACAGCCGACGTCGCCGACTATGACGCCATGCTGAGGGGGGAACGCCGGGAGGCCATGTTCTACGCCACCCAGAATTTTTTCGAGAAACTTACCTTTGCACTTCCTCCGGCTCTCTTGGGCCTGATACTTCTTCTTGGGGATTCGACAGAGGATCCCCTGGGCCTGCGGTTGGCGCCGGTGATAGCGGGAGCACTGGCTTTATCGGGCGTCGCGCTCTGGCACCGCTACCGGTTGCCGGACACCGTAACCCGGGATGCCGTGGCCGAGGCGGGCCTGCTGCCCGACGGCAGGCCGGTACCCGGCACGGCAGACTAAACGGCGCAGCCCAAATTATTCCCTCTCCCATCGGGAGAGGAAGAAATCCCAGGGTGTGCAACTCCCATAAGCCTAAACGAAACGATGTAGGGGCGCACGGCCCGTGCGCCTTTACGGATGTACGGCAAGGCCCTTTCCGATTCAGGCGTCCAATTGCGCCGCCAATGCCGTTGCATCAGTGACCGGAAGCTGACAGGCGTAGTTCTCGCACACGTACGCGGTCGGCTTGCCGTCGATCAGGCCTCTGCCCTCCAGCAGCGGCAAGGCGGCGGCCGCGGCGGCCCCCGGGCCGTCAGCGCCCACCAGGACGCGGTTGGCAAGATACCGTCCGTTTACGGTACGCAGCAGGTCGGATGTTGCCGGGTCGTCCGGCGATCCGATCACCACCACTTCCTTGGCCGCTGAGACGTAGAAGTCCAGCGCGGCAATCCAGCGCCCGGTACCGTCGGGAGCGCGGCCCATCAACTCCGCCAGTGTCCGCAATGGCGCAACGGACTTCGCGGCATAGTCCTCGTTGCCGGCGATGACCGACAGCCTGAGCAGCAGGTCGGAGGCCACCGAGCCGCCGCAGGGCTGCGCGTTGTCGAAGACGTCCCGCGGTCGGACCACCAGCTGTTCCTGGTCGTGCCCGGTGTCGTAGAAGCAGTTTGCCTCTTCGTCCCAGAAGAGCGAGATCATTTCGTCGGCAAGTTCGATGGTAGAGTCCAACCAACGCCGCTCGAAAGTCGCTTCGTAAAGCGACAGCAGGCCGTCGGCGACGAAGGCGTAGTCTTCGAGGAAACCGGACAGCCTGGCCTGTCCCTCCCTGTAAGATCGTTGCAGGCGGCCCTCACGGCGCATTTCCGACAGCAGGAAGTCCGCGTTCTGCTTGGCGGCGTCCAGATAGTCCTGACGCTCCAGGGACGCGCCGGCCTCAGCCAAGGCCTTCAGCATCAAGCCGTTCCAGGAGGCCAGAACCTTGTCGTCCAGCAGCGGGTGCTCCCGCTTTTCCCGGACCTGGTAAAGGGCATCCTTTCCCCGCCGGATCACGTCCACCAGGTGCTCCATCTCGATACCCTGGCGTGCCGCGAAGTCGGCAGCCTTGACCGAAATGTTCAGGATGTTCTTGCCTTCGAAATTGCCCCTTTGCGTCACGCCGAAGAAGCCGCTGAAGAGGGAAGCGTCCTCGCTTCCAAGAACACCTTCAATTTCCTCTGGAGACCAGACGAAGAACTTACCCTCTTCTCCCTCGCTGTCCGCGTCGGTGGCCGAGAAGAAACCGCCGTGCTCCCCGGTCATTTCCCGCAGCACATAGTCCAGCGTCTCTTCGGTGATGCGCCGGTACAGGGAACGGCCGGTGGCCAGCGAGGCGTGCAGGTACAGCCGGGCCAGCAGGGCGTTGTCGTATAGCATCTTCTCGAAGTGGGGCACCAGCCAGAAGGCATCGGTAGAGTAGCGGTGGAACCCGCCGCCAACCTGGTCGTAGATGCCGCCCCGGGCCATCTTCTCCAGCGTCAGGTCAAGCATCGAGAGGGCCCGGTCGTTGTGCCCGTGGGCGTAGTAACGCAGGAGAATCTCCAGCATCATGGCCTGCGGGAACTTGGGGGCCGAGCCGACGCCGCCGTTCTGGTAGTCGAAGTTGGTTGCCAGCTGGTTGTAGGCGTGGTGCAGGATGCTGTCGTCCAGGACACCGTTGCCGCGGGGCATGTTGGCGGTGCGGCCCATCTGCTCGGTGATCTGGTCCGTGGCGCGCTGAATTTCCGAGTTGCTGTTGCGGTAGGCCTGAGCGACGATCTCCAGGAGGCGCGGAAAGCCGGGCCTGTTGTGCCGGTCGACAGGTGGGAAGTAGGTACCGCCGTGGAAGGGCTTGCATTCCGGGGTCAGGAACACGGTCATGGGCCAGCCGCCGCTGCCCGTCATTAACTGCACCGCCTCCATGTAGACGGCGTCAAGGTCGGGCCGCTCCTCGCGGTCCACCTTGATGTTCACGAAGTATTGGTTCATGAGCCCGGCGATGGCGTCGTTCTCGAAGGACTCGCGCTCCATCACGTGGCACCAGTGGCACGCCGAGTACCCGATGCTGAGCAGGATGGGCTTGTCTTCGTCGCGGGCCCGGGACAGCGCCTCCTCACCCCAGGGATACCAGTCCACGGGGTTGTTGGCGTGCTGTAACAGGTAGGGGCTGGTCTCGTTAATCAACCGGTTAGGCATGAGTCCTCAACTTCACCGGCGCACGCCGGCCTGGGGTGCTTTCCAGCGTGTGAAATAGATTTAAACGCTTACGGTAACCGCTTCCATGCTGTACGCGGGTTCGCTGCCGGGGGCAATCTCGTAGGACTCAAGGCCCTCAGTAACGGTTCCCCGTACTCAATCCGAATTTCCAGCATCACCTGCGCTGTATCCTGAATGGAATCCAGGACGTGTTCGAGCGGGAAACAGGGGAGCGCGCAGCCGGGGATCATCGGTACCTCGGCGAACCAGTAACCATCTTCGTCCGGCTCGACGTTGATGGGCAGGAGGTAGGTCTTCATCGTTCATTCTCCTTACCCAGCAACTCCACGAACTCGGCCAGCGGCATTGCGCCCAGGTCGCCGGCGTCTCGGGTGCGGACGGCCACTGCGCCCGCCTCGGCCTCGCGGTCGCCGACGACCAGCATGTACGGCACCTTCTGGAGCTGGGCGGTGCGGATCTTCTGGTTCATGCGCTCGTTGCGGCTGTCAACTTCAGCGCGGTATCCGGCAGCAGCGAGCTCCGACAGCACGCCTTCGGCGTATTCCGCGTGCCGGTCGGCGATAGGGATGACCACGGCCTGCACCGGGGCCAGCCAGGTGGGGAAGGCGCCGCCGTAGTGCTCGATCAGCACGCCGAGGAACCGCTCCATGGAGCCGAGGATGGCCCGGTGCACCATGTAGGGACGGCTGCGGCCTCCCTGGTCGTCCTGGTAAGTCAGGTCGAAGCGCTCCGGCAGGTTGAAATCGAACTGCACCGTGGTGCACTGCCAGGCCCGGCCCAGGGCGTCGGTGATGTTGATGTCGATCTTCGGGCCGTAGAAGGCGCCGCCGCCCTCGTCCACCTGGAACAGCAAGCTGCGGGCCTCCAGCGCGCCCTGCAGCGAGCTGGTGGCGTGCTCCCACATCTCCAGGTCGCCCACGTATTTCTCGGGGCGGGTGGAAAGGGCGATGCTGTAATCGGAAAAGCCGAAGGCTTCCATCAGCTCGAAGGTCAGTTCCAGCACGCCGCCGACCTCGTCTTCCACCTGCTCGGGCCGACAGAAGATGTGGGCGTCGTCCTGGGTGAAGCCTCGTACCCGCATCAGGCCGTGCAGCACGCCGCTGCGCTCGTAGCGGTATACCGTCCCCAGCTCGGCGAAGCGCAGCGGCAGCTCCCGGTAGCTGCGCAGGGCCGAGCGGTAGATCGTGATGTGGAACGGGCAGTTCATCGGCTTCAGGTAGTATTCCTGCTCGTCCACCTCTACCGCCGAGAACATGCCCTCGCGGTAGAAGTCGAGATGCCCACTGGTCTGCCACAGGGTGGAACGGCCGATATGCGGCGAGTACACAACATCGTAGCCGCGCCGGTAGTGGATGTCCTTCCAGTAGTCTTCGATAAGAGACCGGACGCGCCCGCCCTTGGGGTGCCACACCACCAGGCCCGGGCCGATCTCGTCATGGATGGTGTACAGGCCCAGCTGCCGCCCCAGTGTGCGGTGGTCGCGCCGCTCCGCCTCCTCCAGTCGTGCCAAGTGTTCGTCCAGCTCGTCCTGCGATTCGAAGGCCGTGCCGTAGATGCGCTGCAGCATGGGGCGCTTCTCGTCGCCGCGCCAGTAGGCTCCGGCCACGCTGAGCAGCTTCATGGCAGGGATCTCCGCCGTGCTGCCGACGTGGGGCCCCTGGCACAGGTCGACGAAGCCGTTGTGCCGGTAGATGGAAATGACGGCGGAGTCGTCCAGCCCCTCGATGAGCTCCAGCTTGTACGGCTGGTCGGCAAACAGGCTTTCGGCTTCGGTCCGGCTCAGCTCCTCGCGCTCGAATGGGAACTTTCCCTCGATGGCCTCCCGCATCAGTGACTCGATGCTCTCGAGGTCTTCCGGAGTGAACGGACGGGAAACGTCGAAGTCGTAGTAGAAGCCGTCCTGGGTGGGTGGGCCAATCCCCATCTTCGCTTCGGGGAACAGCTTCAGGACGGAATCGGCCATGACGTGGGCCGCCGAGTGCCGCATGGCGTGGCGGCGGGCGTGGGCTTCGCTGACGCTGCCGGGTTCGAGGGAGCCGTGGTCAAGCATGGCAATTACCTGCGGGGAAAAGAATCGGCTGCGGCTTTCATTATAGCCGACGCCGAAATGGACAGGTGGGCTTAGCAGGCAAGCGAGGGCCGGCTATTCGACCGGAAAGCGCAGAAGAAGCAGGTTTCCCCACTGGCCGTCGCGGGCCATGGTCCGTATCTCACGCCTGAAGCCCATGAGGTAGGTTGCGCCCGCCATGACGACGAGAGAAATCGACAGCGCAATCATAGACCATTCAACGCTCGTTGCAATCAGCACAACGCAGACCGCCACGTAGCCGATGGCAGCGCCCAACACCACGTTACGGAACAGGAGCATAACCATCGCAATCGGCAACAGGCTTATGGCCGTGACGACGGGGAACAGCCCCAGGGATACGCCCAGCAGGACAGCCGCGCCCTTCCCGCCTCTGAACTTTAGGAATACCGGCCAGTTGTGGCCTACCAGCACCAGCGGCGCCGTCGCGAACACAGTCCAGTCCGGCGCCCCCAGCAGCCCCGGCGCCAGTACAGCCGCGGCCCCTTTCCCTGCGTCCAGCACCAGCACGGCGACGCCGCCAGCGACGCCGAGCCGGTGGTAGGTGTTCAGGGTGCCCGCGTTGCGGCTCCTGAGTTGCCGGACATCCTGACCCGTGGCTAGGCGAACGAGTATGTATGAGGGCGATATCGAACCCAGCACGTAGGCTGCGACGGCCAGGAATATTCCAAGTCCCAAATCCAAGCGTGTCTCTTGCTCCTCTTTTGCTGCGGTGCGATGTGAAAGCCGACGGTCTATAATAGACGAATTCCGGCCCATAGTTGGACTCAGGAGCGCGTCATGGCTACCAGAGAAGACTTGGAAGCCTTTGTAACTTCGGTGACCTGTCCTGATGACTTCGATGAATTCTGGGGGAAGACTTTGGCCGAACTCGCCGAGCTTCCTTTGGACGCTTCAGTCGTTCACGACCCATTCAGAAGCAATTCCGATGTGAATGTCTATCAGGCCTCCTATCGCAGCCTGGGCGGCCTCGAAATCTTTGGCTGGTACAGCCTGCCGGCAGAGGGGGACGGCCCTTTCCCGGCGCTCCTCGTGCTCCCCGGCTATAAGTCCGAGCCGGCCCTTCGCCGCGATTGGGGGCGCAAGGGCGTGGCGGTGCTGTCGGTGGCAGTTCGGGGCAAGCTGCCCAGCAGCGCCGAGTTCAATCCCGGCTATCCCGGATTGCTAACCAGCGGAGTCGAGAGCAGGGACACTTACAGCTACCGGGGAGTGATCTCAGACTGTTCGCGCGGGGTCGACTTCCTGCTGTCGCGGCCGGAAATCGACTCGAACCGGATATTCTGCTGCGGCAGTAGCCAGGGCGGCGGACTGACGCTGGCCACCGCAGGGTTGCGCTCGGAGATTAAGGGGGGCGTTTCGGGTTATCCGTTCCTGTGCGCCTACCCTGAGTCCATGAAGATGCTCCGTTCCTATCCCTACGACGAGCTGTCCTGCTACAGCCGCGCCCATACCGATCGGACGGAGCAGATGCTGGACACCCTGCGCTACTTCGACGGGGTGAACTTCGCACCCCGAATCAAGTGCCCCATGGTGGTGGGCATCGCGCTGGAAGACGAGGTTTGCCCACCCGAGACCAGCTATGCCGCCTACGACCGGCTGGGCGGTGAGCGCGAGCTCTGGCTCTTCCCTGAGTCCGGCCACGGCAACGCCCACGACTACCCGAGGCAGGAAGCCGCTTGGCTGGAGCAGCGCATTGCCGCGTCCGCCCCGCAGGCGGTCGCATCATGACGCCCGCCGGCTTCTGGGAGCGCACCGAGGCGCAGCTTGCCGAGATCCCCCTGGACCTGTCGGTCAGCAGGGATTCTTTCTACTCCCAGCCGGAATGGGACGTATATCGGGTCAACTACAATACGACCGGAGGGCACCGGCTGTTTGCCTGGCTCTCGGTCCCGAAGGGTGCACAAGGCCCGCTGCCTGCCCTGGTCCGGCTGCCCGACTACGCCAGCGTCCACGACATAATCTACACCTCGCTCCGCCACGGCGCCGTGGTGATGAACCCCACCCACCGGGGCCAGCGGAACAGCGACGGCGCCTATCGCGCCAGCTATCCCGGACTGCTGACTGACGGCATCGCTGATGGAGAGTCCTGGGTACTGCTGGGCGCCTACGCCGATGCCCTGCGCGCCCATGATGCCTTGGTGGCGCAGGATGTCGTGGAAATCGGCGCGACTGCCCTGTGGGGGGTCGGCCTCGGGGGCAGCCTGGCGCTGGCGCTGGCCTCCCGCCGCCCTGGAATCGGCTCAGTCGCTGCGGATACGCCGATGCCGCTGGGACACCCGGCGGCACTCGATCCTGGGCTGGGATACCCGCTGGGCGAGATTGGCGACTTTCTCAGAGCATACCCGCAGCGAAGGGCGGAAATGGAAGCGACGCTCGCTTTGCTCGACCCGTTGACCGACGCCGCGAATGTGAAGGCCCCGACCCTGCTCAGCGCGGGGCGTTTCGACCGGGGCACCTGTCCCATCGCCTTTGCGGAGGAGTTGGCGGAAGTCCTTCCCAACTGCGACCTGCGCATGTACGACGGCGCAGCCGAAGGCGGCGGCCACGTACATGCGGTCGCTCGGACGGCCTGGCTCGCGGAACGGCTCGAACTCTCGTTACCCCAAAACTCGTAGTTATAGGGAGACACACTCACCATGGAACAGCTGAGGCAGAACCTGGCGACCCTGACCCAGAAGGTGGCGTCCCTGGTGGAGCGTCTTTGACCTCCCTGACAAGGAGAAAACCGTAGCAGAACTGGAGCGTGAGTCGTCCGAGCCGGACTTCTGGAACGATCACCAGCAGGCCCAGCGCAAGATGCAGCAGATGGGCCGCCTGCGCGACACCGCCGTCCTCTGGCGCGGCCTGGAATCCCGCAGCCGGGAGCTGTTGGAACTGACTGACCTCGCCATTGAAGAGGGCGACAGTTCATTCGAGGAGCAATTGGAGGTGGACTTCGCGGAGTTGACCCGCGACCTTGACCGGGAGGAGGTCAAGCTGACCCTCTCGGGACCCTACGACGAGCGGGCCGCCATCATCAGCATCCACTCCGGCGCCGGCGGCACCGACTCCCACGACTGGGCGCAAATGCTGCTCCAGATGTATTCCGGCTGGGCGGAAGCCGGCAGGCGCCCACTTGAGGTCCTCGACCTTTCTTACGGGGACGAGGCGGGCCTGCGAAGCGGGATACTCGAGGTTGGCGGCGACCACGCCTTCGGCTATCTCAGCGCCGAGCAGGGCGTTCACCGGCTCGTGCGGCTTTCTCCGTACGACCCCAACCACCTCAGGCACACCTCATTCGCCAACGTCGAAATACTGCCGGCGGTGGAGAGTGAGTCCGACATAGAAATCCGCCCGGAAGACATAAAGATGGACACCTTCAGGTCCAGCGGCCCGGGTGGCCAGAACGTCCAGAAGGTGGCCTCAGCCGTCCGCCTGACGCATCTGCCCACGGGCATTGTCGTTTCCTGCCAGACGGAGCGCTCCCAGCACCAGAACCGGGAATACGCCATGCGCATCCTGCGCGCCAGGCTGCTGAAGCGCCAGGACGACGAGCGGGCGGAGGAACTAGCCAGGATTCGTGGCGAACGGGCCAATCCCGAATGGGGGCACCAGATTCGCAGCTACGTCCTGCACCCCTACAAGTCCGTCAAGGACCACCGCACCAACCTGCAAAGCACCAACCCCGATGGCGTGCTCGCAGGCGACATCGACCCTTTCATCGAAGCCTACCTGGTTCACCGGCTTGGGGATGACACGTAGGACAGAGCTGCCCGGCTAACGGGAGCTTGCTCGCGCCACAAGGAAGGGGCGGCCGTTTCGACCGCCCCTTCCTTGTGCTCAGTGGCTCCGGGAGAAATCTAGCAATTGCCCAGCAGGTGCCCCAGGCGCTGCTTCTTCGTAATCAGGTACTTGCGATTCTCGTCGTTCGCGGGAACTTCGAGGGGAACCCGGTCCTGGATATCGAGGCCGAAGCCCGACAGGCCGACGACCTTGCTCGGGTTGTTGGTGAGCAGGCGAAGTCTCGAGACCCCGAGGTCGAGGAGGATCTGCGCCCCGGCCTCGTAGTGCCTCATGTCTGCGTCGAACCCCAGGGTCTTGTTGGCCTCCACCGTGTCCAGGCCGGTGTCCTGCAGGGAATAAGCCTTGATCTTGTTGTGCAGTCCGATGCCCCGGCCCTCCTGACGCATGTACAGCAGGACGCCTGATCCCTCTTTGGCCAGGGTCTCAAGCGCCAGTTCCAACTGCTCGCCGCAGTCGCACCTCAGGCTGCCGAAGACGTCGCCTGTGAGGCACTCGCTGTGGATACGCACCAGGACGGATTGTTCCTCCTGCCACTCCCCCAAGGAAAGGGCAATGTGCTCGCCCTGGTCGAAGAAACTCCGGTAGGCGATTGCCTTGAACTCGCCGTGACGGGTTGGGAGACGGGTTTCGGCCACTCGTTCGATCAGTCTTTCGTTGTGTCGCCGGTGAGCGATGATCTGCGCGATGCTGAGGATATTGAGGCCGTGCTCCTCAGCGAACTCCTCGAGCTGCGGAAGACGGGACATCGACCCGTCTTCGTTCATCATTTCACAAACGATTCCCGCCGGGTACATGCCTGCCAGGTTGCAGAGGTCGATGATGGCCTCCGTGTGGCCGGGGCGCGCCAGCACGCCGCCCGGGTGGTACCTGAGGGGGAAAAGATGCCCGGGCCGGGTGAAGTCGTCCGGACCTGCTGCCGGATCGATCATCGCCTGGACTGTGGCCGCCCGGTCGTGGGCGGAGATTCCGGTGGTTGTACCTACCTTGTAGTCCACCGATACGGTGAAGGCAGTCTGGTCCTTTCGTCCGGCGTTCTGGCTGATCATCAGCGGCATCTGGAGTTCGTCGAGTCGCTCGCCGATAATGGGCATACAAAGTAGACCCCGGGCATACTTCACGATGAAGTTGATTGCCTCCGGGGTCACGGTCTCCGCCGGCATCACGAGGTCTCCCTCGTTCTCCCGGTCTTCGTCGTCGACTACTATCAGCAGTTTGCCCGCTTTTAGATCGTCCAGCGCCTCTTCCAGACTACACAGGGGCATATATCAGTCCTCTTCCTGCCCTCAGTTCACCCCACGCTCACCGCTTCAGCAGGTTCTCCACATACTTGGCGAGAATGTCGGCCTCCAAGTTTACCCTAGCGCCGACTGATAGTGTTTCGAGGTTAGTATTACGGAGGGTATATGGTATCACAGCCAGCGTGAACGAGGAAGTGCCTACTTTTACCACGGTCAAACTTATGCCGTCAACCGCGATGAACCCCTTCTCCACTATGTACGGCATGAGCCGCTTGGGGGCCCTGACGCGAAAAATTATCGAGTCTCCGTCCTCTTTCGTGGAGGTAATTCGTCCCGTTCCGTCCACGTGGCCCTGAACGATGTGGCCGCCCATGCGGTCGCTGGCTGAAAGCGCCCTCTCCAGGTTTACCGACCCACCAGCCGACAGGTCGCCAAGAGAGGTGCGCCGCATGGTCTCCGGCGACAGGTCTACCGAGAATTCCCCCTCCTCGATGGCCACGGCGGTAAGGCAGGCTCCGTTGACCGCGATGCTGTCCCCAAGTTTCAGGTCGGACATCACCTGCGCGGCCCGCACGGTCATTCCATTGTCGCTGATGCTGACTACGGCCCCGACCTCTTCGACGATTCCCGTAAACACGTTGGCGTCTCCTTTCGTTTCAGATTTCGGGTCGCACCCTCCCGGGGTACCCGGTGATGAGCCAGTCGACTCCGATCTGGCGCATCGAGGGAAACTCCAGCCGGTGGGTGTCCGCCATCATGGCCGCTCCTTCTCCCTCCACAGGGGAGGCCGCGCCGGTGCCGCCGATGATGACCGGGGCGATGAAGGCGTGGACTTTGTCCACCAGCCCGTTATCAAACAGGGAACCCAGAGTCAGTCCGCCGCCTTCCACCAGCAGGTTCACTATCCCACGGCGTCCCAAGTCGGCCAGCGCCTCCTCCGGGCAGACTTGACCGGCGGCGGTAGCTCCCAGCGTAAGTACCTGAGCCCCGGTCTTTTCCAGTCCCCGGACATTCTGGGGGGGCGCGGCAGCGGTGGTGTACACCAGCGTTTGCCCCGGCTGGTGAAGCAACTGCGATTCCACCGGCATCCGGCAATGGCTGTCCAGCGCCACGCGGAGGGGCTGGCGGGCCAGCGGACGCCCAGCGCCGTCGCGGGCAGTCAAGGCCGGGTCGTCGGCCAGCACCGTTTTGATTCCGACCATGACGGCATCGGTCTCCCGGCGCATCCGCTGTACCAGTGAGCGGGCTTCGGGGCCGGTAACCCACTTGGAGTCCCCGGTGTGAGTGGCGATCTTGCCGTCGAGGCTCATGGCGAACTTGGCTAGCACGAAGGGCAACCCGGTGTTGATGTGCTTGGCGAACCCCTCGTAGAGCTCACGGATTTCAGCACATGCCGTCAGCTCACCGTGAAGCAGCGAGACGTCTATACCCGCCCGGCCCAGTTCGGCTATCCCATTACCTGCCACGACCGGATTGGGGTCAGCGACCGCCACCACGACTTCCGAAACGCCGGCCTCGATGATGGCTCCGGTGCAGGGAGGGGTGCGGCCCCAGTGGCAACAGGGCTCCAAAGTGACATAAAGAGTAGAGCCCTTTGCGAACTCGCGAGCTTGGTTGAGGGCTACCACTTCCGCGTGCGCCTGACCCGGCGGCTGGGTTGCGCCCTGCCCCACCACCCGGCCATCCTTGACCACCACCGATCCCACGGCCGGGTTGGGGCTGGTGGAGCCCATAACAGCCCGCGCCAGGCCGACGGCCTCGGCCATGAAGCTCATATCTATGCCGTTCAGTCGCTGCTTCCGGCCGCGTCCGGGCCGGTGAATTCGCGGGAGAAGCGGCTGGCGGTAGGCTCCGTCTGGCCCTGGTACTTGCTGCCCAGTTCCTCGGACCCGTACAGCCTGTCGGCAGGGGTGGTCAGGCGCAGGTATGATATCTGGCCGATCTTCATCCCGTAGTAGAGGGTGATCGGCAGGCGCGAGAGGTTGCTCAGTTCCAGCGTCAGGTGGCCGTTCCAGCCGGGGTCCACGAATCCGGCCGTCGAGTGGATCACCAGCCCGATCCGGCCCAAGCTGCTCTTCCCCTCCAGCCGGGCCACCAGGTCGTCGGGCAGGATGATGCGCTCCAGGGTGCTGCCCAGCACGAACTCGCCGGGATGCAGAATGAAAGGGGCTTCGTCGTCGATCTCCACGATCTCCGTGAGGTCGTCCAGCCCCTTCTTGACGTCTATGTGAGGGCGCCTGGAGTTGGAAAAGACGAGTATCTTGCGGTCCAGGCGAAGATCAACGCTGGCAGGCTGGATGTCAGCCGGGTCCAGAGGATCAATGACGATGCGTCCCTTTGCCAGCTCCTCCCTGATCGTCCTGTCGCTCAGTACCATTCCACTACGCCGAGGATGGTCCCTCGGCTGTCTCCACCCGTTTCTGGTTGGCCGAATTCTAGCAATGTGCTCCAGGCCCGGCAAGATGGCATTACGCTATTGGCTGATTACCCGCCCTTAGCCTTCCGTGCAGGGCCTTCTGTTTTTCCTTTGGCTGGAAGGCCGGCGGTGAAATCCAGAGTTCCACCAGCTTGGCAATGAAAGAGAGAATGCCCTCACCCTCACCCTGACCCTCTCCCCGAGGAGAGGGAACTTTTGAGACAGTTATCAAGTGCCCCGGTTCTGCCGACTCACTGCTACGGCGTCTCGGTGGGTTCCTCTGTGGGGTCCTCCGCTTGTTGGGTCTCCGCTTGTTGGGTTTCGGGTTGTTGGGGCTCGGGCGTTTCCGCCGGTTCCGAAGTTGCTTCCGGTTCCGGTTCAACCTGACCCGCAATCAAAAATACGCCCTGGAGTGTGGCGGAGACCTCGAGCTCTCCTCCTGAAATCGGCGTGATGGCTGAAGCGGAGTCAAACTGAAGTGATTCACCGCGCGCATACAGCGGCTGGGGAGGAGAATAGGAGGATCCTTCGTTGAGGTATACCAAGCTGCCGAGCTTCACGCCCGATAGCTCAGCCAGCATCTCCGCCTTGCGCAGGAGGTCCGAAACGGCGTTGGTCCTCGCCTGGTCCTCGAGGGCCTGGGAATCTTCGATCTGGAAGCTCACTCCGTTGATGCGTACGAGGTCCCCCGCAGACTCGGCAACCTCATCGATTATCGAACCGGTGTTGTCCAGGTTGCGGACATTCACCGTAGCCTGGTTGGACACGCTGTAGCCAGTCAGGCGGTTCTCCCAGACTGTGTAGCAGATTTTTTCCGAAGTTTCTTCCTGCTCTCCCTGCGTGTTGACAGTGCCCGTGCCAGCCGAGCCACCGTCGTCTTCGTCGCAGCGCTCTATCTCCACATGCTGATACCGCGGGCTGATGTTGAAATGCCGTGTCTGGATATCAGCATCGGCCACCCCGGCGTCCTTCAGAGCTTCTATGACGCTGGTCATGGCCGCAGCCGCGCTGGCCCTGGCCTCGGCGGCGGTGTCGGCCTCCGCTTCCACTCCCAGGGAGACGACAGCGAGATCGGGGGCGGCGCTCGCCTTGCCCGTGCCGCTGACCCAGATTCCCGATGGCCCCTCGTATGGGATACCGTGGCCGCCCTGGCCTGCGGGCTGCGTCATGGCCTCCGGGCTTTCGGTGCCGCCGGTAGCGGGGCTGTCCGCCGCTGCCATCGCGGTCCACACTGCGACGATCACCACCGCAGCGAGCAGCATCCCCAGCAGCAGATAAGTCCTGTTTCTTCCAGTCAACAACGCCATGGCTTCTCTCTCTATGCCTCTCTGCGGTCTGCCGCAGGGCCTTCAGCCCTGGAAGTTCACCCGCCCGTCCAGCAGCGCCCGGGCCATGACGAACTTGTGGATTTCCGAAGTGCCGCCGCCGATGCGGGCGTGGCGCAGGAGGTGGTACCAGTGGGCAATGGGGAGGTCCATAGTCTCCCCGGTGCCCCCGAACACCTGCATGATCTTGTCGATGCTGCGGTGTCCCCACTCGCCCGCGCAATACTTGATCATCGAAGCCTCGACGCGCACATCATCTCCGGCATCCGCCCTTGCCGCGGCTTCCCGGGTGGCGGCTCGCAGGGTCATGATGTCGATGTATACGTCGGTCAGCATCCACTGGATGGCCTGGCGGTCGGCTATGGGGCGGCCGTAGGTGACCCGCTGCTTGGACCACTCGATTGCCATTTCCAGCGCCCTGCTGAGGATGCCGAGGGCCATGGACCCCCTGAGCAGCCGGTCGTGATGCACCAGCCACTTCTGCCCCAGCGTGAACCCCCGGCCGACCTCGCCCAGCACCTTTGTCTGGGGAACCCGGACGTTGTCCAGGTGGATGGTATGTTGCTGGTTCTTAGTCGGGTTGATCCAGATGCGAATTGGCTCGAAGGACAGCCCCGGGCTGGGATTGTCCACGATGAACATGGTGATGCCGCCCCTCTGGCGAAGCTCCGGGTCGGTGACCGCCTGCACCAGGATGTAGTCGGCGCTGGCTGCACCGGAGATGAAGGTCTTGGTGCCGTTCAGCACCCAGTCGTCGCCGTCGAGCACCGCCCGGGTCTGCATCATGCCGCCTGGGTCGGACCCGGCTTCCGGCTCAGTCTGCCCGAAGGCGTAGTGCAGTTCCCCGCTAACCGATGGCAGCAGGTAGTCCCGCTCCTGTTCCGGGGTACAGTTTCCAATCATCATCATTGGCACGGGTGAGGTGGGGAGCTGCACGATGCTCTTGTGCACTTCCTCGTCCAGCACCACGTGCCCCAGGGCGCCCATTCCGCCGCCGCCGTATTCCTCGGGAACGAAGGAGGTGTAGATACCGGTGTCCTTCGACAGTTGGTTCAGCCGGGCCCACTTCTCCGGCGACAGCGTGCCCAGTATCCCCTGGAGGGCCTCTGCGATGCCCCTGGGAGAGCCTTCATCATCCACGCCCTCCTGTGTGGGGTTTGCCAGGTACTCCGCCTCCAGCGGGTAGCACTCGTCTTTCACGATCTGCCGGATGGTCTGCTTCAGGGCCTCCAGTTCCGGGGGCAGGCCCGCCTGTTCTGTGACCACGCTGGTTTCTCCTCGGTGCGGCTTTGACGGAAAGTGGACTCGCAAAAGGCGCGGGTCCGTCCGCGCCTAGCAGCAATGGTTATCTATTCGTTATTGGTATCAGTGGAAAGGACAGACGAACTTGAAAGCCGACATCGCTGCGTTGTCTCCCGGCTCCGTCGCAGGCGCGACCGAAGACGCCGCGGCGCTGTTCTCAGCCTCGCCCAGCGCGGTGAACCCGATTGCGAAGACCGACAGGGTCAGCAACCCGATTACCGCAATTGCAGCGACTTTCGCTTTCATGGATATGGCTTGATTGGGGGTCATGGAAATCGCAACCCTCTACTCGCATAATATCATAACGCTTCTCATGCCATTGCCACTCCAAGCCTTCCGTCGAGCAAAGACGATTGCAAAGTACCCAAATCGGCGCCAAATTTCCCTCTCCCTTGAGCGGAGAGGGTTAGGGTGAAATCTTCGCAATAGGAAACGCAGTCAATTACAGGACTGTTCCCGCGAGATAGTCCGAAGAAAGGTGGCTCCGACAATCGAAGAGCACTGTTGAAGGTGAATAGAACGGTTCCCAAGGTTTCCTCGATCCCATGCTAGAATATTCGGCGGACTATCATCAGGCGTGAACACCAATGCAGTTCCGTAATCTGCCCAGCGTTGACAGCGTTCTTGCCGTGCCGGAAGTGGCCGAGGCGGCAGCTTCCTTCGACCGCGACTGGGTGGTCGAACTGGTGCGCGGCGAGCTGGACACGGCGCGGCAACGCATCCGGCAGGGCAAGGAAGCTGCCGGCCTGGACGAGGTGGCGCACCTGGTCTGCCAGCGCGTGAAGGATACGACGCGCGCGGAACCCCGGCGCGTGATCAACGCCACCGGCGTGGTCATCCACACCAACCTCGGGCGGGCTCCGCTGAGCCGGGCCGCGATGAAAGCAGCCGAGGAAGCGGCATTCGGATACTCCAACCTGGAGATCAACCTGGACACAGGCCGGAGGGGTTCCCGGCAGGCGCAACTCGAGTCCCTGCTGCGCCAGATCACGGGCGCCGAGGCGGCCATCGCGGTCAACAACAACGCGTCGGCGGTGCTGCTGGGGTTGCTGGCCCTGGCGGCGGGCCGCGAGGTCATCGTCTCCCGAGCCGAGGCTGTGGAGATCGGCGGTGGTTTCAGGGTGCCCGACGTGCTCCGCCAGAGCGGCGCTACGCTGGTGGACGTTGGCACGACCAACAGGACCTACCTGCGTGATTACGAGGGCGCTACCAACGAGAATACTGCCGCCTACCTGAAGGTCCACGCCAGCAACTTCCGCGTCGAGGGTTTCACCTCGGAGGTGTCGGCACAGGACCTGGCCCAACTGGCGGACCGGCTAGGGGTGGCCGCGCTCCACGACGTGGGCAGTGGAAGCCTGCTCCCCACATCCCGCTACGGGCTGGCCCATGAGCCTATGCCCCAGGAAAGCGTTCGCGCCGGCATGGGGCTGGTCTTCTTCTCGGGGGACAAGCTCCTCGGCGGCCCCCAGGCAGGGATCGTGGCTGGACGCCGGGATCTCGTGGCCCGCCTGGCCAGTCATCCTCTGGCCCGGGCGGTGCGAATCGACAAACTCAGCCTGGCCAGCCTCACCGCCACGCTGGCGCACTACCTGAAGGGCGAAGCAGAGCAGGAAGTGCCAGTCTGGCGCATGATCTCCACCCCGCCCGAGACGATCCTGGAACGCGCCCGGCGCTGGAAGCTACAATTGTCCGGGCCGTACACCGTTGGCGAGACGCGCTCGGCTATCGGCGGCGGCAGCCTGCCCGGCGAGACGCTGCCGTCCTGGGCGCTCGTGCTGGACCCTGCGGACTTGCCCGGCGGCGCCGAGGGCGTGATGAGTCGATTGCGCCAGGGCCAGCCCCCGGTGGTGGCTCGCGTGGAGGATGGATGCGTCCTATTCGACCCGCGCACCGTGGCGCCGGAAGAGGACGCAGACCTGCTGGCGGCCCTGCAGGAACTGGGTGCCTAGCGGCAGTACCGCCACTAAGTTTGGACCAATGTCAGAAGATCAGAGCTTCCTGAGAAAGATGACGAAAGATGACTGACTATCTCCTGGTGCACGGGGCCGGGCAGGGTTCCTGGGTATGGGGCAAGGTGTGGGGACTGATGACCGCGCCTGTGGAACACCCTCCCACCCTGCACAAGCCGCGGCGGGCCAATCGCGTTCACCCTATCGATTTGCCCGGCCACGGGCCGGACGTGGCCGGCGACACCGCCGCCGTGCGCCTGGACGAATGCGTGGAGGCCATCGCCCACGCCGTGGAGCAGGAACAGCTCCGGGACCTGGTGCTTGTGGGTCACGGAGTTTCCGCCAGCATCGTGCTGCAGGCCGCAACCCGGCTCCCGACACCCCCGAAGAGAGTTGCAATCGTCGGCGGAATCGTGCCGGAGGGAGACAAGACCCTGGTTAGCGGTTGCGCCAGCCGGGTCCGTACCGGCTTCAAGATGTTCTCGCTCCTCAGTGCGATTTCAAGGAAAGAATTTCGCTTCCCCTACCCGTTCATCAACAATTATCTGTGCAACTCCATGCAGGCCATGGAGGTCGTCCAGATTCTTGGTTTTTTCGGGCCTCTCCCCACACGCCTCCTCAATTCCAGGCTATCCCTGGATGGCGAGCTGCCCGCGCCGCTGTCCTGCATCGTTCTCACGCAGGACAAGCTGGTTACCCCGCAGACGCAGAGGCGCACCGCCGAGAGGCTGAACAGCGAGGAGATTCTCGAGGTCGAGGCGTGCCACATGGGAGTGTGGCAACGACCCCAGGAGATCGCCGACGCCCTGCTGCGTTACGCGTGAGCGGCGAGGGGTCAAGCTTCTTTGAAGTGACTGCTATTCCTCCCGTTCGCCCTGAGTCTGTCGAAGGGCCGCCCGCCCGTGGTTCGACAAGCTCACCATGAACGGACTCCTGTGTCCCCATCAATGCGACTATGCCGGTCCATTAGGGTGTGTTGGCGTTTCCTGAGCACTGCCGCCGTACACAGTCATTCCCGTAGAAGTTTGCATTTGAGAAAAGAGCTGAGGGGCCGACAATCGCCGGCCCCTCTTGTTGCCCGGGGTGTTGGTTGGCTTCCTGCTACCAGTTGGGTCGCCTCCGCCCACAGTTGCCGCAGAAGACGTCCCGCATGGGGCCGTTCTCGTGGCCGCAGTGCTCACAGGTCCAGATCGTTACCGTCATCGAAGTCAGCATAGAACTCACCTCAGCGATATTCTCAGCTATTTTGCGCTTGCCGGTTCGATGAAGCCCGGCGTTGTCCTTGCCTAGTGGTGATGACCGTGGTGGTCGTGCTCCTCCTCTTCCTCCGGCGTGATCAGCGAGTAGGTGGTCAGGATCATGCCGGCAACGCTGGCCGCGTTCTCCAGGGCCGAGCGCGACACCTTGGTCGGGTCGATGATGCCTCGCTCCACCAGGTCGCCGTACTCGCCGCGGGCTGCGTCGTAACCGAAGTTGCGGTCGGAACTCCGGCGCACCTCGTCGACAACCACCGCTGGCTCGCCACCGGAGTTTCTGGCGATGATTCTGACAGGCTCCTCCAGAGCTTCCCTCAGAATCACGCGGCCAACTTCCTCGTCGCCGGTGAGCTTGACGCCGTCGAGGGCGTGTATCGCACGGATGTAGGCGACGCCGCCTCCGGGGACGATGCCCTCTTCGACGGCGGCACGGGTGGCGGACAGGGCATCTTCCACGCGGGCCTTGCGGTTCTTCAGTTCCGGCTCGGTGGGCGCGCCGACCTTGACGACGGCGACGCCTCCGGACAGCTTGGCCAGCCGCTCCTGCAGCTTTTCCTTGTCGTACTCGGAGGTGGTCTCCTCGATGAGGACGCGGATCTGCTCCGTGCGGCCCTTGATCATCTCGGGCTCGCCTGCTCCGCCGACGATGGTGGTGCGGTCCTTGGTGGTCTCCACTCGCCGGGCCTGTCCGAGGTCGGCGACCGAGGCCTGGTCCAGGCGGCGGCCCCGCTCCTCGGAAACGACCTGCGCCCCGGTGAGGATGGCGATGTCTTCGAGCATGGCCTTGCGGCGGTCGCCGAAGCCAGGCGCCTTCACGGCCAGGCAGTTGATGGTGCCGCGCAGCTTGTTGACCACAAGCACTGCCAGGGCCTCGCTTTCCACGTCCTCGGCGATGACCACCAGGTTCCTGGTGACCCCGAGGGCGCTCTCCAGCACGGGCACCAGCTCCGCGGCCGAGGAGATTTTCTTGTCGGTAACCAGGATGTGCGGGTTCTCGATGATGGACTCCATCCGCTCCGGGTTGGTGACGAAGTAGGGGCTGATGTAGCCGCGGTCGAAGTTCATGCCCTCGACGTACTCGGTCTCGGACTCGATGCCCTTGCCTTCTTCAATGGTCACAACGCCCTCGGCGCCCACCTGTTCCAGAACGTCCGCCAGCATGTTGCCGATCTCGGCGTCGTTGGCGGAGATGGTGGCCACCTGGGACATCTGGTCCCGACCCTGCACCGGCGTGGATATGCCTGCCAGTTCCTTCACCAGGGCTTCGACGCACTTGTCCAGGCCGCGCTTGATGGCCATCGGGTCGGCGCCCGCGGCGACGTTTCTCATTCCTTGGCGCACTATCGTGTGGGCCAGGACGGTGGCGGTGGTGGTGCCGTCGCCGGCCACGTCGTTGGTCTTGCTGGCGGCTTCCTTGATCAGCTGGGCGCCCATGTTCTCGAAGGACTCGGGTAGCTCAACTTCCTTAGCGATGGTTACGCCGTCGTTGGTGATTACCGGGGCGCCCCATTTCTTCTCGACGGCAACATTGCGTCCCTTGGGGCCCAGCGTCCGGCCCACGGCGTTGGAAACCATCGAGATGCCGTTCAGCAGGGCCTTCTGGGCTGCCTCGTCGCTGATAATGAGCTTGGCTGGCATTCTTCTCCTCTCCTACTAATGTGGAAGCCTTTTTAAGAATGACTCTTCAATGGGCAATATCCTACGGATAACAGAATAATTCTGCCCTCGCCGCCGGTCAAGCCGGATGCCGGCGCAATCGCGTTTCGCCGGGTTCGTCCAGGAAAGGGCGGTTCGCTGTAGACTCCGGGCACATCGCCGGACGGGCACAGATGGTCTATTTTCGGCGCCAATGCCCAATGAAGGAAGGCCAATCGCTTTGAAGACGTTAATTCCCCTCCAAATTCCTCCGGCAATTGTTTTTGAAATGATATATCTCGCAATAACATAAACAATATCGTGATTGTTTTCACATGCTTGACAAGCATAAAGATAATTGGTATAAATGATATAGAAAGTTCAGGCAAGCAAGAGAGTACAAACCGGCGGGGCGATCGACAGCCCGCCGGACGGGATAAATCAACTGGAGGTGGAAACTATGTCGACGAAAGCGAAGCTCGGTATTGCCCTGGGTACGGCGGCCCTGGCCCTTGCGGCCTATGGGGGGTATCGCTACTGGAAGCACCGCAGGCGTGCCCGCCAGTCCTGATGTTGACGTGTGGCAAGTGGTCTTCTGGGTAATGACAACCGGCAGGTGGTAATGCTTCAGACCCTCAAACCGCAGTAATAGCCACAGGGCCATCAGGCCGCAACAGGGAACCCGGAGAGTCCTCATTTTGAGGGCTCTCCTTCTTTGTGCCCTTTTGACAGCAGTGGTATGCGCATACTGCGTGTAGATACAGACGGTTACCTGAACGCTTTAGCCGGTACTCTGTGCTAGACTCGGCGCATGTTCTTACCTGAGCAAATAGTCTCCGACCTCCACATTCACTCCCGGTATGCCTATGCCTGCAGCAAGAACCTGACGCTTGCAAACCTAGCCTCCACGGCCAGGACCAAGGGCATACACCTGATGGCCACCGGCGACTTCACCCACCCCGCCTGGCTGGCAGAACTGGAAGCAGGATTGACCGAGGTTGATGAGGGCACATTCGAATTTGATCAGATCAGGTTCGTCCTGGGAACCGAGTTGAGTTGCGTGTACAAGCAGGGCGGCCGCTCCCGCCGCCTTCATCTGCTCCTCTTCCTGTCATCGATGGAGAAGGTCAAGAGGTTCAACTCGGTTCTCACGCAGTATGGCGTGAAGCTCGAGGGCGACGGCCGCCCGTCGGTCCCCATGTCGGCTGCCGCTCTGACCTCTCTGGCACTGGACATTGACCCCGGGGCGATGGTGATCCCTGCCCACATCTGGACTCCATGGTACGGGATACTGGGCTCGGTATCCGGATTCGACAGCCTCCAGGAGTGTTTTGGAGAACTGGAACCCCTGGTTAAGGCAGTGGAGACCGGGCTGTCCAGCGACCCGGCCATGAACTGGGACGTTCCGGGCGTGAAAGGTAAGGCCATCATGTCCTTCTCGGACGCCCATTCGCTGCCCAGCCTGGGGAGGGAGGTGACCGTGCTCAAGGGCGCCGCCACCTACTCGGGGATCAGGGAGGCCATCGGGAACAATGACATCGCCTGCACCATTGAGTTCTACCCTGAGGAGGGCAAGTACCACCTGAACGGGCACCGGAACTGCGGCGTCAGGCAGTCGCCGGAAGAGACCGCTTCGCGGAGCAGCGAGCGCTGTCCCGCCTGCGGGCGGCCCATGACCCTCGGGGTACTGCACAGGGTCAGGTCGCTGTCGGAGACCGGGGAGGCAGGAGAATCCGCGGACGCCGCGCCGGACGGAGACGGGTTCATCCGGTCTCAGGAAGGCCGACCGCCTTTCCTGAGGCTGGTGCCGCTGGAGGAACTGCTGGCCGAGACCCTCGGCGTGGGGCGCCGCACCAAGAGGGTGGCAGCCGTCTACGGGCGCCTGTGCGACGAACTGGGGGGCGAATTGCGGGTTCTGTCGTCCGCGGATGAAGCCGACCTCTCGGCAGCGGCCGGCGAGCGCGTGGCTGAGGCTATCGTCAGGGCCCGGAGAGGACTGGTGACCGTCGATCCCGGCTTCGATGGGCAGTACGGCACGGTCAGGGTGTGGGACAGGTAGCGGCGAGGTTCCCAACCGGCTGGTGGGGGCGCGCTGTCAACACGCAATGGGAGTCGCAACTGGATTCCTGCGAAAGTGGAAATGCAGGGTTAGTGTGTCTTGCGGCTGCTTTCTCGGCGTCCAGTCCTCAAGTCCTGTTGACTTGACGTTTTCACCCCCATACCGGCCATCCTTCTTGAAGGAGAGGGGATTTCCCGGGCCCGGCCGCCGGGATGTTTCTGCCATCGCTGGAGTCCTCTTGTGCTACAATTCATCCATTCCGCGCGGGCTTGTTCACGCCCGCTGACGCGTTGGGAAAACGGGGTTTGACGCAGCCGGCCGGCATCTATCTCCGTCGTCTACAGAGAGAAGACATTGCCGAGGTCGTGGAGATAGAGAGGGAAGCATTCTCTCCTACCTGGGTAAGTTCTCCCTTCAAGCGAGACATCAGCAACAAGCGGGCCTGCTACCTGGTGGCCTGCCTCGAGCCGGACGAATCCGATGGCGATCCCGGACCGGAACCGGAGCTTGACGAGGAACCGGGAGGGTCGTGGCTATCCCGGCTGGCTGGCCGGTTCGGTTTCGGCGGCGCTTCCGAACCTCCCCCTCCCGACAACTTCGCCATCGCCGGTTACGTCAGCGTCTGGTACCAGGGCGACGAGGCCCACATTACCGAGATCGCCGTTCGTGAGTCGCTCCGGGGAAACGGCATCGGTGAACTCCTGCTCATCGGGTCGCTGCGCGCCGCGGTGGAATACGGCTCCCACGTCATGACTCTCGAGGCCCGGGTCTCCAACTTCATCGCCCAGCGTCTCTACGAGAAATACAGCTTCAAGTCCGTCGGCATCCGCAAGGGATACTACTCGGACAACCGTGAGGACGCGGTGATAATGACCACCACCCCCATCAAGACCGAAGAGTACGGCCGGATGTTCCGGGAATTGCAAGAGACCTGGGAGTCTCGCTGGGGTCCGATCACCATACTCGACTAGCATCACCGGGCCGGTTGCCGCCGACCTTCGCTCCCTCCGGCGGGCCTGTGAGTTCAAGTTGACCATATCGGAAACTGGTTGTTAGAATGACGCTCATTGTGCCTTGCTGTCTGCGGGACAGTGCTTGTCGTGACGGAGCGAGGGGCGAAAACGGGCCTTCCGCCGCGCCTCCGGGTGCTGGAAGGGTGGCCCAAACCCTTGAGTTCAGGTACACATGCTGGTCATTGGTCTGACGGGAGGCATCGGCACCGGCAAGAGCGAGGCGGCCCGGCACATGGTCGCCCTCGGGGCGGCGCTTATCGACGCCGACGTGGTCGGCCACGAGGCATACAGGCCCCACGCGGAAGCCTGGAGCCGGGTCGTGGATGCCTTCGGCCACGACATCCTGGGCCCGGACAACGAGATAGACCGGCGCGCCCTCGGGGCCATCGTATTCTCCGACCCGGAGCAATTGAAGCGACTAAACGACATCATGCACCCGCTCATGGCGGGTATGGTGCAGGAGAAGATTGACGCATTTCGGCAGAAGGGAGACGGGGTCGTGGTGGTAGAAGCCGCCCTGCTCTTCGAGGCCGGCTGGGACTCCCTGGTGCAGGAAGTCTGGGTTACCGACTCGCCCACTGACGCGGTGATCGCCCGCCTCTCCCAGCGCAACGGCATGTCGGAGGAAGAGGCCCGCAAGCGCGTTTCATCGCAGATGAGCCGCGAGGAGCGCTTGGAGCGAGCCGATTTTGTGATTGACAATTCGTCGGACGTGGAAGCCATGCACAGGGCTATCGACGAGTTGTGGGAAACCAGAGTAAAAGAAAGGATAGAGCAGACATAATGGTTGAAGCCGTAGAGCAGGAACAACTACATTACAGCGAGTACGCGATTGAGGAGTTTCTCGTCCGCGCCGAGCCGTACTACCGGGCGGTGGGCGACGAGATGGAGCTGTTCGCCGCGGCTTACCAGCAGCACATCCCGGTGCTGCTCAAGGGGCCGACGGGCTGCGGCAAGACCCGGTTCGTGGAATACATGGCCTGGAAGCTGGGCCGCCCCCTGACCGTGATTCGCGAGCAGGCGAAGGACGCGAGCCCCACTTCGGGCACCAGCGGATTGTCGGCCCAGGAAGTCGGAGAGGGCGAGGTCCGCGTGCCGCTGGTCACCATCGCCTGCCACGAGGACCTGACCGCCAGCGACCTCGTGGGCCGCTACCTGCTGGACGCCGAGGGAACCCGCTGGATCGACGGCCCGATGACCCGCGCCGTCAAGGCCGGCGCGATCCTGTACCTGGACGAGGTGGTGGAAGCCAGGAAGGACACCACCGTGCTGATTCACCCCCTGACCGACCACCGCAGGATTCTCCCTGTGGAGAAGACGGGCACGATCATCGAGGCCGACGACCGGTTCCTGCTCTGCATCTCCTACAACCCCGGTTACCAGAGCGCTCTGAAGGACCTGAAGCACAGCACCCGCCAGCGGTTCATTTCCATCGAGTTCTACTACCCGCCCCGGGAAATCGAGCGGGAGATCATCGAGGCCGAGGCCGGCTGCACTGCGGAGCAGGCCGACTCGCTGGCCAAGCTGGGCGAGAAGATCCGCAACCTGGAAGACCACGGCCTGCAGGAAGGCGCCAGCACCCGCCTGCTGATCTATGCCGGCCGCCTGATGTCCGAGGGCATCCCCGCCCGCCGCGCCTGCCAGGTGGCCATCGTCTGGACCCTGACCGACGACCCCGAGCTGCAACGCAGCCTGGAAGAGGTCGCCTCCTCGATCTTCGAGTAGACAGCGACCAAGGACCGTCCGGTTCATTTTGGAGCAGGAGCGTAGGCAGTCCTGACGCCGCCGGAACTGATCAAGCGGGCACTGGCCAGCCGGTCCACCGGAAGGGTGGCCGCCGACGGCCTGAGGCCCGCAGCCGTTATGGTGCTGTTGTACCCCAAGGATGGGGAGTATTGCGTCCTGCTCAACAAGCGTTCCCAGGAAGTGGAGCACCACAAGGGGGAGATTTCCTTTCCCGGGGGCGCCAGGGATCCCGAAGACCTGAATCCCCTGGACACCGCCCTCCGGGAAACCGAGGAGGAAATGGGCATTCGCCGGGACGACATATTCGTTCTCGGCGAGCTGGATGAGGTGGTAACCCGTTCCCGGTTCAGGGTAAACGTGTTTGCCGGGACCCTTCGAGTACCTCAGGGTGACCTTCGAGAGCATCGGGGCGACCCTTACGAATTCCGGCCCAGCGCCGACGAGATTGCCGAGATCGTGGAGTTTCCCGTCAGCGCCCTGCAGGACCCGTCCAGCATCCGCGTGGAGACCCACTGGCAGCCGGATGGTCCTTCGAATGTTTACTCTTACGCCTATGAAAAGCACGTCGTTTTCGGCGCAACTGCAAGAATCCTCCAGCAATTCCTGCAACTTTTGGAGGACGGGCTGGAAAGCGAGGGTCAGAGTTGACTAGCAGCGCTCCAACACCCCCCCAGGATACAAACGGGATAGAACTGGAACTGGGCAAGCTTCCCCCCGCCGTACTGGAAGCGTACCAGGAGGCCGTCGGGCCGGTCAGGTCCGCCTTCGGGCCTGACGAGGTGACCCTCTGGGCGAAGGAGGGGGTCTCCATCGGCTCCCAGACCATTCGCTCGTGGGAAGCGGCCATCGAGTATTACAAGGTCAGCCCCCATGTCTGCCGGTTCCTGTCGTTCCCGTCCTTCATGCAGTGGGCCCGGTGCGGCACCTACCTCGCCCAGGACTCGCCCACGCTGGCAGTGGCGTTCTTCAAGTCCAGCGTGGCTATCGTGCCCAATCTGCGGCCCCAGTACATTCCCCGCTGGGCAGGCTTGGGCCGGAGCCTGTACAAGGGCACCTGGAAGTCCAGCACCCTGGCCTCCAAGTTCTTCGAGGTCTCGCCGGAGCTGGTGCGCAGCCTTCCCTTCTGGGATGTTGAGGTCTTCGCCTCGCTCATTGAGGCCCTGTCGTACAAGTCCTACGACGTGGCCAGCGAGTGCCTGACCCTGGGCAAGGACGTGTTGCCGGGCATGGGCCGTGAACGCGAACCCTTCCTTGCCATGACCCGCGCCCTCATCGATTCCAGCTGGCGCGAAGTCAAGACCTGCCTGGAACTGGTTCCCCGGGCATTGCAGCACGTGGACGAGGCCCAGACGGGCCGCTTCCTGAAGCTGGGCGAGCGGCTGGCCAAGGTTGGACTGCGGGACACGTCGCGCTTCCTTGCCGACGGTACCCAGGCGCTCGGCAGGGTGCCCCAAGGCAACCAGGGCTACATCCTGGACTTGTGCGACCAGTTGGTTGCCATAGCCCCGGAGGCCGTGCCGCCCTTCCTGCGCAGCCTGGACAGCGTGCTCACGCGGATCACCGTCAGCCAGCTGGACACCTGGTACCAGCATGGCATGAGGCTGCTCCAGGAGAACCCGGAGAGCGGTATCGCTTTCTTCAAGATCGAGTCCAACACCTCCGAGCAGATGCTTGAGACCCTGTCCTCCAGCCTGGAGCTGGACCGGGTCAAGGGCATCATTCGCCTGTACTGCCGGGCATTGTCCGGGGCGGGCGTCGAGATCATGAACACGCAGGAGTTGGTGCGCCGCAACATCGGCTGGGTGGATGAAGACACGGCTTCTACCGACGGCTCCAAGGTGTTCCTGCCGCCGGTGGTTGACCGGTATTCCAACAAGCAGGACAACTTCTCCTGGTTCAAGGTGGTGTCCACTCACCAGATCAGCCGCCTGGAATTCGGCAGCTTCGAGTACGACTTTGAAAAGTCGGCCACGCAATTCGATGACCGCCGCCACGCAATGGAGGAGGAGCTCAACGCCAAGCGCGCCGAGGAGCAGGCCGCCCGTCAGGCCATGATCGAGATGGCGCGGGAAATGGCCGGTGGCGAAGCCGACGTCGAGGTCTCCTTCATGGAGATGAGGCCCGACGGTTCTTCGTCCGCAATGTCCGAGGGCATGATGCCGGAGAGTCCCGGGTCCATGCGGGCCTACACCGACATAGGCCGGTTCCTGGCCATGTTCGAGAACGGCAAGCTGGCATTCGACCTGTTCACTGTTCTGGAAGATGGCCGGCTGGACTATCGCATAAACGTGGAGTACCCCGGAATTCGCCGCGCCGCTTCCCGCGTCCAGCAGGATGCCCTGGACGGCCGCCCTCCCATCGAGCAAATGCCGCTCCAACAGGCGATGGTCGAGTTGCTCGTTCACATGAGCTTGGAGCGTTTCACTGGTCTCCCCGTACCGGAAGGATACGAAGAGGTTGTGGAGATGCTTTCCCGCATCCTGCACAACCTGCGCACCATCGAGGCCAACGTGGAAGACACCGCCGAGGCCACCCTGCGCGCCTACGAGATTATCTCCCGGCTGCCCAACCAGCAGGAGGAAGAGGAGAACTGGGAGGAGCAGGACCTCGAGGAACCTGGGGACTTCAACGAGGAAGAGTACCAGGACCTGGTCGACCGCCTGCAGGCCGATATGGACCAGCGCGGCGAGAGCCAGGAGGGCGACGAGTCCTACGAATCGCCCGAACCCGTGGACTACCGCGGCGACTTCAAGCCCGAGATGGTCCAGTTGCTCACCCGCCTCCAGGCCGACAGCAGCGACCAGGACGGCGAGGCCCAGCCCATGACCCAGGAAATGCTGGAGCAGTTGCTACAGGACAGCGACGAGCTGGAGCTGGACGCCGAGCAGGGCGACATCACCGACGCCATGACCACCTTCGCCCAGAACATCATGAAGGAGGCCGGCGCGCCGCCGCCCAACTCCCAGCCCGGCCAGGGCTACGGCCCTCTGATGCACGACGACGACGCGGGCGGGGAGCTGGAGACTCGCGAACCCCAGACCTACCTCTACGACGAGTGGGACTTCCGGGCCAACGACTACAAGCCCCGCTGGTGCATCGTCAAGGAAAAGACCGTCGAAGAAGGCGACATAAACTTCTACCAGGACTCCCTGAAGAACTACGCGTCGCTTTCGGCCCACATACGCCGGCAGTTCGAGCTGATCATGCCGGAGAGTATGCGCAAGACCTACCGGCTCATCGACGGCGAAGACCTGGACCTCAACGCGACGCTCGAGGCCTGGGTAGACCTGAAGATGAACATCCCGCCGGACGACAAGATCTACTGGCACCGCAACCGCAACCGCCGCGACGTGGCCGTGGTGTTCCTGCTGGACATGAGCGCCTCCACCGCCGAGGCCATCGACGAGGGCCGCCAGATGGTGGACGACCGCGACGCGCCCGATGATCCCGTTGAGTACATGGTTTGGCTGCGCCGCCGCCGCGAGGGGCTGGTGCGCCGTAACTACAAGCGCATCATCGACCTGGAAAAGGAGAGCACGGCGCTTCTGGTGCAGGCCCTTGAGAACATCGGCGATACCTATGGCATCTACGGTTTCTCCGGCTACGGCCGCGAGAATGTCGAGTTCTACGTGATCAAGGACATCACCGAAAACTTCGGCGACAAGGTCAAGCGGCGCATCGACAAGATCACGCCGCTGCACGCCACCCGCATGGGGGCGGCCATCCGCCACGCCATCACCAAGCTGGAAAACCAGGACGCGCACACCAAGATCATGTTCCTGGTCAGCGACGGGCGGCCCCAGGACCGGGGCTACAGCCGCGAGGGCGTGGAGAAGGAATACGCCGTCCACGATACGCACATGGCGCTGGTGGAGGCCCGCCAGAAGAACATCACGCCCTTCTGCCTGACGGTGGACAAGGCGGGGCACGATTACCTGAAGAGTATGTGCGGCGACATGGGCTACGAGGTCCTGGGCGACATCTGGGCCCTCCCCGAACGCCTGCCCATGCTATACCGCGAGCTGACCGCCCGGCGCTTCGCCCGGCGGTAGGGACGCCGGTTCGCGCAACAGGCAAACGAAAAGGCCCGCTCCGAATGATCGGGGCGGGCCTTTATACTCTCTGGATTTTGACAGGGGCGCGATAAATCCTTAACATCAGAATAGGAAAGTCCACCCCGTGATGGCATAGACAAAAAGGCTAAATAGGAGTGAGAGCCGATACGATTCCTTATTCTTCTCGGTAGCACTATCGGCAGCGCAGTCAGTGAAAACGTCAGGTTGACAGGTGGTGTCTTCTGTGGGCTGTTCGTTCTCTCACTCATATTCTACTCTCTAGGCATCCTGTGGTTTGGAGACAACTGGAAAACACAGGAACCGTTAGCGGTGGCAGCCAACATTTCGGGCGTGTCGTTTGCGACCGCAATCGCCGCGCTCAGTATAGGGGGAAGTCTTGTGGCAATAACTAAGATGCCCAACATTTTCAGAAACAAGTCGCTGGAACAGGGACGGCGAGAGGAAAGAGACCTGGCCCTTGAAGCGGACAAACAGAGGCGTGATGGGGAATCGCTTGCAGATGCAATGGAACGCCTGCGGCAGGCGCGGCGTTCCTAGCGCCTTTAACCTACCCATTGCCAAACCCCGGGTAAAACGTAATGCCCGCCAGAAGTCCATCACGCCCTTCTGCCTCACGGTGGACAAGGCGGGGCACGACTACCTGAAGAGCATGTGCGGGGTATGGGCCACGAGGTCCTGGGCGACATCTGGGCACTCCCCGAGCGCCTGCCCATGCTCTACCGCGAGCTGACCACCCGGCGTTAACGACCGCGTCGCCAAGCCAGAGGCGAGGTAAATGCACTAGCAACAAAAGGCCCGCCCCGAATTTCTGGGGCGGGCCTTCTTCTTTGCGGCGACAGGGCTTAACATCCGAGATCAAAGTGAGCTATGAATAATGTTTCCTTCTTCCCGAGGCCTCGAAGGTCCCAGCCTGCCTGATGCTCTTTAGAACGATTGTCGCCGCCTGCCTGCTGGTCCTCTTCCCTCTGGTCGCCTGCGGGGAGCGGCAACCGGCTGCCACGATAGCGTCCCCAGGCGCCGAAGATGCCCTCGACGGCAGGGAACTGTTCAGGGAGCACTGTGCGGTGTGCCATGGTACAGGCGGAGAGGGCCAACCTGGCTGGCAAATCCGTAAACCAGATGGCGTCCTGCCCGCGCCGCCTCTCAACGGCGATGGACATACCTGGCATCACGGAGATGGAACGCTCTTCAGGATAGTCAGCCAGGGAGGCGCAATCTATGAGTCCCCGAACCTTCCCAATTACAGGAGCGGGATGCCTGCGTTCGGGGAAAAGCTATCCCGCGATGAGATGGTGTCCGTTATCAACTACCTCAAGATTCTTTGGGGAGACAAAAGGGCGCAGGGACTGGACCTGCTACTGAGCGAGTCGCAGGCCATCGTCAGCGAGACCGACCCTTTTCCCGACTCGGAACATTAGCCATGGCGGCTACGCCCCCGGCCGCACGCTTTCGAAGTGGCGGCGGGGGTTTTCGATCATCATGCGGTCTACGGTTTCCTGCTGGACTCCCAGCTCCATCAGCTGGGGGATGAACTTGTTGCTGAGCCAGAGGAAGCCGTCGGGGTTCTGGTCGCGGCTGGGGAAGCCGGAGGTGCCGATGCGGGAGAGAACGACGTTCCAGTCGTGGGACAGCATCATGTTCTCCTCGATGCCCTCGTCCAGCAGGTTCTTCAGGTACTCGGCTCGCTCCTCCCACGGCGGCAGGTGGGGGCGTCCGAAGGCGTTGTTGATGTCCCAGCCGAGCCATACGCCCAGGCGGGCCAGCTCCCGGTGGTAGTCTGGTTCGAGGGTCTGGTTGATGTGGCCCACGTAGATATTCTGAGGCTCCACGCCCTCTTCGGTCAGGATCTGCACCTGCCGCTCGCCGATGCGGGACATCGGCGGAGTGTGCGTCGTGATGGGGATGCCGGTGCGCAGGTGGGTGCGGGCCGAGGCGCGCAGCATCAGTTCCTCGTGCTCGGTGATGGGGTCGCTGGTGGCCACCTTGATGATGCCCGCCTTGATATCGGTGCCGTCGATGCCCTCCTCGACCTCCCGCACCCACAGGTCGGCGATGAAGTCCTTGTCGCGCCACCAGAAGCTGCGGGGGATGTCCAGCCAGCAGCCGGTGCAGCAGACGAAGTTCATGCCGGTGGCCTCGGACACCTGCCTCATCAGCACCACATCCCGGCCCAGGTCCATGGGCGAGACTTCGACCACGGTGTCCACGCCTCCAGCCTTCGCCTTGGAGAAGTCCTCGACCGCCATGTCGAACGCCCGGTCGCGCAGTTCAAGCTCGCCGTAGCTGATGCGGATACCCGCCGACGAGTCAATCAGATGCTCGTGGGGCAGCGTGAAGCCCATTTCTGATGAATCGATTGTGCCCAGGACGGTATTCACGATAGCCATGTCAGACCTCCGGCATTCGTAGCGGCGTCTATCCCGTCATTCCCGCGAAAGCGGGAATCCACGCCGTTTTACTGATGTGTGAATGAATTAGTATACCTCCCGTCATTCCGGCGAAAGCCGGAATCCAGAGGCCGCCGCTAACAAGTCATGTTCTATTCCGCCAGACGTTCTTGGATTCCGGCTTTCGCCGGAATGACGGGTTCCCCAAAGTTCAATTGCTTAATCCTAAATCCTGGAAATCCTTTAATCCGGTAAATCCTGATTCAGGCGGATTATACTGGCATCGCCTGCCCATAGGGTAGCCGAGCGAATTGGGGGTGCGATATGGCGCTGCATTTCACCGAAGAGGAACTGAAGTCCCGCCGGGACCGGGTGGTGGCCGAACTGAACGCCAACGGGCTGTCCGCGCTGCTGGTATTCCGGCAGGAGAGCATGTACTACCTGACCGGCTACGATACCACGGGATACTCCCAGTTCCAGTGCCTGTACCTCGGCGCCGACGGGCGACTCATCCTGCTCACCCGCTCCGCTGACCTGCGGCAGGCGCAGCTGACCTCGGTCATCGACGACATACGCATCTGGGTGGACCGCGCGGGAGTCAACCCCGGGCAGGACCTGTGGGCGATTCTCGAGGAGCAGGGCTGCCACGGGCAGAAGGTGGGCGTGGAGCTGGAGGCTTGGTGCCTGACCGGCAGGCGCTGGGAGTATGTGCGAGCCGCCATGGAAGGCAAGTGCCGGTGGGAGGACCAGTCCGACCTCGTGAGCCGCCTGCGCCTGGTCAAGAGCGACGCCGAGATCGGGTATGTCCGCCGGGCCGCGGCCCTGTGCGACGAGGCGTGGCTGGCTGCCCAGCACACCGCACGCCCCGGCACGCCGGAGCAGGACGTGCTGGCGGCGATGACCTCCGCGGTTTTCCGGGGAGGCGGCGATTACACGGCCACCCGGTTCATCATCGGCTCAGGGGATACGGCGCTGAATGTCCGCAACTTCACCGGCTACCGGACGCTGGGCAAGAACGACCAGTTGCAGTTGGAGTTCGGCGGGGCCTACCGCCACTACCACTCCTGCTCGATGCGCACCATACTCACCGGCGAGCCCGATCTGAAGCACGTGGCGATGCACGCCGCCTGCGCCCAGGCCTTGGAAGCCTGCAAGGACGCCTGCCGCACGGGCAACACCTTCGGCGACATCTTCCAGGCCCATGCCGACTCTTTCGACGCCGCCGGGTTCGGCGACCACAAGCTCAACGCCTGCGGTTACAGCCTGGGCGCCCTTTACCCCCCAACCTGGATGGACTGGCCCATGATCTTCCGCGACAACCCGGTGGTCATCCAGCCCAACATGGTCATCTTCATGCACATGATCCTGCTGGACTCCGACACCAAGCTGGCAATGTCCGTAGGCGACACCGTCATCACCACGGCCCACGGCTGCGAGACCCTGACGCAGCTGGGCCAGGGGCTGGTGGTGAACTGAGGGCGCATATAAGGGTTGCACTCCCTACTCGGACAGCACTTGCTCCATTGTCTTGCCTGCGTGGGGGCCTTCGGTTATCGGAACCCGCGCCACCGAACCGTCGGAATTGATGCGCAGGCCGACGATGGGGCCTATCTTGTTGTTGAACACGTCTACGACTTCCTGGCCCTCGTCGGGGTAGCCCAGACGTTGGAACCAGTTAGGCACTACATTTTCATGGGCTGCCTGGAAACTCAACTTTCGAAGCTCCGGCCCGAATTCTACCAATTCCAACCCGGCGTCTATGTTGCGTTGTATTCCGGTTAGGTTCTGAATGGCTGCCAGGCGCAGGGCTTCCAGTTCGTGCTTGGCGCCTTCTTCTATCAGGATTTGCTGTAAATCCCAGGGGATGCTATCCCACACATCTCGGTTTATGGCGTTGATGGTGGCATTGAAACTGTACAGCGGCCCGTTCATGTAATAGACCACCTCGTACCACCGCTGGGACAGGCCGGGGTTGGCGCCGGTTACGCCAGCGTCCAGGATGCCGCGCTCCAAAGCGGTGTACACTTCGGCGAAGGCCATGAACTGGGCAGCCCCACCCATGCCGTTAATCCAGTCGGACAGCTCGGCCGAGTGGCTACGGGTCTTGAGAGACTGGAAGTCATTCTGGTTTTCCAGTCGCCTGTTGCTGAATATAAACTGGTCGTCGCCTGCAATCCAATTGCGCATCAGCACCTGGGCGCCAAGCTCTTCGATGATTACCTTATCTATATCTGGCGTTATATTGGTCAGCACTTTGTAGTGGGTCTCGTGGTCTGGCCATAGTCCCCAGATGTACTGCACGGCAAGGGTGGGGAATTCGCCGCCGACGTAACCCCCGTAGATCTCGGCCATGCTCAGGGTGCCATCGGCCAGCAGGATGGCAGTGTCAGTACCGGCAATACCGAGCTCAGGGAAGGAAGTGACGTCAATGGTGACCTGCCCCTCGGTCCGCTCCAGAACGGTGGGGACGAAATAGGCATTTAGGTGCTTGCACCAGAGCAGTTGCGAGTTGATGCAAGTGTGCTGGATCTCTATTCTCTCGCCTCTGCTCGACAAGGGGGTAGGACTGGTCAAGTTTGCCTTTTCCAAGAGAGACCGGTAATAGTCTGACTCGAAAATCCACCTGTGCTGTTCGAGGGCGTACAGAGGAACATTTCCATCATCGTCACCCAAGTCTGTCCCGTAATCCCACAGCAAATCGCCTGTTACTGCCGGGCCAGCCAGCTGTGCCAGGTCGCCGATGTAGATGGCTCCAGGGCCGCCAGCGTGGCGGTTCGCATACGTTGCTAGTAGTATGTCGCCCTTTGGGCTTGCCCCGCTGCACCCGGCCATCAGCAGTTCTATATCCGGCCCAAACAGGGGATCATCCACTGCCGCTTCCTCGAAAGACAGGATAAAAAATTCCCTGTTGCTCAGCATAATTTCTACTAGACCCTTGGCGCCTTCTTCCGTCAACCCCTCTAAGGTTGCGCCCAACGCCATAAGTAGCCCGAAAGATTCTTTAAGCTCCGCGTTTTCTTGGAGGCAATCGTACAGACGGCCCGCTGTGTCCCTTATTCCCGGCTGAATAGGGCGTGGAGTAGGCGTGGTCCACAATGTTGCCGTGGGCATTGGCGTAGGCATGGCTGTGGGGGACGAAGTAGGAATCGGTAGAGGCGTAGGTGTAGCGGTAGGCGCGGCCAACGTTGCGGCAACTCGCGCTTCTATCGTGGCGTCGGCGGAAGCCTCAGCTTCTCGAGTTGCCGCGATCCCTGCTTCTACAGTGGCGGCTATGTCCGGCGTCGGAACGGGTGTCGATTGTGGAGTGAGTGTAGCCGTGGGTTCTGGTGTAGTACTAGTGCAGGCAAGCATCGTCAGGGCCATGACCGCCGAGAGAACCAGCAGGGCAAGTCGCATTTGTGCCTCCAAGCGGCGGACAATGTACCACAAAGCAAACTCCTTCCTACTCCCCGGCGTCGACCAGCTTGCGGAGCTCGATGAGGGCCTGGTTGCTGATACGGCGCTTGATGGTGATGCGGCGGGGAGGCACCCGCAGTTCCAGTTCCTTGATGACCTGGGGTCCCGCGCTGGTTGCCCGGGCGATGGCGACATAGGCCAGCCCCATCGGGCGTCCGTCCAACTCAGCCGGGCCGGGTGCGCCGGTGATGCCGATGCCGTAGTCGGCTCCGAGTTGCACCAGAGCGGCGGAGGCCATGGCGTTGGCCGTCTCCTGGCTGACGGGGCCGTGGTTGTCCATCAACGCCGGAGGCACTCCAGAGGCGGTCATGGACTCGGGGCCGAAGGCCACGATGCCGCCGCGGAAGTGGCGCTGGGCGTCGTTGGCCTCGGTGATGGCGTTGGCCAGGAAGCCGCCGGTGCAGTACTCCATGACAGCCAGCGTCTTGTCGCGGGACTGCAGGGCCGCCGCCACCGCCTGCTCAGGCGTCTCGTCGTCGTAGCCCCAGACGTACTCGCCCAGACGGTCGTGGACCGCCTGCTCGACAGGCACGATCATGCGGCGGGCCGCGGCCTCGTCGGCGGCGCGGGCGATGACCCGCAGGTGTATGCCATCGGCCTTGGAGTAGATGCCGAGGTACGGGTTTTCCTGGCCGAAGTACTCCGACATGATCTCATCCACCGCCGCTTCGCCTAGCCCCATCGTCTTGACGTTGCGGGTGATGGTGACCTCCTCGGTGACCAGCTCCTTCAGGCGCGGCTCGAGGTGCTCGCGGAACATGGACTGCATCTCCACGGGCGGGCCGGGCATGATGGCGATGATCCTGCCGTCCTTTTCGGCCCACCAGCCCGGTGCGGTGCCGTTGCGGTTGGGAATGAACTCAGCGGAGGGGATCAGCCATGCCTGCTTGATGTTGTGGGACGGCATGTCCTGGCCCCGGTTGCGGAAGTACTGCCGCAGCTCGTCGACCATGTATTCCTGGACCGTGGGCGTCTCACCGAAGGCGGCGGCCACTGCCTCCCGGGTCAGGTCGTCCTGGGTCGGGCCCAGCCCCCCGGTGGTGAAGATGATGTCGGAGCGCTCCAACCCCTTCCGAAAGGCGTGGGTCAGCTGGGCCAGATCGTCGCCGACGAGGGTTACCCATTGCAGGGTGATACCCAACGCGGGCAGGCGGGTGGCGATCCAGCCGGCGTTTGTGTCGTTGAGCTCGCCCATCAGCAGCTCGGTGCCGATACCCATGATCTCGGCCTTCATTTCGTTCCTCCGCGGGTACGGATGGCTCTTGGGAAAGGGGCAGGGTGCAAGTAAACAGGGCAACCACAAGGGTTGCCCCTACCAGGAAACCACCTACGGGTTGTCTTCGCCTTCTTCGCTCTCGGCGCTTTCGGGAGGCTCCCAGTCGGGGTCCATGAGGGGGTTGGTGGCCAGGCCCTTGATGCCCTCCAGCCGGGACTTCTTGATGGAGTAGAGGGTTTCGTCGACGTCGTTGACCCTGCGGGCGTAGTAGCTGTCGCTGCCGGGCGGCCCCTCGGCCAGGTGTACCTCGACGGCGGCCTCGCCCCTGCGAGCGATGACAAAGCGCACCGCCGGCGGCACGAAGCCGTATTCCTCCAGCCTCTCGGTTTCCCGGTCCTGCAGCTGCTGGTCGATGATGGCGTCCACCCTGGGGGCGGTCAGCGTCTCCAGCCATCCGGCCCACTCCGCGGTTGCGGGTGGCGAGGTCAGGGGGTCCACGGGAGCCGGGCCGGGGTACACCAGCCAGCGGTTGCCGTCCAGGTAGTAGACAGCGGTGCTGTCGCCGGTTGAGACCTCGATCACTGTGATCCCTGCTATTTCGAGGTCGAAGAGCCGTCCGTACGGCGGGTCCAGGGCCAGCCGGTTGACCACGTCGGCCCACACCGCTGGGACGGTGTACAGCGCCTCGTCTCCGACCAGCCGGGCGTACTGGTTGCCGCCATCGGGCGTGGGTATGCCCATGTGGAACTCGACGCTGTTGCCGGCGTGGTCGCGCACCCGTACGATTGTTTCCGGCGGGTCCAGGCCGTACTGGGCGGGATCGTCGATAGTGGTCTTCAGCCCTCGGTTGACCTGCGGCCCGCTGAGCAGCAGCGGCGTGCCGCCCCACCGGTGTTGAAACACCGGAAACTCCGGGTCTCCCAGGATCTTCCACTGGTAGCTGCCCGGGTCCCGGGAATACTGGGCTCCCTGCCCGCCGTGGATGACCTCGATGTAGGTGATTTCTCCTTCGTCGATATGGTACAGCCACGGCTCATCGGGGTCGTCATCTTCGCGAAACACCACGTCCGTGAACTCGATGATCGCCCAGGTGGCGCCGATCATCACCGCCAAGACGGCAAGAAAGATGGTGAGCCGGACGTTCATCCCTCAGCCAGCCCCTATAACTCCGGTACCGTCAACGCCGCCACCAGCAGCCGGGCTACCGCCGCACCCACCAGACCATTCCGGCGGCCAGGGCCATGAGGCCCGGCAGCAACAGCCAAGACGAGTACCGGACGAACTGAAGTTCATTGAGGTCAAGGTTTAACTCGCGGTAGGCGTAGGCCTTGGGGCGGATGGAGACCAGGGAGTAGTCTCCCAGCAGGTAGTTGGTGGAGTTGACGAACATGTCCAGGCCGCTGCCTCTTCCGATGTTGCTGTTGGAAACGAAGTCGGCGTCGCCCAGGGCCAGGATCAGCGAAATGTCGGAGTCGGTCGGGTTTTCCGGCATCGCAACGCCCACCTTCGTGGCGGACCGCATCAGCATTACCGGAATGAAGGGTCCCTGGACGTCCGGCGTCTCGCCTTCGGTGACCGGGTCGTCCCGGTCAGGGTCCTGGATTATGAAGCTGTTCGCCGAGGTGGCCGCCAGCGCCAGCGGCAGCCGGCTCCCGTCGTTCACCGGCAGCGGCGCAAGAGCGGCCGCGTCGGGCATGAACACGCTCTGTAGCTGCTGGCCCTCCGGCGCGATGATCTCGAAGGCCGCCTCGAAGGCGTTGTTTATTGCCGCCTCGTTGTTGCCCAGCACCAGCACATTGAAGTTCACTATGCTGTTGAAGTCCATGTTCAGGTTCAACGTCTGGGGAAGGCCGCCGACCGACGAGTCAACATCCCGGATGTAGCCCGGCAGCAGGATGATCCCCCACTGCACCATGAAGTTGCGCCATGAGTCCGGGGTGTCCGGCTCGGCCAGGAAAATCATGCTGCCGTTTTCCCGGCGCCGCTGCCCGTCCGCGTAGCGGCCCAGCAGGTACAGGTCCAGGACCTGGGCATGGGCGTCGGGCAGGTCGGACGTGGGGCCTGCCACCACCAGAAGCGCCGCGTCTTCGGGCACCTCCACATCCGTGGACTGGCGAGGCCACACCAGCCCGCGCGCCTGGTAGTTTTCATTCTCCAGCGCCTCCCTCAGCAGCGCGTACCCGTCGCTGGAGCCGCTCTCGATGTTCCGCTCGCCATGCCCGCCGAGGAAGTAGATGGTCTTCTGTTCCTGGCCGGTCACCACGTACAGGCTGGTTACCAGGTCCTGCTCCAGCTGGGCAAAAGTGATGTCGGTGGGCTGCAGGGAGTCGTGAACGCCGGTCGCCAGGTTCTCGATGACCACCGTCTCGCTGACGAAGTCAGCCGGACGCGCCCCGAAGTAGGCCGCCACCCGGCCCGGCTCCAAGTCCGGGTCCACAACCTCGTAGGAGAACTTTCCGGAACGAGCCGTGAACTCCTCCAGCGTATCGACCACGCGGTTGCGTCTCGCAGCCACTTCGGCGTTGGGCGTGTCCTCAAGCGCCTTGTAGAACGCCGTGGCCCGGATGTCGTCGGGCAGGCCGTCGAGCAGTTCCCTGGTGCGCTCCGAGAGGCTGAACTGGTTCGTCGCCGTAACGTCCACCCGGTTGGTGTTCTCAAAGGAGACGAAGTTGAGGATCACGACTATGCCGATAAAGGCGGCGAGCAGTATCAGCGTGTTGATGCCGTAGCGCCCGGTGCGGCTGAGGAAGGCCGCGACCACCGAGCTGATGTAGACCGCGCCAACCAGCGCGATGAGCGACGCTCCGATGCCAATGTCGATGTAGCCGTACAGGCGCATCGACTCGACGAACGCCACTACCACGATGCCGGTCACCAGGCCCACGATGCCGGCGAACAGCATCGGAGCGCCGAAAATGCCGATCACGTTGACCGCAGGGTCCAGCAGGCTGATCAGGGGACGGGAAACAACCTCATCGCCCTCGTCGTCCGGTTCCCCGGCCTGCGGGGCCTGTTCCACGGCAGGCTCGGTTGCCTGGGAACGCCTGCGCCTGCGCCTTCTCCAGTCGCGCGGACCCTCTCCCGAGCCTGTCGAAGGGTCCCCGCCGCCCGTGGGTCTTGAGGCCATCTAGCGCCACCGCCTTGATTCAAGCGCGCGCACCGAGAGAAAGAGGAAGAAGGCAATTACGCTGACGTAGTAAACGATGTGCTTGGTGTCGATGACGCCCCGGTCGAAGTCGTCGAAGTGGGCCTTCATGCTCATTTGGCCGATGATCTCTCCCGGCACGCCGCCCACGGCCCCGAAGGCCAGGTCGGCGAAAAAGAGGGCCAGCAGAATCCCCATTGCCACCACCGCGGCCACGATCTGGTTGTTCGTCAGCGTTGAAGTCAGCAGCCCCACGGCAAGCGCGGCCGCCCCGTACAGGGCCAGCCCCAGGTAGCCGGCGTATATCGGCCCCGGGTCGGGGCTGGCATAGACGAACAGCAGGATCACGTAGAAGCCCGACATCGCAAGCAGCGCGAGGAAAAATATCAGGCAGGCCAGGTACTTGCCGAGGATGATCTCCCAGTCCCGCACCGGCGATGTCAGCAGCAGTTCGATGGTGCCCAGCTTGGCCTCCTCGGCGATGAGCCGCATGGTGAGCGCCGGTGCCAGCAGGATGAAGATGATCACCGCTCCCTGGAAGAATGGGCTGAGGGTCGCTTCGGGAAACGGGTCTCCCAGGTCACGGGAGAAGAAGAAGCCGGTCAGGGCCAGGAAAATCAGCCCGACTATGTACGCCGTGGGACTCAGGAAGAAGATCTGGATTTCTTTCCAGGCCACCGCCCGGACGGTTCGCATCGTTACAGGTCCTCCTGAGTCGTCAGGCGAAGGAAGATCTCCTCCAGGCTCATGCCCATCATCTGCATTCCCCGCAGGCTCCACCCGTTGCCGATCACCGTCCGAGAGATTTCGTCCCGCAGGTCGCGGCCCGGCCTGGCCTGGACGATGTAGGTATGCCGCCCCTGGTTGTTGCGGTGGTTCACGCTCATCACGCCGTCGATGTTTTGCAGCGCAGGCAGGACTTCGGCGGAGGGGCCCGCGACTTCGACTTCCAGGCGGTCCACGCCCTGCAGGCCCTGGGCCAGGTTCTGCGGGGTGTCCTCCGCCACGATGCGGCCCTCGTGAATGATCAGCACCCTCTCGCAGATCATGCTGACCTCCGGCAGGATGTGGCTGCTCAGCACCACGGTCTGCTCCCGGCCCAGCTCCTGGATCAGGCTGCGAGTCTCCACCACCTGGATCGGGTCGATGCCGATGGTCGGCTCGTCCAGCACCAGCACCTCGGGCTCGTGGATAATCGCCTGGGCGATGCCCACCCTCTGGCGAAAGCCCTTGGACAGCTTGCCGATCTGCGTCTTGCGGTAGTCGCCCAGGCGGCAGACGTCTATGACCTCCCCGATTCGGCTCTTGATCTTCCCTCCGGGCATTCCTCTAAGCGTACCCATGTACTTCAGGTAGTTGGTGACCGTCATGTCGGTGTACAGGGGCACGGTCTCCGGCAGGTAGCCGACCCTGCGCCGGACTTCCAGCGATTTCTCCACCACATCGTAGCCGTCGAGGCTCACCGAGCCGCTGGTCGGCGGCAGGAACCCGGTCAGGATACGCATGGTGGTGGTCTTGCCGGCGCCGTTCGGCCCCAGGAATCCCAGGACCTCGCCCTTCCGTACGTCGAAATTGACGTCCTGGATCGCAAGGTACGGCCCGTAGTAGTGCGTAACATCCGTGGCTTCGATCATTGAAGGCTGCAAGATCTTACCTGCGTCGGCCCACGCCGGCGCCCGTCGGTACGGGCCGCACGGCACGCGGATTTGGTGCAATTTGTACTTGAACGCGACAAATGATATTGTATGTAGCTGGTTTTGCCAACTGTTACAGGCTCTCCTTGTGTCCCTAAAAGAGACTGCCTCTGGAGGATAGATGCACCTGGCAATTGACGGATTCGGGGGAAATACGAGCAAAATGTGGGATGAAAATCTGGTCCGTCAATTCCTGACCGATTACCCGGATGCGCTGGAAATGACCCGGATCACGGAACCCCGCGTTCTGGTATACGACGCTCCCAAGCCGGAGGATTCAGGCGTTTCCGGTTTCGTGATTATCGCCGAGAGCCACATCAGCATCCACACCTTCCCCGAGAAGAGCTACGTCAACATCGACATCTTCTCCTGCCGTCCTTTCGACCACGACAAGGCCCTAGAGGATGCCAAGAGGCTGTTCGACCTGGTGGACGCGAAGACCTGGCTGCTGGACCGCGGCCTCGAATGGCTGGACGAAGGGCAGGGTATGCTGGAGGCACAGGCCCAGCGTTCCGCCCTGACGGATGGAGTCCATCAGGACACGGAAGGCCCCATCGGGATGGGGCGTCCCGGATTCCGCCGTGTCTGATGGCAACTCCGGCCACGCGCCCGGGTTGCCTTGGGTCTACCCCGGCTTCCTCGCGCTGACGCCGGAGCAGTCCTCCCTCCGGACCGCCCGCGTCGTCCTCATTCCGGTTCCCTACGACAGTTCAACTTCGTACCGTGGCGGCTCACGCGACGGACCCGCGGGCATCATCGCCGCCTCCGCCCAGATGGAAGACTACGACCTCGAGCTCGACCTCGATCTGGCGGAATTGGGTGTTCACACCATGCCCGCCCTGGAGCCGCACATGGGCGGCCCCGAGCAGATGGCCCAGCGAGTGCACGACGCGGTGGCTGGCTGTATCGCTTCCGGACGGGTCGTCGGAATCCTTGGGGGTGAGCATTCCCTGACCGCAGGGAGCGTTCAGGCCCACCTCGAGGCCCACCCTACCCTCAGCGTTCTGTACCTGGACGCCCACGCCGACCTTCGCGACGAGTACCAGGGCACCCGTTGGGGGCACGCCTCGGGCGCCCGGCGGGTGTTCGACCTGTGTCCGGTTGCGATCGCCGGGGTGCGCAGCCTGAGCCTGGAAGAACGCGACTTCATCAGAGACAACGGCATTCCCTTCTGGCCCTGCCCGGACGATGGCGCTCAACTGCCCGCAGGCGAAATCCTGGCGGCCCTGGGCGACGATGTCTACATAAGCCTGGATCTAGATGTGCTTGATCCGGCGGTGATGTCGGCCGTCGGCACACCCGAGCCGGGAGGCCTCAACTGGAACCAGGTTGTCTCCCTACTGCGCAGGGTCGGCGAGACGAAGCGAATCGTCGGCTTCGACGTTTGCGAGCTGTCTCCCGGAGAGGGACCGGTCGCCTGCACCTACACCGCCGCCCGGCTCGTCGGCAAGCTGGCTGCCTACGCCACCTCGCTGCCTCGGTAGGCGGGATGCTCCGTCCGTTCAAGCCGGGGGGGCTTTCGGTTATCGATGACAACCCTTCCGGTCCGTTCATGGTGATGGTTCGACAGGCTCACCATGTCGAACCACGAACCGACGGCCCTTCGACAAGCCTGTCTTGAGCCAGCCGAAAGGCTCAGGATGAGCGCTCCCTGATGAAAGCTGCTGCTTTGCAATTGTCGTGTTACCGACCCATCGTCATTTCCTACTCTCCCACGGATTTGTTATGCTGGATTCATACAATCGGGTAGAAGGAAGTCGGCGAACCGATGGGGAAGTCGCTGCGCCTGGGCCGGGTCTTCGGCATCCCGGTCGAGATAAACGTAACCTGGGTCATTATTTTCCTGGCCCTGACCTATCTTCTGGTCAACCGTTTCGACGCGTCGTACCTGCGATGGTCGGCGGCCCAGCAGTGGACCGTGGCCTTCGTTACTGTGGGCCTGTTCTTCCTTTCCGTACTCGCGCACGAGCTGTCCCACAGCCTGGTGGCCCTCAGCCGCGGGATTCCGGTAAAGGGCATTACCCTGTACCTCTTCGGCGGCGTGTCCCACCTGGAGCGCGAGCCGTCTCGCCCTTCGGAAGAGTTCCTCATTTCGGTCGTCGGCCCCCTGACCAGCATTGCCATTGCGGTTCTTTGTGCCGTGGTCTTCTACTTTATGAATCCGGGAAACTGGCCCTGGTCGCCGCGAGGGATTACGCCGGTCGAAATGGCGGCCATGCTCCTTGCCTGGTGGAACCTTACCGTCGGCATATTCAACATGCTCCCCGGGTTCCCGCTGGACGGAGGAAGGGTGCTCAGGGCGGCGGTATGGGCGGGATCCGGCAGCCACCTCACCGCGACGCGGGTAGCCGCCCGATGCGGCCAGGGCGTGGGACTGCTCATCATCGCGTCGGGGATCTTCTACATAATCATGTGGCGCAACTGGGTCGACGGTCTCTGGGCCATGATCATCGGCGCCTTCCTGCTCTCCGTGGCCACGGGCAGCTACCCCAGGCGGCAGTAGAGAATCCGGCATCGGCCCTGTGCTAAAATATCCGCACTATTTATCCAGGCCGCTTGCAGCAGAGAAGAATGGCGCAGAACCGGGCTCCCGACGGCATCGTGTACATGGACCACGCAGGCACCACCCCCCTGGCGCCCGAAGTGCTGCGCGCCATGACCCCGTATTTCACGGAACTGTTCGGCAATCCCTCCAGCATCCACGCCGTGGGCCAGGAGGCCCGCTATGCCCTTGACGAGGCCCGGGACCGCGTCGCCCGGGTGCTGAACTGCCGTTCCCGCGAGGTGGTGTTCACCGGCGGCGGCACCGAGTCCGACAACGCCGCCATCGTGGGCGTCGCAACCGCCCTTGTCGAAACCGGCAACCACCTGATAACCACCAGCGTGGAGCATCACGCCGTACTCCACACCTGTCAGCATCTCGAGTCCCAGGGCTTCGAGGTGACTTACCTTCCCGTCGACTCCGACGGCATGGTGCAGCCCGACGCCGTATACCGGGCCATCACCGAGAAAACGACGCTCATCTCCGTCATGTACGCCAACAACGAGATCGGCGTCATAAACCCCATCGCTGACATAGCCGCCGCCGTGAAGCAGCGTGCCGCCGAGCTGTCCCGCACCATCCTGTTCCACACCGACGCGGTGCAGGCCGCCGGCTATCTGGACATCGATGTCCGAAAGCTCGGCGTCGATCTCCTCAGCCTTTCCGGGCACAAGTTCCACGGCCCCAAGGGCACCGGGGTGCTCTTCATCCGGCGGGGAGCGCCGTTCCTGCCCTACATCCTCGGCGGCGGCCAGGAACGGGAGCGCAGGTCCGGCACCGAGAACATTCCGGGGATTGTGGGTCTCTCCTACGCCCTGGAGACCGCCAACGCCCAGCGGGAAGAGAACAGCCGCCATTGCGCCGCGCTGCGAGACCGCATCATCGAGCAGGTTCTGGAGAGAGTGCCGGGCAGCAGGCTCAATGGCCATCCTACCGAGAGGTTGCCCAACAACGCCAACTTCTCGTTCTCCGGAGTGGAGGGCGAGCCCATCCTGCTGGGACTGGACATGGCCGGCATTGCCGCCTCCAGCGGGAGCGCCTGCAGTTCCGGCTCCCTGGAACCCTCCCACGTGCTGCTGGCCCTCGGTCAGTCAGCCGAGGTCGCGCGGGGCAGCCTTCGCCTGACCCTGGGCAAGGACAACACTGAAGAACAAGTGGACTACCTACTGGACGTGCTGGTGGACCTCGTCGAGCGTCTGCGACAGCTGCCCAGCCTGACCACTGCCGGGTCTTGATCCTCAGCACGGGGGAAAGGGGATTTCTTCCTGAGCCTGTCGAAGGGCCGGCGGACCACTCACCGGGCCGTAGCGGTGGGCCGTTCAGGACGGCTCTTTTCGCATTCGCGATGCTGCTCCTGCTCCCTGTGGCCCTGATGGCGTGTACTCAAGAGTCGTCAACCTTTGGTCAGTACCGCCAGGGCCGCACCCTCCACTTCAGCGTCGTCAGCATCGACCGGACGCCGGAGCTGCGGTACTCCACGATAGACCCCGAGGGAGTCATCCGCCGATGGAGCATTGCCGCTTCCTCCGAAGGCATGGAACTGGCGATTACAAGGATCAGGGTGGAGAACCACACGGCGGTCAGCGCCTTCATCAACGTCGACCGCAACGCCGCCGAGCTGCGGGACTTCACCAATGCCACCTACTTCCCTCTGTCGATCACCCAGGCCGTGTGGCAGGACTTCCGCGGCGAGCCGGAAGCCCTGGTAAGGATGGACCTCGGCCAGTGTTTCGACGGCACCCGGGCCCTGGTGGATACGGGCACCAACGTGAGGTGGCAGAGCGAGGCGGAAGAAACCCAGTTCCTGGCATTCGATGACCCGTCCGTCGCCTTCGGGCCGAGCGGCGAGGCCGAGATCGGCCCCGGCGCCTCGGCATCCCACGCATTCACTGATGCCGGTACCTACTCCTACAAGTGCGGCACATCGGAGGCGGTGGAGTGGCCCGCTGAAGTTCAGGTCGCCGCACCGCAGACAGGCACGGACTACATCGAGCGCTCGACCCTGTTCATCCAGGGTTCCTTCGAGATACAGCAGGGCCACGGCCTCGATGGTTACATGGTGTTTGAAGTCCCGGCGGGAACGGAGTTCCGCGACATGCGCTGGCGGGCCGGAGACTCCATCACCTTCCGCTTCTGACCCTCCGGCTGCCTCTCTCCTCCAAGAATCCTCATCAGGCGCTGGTAATGGATTGTCAGCCCCCGTTATTCCTGCGAAAGCGGGGATAACGGTCCGTGTGGGTTCAGGAAGGGCTATCCTGTGCTGAAATGCGTCTACTTCTGCAAGAATTTCACCCCCACCCCAACCTTCCCCCTCAAGGGGAGGGAATAATCGAAAGGCCCTTGGGGTCAGACGGACGCCGGCGAAGGAACGGCCTGTGATCCAACGGTTTGCCTCGCTGGTAATCCACGCGGGACGGCGGCGCACCGGGCCGCATGTTCAGCCCCGCGTCTGGCGTCGCCTGTTCCATGTCTTCGCCGGCTCCTCCATTCCCGTTGCCGGCCTACTTGCGCCTGACCTGGAGTTCCTGGTCGGGCTGACCGTAGTTGCCGCCGGTGCCGTCGTCCTAGACCTCTTCCGCTTCACTCTGGGGCCGCTGAATCGCGTCTACATGCGATGGATGGACCCGCTGCTGAAGAGCGATGAGGAAGCCCGGTTGACGGGCGCTACCCACATGCTTATCGCCGCGACGGTGGTCTTCTGGCTGTTCGGCAAGGAGGTTGGAGTCCCGGTGATGTTCTTCCTGTCGCTGGGCGATCCGATGGCAGCGATAGTGGGCCGCCGCGCTCCCGGGCCGCGCCTGCTGGGAAAGTCGCCCGTAGGAACGGCCGCCTTCGCCGCCACCGGCGCCGCAATCGCCGGCGTACTGGTCGCCACGGGGGCGATCGAACACCACTGGGGACTGTGGGCCGGAGCAGTCATCGCCGCGTTGGTCGAGTTGCCGGGGATTCCGCCCGATGACAACCTGACCATCCCGCTGATCGCGGGCGCGGCCATGTGGGGCCTGGGAGTCTAGGCGAGGCGTAAGGCGAAAGAAACGCCCTCACCCCTTCGGCAAGCTCAGAACAGGCCTAATCCTCTCCCGGAGAGAGGGAATTATTGGGATGGCTTCTAATGGGCCGCGCCGTCGAACCGCACCGTCCTGGCCTGCTCCCGCTGGAAGCGAAGGTAGGCGCTGCGGGACATCGCCGCCTTGTGGGACGACTTCACTTCCTTCGCCTGCTTTGCGCCGTCGTACAGCAGGTCGATTACCGACATAGCCATGATCTTGGCCGGGTTGATCACTGCGACCTCGTAGTCGGTTATGACGTAGCTCTTGCTGTGGCCCGGTCCGGTGGCGCCGCCGGTGTAGGGGTGAATGGCCGGGATGAGGTTCGACAGGTCGCCCATGTCGGTGGAGCCGCCGCGGTTCCTGCCGGCGGGCATGACCATGGTGGCTTTTTCTCCCACTACGCCCTTCGCGTTCTCCCGGAACAGGTCCTGTAGCCGGGTATCGTTGCGCATGGGAAGGTAGCCGGGTATGGTGGTGATTTCCACCTCGGCTCCAACTGCCAATGCTCCCGACTTGAAGCAGCGGTCAACGACCTGGGAGTTCTGGACCACCACCTGCGGTGTGGACGACCTGACGCGCCACTCCAGCTTGACCTCGGCGGGCACTGCGTTGACCACCTCTCCACCCTTGGTCATGATGCCGTGGATGCGGACGGTGTCCTCGGCCCGGTGCGTCTCCCGGTTGGCGTTGATGGCCTGGAGGGCGAAGGAGGCGGCGTTCAGGGCATTGACGCCCCGGTGCGGAGAACTGCCCGCGTGGGCCCCTACCCCGATGTACCGCACATACTTCACCACGTGCCCGTTGCTGGTGCCGCCGATGGCGAATTTGCGCTCGCCCATGTCGCTGGCGGTGTGGCACATCATCGCGATGTCCACGTCGTCGAAGTGCCCGAGGCGGATCAGTTCCTGCTTCCCGCCCAGCAGCTCCAGCTTCTTCTGGGCACGTAGTTCCAGCCGCTGCTCGACTTCGATGAATTCCTCGGCCGGTACGGCAAAGGGGATGATTTCTCCGCTGAGCTGAGCCAGCACCTCCGGCGTCTGCAGGCCCATGGCGGCCCCCAGCATCATGCCCAACTGGCAGTGGTGGCCGCAGGCGTGGGCCGCACCCGTCTCAGGGTCGGCGTGGGGGTGCTCGGTCACAACCAGCGAGTCCAGCTCGCCGATCACGGCGACGCGAGGGCCGGATCCCGCGCCGCCCTGTATGCGGCCCTTCAGGCCGGTCAGGGCCAGCCCGGTCTCATGGGGAATCTGGAGCTCGTTGAACTTCTGAGCTACCAGGGCCGCCGTGCGTTGCTCGCGAAACCCCGCCTCCGGGTGCGAGAGCGCCTGCTGAGCGACGCCGATGATCTCCTTCTTGCGTTTCTCGATGGTCTCACAGGCCCGTCGCTTCAGCTCTTCAACAGTCAACATAATTAAGCGCCCTTGAAAGTCTCTTCCTTAGCGAGGCTCCGCATGAATTTCAGGTACTCGGGCCGCGTCATCTCGGGGCGGTGGTTCGAGACGATCTTTCCCCCGAGCTCGGCGCCGTCGCCCAGCAGGTCGATTGCCGTGTGCGCCAGGGCCTTGGCGGCGGTGATGACCGCCAGGCCGTAGTCCTGGATCACGTAGTCCGCTCCGTGGCCCACGCCGGTCGCGCCGCCCACGTATGGGTGGATGGCAGGCATCAGGTGGCTGATGTCGCCCATGTCGGTGGAGCCGCCCCTGCGCTGGACGTGGCCGGTGTTCTCCTCGCCCACAAGCTGGTGGGCGTTGGTCCGGAACACCTCGTTGAAAGAGGTGTTCTGCCGCAGCGGAAGGTAGCCTGGAATCGTCTGGATCACCACGTCGCCGCCCACGGCCATGGCCCCGGCCTTCAGGGCTCGGTCCACCTTGACATTGGCGTCCATGATCGCGTCCAGCGTGCGGCCTCGCACGAATGTCTCCATCCGCACGTCGGCGGGAACCGCGCTCACCGCCTCGCCGCCCTTGGTGATGATGGGGTGGACCCGTACACTGTCCTCGTCGCGGAAGGTCTCGCGGTTGTGGTGGATCGCCGAGAGGGCCAGCGACGCGGCGTTGAGTGCGTTGATGCCCAGGTGCGGCGCTCCGCCTGCATGTGCTCCGCGGCCTACGAACTGGATCTTCTTGGCAATCGTGCCGTTGTTCTCGGCGCTGGTGCAGAGCAGCCTTTCATCCGGGTTGGCCGTGGTGTGGCACATCATGGCGAGATCGATGTCGTCGAACTCGCCGAGGCGGATCAGCTCAGGCTTCCCTCCCAGGAACTCCAGCTTGCCCTGTCGGCGCAGAGAATCCCGGTACTCGATCTCGATGTATTCCTCGGCAGGCACGGCGATGAAGGCGAGGCGACCGCTGAGGGACTCCAGCACGTCCGCTTTCATCAGGGCCATGGCCGCCCCTGTGATCATGCCTATCTGGCAGTGGTGGCCGCAGGCGTGGGCCGCGCCGGTCTGTTTGTCCGCGTGGGGGTGCTCGTTGACGATCAGGGAGTCCAGTTCGCCGATGATGGCCAGCGCCGGTCCCGGACTGCCGCCCGGCAGGTCCGCCCGTACCCCGGTCAGTCCCAGGCCCACACGCGCCGGGATTCCCAACTCCGCGAACTTGCCCGCCACCAGCCGGGAGGTCTTGGTCTCCCGGAATCCCGGCTCAGGGTTCTCCAGTATCGTCTTGGCCAGAGCGACCAGCTCGTCTGCGCGGGAGTCTATCGTCTCCGACGCCCGGCGTTTCAGTTCTTCCCTGGATGCGGTCGGGGCTCCGGCCGTTGACATATTAAAGCAACTCCCTGAATGCGTTTGGGCGGATGGACCGGGACCTGAAGGCTTTGTTCCGGCCAGGTGCCCTGGCGACAGGCCGAGCCAAGCCGACCAATATTTCTGCGCTCGATTGTAGCATTATACCGGACATCGCACGTCAACAAGTCGGTGTATAATCGCGGCGCGGCCCGTGACTTCGTTCCTGCTCTGCGACGGACGATTCTTGCTCGGGCCGTACCTTGTTTTGGCAGCGAGTCCGCTATGAAAATTGTGATTGCCCCCCAGGGGTTCAAGGCCGGAATTTCGGGTCTGGATGCCGCGAAGGCCATCGCCCGCGGCGTCACGTCGGCGGTACCCGACGCCGAAACTGTCCTTGCGCCGGTTGCCGACGGGGGAGACGGAACCATGCACGCCCTCGTTGACGGCACAAGCGGGCAGGTCTTCACCAGCACCGTGACCGGGCCGCTGGGACAACCCGTAGAGGCGCAGTGGGGCGTGATGGGAGACGGCAAGACGGCGGTTATCGAGATGGCCCTCGCCTCGGGACTCGCCTTGATTCCGCAGCGGCGTCGGAATCCCAGGATCACCACCACCGCCGGGACCGGCGAGATCCTCAAGGAGGCCCTGGACCGGGGCTACACAAGAATAATCGTCGGGTTGGGAGGCAGCGCCACCAACGACGGCGGAGCGGGGATGGCCTCCGCCCTGGGGGCACGCTTCCTCGATGCGGAAGGCCGGCCGTTGTCACCGGGAGGCGGCCCGCTGGCCCGGCTGGACAGTATCGAATTGGAGGGTCTGCATCCCGGTCTCCGCGAAGCCACCATCATCGCCGCCACGGACGTCACCAACCCTCTGTGCGGCCCCGACGGCGCATCGGCCGTTTTCGGTCCCCAGAAGGGCGCCAACCAGGAGATGGTGCGCGAGCTCGACGCAGCGTTGTCCAACTACGCCCGGGTCGTCACCCGCGACGTGGGCCGTGATGTGTCGGAGGAACCGGGAGCGGGGGCCGCGGGTGGCCTGGGCGCCGGGTTGATGGCCTTTGCCGGTGCCGCCCTTCAGTCCGGCATCGACATGGTCTGCGAGGTGTTGGGCTTCGATGCGCTGCTTGAGAACGCCGACCTCGTGATCACCGGCGAAGGCCGTGCCGACCACTCGACCATTTTCAACAAGGCCCCGGTGGGCGTGGCAAGGCACGCCCACGCCCGCGGGGTGCCAACCGTTCTGCTGGCAGGCAGCCTTGGACCGGGATACGAGGAGCTTTACGACCACTCGGTGGCGGCCGTCGTCTGCATCGCGGACAGGCCCATGAGCTTCGAGGTATCGCTCTCCCGGAGCGCCGAACTCCTCGAAGGCGCCGCCACCCGGACCATGCGCCTGATCCTCGCCGGAAAGGGCCTCGCGCCCGGCTCGGTTGCGCAATAATCACTCATGCCGTTTGCCTGTACAATGTTCACAGACTTCTCTGGAGCGCGGCGATGACTTCAAAGCCCAAAGGGCCACTGGCTTCCGCAGACAGGTACGCGCACATCAAGCCGCTGCCCGACCCGCCGAAGAGACCGGACGCGATGCGACAGTTCCTCCCCAATTCCAGGACCGTCCTGACCCTGCGCCATTTCTTCAGGGACCGGCAGGACATACTGATCAATGGCCAGGGATACCTTTGCCACGATACCCGGGACCGCTCCAACTGGACCGTCCCGGACTGCGTGATCGCTTTCGGCGTGGACCCTCTCGCTATCGAGCTGCGCAACGGCTACGTGATCAGCGAGGTGGGAAAGCCGCCGGACTTCGTGCTGGAGGTGGCGTCGGAGAGCACCCGGCGCAGGGACATCGAAGACAAGCGCAGGATTTACGAAGAGCGGGGCATTGCCGAGTACTGGCGGCACGACACGACGAAGGGTGAGCTTTATGGCGCCGCGCTGTCTGGCGACAGGCTGGTCAACGGCGTCTATCAGCCGGTGGAAATACACACTGACCCGAGCGGGACGATCTGGGGCCACAGCCCGGTTCTGGGCGTTGACCTGGTCTGGCACGCCGAGAAGCTGCGGGTCTTCGATCCCGTGACCGGGGAGTATATTCTCGATCCCGATGAAGCCTTCGATAGAGCTATTGCTGCCGAAGCCGAAGTTGCTCGATTGCGGGACGAGATCCGGCGTTTAAGGGGCGAATAACCCTCCCTCGTATCTCAGCCCATCCGCTCCTTGACGAACTCGACCACTAGGTTGGAAAGGTCGATGGACCGGTCGGCGTCGACCTCGTCGAAGGCTTCGAAGCAGGCCCCGCTGGGCAGGAACTCGGGGTATCGCGTGATGTAGTGGTACTTGTCCAGTTGCCTTGCCTCGCTCTTGACGGTGTCGAACATCATGTCGAAGAGCTTGGCGTCCTCGCAGAGGTCAAGCAGCGAGTGCCCCCAGACATCCTCCACCCTGCGATGGTACAGGTAGGCTTTGACCGCCTTCTCAGCCGCCTGCTGCCCCTGGAAGCAGGCCAGGTTGTGGCGGCCGTTGTCTCGCAGGAACCTCGCGTCTTCCAGATCTCTCTCGGCCTGCCGCAGCCAGCGAGCGCCCTCGGACAGGTAATCAGGCATTGAAAATCTCCCTTCCCTCGTTGATGGCGCGCCGCAAAGCCGGCAGCGTGTCCTTCAGGCTCTCGAATTCTTCGGGCGTGTAGACCTGGGTGTCGATTTCGACCGAGCTCCCCAGGTGATAGGAGAAAAAGTCGGAACGCCTCCCGAAGGGCCGGTCGGTGTTATGCACCACGATGAGCTCGATCCGGCTCTCCGGGGTGTACTCCCCGGCGGCCACTTCACCGGTCAGGATGACCTTTTCGACGCCCAGCATGGGCAGCGTCTCCTGGATGTTCTCCAGTTCCTTTTCCAGCATCTGCTTGCGGAATTGGGCGAAGCCCACGCGCATCGGCATTCTTTGTACCTTTATGGCCAGACTTGATATTAGGTAAGGCGAAGGTCCCGGATCCTCACTCGATCAGGACCATGTGCACCGCCCTGGGGCCGTGCACGCCCTGGACGATGGTCATTTCGATGTCAGCGGTGCGGCTGGGGCCGGTGATGAAGTTCAGATAGCTGCCCACGTCGCCGCCACGCTTGTGCTCCAGCCGCCTGAGCAGGAACAGGTCGTGCAGACTCTCCAGAACTTCTTCCGGCCTCACCAGCGCTATATGCACCGGCGGCACCAGCGAGACGAGCCGCGAGAGGCCGCGGCGGGGTAGGATCACGAGAGAACCGGTCTCCGCCAGCGCGTAGTCCGTACCTGTAATTCCCGCGTCGGCGTGGCGCATCTCTTCGCGCAATTGCTCCCTTCTCGCCTCCTCGCCCTTTACCACCGCTGTGACCTCGACTCCGCGCCATCGTAGGGCAGTGTCCACCTGAACGTCGTCGAAGACCGGCTGCCCGGAGCGGACGACGCGGGTGGCGCCGAGTTCCTCTACCAGCGAGTCCACGCAGCCCAAGGCCGCTTCCACTCCCGAGACCCGGTGCATGTTCCAGCCGCCGCGGCCAGCCATATCGGACAGACGGTCCATCAGTTCCGTCCGGTTCTCCCGCAGACGGGCTTCCAGTTCCAACGCCCGCGCTTCCAGGTCGGCCAGGCTCTCCTCCAGCCGGTGATACGGCTCCGTGGGCGGTCCTTCTCTCCGGCCCAGGGCATCTCGCACCGACCGCAGAAACTCCGCCTTGTCCGTGCCCGGCATACCGCCTGTGCTAGCTGCCACGGGTTCCTCCGCTGCCGGTTTCCTCGCTCAGTTCGTCCTTCCAGACCTCCCGGAATGACTTCGCCGGCAACATCGGCAGGTCCCGTGACTGCGTCCACTTCGACAGCAGCGGCAGGGGCGCGCGCCTGATCCACCCCCGGCGCCGGGGCATCGCGGGCAGCAGCTTCTGTGCGATCCGGCCCATTCCGGCGGCGAACCCCATCCTTCCCGGACTGCGCATGAGCCGCGCGAACATCCCGGCCATGAACCGCTCCGAGCGCGGCGAAGCGTTCTCCTGCGGGTCTTCGCTCTCCGCGGTGCGGTGCCGCAGTTCCAGCAGCATCCTCGGAATGTTGATCTTGATGGGGCAAGCCTCACGGCAGGCCCCGCACAGGCTCGACGCCTGGGGCAGCATCCGCGACTCCTTCAGGCCCGTGAGCATTGGCGACACCACCGCCCCGATTGGGCCGGGGTACACCCAGCCGTAGGCGTGGCCGCCCACCCTCTGGTAGACGGGGCAGATGTTCAGGCACGCCCCGCAGCGGATGCAGTACAGCGCTTCCCGCAGCTTCGGGTCCCGGAGCATCCGGGACCGGCCGTTGTCCACCAGCACCAGGTGGAACTCCTCCGGCCCGTCCTCGTCATCCGCCCGCCGGGGGCCGGTGATCATGCTGACATAACTGGATATCCGCTGGCCGGTGGCCGACCGTGGCAGCAGCCTCAGGAAGATGGCGAGGTCCTGCATCGACGGGATCACCTTCTCCATGCCCGTGATCCCGATGTGCATCCGCGGTGCCGAGGTACACAGCCGGCCGTTGCCCTCGTTGGTGACGATCACCAGCGTCCCGGTCTCCGCCACTACGAAGTTGGCCCCGCTGATGCCCAGGTCGGCCTCCATGAACTTGTCCCGCAGCGCGACCCGCGCCGCCGCCGCCATTCGCTCGATGTCCTCGTCGTAGGGCAGCCCCAGCTTGTCCCGGAACAGCTCGGCCACGTCCTCCTTGGACTTGTGCAGCGCCGGGGCCACCAGGTGCGACGGCGCCTCGCCCGCCAGCTGGATGATGTACTCGCCCAGGTCCGTCTCGTAGACGTCCACCCCGACCGACTCCAGCACGTGGTTGAGCTCCAGCTCCTCCGACACCATGCTCTTGCTCTTGGTCGCGACCTTGACGCCGCGGCTCTGCGCCAGGTGGCTCACGATGGCGTTGGCCTCGCCGGCGTCCCTGGCGAAATGGACCTGCCCTCCGGCGGCGGCCACGTTGTCGGAGAGCAGCTCGATGTAATAGTCGAGGTTGTCCAGGGCGTGGATCTTGATGCGGCGCGCCTCTTCCCGCCATTCCTCCCACGCCTCGGGAGTGACCTCCTCAATGGCGTTGCGGCGCGCGACGTCGAACCCCGTCCCCACGCGGTCCAGCGCCCGGCGAAGCTGGGGGTCCAGCATCGCCGACGCCGAGGCTGTCGCAAATTCGCTTGTCTTGATCTCAGGCATACCCAGGTTCCACGCTCAAACAGAAATCAGCGAAATCCCAGAATCAAACAAATCACGGTTCAGACAGCCCCCCGTCCAGCACCTGGGCGATGTGCCGTATCTGCACCTCCGGGGTCCGGCGCCGCAAGGCTCCACCGATGTGCATCAGGCAACTCATGTCGCACGATACCAGGGTGTCCGCCCCGGACTCCCGCACGCTGGCCACCTTGTCCGCCAGCATCCCCTCGGATATGTGTGGGAGCTTCACCGAGAAGGTTCCGCCGAACCCGCAGCACGTCTCCGCGTTCCGCATCTCCCGCATTTCCAAGCCGCTGACCGACCTCAGCAGAGACAGCGGAGCTGCCTGCACCTCCATCTCACGCAGCAAGTGGCATCCCGGATGGAAAACCGCAGCGCCCGAACCTTCCACTCCGGGGTTCTCAACCCCCAACACTTTCGCCAGGAACTCGGAGAACTCATATACCTTCCGGGAGAATGCTCTGACCCGCGGAAGCAGTTCCGGCTCATCCTCGAACAGGTCCAGGTAGAAGACGTGCATCATCGCCGCGCATGACCCCGACGGCACCACCACGTACTCGCTCTCCTCGAACTCTCCCATCGTCTTCAGCGCCAGCTCCCGCGCCTCCCGCCTGTACCCGGAGTTGTACACCGCCTGCCCGCAGCACGTCTGTCCCTCCGGAAACCCCACTCGCGCGCCGTGCCGCCTCAGCACTCGTACCGAGCTCACGCCCACTTCAGGAAAGAGCTGGTCTATGATGCAGGTTACGAACAGGTCCGCCTTTACTGGACTCGTCGACAACGTGCCCACCCCCTTTTACGGCAAGCCTATCAGACAAGTTGGACGCTGGCAAAGATTAGCTACACCTTACGCGCTCGTTGACACCACTTGCGGGTCGAAACTAGACTCGCCCCAGTTTTCTTCGGAGGCGGAATCCATGCCTGAGTCGGTGGACGTTGCGATAATCGGCGGCGGCGTAATGGGCTGCGCCATTGCCTGGCAGCTGGCGAAGCGCGGCGTCTCCTGCGCCCTGGTGGAACGGCGGACTTTCGGTAACGGCGCGTCCGGCGCCACCGCCGGCGTGGTTGGCCCCCTGTGGCACCTATACCCCGATAACCACGCACTCCTCGGGCTGGGATTGCGGAGCCTGGAGCTGTTCCCTCTATGGGCATCCGAGTTGACGGAAGCGGGGGTAAACCCGGAGTTTCAGCAGTCGGGAGTGCAGCGGCTGGCTTTCACCGAAGAGGACCGGCAGGAACTGGACTGGTTCCGTTCCTGGCATTCGGCAATGGAGATGGGTGTTGAATGGCTGGACTCGAACGAAGTCCTGCAACGGGAGCCTGAGGCAAACCCCGAGGTTCTTGGCGCCCTGTTCTCACCCCGCGAGGGCTGCGTGAGAGGGCAGAGGTTCTGCGACGCCCTGACCAACGCTGCGGGAAGGTTGGGCGCGCGGTTGCGAGAAAACGTCGAGGTCACCGGCCTGGTAGCCGAGGGCAGCCGGGTGACCGGCATTGACACGACGGATGGGCGCATCAATGCGGGCCAGGTGGTGCTGGCGGCAGGGCCGGGCAGCGGCATTGGCGGCAGATGGTCCGTATCCGGGGGCCCGCTGGATCTGTCCGTGAGGGGTGTGAAGGGGCAGCGCATCCTGTTGCGGCGTCCCGGGCACATGCCGAAAACGCCAGTGCGAAACTCGTCGGTCTACGTGGTGCCGCGGCTGGACGGCAACATCCTCGTGGCGTCGACGAGGGAGGAGGGCCGTTCGGACGAAATCGTGACGGCCGAGGGCGTCTCCACGCTCATCTCAGGGGCGCGACTGTCCTTCCCTTCGCTGTCGGACGCCGCCTTCGTCTCGGGCCGGGCCGGAGTCCGCCCCGCTACGCCCGACGGCCTGCCCATCATCGGGCCTGCACCGGGAATCGAGTGCCTGGCCATCGCCACGGGCCACGACGCCGTGGGCATCATGCTCAGCCCCGGCACGGCGGAGCTCGTGGTCAACTACCTGCTGGACGGTGTGGCCGATCCCCTTCAGCCATTCCGAGCTGACCGGTTTTATTGAAACGGCGAGTCAATCCAGCGGACGACTGCATTTCTGTATGTGCAGGCCCGCCCTACTCGAAACATTGGTAAAGAAGCGCAAGATTGCGCCCTTGCCTTGCTGAGCGAAAAGCTATGCTTGTCACATGCACAGGCGTAAGCGCCATCAACCGGCACCGATCAGTTAGTTGAGGCAGGAGTGTGAGTGTATGTTGGCAGAAAACGCGCCTTCGGAGCAGATTGTTGAAGAGCAGAGGCTGCTGTTGGTAAAGGTCGCCACCACGGACGGAAAACTCTGGTTCCACAGGTACCACTTTCCGAGTGAAGGCGCTGAACGCCGTGGATTGGCTGACTCCATGACCGGCAAGATTCTGGCTCTCGAAAAAGGAAAGGGCCATCTGCTATTCGAGAATCCCCTCGCCGCGTACAACATCAGCAAGATCGTAAGGCTGGAGTGGATGGTATCCGGTCCATTGATGGAAGTTGCTGAAGTCGAACAAAGAATCGCCGGCCTGAATATCGACCGCTGACATCGTCGGTAGTCAATCACCTGCCCAAAGGCGGTACCGAGCTACTCCTGCCCTTCTGCGCCTACCGTTTCCATGCGCGCTGGCTGCAGGAAGGGAGGCTATTGAGCAGCGAGGGATTTTTCCATGGTTCGAACTTCTGAAGTACCCGCTGCAAGCCTGACCAGGAAGCCGTTCAGCGTTCGCACAGTGCGATAGCCCAGACGTTCGTACAGCCTGATGGCTCCGGTATTCTCTCCGATAACTTGCAGCGTCATCTTGTGCTTTCCCATCTCTCTTGCCCTCTCTTCCGCCCGTACCATCAGCGCTGTTCCCAGACCCAGCCCTCGCGAAGCCTCGGAGACGGCTATGGCATCAACTACGAATTCGTCCGGTCTCGGCTGGCGTCCGGCAAGAAGGAGGAGATTAATCAGGATGCGAATAGCCTGCCACGGCCAGAACCTGACGAAGACCGATGCCGGGTTGAGAATAAAGAAGTCGCGGTTATCGGTCTTGAAGGCCAGAAAACCCATTAGCTGACCTTCGACTTCCGCCGTGTAGCAGCGAGTCGGGTCAAGCGAGCCCCGGAAGAGCCTTATAAGGTCGTCAGCGCTCGTGAATCCAATTCGGAACTTCTTGGCGAAGGCGCCGTAAGCGATGCGAAGGGCGTCTTCCATTTGCCCATCGGCGATGCCATCGATGATCCGTATGTCACGCTCCGCCATCGCAGAGCACCCGGAACCTAGGCCGACAGCACCACGTCGACGATGGCGACGGCACCGGCGTCCACCGCTGCCTGCGCCTCCTTCAACGCGCCCCTGAGCCTGGCCGGGTCCTCCACGCGCTCGCCGTGGCCGCCGAAGGGCTTGGCCAGTTCCGAGTAGTCGGGGCCGGGAATGTCGACGCCGTGGTAGATGCCGGTCTCAACCGCCGTACCGTTGGGGTAGAAGGAGTGGTGCAGGCTTTTCATCGCGGCGTAGCTGGCGTTGTTGAATACCACGATCAGGATAGGCAGGTTGCTCTCACGAGCCACCCCCAGGCTCTGGGTGATCGGGTTGTACAGGAACGAGCCGTCGCCGATCAGGGCCGTAACGGGACGGTCCGGCGCTGCCAGCTTTGCGCCCAGCGTGATGCCCAGGCCCTGCCCCAGCCCGCCAGCAGGGCGCATGTAGGACAGCGGGTTGTCCCACGCGATGCGCCGCAGTATCTGTGCTCGGTGCAGGATGGTCTCGTCAACGAACACGGTGTTGGAGGGCAGCGTCTCGCTGATGGTGTTGCACAGGAACCCGGGATCGATGGGCGAGGCAGAATCTGCCGAGGAGTCCAGCGCACGGTAGCGCTCCCAGACCGGGTTGGGATGAGGCGGCAGGGCAGGAGGAGCGCCGTTCCGTTCCCGCACGGAGGCGTTCAGCGCTGCCAGGGTGACGGGCAGTGCCCCTTCCAGGTACAGGTCGGCCTGGAGGTCCTGGTGCACCATGTATTCCTTGAGCGGATACTCGTCGATTATCACCACCGTCGCATTCGGACCGGCGCTGGGCGGGTACCACGGGGCGCGGTTGCCTATGACCAGGAACAGGTCGAAGCGGTCCATCTCCCGCTTCAGGTCGTAACCGTGATGCAGCGGGTGGCTCTTGGGGAAATTGTTATAGGTCGGCCCCTCGCCCTCGAACACCGGAATGCCCCGCGACTCCGCCAACGACACCAGGGAGTTGAATCCGGCGGCGGTGCGTCCGGCCGAGTCGGCGACGATTACCGGGTTCTCCGCCTTGCAGATCAAGTCCGCCACGCGGTCCACAGCCGACGGGTCGGGGTGGCTGACAGGCGCGGACGGACGGTGCTTGAGCGGCGCCCTCGGCGTCCATTCCTCCAGCATCGTCTCGATGGGCACATTCAGGAACGCCGGGCCCATTGGCGTGCGCTGGGCCAGTTCCCCGGCCCGGGCGACGGTCTCGTAAAGCGTGGACGAGTCGGTGACCCGGCTGCTCCACTTGGTGAACGGCTCCACCAGCCGGTTGGGGCCGCCGACGATGCTCAGGTTCCGCAGCCACTGGGGCCCGGGATCCATCTCCGGCACCTCGCCGTAGGTGGACGACTCGCCGGAGCACACCAGCATCGGCACCTCACTCTGGTATGCGCCGTGGATCCCCATCGACCCCTGCATCACCCCCACGCCCGCGTGCAGCAGCACCGCCTGCATCCGGCCGGTCATGCGCGTGTACCCTGAGGCCATCGCCACCGCCAGGGTCTCGTGCCAGCAGTTGATGTACGCCGGGCCGGGCTGCTCGTTCACCTTCTGGCGCGCCAGGGCCTCCCACACCGACGGCCACTCGGAGCCCGGCGACGAGATGATGTAGTCCACGTCCAGGTTCCGCAGTGCCTCGAGGATGGCGTCCCCACCGTCCAGTCTTTCGCTCATAGCATTTGCTCCTAACTTTTCACCCAACGGCACTCCGGCTGGTGCCCGTGCGCCCCCCGGTCCATGCAGGTGCACGGGATGTCCTCCCGCATGCTGTATCCGTGGTACTCCAGGAAAGCGTGGAAGCCGGGATAAAACCCCTCGCCCTCGTCGATGGAGTCGAACCCGGCCTGGAATGCTTCCCGCAGTTCTTCGTGCGATGGCTTGGTCATTCCCGCCATTCCCAATTCCGCATTCCTAATTCCCCATTCCTCATTCCAATACCTCGGCGATGTCCTGAGCGAAGACCATGTCCTCCGTCCCCACCAGTTCCGGGTCCTCCGGCGATGTGAGGTACTTTACGAAAACCCACACTCCGTCCTTCGGGTTGCTCACCACCTCGGCGGTCGCGCCGTTCAGCGTTGAGATCGTTGAGCCTTCCTCAATTGTGATGAGGTTGATAACTTCAGCCATTAGCCAGTCTCCGACTCCCTCTCACTCGAGGGAGAGGGTTGGGGTGAGAGTGAATTCCCAAGAGCCGCGACCCTGCAGAAATCAGTGAATCCCCGAATCAAACAGATCACAGTTCAGACAATCAGAAGAAGAACGTCAGGTTCTTCGCCAGCAGCACGTTCTGGTCGAGAATCACCTTGCGCTGGGCGATCTTCCACTCTCCGCTTTCCTTCCGCAGCACGTCCTCCCGTTTGCCGATGAGGAAGTCCGTCTCCGTCTCCACCCGGTTCCGGTAGATCAGGAAGCGGCACTTCAGCGAGACCTCGGTGGCCTCTTCCGCCGAGGGAGTGGCCTCCAGGACCTGAACGTTGGACACCATGTGGCAAATCCGGGACAGCGGCTCCTCGGCCCAGTGCACGCCGGTCAGGATCTGGTTCACCCGGCGCTCCAGGGTGGTCTTGCCCTCGTCGAACCAGTTGATGTCGTAGCCCTCGCGGGTGAACTCCCGGTCCAGCTCACCGAACTTCACGTTGCGGCGCATGGGCATGTAGTACCGGATGTCGTCGGAGAGCAGTTCCAGCCACTCGGCGAAACGCCGGTCGTCCAGCAGTTCTGCCTCGTTGTACAGGAACTCCTCGACCTCGTGCTTCAGCAGCATTTGGGCGACATTCGCCCCGACAGTGGTCATGGCTAGTCCCCCGCAACCACGGCAGCGCTGTCCCTTCCGCTCGTCGTTCCCGTTAGTCCTGAGCCCGTCGAAGGATCGAAGGACGCACCATTCGAGTGCCCGTTGCGCCAGGTCGCAAGCTCGCCCCAGTCCTTGGCCGTCAGGAACTCGGCCCACCGGGAGTAGAAGCCGCGCTGGTTCTGCTCCGCCGCCTTGGCAGCCGTTACATTGCGGATCTGCCCCGGCAACTCCAGCCCGTCGGTATCGAATGGCGGCGCCTCGTGGCCCATGCCCATCTGGTAGTTATACGGGTACCGCCGGGCAATCGCCCCCCGGCTGGCGTTGTGCGCGTAGTTCCAGTTCTCCATGTCATCCTGCTCGGTCAGACCGGCGGGACCGGAGTAGCTGATGTAGTACTTACGCAGGAACTCCTTCACCTCGGCAGGCGCGTCCTTGTCCACCAGGAACCAGCGCCACGCCTCGTGGCTCTGCGGCGTGCGCGGGTGCCACACGGCGATGGTGCGCGGCTGGCGGGGCAGGTAGGAGAAGTTGGGAAACAGCGTGCCCGGCCCGGGAATGAAGCGCGACCACTTGCCGTAGTTCTTGCGCCGTTCGTTCTCGCAGTGGGCGAAGTAGTCCGACACCATCTGGGAGTGCTGGTAGCCGGCGATGGGCGAATCGTCGGGCCGCAGGAAGCTGATGGTGCCGTGGCCGCGTTCCGGGAAGGAGAAGTCCAGCGCGGTTGCCCCGACGCGTTCCTGGGTGTCGCGCCTACCGCTGCCGCTGGGGCCTACGCCCACCAGGTCGACGGAGCGGTGGCTGATGTTGTGGTAGCGGTCGCCGATGAAGTTCTCCGAGGGAAACTTCCAGTTGCAGGGGATTACCCACTTCTCGATGCCACCGAACACCTCGGTCTCCCCGCCTGCGCCGTCCCAGGTGTCAAGCAGGAAGTCCAGGTAGGTCTTGTAGCCGCCCAGGTATTCCTCGAAGGACGGTGCGCCCTCGTCCCAGTTGGCCCAGACGGTTCCCTTGTAGATGCAGAGTTTCGGTACCTCGATCAGGCCCCACTGGGACTTGTCCAGCTCTCCCTTGTAGGCGTCCTTGAAGTACGGAACGCCCACCAGCTTGCCGTCGGTGGCGAAGCTCCAGCCGTGGTAGGGACAACTGAAGACGGGAGTGTTCCCCTCGTCGTACCGGCAGACCTTCATGCCCCGGTGGGTGCAGGAGTTGAGGAAGACATGCACCTCGCCCTCGCGGTCCCGGCAGAGGATCACCGACTCCTCTCCCATGCAGGAGACGAAGTAGTCCCCGGGTTTGGGGATCTGCGATACATGCCCGACGAAGAGCCAGGCCCGGGCGAACAGGTACTCCTGTTCCTGGGCGTAGATTTCCTCGTTGACGAAAATCTCGCGGCTCACCGTCCCGGCGTCCAGGTCGATCAGGCCGCCGAGTGACCGGTTCCCGTTCGTATGGCCGTTCTGCATCGTCTCCTCCTTAGCCTCCATAGTTTCCCTCTCTCGGGGCAAATTCCCTCCCCCTCAGGGGGAGGGTTAGGGCGGGGGTGAATTTCCGGGCGCCCGCCACCTTTGTTTCCCCTAGCCGTTCCCCTGAAGTTCGGCGCTGGCCAATTGTTCGAGGATGCGGGCGACTGCGGGGTAGCCGTCCTGGCCCATACCCTGCGCCTGCGCCCGTTGAAACATGTCGTCGGCGATGGCCCCGATGGAGGCGGGCGCCCCCGCTTCCCGGGCCAGCTCGCAGGCCAGGTGGATGTCCTTGGCCACGATGTCCAGCGTCCCGTTGGACGCGAAGCTGCGGTCCAGGATCACTTCCGTGGACCGATTCAGCACCCCGCTGGACCCGGCGCTAACGGGGATGATCTTCGCCAGGATGTCCAGGTCGATACCCGCCTTGGCGCCGATCAGCATACCCTCGACGCCGGCGATGAAGGCGCAGTACCCGAGGTACTGGGTGACCAGCTTGGCGATGCAGCCCGAGGCCGTCTCGCCGACATAAAACACGTCACGCCCCATGCACTCCAGCACCGGGCGATGCTTCTCGAAGACCGCGGCGTCGCCACCCACCATCATGGTCATGGCCGGTGGGCGCCCGCTGACCGGCGAGTCCAGCATCTCCACGCCGCGACGGCTGCACTCCTCGGCCAGCCGCCGGATCAGCGACGGGGCGTTGGTTGTGGTGTCGATCCAGGCGCCGCCCCGCGGCAGACCGGCTAGGATGCCGGTGTCCGGGTCCAGCACCACGCGCTCGGCTTCCGCCGGTCCGGGCAGCGAAGTGAACACCACGGGCGCCGCCTCGGCCACGGCCCGCGGGCTGTCGGCCCAGTGGGCGCCCATTTCGCACAGGTTCGTGGTCGCCTCCCGGCGTACGTCGTACACCGTCACGTTGTGCCCGGCGTCCAGCAGGCAGCTGGCCATCGGGTTCCCCATGGTGCCGGTGCCTATGTATCCAACGTCCATTTACTGCTCCGCGTCGCTGCCGCCAGATTCCTTTCCGCCATTGCCATGTTTTAAGGAAAAACCTACAGGGGATGTGTCGCCAATCTGAAGATTTTCATTGCCTGTCAGTGCTCTCAGCCGACGGAGTTGCGTGTTGGATTCAATCGTGAATGGCCGAGGCTCCGCCCGTTGTATCGCCTCCAGATGTGGAAGAACTTCTTCCGCCAACCCTAACGTCTCTCTCAATTCGGAGATACTTCGTTGATTTTCGTAGAAGTTCCCGTGGCCATTGTGAAATACATCAGAGATGGCGAAACCCAGCTCTGCGTTGCGAAACTCAGCCACGATCTGGCGGCCGATGTTCTCGATTTGCTGATGGCTTCCGTGATGCCAGCCCCGCTCCTCTGCGATTGCTTTCAGGTTGTGGGCGACTGCACCCCAGGCTTTCTCACCGGCCTGCAGGCGGTCGCCCTGCAGAAGGTGCTGCGCGGCCTGCATGATGAACCGACGACCGATGGCCCTTCGGTCGTCGGCGCTCTGCAGGCCTGAGTCGGGTAGCGGTGGCAGATCGGCCATGGGAAGCTCCAGGCGCTCCCTAGTCCGCGGCGGCGGGCTGCGGGACGGGGCGGTGGCCCCAGATGCTGCCCTTCTCGTGGCGCACCACCTGCCAGGTGGCGTCGTCGACGGTGCGGGCGCCCCAGCCGTACTCCACGTCGAAGCCCGAGGGCGTCTTCATGTAGAAGGAGGTCATGTGGTCGTTGGTGTGGCGGCCCAGCCCGCGGGTGAGGCTGATGTCGGAGTCCAGCACCATGTCGTAGGTCTGACCGACGTCGTTCATGCCCTGGGTCTGGAGCATGAAGTGGTTCAGCTTCTTGGTGTTCCGGCCCTTGGCCTCGATGATGGCCAGGGTGTGGTGGCGCGGGTTGCAGTGGAAGAAGACCAGGTTGCGGATGTAGTCGCTGATCTTCATGCCCAGCACATCCCGGTAGAAGGCCACCGCCCGGTCCAGGTCCTCGACGTGGTAGACAACGTGGCCCAGACCCTGCTCGCCTGTAACGAACCCGGTGATCGGGCGCGGCGAGTTGAACGGGTTGTCGAAGCTCACCGGAGGGCCGTAGTAGACCTCGGTGGGCGTGCCGTCGGGGTCGTCGAACTTGATCAGGCCCTCGACCTTGCGCTCCCTGCATTCGTCGGGGGTGCCCATGGACACCTCGATGCCGGCCTCGCGGAGCTGCTCCGCCATCTCGGCCAGCGCTTCCTGGTCGGTTACCTGGAAACCGACGAACTCCACGTCGTCCTTCCCTGAGGGGCTGACGATGAAGCGGTGCGTGTACTCGTCCATCCGCATGGTCAGCACGCCGTTGGAGTCCACGCCGTTGGATTGCAGGCCCAGCACCTCGGTCCCGAAGTGCTCCCACTCCTCGATGTTGCTGGCGCTGATACCGATGTAGCCGAGTTGGGTAACATTAGCCATGATGCTCCTCCTATCGCTGTGTATTGTGCGATCTTGGGGGACTCACCCCCACCCTAGCCCTCCCCCTCAGAGGGAGGGAATCAATCGTCTGAAGGATTCTAGCTACTTGGCGTCCATCATTTTGACCCAGCCGGAGTAGAAGCCGCGGGCGTTCTCCTCGCTGATGCCCGTGGTGAGAGTCCCGGGGAGGTCCACGTCTTCGACCAGGTGACCGATACCCATCTGGTAATTGTACGGCTTGCGGCGGGCGATGGCGCCCCGGCTGGCCTTGTGGGCGTAGTTCCAGTTCTCCATGTCGTCCTGCTCGGTCATGCCGCCAGGGCCGGAGTATCGGATGTAGTAGTGCCGGAGCACGTCCTTGACCTCTTCCGGCGTGTCCTTGTCCACCAGGAACCAGCGCCACGCCTCGGTCAGGTTCGGACCCCGCGGGTGCCAGACGGCGATGGACCGCGGCTGGCGGGCCAGGTACGACATATTCGGGAACACCGTACCCACCACGCCCAGCAGGTTGGTCCTGCCGTCCAGCTTCCGGCGACGCTCCGATTCCATGTAACGGAAGTACTCGCCCACGTCCGCCGTGTTCTGGTAGGTGGCGATCTGCGGCGTCTCGTCGGGGAACAGCTCCACCACGGCGGCGTGGCCCTTGCCCGGCATCACCACGTTGATGCGCTTGCCCGCCTTGTACTCGGCGTCGTCGCGGCGGCCCAGGCCGCTGGGGCCGATGCCCACCATATCCACCGAGCGGTGGCTGATGTTGTGGTAGCCGTCGCCGGCGAAGTTCTCGGCGGCGAACTTCCAGTTGTTGGGCATGGTCCACTTCTGGACGCCGCCCAGTATCTCCGACCCGCCCTCGCTGCCGTCGCGCCCGTCCATCAGCAGGTCAAGATAGAAGGTGAATTCACCCATGTAATCGTGGAACGAGGGCCCGTCCTTGTCCCACGACGCCCAGATGCCGCCCTTGTAGTTGTGCATCTGGGGCACCTCGATCAGGCCCCACTGGGACTTGTCCAGCGCGCCCTTGTAAGCGTCCTTGAAGTAGGGCACGCCCACCAGCTTGCCGTCGGTGGCGAAGCTCCAGCCGTGGTAGGGGCAGCTGAACACCGGCGTGTTCCCTTCGTCGTAGCGGCAGACCTTCATGCCCCGGTGGGTGCAGGAGTTCAGGAAGACGTGAATCTCCCCCTCGCGGTCCCGGCAGAGGATCACCGACTCCTCGCCCATGCTGGACACGAAATAGTCGCCGGGCTTGGGGACCTGCGACTCGTGCCCGACGAACAGCCAGGCCCTGGAGAAGACCTGCTCCTGTTCCTGCGCGTAGATGTCCTCGTTGACGAAGACTTCGCGGCTGATCTGACCCCCTTCCAGGTCAACGATACTGCCCAGCGTACGGCTAATAGTAGTGGCCATGAAGCACGCTCCCCGTCATGGTCTCAGTTGATGCAAAGTATACACGATTGCTACCCAACAACGCCCCGGATAGAATGGCATGTAAGGAGACAGGAGATCCCGAATGACCACCATCAACTCCCAGGATGACTTCCTCCGCGCGCTGGATGAAAACCCTCAGTGGCTGGAAGCCGTGCGCTCCCGCATCTTGGATGAGGAACTCAGACAGCTTCCCGCCCGCTTCAACGCTTTCGTCGAGCGCGTGGAAGCCTTCATGGAGCGCACCGAAGCCTTTATGCACCGCACCGAAGTCTTCATGGTGTCCATGCAGCGTTTCGTGGAGCAGCAAAGCGCCATCAACGACCGAATGATTCAGCGTATGGACCGCCTGGAGGGAGACTTTTCCAGTTTCAAGGGCGAATACGCTCGCCTGCTGGCAGTTCGGGACGCCTGCGGCATGGCCGAAGACATGGGATTGGAGTACGTCCGCACCCTCTCGATGGATGACCTGGCGCGAATAGCCAGGAACGCGCTTGACCGGGAGAGCCTGCGGGAGAGGCGCGACCAGTTGCGCAGCTTCCGCCGGGCTGACCTGATAATGGAGACGAAGGACGGCGCGGCGACAAAGTACGTGGCCATCGAGATTTCATTCACCGCCGACCACCGCGAGACCGACCGGGCGGAAAGGAACGCCGAACTGCTGACTGAGTTCACGGGGCAGGCCGCCATCGCGGCAGTCGCCAGCGTCCGAAACGACAAGTACGTGGAGCGCCAGGTAGAAACGGGCCGCGTCTTCTGGCACCCCCTGGAAGACCGCACGCCTCGGGTGGAGTGACACCTGCTAAGCCAGTAGCCGCCCCATCAAGGCCACCGTCGCGCTGGGCTACCCCGGGGCACCGGGCGACGCTGACGACCCGCTCACTGACATTTGCCTGTTTTCATGTTCTCGACGTGATGCTAGTATCCAGTGAAGATAACTTTGCTAAAGTGCTGCGCTTTAGCACAGGGCTGAATGATGTCCACTGCCTTTCTACACGCTACTGAGGCCAGAGACAGCTTACACCGGCGCTTTGCGGACAGGATCTGCGCCAATCCGTCGCTAAGCCGAAAACTGGTTTCCTACCAAGGCAACAAGAAAGTTCCCGGCCTGCGCTGGTTGAAATACAAGGAAGGATTCTCGGCCGACTTGGTTCGGGGGCTCTTGTACGCCACTGGCGCCAAGACTTTTCTTGACCCCTTTTCCGGCAGCGGGACAGCGCCTCTCACAGCCGGCAGCATGGGCATGGACGCCACGGGAATCGAAGTCATGCCCGTAGGGAATTTGCTGGCCCGCTCTATTTCCTTTGCCTCCAACGGATTGCAGCGAGAGGATTTGCACAAGGCCGCAGACGGATTCCTTCAGACACTAGAGCGAGACCAATTTAGCCCAGGAATGAGGTTCCCTCACATCCCCATCACGAAACATGCCTTCCCAGAGGAAACCGAGAAGGAACTAGCAAAAGCGAGAGAATATTTAGGTGGACTAACCGATAATCACCTGCGGACTGTACTGACCCTTGCCTGCGTCAGCGTACTGGAGGAGATCAGTTACACTCGCAAGGACGGACAATTTCTGCGTTGGGACCCTCAGTCCGGCCGGGACGTGAAACCCAAACTACACAAACCAACTCTTCCGAGCCTTTCGGAAGCGTTTGGTAGACGTGTTATGGAGATCGCTGACGACCTTTCAGTGCTGAAGGCTAAATACGGGGGGACTGCGCCAAAATTCATAGAAGGCTCCAGCCTTGAGGAACTCCAAAATCTGCCCGATGAAAGATTCGATGTAGTTCTGACCTCTCCGCCCTACGCCAACCGGTATGACTATACCAGGACTTATGCCCTCGAATTGGCTTACATGGGATACGACGCGGAAAAGCTAAAGGAACTGCGACAAACCCTGCTGTCTGCAACCGTCGAAAATAGGTCGAAACGGGAATTGTTGAGGTCCAGCTATATCCAGGTGGACAGGGTCAGCCTTGCCATCGACATGGCGGACCAGCAGCCAGCCTTGCAAGAGGCATTAAGCGCCCTGCGGGCGGAAGCTGACAACCTGAGCAATCGCAACGTCATAAATCTGGTTGAAAATTACTTCACGGAAATGGCCGTTATCGTCGTTGAACTCGCCCGGCTTGTTTCTCCAGGCGGCCACGTATTCATGGTGAATGACAACGTGCGATACCACGGCGAGGAAATTCCGGTGGACCTAATCCTGTCTGACTTCGCAGAACAATGCGGGTTCCGGTGTGACTCCATTTGGACGCTTAACAGAGGCAAGGGCAATTCCAGCCAGCAGATGGGCCGCTTTGGGCGACAGGAACTGCGAAAGTGCGTGTATCTCTGGAGGAAGCAGGATGGTTAGCCACGATTCCCGGCTTGAGGAATCAAGGCAAAGGGCATTGGCAATCTCGGATGCAATCCGCAGACGGCCCGATGAAAGCGTGCGCGAGAAAATCAGAGGATACACAGAGACTTTGGAGTTCGCCAGCCACCTGGAGGACCTGGCCATCGCGGAAGAAGCCTGGGAACACATCGTTCAAACGCAAATAGACCCGAGATTGGTATTTGCTCACCCTGATCTTTTGCAGCGGCACCCTGAAACATCTTTGCATTATCGAGGGATTGCCACATTGTCGCTCAAAAGAGTGCAGGCAATGGCGACATCCGTTAGCAGGTGGGAGGATGGCAGCCTGCGCCGCGCCCCGACTCTGGCCAGGTGCACTTCGGTTGCCCGCACTTACAACGCCGTTATTTCGGTTGTGGTCACCGGCACGGACGGCTGGGCCTTGGAAAACGGTTACAGGAACGTCTTGGCGACAATAGGCATTACTGAAGATGGTTCCTTAAGGAACCTTGTCGGACAGCAAGGCGAGGCTGCGGTCAAGGAAGGCATCATCAAATGGTTGAAGGACGCTGGCACCGTTGCCCAACCGCGGTTTGAGGGATCGACTACGACCTTTGGCGAAAATGAACGCCTCCGCATGGTTTTCGGCTCTGAACCGGACATCAAGTTCGAGAGCCTGAACAGCGAAGGGGAATGGGAAATCATTTCGACCGTGGAAATAAAGAGTGGTACTGACCCCGCAGGGGCATTAGAGCGGTTGGGCGCGATCCAAAAGAGTTTTGATCAAACTCCTGCCCGATCCCGGAACTTCACGGTACTCGGTATTGTAACCCCGGCGATGAGGTCCCGTCTTGATGAATTGAACGTTGCCAGAGACTTCCTGCTTTACGACCTCGTAAACGACAGCACGGCTTGGGACGACTTCATTTCGGAGTTGTTCCACCATACTCTTCGCATAGTCTAACCCGTTCGTAATGTATTTCTCATTAACCTGTCAACAGGGGACAGCTATGACTTCGCCCGCGACGGAGCCGCCGGAGTGCGGGGATGCAGTGGCCGACCACCGGACGCGGGCCGAGTATTTCTTGCAGAGAGGGCGCGAGTTTCTGGCCGAGGGCGACCTGCATCAAGCGTCGGAAAAGGGCTGGGGCGCGGCGGCTCACATCGTTAAGGCCTTCGCCGCGTCTTACGGGTTGACCTACGAAAGCCACGACGAGTTTGACCACGTGCTGGAACAAGCGTCGGCGCTGGCGAGAAACGACCGGATTCACGACCTCGGCAACGCCGCACAATACCTGCACCGCAACTACTACAAGCGCAAGATGTTCCTGAGACCCGAACCCATAGGGCGCAACCTGGACAACGTGGTGGAACTAATCGGACTCCTGTCGCCTTTGTGCCGGAGCTAGGGCAGCGCCTGGCCCAGAAGTGGTGCGCCGAGCCCTCGGTCCACGGCGGCAAGGCCCGGCCCAAGGACGCCCGCTACTTCGAGTAGCAACGCATGTTGGAGTGCAGCCAGGGGCGTCGGGTTATAATCGTACGAAGCGTCTAAATCGAATGGAGTTTACCGAGTACTTCTGGTCCATGCGGGAGCGCCCCGACCGTGCCATTATCGATTTTGAATGGATTGAGCGGGTGATTAGCAGCCCCGTCAGGGAGCGAGTCCAAGCCGACGGCCGCATCCGGCTGTGGGGGCCGATTTCGGAAATGGAAGGAAGATACTTGAGGGTCATCCTGCTGGCGGACAGGCAAACGGTCCACAACGCTTTTTTCGACCGGTCATTCAGGCCATGAAAATCAGGTACTTTGAAAGTACGGACACGCTGTATATCGAACTGTACCCCGCGGACGTGGATGAGACGCGGGATCTGGACGAGAATACCTTGCTGGACCTGGATGGCGACGGGAGACTGTGCGCCATCACCATCGAGCACGCCCGGGAGCGCATGACCATCCCCGGGTTCTCATTCGAGCAGATTTCGGCCTGATACCGGGTCTCGCCGATTCCCGGCCGGTCAAACGACATAAAACCGCCCGTCCGCAACTGGACGGGCGGTTTTTCTCCGAAGAGTCCTCCGGGAAACGCCCCCTACGGCCTTGCCACCGCCAGGCACTTGCTGGAGTTGTGGACGTAGGTCTGCTGGAACTCGACGATCTCCGGCTTGCGCTGCAGCTCGGACAGGGCGCCGGCCAGGCACATCCAGTTCAGCATCTCCTGCTGCCCGGCGTCCTCCACCTGCGCGGTGGTCAGGCCGCGCCAGGCCTCGTAGTTGCCTGCCTTGAACTCCTCGAACCGGGCCCTGTCCGACTCCACGTCGCAGTACAGCCACCAGTTCTTCTCGGTCAGGAAGGCGTGGGACCAGCTGGACGACGCGATAATCGCCACCCGCCACGGGCTGTCCTGCAGCGCCCTGGCCGCGGCCGCGCCCAGCTCCATGCAGCGCTTCGGCGACGGGCCGGGCGGGTCGGCGGGCACCTCCACGCCGTTGACCAGCGTGGGGCTGGCCCCGCCGCGGTTGCGGATGACCCGGCTGCCGTAGCAGTTGATGGCGAAGGGGATGACCGGGTAGTCGAAGCCGGTGCGGTCGTAGTCCAGGTACAGCAGCGTGTTCAGGAAGGCATGGCCCAGCCCCGGTTCGTGCAGCGGCTTGTAGGCGTAAGCAACGTCGAACCCGTCGTCGATCAGCGCTCCGGCCAGGTACCGCGCCGACGGATGGCCCTTGTACCGGAAGGTCTTGTCCGCTGGCTCGTCCCACACGTTGGGGCGGGTCGCGCCGCTGTTCATGGCGAAGGGACGGCACTCGTAGTCGTCGTGGGCCATGATGCAGAAGGCCGGGATGATGTCCTCGCGGAAGTTCTCGTACTGGTCGTCGCCCCAGACCAGCACCACGTCGGGGTTGAAGGCGTCCAGCTCGGCCCGCACCTTGCGGAACCCGGCCACCAGCTTCTCCCGCTGGAAGAGGGCCGAGGAGTACCCCTCATCGTCGCCCCACTCCCTGCGCATGGCCTCGGGCCAGTTCTCCGGGTTCTTCTGTTCGCTGGGGATGCGGTCGTTCCGCAGCGCCCGGGTCAGCGAATAGTTCTTCAGTTCGTCCGGCGATATCAGCGACGGCGAATGGGTAACGCCAAGCCCCAGTATCTCTGCCATGATGCCCCTCCTGTCCACAAAGGGATACTTGGCGCGATTATACCCTGTAATCAGCGGGGTGGAAGCCGTACGGAGTCTGTTGAAGCTAGTTGATTCTAAAATTCTCGCTCACAGCTTGTCTAATGGCGTGATACCAACCTTGCCTTTTGAACACACTCTCCTAAATCATCAATTTAGCCATGAAAACGCCAAGAAGTATTGACAGGTGTTACCACCACGAGTTAGTGTTTTGCCATGCTGTCTAAACAAGGAGGGAGACATGGTTTCACGAAAGCGCAGTCCGAATTACCCATCGGTAGATCTCGGAAAGGCTGTTGAACGGACGAAACAGCTTTACAAAACGGTCGAACGAGGTGAATTCACCCAGCTCGATGCCGCCTCCTCATGGGGGTACAAGAGCGTTAATGGTATTTCGCGTGGGGTAGTTGGAGCGTTGCGGCAGTACGGGATCATCGAACAGCCTAAGGGGGATAACGGCAAACTGACTCAAAGGGGTTTGACAATTGCTCTCAGAGTAGAGTCATCGCCCGAATATCAGCGAAGTATACGCGAAGCTGCTATGGAACCTCCGCTTTTTGGAGATCTTTTCCAGAGCGGCAAGGCTAACTCAGCCCGAGACGCACTCCAACAGCACTTGGTGGTAGAGAAGGGCTTCACCAATGATGGTGCCGCACGTCTCATTGAGGTCTTGAGTGCCACCAAGACCTTTGCTAACATTGGAGACGAGCAAGGTACACCACGGCTGTTTGATGGTTTAACGACTGACTTGCCGAATCCAGAACCCAGAGTAGATTCGTCTGATAGCCTGAACGAAATGGCTGATTTGGCTAATCAAAGGGAAGCTTCGCTACAAACCGCACCAGAATCGTTACGCAGTTCCGACCGCACACGAATCCCATTACGTTTAGTTGATGGGTTCGATGCTGCGATCGAATTGCCGTCTGAAATGACCGAAGCTGCTTGGAAGCATATGCTTCGGTACTTAGAGGTGATGAAGGACGCGTACGTTAGAGTGTCAGAAGAGGTGCCAGCCACTGCGGTGGATGACACGTTGAACGACTCAAATTCAGAAATTCAATCACCGATGATAGAGGAAATTGAGTGACCCTCTTCATGTGGGGCAGTGTTTTCAACGAATGATGCGGCTTGGGGAAACAAGATGGCCAGCAAGATGTGAAATGTGGCTTGCCGAGCAGTCCTTCGGCCTCACTCGCTGGAACCACCCCAGCTTGCCCGCCCTTCCCGTACGGGCGATAATGGCTTACAACTTCACTGGCAGATTAAAGCCCCGCAGCACAGGAGGAAACGCATGGACTGGGGAATGACCAACCGCATGGCCCAGCTCGTTCAATCCGACGGGAAGTGCATGTTCCTTCCCGTCGACCACGGCTACTTCCAGGGACCCACCCGCAACCTGGAGCGGCCCGGCGAGACCATCGCGCCGCTGATGCCCTACGCCGACGCGCTCTTCGCAACCCGGGGCGTTGTCCGCTCCGTGGTCGACCCGGCCAACACGAAGCCGCTGATCCTCCGCGTGTCCGGCGGCACCAGCATGACCGCCGGAGACCTGGCCGACGAGGGTATCACCACCTCGATGGATGACGCCGTCCGCCTGAATGTGGCCGCCGTCGGCATCTCCGTGTTCGTCGGCTCGGAGTACCAGAAGCAGTCCATCCTCAACCTGGGCAAGCTGGTCGACGAGGGCGAGAAGTACGGCATCCCCGTCATGGCCGTCACCGCCGTGGGCCGGGAGCTGGACCAGCGCGATTCCCGCTACCTGGCGATGGCCTGCCGCATCTGCGCCGAGATGGGCGCCAAGGTGGTCAAGACCTACTGGTGCGACGACGGCTTCGACCGCGTGGTCGACGGCTGCCCGGTGCCCGTGGTCATGGCTGGCGGGCCCAGGGCCGAGACCGAGCGCGAGGTGCTGGAGTTCGTCCACGACGGAATGCAGAACGGGGCCATAGGCATCAACCTGGGACGCAACATCTGGCAGAGTCCGCACCCCGTCCCGATGATCCGCGCCCTGCGTCACATCGTCCACGGCAACGGCAGTGTCGCGGAGGCCGTGGACATCTTCAACGCCGTCCGCGCCGAGTCCGCCGAACTCGTGGGCGTTCCCGATTAGTTTTCCAATTATTCTCCCGCCATGATAACCCCTCCTCCTCAGGGGGAGGGCCGGGGTGGGGGTGAACCGCCCGCGCCACGACCGCCACTATCAGGACGACAAGGACAGCCCGCAATGCGCGTAGCCATGTACTACAACAATAACGATGTGCGGCTTGAGGAGATGCCGCGGCCGGAGATCGGCCCCGACGAGCTCCTTCTCCGGATAGAGGCCAGCGGCATCTGCGGCAGCGACGTCATGGAGTGGTACCGCATCCAGCGCGCGCCGGTCGTTCTTGGCCACGAGGTCGCTGGAACCGTGGCGGCGGTCGGCTCCTCCGTCTCTCGGTTCAGCGAGGGCGACCGCTTGGTGGTCACTCACCATGTCCCATGTAATGCCTGTCGCTACTGCTTGAGCGGCAGCCATACCGTCTGCGATACCCTGCGCGCCACCAACTACGAACCGGGCGGATTCTGCGAGTACGTGCGCCTGCCTGCCATTAACGTGGACCGCGGCGCGATCCCCATCCCCGACGGCGTACCCTTCGACCAGGCCTCCGTCGCCGAGCCCCTGGCCTGCGTCTACCGGGGGCAGCGCCGCGCCAACATCCAGCCCGGCCAGACCGTGCTGGTGCTGGGCAGCGGCCTGGCTGGAATGCTTCACATAAACTTGGCCCGTGCCCTCGGCGCCGGACGCATTGTGTCCACCGACCTGTCCGACTTCCGCCTTGCCGCCGCCCGCAGGCTGGGCGCCGACGAGACTCTCCGGGCCGACGAGTTCACTCCCGACAGGCTGCGGGAGGTAAACGACGGCCGCTTGGCAGATCTCGTGATAGTTGCCACGGGCGCCCGTCCTGCGCTGATGCAGGCGCTGGAGTCGGTGGACCGCGACGGCACTGTGCTGTTCTACGCGCCGACGGAACCTGGCGTCGAGATACCGGTGTCGGTGAACGATGTCTTCTTCCGTAACGGCGCCACCCTTACCACAACCTACGCGGCCGCGCCGGGCGACCTGACCATCGCTCTTGACCTGATCGCCTCCGGCCGGGTGCAGATCGGGGACATGATTTCCCACCACCTGCCTTTGGCCGAGACCGACCTCGGTTTCAAACTCACCGCCGGCGCTTCCGATTCCCTGAAAGTGATCATCGAGCCCCAGAGGTAAACGGAGAGAATCGTGTACTTCCGCTTTGATCTTGGGGATGAATGTTTCCGAGACCGGTCTTTCGGCGGCTCCGCTGCGGCGAGACCCATCCCTGGTCAAGTTAGCTTTCAGGGGGCTAAAGTAGTTCACCAGCCGGCATCACCTGTTCGTTCGGATTGACAGCATGAGGGAAGGAAGATGAACCGCCAGGAAACCGACTCGGAAAAGCTGGAACGCCAGCAGAGAGCCATAGCGGACCTGCGGCTGGAACAGGGAGCGGATGAGGATGCCCACTGGGAGGTGATCCGCGAGGCAGCCATCAGGGCCACCAGGGACAGCTGGCCCGAGATGCCCGAGGGCCAGCGCCGGATGGTAGTGGCCTCAGTCGTCGGACTCACGGCGATCAACTACCAGTTGTCCGTCTTCAGGAACGGCTGGTCAACCGGCCGGAATTCGGAAAGGATCCAGTTGGACCCGGAAATCGCAGGTCCCAGGATTCTGGTCAGGGCCTACGCAACCGCCGAAGCGGACGCCGTGAGAATGAGAGACCTCTCAGAAAAGCAGTCCTCAGGCGGCGAACAGCAGGCCAGCCTGGAAGAGAGACTCCGCCGGTACCTGCCTCGCCTGGACTAGTGGTTCACCCCATTTGGATTTATGGGAAATCCTGCCGTTCGCCCTGAGCCTGTCGAAGGGCCGTCCGTCCGCGGTTCGACAGGCTCAGGACGAGTAGCTTGGGATGGGCTTTCCAATCGTCCTGGCTGCCGCCCTGCCGCCGCTTGACGGCGGTTTTCCACACTGTACAATCAAGCCCACTATCTGCCAGCCACTCGCGAATTTCGAAGGCTGGGCGCAACAGCGGAGGCAGCTATGGAGCTTGGACTGTTCCTGGAGTTCCCGGTGCGCGAGGGGTCCAACGAGAACGAGGCCTTCAAGGAGTCTTTCGCGCTGGTGGACCAGGCCGAGGACCTGGGCGTTCCCTCGGTCTGGATGGCCGAGTATCACTTCAACCCGGGCCGCGTTCTGGCCAGCCCGGTGACCATCCTGAGCGCCATCGCCGCCCGCACCCAGAACATCCGCCTTGGTACCGCAGTCCTGCTGCTCCCGCTGGCCAACCCGGTGCGCGTCGCCGAAGAGATCGCCACCCTCGACCAGATCAGCGACGGTCGCGTCGAATTCGGCGTCGGACGAGGCACCTTTCCAAACGTCCACGAGGGGTTCAGCGTGCCCTTCGAGGAAAGCCGTGGACGTTTTGAGGAAGGCATGGAGATTATACTCAAGGCTTGGACTACCGACACATTCTCCTTCGAGGGCGAGCACTTCAACTTCCCCGAGATGTCGGTCAGTCCCAAGCCGTTCCAGCAGCCTCATCCGCCGGTACGAGTCGGGGTCACCTCAGCGGAGAGCTTCCCGATTCTTGGGCGCATGGGGTACAACATCCTCATAAATCCTTCCCGCGTCTTCACCCTGCCGGAGTTGAAACCGTCGATTCAGTCGTACCGCGAAGCCTGGAAGGGCGCGGGTCACGAGGGAGAGGGCAAGGTCGGCCTCCGCATCCCCATCTACCTGAACCACGACGCCCGGAAGGCCCACGCCGAACCGATGGATAGCGCCCTTTTCTCCATGGGCCGTCTGTCCGACCGTGTGGGGAGCTATGCTGGCCGGGTGGGAACCCTCGGCGACTGGGGCGCCCAGGCCGAACGTGTCAGGCAGATGACCTACGACGACTGGGTCCGCGACAAGGTCGCTTACGGCACGCCCGAGGCGGTAACGGAAAAGCTCAACTCCCTGGGCGAAGAGCTTGGACTCGACCAGGTGATGTTCGAGATCAACTTCGGCAATCTCATTCCATTGGAGAACCAGACCAACAGCCTGCGGCTGATGATGGAGGAGGTTGCTCCCAACCTCGCCTGAACTGGACCAGCCCGGAAACTCCGCCGGAAGTTCCATCCCGAATGAAGGCGACAGTACGCTACAGTCCCTTCCCTATGAAGGCGAAGGAAGGCAAAAATTCCCTCCCCCTCAGGGAGAGGGTAGGGTGGGGGTGGAATCTCGATGCGGTGGGACCGCTGAGTGGGTCCGAGAAGTTAGCGGTTGGTTCCTGGAAAGCTACTGAAGGAAATGCACGGGAGAGGGCGATATGAGTTGTGAAGCATTTGAGTCCGGCACCAAGGTTGAGTGCGTCGTCGAGATGCCGGTCCGCGTTAACATGGGCGCGCCCGTCGAGGGCGCCGGGCACACGATCCAGGTTGGCGACATCGGCGAAATTACCACCGTCCGCCGCACTGGAGCCGGTCTGCACTGGCTGGTCATCCGGTGGGAGCGCCTGGGCCGCACCTTCAACCTCAACCCGGACCAGTTCGACCGGGTCAAGATCGCGGAGTAACCTCGGCTACCAGCGCATCCCCGGCTCGCGCTCCTGCAAGACTTCCCCGAACAGCGTCAGCACCTGGTCGATCTGCAGCACGACGATGGCCGCCCCCTCCATTTCGGGGTCGCTGATCAGACCCGACTCCGCCAGTTGGCGTGTGTAATCGTTGTAGGCTTCACCCTCCCGCACGACGCTGGCCGTGCAACGGAACTTCCAGCCCCTGTCCAGGGTCGCGTTGCGGAACAGGACGATGACCTTGTGGTTTTCCTCGATGTGCTCCAGCGGCTGTCGGCGCGTCCGGTCCCGGTAGACGAACGTGGAGTCGTCCACCGTCAGGACCGTGCCGATGTAACCCGCGTTCGGTGTTCCCTCTGAGGAAGCCGTGGCCACAATGCACGGGAACCCGTCCTCCCTCGCGTTGTTGACCAGCCGCTTCATTTCCTCGGTAAGCTGTATCACCCTTCGCCTCCTGCTAGTCCGCCGCCTGCTCTGCCGGTCGGCGCAGCGCTACCCCCGTCTCCGATGCTGCGATAGTCCTGGGATCCAGCTGGAGCCCGAAACCGTCGGCAAGCCGGGTCAGGTAGTTGAAGATACCCACGATGTGGCCCACCTCAAGCAGCGCAACATCGTCGAACCCCAGGTCGCGCAGCGGCTGCCAGTCCGCCTCGACCATCCGGGTCGGTGTCGCGCTCAGCTTCTCCGCCACCGTGCACAGCGCCAGTTGCCGGGGCGTCAGCGCGGGCAGTTCCCGCCAGCGGCGGTGCGTCACGGCGTCCACGATGGCCGGGTCCCCGTCCTCGGCACGCAGAAACTCTGCGTGAGAGACCGTTCAATAGCGGCAGTCCTGGGCTGCGGCGGCGACGGCCGCCACCATCTCCCGCTCCTGCCGGTCCAGCGCGCCTGGGCCGAACATGACCTCCCGGTACAGGGCGCTGAACATGGGACCGATTCCCTTGTGGGTAGCCTGGAGCCTTCCCATCGCCGGCAGGTAGCCGAAGTCGTAATTGCCGGCACGGGCTCCGGGCGGCAGGCTGGCCCGCAGCTGTTCTTCCGTTGGGATGTTTACCCAGGCTTCTCGGACATTCTCTTCGCCGGACATTCTTGCCCCTCCTGCGGAGATGCGGCTATTCTAATCCAATGAAACGTATACTGGTCACCGGCGCCGCCGGACAGCTTGGTTCCGAGCTGATTCCCGCCCTCCGCGAACGCTACGGCAACGAGAACGTCGTCGCCGCTCGACACCGCACGCCGCTCACCGAAGAGGTCGAGGACAGCGGCCCCTCGACCCAGGTCGATGTCACTGAGCAGTCCTCAGTTGAGCGCGCTCTCGCGGACTACGGCATCGACTCCCTTTACCACCTCGGCTCCCTGCTTTCAGTCGGCGCTGAGGCTAACCGTCCGCTGGCCCACCGGGTCAACATAACCGGACTCCTCAACGTCCTGGAGGCCGCCTGCGCCGCCGGTCTTGAGTGCGTGATCATTCCCAGCTCCATCGCCGCCTTCGGGGTCGATACGCCCCACGACAACACGCCCAACGAGACCCTGCAGCGCCCCACCTCCCTCTATGGCATCTCCAAGGTGTTCGGCGAACTGATGGGCAACTACTTCTTCGAGCGCGTGGGTCTGGACGTCCGCGGCGTCCGGCTCCCCGGCGTGGTCAGCTGGAAGGTGGAGCCCGGCGGCGGCACCACCGACTATGCTGTAGACGCCTTCTATGGGGCCATCCGGGAGGGGCGATACACCTGCTACCTGCGGCCGGGCACCTACCTGCCCATGATGTACGTGCCCGACGCCATCAAGGCCCTCGTCGAGGTCGCCGAGGCGGATGTCGCCCGCCTCAAGCGCCACGCCGACTACAACGTCAATTCCATGAGCTTCGAGCCAACGGAGCTTGCAGAGGCCATCCGCCGTCGCGTACCGGGCTTCGAGATGGACTTCGAGGTCGACCCGCTGCGCCAGTACATCGCCGACTCCTGGCCCAACTCCCTCGACGACACCGTCGCCCGCGAGGAATGGGACTGGCGCCCGGACTATGGTCTCGATGCCATGGTCGACGATATGTATGAGAACCTCTCCCGCAAGCTGCTGGGCTGATACCCGGAAGCGCCGGGAACGGTAGCGACCCTTAGCCAGGCTGAAGAAGAAGGAACCGCTCACCCTGAGCTTGTCGAAGGGCGAGCGGTTGGCTGGCGAAGAGAGATGTTAGCCGGAGGGCCTGGCGGATCAGTAAGGCAGCGTCCAGGACTCGGAGAACGCCAGCGCGCAGGTGCTGTGAGTGCGGGCGTCCCGCTGCCTCGGCCACGGGTGACCAGACGCCTGCACGCCGTTGATGGTTATACGGGCGCCGTTGGCCGGGATCAGCACCGTGCATACGCCGTGGGGCCGTTCCGGGTTGGCTCCGGGGAAGCTGTGGCTCATGAACGGCTCACCCAGGTCGTACCAGGTAAGGGCAATCTCCTCACCGTGAGCGCTGGCGGACTCCGTCCAGAATGAGCGCAGGTCGCCTGAGCTGCGGAAGCCGGCCTCCGTCGCCGGTATCTCCAGGTTGCCGAATGTGGCGTTGATCCGGCCCTGGATCTCGCCCTGTAGCCACCGCGTCATCTGGATGTTGTCGGTGTAGATCCGCGGCTCGTTGCCGGTCAGTTCGCTCTGCAGGAAAAGCACGCAGCCCGGCCCGCCCGGCGAGAACAGGATGCGCCAGAAGCTCGCGTCGCTGGTCACCGGGCCGTCGTCGGTTTCGCTCAGGCGGATGTATGGGTTCTCGCCTGTAAGCAGCAGGCGGTTGGGATCGATGGGGCTGGCGGTTGTCATAATGCAGCTCCTTTCATGTATACCTCCTCATGGGAGGGTCTTATGTGAATTCCCTCACCCTTAAGGGGGAGGGCTAGGGTGGGGGTGAAATTCCAGAGACAATCACTCTTCGGCCCTACTGCGCCGTCAGGCCGCCGTCGATGACCAGCTCGCTGCCGGTCATGAACGAGGCCTCGTCCGATGCCAGGAACAGGACGCCGTAGGCTATGTCCTCGGGCTGGCCGATCCTGCCCATCGGGTGGCGCGCCGCCGACTCCTCGCGGCCCGACTCGGTGTTGAGCATGATGGGCACCGTCATCGGCGACTCGATGACCCCCGGATGCACCGAGTTGCACCGTATGCCGTCCCGGGCGTACTGGATTGCAGTGGACTTGGTGAGCAGCCGCACGGCGCCCTTGCTGGCGGTGTAGGCCGAGGTGCGGCCTCCCACCAATCCGGCGATTGACGAGATGTTGACGATGGACCCGCCTCCGGCGTCGCGCATGGCGGGGATGGCGGCCTTGGTGCCGAGGAACACCCCCTTGGCGTTGATGTCCATCACGAGGTCCCACTCTTCGGCGCTGGTCCCTTCCACGTTGTTGATGCGGGCTATGCCTGCGTTGTTCACCAGGATGTCCAGCTTGCCGAACCGGCTGACGGCAGTGTTCACTGCCTCCTCCCACGCCGACTCGTCGGTGACATCGAGCGTAACGAAGACGCACTCGCCGCCGCTCTCGTTGATCGCCGCCTCGGTCTGGCGGCCCTCTTCCTCCAGCACGTCGCCGATGACCACCCTGGCTCCCGCCGCCGCGAACATGCGCGCTTCGGTCGCCCCCATTCCCCTGGCTCCGCCGCTGATCAGGGCCACCTTTCCCTCCAGCCTCATATCTACGCTCCTCTACTTTGGAATTGCAGTCCCGGCAGGGCTCGCTTGTTACATAGGTTCCCCACGGCTGCCATAGTATATTGCACTGCGGCGTAGGCGCGCCCTTTTCCCGGCAATTGGGTTACAATTCCACCACCAATTCAATGGCGGGAGGCGGAATCATGGTCAACGGCAACCGCTGGCGGCTCAAGGGCGAGTACTTTGAGAGCTGCAACTGTGAAATCCTCTGTCCCTGCATCGTCCGGGGCACCAACATCGAGCCCACGGAGGGACACTGCGACGTGGCCCTGGCCTTCCACATCGAGGAGGGCGAACTGGACGGCGTTTCCCTTGATGGCCTGAATTTCATCGCCGCCAACTTCACCCCCGGTCCAATGGCTGCCGGCGGATGGACCTCGGCCATGTACATCGACGAGCGGGCCGACGAGTCGCAGAGAGCAGCCCTGGAGCAGATCCTGTCCGGTGACATGGGCGGTCCAGCCGAGCGCTGGCGTGCCATGACCGAGAATTTCATGGGCATCAGCTACGTCCCCATCGACTTCCGCGTCGACGGCAAGACCCATTCGGTGACCGTGCCGGGAGTCATGGACTTCACCGTTGAGCCGATCCAGATTCCCGGTCGGGATGACGCCATGCTGCTCTCCAACACCGGCCACGGCGTGAACCGGGACCTGTACCTGGCGCGAGGAACTACGGCCGAGTACACCGACCACGGCATGACCTGGGACAACACCGGCCGCAACGGCCACTACGCCGCCTTTGAGTGGAGCTGGCCCTGACCCCCGGTTCCCCAACGTCCGCTATCCCCACTCGTAGGGGCGCACAGCTGTGCGCCCTTTTTCTGTCTAACGCTGAGGTCCCCGTCATCTGGAGGTCGCGGTGTCAATTTTCCCACTCCCTTGATGGAGTATTTGAGAGACAGACAACCTCATCGCCCTCCCGTTGACGATGGCACACGCTGAACCTATAATCGCGCACTGATTGCGAAGAAACGCGGGCATCGTTTGCGGAATTCTCGCAAGGAATAACGGGTTTTACCCAGAGGAGCGTCGAAATGCGAAAATACTTGTTCATGATTTTGTTGAGTATCGCAGGGGTACTTGCGCTGGCCTGTGGCGAGGCGGCGACGCCGGTCCCGCCCACCGCAACCACAGCACCGACGCAAGCTCCCACGGCCGTACCTCCCACCGATACGCCGGTTCCCGCCCAGGCCACGGAAGCCCCGGCCCAGATGGAGGGGGACTACAGCGCAGAGTTGCTCGCCGTCGCCGCCGAGCGCGCCAACGGCCCCGGCGCCATCTACGTTGGCGACCTCAACGACCTGGTTGGCCCGGCGCCCACCATGGAAGAGGGCGACGCCGAGGGCAACGTGCCGCTTTGGGCCTTGGAGGAACATCGTTACGTCTACGAGTCCGATTATTACCGGAGTCTGATAGAACGGGCCAAGTTCACCAATCCGACTCCGCTTGAATACGATGGAGAGCCCATAGTCATCCAAAACGCCTGCGTAAACCGGGCTATCGTGTTCTGCAAGATTGTGGATACGTTCTTGGTGCCCCGGTTGACTGAGCGAACCGAGGGCAAGCTGATCATCGAGTCCACCTCTTTCCCTGAATTGGGTGTTGCTGGCCCCGACACGCTGGAGCAGGTGCGCGAAGACACCCTGGATATGGTTAACGTGCTGGGGCCATACGTGGCGGGCGACCTGCCCCAGCTGGAGATTCAGTATCTGTTCGGCCTGTACACCGAGCGATCCCAGCAGTTTGAAGCCACAGTGGACATGCTGCCCGACATCGAGCAGTTGCTCATTGACGATACCGGCGGGTATCCCATAAACGTCAACTGGCACAACGGTGACGACATCTTCCTGTTCACCAAGGAACCCCTGAATATGCCAGCAGACGTTGAAGGGATGAAGACCCGCGCTTTCGGCACTTCCATATCAGACTGGATCGCAGGAATGGGGGGAGACCCGCAGTTTCTTGCCTTTGCCGAGGTTTACACTGCCTTGGAGCGCGGAATCCTGGAAGCGGGAGTGACCGGCGGCGACGCGGGCCACAGCCAGCGCTGGTACGAGGTAATCAACTACATCAACGGCCCTCTTACCTCCTGGCCTTCCAGCCACAACGTCGTCAATAAGACAGTCTGGGCACGCATACCCACAGACCTCCAGGAGATATGGAAAGAGGAAGCGGTGAAGATGGAGCTTGAGGCCCTCCGGTTGGGCGCCATCCAGAACGAGCTGGGGCTACAGAAGAACGTAGACGCTGGATTGGAGTACATCGAGTTTGGCCCGGAGATGCGGGCGCTCAGCGACAATGCAGTGATTACTGAGGTAGTGCCAAACTGGGTCGACCGCGTCGGCGGCCCGGACGCGCCCTTCGTGGCGGTGTTCAACCGCGCCATCGCCCCAATCGTGGGCATCACCATCGAAGCGGACGGCACCATAACCAGCAACAAGTAGGACCTTTCGACTCGAGTACCCCGGAAGCCTCCCCAGCCGTTTCCAGCCGGGGAGGCTTCTCTCGTATAATCATGGGCATGGTCAGGATGTCCATAATCTGCCTGGTTGCCGCGTTGGTGGTGGGTTGCGCTGGGTCATCGGAAACGCCAGCGCCCTCTCCCACTGCAACAACTCCCCCTGCTCCCGTTCTCACGCCAACGACTATGCCCACTCCAACCCTGCGCCATACACCCATCGCGTCTCCTACCCCGGAGATACGGCGTGCCTATGACTTTGCCTTCAAGCTGTTTCAGGGAGAGGACCTGCTGGGCAAGCAGGAGCTTCATCTGGTAGAGGTTACGGGGAAGCCGATAGTCCTGAACTTCTGGGCGCGGTACTGCACCCCGTGCTGGTCGGAGATGCCGGAGCTACAGGACTTCTACGAGGAATACGGTGAAGACGTTCTGCTTCTGGGAATAGATGTGGGACAGTTCACCGGTCTCGGGTCGCCGAAAGACGCCGGCAAGCTGTTAAGCTCTCTTGGCGTCACATATCCGGCGGGCTACACCGACGATCCCCAGGTGGTTCGCAAGTACCAGGTGAGGGCCATGCCTACGACGGTGTTCATCACCGGAGAGGGCGAAGTCTTCAGGACCTGGACCGGCTCCATAACTCGCGAGATGGTCGCGTCGATAACGCGAGATATGCTGGAAGGGGAGTAGAGAAATCACCGCAGCAACCCAAGCGGCGGAGGGTCGGCAGCCAAACAAGGCCCTGTTCTTTGCCGTGCTTAGCCTGGCGGTCTTTGCTACCCAGAACGCCGTTTTCATGGTCCCTCCCCTGCTGGTGGAGATCTCCTCTGACCTCGACATTTCGGTGGCGGTGGCCGGTCAGCTTGCTACCGCCACCTTTGCTGCCTGGGGGCTCTCGGTGGTGTCGGTGGGTCCGCTGTCCGATTCCTTCGGGCGCCGCCCCGTGGCCCTTGCCGGGCTGGCACTGCTCTTTGGATCGGTCATCGCCTCGGTTTTCGCCCCCAGCATTGAGGTCTTCCTGGCGCTCAGGGTGCTCACCGGCCTTGGCGGCGGCACGCTTCCTCCCAATGCGATCGGCGCCATCTCCGACGTCATCTCCCCCGCCCGCCGCGCCCAAGCAGTCGGCGCCCTGCTTGGCATCAGCCTGCTGTCGACGGCTATAGGCGCCCCAATGGTGGCGCTCCTGGCGGAGTGGGTGGACTGGAGGTTTGCCTTCGTCGTTGGCGCCGCACTGCTGGGGACAGGACTCGTTACCAACTGGCTCTGGTTTCCCCGCGACAAAACCGAGCGGGTCCGCGACCTCGTGATCTTCTCCAGGTACTGGTCACTGCTTTCTATGAGCTACTTCCGCCTGGCCCTTACGGTTAACGTCTCCCACCGGATAGCATATTGGGCGGTCGTCAGCTTTTTTGCTGCCTTCCTGATTCACACATACGAGGTCAGCGTGGGGTTTGTTGCCCTGCCCCTGGGAATAGCTGCCATCGGCCAGGTGGTTGGCAGCTACGGTGGCGGGTTCGTTGCCGACAAAAAGTCCAGAGCCCTCCTGATCTCCGCCGTTACGTTGACGGGAGGCATCTGTTCATTCCTTCTGTTCATCTTGCCGATGGGGATGTGGGAAGCGGTAGCGCTGGCTGCGGCCGCCTCGGGACTGCTGAGCATTCCCTTTCCGGCTATGGTGGCGGCCAGCACCGAGTACTCTGGAGAGTCCAAAGCAACAGGCGTGGGGCTGATGGGCTTGAGCAACCAGACCGGCGGCGTTCTGGGGGGAGCGATCGCCGGCGCTCTGCTGGCCAACGCCGGGTACGGAGCCATTGGGTATCTGTGCCGCGGAGTGACTATCCTAAGCGGGCTGCTCTGCGTCGGTTTTGCCAGGCATCTTCGCATTGGCGATGGTTGAGGCCGTCGGAAAAATGGACCTGCATCATGGTCGCAGCCGACAGGTTGCCTAGCTCTGCCGGTATGGCAATCGGGCCAACAGGTATACTGTCGCGGAACCGATAGGTTGGCAGGGGAGTCGGAGAATCGCTACAGCATTACCACAAGATGCCGGACGCCGGGTAAACAAGCCTGTCTTCCTGGCGATAGTCTCGGTGTCCCTCATCACGGCCCAGCTGGCAATGCTGGTGATTCCTCCTCTTCTGGTTCCCATGGCGGAAGACCTGGACGTCTCGCTCGCCGTCATCGGTCAGGTCGTAACGGTCACTTTCGCGGCCTGGGCTGTTTCGGTGATCCTGTGCGGGCCGCTTTCCGACTCGCTGGGGCGCCGGCCCATGGCCCTCCTGGGGCTTGCGCTGCTGGGCTTTTCCACGATCGCGACCGCATTTGCCCCGAACATAGAAACCATGCTGGCGGTCCGGATACTGACCGGCCTGGGCGGAGGAATGATCCCTCCGAACAGCGTGGCAGCGGTGTCGGAAGTGATATCACCCGAGAGGCGGGCCAAAGCGGTGGGTGGCCTGATGGCTGTCAACATCTTTGGCCTCTCGGTCGGCGTCCCCCTGCTCGCACTACTGGCCGAATGGCTCGGATGGCAAGCGGCTGTTGTTGCCACCGGGCTGACTCTGGTACTGGCCCTTGTGCTGAACTGGATATGGTTCCCGCCAGGCAGCGGCGCGAGAGTTCGCGACTTCACTTTCATCTCGCGATACAGGGAACTCCTGTCGGTAGGGTTCTTCCGCGCAGCCGTGGTGGTGATGCTGAACCAGCGGATTGCATACTGGACCGTGGTGAGCTACTTTGCCGCATTCCTGATCCAGACCTATGGTCTGACCGTGGGTGCGACGGCCATCCCGCTAGCGTGTTCCGCGGCGACGCAGGTGGTGGGGAGTTACTCAGCCAGCATGATCTCATCGAGAAGGCGACGGGGAGCGCTGGTTGCCGCCACCACGCTGGGGGGCGGAATCTGCGGGCTTATCTTCTTTTCGGTCCCTATCGACTTCTGGCTTGCGGTGGTGCTGGGCGCAGCCGGAACGGGATTGCTCAGCGTTACTTTCCCGACCCTCGTGGCCATCAGCTACGAGTATTCAGGGAGGTCCCGGGCGACGGGGATCGGCATCATAGGCGCGGGGAACCAGTCTGGCGGCGCTGCCGGGGCGGCAATGGCGGGAGCGGTGCTGGCCGGGGTGGGATTCGGGGGGGTCGGCTACATGTGCCTGGGAGTGGCGGTCCTTAGCGGCATTGTGGCAGTGTTGTTCGTGCGCCCGGCGGAAGGCGCCCAAGGATGACGGCTGGCACGGAATTATGTGGCGGGAGTGCGAGGGAGTCGAACCCACCTACCCCGCTCGTCACGAGGCATAACGGTTTTGAAGACCGCAAGAGCCACCGGGCCCCATCCACTCCCCAGATACGAATCTAAAAGACTCTACTCTCTTTCATCTGAATTTGCCATTCCTTTTCTTCCATTCAGCCCCGAAATGGCTTACTGCCTCTCCTTGCACCGCTGGTAACACATGGGAGTATAAATTAATCATTATTCCGATGGAACTATACCCTAATCGCTTGTTGCCCTGCTCCCTGAAGCGTTTCGGCGGCTTTTAACGGTTACGTGGGCGTGTCCGGCTGGGCGCCGTTCTGCTCGTCGTCAAGCCAGCCGTAGCGCTGGGCCAGGCGGAGCCAGAGGCGGCGGGTGGTGGCTGCATCACGGGTCAGTTCTTCCAGCAGGTTGACGATTGCTTCCTGGTTGGCCTGCAGGGTCTCCTGGCTGGCCTGCAGGGTTTCCTGGTTAGCCTGCAGGGTCTCCTGGCTGGCCAGGAGTCTTTCCAAGAGTTGGTCGTGGTTCTCGGCGATGGAGACCAGGCGGGCTATGGTTTGTTCGTGCCGCTGGGCGGCGTCTTCGAGGGAGGCTACCCTCTCCTCCAGTGGCTGCTGCATGGGCTGGTATCCTTGTGGGGGTGTACCGGGACGTCTGCCCGGTCAGTTTAGCAGGGCCCGGGGGGTTGGTGTAGGGTTTGGTATGTTTGGCATGGACGGTGGTTTTGGACAATGAATCTTTTTGGTTCCGATTCGTTGTGCAAAGCTGGTAAGCGAAGGCGTACCCGCATCGGATTGACCAAACGGCTGCACGGAATAGACAGGCCAATGAGAGAAAGACATTATCTCTCCGGGTCAGTTCAGAAAGGGATTCGAAAACCGGCGGCCCGAATATCTCCGGTGGTCTGCCTCTGGGTTTAATCGGCGCCGCAGTAAGGCAAAGCCCGACAGTAGCGCGGAATAGAAGCTGGCAGCTTGTGTTTGGGGGCAGCAGGCAAGACGCGGGGAAGCCAGGGAAGGAGGAGAACGGAAGTCCCTTGGGCAGTTCAGAAATTGAGCGGGGCGAAATTTGCCATTCCTCTCAATTCAATGCCGCTTATTGGAGTTATATGCAGCTGAACAAATGATTGAGACAGATCAAAAATATAAAATTTCGCCAAATGAGTCTTTTTGAGGCTCACGTACACCGTTCAGACGGTTTGAAGACCGCAAGGGTCACCGGGCCTCATCCACTCCCGCGAGGGTTGCCGCCGGTTGCTTTCTGTTGCTGGGTGCAGCCATGTCAGCGACAACGGTAAACGAGCAAGGCGCACCTCGCATCACTGCGAGATGCGCCTTGCCCTTGAGCGTGCAATCGTCCGAGGAGGACTAGCTGCCCAGGACGGAGTCGATCTTCTTCTTCAGGGCGCCCTTGGGCACCGCGCCAACGATCTGATCGACAGGCTGGCCGTCCTTGAAGAAGATGAGCGCGGGGATGCTGCGCACGCCGTACTGCATGGCAACGCTGGGGCTGCTGTCGACGTCGAGCTTGCCGACCGTCAGCTTGCCATCGTACTCAACGGCCATGTCGTGCACCGATGGGGCGATCATCTTGCAGGGACCGCACCACTCGGCCCAGAAGTCCACCAGGACGGGCAGGTCGGACTTGAGAACTTCGGAGTCCCAGTTCTGTTCGGTGACTTCTATGGGTTCTGCCATTACCATCCTCCGGAACGTGTTCCGCTGCAGTAATTTCGCGCGGCGTTCCGATGGCAACCGGGCCTCGCGCGCAGCGAATTGCGGGTCAATTCCAGTTTAATTCCGCACGCCATTTCCGGTCAACCAACGGTCGTCACCAAGCAGTGCAATCGCATATGAATTTGCAACCCCGTCACTCCGGCGAAAGCCGGAGTCCAGAATATGCGGGATGCCGAATTTTCGGATGCAAACTGCCTGGTTCGGCCACTGGATTCCGGCTTTCGCCGGAATGACGGACATTAACCCGCTCATATGCGATTACCCTGGCCGGAGCCGTTGGATTCATATCCGGCTTGCCTGTATAGTGTTACGCAGTTATGGAGTCGTCAGAACAAGCAGCCCCTGTGCCCCCGCCTGTGACCGCCACCGAACGCCCCGTCCTGAAGCCCGGGGATCGGATCGAGGTGACACTGGAATCGTGGGGCAGGCTGGGCGAAGCGATGGCACGTCACGAAGGCAGCCCGGTCTTCGTCTTCGGTGGCATTCCCGGCGAGCGAGTGGCGGCGGAAGTGGTGAGATTGCACCGCAAATACGCTTCGGCCAACGTTCTTGAGGTGCTTCAGCCCTCCCCGCTCCGGGCGGAGGCGCCCTGCCAGTACTTCGGCCAGTGTACCGGGTGCCAGTGGCAGCACCTGGATTACGACGCGCAGCTGGCCGCCAAGAGAGACAAGGTGGTTGACGCGCTGATGCGGGTCGGGGGACTGTTTTCGATGCCTGAAGAGGCCCCGGTATCGGAAACCCTCCCCTCCGAGAACCGCTACGGCTATCGCAACCACGCCAGGTTCACCGTGAGCAAGGAGGGTTCTCTGGGATTCGTCAACCGGGAGACCCGCCGCTTCGTTCGAATCGAGACCTGTATGCTGATGCGGCCGGGCGTCAACTCAGTGCTTGAGCAGCTGCAGGACCGTTGCCAGGAGACCACCCAGCTTTCTATAAGGGCGGGGGCGGACGCTGCCGATGGCGCCCCAAGCTACCTGGCGCAGCCGACGCTGTTGAATCCCGAAGTCAGGATTCAGACCGGGCAGAAGAAGTACATCGAAACCGTAGGAGAGAACCGGTTCGTCGTTTCTTCTCCTTCCTTTTTCCAGGTAAACGTGGAACAGGCAGCGCGGGCCGCCGAGGTGGTGCGCGACGGCCTGCACCTTAGCGCCGGCGACATCCTGGTGGACGCCTATACGGGTGTTGGAACCTTCGCGGTGCTTCTGGCGCCCCACGTCGGCAAGGTGATAGCGATCGAGGAATCGTCGGCCGCCGTGGCAGACGCTAGGGAGAACGCAAAGTCAATTGGGAACCTGGAGTTCGTCCTCGGACGCACGGAGAGCGTGCTGGGCGAGTTGGAGGTGCGCCCGGATGCGGTCGTTCTGGATCCGCCACGCTCGGGGTGCCAGCCGCAGGCGCTGGCCAGCCTGATCGGACTGGAGGCGTCCAGGGTTGCCTATGTTTCGTGCGACGCTGAGACGTTGGCGAGAGACTTGAAAGTGCTCTGCGCCGGGGGATACAGGCTGGAGAGGGTCGTTCCAATAGACATGTTCCCTCAGACTCACCACGTGGAGTGCGTGGCTCTTTTAAGTTGGGAGGGCACTTCCGCCTCCACCGCGCTGACGTTGGGTTCGGCCTCTCCGCGTCGACGGGAGCTGATGGAAGTTATGGGCCTGGAGTTCTCGATCCAGCCTGCCGATGTGCCCGAAGACCCACTTCCAGGGGAGTCGCCCAGGGATATGGTGGAGCGGCTCTCGAGGAACAAGGCCCTGAAGATCGCCGCATCTTTGAGCGAGGGGTTTGTTATCGGAGCAGACAGCACTGTCGTGCACCTGGGGGAGTCGCTGGGCAAGCCGGTGGGCGACAGTGAAGCGCGCTCCATGCTGCGCAGGCTGCGGGGAACGACTCACCACGTTTCCACTGGCCTCACGGTCGTCAACGCGGCCACGGGGCAGTCCCTGACGACCAGCATGACCTCCCAGATAACGCTGCGCGAGTTCACAGACCAGGAAATCGAGGCCAGCATCGCGACCGGAGTGCCACGGGACAAGGCAGGGGCCTACGCGGTGCAGGACACGGACCTCAGGCCGGCGTCGCACTGGGAGGGTTGTTACCATAATATCGTCGGCCTTCCCACCTGCCTGCTGCTGCGGCTGCTGGACGAACTGGGGTGGAAGCCGCCCGCAAGCTGGACCCTGCCGGTAGAGGCCGAGTGCGGACCGGGATGCCCAAACCTGCCAAATATTCACTCTCCCTCCGGGGGAGGGTCAGAGTGGAGGCGTTCCCAATGAACTTCATGGGGATCGGCTTCATGGAGCTGGTGGTGATCCTGCTGGTGGGGTTCCTGGTCCTGGGTCCGGGGCGATCGATTGACATGGCGCGCAAGTCAGGGAAGATGCTGGGAGACCTGCGGCGTACCTTCAGCGAAGTAACGGACGCGATTTCGGTGGAGGAAAGGCAGAGGGCTCATTCCCAGCAGCCTCCGCCCGGCGTGCCCTCCCGCCCGGACGTGCCGGATGGCGATCCTTCAGGCGGCGATGCGGCACACTCCGCCGACGCCGCTGCTGGAACAGGGCGCCCAGACGACAGGTCCTGATGGCCCGCGAACTCACCCTCCTTGAGCATCTCCGCGAGCTTCGCCGCCGGGTACTTATCAGCGTCGTTGCGGTCCTGGTGGGAAGCGCGGTATCGTTCGTCTTCTACAAGCAGATCATAGACTTCCTGTCGCGTCCCGCTTACAACCTGGAGTCTGGAACCGGCATCGACCTGGTATTCATCGAGGTCACCGAGTTGCTGACCACGGCGGTGAAGGTCTCGTTCGTTGCGGGCTTCGTCCTCGCCCTCCCCGTAATCCTGTACCAGGTCGTGATGTTCATCGCGCCTGGACTGACGGGGCGGGAGCGCAAGTATCTTTTCCTGTTCCTGCCGGCGGCGCTGCTGGCCTTTGCCGCCGGTGTGGCCTTCGCCTACTATGTGCTTACGCCGCCCGCCCTGCGGTTCCTGCTGGGATTCAGCGATGTCGCCACTCCGCTGATCAGGATCAGCAATTTCGTGAACCTGATGGTGCGTCTGCTGTTCTGGATGGGGGTGGCCTTCGAGACCCCGCTGGTGATGTACATGCTGGCCCAGCTGGGAATAGTGTCCGCCCGGCAGCTTTCGCGCTTCCGGCGGGTTTGGGTGGTCCTGGCGTTCATCCTGGGGGCGATCATCACGCCGACCTTCGACCCGGTGAATCAGGCGCTGGTCGCCGGACCGCTTCTGGTGCTGTACGAGCTGGGGGTACTGCTGGCGAAGCTGGCCGGCAGGAGCCGCAGGGAGGCCGAGACGGCGGTTGCCCGGCAGTAGCGGAGCGCTGGAGCTTCTGGCAAACGAAAAGGACCGGTCTGGGCCGGTCCTTTCCTGCTGCGGTCTTGGTGGAGGTTAGTAGGGGCTGCCGCGTTCGTCGTTGCTCTTGGCTGCTGATGCGGATTCTTCCTGCCTTGCCTTGTCGTCGTCTCCCATCAGCGCGCTCTTGAAGGTGCGGATTCCCTTGCCCATGGAAGAGCCTATCTCGGGCAACCTGCGGGCGCCGAAAATAAGCAGAATGACGACCAGGATGGCCAGTATTTCCCAAATGCCCAGAGGCCCGAGGCGCATATCTCCCCTCGCAGACCAGATTCCAGCCAATTTCCAGAAGGTGCAACAATCGTAACAGAAACAACGCTGCCAAACAAATTCGCCCGGATGCGGAGAAACGCGAAAGGCGGTGGACGCAGTGTAAGCACGAAGCATCGCAGGCAGGTTAAAGTTGTGTGCACAGAATGGGCGCAGATATAATCGACTCAATGTAGGCAAACGACCGGTAGGCAAACGACCGCTGGCGTCGTGAAAGCCACGGTGCTTCGAGGTAGGGATGGAATCTAGCTACGATCTGGTGGTAATCGGCTCCGGTCCGGGCGGGTATGTGGCGGCTATCAGGGCCGGGCAGCTCGGCCTGAAAGCGGCGGTGATAGAGAAGGAAGCATTGGGGGGCACCTGTCTCAACTGGGGCTGCATACCCACCAAGGCGCTCTTGAAGAACGCTGAGATCGTGTCCTACGTGAGGCGCGCGGAAGAATTCGGGTTGAAATTCGATGGCTTCCACGCGGACTATGAAGTTGCGATGGCACGCAGCCGCCGGGTCGTGGATCGGAATACCCGGGGGGTGCGGTTCCTGCTGCGGAAGAACAGCGTGGACCACATCGAGGGAACAGGGCGAATGGCTGGCCCGAACCGAGTGGCCATCGAGCCGAGCGGTGATGTGGTCGAGGCGAAGAACGTGATCATCGCTACCGGATCGCGGCCCCGTACCCTGCCGTCCCTGCCCGTGGACGGGGACCGGATAATCACCAGCAGGGAGTCGATCGTTCTGACCGACCTGCCTTCGTCGATGGTGATTGTCGGCGGTGGAGCGATCGGAGTCGAATTCGCCTACGTGTACGCCATGTACGGTGTGGAAGTCACAATCGTCGAACTGCTGCCTCGCCTCGTACCCAACGAGGACGAGGACATCAGCGCCCAGTTGGAGCGGTCGTTCAAATCCCTGGGAATGAACATAATGACGGGAGCGGCGGTGACCGGAGTGCAGACACGGGCCGATGGCGTGACGGTGTCGGTGGAGCAGGGCGGCGCGACGCAGTCAATCGAAACCGGGATGGTCCTGGTTGCGGTCGGCGTGCAGCCTAACGTGGAGGAGCTTGGTCTGGAGGCCGTCGGCGTCGCCGTGGAGCGGCAGGGGATCGCCGTCGACGAGTTCCTGGCCACCAATGTGCCGGGCGTGTTTGCCATCGGGGATGTAACCGGAAAGATGCCGCTGGCCCACGTTGCTTCCGCCCAGGCGGTTACGGCGGTGGAGCACATCCTGGGCATGGAGCCGCAGCCGATGGACTACGTGCACATGCCTCGAACGACCTACTGCAACCCGCAGATCGCCAGCTTCGGGCTGACGGAGGCCCAGGCCAGGGAGCAGGGTTACGACGTCAGTGTCGGAGTGTTCAACGCGCTGGCCAACGGAAAGGCGCTGGCGATGGGGGAGACCGAAGGTATGGTGAAGCTGGTCGTGGACTCCCGGTACGGGGAACTGCTGGGCGGCCACATGATCGGGCCCGAGGTGACCGAGCTGCTGGGCGAATTGTCCATGACCCGCATGTTGGAGGGGACGACCCTGGAGCTGGGATGGACCGTGCATCCCCATCCGTCCCTGTCCGAAATGCTTAAGGAGGCGGCCCTGTCCGCCCAGGGAAGGGCGGTGCACATGTAGGGAGACGCTACTTTGCGGAGGCTGGAGCGCCGTCCGTCAAATATCGTAGGACTGTTCACCTGTTTTTACGCAATCCGGTATTTCGTTTGTTTATGGAAGGGAGCGGCGGTATACTGTGGCCGGGTTCTCAGGGGACAGGATGCAACCCAAACTCCGCCCGGAAAAGAGTCCGCAGCGAAGATTGATTGCAGGAGCGTTCAGATGGCATTGGGCACTTACGACTTCGCAATGGGCATCGGCGGTGAGGCCGGCCAGGGCATAGCCACCCCCGGCGATATCTTCGCCCGCATTATCGTCCGCCGCGGGCTGCACCTGAGCACTTACAACGCTTATCAGTCCATCATTCGTGGGGGACATATCTTCCTGACGCTGCGCATCTGCGACGAGGAGATGTTCACCCACGGGGACAAGCTGGACCTCCTGCTCTGCCTGAACCAAGACACCATGGACCGGCACCAGAGGCTCATCGGGCCCGGCGGCCGCGTCCTCTACAACAGCGACACGATCACTCCCGGCGAATCCAACGGCGCAGACCTTTGCGGGATTCCGGTCGGGGAACTGACCAATAGCCGCAACCGGCTGATCCAGAACACCGTGGCCATGGGTGCGGTGACTTCGCTGATGGGCCTCGACTTCCAGATTCTCCAGGACAGCCTGGAGCTCCGCTTTGCCCGCCAGGGACAGCAGGTGGTGGACCAGAACGTGGAGGTGGCAAAGGCCGGATTCGACTACGCGGTCTCGAACTTCCGCCCCTTCTCGCAGTCGCTGCCCGAAGGGGGCAAGCCGCTGGCGGTATGGTCCGGCAACGAGGCGATAGCCATGGGCGGAGCCGCGGCGGGAGTCAAGTTCTATGCCGCCTACCCCATGAGCCCGGCCTCCGGGATCCTTCACTGGATGGCGTCCAACGCCAGGAACCTGGGCATCATGGTGCGGCAGGTTGAGGACGAGATCGGGGTCTCCAACATGGTGATAGGCGCGGCCCACGCGGGCGCCCGTTCCATGTGCGCCACCTCCGGCGGCGGGTTCGCGCTGATGACCGAGGCGGTCGGGGCCGCCGGCATGATGGAAATCCCAGTGGTGTACATCGACGTGCAGCGCGCGGGTCCCTCCACCGGCGTGCCGACCAAGACGGAACAGGGCGACCTGTGGCAGGTGCTTGGCGCCAGCCAGGGAGACTACGAGAGGCTGATCGTTGCCCCGCAGAATGCGCTGGACGCATTCGACACCATGCCGGAGCTGTTCAACCTGACGGACAGGTTCCAGTGTCCGGCGATTCTGATTTCCGACCTGCTCATCTCCGAGGGCAGGTACAGCATTGATCCCGACCTCATAGACATGCACCCGGTCATCGACCGGGGCCAGCTGATAACCGAGCCGGTTTCCCTGAACGGCTACAAGCGCTACGAGAACACGGAAAGCGGAATCTCGCCGCGGGCCATTCCCGGCCTCGAGGGCCACGTTCACGTGGTGGCGACCGACGAACACGACGAGGACTCCACACTCATCAGCGACGAGTTCACCAACCCCCACAAGCGGCGGATGATGGTGGAGAAGCGGGCCAGGAAGATGGAAGGGGTACTGGAACTGATCGCTCCCCCCGAACTTGAAGGGGCGGAAGACGCTGAGGTAACCCTGGTTGGCTGGGGATCCACGCACGGGGCGATCAAGGAGGCCAGGGCCCAGTTGGCCGAGAAGGGCGTTTCGGTCAACCAGCTCTCCATAAAATGGATTCTGCCTTTCCATGCCGAGCAGGTGGCACAGATTCTGAATGCGGCCCGGAAAGTCATAATCGTGGAAAACAACTATTCCGGGCAGTTCGCCCGATTCCTGCGCAGCGAGACCGGGTTCAACGCTCACGGGCACATCAGGAAGTATGATGGCGAGCCCTTCATGCCTCACCACATAGCCGATGGCGTGATGGAGCAAATCGCGGAAAAGACCACCAGCTACGTTCCCTACCAGGAAGTGATCGTCTAGGGACAGAGAGACCGCAGTCACAGATTCCCGATTCCGGCGGCGGACTAAGCCGCAAGCTACGACCGAAGAGGTGATTCGATGGCAACCGTAGGTGTGGGAAACGGCAGGACGGAAATCCAGCTGACGGCCAGGGATTTCAGGGGTCAGGTTAACCCCGACTGGTGCCCCGGCTGCGGAGATTTCGGCGTTCTCAACTCCCTGCAGCGAAGCTGCGCCGAGCTCGGCCTCCAACCCCACGAGATATTGACGGTCAGCGGCATCGGCTGCTCGTCAAACTTGCCGGGATACTTCAACTCCTACGGGATGCACACCCTCCACGGCCGCGCCCTTGCGGTGGCCACCGGCGCGAAGCTGGCGAACCACGAGCTCACGGTGTTCGTGACGGGCGGCGACGGTGACGGGTACGGGATCGGCGGCAATCACTTCGCCCACTCGGCACGGCGCAATATCGATCTGACCTACGTGGTGATGAACAACCAGATCTACGGGCTCACGACCGGGCAGGTATCGCCGACAAGCAGCTACGGGATGAGCACCAAGAGCACTCCATTCGGCAGCGTGGAGGCGCCCGTCAATCCCATCACCTCCGCCATAATGAACGGGGCCACCTTCGTCGCAAGGGGTTACAGCGGCGATATTCGCCACCTTACCGACCTGATCAAGAAAGGTGTGGAACACAAGGGATTCTCCCTCATTGACGTGTTCAGCCCCTGCGTGACCTTCAATCGGGACAATACCCACGATTTCTTCAAGGACCGGATCGTCAAGCTGGAAGATGAGGAGCACGATCCCTCGGACTGGAAGACGGCCTGCGAGAAGGCGCTTCAGTGGGGCGAGTCGATCTATACCGGCCTGTTCTTCCAGAAGGAGTCCGTGTCGCTGGTGGAGGCCGAGCCGGTACTCTCCAAGGAAGGCCCACTGGCCCGTCGCCCCCTTGGTCTCTCCGAGGAACAGGCGGAGCGCATAATCCAGCGCATGATGTAGCGTGCCGGACCGGACGCCTGCCGAGCGTATTGGGGAGCGCCCGTTGCGGCGCTCCTTCTCTTTGGGTGCGGCGCTTGGCCCCTTCGACAGCGAGGTTTGCGGTTGCCCACGGTAGCTGCATCCTTTAATATCTAGCCCAAGTTCCGGCCCCTATGCGCAGGGACGAGTCGCGCCCGTACGGGGACAGGAGGCAGCGTTGGCAACTTCCATAGTGATGCCGCAACTGGGATACGACATGCGGGAAGGCACCGTCGTCCGTTGGATCAAGCAGGAGGGCGACGAGGTGGTCGCCAACGAGGTGATTGCGGAGATTGAGACCGACAAGGCGGTGGTGGAGTTCAAGCCAACCACCGGCGGAGTGCTCCGTCGCATCGTGGCAGGCGAGGGCGAGGCGGTCCCCGTAGGCAACCTGATAGCGGTGATCGGCGACGCTGACGAAGCCCTCCCGGATGATCTGGGCGGTCCGTCCGCCGCTGCGTCGGCTCCAACAGCGGAAGCCGAACCCGAAGCCGCCGCCCCAGCGGCACAAGCGTCTTCGGCCCCGGTGGGCGAGGTGCGCGCCTCCCCCATCGCGCGGCGACTGGCCCGCGAACGCGGGGTTGACCTGGCTACGATCACCGGCAGCGGCCCCGGCGGGCGGATCGTCGAGGCCGATGTGCTCGCGGCTGCGGATGCTGCCCGAGTTGCTGCGGATGCAGGGCGCGTCATGGCGTCTCCGCTGGCCCGCAGGCTGGCGCGGGAGCAGGGCGTTGACCTTGCCGCTGTAACGGGCACCGGCCCCGGCGGCAGGGTGGTGGAAGCCGACATAAACGCCGCCGTTGCCGCCCGCGCCGCTGCGCCGCCGTCCCCGGAGCCTGCTCCCGCCGCCGTGCCGGCTGCTGAGGCGCCTGCTCCGGATCCAGTGGAGGGTGCAGAACGCGCCGACCTGTCCCGGATGCGGCAGGCCATCGCAAGAGTGACCTCCGACAGCAAGCGGGAAGCGCCGCATTTCTACGTGGCGGCCGACATCGACATGACCGCGGCCATGACCCTGCGCCGGGAAGTCAACGACGAGCTGCCGTCGTCCAGCCGGGTCAGCGTTAACGACCTGATCGTGAAGGCCTCCGCGCTGGCCATAGGCAGGCATCCGAAATTCAATTCGTTCTTCCGGGGCGACCACCTGCAGATGAACCCGTCGATCAACGTTGGCATCGCCATTGCGCTGGAGTCCGGGCTGATCGTTCCGGGCATACCGGAGTGCGAAAACAAGAGCCTGGCCCAGATAGCTGCGGCCAGTCGCGACCTGATCGACCGCGCCAACAACGGCACCCTCCAGGCCGAAGAGTACGCCGGAACGACCTACAGCGTGAGCAACCTGGGAATGTTTGACGTGGACAGCTTCACGGCCATCATCTTCCCGCCTCACGCGGCGATTCTGGCAGTGGGCGCGGTGAAGGAGCAGCCGGTGGCTCGCGACGGGCAGCTGGCCATCGCCGAGATGATGAAGGCTACCCTCTCCGTGGACCACCGGGTCGCGGACGGGGCGGAGGCTGCCCAGTTCCTGATGGAAGTCAAGCGACTCCTCGAAAAGCCGGTCAGCCTGCTGCTCTAGGAGGCGTGAGAACTGCATGACTGAGACAGATCAATCACCTGAACAGTGGATTATCCTGCCCGGAACCACCGTCGTGGGTGAAGCGGGAACTTTCAGCGTTGACTTCGTGATTCGGAATGGGTCGCAGGCTATGGATCTGAGCGGTGTGGTTGACACCGGAGCGTCATATACCGTGATTCCCGCGCAAATCCTGGACGAGTTGGGTATAGAGCGCGAAGAAACGCTTCTTTTCAGCTTTGCCGACGGCTCCAGGCGGGAACTTCCCGTCGCGTTGGCAGAGGTGGAATTGCAAGGACGGCGCAAGGCTGTCTACGTAGTATTTGGCCCTGACAGCCGTAAAATCCTGCTCGGAGCCTTGGCGCTGGAGTCCTTCGCACTTGCCGCCGATGCCAAGAACGGCCGCCTGATTCCTGCTGAACTTACCATATAGCTAAGGAGTAACGACGTGCCCAATTTGACCGGCGGCCAGGCCATCACCGAGTCCCTGAAGGCCCAGGGCGTTGACACGGTGTTCGGCATCATCAGCATTCATAACCTTGACCTGTTCGACGCCCTGTACGATCAGCAGGACAGCCTGCGCTTCATTGGCGGGCGGCTCGAGCTGGGATGCGGCTTCATGGCCGACGGCTACGCCCGCGCCACGGGCAAGCCCGGCGTGCTGATCACCAGCACCGGCCCCGGGGCTGCCGACTCCATCGGCGCGATGGGAGAAGCCTACTTTTCCGGGTCTCCATTGCTACAGGTGACCACCAACGTCGAGAGCGATTTCATCGGCCAGGGACGCAACACCACCCACGAGACCAAGGACCAGCTCAAGATGTTCGAGGCGGTAACCGACTGGAACGCTATGATCGGCGAGGTCGAGTCCATTCCCGACAACCTGATGGAAGCCTTCCAGCGCTTCCAGAATCGCCGTCCCCGTCCGGTAGAACTGGAGCTGCCCACTGATCTTCTGGGCAACAAGGCCGACGTGGAGATTCTTGGCCCCCGGGACGCCGGAATCCCCCAGGGCGACCCGGCGATGGTGGAGCAGGGATTGCAGACGCTGCTCAAGGCGAGGCGGCCGGCTATCGTGGTGGGTGAAGAGGTGCAGATGCTGGGTGGGACGGAGGAAATCGTGCGCTTGGCTGAGACGCTGGGCGTCCCCGTAGTGACCTCCGATGGAGCCAAGGGAGCATTCCCGGAGGACCACCCGCTGTCGCTGGGGACGATGCTGGGCGGACGTATCTGGAGCGAGAACCCGGTACAGGAATGGCTGTCGACCTGCGACGCCGTGGTCATACTTGGTTCGATCATGCCGCACCGCTCTACGACCGGAGTGCAACTGAAGCTGCCGAACAACGTGGTCCACGTGCTGTTGGACGGCGAGTCCATTGGAAAGAACTACGATGCCGCGGTGCCGATCGTTGCCAACTCGCAGGCGGTGGTGCGGCAATGGCTGGATGCCATCGGAGACTCGGACGTCGGCAAGGGCCAGTCCTACCAGGACGAGATAGCGTCGGTGAAGGCGGACATCCACCGGAACCTTCAGGACAAGTGGGGCAACGAGTTGCGGGTCTTCGAGACCGTCCGCGAAGCGACGCCGGAGGACACGATCTTCTCGCTGGACCCCACTGTACCCGCCAGCCGGGCCGCCCGCTGCCTGCAAATCAACGGCCCGCGGAAGTACATGCACCCGCATGGCTGGGCGGGCCTGGGGTTCTCCTTCCCGGCGGGCCTGGGCGCCAAGGCTGGGAAGCCCGACAGCCCCGTGGTGTGCATCACCGGCGACGGCGGCTTCCAGTACAACTTCCAGGAACTGGCCACCGCCGCCCAGTACGACATACACCCGGTCATCCTGATGTTCAATGACAACGCGTGGGGCGTACTCAAGGGCTATCAGCAGTCCCGCTTCGGCGACCGGCTGTTCGCCACCGAGCTGGTCAACCCCGACTTCGCCAAGCTGTTTGATTCCTACGGCTTCGGTGCGACCCGGGTCTCCACGGTGGCGGAACTGGGCCCTGCGCTGGGCGACGCCATGTCGTCGGGCAAGACGCACCTGGTAGAGGTGGCGATTCCCAACGGGTTTGGCGCCCTGGTGTAGGCCCTCGTAAACGGGCCGCCGTTTTGTCCAAAAGTAGTAAGGCGAATTCATGGCAAAGAATCTCTGCTTTACATAAACTCTGATAATTCGTTGGTTGAAGGGTTGGTGGGTGGATGACGAAACTTCTCACGCCTAACATCGGCGAGCGTAACCCCTACGCTCGCCGCGTCTATCCCCTGGACGCTCGAACGCTCACCGAAGAGCAAATCGCGGTGGCGTTTGCCATGACCTCGCGCCGACCGGAGGCATTCGACGAGATAGCCCGGCAGGTCAGCGAGGAGAAGGCCGCGGACTTCCACGAACGGTGGGTCCTCGGATATGGGCACGCGTCGGTGGCCGAGCACGCCGTCGTGCATCTGGCGGTGGAGAATATCTCACGACTGGCCTGCGACGGGCTGGAGGACAACCGGCTGGCTTCCTATACGGAAAAGTCGTCTCGCTACCAGGTAATGGATGCCGACTACTTCCATGTGCCCTCGGAGTTGGATGAGCAACCAGCGTTGCGACAGGAATACGTGACGGCCTGTAGAGCTTTGTTTGACATTTACCAGCGGCTCATCGACGGCAGCATGGAATACCTGCGTGGACAGAATTCACAGAGGGTTAGGGAGAGCGACGCCGCCTTCAGCCTGCGGCTCCGCCGCATAGCCACCGACGGGTGCCGGTCGGTCCTGCCGGCCTCCACGCTTACGAACGTGGGTATCACGGCGAACGCGCGCACGCTTGAGCACGCCATCTCCAAGCTGATGTCGTCCGAACTGGACGAGGAGCGGCAACTTGGCGAGGAGGTGCGGGAACAGGGCAGGGAGGTAACGCCGACCCTGATCAAGTACGCCGACGTTGTTGACTACCTGACGCGACGGCCAGCGGCGCAACGGAAACTGGCGGGTGAGTTTGGCGCAGAGAACGGGGCCGAGGGGCCGTCCGTCGAAGTACAGCTGGTGCATTGGGACGAGCAGGCGGAGGAAAAGCTGGTCGCTGCCCTTCTGTACGGGGCCACAGGACTGGACTACGGCCAAGCCTGGTACCGGGCGCTGTCCATGACTTCAGAGGAGCGGCAGCGGGTCATCGACGAGTCGCTTGAGGGTCTGGGGCCCCACGACGCGCCGCCCCGTGAGCTGGAGGTCGTCGACTATACCTTCGAGATCGCAATGGACTACGGGGCATTCCGTGAGTTCCGGCGCCACCGGATGCAGACGTACCTGCCTCAGCCCCTCACGGTGGTCCACGGTATCCGGACACCCTCGGTAATCGAAGCAGCTGGACTGACTGGGCCGTTCGACGATGCTGCCGAAACTTCAGAGAGGATTTTTGGCCGTCTCCGCGATGCGGTTTCGCCCACGGTGGCGCAGTATGCGGCGACCCACGCGCACAACAGGCGGCTCATGTCGAAGATGAACCTGCGGGAGTGCTACCACCTCTTCAAGCTGCGGACTTCCCAACAGGCCCACGAGTCGATCCGCGAGCCGATGGAGGTTGCCCTGCGCCTGGCCGGGGAGAAACACCCACGCCTCTTCCGACACTTGCGCCTTCGCGCTTAAGAGGTGCTGAGAAGGGCAGCGTAGTGGGCCAGACGGGCGCCCAACTCCCGGGCCTGCGCGAGGTCGCTTTCACTTGCACCACCGGCGGCGGTTGCCCCGTAGTAGGAGCCGGAGGTCCGCATTCGCTCCGACCACGGAAGCCCAACTATCAGCATTCCGCAGGCGAGCATCCAGTGGACCAGTTGATGCAGGGTGGTTTCCAGGCCGGAATGGCGGCCTGTGCCGGTAGCGAAGGCCGCTCCGGGACGCCCCGCCAGGGCCAGTTCTTCCCACAGGTCGCCCTGATCGTCCAACCACTGCTTGAAGGAGCCGGTGATGCCGCTCCAGTTGGGAGAGCCTAGGGCGATGCCGTCGGCGGTCAACATATCGTCCCGAAGGGCTTGGTCGATGGTCAGCAGACGAGGGTGCCCATAGCCGGAGGATTCAACGCCATCGGCAATGGCGCGAGCCATGCTCTCGATGGAGCCGCCCTTCGCGTCGTACAGAACCAGAACCGAGGTGGAAATGGTCGCCCGTCCTACGGGTCAGAGCAGTCGCGAGTGTAACCGCAGTTGGTACAACGGATCTTGCATTTCTGCTCGACCATCAAGGAGCCGCAGATTTCGCAGCTGAGATCGTGGCGGGGCGTTCTCGTGGCGTTTGACATATCATCCCCCGGATTTCGGCAGTATATCAGGGGTTACGATCAGGGCCAAGTGGCAAGCGGGGAGAGTCAATTCAAAATCAAGGGCGCCCAACCTCGCAGGAGACCCTAGCGCAGTTGGGCAATCAGGACCATGTCGCCTACCATGCTCGCGGTGGCCCGGGCGCGCTCCACCGAGCCCGGCGGGGCTGCCAGGGCTGCGGCTACGCCCATACCCTGGCTGACCTGAATCGAGTCGTAGTTGAGCAGCGAGTCTCCGGGCATGAGGTGCATTGTGCCGATGCCGCTGTCATCCACCGTGAGCTCCCCCTCCCATAAGCGCTGGCCGCTCCTGGTAAGCCAGACGTGATAAACGGAGTCGGGTCTCGGAGGGGCGAGTTGCGACACCATGAGAATCCCGGCGGAGCCGTCACCCGACACGACCAGGAATCCCCTGGCGGCTGCGTTTGGTTGCGTTGCAGAGAGCAGTACGGTCCGGTTCCCCTGCTGCGCCAGGGCCAGACTGGTTTGTTGCCAGCGCTGGAGATTGCCCTCCATCTGGCTTACGGTACTGGAAGAGCGGGCCAATGCCGAAGTAGTAGACAGGCTCTGGTCCAGGCGGTTGCGCAGGGTGGCATTTTCCGACTGCAAACTGTCAATGTCTCCCGCTATCTGGACGTTCAGAGCGACCGTTACAGCAATGAGAGCGATCGCCAGCGCGGCCCCGGCGGGAACGAGAAAACGGGTCCACCGGCTACCGGCTCGGGTTACCCTTGACCAGCTACGAGACGGCCTTGGCGTAGGTACCGATACCGATACTGATAGCGCAGGCCCTTCCTCTGCATGGTCCAGGGACGCAAGAAGTTGCGCGCGCACGTTTTCTGGAGGCGGTTGCTGCGAGACGGAATCAGCCAGAGCCGTGGTAGCCCGCAGGCTCTCCCCGGCAAGCGCGGAACAATGCGCGCACGCGTCGAGGTGATCGATAAGGGACTGTTCCTCGTCCGGCTCGAGGGCGTCGAGCGCGAACGCATCCAGCAGATCGTACGGATGCTGACTTGTCGCACTACTCGTTGTCATCTTCCTGCAAGGCCGCCCTGAGTTTCTGCATCGCCAGGCGTACCCTGGTCTTGATGGTTCCAAGGGGTTGCCCCAGTCTCTCGGCCATCTGCGATTGTGAGTACCCTTCGAAGTAAGCCAGGAGAATGACCTCCTTCTGATTGTCGGGTAGAGTGGCCAACGCCCGCATTATGCGTTCCCGGTCGAGGTTCTGCTCCACCTGGCTTTCGACTGAGGCTCCCCCCGTCGGCAGCCGCTCCAGCGTGTCGTATCCCTCGGGGTCGGTCATGGTCTGGGTCCGTCTGCGAGAGCGGACTACGTCCACAACCCTGTGATGCGTCACGCTCATGATCCATGAGCGGGGCTGGCCGCGTTCGGCATTGAAACTGGCGGCCTTGAGCCAGATGTTCAGAAAAACGTCCTGGGTGACCTCCTCAGCCAGAGGCGGCTGCTTCAGCATGTGAAGCGCCAGGGAATACACGGGAGTCGAATAACGGGAATACAGGAGGTCCAGCGCGTCCTTGTCCTTGTTGACAATGCGTTCCAGCAACTGGCGGTCGTCCGGCTCGTCCTGCTGGGCCGATGCGAAATCACCGCCCGACTGTTGGCCCCGAATGTGCTGGCCCCTGAGGGGCCGCTGGGCCTCCAACTCTCCGTCACTCACTCTATACGATCAGCAGGTAAAACCGGATTCTGAAGAAGGGGATCAATTCAGACGGTTCAAAGTAGTGCGGATGGACTGAATCCAGGACTTGGCATCCGAGGCATCAGGTGCGTCGGGCGCTTCGCGCAGGTAAGTCTCGAGACTGGCAATGGCAGCCCTGTATTGTTGTGCCTGGTAGTGGAGCACCGCAATGTCACGATGGAGGTACTTTGCTTCTGAATTCACGAGTATCATTCGCTGGGCGACGCCCAGGGCCTTTTGCGGCTCTTCGGTGCGCTCGTAGACCACTTTGAGGTTGTTCAGCATCCGAAAGAGAAACTCGTACTTGGTGCATGGGGCCAGGTAACCGTCGTTCCAGGACAGTCTCTCTCCAAACAGCTGTTCGGCCAGGCGGCGACAGTCGCCCGGAGTCAGCGAAGGCGCGCCGTTGAAAGGATCGAAATAGACGTCTTCGCCCTCCAGTCCCACGAGAAAGTGTCCGGGCATTCCGACGCCGCGACACCGCAGGCCCACGCGCCGGGCAACTTCGATGAAGAGCAGCGAGAGGGTGATCGGTATTCCTGTCTGTCGCTCAAGCACACGGTTGAAGAAGCTGTTTTCCGGGTTGTAGTAGTCTGCAGAGTTCCCCTGAAACCCCTGCTCGGCGAACAGGTACCGCCCAAGTATGCTGGCTTGCTCAACTGCGGGCATCCCGGCGTGGGTGCGGGCCCTCACTTCTTCCGCAAAACGGTCCAGGGTACGCAAGTGTTCGTCAACTTCCAGAAACGGGTATTCCTCTCCCGCAACCACCAGGGCGGCGCGGCCCAAGTCCAGGTCTTCTTCGGGCCGGGAAATGAGGCGGGTGAACTCCCGCCGGAATTCTTCCGCGCTGGGAGGACTGCTTTCTTGTCCGTTCATCCTCTGGCCTGCCATAGCGGCTTGGAGAATGGATTCGGGGCGGTCAGGGCTTGATGGTCAGCGTGTCGAATAAGGGCCCGAGGTTGGGCAGTCTGTCGAGATCCCATACCGTGGTCAGTGCCTCGTCGCATTGGTCCGCAGTCAGCGCGGCGCCCGCGAAACTGCGGAACTTCTCCTCCACCTCGGAGTCACTCATGGGATTGCTCTGATGACCCTTGGGCCAGGATGTATGCTTCGACCGGGCCTGTCCATCCCTTCCGGTGATTGTTATACGACAATTGTACTCTGACGGATAGCTGGCGGTGAAAGCCGGCTCTTCCACCAGCGTCATACGCGACATAATCTCACGCAGCCTGGGATTGGATATGTGGTCGTCTGTGAAGCTGCCGGGACCTACCGGCCCATCGAGAAGGGCGGAGGAGACAAGCCAGGGGATGCTGTGGTCGGCAGTCTCCCTTGTCTTGGGGTCCCATTTCTCCGGTTCGCTGGACGCGGTGCTGGCCGCCACCTTGTAGGTCTCTATGTGGATGGACTGAATGTCCTCAACCGGCGCCTCTTCCCGGAGTTGCAGCGCGAGGCCGATGGGCGCCTGGGTGTGGATCTGCGAGGGGTAAGCCTTGAAGATCGTCCTGGTGATACGGAACGGGTCGTCGTCGCCGCGCGCATCGCCAAGCGGGAACTCGGGCACCTCGACTGCACGACCCACCGCCTGCTCCCATAGTCCGCGCCGTCCCTCGAATGGCTCGCCTGGTCCGGTCATGCCTCCGGCCGCAAGCTGGGCGGCGAAGACCGCAGAGCGGGAGGCGCTGGCGGAGGCGCATCCCTTCCACATGGAGAGCTCGCCCGTGCGGGTTACTCCCAGCGGCAGATGGGGCGAGATTGCCAGGGATATGGCGTTGCCGGTCTGTTCCCGGCTGAGACCCATGATCCTCGCTACGCCGCAGACTGCGCCGACTACGCTGAATATTCCCTGGTCCCAGCCCAGGTCTCCCGCGACCACCTCGTCCGACAGGCGGCAGAAGACCTCGTAGGCCAGGGCTATGGCCGTGATGACTGTGGGGCCGTCGCTTTCGAGAGGGTCGGCCAGGGCCAGCACCGCTGAGATCATATCGCTGGGGTGTCCGCCGCCCGGGGAAAAGTATGAGTCGTTGCAGTCCAGGTAGCGCACTGCCACGCCGTTGGCGAAGGCGGCCAGGTCCGGGGTGGTGGTCAGGGTACTGCCGAGCAGACGGGAGGGCGCACCGCCGCGCACGTCCTTTGCGATTCCGCGGGCAATCTCTGCGGGCAGAGAATCATAGCCGCCGATGGCGCAACCCACGGTGTCTACCATAGTGCGCTTGACCTGATGCACGACATCGGGGCCCAAGTCCTCGTAGGTCAGGCCACAGGCATAAGCGCTCAGCATCTCGGTAGTGCGGTCCATTATTTTCCCTCAGATTGATACTAAAACGCAGGGGTCGCGGAGGCTACGCAGAGAACGCAGAGATTTTGTCGGCAGTTCTGTTCCTCTGCGCCTTCTCTGCGAACTCTCCGTTGAAAACCGCCTATCTCAGCACGGAGTCCGCCATTCGCTCCAGCTGCTTGCCCATCTCGTAATCGTTGGCGACGTGCTCCGGTCGAACCACCACCCGGTCGGCGCCGGCGTTCAGATAGGACTGGACCACGTCACGCTCCGCTGGCTGGCCGTAGACGCTGATGGTTATGGACTTCGGGTCCCGGCCCGCCTCTTCGGCCATAGCGTCCAGCCGCTTGCGGCTGTCTTCGACCTCGGCCGGAGTGATGCGGTTGGGCAGCCAGCCGTCGGCGTGGGCCACGATCCGGCGAAGGACGTTGCGAGCCAGACCGCCGACGATGATGGGCGGGTGGGGCTGCTGGGCAGGCTTGGGGTAGGGCTTGACGGGCGGGAAGTTATAGTATTTGCCGTGATACTCGGCTTCGTCCTTGGTCCACAGCTCCTTCATGACTTCCAGGGCTTCACGGGTCTGGGTCCAGCGGTGCTCGAAGTCGCCTCCGAAGATCTCGGTCTCCTCGCGGAGCCATCCGGTGCCGATTCCGAACAGAAAGCGGCCGCCGCTGAACCGGTCGAGTGTGGCGATTTCCTTGGCCAGAAGCAGCGGGTTGCGTTCCGGCACCAGGGTTATGCCGGTGCCCAGCTTGATCGTGCTGGTGGCTCCGGACGCCCGGGCCAAGGCGATGTAGGGATCAGTGAAGTGGGAGTACGTCCACGGGATCTCTCCGCCGGTGGCAGGGAAAGGGCTGTCGCTGTGTACCGGCACTGCCGGGTGCTCGGCATACCAGAGAGACTCGAATCCAAGCTCCTCCGCTTTCCTGGCCATAAAGGCCGGGTCGACGGTGTAGGCGGGCAGCGGTGTCGAAACTCCTACGCTCATTTGCATAACTCCTTCCTTGAATTGGAGGGGACCAGTCGGTGGCGAGAATCGCCGCAAGGGTAGAGCGGAATCTGGTTCCAGGGCAGTCCGTCCCAGGAGTCGGACTACAGGATTGCACCTTCTTCCTGATCGAGGTCCGCCGGGGGGTCCGCGCCTGCGAAGTTGCGCCACCACTCGACGAAGTTGTCGGGGCCGTGCTTGTCGCGAAGCCTGGCGAGGTGGACGCGCGTCTGGGCAATTACCGGCAGATGATGCTCCGTAGCCAGCTGGTAGGTGCGCGCAGCCCAGGTGAGTGCCCCTTCCAGGTCTCCTCGTTCCTCGGCCGCCATCCCCAGCTGGCCGTAGGTGCGGGCCGTGCGGCTGACGTCCTGGATTTCCTCGAAGATTTCGCGAGCGCGGTGATACCAGCTTTCGGCCTCGTCCAGCTTCTGTTGCTCGTGGAAGAGCACTCCCAGCTGGCGGCATTCGTCGCCGGCGCTGCGCCAGTCTCCCAGTCCTTCGTATTTCTCCAGGGCCAGGGTGTACCAGTGCTCTGCGTCCTCCGGGAACATCTGGCGCCCCTGCTCCAGCAGGCCGAGGTAGTGGAACTCCAGGGCCATCTGGGCCTCGTTGCCCATGCGGTCGCTAAGCGTCAAAGCCTGTTTGTACCAGTTCTCGGCGTCGTCGAACTGGTACTGAGCGTGTGCCACGGTACCAAGGGAGTGATAAACCAGTACCGACGTTTCCTCGTCCCGCGCCTCTTCCAGAATCTCACGGGCCCGGTGATACCAGCTCTCGGCCTCCTGGTACTCGAACCGGAACTGGGCGCATAGGCCCAGGGAGCGGTAGTCCTTGACCATTTCCTCCGCGTCTTCCAGACGCTGGTGGATGTCCAGCGACTTGGAGAACCAGTCGCGGGCCTCGGCGTAGCGACGCTGGTACTGGCGCACCAGGCCCATGCCGTAGTAGTCGTCGGCGACGGTGGCGCGGTCTTCACCGCCTTCAATAATTGCCAGCGACTTGCTGTACCACTCCTCGGCCTCGTCCAGTTGCCAGCGTTTCAGAGCGACCTCGCCCATCTGGTGGTAGACGGCGGCCGCCTGCGGGTTGCTCTCGGCGTCGGGCTGGGCCGAGAAGTAGTCGAGCAGATGCCGGTTCAGTTCGTCGGCGCGCCGGAGCTCGTTGGTCTCGATGCATTCGGAGGCCTCGGTCCCCAGCAGGTAAAGCCACAGCTCGGTTGCGCCGTTGGACTCGGCTTCCGCTGCGGTAGCCCCCGTAACTTCCAGCAATTGCCGCCGCAACCTGCGTAGTTCCGGGTATCGCTTCTGCATCCGGTAGACCTGGGCCAGCGGCTGCGTCAGTAGCTGCGCGTTGTCCCACTGGCGCGCTTCGAGGGACAGGCCGAGGGCCTGGGTGAGGTTTCCCTCCTCCGCCAGGATCGCGTTGGTCCCTGAGTCCTGGTTTTCATAGAGGGTTTCCATAAAGTAGTCCGCGGTATCCGCGTAGACGCGAACGAACTCGGCTTCGAGCTCCGCCACCCGGGCCTGTGGAAGCTGCCGGTAGAGCGCCCGGCCATAGAACCAGGACATCGACGGGTGAATCTGGTAGACGCTGGGGGTAATTGGTTCCAGGAAGCCGCCCGAGCGGGCCGAGCGCAACAGCGTGCGACAGGCCCCCCAGCCCAGCTGCTCCCCCATCACGGAACGGTAGGCGTTCTCCTGGGTGATGTGGGTCAGGATGTCCATCATCACGCGATTGCGGAACAGGGAAAGGAAGGGGAGATGCGTCCGGCTGCGCCGGGGCATCCGTCCGAAGGCATGTTCCATGAGCGCAGTAAGGTAGGGGGGCCTTCCTTCTTCCCCGGGTCCGGCCTGGTACGCTTCAATTTCCCGGCGCAATTCAGCGAGCAACACCGAGGAAGGGACCTCGTTGATCAAGGGAACGGCAATTTCCATTGCCAGCGGATGTCCCTTGACCAGGTCCAGCAGTTCAATGAACTCGGGCCCCAATCGCGCCTTGTCGCCCCCGCTCTCCTCTAGGAGGCGGGTGGCAAATTCCGTGCGGTCCATTCCCGACAGCCCGTCCAGGACGTAGCTGGCGTGAGGGGCGTCGAGCCACGGCTCATCGTTCCGGCGACTTACCACGACGACGTGCGTCTGCCCGCCTTCGCCGGCTAGTTCAGCCAGGAAATCGTTCAGTTCAGCGAGCTCCGATTCTTCGAGAAGCCCCGTTCCGACGGCTGGAAATCCGGCCAGGTTTTCAACGCCGTCCCAGACCAGGAGACACGGGTGCCCGCGCAGGTATTCCAGCAGCCATTGCCGCCGGGCGGAGCTCGGCAGGTCTCCAAATTCCAGTCCGGCCAGGGCCGTCCCGACCTCGTGCAACGCCTTCTCCAGGCCCGCCCCGACGTCGAAGCTGGTGTAGAAGGCGCCGTCGGGCGCGCCCCCGGTCTTTTCCAGCCACGAAGCGAGGCCCAGGGCAACCTCCGTCTTGCCAATGCCCGCCGGGCCGCTGAGCAGTACGATGGGGTCGACCTCAAGCGCCCGCTCCAGCGCAATGATGTCGCGGCGCCGACCAATAAGGCCGTAAGGGCCGCCCCTCGGCAACTGGCGCGGTGGGGGCTCCGGCGTTGCGGGCAGCATACCCGGGATGACGCTCTCCGGCTCCTCCGGCCTGACCCGAGTCGGCTCGTAGCGGGCAGACTGGTAGACTATCGGGGTCGTCCAGTCCCAGGACACGAAAGGCCCAGCCGATGAAGGGCGGTGAGGATGCTCCATCAGGGCGCGGCGTGCGGCGGCCACGGACGATCCGGCCCCTTCGCCTCTGGCGATCGACGCGTAGAAGGAGTCGGAGAAGAGTTTACGGCCTGTTCCAGACAGAGGAACGGGCAGCACGACGATCTCCGGCACCTTCCCGGTGAGCAGCGTGTCAGCTGCGACGAGGCTGTTCGCGGGGGCTGAACAGGCGATCAGCGCCACGGGAATGGCTGCCTCGGCCGCGGCCTGCAATATCCTCTCCATCGGTCCGATGCCAGCGACATTCGCTCCTTCGGGGCCGAACTCCGCTCCGTCGATATGCAGCAGGTGGTAGCGGCCCGCGCGGTCGGCGAGGTGTGATTCAAGCGCCTCCACGGTCGAGGGGCGGAGGCAGTCCAGGCCAACTTCAACGTCCAGCGACTCCATTGCTGAGGCCGCATCGGCAGCGATGCCGCCGCCGGAGGAGCACAACATGAGCACGTTGAACCGGGATTCGGGGAGTGCTTCGCCGGAGACCTCGGGCATCTCGATGGAAGAGACCAACTGACGGGTTACCGACTCGGCCCTCGTTGCCATGTATCCCGCGTCGGGACTGTTCAGCAGCTCCCAGGGGAGGGCCAGAAATCGCTGTCTTGGAGAGACCACCGAGATCCGAAAGGTTGTGCGGGAGTCGGACGAAATTCGGGAAATGGAATCTCCGGCATCTCCTCCCGACCGAAGGACCGTTTCCAGGAGCAATCGACCCAGGCTCCGCAGTCCTTCTTCCACGGTCTCAGCACGAGAATGAGAATCGCCGAAGGGATCAGACGGGTAGCTTGTGAGAATCCAGGCGATTTCAAGCTGTTCGTCGTCTGACAACGGGAACGGAAAGGGGACCGGAGGGGCAGTGGTCCTCTCGCCGGATTCATCAAATACGGAGACCTGAAGTTGACCGGTTTCCGGCAAGTCCAGAATTTCCACGATCTCGGGCAAGCAGTCCTCCGGGTCAGCGAAAGGTAGGCGCCGATATCATGCCCGGAACAAACCAAATCACTTGATTCAGACCGGCAATCTGACACCAAAAACGAAGGGCCGGTATCTGTGCGAACCCGGCCCTATACTATCATTGCCTGTATGGGCAGTCCAATTGCCCTGCCAGCGACGACTTCAACAGGTCGCCTATTGCGCCGTGAATCCGCCGTCGACGGCCATGGCGAGTCCCGTTACCAGCGATGCGGCGTCCGAGCACAGCCAGGTTACGGACTCGGCTATTTCCTCCGGGGTTCCCAGGCGCCCGATTGGCTGCCTGGAGGGTATGCTGGCCTCGTATTCGGTCTCCCGGCCTCCGATCAGGCGGCGCACCATCGGCGTGTCGATAATCCCAGGGCACACGGCGTTCACCCTGATGCCGTCGCGCGCGTATTCCAGCGCCGCTGCTTTCGTGAGCCCGACCACCGCGTGCTTGCTGGCGACATAGGCGGATAGCCGACGCGACCCGACGAGGCCCGCCGCTGAAGCCGTGTTGACGATTGCCCCGCCGCCCTGTTCCATCATCTGTGGTATTTCGTGCTTGAGACACAGCCAGACGCCCTTGACGTTCACGTCGATCAGCCGGTCCCACTGTTCCTCGGGGTACTCGTGGAGTCGCCCGGCCATGAATCCCTCGATACCGGCGTTGTTGTAAGCACAGTCCAGCCTTCCGTAGGCTGCCACGATCTGCCCGATGAGAGCCGACACTTCGTCGGGTCGAGACACGTCGGCGTGCACGAACATGCCGTCGCCTCCCGTAGCCTTGATCTCGCTCAGGGTCTCCTCGGCCCCGTCCGCATTCACGTCGGAAACCGCCACCGTCGCGCCTTCCCTGGCCATAACCAGCGAAGTCGCTCGGCCGATGCCTGAGGCCGCTCCCGTCACCAGGGAAATCTTGCCTTCCAGTAAACCTGCCATTGCCTGAACCTCCTTGTTCACGCCTCGGAAGGCAATCTTACGCGCCCTGGAAAATGTCGGAAACGGGCAATTCCAGCCCTGCAAGCACTATCGTCTCAATGCTCTCGCCGACGCCGCGAATGGCGAGCCGCTTCCACTCGCCGCTATCCAGTTGCAAGGTCTCGACGGTACAGCCTTGAGGTGAAACCAGCCAGCACTCTCGGACGCCAATCCGGGCGTGGTCGGACATCTTCTCTTCGATTTCTCTTCGACTGCTGCTTGGCGAAAGAATCTCAATCACCAGATCGGGGCCTCCATGAATCCGGTCGTCCTGGATGATGCCTGCTCTTTCGTTGCTGATAAACAGCAAGTCCGGCTGGCGGGTGCGGAGCGGGTTGCGCTGGATGACGATGTCGAGAGGGGCGTAAAGCACTTCGCCCAATTGGCGCTCAACTACGAACTGATTAAGGGCAAGAAAGTGCGTTTTGACGTTCTCTGATGATACGGGTTGGGCGCCGCCGACATAATCATCTCTCCGTCTACGATCTCGTAGCGGAGCATGGACTCCGGCTCTTTCAGGTATTCCTCGTAGGTAAGCCGGGTTGTTGTCGTCGGTTCCGTTACCATGTCTCCTCTCCTGCGGCCTAGGTCTCACCGGAACGCCGCGCGTCCGCGCGCCAGTCGTCGGGGCTGGGCTCGCGGTCGATGGCAACATCGACCACCGCCGGCAGACCCGAATCCTTCGCTTCACGCAGGGCGTCTGCCAGGTCCTGCGAGTCCTCGACGTGAACGCCGAAGCAGCCGAAGCCGCGGGCTATGGCGGCGTTGTCGGTGGGATAGAATTCCGACGCGATCTCCTGTCCGCGCGGCTGGTGGTCGAGGACCATCCCCAGGGCGTTGTCGTTGAAGACAACGCAGGTGACGGGAAGGTCGTACTGCATCGCCGTCGAGAGGGCGTTCACGGTCATCATGTAGCCGCCGTCGCCGGTGACCGCCGTTACCGGCCGGTCGGGGTAGACCAGCTTCAGGCCAACCGCAGCCGGGAGGGCCCAGCCCATCCCGGCAGTTCCACCCGGGCAGTAGAATGTGCCGGCCTGATGGGCCTTGTACAGGTGCGCCATCCATGTGCGGTTGTTGCCGGCATCCAGGGCGTAGACCGTTGAGGGGTCGGACGTCTCGTTGAGGACCGAGACCAGCCTTTGCGGGGTGACCGGCGAGCTGTCCTTGTGCATCTCCGGGTCGTCGTAGAAGGACATGGTCTGCTTGCGCATTGCCACGGAGTCGGTCCACTCGTTACGCTGGGCCGCGCTGGCTGCGGCGGTTTCCTTCGATGCAGCCACCAACTGGTCTAGGATGCTTCCGGCGTCGCCCACCAGCCCGATTTCCACCGGGAAGCTCCAGCCGGCGTTGCGCTCGTCAATGTCTATCTGTACCACCTTCTGGCGGCGAGGGTCGAAGATGTCGGGGCGTTCCCTCACCGTCTCCTGGGACCGGAGGAGGGCGCCCACCACGATGACCGTGTCGGCTTCGCCCACGACCCGGTTGGCGACCGATTGCCCGTAGGTCCCGACCATGCCGACGGACAGCGGATGAGTTTCCGCGATGGCGCTCTTGCCCTTATAAGAGGTTGCAACAGGCATACCCCATACTTCGGCCAGTTCCCTGAGCTGGTCATGGGCCCGGGCCACGTGGACTCCGTTTCCGGCGACCAGTACGGGCCGGCGGGACTGGGACAACAATTCAATGACTCGCTGGACATCCGAGGGTGCGCTTTCCGGCTTGGCGGTATTCAGGAACCCTGCGGCATTGTGTATGAAGGGCGGCGACTCCACGTCCACCTCGCCGCCGATGGCTGCCGAGCGCATGACCACGGACGACGGCCCGGGGCGACCGCTCATGGCGTGCTTGATAGCCATCTGGGTGGCGAGCACCGCCTCCTTGGGGCTTGCGGCCAGGGCCGTGTACTTGCTCATGGACTTGAATATGTTGGGAAGGTCGATACTGCCGTATTCCCCGGCGCCGGACTGGTTTGCAGGGCGCTGGGCTGCGCCGCCATCGGAGGTGTCGGTCAGCACCAGCATCGGAGAACTGCTCAGCATGGCCTCCATGATGCCGAAGGAGGCGTTTGAGCCGATGAACAGCCCCTGACCCATGACCACTGCCGGCTTGCCGGTGGCCCTGCCGTAGGCGTCGGCCATGATGGCGGCGGCCTGCTCGTGCCGTACCAGGATGGTCTTGATGCGGTCTTCCTTGCCATAGAGAAGCTGGAAGATCTGGCCTGTCCCTCCGCCCGGGATGCCGAATACGTACTCAACCCCGGCTTCTTCCAGGGTCTGGACAATCATTTCACTGGCCGTAGGCATGTCGCCTCCTGGCGGGCACCCTTTCCGGGGAAGCCCAGTACTTCCTTATATATCCAGTACTTCCTTATATATAAGGAAGGCGCGGGGTAAGAATCCCTGCGCCCGTGATTGGGATGATACCCGCGCCCCATTTGCCGGTCAAGAAAGAGCGCAACCGGCGATTATTCCCTCTCCCTCAAGGGAGAGGGAGAACGGAAGCTCCGGCAAACCACCAACACTGCGGATGTTTCCTTGACCGCCAACAGGGTCGGGCGTATTATCGCCGCATTCCCCGACAGTCAACCGGGGGTTCCAAGCTATTTCCCTGCAAGGTACCGAAAATAGACGCCACAGTGGGAGAATTGCCATGAGAGGCGGCGACGCAGTAATTCATGCCCTTGAGAAAGAAGGCGTTCGATACATATCAGGTTTCGCTGGAGGCGGCGAAGCCCCGCTGTGGCCGGCGCTTCGGGCCTCACAGCAGATTACGGTATTCTCCGCCCGCCACGAGCGCATGGGCGTGGAGATAGCCGACGGCTACGCCCGCGCCACCGGCCAGGTCGGCGTGGCGCTCACCGGCACCGGGCCCGGAGCCACCAACACCCTGACGGGCATTGCCGGCGCATACGCCGACAACATTCCCGTCCTGCTGCTCATGGGCCAGCACCCGCTCGGCAGCATGGGGCGCGAAATCCAGCAGGAAGTCCCTTCCAGCATTTTCGACAGCTTCGTCAAGTGGAAGGGAACCATGTCGCGGGTGGAGGACATCCCGGCGATCATGCGCCGCGCCTTCACCAACCTGCGTTCCGGGTCGCCGGGTCCGGTGGTGCTGGAGATGCCGCAGGATGTCCTGATGCAGGAAGCTCCCGACGAGGCCCTGAACTACGAACCGGTGGGACCGGGCCGCCGAGCGGCCCCCGACGCCGGAGACATCGAGCGGGCCGCCGAGATTCTGCTCAATGCCCAGTTTCCCATCATGAACGTCGGCGGGGGGGTCCTGGCCGCCGAGGCGTGGGACGAAGCGATGGAGCTTGCCGAGCTGATGGCCATGCCCGTGGCGAGCACGCTGGTGGGCAAGGGAGTGTTTCCCGAGAATCACCCGCTCTCGGTTGGCGGCGGCGTGTACCCCCGGAGCAGGTACGCTTCCGGCGCGGCCCACATCGTGAACCGGCGGGCGGACGCCGTGCTGGCAGTCGGCAACTCCTTCCGGTTGCCCAATGCCACGGACGGACGGCCTATCCCGGAAGGAGTCAGCCTGATTCACATAAACGCCGACTCCGGCGACCTGAACAAGATATACCAGGCCGACGTGCCCATACTGGCCGATGCCAAGCTGGCCCTTCGCAGCCTCATAGACGCGGTACGGGACAGGATGGGGCCGGGCGGCCCTCCGTCCGCCGCGAGACGTGAAGAGACCGTCGCCGAGATCCAGGAAGCGAAGGCCAAGTGGCTCGGCGAGTGGGAGTCGACCTTCAACGATGAGTCCACCCCCACCAACGGCTACCGGGTGGTGCAGGAACTCCTGAAGGTTGTCGACCTTGACCGGACTATCGCCCTGCACGATGCAGGCGGGAGTCGCGGCTACGTTTCGCCCTTCTGGCCGGCCACCAGGCCTCGCAACTACATCGGCATGGGCGGCATGGCGGCTATGGGTTGGTCGATGGCAGCCGCAATCGGAGTCAAGCTGGGCCGCCCGGACCACCTGGTGTTCAACGTGCTGGGTGACGCTTCCTTCGGAATGGTGGGCATGGAACTGGAGACGGCCGTGCGGATGGGTCTGCCGACGCTCACCGTGGTGCTGAACAACGGCGGCACCGGCGGCGGGCTGATGGCGATGTCCCGGGACAACGCCGCTCCCCCGCCAATGGCCGAGCTGGGTGGCAACTTCTCGATGGTTGCCCAGGGTCTGGGGGCCTACTCCGAGCGGGTGGAAGACCCTGCCGAGCTGCAGGACGCCTTCCGTCGCGCCATCGCCGCCACCGAAAGCGGACAGGCCGCCTTGGTGGAAGTATCCATCCGTCCGCTACCCACTCCGGAGACCCCCGAGGACTGGACGCTTTAGAAGCGAAATTTCAACGCCGAGTGCGCCAAGACCGCCGAGTTTTTCAGTTATCATTTTCTCGGCGAGCTTGGCGCACTCGGCGTTTTATCGAAAGGAGTTCGCAAGTGAAAAGCATCGAGATCGACAGGAGCAAGAGGCTGAAGGAAGAGCCGGAAAAGGGCCACAACCGCTGGCATCCCGATATTCCGCCAATCCTTGAGGCTGAGCCCGGGGAGGAAGTGCTGCTGGAGACCAGGGACGCGTCGGACGGTCAGATGCACCCTGCGGTCACCCTGGAGGACTTCGATCGCTTCGACACCAAGGTGTCGCATCCGCTGACGGGGCCGGTGTATGTGGCCGGGGCCGAGCCGGGAGACCTGCTCGAGATCGAATACGTAGACATAATCGCCCAGCCCTACGGCTGGACCCGGAACCGGCCGGGGGCTGGCTTTCTGCGGGACCTGTTCCAGGAGCCGTACTTCGTCAACTGGAATATCAGCGAAGGGTGGGCTACGTCGGCCCAGCTGCCTGGGGTCCGCATTCCCGACGGCTCCTTCATGGGCACTGCGGGCATCGCGCCTTCCCGGGAACAGATGGCAGCGTGGACTGAGAGGGAAGCCGACCTGGTGCGACGGGGAGGGGCGGCGGCTCCTCCCGACCCGGAAGACGCTGTGCCTGCCGGCGGCGCCATAGCCGACGAGGGACTGCGCACGCTCCCCCCGAGGGAGAACTGCGGCAACGTGGATGCCAAGCAGCTTACCAAAGGATCGCGATTGCTCATCCCGGTAAACGTGCCGGGAGCCCTGTATTCGTGCGGCGACGGGCACTTCGCGCAGGGGGACTCCGAGTGCTGCATCACAGCCATCGAGATGGGAGCCACCGCCGTAGTCCGCTTCCACCTGCACAAGGGAGAGGCAGCGAGACATAACATCCGTTGGCCGCGGTACACCCATCCCGGCTACTTTCTGCCGCCGGAGTGGGCGGCTCCGCGCAACTTCATCGCGACGATGGGGATGCCCATACGGGATGACGGAGTGCAGGAAGGGGAGGATCTGACCCTTGCTGCGCGCAACGCTCTGGTCAACATGATCGAGTTGCTGCAGGAGAGGGGATGGACCCGGGAGCAGGCTTACATAATATGCAGCGTGGCTGTCGATCTGAAGATCAGCAACGCAGTGGACCTGCCCAACGTCACGGTGTCGGCCTTCCTTCCGGAGGACATTTTCCAAGGCTGACCGGGTTGTCCCGGCAGAAAGACGGTCGTATCCGGCCCTTGAGATAGAAGAACCGCCCACCATGTGTGGGCGGTTCTTCTTGCGTTTGGGAATGGTACCGGGGCTTCAGCTGATCTTCTTCACTTCTACAACTTCGTCCCGGGAGACCGCGATTCGCCTTACACTTATACCGAGCTTCAGCAGCCAGTAACCCAGGGTTGCCTTGCTTACTCCCAGTTCGTCGGCGGTCGCCGACAGGCCGATGGCGTTAACCCTCTCGGGGAGAAGCCGCTCGAGCTCCTGCTGATGTTCCTTTTCTACACGCAGCATCAGCTTAGTTTTCCGTGCCACGGCGTGCCTCCTTACTTGGCCTGCACACTGCTATGCTCTGAAGTGCGATTACGGTATCACCTGCCTATGGGTGTGTCAAGCATTTGCCAATTTATTTCCTAAACGCATTTAAGAATCATTTAGAGGATTGGACGCAGAGGAGAGGTTCAAGGACTGTGAATGGAAATGGTTGTGAATTAGATTAGCCCACGCGCACACTCCTCGAAGTGGGGCTCCATTGGACGATGGCCTTGCATCGCCCTCCCAGCGTCCGGAGCTCTGGGTTGGCCCGGAATGTGAGATGGCCTCCTATTTGACACCGGCGCGGCAGGCCCATAAGCTCGTTGCCACAATTACAGCACGATACGAGGCACGCAATGCAGGCGCCGACCATCCGCGACGTGTACCGGGCGAAGCAAACCATAGCTCCTTATTTTGATCGTACCCCTCTGCATTACTCGATGGGTCTCAGCGAATTTCTTGAGGCCGAAGTATATATCAAGCACGAAGAACATTTACCTCTTGGGGCGTTCAAATCGCGCGGTGGGATTAACCTTTTCTACAATCTCAGCGATGAAGAAAAGGAAAGAGGGCTGATAACCTCGTCCACCGGCAACCACGGGCAGTCGATCGCAAATGCAGGGCGGGAGTTCGGGGTAAAGGTCCTGATAGGCCTCCCCGAGAACGCCAATCCTGTCAAGGTTGCCGCCATGAGGTCCCTCGGGGCCGAACTCATATTCCACGGCGATAATTTCGACGACGCCAGGGAATACTGCGAAAGACTGGCACGTGAGGAAGGCTACCGGTACGTCCATGCGGTGAACGAGCCGCTGCTCATCGCGGGTGTCGGGACCGCCTCTTTGGAGATCATCGAAGACCTGCCCGACGTCGACGTGATGTTGCTGCCTCTCGGCGGTGGGTCGGGCGTCTCCGGGGCCTGCATAGTGGCGAAGGCGATAGATCCATCGATACAGGTATACGCGGTACAGTCCGAGTCGGCTCCTGCGGCCTACCTGTCCTGGAAGAAGGGAGAGCTGGTCGATGCGCCGATGGATACTTTCGCGGAGGGCATCGCCACCAAGTCCGGCTACGAGTTGCCCCAGCGGATCATGGCCGACATGCTGGACGACTTCCTCCTGGTCAGCGACGACGACATTCGCCGCGCCATAGGACTGATGGTGGAGAAGGCGCATACGCTGGCCGAGCCTGCGGGCGCCACCGCTGTGGCCGGGGCAGTCAAACATGCCGGGCGTCTGAAAGGAAAGAAGGTCTCCATTACCGTTACCGGCGCCAACATAACCGCCGAGCGTCTGGCCGAATCACTGCGGGTATACCAGGAAGGCGGCGTGTAGCGATGCCAGTACGGTTTCCAGAGGCCGACCAGTCTGTGTCAAAGTGTAACTGCATAACAAGGTATCGGCAGCATAGGGCCGGAGTTCGAGAGGCCGACGACATCGATTACACTTTTGAAACATGCGCCTCTGAGACCTGGGGAATTACCTTTTTGCCAGGTATCTGGCTAGCTCGTCCCTTTCAAAGACCGGCAGGGGTAACTCTTCTCCCTGACGTGTAAAGAGAATGCTACCCTCGTCGGGATGAAGTACCTGCCCGATCTCCCAGGCGTCGATCCCTTCCCTCTCAAGGTCGTGCAACAGCTTGGGAACTCCGGGTGGGGGCAGTGTAGCAACCAGTGCACCGGATGCCAGAAGGCCCAGCGGATCAAGCCCAAGGGCATGGCATATTTCCTCGGTAGTTGGGAGAACCGGCACGCTACCCTCCTCGATTGCCAGCCCCAGCCCCGACGCTGCGACAACCTCGTGTAGCGCGGTCGCCAAGCCCCCTTCCGTAATATCGTGTAAGGAGTGCAGTCCATTTTGTGTACAGCAAAGTCGCGCGTCGGGAACTACACTTATTCCGGGCGAGTCCAGCAGGTCTGCACTTTTTAAGATCGTGTCCGCCGACACTCCGGCCTGCGCCAGGTCGTCGGGGAAGTCTCTCGCAAGGAGCGCAGTACCCTCAATGGCCAGGCCCTTGGTAAGTACGATGCTGTCCCCCTCTTGCGCGCCGCCGGTGGTGATCAGGCGGTGCCGGTCGACCTCCCCCAGCATGGTGCCCATGACGATGGGGCGGTCGATCCCATGAGTCACTTCGCTGTGCCCGCCGATCAGGGAAACGCCCAGTCCCCGGCAAGCGGAGACAACGTCTTCGAAGAGGCGAGAGGCATCTTCGGCGGAGAACCGTTCCGGCACCAGCAGGGTCGCCAGGAACCACTGAGGCGCTGCGCCGGTGCAGGCAACATCGTTGGCGCAGACCTGGACGGCGTACCAGCCGGCCCGGTCGGTGGCGAAAGTCACCGGGTCGCTCTTGGCCACCAGCAGCTTTTCCCCGAAGTCGAGAACCGCGGCATCCTCGCCCACGCGCGGTCCCAGCATAACCCGCGGGTCGGGAGGGGTGGCGGAGCTAAGCAGCCGCTCCAGCAATTCCGGGGGGAATTTCCCAGCTTGCATTCGTTTCTCCTGAGTCTGTCGAAGAGCTACTCCCTAATGGAGAGGGAGAATCAAAGGACCCTGTGGGGCAGGCAAGGACGATTGCATATGAATTAGCAACCCCGTCACTCCGGCGAAACCCTTCGGCAAGCTCAGGAGGAGTCCAGAATGCGCGGGATGTCGGATTTTCGGATGTAACCTGCCTGGTTCGGCCACTGGATTCCGGCTTTCGCCGGAATGACGGACATTAACCCGCTCATCTGCGATTGACCACACCGGGCAGACTACGGCTTTACAGGGAAGGGGGCGTTTGCTATATTTGAGGTGCCGGGTCCAGTGGGCCGAGGGTCCGGTCATCGTTCAGGTGGGGCGTTCGTCTAGCGGCCCAGGACACCGCCCTCTCAAGGCGGAGATCAGGGGTTCGAATCCCCTACGCCCTACCAGTCCCTTTCCTCATCTCCTCTTCAGACAACTTCTTCGCCATCTTCATGGCCTCCACCAGTTGGTCCATCGTGAGTCGCCCGGTGTTCGTGTTGCGTGGGCTTGGATGGTAGCAGGCAACCAGTAGAGGCAAGCCTTCTCTTAGCCGGTAGACCTCTCCATGTGCGAATTTTGCACGGAGAGGCTTCGCTTTCTCGTCTGAATCTCTGCCCAGGTCCGACATTCCCTTCAAGGCTGCTTGAAAGGCGATCCGTCCCAGGGCCATCACAACTCGCAGGTTGGGCAGAAGCCGCATTTCCCTCACTAGGTAAGGCAGGCAGGCGCGTTGCTCTTCGGGAGTGGGCCGGTCCCCTGGGGGAACGCAGCGCACCGCCGCGCAGATATAGGCCCCGTGATATTCGAGCCCGTCGTCCCGGTGCTCGGAAACAGGCTGGTTGGCCAGACCTGCCGCGTACATTGCCTTGACGAGGAAGGTGGCCGAGGCGTCCCCAGTGAACACGCGCCCGGTGCGATTGCCGCCGTGGGCTGCGGGAGCCAGGCCCAGGACCATGAGGGGCGCCATCGGGTCGCCGAAGCTCGGTACGGGCCTGGCCCAGTAGTCCCAGTCGGAGTATGAGGCGCGTTTGGTTTCCCCGATCCTTTCCCTGTGTTCCACGAGGCGTGAGCACCTGCGGCATTCGATCATCTCGTCAGTGAGTTGCTTCAGGGCGGCCTCCGTCTCGTGGTGGATGCCAGCTGATTCAGCGCAGTAGTGGCGGTGGGTCATACCAGTTCCTTGTTTGTTAGTCCGTGGATCCCTGCCAGTGGAAAGGGTAAACAACCTGCCAGGCGGAGCCAACCCCTAATGTATAATACGCGGCAACGCGCGCCGGAGGCACCCGAGGCGGCATTCGGCCACCCGGATCCCACGAGGGTAAGGCCGCTTCAAGCGGCGGAGGTAGAGAATGATCGACCAGGAACGGCTGGTCAACTCCTTTTGCGAGTTGGTCAAGATAGACAGCCCGTCGGATGAAGAGGAAGAAGTCGCCAGGTACCTGACCGGGCGGTTGGAGAACCTGGGATTCACCGTGGAACGGGACGCCCACGGCAACGTGATAGCGTCCGAGGAAGGCGCGGACCCGTTGATGCTCTCAGCCCACATGGACACGGTTGAGCCGGGACGCGGAATCAAACCCGAGGTCCAGGGAGACCGGATCGTCTCGGACGGCACGACGATCCTTGGCGGCGACTGCAAGGCCGGGGTGGCGGCAATCCTCGAAGGGTTGGACAGCATAGCGCTGGACGGGACTCCCCGCCGTCCGGTCCAGGTAGTCCTGACCCGCGGTGAAGAGATCGGGCTGGTGGGCGCGGCCAACCTGGACTACTCGATGATCCGCTGCCGGGACGCGGTCGTGTTCGACGGCAATGGGCCGGTCAACACCATTACCGGCGCCAGCCCCACCTACATGCGCTTCGACGTTAACATAACCGGCCGCGGCGCCCACGCCGGCGTTGAGCCGGAAAAGGGACTGTCGGCCATTCGCATCGCCACCGACATCATCAATGATCTGCCCCAGGGCCGGCTGGACGAAGAGACCACCTTCAACGTGGGCCTCATCACCGGGGGGACGGTGCGCAACGCCGTCCCTGTGGAGGCCAGCTTCGGCGGCGAGTTCCGCAGCCACAACACCGAGACGATCGACCTGCTGCGTATGCAGGTGGGCGAGACGCTGCGCAAAGCCCGCGAGAAATACCGGGACGCCACCATTAAGGAAGAGATCGAGATGATGTTCCAGATGTATCTTCTCGATCCCAACGAGGCCATCGTTCAGCTGGTGACCAACCAGTTGCGCAACATGTCGCTGCAGCCCAATATTCATCCATCGGGAGGCGGGACGGACGCCAATGCCATGCGGCTCAACGGGGTGGAGTGCGTGGTGGTGGGGATGGCGACGAACGAGATGCACACGGTGAACGAGTACGTGGTCATTCCCGACATCATGGCCACGGCCCAGTTCTGTCAGAACATCCTGACGATCAACCAGCGGGCGCGGGCGTAAAGGAAGCGAGTATTCCCATACTTCTACCCTCTCCATTGATCAACGGAGAGGGTATTTTTGAGAGGGCGCAATGAACGGTGCAGAGTTGAAGCGGATATTGAAAGAGGGCGGGCGGGTCTTCGGCACGATGATCACCCACGGCCATAGCCCCCGGTGGATTCCGGTGCTGTCGGGCGTGGGCATCGACTACGCGGTGATCGACACCGAGCACAACCCGCGCAGCCGGGCCGAGCTGGGCGACTACCTGACGATGTTCAACACCAGTGGCGTGGTGCCCATCGTGCGAATCCCGATTCCCGACTCCCACTATGTGACGATGGCGATGGACGCCGGAGCGCAGGGCGTGCTGGCGCCGTACTGCGAGACGGTGGACGAGGTGCGGGAGGTGGTCGCCGCGGCCAAGTGGCGGCCGCTGAAGGGCGAGGCCGTTGAAAGGGTGGTCGAGTCCGGTGAGCACGTCAGCGACGCCACCAGGGCGTACCTGGAGGAGCGAAACCGGAACAGTATCGCAATCATCGGCATCGAGAGCGTGGCGGCGGTCAACAACCTGGATGCCATCCTCGAGGTGCCGGGCATTGACGGGATCTTCGTCGGGCCGAACGACATGAGCATCTCTCTGGGATACCCGGACCAGTACGACCGCCCGGAGTACAAGGAGGCGGTAAAGACAGTCATCGACAAGTCTGAGGCCAAGGGAATCGCCACGCTGGTGCATCACCAAACCCCCGACCTCTCGACCTACTGGATCGAGCAGGGTGCCAGGTTCGTGCTGCACGGCACCGACCGGCGGGCGCTGGCCACTGGATTCCAGGCGGACTTCAGCAGGCTGCGGGAGGCCGCGAAGTAGGTCTGGAGACCGACATCGTTGCATTGATGGCTACACAGGGCAACCACAAGGGTTGCCCTACTAGGCGACTACTATTTTGTAGGGGCGCCCACAAGGGGGGTGCCCTTTTCCCACGCCCTGTTCCTACCAGGCCCGTCGAAATGCCGGGGGTTCGTTAAGCCGCCCAATCCTGCGCTGACTCGCCGCCCATCCTGAGCTTGTCGAAGGGTGGGCGGCTTGTTGTCCAGCGACTTCAGCGCCGGTCCCAACGCTCCCGCAGGGACTCGACATAAACGCGGTCGTAGTCGCCGTAGTGTGCGTTCTCGGGGTTCTCGCCGAGGAGTTCGGCCCAGAGATACTCCACGTCCTGCCACTGGATCGGGTAAGGAGGCTGGTCGAAGAAGGCGGCTACCGCGTCGAAAGGCGTGGAGTCCTGGGGCCGGGTGACATAGCCCATCATCTGGAAGTTGTCGTAGGTGTTGCCGTGGTCGGAGACGAACCGTCCCTTCATTGCGGCCAGTATGACGTAGGTAGGCACGGCAGGGGCCCCCACCCTAACCCTCCCCCGGAGGGAGAGGGGACTGACCAGGCGAAGCTCCTTTCATTGCCTACGTCTTCAGGATGTGCACGGTGGTGACATCGCCGGCGCCGGAGCACTGGGCGACGCCCACCCGAGCGCCAGTGACCTGCCGTGGGCCGGCCTCGCCACGCAACTGGGTCACGGTCTCGTGCACCATGCGAATGCCTGATGCGCCGAACGGGTGCCCCATTGCCAGCAGGCCGCCGTCGGTGTTGACGGGGATGTCGCCGGTCAGGGCAGTTCGGCCTTCAACGGTTGCCTGCCAGGCTTCCCCGAATGGGATGAGGTGGAGGGACTCGATCTGTTGCAGCTCTCCGATGGTGGCTGCGTCGTGGACCTGGCACAGGTCGACATCCTCGGGGCCAAGTCCGCTCATCTCGTACGCCTGCAGGGCGGCAGGCTCGGTGCGGTAGGGGCTGAAGGCGGAGTGGTCGGCGCCCCGCCCGTTGTACTCCCCGGAGGTCAATACCGCGGCGGCGATGGAGACGGCGCGCTTCTCGTCTATGCCATACCGGGCCAGTGACTCGCGGGCGCAGAGGACAGCGGCCGCCGCGCCCTCGCTGGTAGGGCAGCACTGGTAGAGAGTCAGCGGGTCCGACACCATTCGCGACTGGAGCACCTCCTCGAGGGAGTAGGTGTCCTTGCGGTGGGCGTAGGGGTTCAGCGCCGCGTTCCGGCGGGCCTTCACCGAGACCTGGGCGAGAGCCGTGGCGGGGGCGCCGGTGTCCTCCATGTACCTGCGAGCGCGGAGCGCGTAACCGGCCATCATGTGGTCGCCGCCGATGTAGCGCTCCGGGGCGTCCTCAGCGGTCACGGTCACCGGGCCGCGGGGCACCTTCTCGGCGCCGAAGGCCAGTGCCATGTCGTAGATGCCGGTGGTGATTCCCCAGTAAGCCTGCCAGAATGCCGTCGAGCCGCTGGAGCAGGCGTTCTCCACGTTGACTATGGGAACGCCGGTGAGGCCCAGCTTGGAGAGGGTGGTCTCACCGAGGGACATGCCGTGGTAGTAGACGTGCCCGAAGTACGCGATGGGAATGTCGCGCCACCTCACACCGGCATCCTTCAGGGACTCCACGACCGCCTCGAGGGCGAGGTCGCTCAGGTCTTTGCCGGGGAAGCGCCCGAAGGGATGCAGACCGACTCCGGCCACTACGACTTCACGTCCAGGACGAAGCTGTGCCATTACCCGACCTCTAACGATGTTTTTGTTGAAGCTATTCCTCGGAGTGGTCTTCCGGTTGGCCGTTGGCCCTCTGCTGGAGTTCCTGCATTTGCTGGCGCAGGTCGGAAATCTCTTGGCCTTGGGCCGCGATTTTTTGGTCACGTTCCGCGAGTTCTTGGGCCAATATCGCCTGATAGCGCAGGTCAGCAATTTCCTGGTTTTGGGCTGTGATTTTCCGGTCGCGCTCAATGATCTCCCGGTCTTTTTCTTGCAACCTCTGTCCCCAAGACCTTCGCCCTATCAGGTCGAATATCATGTTTGCTCTTCCGATGAGGGATATGAAGGTGACGATTGAGTCTGCGATCCAGTCATCTGGGAATCTCTTGGCGAGGGCTGCGATTGCGCCAATTGCCATACTGATGAGCAGGAACCGCCACCAATCGGCTATCCATTTGAGCATAACCTAATTTGGGAAACAGGGCCGTTAGGCGGGCCGCCACTTGTACACCAGTTTGTCCGGGCCGCCCTCCTGGGCAGGAACAGCCCGGATGGCGAGGCTTACGGGCATTCCGATGGTGAGGTCGGACTGCTGGCAGTCGATTATCTCGGCCAGGACCTGGGGCCCCGAGGGGAGTTCCACCTGTCCCAGAATGTAGGGGACATCGCCGGGCCACCCGGCGGGAGGAATCCGCACAATGGTGTAGCTGTAGAGGATGCCCTCGCTGCCCAGGTCGGTTTCTTCCACGTCGAAGGACGTGCAGGCCTGGCAGAAGGTGGCAGGGCCGAAGACAGTGACCTTACACTCCCGGCAGCGAAAACCAATCAGGGTTCCCTGGGTGCCGGCATCGTCGGTAATTCGCAATCGCCTTGGGTCTACGGACTCAGACATAATGGCTCAGGTTAATGTGGCGCCTATACCGTGTCAACCGCAGGGTCGAGGCCGAGGAAACGGCGCAGTCTGATATACTCGCAGGCGCTATTTTTGAATCAATCGAACAATCAGAGTCGCACTTGACCACACACCCTATCGACAGTTCAGGCGCCCTGTCCCGGAAGCACATTCAGGCAGCAGTCCAATGCCTGCGGAATGGCGGCGTCGCGGCGGTTCCCACGGACACGCTTTACGGGCTGGCTGCGGACGCCTTCAACGCCGAAGCTATCGAGCGGGTGTTTGCGATCAAGGAGCGGCCCGAGGGGATGGCGCTTCCAGTGCTGCTGGCTGGGGCCGATCAGCTGGCTGCGGTGGTCAACCGCGTGCCGGCCGCGGCCGAGCCGCTGGCGGAAGCCCACTGGCCCGGGCCGCTGACACTGATTCTGGAACGGAACGAAGCACTGCCCACGCGACTGACCGCAGGAGGCGCGACGGTGGCCGTGCGGGTGCCGGCCCACCCTGTGCCTCTGGAGCTGGCCCGGCTGCTGGGCAGGCCCATAACCGGCACCAGCGCCAATATCAGCGGCGCGCCCGACCCCAGGACTCTCGAGGAACTTCGACAACAGGTGGGCAACAGGGTTGACTGCCTCATCGAAGAAGGGCCGGCCCCGGCCGGAACGGCCTCGACCATCGTGGACCTGAGCGGCGGGGAGCCGAGGCTGGTCCGCGAGGGCGCCATACCGTTTACCGAGATTGAGCGGTTGCTGGGCAGCCATTAGACTACACCCCATGATTGCCAGGTACGACGAATACCAGCGGGCGGTTGAAGGGGAGCTTCGCGACGTCTTCGATGGACGTGAGGGGTTCCTGTACAACCTGCTGCGCTATCACCTGGGCTGGATCGACCAGCATGGTTCTCCGCAGAACGGCGGCCCGCCGCTGCATTTTCAGGGCGCAGTGGCGCTCGTCTCCTGCGAGGCGATGGGCGCAGACTTTCGCCAAGCCCTTCCTGCCGCCGCCGGGGTGGAGCTGCTGCATCACTTCACGCTGGTGCACGGCGAGGTGCAGGCAGGGCGAGCGGAGCCCATGGACCGCCCCGGCATCTGGTGGGTCTGGGGTCCGGCCCAGGCGATTAACGCCGGCGACGGCTTGCACGCCCTGGGGCGCACTACCATAATGCGGCTGGCCCAGCGGGGAACGGCGCCGGAGAGGGTGCTGCGGGCGGTGCGGTCGCTGGATATCGCCTGCCTGCGGCTGTGCGAGGGCCAGTACATGGACCTGGAGTTCCAGGACCAGTTGATGGTGACCGGCACGGCGTACCTTGAAATGGTTGACCGCAAGGCAGGGGCGCTGGTCGGGTGCGCGGCGGAGTCCGGAGGGCTCGCAGCGGAAGCTGACGACGCCCAGTGCTCGGCCCTCCAGGAGATGGGCGCAAGGCTGGGCGCGGCATGGCAGATCGCCCGCGATACCGGAGACCTGTGGGGCGAGCGGGGCGACGGCATGACCGCCAGCAACATCATCGCCAAGAAGAAGAGCCTTGCCGTTATTCATGCGCTGGAACACGGCAGCTTGGCGGCGAAGCGGGAGTTGGGCGCGATCTACATGAAGCGGGTGCTGGAGCCGGAGGACGCGGCGCGGCTGGTGGAGATACTGGAGGAGACCGGATCCCGCGCCGCGTCGGAACAGCAGGCGGGGCGGCTTGTGGACGAGGGCCTCGCCGCCGCATCCGGGGCCGGGATCTCGCCGGAGGGGATGGGACTCCTCCGGGAACTTGGCGACTGGGCGCTGGCAGGCCGGGCCTGATTCGCGCTCAGCGTAGACGTAGCGAAGAACGGACACGGGAGGCATGACACAGTTGGCTAAACGCAGTCTGTCGCAACTGGATGTAGCCGGCAAGCGCGTACTGGTGCGGGTCGACTTCAATGTGCCGATCGAGCAGGGAATCGAGACCATCGCTGGCTACGACCAGCGGCTGCGGGCGACGCTGCCGACGATCAGGCACCTGATCGACCGGGGCTGCAGGAGCATACTGTGTTCGCACCTGGGGCGCCCCCGAGGGAAGGTCGACGAGGGGCTGCGGCTTGCGCCGGTCGGCGACCGCTTGGCGTTCCTGCTGGACCACCCGGTGAAGAGCCTGCCGGAAGTCATCGGGCCGTCGGTGCGGGGGGCCATCGAATCCATGTCGCCGGGCGATGTTGTTCTGCTCGAGAACCTGCGCTTCGATGCCGGAGAGGAGGCCAACGACCCGGAATTCTCGAAGGTGCTGGCTTCGCTGGCCGACGTATTTGTGATGGACGCCTTCGCGGTGGGCCACCGGGCCCACGCGTCGACGGTGGGAGTGACGGAGTACCTTCCTTCAGCCATGGGGTTTCTCGTTGAGAAGGAAGTCTCGTCGATGGGAAGGGCGCTGGAATCCCCGGAGAAGCCGCTGGCGGCGCTGATGGGCGGCGCAAAGGTCAGCGACAAGATTCTCATCCTCGAAAACATGATGGAGAAGCTGGACCACCTGTTCATTGGCGGCGGGATGTGCGTTACCTTCCTGAAGGCGCAGGGACACAGCGTTGGAGCGTCTCAGGTGGAGGAAGACCGGCTGGAGTTTGCCCGCGAGATGCTGGACGCCGCTGAGAAGCAGGGCATCAGGGTGCATCTCCCCGGAGAGGTGGTGGTCGCCAGCGAGTTTGCGTCGGAACCCGCCGAGGTGCAGGTGGCTGCGGCGACTGATGTCCCAGAGGGCGGCATCATTATGGACATCGCCCCGTCGGCAGCGGCGGAGTTCGCTGGCCAGTTGCGGCAGTGCCGCACGGTTATCTGGAACGGGCCAATGGGCGTGTTCGAGATGCCCCGGTTCAGCGAAGGGACGCGGGTGGTGGCGCAGGCCATCGCCGACGCTCCGGGCATTACCAGCGTGGTCGGCGGCGGGTCGACCGCCGAGACCGTGGAGGCGTTGGGGCTGATGGACAGCATGACCCACGTATCCACCGGCGGCGGCGCGTCGCTGGAATTCCTGGGCGGTATCGAGCTGCCCGGAATCGCCGCTTTGCCCGACGCAGAGTGAGGGGTGTTGAGACCAATCGCTTGTGCCCAGGAAAGTGGGGATGAGTCGCGGTCCCTCAAGCGTCCTACGAACGGAGAGACGCCCTCACCCTAACCCTCTCCCGGAGGGAGAGGGGATCGATAGGTCGCGCATATAAGGAGACACCATGATTGACATTGAAGAACTCCGCGATTGCTACATGAACACGCCATCCAAGATGGTGTTGCTCGTGGTTGACGGGCTGGGCGGACTGGCCCACCCGGACACGGGCCTGTCGGAGCTGGAGACCGCCAGCATCCCCAACCTTGACGCCATGGCCCGGGTGAGCGCCTGCGGGATGACCACGCCGGTGCTTCCAGGGGTGGCCCCGGGCAGCGGGCCGGGACACCTGGCGCTGTTCGGATACGATCCGCTGAAGCACATGATCGGCCGCGGCGCGCTGGAAGCGCTGGGAATCGACGTGGAGTTGCAACCGGGGGACGTGGCCGCGCGAGGAAACTTCTGCACCGTGGACGGCGATGGGCTGCTGGTGGACCGGCGGGCAGGCCGCATCCCAACGGAGCTGAGCGCTCCGATCTGCGAGCGGCTGGACCGCATCGAGCTCGAGGGAGTGCAGGTGGACGTTTTCCCCGTCCAGGACTACCGCTTCGTCCTGCGGCTGCGGGGCGAGGGCCTGTCCGAAGCGGTGACCGAGACCGACCCACAGCGCGAGGGCGTGGCGGCGCTGCCTGTGAGGCCGTTGAACCCAGGGGCGGAGCGGACTGCTGATCTGGTCAACCAGTTCGTGGCGCAGGCGGCGCAGCTGATGTCGGAAGAGGAGCGGGCCAACATGCTGCTGCTCCGGGGGTTCGCCCAGATGCCCAGCCTGCCTCCCATGGGCGAGGTCTACCGGATGAACCCGGCGGCCATCGCGGCCTACCCGATGTACCGGGGCCTGGCGACCGTGGCCGGGATGAACGTCATTCCCACGGGCCGCCACTTCTCCGACGAGGTGGAGACGCTGCGGGCGAACTTCGACTCCCACGACTTCTTCTTCATCCACTACAAGCCGGCGGACGCGGCAGGGGAGGACGGCGACTTCGACGCCAAGGTGAAGTGCCTGGAGGAACTGGACCCGCTGATTCCGGCCATTCGCGAGCTGGAGCCGGATGTCTTCATGGTGGCCGGAGACCACGCGACGCCGGCCATCACCGCAGGGCACAGCTGGCACCCGGTACCGTTCATGCTCAGCTCCTGGATGACCCGGGGCGAGGGGGTGCCGGCCTTCAACGAAAAAGAGTGCCGCTTGGGGTCCATCGGAAGCATTCCCGCGACCAACGTGATGCTGCTGGGAATGTCCCACGCCGGGAAGATGGCGAAGTACGGCCCCTGATTTTCGATGAATCCGATTGCCCTCTCCCTTGCGGAGAGGGCTTCTTTTTTCCAGAATACGGCCCCAGAGGATAATCCCAAGGAGACGACAGGACATGCCCCGAATCATAGTTGCCGGGAACTGGAAGATGAACACGACGCTGGAGGAGGCCAAGGAACTGGCGAACGATGTCGCCGCCGGTGTGTCCGATTCCAGCGAAGTCGAGCTGATCCTGTGCCCTCCCTTCATATCGTTGGCGGCCGTCCGCCGGGCGGTGTCCGGGACGCCGATCAAAACGGGAGCACAGAACATGCACTTCGAGTCGGCTGGCGCCTACACGGGGGAAGTGTCTCCGGCGATGCTTCGGGACCTGTGCGAGTACGTGATCCTGGGCCACTCGGAGCGGCGGCAGTTGTTCGGTGAATCCGATGAGACGGTCAACCGCAAGGTCCACGCCGCGCTGGCTGCCGGGCTGCGCCCCATCGTCTGTGTTGGCGAGACCCTGGAGCAGCGGGAAAACGGGGAGGCCGCGGACGTTGTGGAGGGGCAGGTGCTGGCGGGGGTGGCCGATGTACAGGACATAAAGACCGTGGTGGTGGCCTACGAGCCGGTTTGGGCCATCGGCACGGGCCGGGCGGCCACGCCCGAGATCGCCGAGGAAATCATGGGCGGCCCGATCCACGACGCCCTGCGCGACCTGTTCGGCGACGACGCCGACGATGTTCCCCTGCTGTACGGCGGCAGCGTCAACCCGGGCAACGCCGCAGCCTTCGCCGCCCAGCCCAGCATCCACGGCGCGCTCGTGGGCGGCGCAAGCCTGCAGGCCGACCAGTTCCTCCAGATCGCGACGGTGATCGCCGACGTGAAGTGGTGAGGGCAAAATTCCCTCTCTCTCCGGGGGAGGGTTAGGGTGGGGGCGTGCTCCGGTTCCCCATTCGCCTCGGATTGCAACTGGCCCGTGCTAGAATTCAAGAAGACTGCCCATGCTCCAGCCTGACCGCGCCGCAGCCATATTTGCCGACGCCCGGGATCTCTACGCCGACGCAACCGAGATCCTGGAGCTGGGCAAGCCCCGAATCGCCGCGGAAGCAGCCTGGGGCGCCACCAAGCGGGCCACCGACGCGCTGATTCTTGCCCGAACCGGGCGGGAGCCTTCCGGGATGGGGCAGACTTCGGGTGGAATTAGACGCTTGGCGCGCGCCGATCAAGGCTACACTTTATTGCGGCTACGATTCCAACGACGGGTGGGCACCCTTCACGCAAACTGCTTTTACACTGGAAACTGCCCATCGCCCGATCTTCTGGAGTTGCTAATACGCGATACCAACCTTTACATTCGTCAAGCGCAGGTACTTGCCGGAATTCGGCTCTGAGGGGAGTGTATGCTGAAAACAGACAGAACGGCGGTCATGTTTGACGAAGCCCGCGCCATATACAGAGAAGCCACGCAATTGGCGGACAAGGCCCACGAATATTGGGACAGGGACCTGTTGCGTATGTCAGCGGAGAAGACGTGGGCCTCCACTCTCAAAGCGACCAACGCCTTTATTCTGGCGCGTACAGGCGTGGAACCCAATCCGGATGATGGCGTCGGCACTGAAAAGAGTCTATTGGAGCTGTACAGGGAAATCCCGGATTGGGAGGTCCTTTCGGGCCACTACGCCGTAATCTCCGCCGACATTTACCAAGCAGTGGTGGTCGAACGAAACGTGGAACCGGTTTATCTCCTCATACACGATATCCGCAAGGCGGCCGATTACATCCGGGGGTGTGAGCGGCTGGCGGGGCTCGGGGACGGCTGATGCCCAACGCGCTGTACTACGGCGACAACCTGGCGGTGCTGCGGGAGCACGTGGCCGACGAGTCGGTGGACCTGGTGTACCTGGACCCGCCCTTCAACTCCAACGCCTCCTACAACGTGCTGTTCCGGGAGCGCACCGGCGAGGAGTCGCCGGCCCAGATCCGCGCGTTCATGGACTCTTGGGAGTGGACGCAGGAAACCGAGTATACCTACGAGTACGAAGTAATCGGCAGTCCTGCTGTGCCGTCGGCGGTCAAGGACATGATCGGGGGCTTCCGGCAGTTCATCGGTCGCAACGACATGATGGCGTACCTGGTGATGATGACGCCGCGACTGGTGGAGTTGCGCCGTGTCCTCAAGCCCAACGGCAGCATCTACCTCCACTGCGACCCCACCGCCAGCCACTACCTGAAGCTGCTAATGGACGCGGTGTTTGGGGCCCGAAATTTCCGAACCGAAATCACTTGGAAGCGGACTAGCGCCCATAGCGACACGCGGCAGGGCCGCCAGCAGCATGGGAGAGTGCATGACACCCTCTTGTTCTATACCAAGACTTCGAGCTGGAATTGGAATCCTGTCTATACGCCTTACGACCAAGAATACATAGACCAGTTCTATCGTCACGTCGAACCTGAAACTGGAAGAAGGTATCGGCTTGGAGATTTAACTGGTCCCGGTGGTGCGGCCAAGGGAAACCCAAGTTATGAAGTAATGGGGGTAACTCGATACTGGCGTTACTCTCAAGACAGAATGCAAGAGTTGATTGAACAAGGGCGTGTAGTTCAGGCATCACCTGGGGCGGTTCCGGCATACAAGCGTTACTTGGATGAAATGCCTGGAGTCCCATTGCAAGATGTTTGGACGGACATAGGCCCTATCGGCGCACGTGCAAGGGAACGCCTCGGCTACCCGACCCAGAAGCCGGAGGCGTTGCTGGAGCGGATCATCCGGGCGTCGTCCAACGAGGGCGACGTGGTGCTGGACCCGTTCTGCGGGTGCGGGACGGCGGTGGCGGCGGCGCACAAGCTGGGGCGGCAGTGGCTGGGAATCGACATAACGCACCTGGCCGTCGCGCTGATGAAGAACCGCCTCAAGACCGCCTTCGACCTGGAGGCGGGGCAGGACTACGAGGTCGTCGGCGAGCCGCAGGACGAGGGGAGCGCCCGCGCGCTGTGGGAGCAGGACCCGTACCAGTTCCAGTTCTGGGCGGTGTCGCTGCTGGAAGCGCAGCCGCAGTCGGAACAGCGGCGCGGCGCCGACCGGGGCGTGGACGGAATGCTCTACTTCATCGACGGCCAGCGCCGGACTCCCCAGAAGGTTGTGATCCAGGTCAAGGGCGGCCGGGTGTCGTCGCCCCAGGTGCGAGACCTGGTAGGAGTGGTGGAGCGCGAAAAGGCGGCGATGGGGCTGTTCATCTCGCTGGAGTCGCCGACGCGGGACATGCGGCAGGAAGCGGCGGCGGCAGGCTTCTACCACTCGGACCTGTGGCAGCGGGATTTCGCGAAAATACAACTGAGAACGGTGGGCGAGATGCTGTCGGGGCAGGGATTCGACCTGCCGCCGCGGCCCGGCGACTACCAGCCGGCCCAGCGGGTGCGGCGCCAGCAGGGGCGGCAGGCGCGGCTGGGTGAGCCGGATTCGCCTGCTGAAGCATCGGCGGACTGACTCCTGCCAGCCGGATCTGCCATGACCGCCGACGAACCGGCATCGCCCTTCGATCCCCTCGTCTGCGTCGTGGGCCCAACGGCGGTGGGGAAGACGGCGCTTGCGGTGGAGCTGGCCCGGCGGTTCGGCGGGGAGGTGGTCAACGCCGACAGCCGGCAGGTCTACCGGGGAATGACCGTCGGCACCGCGAAGCCAACGGCCGAAGAGCGAGCGGCCGCGCCGCATCACCTGCTCGACATAATCGACCCCCCGAAGCCCTTCGGGCTGGGGCTTTTCCTGGAACGGGCTGCGGACGCGGTTGCCGATATTCGCAGCCGGGGGCGGCTGCCCATCCTGTGCGGCGGAACGGGGCAGTACGTGTGGGCGCTTGCGGAGGGGCAGCGGGTGCCACAGGCGCCGCCGGACCCTGATTTTCGCGCCCGGCTGGAGGCGGAGGCCGAGAGCCTGGGCGTCGACGCGCTGCACCTGCGGCTGGCGAAGATCGACCCGGCGCGGGCGGCGGCGCTGGACGCGAGGAACGTGCGGCGGGTGATACGCGCGCTGGAGATCAACCACGTCACCGGACGATTGCCGTCGGAGTTTGCGAACCCCGCAGGGCCTTCCAGCTCCCGTGGGCTGGTGCTGGGACTGACCATGAAACGGGAGGCGCTGTACCGCCGGATCGACGAGCGGGTTGATCTGATGATGGACGCCGGGTTCCTGCCGGAGGTGCAGGAACTCAAGGCGGCCGGCGTGCCATTTGGTTGGGGGCCGCTGGACAGTCCGGGCTACCGCGAGCTGGGTCAGTACCTGGACGGGGAACTGTCGCTCGACGAGGCGGTGTCGCGAACTAAGACGCAGACGCACCGACTGGCCCGGCGGCAGTACGCATGGTTCAAGCTGTCCGATGCCCGCATCACCTGGCTGGAAGCGGACGATCCGGGGATGCCGGAGCGGGCAGTGGAGGCGGTGTCTTCGTACCTGGATTCTCAGACCCCTGTGATACAATGACCGCCACTGCAAACACGTTACGGATAGGCCGAGCAAGGACGAAACGGGGAGCCGCAGCAATGCAATTCACCAAGATGGAAGGGGCGGGAAACGACTACGTTTACATCGACGCCCGCAACCAGGAGCAGGACTGGCCGGAGCTTTCGCGCCGGATGAGCGACCGTCATTTCGGGGTGGGCAGCGACGGGCTGATCCTCATCGCGGACTCCGATGTGGCCGACCTGAAGATGGTGATGTTCAACGCCGATGGCTCCCAAGGCGAGATGTGCGGCAACGGCATCCGCTGCTTCGCCAAGTACGCCATCGAGCGGGACATCGCTTCGCCGTCGGGGGACGGGCTGACGGTGGAGACGCTGGCCGGAATCAGGACGGTGGCGCCAACCTACGACGGCCCACGGATCACGGGAGCGCGGGTGGCCATGGGCGCGCCGATCCTCACTCCGTCGGAGGTTACGGTGGCGCTGGAAGGCGCTGGTCCTGAGCTGGTCGAAGGGCCGGTGCTGGGCTACCCGTTCAGCATGGACGGGCACGACCTGCCGCTGGGCTTCGTGTCGATGGGCAACCCTCACGCGGTGACATTCATCGAGCAGCCAGTGGCGGACTTTCCGCTGCTCACGGTCGGGCCCAAGGTCGAGCACCATCCAATGTTTCCGCGCCGGGTGAACTTCGAGATCGTGAACGTGGACGCGCCGGGGAAGTTGACTGCCCGGGTGTGGGAGCGGGGCAGCGGCGAGACACTGGCCTGCGGCACCGGGGCCTGCGCCATCGCGGTGGCGGCGCGGCTGTCGGGACACTGCGGCGACGAGGTGGACATAACACTGCCAGGAGGGACACTGCGGATCCAGTGGGACGGCAATGGCGAGGTCATGATGGAAGGCCCGGCGACCGAGGTGTTCACCGGGGAGTGGGCCGTCTGATGACCACCGCCAGGACCAAGCGGCTGACCTTCGAAGAGTGGCAGGCACTGCCGGAGACGAACCGGAAGTGCGAAGTAGTTGATGGGGTGCTGGTAATGCCGCCGAGCTCGTTTGGGGAACACCCGTGGGCAATTCGAGTTATCCTTGTCGCTCTGGACACCTTTCTTTCAGCCAATGGGCTGGGGATTGCCTTGACGGCGCCTTATGACGTCCTCATAAGCAGAAATCCCCTTAGGGTACGTCAGCCGGATATTCTGGTTGTTAATGAGGCTCTAACGGGAATTGCCCGGCCGTCCGATATGGCAGGTTTGCCTCACCTACAGTCGCCGCCGTTGCTGGTGGTGGAGGTGCTATCGCCCAGCAACACCCCGCGCGACATTGAGCAACGGCTGGCCGACTACCGGAGCATTGGCGTGCCGGAGTGCTGGCTGTCGAGTTTCCCGGAACGCAACATACGGGTGCTGGGCCTAGACGCTGGTGGTTCCACCACGGTTGCGACGTATGGAATGGGGGATGTCCTGCGTTCCGAGGTGTTGCCGGGGTTCGAGTTGGCGGTCGACGATGTCTTCGGGCCGCTGCTGGATCAGGTAGAGGAGGCGCGATGAAGCTGTACAAGCTGCCTATAGTCGTTTACCAGCACTGTGAAGATACTTAGAGTACAAATATATGGCGGAAGTACCATCGCTCCCGGGGTGCCGGGTCTGGGGAGATTCGCCGTCCCAAGCTTTGGAATACATTCAGAATATGGCAGAGACATTCGTTGAATCGTATCGAGAACGTGGACACCCAGCACCTGCAGATTTTGAGGCTTTGGTTTACATATCGGAAAGTCCGGTTGCCGAGGCAGTGATCACGATTGCTCCATAACGCTAGACAGAGGCCGCAGAGATGCAATTTTCGGAACGACTGGGGAAACTGGCGCCCTATCCATTTGTGGAAATCTCCCGCATCATTGCGGCCAAGCGGGCCGCTGGCGCCGATGTGGTGACCTTCGGCATCGGCGACCCGGACATTCCCACGCCGCAGCCCATCATCGACCGCCTGCTGACGGCGTCGCAGTACCCGCCCAACCACCGCTATCCCGAGACCGACGGGCTGCCGGAGATGCGCCGCGCCATCGCCGAGTGGTACGACACCCGGTTCGGCGTGAAGCTGGACCCCGACACCGAGGTACTGCCTCTGATCGGGGCCAAGGAGGGCATCGGGCACGCCGCCTTCTGCTTCCTGGACCCGGGTGACATCGCGCTGGTGCCTGACCCGGCTTACCCTGTCTATGGCGTCGGAACGATGTTCGCCGGCGCCGACAGCCACGTCATGCCGCTGTACGAGCGAAACGGCTGGCTGCCGGAGCTTGACGCCATCCCGGCCGATGTGGCACGGGCCGCCAAGGTGATGTGGCTGAACTACCCCAACAACCCCACCAGCGCCGTCGCCAGCGCGGAGGACCTGTCCTCGGCGATGGCCTTCTGCCGCGAGAACGACATCGCGCTGCTGCATGACGCAGCATACAGCGAGGTCGGGTACGACGGCTACCGGGCCATCAGCTTCATGGAGTTGGACGGAGCCAGGGACGTCGGCATCGAGTTCCATTCGCTGTCGAAGACCTACAACATGACCGGATGGCGCATCGGGATGGCCGTGGGCAACTCCGACATGATCAAGGCACTGTTCCAGATAAAGGCTAACCTGGACTCCGGCGTGCCGCAGGCGGTGCAGGAGATGGCGATGGAGGCGCTGACCGGTCCGCAGGACTGCGTTGACGACAACGTGGCCATCTACCAGAAGCGCCGGGACCGGGTGGTGCAGGCCTGCCGCGCCGTCGGCATGGAGGTGGACGTTCCGAGGGCGAGCCTGTACATCTGGGCGAAGGTGCCAACTGGGTTCACCTCGGCGGAGTTCGCACAGAGACTCCTGGAAGATCTGGACGTTGTGGTCACGCCAGGCTCCAGCTATGGCCGGTACGGGGAAGGCTACATTCGTCTGTCGCTGACCACCCCCGATGAGCAGGTGGAGAAGGGCTGCCAGCGGATAGAGGGGTGGACGATTCCGGCCCCGCAGGGAGGTTAGTCCCATCGCAAAATCCAGAAGATCGCAGCAGGCCGGGGGTGACGCCCGGAAGAACGGGGCGAGGTCGCGGCTGGTTGACGTAACTCCCGAGCAGGAACGCGCCATCCTGGTGGCGGTTGAGCTGAAGGGGCGCGATCAGCTCTGGACGCTGGAAGACACCCTGGGCGAACTGCGCCATCTCACCGAATCGGCGGGCGCCGAGGTCGTGGGGACAATCTTCCAGCGGGCGGACCGGCTCACGCCCACATACATCGGCAAGGGCAAGCTGGACGAGCTCCAGGAGCTGGTGCAGGAGAGAAACGCCGGGGTTGTCATCTTCGACGATGAGCTGACGCCGACACAGCAACGGAACCTGGAGGCAGCGCTCTCTCCCCGGACATTCACCCGCAACGGCGAACAGACCGAGATCAAGGTGATAGACCGCACCGCCCTGATCCTGGATGTGTTCGGCAGGCACGCTTCCACCTACGAGGGCAAGCTGCAGGTGGAGCTGGCTCAGCATGAGTACCTGTTGCCGCGCCTCGCCGGCCAATGGTCGCACTTGGAGCGGCTGGGCGGCGGTATCGGGACGCGCGGGCCGGGCGAGACGCAGATCGAGACCGACCGCCGGCTGGTGAGACGCCGCCTGCAGAAGATCAAGTCTGAGCTCGACGGCGTGCGCCGACGCCGAACTCTGCACATGGACCGGCGCAAGAAGTCGGCCATCCCGATGGCCACGCTGGTCGGCTACACCAACGCCGGGAAGAGCACCCTGTTCAATGCGCTGGCCAGCGCCGGCTCCAGCGGGGAAGCTTCCCCGGCAGCCAACCAGCTGTTTTCAACCCTCGACCCGGTGACTCGCCGGATCAGGCTGCCATCAGGGGCGCCGCTGCTCCTGAGCGATACGGTCGGCTTCATCCAGAAGCTGTCGCCCAACGTGATTGCGGCTTTCCGGGCTACTCTGGACGAACTGGACCGGGCCGATATCCTGTTGCACGTTATCGACGTTTCGCATCCGAAAGCGCCGGAGCAGACCGAGGTTGTTGAGCAGACGCTGGACGAGCTTGGTCTCGGCGACCGTCCGCGCCTGCTTGTCATAAACAAGATGGACCTGCTGACCGATGCTGCGGCGCCCTCCGGTGAATTGGCCGATCCCGCATCCTTCCCCTCTGGCTGGGAGAAAGACGCGGCGGATGGAGTGCTCGTGTCGGCGGAGAAGGGGTGGAATCTGGACCACCTCCTGTCCGAGATCGAGGATCAGCTGGTCAACTTCGATGGTCCGCTGCTGATGACCGAGGAATACGCCAGCGGGTGGCGGTAAGAGAACGGAGGACGAATGGAGAGAGGGCCGGAGCAACCGGCCCTCTCTCATTTGCCATCCCTCTTGCAGCGCTGGTGGGTCAACTCATTTGGATTGATTGCTATTCCTCCCGTTCACCCTGAGCCTTTCGGCTGGCTCAAGACAGGCTTGTCGAAGGGCCGACCGTCCACGGACTCCCGGGTTGCCCATCAATACAAGCAGATCCCGCATTCTTCGGGAAATATGTTGGTTCGCACAAGATACGTTATGTAGTCTAGATAGGCGATTTTCGGGGTTTTGACATAATATGGCTTATCCGGTAAAGCTACTTTGGTCCTCCTTGCGGCTGATCCGGTAATCCAGGGAGCCGTCTCATGGTTGGCCGCAGGGTTGCGCAGGCGGCGGAGCGTTCCCTATAATTGATTATTGTCCCGGGCGCGGGCGGTTAGCTCAGTTGGTCAGAGCGCCTCGTTCACACCGAGGAGGTCGGAGGTTCAAGTCCTCCATCGCCCACCATGCTGCAAGGGACGATCGAGAACCGGGCACCGGCCCGGGCTCCCCGGGCCGAGGTGGCGGAATGGCAGACGCGCTGCGTTCAGGGCGCAGTGTCCTTACGGATGTGTGGGTTCAAATCCCTCCCTCGGCACCAACCCAGCCACAGGTATTCATCGCGCGCTTGTAGCTCAGAGGATAGAGCGCTGCCCTGCGGAGGCAGAGGTCGTGAGTTCGAATCTCGCCAAGCGCGCCACGCCTTCCCTACCCCCTGAATCTCCCCCATGCCGAAGCGTTGCAACCTAGGCAGTGTGCATTATGTAGGGGCCGGTTTCAAACCGGCCCCTACGCAGTTCACGGATGAAGTCCCCTGGAACTCGGCCACATCACCCCCGGCAGAGGACAACCTCAGACCCTGGCGAACTTCTGAATCCGCTGGTTGGCCGTGTCTATGCCATAGATGCTGCCCTCCGAGTCGGTGTACACCTGGTGGGCGCCCTCGAATGTCCGGCCCCTGGCCAGCAGCTCGCCATCGAGGGTGTAGATACTGATTCGGGGGACCTGGTCGGTGACGTAGACGACCTGGTTGGAGTCTATGTGGACTCCCATGGGACACTTGAAGTCGGTCCATTCCGCCAAGAATTCTCCATCCGTCGTGAACACCTGCACCCGGTTGTTCTCGCGGTCGGCGACGTACACTCTGCCATCTTGGGACACCCGTACGCTGTGAGGCACCCGGAACTGACCGGGGCCGCTGCCGGGGCTGCCGAAACTGCTTATGTAATCTCCCCCTGTGCTGAAGCGATGGATGCTGGAGTTGCCGTACCCGTCGGCAACGTACAGCTCGCCGGAAGGAGCGGCGCAGACGTCGGCCGGATGGTTGAACGGCGCTTGCAGTTCCGCCTGATCGCGGGATCCCAGGGACCGCAGCGGGTTGCCTGAAGTGTCGTAGAGCAGCACCTGGTGGGCGTCGCGGTCCACCAGGTACACGGTGTCGTCGGGGCCGACGTGTATGTGGTGGGCATCGGCAGGCACCCCTTCCCGCCTTTGCCACACCCCCTGTACGGTGCCGTTGGAGTTGAACACCACCACGCAGGGCGGCCCCCCGCGCTGGAACACGTAGACACGGTCCCTGGAATCTACGGCCACCCCGCTGGGACCCTGGAGCGACATGCCGCTCAGCAATCTGGCCCAGTCCGGCTGGTATTCGTATCTGTAGTCTCCCATTCCGATGGTCGCTGCCATGGCGCCTCCCGTTCAGTTCAAATAGCCCATGCTATACTGCCGGCGCAGTCTGAATTACCTGTTCCTGAAGATATTGCTACTGAGATATTACCCCATTGTCGGAGTTCCGAACTGCGACCGGGGAAGGTCATGGAGGCGAAGGTGAAACTGGATGGTTCAGTGATCATAGTCACCGGCTCCGCCACAGGGCTCGGAGCGGCCACGGCCCGGGTCGCGGCGTCCAAGGGTGCGCGGGTGGTGATCAATTACACGAAGAGCGAGGCGGAGGCGAAGGAGACGGCGCAGGCTTGCCGCGACCTGGGCGGCGACGCAGTGTTATGTCAAGGAAACGTGGCCGAGGACGCCGACTGCCGACGCATGGCTGCCGTTGCCCTCGAGCAGTGGGGACGGATCGACGGGCTGGTGAATAACGCCGGATCGTCGAAGTTCGCCAGCGCCGCGGATTTGGAATCCCTGTCGGGTGAGGACTTTCTGAACATCTACGCGGTCAACGTGGTCGGTCCTTACCAGATGATCCGCGCTGTCCAACCCCACCTGAAGGCCCAGGGCGATGGGTCCATCGTCAATGTGTCGTCGATCTCGGCGATCACCGGCGGAGGGAGTTCCATAGCCTATGCAGCCTCGAAGTCGGCGCTGAACACCATGACCATTGGCCTGGCCCGGTCGCTGGCGCCGGAGATACGCGTGAACGCCGTGTGCCCGGGCCCCATCCCGACCCGCTGGTGGGGCGACGGGCTGGGTGAAGAGGGCGCAAAGAGGTTGTTCGAGAGCTTCGAGAGACAGGTGCCGTTGCAGGAAGCGCCTTCGCCGGAGAGCGTGGCCGACACCGTGGTGTGGCTGCTTGAGGCCGCCGGGCATGTGACCGGCGAGACCATCATGATCGACTCGGGAATGCACCTGATCAGCTTTCGGCCATAATTGTCTGAACTATGATTCCTTTGATTAGAGGATTTACAGGATTTCCCGATCCTGAGCATCCTCTAATCGTGTAAATCCTGATTCAGACATTGATATGGGAGAACATTATGGTGAACGAGAGTCCTTTGGAGATGGGCGGCAAGGGCAAGGGTCCCAGACTGGTGGACTACCTGCTTTACGAGCCGGAAGAATCCGGCATCCTGTGGATCAAATTCAACCGCCCGGAACGCATGAACGCCCTGATCGGCAACTCGCAGGAGAACGGTACGGTGGCCAAGGTGGGAGAGTACATGCGCGCGGGGGACGACGACCCCGACATCCGGGTTATCGTGCTGACCGGCGTCGGGCGGGGGTTCTGCTCGGGGGCGGACATGCGGCGGGACAACGACCCTTCGCTCACCGGGGAGAATTTCGTGGGCAACCGCGGAACCGAGGAAGGCCCCGATGCCGCCCGTCAGCATTTCTTTCACGGCTTCACCCACCTGCACAGGGACATATCGCTGATCCGCAAGCCGACCGTGGCCATGATCAACGGCCCGGCGGTCGGCTCTGGCATGGACATGGCGCTGCACTGCGACATCCGCGTTGGCTGCGAGAACACGCGGTTCATCGGATACCAGCAACTGGGTCAGATCATAGAGAATGGAGGCAGCTACTACCTGCCCAAGATGGCGGGCCTGGGACGGGCGCTCGAGTTCGCCTACACCGGCCACCTGGACGCGCAACGGGCCTACGACTGGGGGCTGCTGAACTATCTCGTCTCCAGCGAGGAGATGGAACAGACCACCCGGGACCTGTGCGACCGGATAATGCGAACGCCGCCGATGGTCCAGTGGATCAGCAAGCGCATCATGCGGACGGCCATGGACACCAGCCTGGAGAACACGATGGTCCTGACCTCCAACGCCGGGGGCATCCTGAACGGCTCCGACGACGCGGATGAGGCGCGGCGTGCCTTCCTGGAAAAGCGCGCGCCGTCGTTCCGGGGGAGGTAGCGATGATAAAATAGTTTACCTATAACGTCTTAATAGGGGAAAGGCAATGCACCAATCCGGCGGCACCATAGAGCAGGCGTTGGACAGCATAGCGTCGCACGGTTATGTCCTGCCAGCAATTCAAAGGGAATTTGTTTGGAGCCCTGAGCAAGTTTGCAACTTGTTTGACAGCTTGATGCAGGAATACCCTTTCGGGGAATTCATGTTCTGGCGCGTTGCCTCGGAGAATTCTGACAAATACCGCTGGTACGACTTTGTTCGTGAGTACCACCAGCGCGATAATCCTCATTGCCCAGAATTGGGGATAATCAATGACAAACCGCTAACCGCCGTCTTGGATGGTCAGCAGCGACTTACGGCGTTCAATATCGGCCTGCGTGGGTCGATGGCCGTCAAACTTCCCTACAAATGGTGGAGCAGTCGAGATGCCTTCCCGAAGCGGGTACTTGCCCTTGACTTATTAGCTCTGCCAGACCCTGATGAGGAGGGGAACCGTTATACCTTCGAGTTCATTGACGAACACAGAATAGGAGTTGAAGGTTCCCGTCTTTGGTTCAAGGTCTCGAATATCCTAAGTCTGTCGGCAGGTCCCGATATGCTCAATTGGCTCTTGGACAAGGGACTTGCTCAGGACCAGCTCAGCAGTGCCTATGGAATTTTGGATCGCCTGCATCGTGCGGTTCGTGTTGACCCAGTAGTAGCCTATTACGAGGAGAAAACCCAAGACATAGAGCGAGTTCTAAGCATCTTCATCCGTTGCAACAGCGGTGGAACGCAACTTTCCTACTCCAACCTTCTGTTGAGCATTGCCGTCTCGCAGTGGCAAACTCTTGACGCAAGGCGAGAAGTCCATGGACTGGTCGACGAAATGAACCGAATTCGGCCTGGATTGGAGTTTAACGCCGACTTTGTGCTGAAAGCAGGATTGATGCTAACTGACATTGCTAGCGTAGGGTTTCGCGTGGAAAACTTCACACACGATAACATGGCAGTGTTAGAGGACAATTGGCAGGACATTCGCCAAGCACTGCTGGAAACAGCGGAGTTGGTAGATAGCTTCGGCTTCGACAGCAGGACTATTCAGGCTACAAATTCCCTTTTGCCCATTGCCTATTACTTGTACAAAAAGGGAGCCCCGAGAGACTTCGAGACCAGTGACTACTATCTGAGGGATCGCAACGTTATTCGGGGTTGGTTGACCCGCTCCATCCTCAAATCATCTGGTATTTGGGGCAGCGGTTTGGATACTTTGCTAACGGCGTTGCGGGCGGTCATACGAAATTCTGGCAGTTCTGAATTCCCGGCTGCCGAGCTTCGGAGAGTAATGGCACAGCGAGGCAAGAGTCTCGACTTCGGAGAGGAAGAAATCGAAGACCTAGCCGATATGAGGCTGGGCGACCGGCGTATTTTCCCTATGCTTACTATGCTGTTTCCCAATCTCGGCTCCCGTGACGGATCAGATATAGACCACGTATTTCCCAAGAGCCGGTTTACCCCTACCAGGCTGAGGGCCGCCAATGTTGGGGACGACCAAGTTGGAAAATTCCGCGACTACTGCGAGCGTCTCGCGAATCTTCAGTTGCTGGACCGATCGGTTAATAACGAAAAAAGGGCAACATTGCCAGCCGAATGGTTGGACGTCCATTGTTTGAACGAGGAGTCTCGCCAGGCTTACTCAGGTCGCCATCAGCTGGGCGATGTTCCGCGAGAGATAACCGATTTCCCGGTGTTTTACGAGGCTCGACGGGAACGTCTGCGAGAGCGCATTGGTCGGTTAGTCAACTCGGTCTGATTACTTCCGCCAGCGATACCCCGCCACCGAATGCGGAGCAAAGGTCGCATTGACCGGCGAACTCAGCGTCGGCAACTAATCCCCCCGCAAGTGCCGGAGTTCGGCCTCCAGCTGCGCGGCTCGCTCCTCGGCGGCTTCGGCGCGGGCTTGGGCTTCGATTTCGTCGCGGCGGATCTCATCCCTAGTGCGCAGGTATTCCCCGGTGGCCGGATCCTGCCAGCGGAATTCACCCGCCAGCCAGCACAGGTTCACGTTCAGGACGGCGCTATACCCCATCCATACGCCATCTTCCGCCTGTTTGATTGCGATGGGTTGGTACTGGCCGTCCACCAGGCGGTCGCCGGCCAGCCTGGGACGGCTGCGGCTGCCGCCGTTGGCGTCGAACCGCCAGTATTCCGGGATGCCCATTGCCGCGTAGTCCGGCCGCTTCTCTACGTGGTCAACCCGGACGCTGCCCGCCGACACGATTTCCAGCACGAAGTCCGGCGGCTTGTTCCAGTAGGAAATGACGTAGCCGTTGTGAGCGTCGGCGACTTTCGGGTCAACGCCGAAGGCGATCATCAGGTCGGGGTAGCGGTGGCCTTCCTGCTCCCCGTCGCCGAAAGGCAGGATGGTCAGGTACCGGTCGCCCATGACCAGTGTTGTTTCTTCGCTGCCCAAGTATTCGGCGATGGCCCCGTTATGGCAGTCGGCGTAGAAATCACGGACGGTGGTCATGTCCTTCGGCTCCGGCGTGTCGGGCAGGCGGATGAACTCCGGGGCCTCCGGCGGCACGGCGGCGGGTCGCTTGAGGGTCATGGTGTGCCTCCCGGCGTAATTGTCTGAACTGTGATTTCTTTGATTCCCTGATTACCAGAATCATGGTAATCCATCAATCAGATGGATCACAGTTCAGACGAGAAATCGAAGGATTATGTCTACCCCGCCACCGCCAGGGCGCCCACCGCTACCGACGGCAGGGTGACCGGCAACTGCCGCCATGTCCGGCCGCGGTCGGCGCTGTGGTAGAGATGGCCGCCGTCGGTGCCTGCGTAGACGTCGTCGGGTGACGACGGGTCCCACTCGAAGGCTACCACCATGGAATCCGCTTCCTCGCCCTCGCCCAGGCCGTCGACCTTGTGCCAGGTCAGACCGCCGTCCACCGAGCGGTAGAACTGGGGCGACTTGCGGCGCGCGTTCTCGGACACCGTGACCAGGACATGGTCGGCGTCGTCGGGAGCGGCTGCGATGTGCAGGGTGTAACGGCGGTCCAGGCCGTCGTTGATCTTCTCCCACTCTGCTCCGCCGTTGCTGCTGCGGTACGGGGCGCTGGCGGTGGCCGCGTACACGCGCTGCTGCTGGTCTGCGCCAAGGTGGAGGCAGTGGATATCGTCGTCCAGGCCGGGCAGTTGCTCCCAGGTGCCGCCGCCGTCGGCGGAGCGGACCACGCCGCCGACCTCGATCCCGGCGTACAGGAGACTGGAATCACCTGGGGAGACCACCAGGTCGCGAACGTGGGAGTCTCGCGTGGGCGCGTGGAAGCCCCAGCCGGCAGACTCCGGGACATCCTGAAGGCCCCGGCACTCGGCCCAGCTTGCGCCGCCGTCCTCGGAGCGGAACAGCGCAGCCGGTTCGCTGCCGACGTACACCGCGTCGGCCGAGTTCGGGTCGGCAAGGACGCTGTGTGCGTAATCCGAGGGGTACGAGTCAACGTGCGACCATGTCGATCCGCCGTCGTCCGTGCGATAGACGCCAGCCTCGTAGGCGGCCAGCCACGCCCGCCGCGAATCGACAGGGCTGACCGAGAGCCGTGCCGCGGCATTCGGCGTTGAGGTGACAGGACCCTGCTGCCAGCTCTCGCCGCCGTCGTCGCTGGAAATGGCGCACACCCCGTCGTGCATCCCCACATAGATCAGGCGCTGTGCTTGCGACATCGTATCCGCACCTCCATTTATGTAAAACTCGATCCTGCTTCGTCCTGATTATAAGCCAACCGCATACGTCGTGTGGCGTGCGGCCGGACTTTACCAAGCCGATTGCAAAGCAATTTCTTCCATAGGCGCCAGGTCATCCTGAGCTTGTCGAAGGACTCCCGCTGAAGCCTAAAATGGTTCGACAGGCTCACCATGAGCGGCTTGGGATTGACTTTGCAATCGGCCTGCGGACTTTACGAATCTCGCTGGCGATACTATGATAAACGCATGACGGGTGGTTAGCTCAGCCGGTTAGAGCACCTGCTTTACACGCAGGGGGTCGCAGGTTCGAGTCCTGCACCGCCCACCAACCTGCACGGTAGGTAGAACCGCATCGGGAAGGGCCACCTTGTCGGTGGCCTTTCCAGGCGCCAGGCTGTCGCTGGGCATGGGCGCGGTGAAGCGCATCAGGGCGTCGCCGGGCACCACGAGAATCTCCTTGACGAAGGTCTCGATGAAGGCGCGGCGCTCGGTAAGCTCGCTCTCCTCCAGGAAGTCCTTCATCTCCCGGGCGTAGGCGGCGACGGCGTTCACGTCTTCCAGGACCTTCCGCCGCTGGCTTAGCGCCGTCCTGGCCTCCTCCGCCGAGCATTCCAGCCGGTCCTGCCGCTCCCTGAGTTCCCGGATGCGGGGCCTGAAGTCGTCCACCTCCATGTCGGTGGTCTCCACCAAGTTATAGAGCCTGCCCAGCCGCTGGCGCACGTCGTTGAGCTCCGAGTCGATGGTCTCCAGCCGCTTGCGCTGGTCGCGGGTCACCCCTCCCATTTCCGACTCCACCACCTTCACCAGGTCGCGGATGCTGTCCTCGGTGAGGATGTTGGAGCGGATCCGGTTGACCACCAGTTCCTCGAAGCGGCGGGCGTTGAGGGTGGGAGTAGGGCAGGCGTCCCTGCCGACCTTGATGTTGGTGGGGCAAACGTAGTAGGCGTACTGGCCGCTCTTGGCGAAGCGTCCGGTGAGGGGCGAGTCGCACGCTTTGCACCGGGCCAGGCCGCTGAGCAGGTAGGAGCTGCCGACCCTGCGGGGGTTTCTGACCTTGGGGGCACGGGAGCGCATCTGCCGGTTCACCTTGCGGAACTGGGCCTTGGTCACAATGGCGGGAAAGGCTTTCTCCACCCGCACCGGCTCGCCCTTGTCCTTGGCGCCCTCACCCCAGACCAAAGTTCCCGTGTAAGCCTCGTTGGTCAGGATGCCGTGGACGCTGGTCTTGCCCCACAGCTTCCCCCTGGGGCTGGCGATGCCCTCGCCATTGAGGATGCGGGTGATTTCCTGGGTGCCCTTGGCGGCCTCGGCCAGGTCGAAGATGCGCTTGACGATGCGGGAGGAATCGGGGTTGACCTCCAGGGTGGGGCGCTTCTTGGGGCCGTCCTGGACCATGATGCGGTTGTAGCCGAAGGGGGCGTGGCTGGAGACCCAGAAGCCCCGGGAGGCGGCCTCGCGCATTCCCCGCAAAACTTCGGTGGCAAGATTTTCGCTGTAAAATTCGTCCACGGACTCGATGATGGCCTCCATCAGCTTGCCGGTGGGGGTGTCGTCGGCGTGCTCGGTGATGGAGACAACGCGGACGCCCTTCCGTCTCAGCATGGACTTGAAGGCGACGGCGTGCTCCCGCTTGCGGGTGAACCTACTGAATTTCCAGACCAGAATCTCGCGGAAAGGGGCCTGGGACCCGCTGGCCTCGTCGATCATCCTGCGGAACTCGGGCCTATCGGCGACGCGGCCGCTCTCGGCCTCGTCCACGAACTCGCGGACCACGGAGTAGCCGTTCCTGGCGGCATGCTCACGCAGGGCGCGCAGCTGGGCGGCGACGGACAAATCCACGTCCTGCCTATCGCTGGACACCCGGGCGTAGAGGGCCACGGGAGTGTTGTCGTATTGGTTACTCATCATCATTTCCTCCTTGAGGTTCGTCCTGCCCCTCCAGCCGGGACCGCAGCCGTTCCAAACGGGCCTGGCGGCGAAGCTCCCGGTCTTCCATGTACAATCGGAGGGCCTCGCGCACCAGTTCGCTCATGTCGCGGCCCTCTTCCTCCCTGACCCGCTGCACCTCCTCGAACATATCGGGGGGCAGGGAAAAGGTAATGGTCCTGGAAATGCGGCGTGGGGGCATGGCTCTCTTTTTTGCCTGGCGATGTATGAGGTTGTCTTACTATCCATCATCGGACATCCGGCCTTTTCTGTCAAGGGGCGGCGCGGCGCGACCGGGGTGAAGAACTGCGGCCCAGCCATCGCTGGGCCGCTCACGGTTGTAGTGTTCATCGCTCCTGTTGCCGGGTTCGGGGAAGGCATCAGCCCTCCGTCTGCGGTCCTTCATCGGCTTGGGATAGTCCGCCCTGCTGGCGCAGGTAGGAACGGATGGCGACCCTGGCCCAGATGCGCAGTCCGTTGCGCAGCAACCGCCGCTGCTCCGGGGTGTAGGACACCTCCTGAGCGCCGGCGTCGGCCCCGGCGTTCTCCTGGCCGGGCATCTCCGGTTGGTTCTTTCTTTCGTTGTCTTTCATTGGCATAATCGCAGCGGCCTTTTCCTGTTATAGGCCACGGGCCGCTGGCCTCTCGTCAGTGGTCTGGGGACGGGCCGCCGGCGCGTGCGGACAGGGCGGGCGCCGGCGGTTAGTCTATCCGGGTCTATTCCTCCTCTTCCTAGTCGTTGTGATTGCTAGTCGTTGTGATTGGCCTGCCGGTCCTGGCCCAGCAGGATGTCCAGGCCGCCCTTGACGTCGCGGGCGAAGCGGACCAGGGCCAGCATGGCGCCGCCGCAGGGCTCCACGCCCTTCCTGCGCCAGCGGCGCAGCTGCTTGCGGTCCACGCCCAGGGCCCGGGCCATGGCGCTCCAGGTGAGGCCGCTGGCCTCCTTGAGCCGGACGATGCGGTCGGCGAAGTCCCAGGGGAGCACGCCGCTCTGGTGGTACAGGGGGCACCCGCGGAAGGGGTGCCCGGGTTCATGGGTCGTCATCTTTGTCCTCCAATCTGAATAGCTGGTGAAACTCATCCAGACCGAGGGCCCGGAGCATCCGGCTGCGGATGCGTCCCGACGGCGCCCGCTCCCCGTTGACCAGCATGGATATGTAGCCTGGGCTGACGCCGATCTCTCGTGCCAGCCATTTCTGGGAGCGGTTGAGCAGGCCCAGCCGGTCCCATAAGGCCGTCGCGTCGAGCCGGACAACGGTCCGCCCTCCGCGCCCCGAGGGGCCTCCCGGTGTCTTGAAGTTTGGGCACATGGCGTTGCACCTCCCTATGGGATTTGGTTGCTTTTGGTTACGGGAATGGCCGGGCGGGTTCCCAGCTGCCCGGAGTGCGCCAGGCTTCTCCCAGCGGCCCCAGCTCCGCCACCGCCGCCCGGTGGGAGACCCGCAGGGGGACGGCCACGCGGGCGCGTTCCATTTCCTCCATTGCCACCCGCAGGAAGTGGCCGGCGGCAATGTCGTCGTCGAAGACCACCAGGACTTGGGGGCTGGCGCCGTGGTCGTCAGTAGGCTGGAGGGAGGAGTAGTAGCGCAGGTAGGGGGCGAGCCGGGCCGACATGGTGACGGGCCGGACGGCCCGGCGCTCCCATTCCAGGAAGAAGGGGCGGGCGTCGCCGTCCTGGCGCAAGACGCCGGAGGCGTCGGGGTTGACCGAGCGCCAGGCAGCACCGTGGCGGAACCTGCGGGCGGCCCGGTGGGGCGGGTCAAGCTGGCGGACATCCCAACCCAGGGCGCGGCAATGCCGGACCAGGGCGGACAGGAAGCCGTGGACGGCGGCGGTGTGCTCCAGGTTGCGGAGCAACTGCCGGACCCGCCGGCCGGTGAGGTTGCGCCAGGACGGCGGCTCCGTGGGGTCGATGGGTTCCACGCTCCACCGCCGGCGGGCCACGCCCACGGAGACCCGGTCCCGGCGGGCCAGCAGCGCCAGCCCTTCGTCGGTGAGGGCCAGCCGGCCCTGGGCTGCTACAACGCGGGCCGCCAGGCCAAGCATATCCAGCGACGTAATCAGTCGGGATACCCTGGTCTCGGAGACACCCAGCAACCCGGCCAGGTCCCGTTGCAGGATGCCGGGCCAATCGGCCAGCAGGTCCAGGGCGCGCTTCTCGCCGGGCTTCAGCAGGGAGGGTAGGGCGGCTGCGTCCTCCGGCGCGACGGCGCCGGGCAGGGCGAGTTTCGACGGGGGCGGCTCCGTGGGAAGCTGACCGCCGGGGCGCAGCCTGTCCAGGGCCGAGGCCAGGTCCAGGGCGGTGTTGACCGCCGGGGCCTGCCAGATGCGCTGGCCCGCTCCCGCCGTTACCGCGTCGGATTCCAGGGCCAGGAGCGCCGGCACGGAAGAGCGGGACAGCAGTTGCCGCAGGTGGCGCAGCCGCATAGCGTCGGGGGACAGCGCCAGGACTATGCCGGGCAGCGGTCCCTGGCCCAGCCGCCACAGGCGCTTGGCGAAGCCGGTGCGGTCGGCGGTGTGTCCCTGCCGGATGATGCCGATGCAGCGTCCGCCGGGAAGGATGATTCCGGCGTCCAGGGGCATTGACCGGAACCACCGGAACCCGATGGGAGGGGCAACGTCAGCTACCGTCGCGGCCAGGCGGTAGATGACGGCCACGGCGTCCAGCCGCTCCAGCAGGCTGCGCTGCCAGCGGGCGGAGACGGGATGGTCCTGGAGCAGGTCGTCAACGGCGACGTGCTCGTGCCGGGCCAGCCGTCGCAGCCCGTCTGCCTTCAGGTAGAACCGGCGCGTAGGCGGCAACAGGCCGGTGGCGTGGGATACGGATTCGACCAGCCCGCCGTCCTCCAGCCGGGCCACGCCCTCGTAGACCGCGCTCCGGGAGCGGCCGGCGACGGCGGCCAACTCCAGCCGGTCCAGGAAGGGCATGGCGGCCAGCGCCCGCAGCAGTTCCCGTTCGGTCCCTGCGGGCCTCATTATTCGGACTCCTGGGCGGCGCCGTTCCCGCTGCCGTTCTGCCGCTCGGCCAGCAACTGCCGGTAGGCGCTGACCCGGCGCTCGCCCTCGGCTTCCCCTGGGGTGTTGCCGGCCAGGGGCGTGTAGGCGGTCACGGCGGCGCGGATGCGCTCCGCAATGGCGGGGTCGCCGTCATCGGGCTTGCGCACCAGCATGGAGAAGGCGGGCATCCGCTCCGTGCCCACGGTGGCGCGGACGTAGCAGTGGTGCACGTCCAGCGACGTGATGTCGTCCTCGGTGACCCGCTCCTTGCCCAGCTCCCACACCAGCTGCCGGGCGTCGCCGCCCGAAACCTGGAAGACGGCCAGGCAGCCCACGTTGGCCAGGATGGTGTCCCGCATGGTGGAGGAGAGGTCGTCCAGCTTGGCCAGGCTCTGGGTGGCCAGGATGAAGCTGGCCCCGAACTTGCCCAGCTCGCTAAGCATGGACTCGTAATCGACGCCCGGCATTGACTGCATCTCGTCCACGACTACCAGGGCGCCACGCCGCTGCTCCGGCGGCAGGCCGCCCTGCTCCCGGATCACGGCGTCCACCAGGTTGAGCAAGGAGGCCCCCACCAGCGCCGCCACGTCTCTACCCGCCGTTCCCTGGGAGGTGGACACCAGCAGCACTCCGCCCTCGCGGATGGTCTCCCGCAGGTCGATGGTGGAGCGGGGCTGGCCGAGGATGGCCCGCGCCCGCTTGGAGGACGCGTAGTAGGACAGCCTGGTCTGCACCGGGGCCAGCGCCTCGGCCCGGTACTGGCGGTGCCAGGAGGAGAAGTCCCTGGCCCACCACTCCAGGATGTAGGGGTCGCTGACTTTCGCCAGGACCGAATTGCGGAAGGGTTCGTTGGAAAGCAGGTTCAGCCCGTCCAGGATGGTGTGCTGCTCCTCGGCGGCGGTGTCCGGGTGCTCATTGGCCTCGTGCAGGGTCTTGACCGCGTGCTCCAGGATGGACTGCATTCTCGGCCCCCACTGGTCCCACAGGCCCTTCGCCACCCGAACCACCGAGTCGGCGGTCCGGTCCCGGTCGGCGAAGACGCGGGTGTCCAGCAGGTTGATGCCGGGGGCGCGGCTCTCGTCGGCCAGGTCGATGAGGCGCACCCTGCCGATAAGGGATTCGGGCACCTGCTCCAGGATGGCGGCCACCAGGTCGGCGTGGGGGTCCACCACCACGATGGCGTCGCCGTCCCTTCCGGCGGCCTTCTCCCGCAGCTTGTGGGCGACGACGTGGTGCATCAGGGTGGACTTGCCCATGCGGGTGCGGGCCACGTAGAGGTGGTGGCGGCGCAGCAGGTCCTCCGGGAAGCGGACTTCCCGCTTGGCCCCGGCGGTGGTGTCGCCCACCAGGGCGCCGCCCCTCACGCCCCGGGCCGTGGGCAGCAGGCCCCGGGCGCCGGAACGCTCCACCAGCGGCGTCTCGTCGCCCGCCCCGGGCGGGTGCCACAGGCAGGCGGCCTCGCGGACGCCCAGGACGCTGCGCTTGCCGAAGAGCCCGGGACCGGCGGGATGCAGGCTGACGGCGGGCAGCGGGTCCCTCACGTCCCCCACCTGGAACCCGGCCCCGGCAGGGTGCTCGTAGTGGCGGTAGGCGGCGGCAACCGGGGTCAAAAGCTCGCCGGCCCTGGGCAGGCGGGTGGTCCTGGGGATGATGGCGGTGACCTGCAACTCGGCGTCGAAGGCCACGCGGGAGACCTTCTCCCGTATCAGCATGGGGTCGTAGACCCGGTTCCTGGCCTGCTTCCAGCGCCACCAGCCCCAGCCCGCCACGGTGAGGCCGAGAATGGAACCAAGGCCCAGCAGGGCCGCCTTCCAGACCTCGCCGTCCTGGAGCCACAGGTAGCCCCGGAGGGCCGCCAGCGCCCCGGCCCCCAGCACGGCCATGGTCACGCCGTCCAGTTGCAGGGGTTTGGTCTGGTAGGTGTAGGAGGGTTCCCGGTTGTCGGGGACGGCCGGCCGGTGGGCGCGGGCCTGGTGGCGCTGGGACCAGTCGGGACCCAGGGAGCGCAGCAGCATCCGGGCCACCACCCGCTCCCCCTCTCGCAGGTTGGACAGGGCGCCGATGACCGCCAGCAGGGGATCGGAGCCCGGGTCCAGCAGGTCGTCGTCCCGGAAGGTGCGCAGGGGCACGTACTCCGGGCCGTCCACCCGCAGGGTGAGGGAAGCGGCCTGCTCGTTCTCCCCCACGGTCAGCGGGTCATCTTCCGGCGAGACCTCCCGGATGCGGGCCTGGGGGTAGTGGGCGGCCACCTGGCTCCGCACCACCTGGTCGTCCCGGCAGCGGACCATGAGGGTCACGCCGTCCACGTCCCCGGCGATCTCCAGGGAGAAGGGTTCGGGAACGGCGATGGACTGGAGCAGGTTCTCCACGCCCAGCAGGGTGCGCTCGCCGGTGCGGGGCGGCGTCACCGCCAGCAGCGCCGGGGGCTTATTGGCCTGGCGGTTGCCCATGAGGATGTTCTTTACGTTGATACTCATACTTGTTAGCTCTCTTCCTCCTTGTTGTTGGTCTAGCTGCGTGGTCCGGGCCGCCACTCGATGACCTCGGTCTCCTCGGGGGTGGCCTCGATGCGGACGGGAAAGCGGTTGCCCCGGGCCAGCAGCAGCCCGTCTCCGCGAGGGCAGGACAGGAGCCAGCGTTGCAGCTCCACCGGCAGGTCGAAGGCTTCCCCCACGGTGGACACGGCGGCGGCGTCCTGCTGGAGCAGGAGCTTGAAGGCCGCGTTCTGGAGCAGGGCGCGACCCGAATGTCCGGTGATGGTGCGGGAACTGTCCTCGGAGAGCAGGTCCTGCACGTCCTGGGTGATGAACTGCAACCCCAGCCGGTGCTTGCGGGCGCGTTTCGCCATGCTGACCATGAAGGCGGCGCCCTCGGGGTGTTGCATGATGCTCCACACCTCGTCCACCACCAGCAGGCGGGGCCTGGGGTCCTGGGCGGCGGCGGCCCACACCGTCTCGGTGCAGACCATCGCCGCCGCCGGACGCAGTTCCGGTTCCAGCAGGTGCAGGTCGAAGACGGTGACCAGGGCCTCGTGGGCCAGCAGGTCGTCGCCCTCGTCGGAGAGCAGGTCCCGCAGGCTGCCGGTGGCGAAGGGGCGCAGCAGGTGGGCGATCTCCGGCGTTTCCCCTTCCAGGTAGGCGTAGAAGTCCCGGAATCCGGTGCGCTCGCGCCTTTCGGCGTAGTAGGAGGCCAGGGCGTGGTCCAGGCTGGACCGGCGCTCGGCGCTGAGCCTTTCGCCCACCATCACCTCGATCAACCGGCGCAGGCTGCCGATGCGCTGCAAGAGTTCCTCGCTGTCGCCCCGGTCGATGACGAAGGGATTCATGCCCTGGCCGGGCACGCCGGGGGACAGGACCCGCCCACCGGCGGCCCGGGCCATGTCGGTGTACTCGCCCTCCGGGTCGATGACGTAGGCTCGCAGGCCCCGGCACAGGCCCCGCAGCACCCCCAGCTTGGTGGCGAAGGACTTGCCCGAACCGGAGCGGGCCAAGACGGCGGTGTTGGCGTTGAGGTGGGTGCCGTCGAAGGGGTCGTAGACGACGGGCGCGCAGGCTCTGAGATCAATGCCGTACAGGGTGCCGGAACGGGTGTCCAGGTCCGGCGGCGAGAAGGGAAACAGCCGCGCCAGGCTGGAAGTGTCCAGCGTGCGCCACACCGCCACGGCGTTCAGCGCCAGCGGCAGGGTGGACAGCAGTCCCTCCCGTTGCCGGAAGGCCAGGTTGTCCAGCTTGCCCAGGGTGGCGGCGAAGTGAGCCTTCGCCTTCTGGGTCAGGTCCTTGAGGGTGTCGGCATTGTCGGCGTGCAGGGTGACGGACAGAGAGGCGTGGAACAGCCTTTCCCGGCCCCGCTGCACCTCGTCACGGAGACGGGAAACGTCCTCCAACGCGATCTCCGCCTCGGGCGACATGGAGCGGCCACGCTTGAAGGACAGCGACTGCGCCGACTCGAACCGCACCTTCTGCCACTCCAGGGTGCGGGCCGCCTGCTCCGTGGGGATGGCGCCCAGGTGTACCGCGAGGTCCATGGGCGCTCCCGTGGCCATCAGACCTTGCAGGAAGCCGGGGGCCAGTGAGCGGGGCCACTTGCCCAGGTGCAGGGAGCGCACCAGGCGATTGCCGATGCGGATGTCCCGGCGGTTGACCTCGACTTCCAGCTCGGCCTCCTCGTCCCGCTCGACGGGGGAACCGCCCAGGGTTGCGGAGAGCCAGAACAGGCGCAAAGGCTCACCCGTTAGTGGAAAGACGCCCAGGCCGCCCCTTGCCAGCAGGCCGTGCAGTTCGTCCATGCGGTCGTGCTCGCAGACGGCGTAGAAACGCCGGTCCAGGATTCCCTCCCGGTTTTCCAGGTTGCCCAGCAGCCGTCCCAGGCTGTCGGCGGCGTCGCGGGTCTGTTGGGGCAGGTCCTCGGGCTGGGCCGCCATCAGGTTGTTGCGCAGGGTTGCCAGCACCGGCGGGTGCTGGCGCACCAGCAGTTGCACCGGGAAGTCCAGGGCGTTCAGGGATCCGGCGAAGGCCCCCAGCTTGGGCTCGTCCAGTTCCAGGCCCATCACCTCGCTTACCGCCAGCTTCACGCCGTCCAGGCGCACCGGCCCGTCGTGTTCCAGGTGGGACAGCATGAAGAACAGGTTCAGGTCCGGCGGCGGCTTGGGGACGCTCTCAGCCGCCTCGACGTTTTCCGGGTTGTCGGCGGAGTGGTCGTTCCGGGGTTTACTGGCCCGGGAGGCCAGCCTCTTGATGTTTGGCAATGTCGCTTTCATTTCCTCTTTCCTCCTAGTGGATGTAGATTGCCTACGTCCCAGGCAGGATGGGACTGAGGCCGCCGCTGATCAGCAGGGCGATGGCCTTGGCCAGCAGCACCACCACCAGGCCGACGACGGCCATTACCACGGCGTTCCTGGCCTTGCCCCTTCGCCCCTCGCCCTCGGCTCCCTCGGCCATCAGCACGAACCCGGCCCAGACGATGGCGAAGAGGCACAAGCCCGCGCCGGCGTAGGCCATGCCGGTCAGCACGTCGTCAATCGCTTCAAGCAGCAGTTCCATCTTTTCCTCCGGCGTCCCGCCGGCAACAGAGGACAGGGCCGCAGCCGAGGCCGGCAGGATGCTGGCCCAGCGCCCTACCACGGCCACCAACTCCACCAGGAGGAATCCCCTACTTCGGTCTGCTCAGCCTGCGGCGGCGGCGGCTTGGGCGGCGGCACGGTGAGGTACCGGAAGGGGCGGTCGGCTCCGACGCCCAGCTCTGCCGCCAGGGGCAGGGTCTCCGGGCGGGTGCGGGTGACCGGCGCCCGCCGGTTCTCCACGGCCCGCACGTGCTCCGGGTGGTGGACGCGGACGCGGATGGTCTTGACCGTTGTGCTCTCCCCGCAGCGGCAGGTCACCCGCCGGGTGTACACGTCGGTGCGGGCCGGATGATGCGTGGTCTGCAACATGGGCGGCAGGGGCACGTCCAGCGTCGCCGCCAGGTCCGCCGTGATTTCCAGGTCGTGATTCAGCTTCCGGTCGGGGACCGGCAGGGTGAACCGGGTCTCGCCGCCGGGAACAAAGGCCGCGCTGGTCGCGTGCGTACCGGCGGCGACCTTCACCGTTCCCGCGATTTCCGTTACCTCGGCGTCCAACAATGCCGGAACGCTCTGGCTGAAGTGGCCGCCGTAGACCGGCAGGTCCACCTCCTGCCGGGTCTCGGCGATGCACTCGGAGGCGATGACCCCCTCGATGCTCCCCGGCGTCCACTCCAGGGAGGTCATCTCCAGGTCGCACAGCTCCCCGTCGTAGCTGGGCAGCGGGTAGGGAATCTGGCCGCTCTTCAACGACACCGCCCCGGAGAAGCCCAGGGAGTCCGTCCACGAAAACGTGAAGGACGGCTTGGGGCCGTTCAGGGTCAGGTTGTAGGTCCTGGTCTCCCCGGAGTGGACCACGGAGTTGGCGCCCATCTTCAGGGTCTTCCCTGTCCTGCCGCCAAAGACCCGCACCTTCAGCTCCAGGTCGTGGGCCGCCCGCAGGCTCACCCGGGCGGTGTCACCGGTTATGGCCAGCCCCTCGATGAAGATGCGGCGTCCCGGCGCCGGGTCCGGCGGCTCGAAGTAGATTTCGCCCAGCCGCCAGGCTTCGCCATAGGGAGGATCGCCGGGGTCGCCGGCCAGGGCCGATCCCGGAACGGCGACGACGGTCAGCACCAGCAGGCCGGCCACCGCCAGCAGCCGGTACCAGGGCTTTCCGCACCGGGTCTCCCGGACGGCGGGTTTTGCGGCGTTGCCGTTCCGGGGACCGCGCCGCTTGCCGAACCAGCTGTGGGGCCGGAAGGGCGCCCGTCCCCTGTTCTTGGCGGCCTTGGCTGCCTTCCTCACGCCGGAAGCGGCTTTCCTGGCCAGCAGCCGCAGCGGGTCGGGCCTGGCCTCCGGGGCCGGCGGGGCCTCGCTGCGGGCCAGTTGTGACGGGGCGCCGGCGTAGCGCCGGGCCCCCAGGTTGAACTTGAGGAGGTCGGCGGCCACCAGGGGCAGCCCTCGCCCTCCCACCTTCCCCACCGTCAGGGCGATGCCCACCACGCCGATCAGAATCCCCACGGCCAGGCGCAGGCCCACCGGTCCGAGGGGCAGGTAGTGGTAGGCGCCGTAGGCCACGGCGCACACCGCCACCACCGCCACGATCTGGGGGAAGGTGAACCACAGCAGCACCTTGTCCTCGGCCTGTACGTGGGTCGGTACTTCGTGCTCTCTCATCCCTTCCCTCCTAATTGGTCTTGACCTTGTTGGGGTCGGGCAGCTTGGGGTCCACGGTGTTGCCCACGACGGCGTTCATCACCAGTTCCACCACTCCGTAGGCCACCAAGGCCAGCACCACGCCGGCCAGGGCGGTCATCATGGCGCTCTTGCCCCGCTCCATCTGGTTGGGGGCGCCCGAGGCGGTGAGGTAGAGGTAGGCGCCGTAGATGAAGTAGGCCACCCCTACGACGCCCACCAGCCCCAGCAGGATGCCCACCAGGTTCGATACGGTCTGCGTCAGGTCTCCCATAAAATCGTCTCCTTTCTTCTTTTGATTGGTTTGCCTGCAATCGCTTCGGATCCCTTCGCTACTGGCACATGGCTCACCTCCTGGGTGTTTGAGGACGCGGACGCATCCGCGCCGGTAGTTGTCGTTGTTGTCGACTACGGCCCCTGGCTCCGGGGCGTGGGGCCGCTCTGGCCGGCCGGCGTGGAGTTCTGCGCCGCCGAGTTCACCGCGCCCGTGGCGGTACTTGTGGCAGTGGTAGTAGCTGCCGCTGCGGCAGCCGCTCACGCCGGTCCTCCGGCGGCTCCACCAGCCAGCAGTCCCAGGGCGCGGCCCGACCGGACCATGGAGCCGGGCAGGGACATGCCAAAGTAGAGGGTGTGTAGCCAGGCGTCGAAGGTGCCGTGATGCCCCAGCATTGAGGGGATGCGCCCGGCCAGGTACATGAAGGCGATGGCCATCAGCAGCATCCACACTAGGTCCTGGGCCGCCTCCCCGCCGGTGATGTCGGCGAACTTGTCGAGAAAGCCGAAGGCCAGGGCGATGGCGATGAGCTGGACGGCCTGCTGGAATACCGTGGTCATGAACAGCCGCAGCCAGTGCTTGCCCCAACCGGCGGTGTGGGGCAGAATCCACAGCCCCAACGCGATGGGGGCCAGGCAGAGCAGGATGTCGATGAGGGCCAGGCGCAGGACCATCTGCACCAGCAGGTAGAGGATGAAGAAGCCGAAGACCAGGTAGAGCAGGGCGATGAACACCGCCAGCCCGGTGCTGGCCGCCTCGGCGGCGTTCAGCAGCGGGTCCAGGGGAGCCCGCAGCAGGTCGCCGGGGGTGACGTTCAGCTCGGCGGCGATGAACTGGGAGACGGCGTGGGCCACGTCGATGACCAGGGCGCACCACCACAGCGATGACGCGGCGGCGGTGAGGCCCAGCACCAGGCGGGGCACCATCTCCCGCCAGCCCGACTGGTGGTGGCCCAGGTGCTCCTGGACAATGAAGCTCAGGCCCATCCAGCCCAGGATGATCACCAGCATTCCCGACGCGACGGCCCATACCGCCGTCCAGGCGGCGCGGACGATCTCGTGGTCGTAGGTGAGACCGGGGGGTGTTCCGGTGAGGATGTCTCCCATACCGCTACCCCCCACACTCGTCGATTTCCGTCTCGGTGGCTCGCTCCACCACGCCGCAGAGGGTCCCGTGGACGCCCTGGATCACCCACCGAGCCCCGGCCCTGGCCCAGCGGTCCGGGTCCAGGGCGCCCAGCACCCGGTCCCACAGACCCTTGGGCTGGTGGACCGGCACCAGGGCGTGAAACAGGTGGTCGTCGCCCCCGCCGCGACGGGGCACCGACATCACCATCAGGAAAGCCTGCTCGGGGTGAAGCTCGGGCTGCCCGTCCAGGACCGGGTACTCGAAGGTGTACTCCCAGCCCTCGGATAGCTCCTTCTCGCCGCCCCGCACCCGGTAGGTGTTGGTGACCCACTCCCCGGTGTCGGGGTGGCGCAGGGCGTAGTGGAGCACGTCGATCTTGCGGCTGAAGACCGGGCGGGCAATGAACTCGCCGTCCTTCTTCCGCTCCACCATCTGGCGGTCGCCGTTGACCAGCGAGAGGTTGTCGCCTTCGGGGGCGGAGACTGGGCTAGGGCCACGCCGCTGGCGGGTACGGCCACGATGGCCGAAAGCAGCAGCGCCGCCGCCAGCAGGGTCAACCGGCGCATGGGCCGGGGTTTCGGTTTCAGGGTCAACTCGTTCACCTCCCTGCGGTTTGTCGGCGCTGGTACGTTTCGCCAGCGCCGCCGCAGAGTGTGAACAATCGAATCCCCCCGCATAACCTCCCGTAGGGGCCTTCAGCCGTGAACGCCCCTACAGGCCCGCTCCCGTGGGGCACTTCAGCCGTGAAGGGTCTTTCAGGACCGCCCCCGTAGGGGCCTTCATTTATGAAGGGTCTTCCAGGGCCTTACGCCGGGGGCATCCCCCGTGATGTCATTGGGGTGTACAGGGATTTGGACTTGCGTACGTTTTTGTACCCCCTCCCATTTCCAGGCTGTTTCAGCTTTGGAACAGCCTGGAATCGGGGGAAACCGGCCCCTACCGGAGGTGAATTGTGAACACCTGGACTTGCGGGCCGGTTCCGGTGGGGGTGTGCAAGTCCCGTGCCTGAAACGTGCATTTTTGTACCCCGGCAAATCGGCGGGAGTGTGCAAAAGCCCAAGGTGAAACGTACATTTTTGTACCCGGAGGGAAGAACATGGCATCGGAGCGGCCGGGGATCGACGGGAGCCGGGACATCGAGGACCTGCACCACCTGCAACTGATGACGCTGCTGCGGGAGCAGGTGCGGGACCACGGGGTGAGGAAGGCGGCGCGGAAGCTGGACGTGGACCACCGGACCCTGAGCGCGGGCCTGGACAGCGGCAGGCTGTCCCGGCGGCTGCGGCTGTCCCTGGAGAAGGCGCTGCTGGCGGGGAGCGGGTCCCCGGCCCAGGAACAGCGGCAGCGCAACGACGAGCTGGCCGGGCGGCTGGGCGAATTGGAGAGAGTGGTTGAGAATCTCGGCAAGGATATGAGCCGGGGCTTTGCCGCCGTCCAGGGGGAGGTCGAGGCGCTCGGGAACCAGCTCAGTGAGGCGTTGCGGCGGCTGGCGCGGTTGGAAGCTGGGGGAGATGTTGGCGGAAGTGCGGGCGAGGGCGTTGGCGTGGACGCTGAGGTGGGTGAAGGGGAGTCGGGCAACGGCAGGCAGCCTCAGGGGAAACCCGGACTGCGCCGGGAGTATCCCGACCTGGCGACGCTGGAGCCCGCCGATGACGACGGGGAAGTGTTCGGCGACGCCTGGCCGCTGGTCCAGGAATGGCGGAAGTTGAAGCAGACCCACCCCGACCGGGGCGGCGGCCTGGACTGGCTGCTGGTGGAAGAGCGGTTCATGTCAGTGGAACTGGAGTTGCTGGAAGCGCACGGCCTGACCCTGCCGCCGGAGACCCATCCGCTCAGGGGCCTGGACCGGGGCGCCCAGGTCAACTGGCGCAGGAAGGCGCTGGACGATACGCGCAAGGCATTGCGAAAGCGGGAACTGCTGCGCCGGTTCCGGTTGGCGTTCACATGGGGATTCTGGCGACGCATGGTGAAACGGCGGGATTTGTGAATTTTGTGAACTCCTGCCGGGTGGGTCCTGCAGGGCCTCTTTTTCCGCGTCCCGGGCGGTGATAATGGTTGCGTTGTCTGGCTTTTCCAGCGTTTCCCGCCATAGAAACCTGGAGGGTCCCTCCCTCAGCCCGGGTCCTCACCGAAAGGTTGGCCCACGAGGGAACGCTGCCGACGCGGAGTGTCAAGCCCTTCGCAGGCAGCGCGGGCCGGATTGACGGAGTGTTCAAGTCCTTCGTTCCCGGTCCGGTCCCAGGGGTTGGAGTGCTAATCCCTTCTCCCCTGGGGCAGTCCGGCGGCTGGAGTGTCAAGTCCTCCCGCCGCCGGGCAACCGTCCGGCAGGTCGGAGTTGACTCCTCCGGCTGCTGGGCACCCGTCCGGTCGTGTGAGCTAGTCCCTCCCGCGACTGGACGATGGGGACGGAGCGTTTAGCGGCGCTTCGTTCCCACCCAGGCTGAGGCGTTCGCGGGTTTCCCACGCGGCGCACGGAGCGCTTCACCAGGAACCCAACCCAAGGCGCATCCTTGCATCCCATCAACGGAGGTGGCTCAGAGAAACAGCACGGCATCCCGGATCCCCTCACCTATCGGGTCCACCCGGCGGAGCGGCTCGGCCGGCTTCGCAATCTTCATTCTGCGGCTGGAGCGGAAGGAAACAAGCTCCGGTCGCTGCCTCACGGCCGCGGCATGGCTGTTGAACATCGACAGCGGCGCCGCAGCTTCCACACGCTCCGGCAGTCCGTCGGCAACGGCGGCGGGCCGGACGCTTGACGTTGCAACGCGGTTGCCAGCCTCGCGGTGGCTGACGGAATAGCCACCGGCCGGACCGCGTTGCTGTCCCTGCTCCGCATCTCCCCCACGTGCCAGCAGCCCCGGAATGACACCCTGGGCGAACTGCGTCTTTCGCCAATCCCCATCCGGCCTTTCCCCTTGCGCTGCACAGCCCTGGGCGCAGTGTGTCTTGCGCCGGGGCGTTGGATCGCGCTCCACAACCTGACCCTGGGCGACGTGTGCCAGGCGCGGGGCAGCAACGCGGTTCCCGGCGCCAGCGGCGGCGGCGGGAAGCAATTCAACCACGACAACAACGACCAGGAGGTGAACGACACGAACATTGACCCGGTTTCTCCCTACGCCAGCGGAAGGTTGGCGGAGGGGTGAACCAGCTATAAGCCCAGCCCGGTCTCCCTCAAGGGAGCGAGAAGGCGGCCGGTTAAGCCGCCACTGACAACGGAAAAAACAAACAGCTTACAGCAAAGCGGGGGTCGGTTCCTTTCGAAAGGAAAGGGAACCGGCCCCCGCTTTCTGCGTTTCGGAGGAAGCGACATGAAGGCGACTACCAGCATCGACAACAAGACCATGACCACCGGCAAGGACAACCCCGCGAACTCTGCGGAGCGGGCGCCCAGCAGGGGCAAGCCGGAGAGCAAACTTCGTGCGGCGGCCCGGCGCAAGGGCCTCACCCTGAAAGAGTTGGCGGACAAGATGGGAGTGAGCTACGGGTACGTCTCCCAGGTCAGTTCCGGCAGCCGGCCCTGGTCTCCCATGCTGCGGGAACGGGTCACAGAGATACTGGGCGAGGTGCCGGGCCAGGGCGTGGTCTACCGCCAGGGCGGCCTGGTCAACAGTGCTGAAAGCACCTGCATCCGGGAGCGGGCCCGGGAGGTCGGCCTGAGCATGGGAGCGCTGGCCGACCTGGTGGGCGTGTCCCGCAGCTACCTGTCCATGGCGTCCAGGGGAAAGCGTCACTTCAGCCCCGGGGTCCAGGCCAGGGTGGAGGCGGTGCTGGAGGCCCCGGCGACGGTGGAGGCCGCCCAGTGCCCCACCGTTGACCCCAGGACCCTGTGGGACCGCATGGATGCCCACGGATTTTCCCAGAACCAGGTGGCCCGGCTGGCGGGCATCAGCACCGGCCATCTCTCCCTGATCATGAACGGCCAGCGGACTCCCTCGGGGGACGTGCTCCGGCGGCTGCACGAGGTGCTGTTCGCGCCGACCTAGGCGGAACTGGTGGCCCCGGTGGAACTCAAGGTGATGGGCTGGAAGAAGGACGGCCGCAAGGGCGTGGTGGTCAGGGGCGCCGGCGGGCCGCACAGCGGCAGGAATCCGGGCGGCGGCACGGTCCGCATCGGCGGGCGCGTTCCCTGGGGCGCCGAGGTGGAATTCGCCTACACCAGCGGCTACGACAGCCGGGGGCGGCTGTCGGTCAACCACATCGTCGACGAGCGGGGCTACGGCGTGATGCTCAACAAACCGGAGCGTCAGGCCGTCTAGAAAACGCGGAGGGGAGCGCGCCACCAGCAGGTGCGCTCCCCTCTTGCCGACAGGTATGCAATTCCTCTCGCCTTCAGGGCACTGATCCGGCGCCCCGATGGTCTAATCGGTGAACAGGTGGCCCAGGCCGAAGTCGTCGGCCAGCTTTTGCAGCGCCATCATGTGCTCCCCGTTGGGCCGCGCCAGTCCGCTCTGCCAGCGCCACACGGTGTGGGGATAGACGCCCAGACGGCGGGCAATCTCGGCCCAGGGCAGCCTCGACTCCTCCTGGAAGCGCTTGAATCGCTGCGGGAAGTCGGCGGGGAAGTCCCGGACCATGGCGTTGTGGTGAATCCGCTGTCTCGGCATTGCTGGCTTCCTCCAGCAGAACGTGGGGGCAGGCTCCGGCGGTCCGGATGCCCTCTGTTATCCGGCAAGTCGGCAGGGCTGCCCAAGCCGTGGGCTGGCCGACGGCTGATCGAGGATGGCCGGAGTGAATGCCCTGCCTTCCGTCATGGAAATCAAGGGAATTATAGTGAATTTCAGCCAACCCGTCATCGGGATGATACGCTCCGGCGACTCCAACGCAGAGGCAACACCATGAGCATGTGGTCGAGGGCGCCGGCGGGCCGCGTGCTGGCAAGAGCGGCGACGGGACCATCCGCACTGGCGGGAGAGTGCCCTGGGGCGCCGAGGTGGAGTTCGCCTACACCACCGGACACGATGGCCACGGCCGGACGTTCGTCAACCAAGTCGTGGACGAGCGAGGCTGCTCCCTGATGCTGAAGCGCAGTGAGCCGGACGGCGCTTAATCCAATCGGTCTAAACTCCGAGTCCTTTACTCCCTACCGGACGTGCGGACGGCGGGAATTGCCAGGCGAGGGGTGACCTCGCGCGGCTTTTCCGCCGTCGCTCCGCTGGTCGCCGGCCAGCAACCTGCTCACGCTGGTTTCCACGTCTCGGCCTTCCGGGGATGTGCGCAGCCAGGCACGCAGTTCCCGGCGGGCGACGGTCACCGTGAGCTTGTCGCCCCGCAGTTCCCGCAGTTGCGCCAGCTTCGCCGCCGCGCCGGATGCCGCCTTCGCCCCAGCCCCGGCGATGGCTGCGTGCAACTCTCGCGCCGGGTCGTACCCAGGGATCGGCAACTTCCAAAGGTGCTTGTGGAGGTCCCGCGCCCCGAATTGGCCTTTGGACATGAGGGGCGCAACAGCTTCTTGTAGCGACTCGCTGTTGATGATTGCCAGCAGGTAATTGGCCTCCTCAATGGTTCCACACGGGATACAATAAAGAAGGTGGTCAATCACCGTTGAGTTGTCGTCCAACAATGCCGCCGTTGGTTCTCCTGACTTGGTGTATACAACTCGAAACGGCCGCTCCCCCGAATCCCGCTGCCACTCCAACTGCGACGACAGCTTGTGCAGGTAGTCCAGCTGCCCCAACAGGTTCAGCCGGTTCACCGGAGCCTTGTTGTCCTCCCACAGCCGGCTCACCGTCCGCCACCGCTCCCGCATTCGCCGTTCCAGTCCGCCCGTGCGAATGCCGCCATGCCCGTCCGGGTCCGTGGGGATGGCGCGGTCGCCCTGCCTGAGCGGCAGCAGCGCCTTCAGCGGTTCCAGGGCCACATAAGGGGCTACCGTCTCGCCCAGGTGCACGTCGAACAGGTGCTTATCCTCAACGGTCTGGCCGGTGATTTCGGCCAGGTCCAGGTCTTTCCACGGCGCCTTGTCCTGGCTGCCACGCCGGGGATTCACCGTCACCGTCGGGGCCACCCGCACGATGGCGGTGTTCTCCGTCTCGTTGACGAAAAAGAGGCAGCGGGGGACGATGACCGCCCCCTGGCGGGCGTGAGCGCCGTAGGGAGAATCGCCCGCTACGCCGGTGTCGGCGATGCCTTCGGCCTCCCGCCGCATGGCGTCGGACCCGGCCTTGCCCCGCCACCGCTCCACCTCTCCCGCCAAGGGCGCTGATACTCCGCTCCGGCCCGTGCTCCGGGCGAAAGCCACGCAGGAGGCTATGGGAAAGAAGGTATTGGGTTCCAGTTGTTCCAGGTCCCACGCCCTCTTGTGGTCGAACATCACCGACACCGTGTACGCGGATGCCCGGTTCCTGCCCCGGCCCACCGGCGGTGATTGCCATTTGCCGCTCCGCCACCTGGAGTACTGCCCCGCTTGCAGCGCGCTGTGGGGCAGCACGAACCCGATGACGCCCCCGTCCTTCAGGTACAGGTCCACGCTGCGGACGAAGAACAGCCCCGCCACGTCCTGGTGGGTGGCGTAGCGTCCCCCGGCCCAGATGCCGTAGCGGTTCCGGCTCAGGTTCAGGAGTTCGTCCCGCAGGACGTCCGCCGTCTGGTTGTAGTTGATCCAGGGCGGGTTGCCGATCACCACGTCCACCCTGGCCCGGGACAGCGCCACCGGACGGACCATGTTCCGGGTGTAGTAGGCCCAGATGTGGTTCCGCCCTTCGTCGTGAAGGCGCTGCATGGTCCCGATGGTCACGGCCATGACCCTGCGCTCGCCGGCCTCAAGGATGCCGTTGTCGTCCAGGGCCAGCAGGGGGTCGCCGCCCTGCACGATGGCGGCCGCAACGTCCCCCATCAGGGCGTCAAAGGCCTCGGCCCGCTCCACCAGGCTCACCGGAAAGACCAACTCGGTGTTCTCGCCGTCGCCGGTCTGGATGGTGATCTCGTTCTCGGCGAACAGGTCTCCGGTGCGAAAGCGCAGCTGCAGGGCGTCGCCCAGGTAGACCGGAATGGACAGCGCGTCGTCCCACCCGGCGGCCCCGGCGGCGTTGATGGCGGGACGGGCGGCCAACGTCCACGCGGCCCGGGCCAGGTGCACCGCCACCGGATGCACGTCAATGCCGGTCACCGCCTCCCGCAGCCGGTTGATGGTCTCCCTGGGTTCCCAGCCTGCCTCAACAGCGGCGGCGATGAAATGGGCCACCGCCTCGGCCACGAAGGCGCCGGAGCCGCAGGCCGGGTCCAGCACCCGCTGGTTCAGCGGGTCTTCCACCAGCTCCCGTACCATAACGCGGGCCAGCCAGGCCGGGGTGTAGTACTCGCCCAACTGCCGCCGCTCCTCCGGCGGTATCACCGTCTCGTACAGGACGGCGGCGGTGTCCGGCGGGGCCTCGGACCAGTTGAACCGGGCCGCCCGGCGGGCCAGGGTTTGCAGCAGGGGCTGGCCGCCCACCTCCACCGGCCAGGCGAAGAAGTCCGATTCCAGCACCCCCTGCAGGCCGGTGGCGCGGTACAGCTCCCGGCCCTGGAGCAGGTCGGCGGGGTCGGTATCGGCCAGCCGCCGGATGTCGATGCCGAAGGAGGCCGGCACCACCATGCCAATGACGGCGCCCAGGTAGGTGTGGCGCACGAACAGGTCGTCCATCTCCCCGGTATCAGGGGCGGACGGACCGGAGCTACGCGCTTCCTCGCCCAGGCCGTAGGTGGTGTGGGCGATCTCGCCCAGGGCGGTGCGCAGCAGGTCGTACCACAACCGACGCTTCACCCGCAGGGTCTCCAGCCCCGCGTTCTCCCGGTACAGGGCTTTCAGGGCGGCGATGTCCCGCTGGTAGGACGGGCTGCCCGGCCCGAAGTGGGCGGCAATCGCTTCCCGGTCCGGGCTGACGCCTTCCATTGACACCAGGGCGGTGTCCCGCAGCCACTCGTAGAGCGGCAGCCACCCGTCGGCGTCGTTCAGGGTGAAGAAGTAGGGACGGGACAGCCGGACCTCCCCCGCCCCGGGCCAGCGCAGCAGCCAGTGCCGGCCGTCGGTGAGCACGCCCATGCGCACCCGGCCCTGCTCCGCCGATTGGGCCAGGTAGTCGTCCAGCTGCTCCACGTACTGCGGGTTGGGCGCTCCGCCCGACGCCGTTCCCATCCGCCGCTTGAACTCGATGAAGGTGTCCAGGGCCGTCAGGTCCACGGCCCGACGGGAGCCTGCCGAGGGCGGGTTCTCCTCGGCCATCTCTTCGCTGCGCGCCAGGCCGGTGCGGATCAGGAAGTCCCGTACCGCGCTGGTGACGTTGGCCTCGGCCCCGCCCTCCTCGTGTCGCCGCACTATTTCGGCGGCGCAGTCGCGGTATACGGGGTCGTCTGCGTCGATGTGCTGCGCCATATTGACTTCTCGCCCGCCGGCGTCCAGGCTTCCCGACGCTCAACTATCTTCAAGCGCCTTCTCGAACCGCAGGCTCGCGGCCGGCAGTCTCGCCCGGGGCGGTTTCCGCGCCCGTCAGCTGCCCCGCAACCGGCGCACTTCCTCTTCCAATTCCCGGTTGCGGGCCTCGGAGACTTCTGCCCTGGACTCGGCCATGATGCGTCCCCGGCGCTCGTTCTCCAGGGTTGCGATGGGCCGCCCCGTCGCCGGGTTGTGCCACACCAGCCGCCCTTCCTCCCACCGCAGGTACAGGTCCAACGCCCGGCTGTAACCCTGCAACGCCCCGCCGGGCAACTCCTCTATCTCCAACGGCTGGTACACGCCCTCCACCAGCCGGTCCCCGGCCAGCTTCGTACCGTGGTGCTCCCCGGTCTCGTCAAAGCGCCAGTATTCCCCTATCCCCAGCGCCGCGTACTCCGCCCGCTTCTCCACCACGTCCGTCTCCCCCGTGCTCTCCGACGCCACTTCCAGCACGAAGTCCGGCGCCTTCCCCTGCTCCGATACGATGTACCCGTTGCTGGCGTCGTATGCTTCGGGGTCCACGCCAAAGGCCACCACCAGGTCGGGACGCCTGGCCCGCGCCTTGTTGAAGCTGGGGTCCGGCACGATCCAACGGTCCGCCTCCACCAGGGTGGTATCGGGATTGCCCAGGTGCACCGCCAGGGCGTGGGAGTCGCCGTGCTTGAACAGGTGGTCGTACTGGGTCATCTCGTCAGGCTCGCGCCGGGGCGGGTCCGGCAACCGGAATCGCTGCCGGCCGGTGGGTGTCTTGCCGGAGGTGTTGATGGTGGTCATGCCGAACCTCGGGTGGGTCTAGCCTGGTACTGCGGTTGCCGAAGGGTTGGCTGGTTGAGGGCATTATACCCGCGCCGGGGCCCGCCTGAACAGGCTTGACGAATTCCGGCGGCGACAGCCCCTGATCATGCCACGCCTACCGGCTCCAGGCGCCCCTTCCGGCCATCCGGTCGAAATAGCAGAGGCCCCCCTCCGTAACCAGCGGGGGGCCTCCATTGGCTCGGGTCTGGGTCTGACGGCAAGCCGCCGGTCAGTCCCTGATGGTTACGGTGTGCCCGGTGGGTTCCCTGAGGGTGTAGCCCGGCCCGTTCACTACCTGGAACTCGATGGTTTCCGCGCTTTCCGACTTCCCGTCGCGGATGAAGCGCAGTCCGCTAATCCGCAGCAGGGTTACGCCGCCGGAGGTCTTAAACTCATCATTCTTTGTCAGCGTGAAGGTTTCGTCCTTAGCCTGGGGAGGGTTCGCGACACCATAGTCTTTTTCGCCCAGCCTAAACCTGACGAACTCGAAGTCCTCGTTCAGGGTCGCCGTTCCGCCCGCGTACAGGATGACCAGCTCGAAATCATCCGGCAGTTCAGCGCCGCCATGATCAACGTAGAACGTCGGGAAGCACTGGCCCTCTTGCTCATTGACCTGGCACTCCCCCCTATCGCCGGGATTGCTAGTGCGGTGATCGACACTGCTCACCACCGGGAACGTGGTTTCGCCTACCGCATCGTCGTCGTCCTCAATGACCAGGGTGTACCGGTTGGGCGTTCCCAGCGTGTACGGGCGCCCGTCGCCGTTCAGCGTCAGGATCACCCGCTCGTTGGCCTCGTTCTCCTCGTCGTCGGTGATGTTCACCGTGATGTCAGCCGTCCTCTGGCCGGCCGGCACCGTCACCGTGTTGCCGGTGATGGTGTAGTCCGTGTCGCGCGTGGCCGAACCCCTGACATCGTAGTGGACCACAACGTCGGCGGCCAGCGTCCGGTCCAGTTGCACGGTCACGGTGTGGCTGCCGCCATCTTCGGCCACGCTGCCCCCGGGCGCCTGGAAGGTCACCACCGGCGCGTCGTCGTCCTCGATGGTCAGCGTGAACTCATGCGTACCGACCACGTTGTAGCCGTTGCCGGCCTGGAGCGTCAGGATTAGCGTCTCGGCCCGCTCGGCCACCTGGTCGTCGGTGATGGAAATGGGTATCTCCACCCGGCCGGACCCGGCCTTGACATCCACCGACCCGGAGTTGCTGATGTCGTAGTCCGCGGGGGACACGGCAGTGCTGCGGTTGGCAATGCTGTAGCTGACGGTGATGTCCTCGTGGGGACCGGGCTCCAGGTTGATGACCGCCCGGTAGGTGCCGGCATTCTCCCGCACGCTGTCCTCCGCCCTGGCGAAGGCAACCCCCGGCGGGTCGTTGTCCGCGATGGTCAGCGTGTGCTCGCCCGTGGTTCCCACGGTGTAGTCCGACCCGGCCCGCAGCGTCAGGATTACCGTCTCCTCGGCTTCGCTGTGGCCGTCGTCGGTGATGGTCACCGGAATGTCCACAAAGGCGTCTCCGGCCGCCGCCCACACCGTGTTGGGGACGGTGTAGTCCCGGTTCCGTATTGCATCGCCACCGACGCCGTAGCTCACCGTCAGGCCGCCGGTGGGCGCCGCCGGGTCGAGGTTGACCCTCACGTAGACGATACCGGCGCCCTCGTGGGGGTTGGGGCTGGTGCTCGCCGAGGCGAAGCTGGCCCGCGGCCGGTCGTCGTCCAGGATGGTCACCTTGTGCACCTTGGCAGACCCCACGGTGTAGAGCCCCGGGCTGGGCCGCAGCGTCAGGGTCAACTCCTCGTCGCCCTCGTTGTCGGTGTCCTGGATGATGGACACCGGGATGTTGACGCTGGTTTGCATGGCGGGAACCGTCACCGATCCGTCCCTGCCGGTCAGACCGCTGATGTTGTAGTCCGTGCCCGCCACGGCGTCGCCGTCAGCAGTGTAGTTGATGGTCAGGCCGCCGCTGGGCGCGGGCATGGACAGTTCAACCTGGACGTTGTGGGTTCCGGCGCCCTCGCCGGGGGTGCTCTCCTCCACGGCGAACTCCGCCCGCGGCCCGTCGTTGTCCTCGACGGTCAGCGTGTAGGTGAGTTTCGTCGAGTCGCCCAATTCGTAGCCTTCCCCGTCGGCGATGGTAATGACCACCTCCTCGGCATTTTCGCTGTCGGGGTCGTCGATGACCTGCACCGGGATGTTCACCTTGCTCTCCCCGGCCCGGACCGTTACCGACCCGGAGGCCCGGCCCGACCCGTTGATCCGGAAGTCGTCGCCCGGCGTGGCCGCGTCGGTCACGGTGGTGTCGATGGTGTAGTTGATGGCCAGGTCGGTGGCTGGCGCCGGCCACACCGTGACCTCAACGTTCGCTACGCCCACGTCCTCGCCCACCGTCTCCCCGCAGTCCGGACAGCTGACCTGGCCGAAGTAGGCCGTGGAGGTCTCGTCGTCCAGCACCGTCACGCTGCCCGAACCGGCCGAGGACACCGTGTAGCCGTCCCCGTTGTTCAGGGTGACGGTTACCGACCCGTTGGCTTCGTCCACCTCGTCCTGCACGGTGGGCACGGTAATTACCGCCCGGCCCGTGTCGTCCATAATTAGGCCATCGTTGTCATGCTTCTGGCCCAGGTCGCCCGACGCCACGAAGTCGCCTTGCTGGGTCACCGTGTAGTTGATGGTGATGGGGTCCACCGGCGGCGGGAAGGCGGTGACCGTGAACCGCGCCGTCTCCCCCTCGGTGACCGCCGCCTCGCCCCGGACGGACAGCTTCGGCGTAACCTGAGTACCGTCGGAGGCCACCGCCGGCTCCGACCAGAAGCCGGGTATGCCAAACTCGTTCACCGCCCGTACGTAGTAGCAGTAGGGCAGCAGGTCCGCCCGGAGCTCGTCGTCCAGGAACAACGGCACCTTGGTCACCTCCGGGGTGTCGCCCTCGCCGGGCAACTGGCAGGTCTCCGGCGACACCCACACCTCGTAGTGGGACACCGACGCGCCGTACACCCGCTCCACCGGCTCCCACTGCACCAGCACAACGGGCGGTTGCGGGTAGATCTGCGCCCGCAGGTTCCCCGGCATGGCTTCGCCCGTTCCGGTCAGCGCGGTGATGGTGGCCTGGTCGTTGCGGCTGTCGAAGTCGTACCAGGTCCCCTCGTACCGGGTGCCGCCGGCGGCGGCGCAATCCGCGGCGCTCGTGCCCTCCGGGGCGGCGTCCATAGCGTCGGGGGCGATACAGGGGGCGTAAACGCCGGAAACGTAGTCTATGGACGCAACGGCTTCCCCGGAGGCGCCTGGCTTCAGCGAGACAACTAGGAGCTCCCCGTTAGTGGCGTCCCTAAACCCGGGCGGACTGATGTTGCGCACCCCCCGGCCCTCGCCGTCTTCAATAGTCCAGACGCAATCCGGGTCGCAGGTCAATTCGCCCAGGGTGGCCTGGTAGGACTCGATGTCGTCAACAGTCAGTCCCGCCAGAGACACCTGGGCCGGCGGGGAGTCATCCGGCCCCCGGTTCAGGGCCTCGATAACGAAAGCCCGCTGGCCGGCCGGCGCCAGCCCGGCCGGTCCCTCTCGAACGCCCAGCTCTGCTATAGGGCCGACGTGGAAGGTGTAGGTGCCCTTGTCACGGTGTGCGGTGTCGCTGGAATCAGTCATAGTTAAGGAATAGTCAATCAGATAGGTGCCGGGCCTCTCGAAGTCAAGAAAATATTGAACTACCGAGTTGCTCACGGTATTTATGGGAAAAGCCTTTCGCGTAGCCGAATAATTGGGAGAGGAGAGGTCAAAGAAGGTATTGCGACCGGCGTTCAAACGAATTTTCACCCCTCCAGGTGGATTGCCTCCACCAACTCCTTTAGCGGTCAGAGTCCGAGGACCCAAGGAATTCCACGCACCCGCGTCCCTAATGTCTCTTCTTGTGTAGGCTACCTCCACCCCCTCTACTGGCATATATCCAATGTCAGCGTGGGCATCTCTAGCCGTTTGCCAAGAAACGTCAGCCGCCCTATGTCGGTTCGTGTCCCTGACTCGCCCCTGGGGGTCTTTGATCTGGATAATGACAGTCTCAGGGTCCAGGAAGATACGGCCATGTACAGATGTCAGTCCTGCGTCTCTACGCCCTATCCCGTAGGAACGCAGGCGAGATTCAATCGGGCGTGAGTTGTAGTCGGATAAATTAGACGCAGGTATATCTGCGGCAATGGCAACACCGGGGGCGGTCTGGCACTGATGAGGGCCGGCGTCAGCGACGCATGGGAAGGACGTCAAAATACCTATCGGGCCCTCCTCAAACAGCACCGGCGGATCGTTGCCCAGGCATTGCTTCAGGCTCCCCATGGCGAAATCCCGGGCCGGGGGGGGGCGGCTACTACTCTCCACCCATGCGGTGATGCAGCGTTCTTCCAGCGGGATACTATCCAGGGAGTCCGCGGTCAGCTGGGCTAGTATTTCAATTTCATGGGTTACAGGGGCAGGAGTACGGGCATCATTGTCCGTGTCCGGCGGGCGCCAGATCGCCGCTTGGCTGTCTGTTTTCACAAAGCCAGTGGGTGGAGTCCAGCCGGGTTTGAACATCAGCCCCCGGGACAATTCCACTTTCACGCTTGAATCCTTGATGAGCATGATGGAAGAGCCAGAACTGCCCTCTCCCACCATGTTCCTGAAGACTAAGTCGAAGACTATATCGCTTCCTGCCGACGGCCGTAAATTGTCAACGGATAGCAGGAGGCCCTGATTACCGTTGGGCATATGCAAAGTTACCCCTGTCGAATTTTTTATATAAGAATATAATTTTATGGTGTTATTGGCTAACAAAGCAGATGGTTCAGCCTCGTGTGAAGAAACCGTGGCATTTATGATCCCGACATTACCCACTCCAAAGGGGTAACTGGGGTGCATAGATGTACTGAACACCAAAATCTCCGAGACATCGCCCGGCAGAATAGTCCCAATCACCCATGTAAACTGATAGTTGTAATTGTTCACAGTGTTACTATCTGCAATGGAGGGGCTAGTTGCAACCCTAACAAGATCAAAATTAGTTGCCGGGGAGGTAACATGTAAGCCTTCGAGCAAAAATGATACAGCCACTCCGCTGGCTGTCGCAGTCCCAGCATTGTGAACACTATATCCAACCTTACCTCTGTTCTCGGTAACGGCGAAATGGTAATCGCGTCGCAACACTAAATCAACGTATTCGTCCTCAACTGCGTCGTGGGCCTGCGCGGCCCCAATTAACGAAAATACGCCCGCTGCTCCTGCGAACAGACAGAGGACGAGGGCCCGCCAGGCCCAGGCAAACTTCCAGTGAGATTTATGTGAAGCGTTCATAGTGCGGCAAAGGGGCCAACGAAAATGTTAGATGCAATCCACGCAGGACTCAGGCTCGCAGGTATGACGGACCGGTTTGCGCCGGCGCCAGAGGGTCCGGCTGCCGATTAGGGACGGGGTGGAGGGCAGCATCCGTGGCGCACGTCAGAACCCCACGGATGCTTAGTCCGAACCTACTCCCTGAACCATTCCACAGCGTAACTGGCTGTTATGCCTCCGCCAGGCCACTTGACGTGTACTGTGTATGTTATTGTCCCCGGATCGGTCTGGCTGTCGAGGTAATTGTTTCCGTGAGCGTTCGGGTCATGCCCCCCATTTACGTACCATCTGTAGGTGGGTTCCACCCCTGAAGGCAGGTCATGGAGTTCCGTCCGAAGTTCAAGCCACTGGTCAATTATTGGATGGTTCAGATCCAGGTCGGTTTGTGACTGGGGAGTAGGGTTGTGTCGCGAGAAGGTCACGGTGGGGTGAACGGCGCCGGGTTCGGTGTCTTCCACCCGGATGAGTACCGGAATGCTGTCGTCAACCGACGTATCAGCGTTGTCGGCGGAGTTCACGTGGTCGCTGACATGCAGGGTCAAGGGGTATTCCCACTGCTGCTGGTAATCCAGGGTCTGGCCGGCGGCCAAGACGATCTGTCCGTTAGAGTGCGCCCGGAACAGGTCGCTGCACCGTCCCGACAGGGAATAATGGAGGGACCGGCCGTCGGGACTAACGGCGGCCACCGGGTCGCCGGCGTGAGTACCGGCAATAGCGTGCTCCACGATGTCGCGAGTTACCCCGGGGAAAAAGGGAGGACGGACATTGCTGCTTATCGCTGTAACGCCCGAGGCCGCGTTGTTTACCGGATTGGGGTCGAAGATGGTTGAGCGGATTTCCGCAGTGACAGTGAGACTCCCAACAGTGCCGGGATCCACGTAGCCCAAGAAGCTCAAGACGCGCGACGCGCCGGAGCTCATCGCCCCGACGTCCCAAACGATAACCCCGCACCCGTTGGAAGTGGCGCCGTCGGGGAGTGTTGCCGGAGCGTTCAGGCCCGCCGGCAGATTGATCTCCACTGCAATGTCCTCGACTCCGTTGGGACCGTCGTTGGCGGCGGTGACCGTGATGGGCACGACGGGGCTACCTTCGCTGTAAGTCGGAGAGGCGGCATTGACCTGCGTATGCAGGTCGGCCTCCGTTCCCACGTGGAAGGTATACCACTGGACCGGGCTGCTGATGCTGGTATCAGGGCTGATCCGGCTCCAGTCCTCGGAGGCGCCGCTCGGGGCAGTCTCTCGCACGTAGCCCTCGACGTTCACCTGCACCAGGTACTGGCCGGGCTTGGTGAAGACGAGCTGCATGGGCCGGTACTGGCCGGTCGCCATCCCGATTGTGTTTTCGGTGACGGTTTTGACGTTGCTCCACTGCGGATGCTCCATAGCCGTGTCGGCTTCCCGCTGTTCGAAAGCGAAGAGGTGGGCGCCAAGCACGTGGGCTTCCTGGGGCGTTCCGTCCTGGAGCACGTGCACGGCATCGAAGCGGAACTGCACCGGATCGCCGTCTGAAACGCCGTCTTTGTTATCGTCCCGGAACCAGTCCGCCTCGTTCAGAAGGGCAGTGGAGAAGCCGACCTCCAAGGGAGACGTTTCGTCGGCAGTGGTCCACGGCTGGTCCAGCCTGACCCACCACAGGGAATTGTTGGCGAAGACGTTCGCGCCGTTCTCGGTTTCTACAGCCGATACGGCCCCGCCCTCAGCCAGGAAGGGGAAATCGGCGATGTCAATGGTGGGTCCCTCGACATCATCAGGGTTGCCGTTGACAGTCTCGTCCCGGCTGTCAACGACCGTGACCTTGTAGCTGTCGGGGACGGAGAAGACGGTCTCGCTGATGTGGATGTTGGCGCCGGAACGGGTGTTGACCGTAACCTGCATTTCCGCACCTGTTTCAGGGTCAGTCCGCGTCTCCGTAGTCTGCGTAATCTTTGGGGGGCAGAAGTTGTTGGACAGGTGCCCGACTTCATAGTCCCAGAAGGCGTCGAAGACGGCGTAGTAGCCTTGGCGGACGATACCCACCGTGCTGGCGTCAGGGACTGCCTCCTCGGAGCAGGGGAAGGGCGCGCTGTATTCCACGGCGTTGTCGCCGGTTCTGGGTCCGTCCTGGGCCTGGGCCCCGCCGGCCATGGTCACGGCCAGCACAACCAGGATCAAGGCGCTCAACATGAGAACGGCGCCGTAGAGTTTCACTTGGTGAGTTCGGTTGGTAATGATGCTCATATTCGCTTTCAATTTTCCTCAGTTGAGTTTGGGTCGGTTGTCATTGGATTATGGCGCGGTGGCCGCGCGCTGGGGTTTTCTACACTGGTTCATTTACGTTGCGTCGGACGGCTGAGTATGGAGGAGAGTCCGGCGCCATTAGGCAAGCGCAAGGGACCGGAACCGGCCACGGGTCGGAAACGTGCCGCCGGTCGGTGGAGTGGGCACGCAGAAAAGCGGCCGGGCGGCTGGCATCGCTCGGATGCTCCAGCCCTGGCCGCGAGGGACTCCGGTCCGTCGGGATCGGGGAAGAAAGCTGCTTAGACGGCTCGTTGGCGGAAAGGTCGGGGGGGGGGGGCTGAAAGGGGTATGTAACGGCCAAAACTGGCCTTGAATGAAGCTAGAGAAGGCGCCGGGGTATCCGGCATTCTGGTGTTTCTGACACCCCCAGACACCGGAGGACCCCCATGCGCCTTCCCCGAGAAACCTATCAGATTCAGCAGACTATTGAAACGCATTTACCTCACCTCTCTCAGCCACAATTGGCCGGTCTGGTGCTCTGGGTCTTCGGGGCCATCCTCGCCGGCAGCGCCTGCCAGAACGCCGTGGCCTCGGCCCTCTCGCCCTGGGGCAGATGGAACAAATTTCGACAGTATCTCCGCCAGTGGCTCTACGACGGCAGCGACCGGGCCCGTCCCTGCCAGACCCAACTGGACGTAACTCTCTGCTTCGCGCCTTTGCTCCGCTGGGTCCTGGCCTGGTGGTATTCCGAGCATCTCGCCCTGGCCATCGACCCCACGCTCAAGGGCGACCAGACCACGGCCATCGTCATCAGCGTCCTCTACCGCAGCTGCGCCATACCCGTGGCCTGGCGCATCCACCCCGCCGCCCAGAAGGGCTCCTGGTCGGACCCCACCGTGAAACTGCTCAAGGAACTGGCCCCAGCGGTCCCCAAGGAAACGACCGTCATCGTCCTCTGCGACCGGGGCATCGCCAGCCCCAAGCTGTGGCAGCAGATACGGGAGCAGGGCTGGCATCCCGGTATGCGCTACCCCAAGAACATCACCTTCTGCGCCGACGGCGGCAAACGCTTGCCCGCCCACGCCTTCGTCTCCTTTCCCGACACCGCCTGGATCGGCCAGGGCACCGCCTTCAGCACCCCCAAGGCCAAACGCCAATGCACCCTCCTGGTGGTCTGGTACGTCGAACAGGAGGAACCCTGGGTCATCCTCACCGACCTGCCGCCCCAGGAAGTCGGGGTGAGCTGGTACGCTCTCCGCTTCTGGATCGAGCTGGGCTTCAAGGCCCTCAAGAGCCTGGGCTGGAAGTGGGACAAGACCCAGCGCACCGACCCGGCCCGCGTCTCCCGACACTGGCTGGTGCTTTCGGTGGCAACCCTCCTGACCCTGGCCTACGGCACCAGGGTGGAGGACGCCAATGACCGCGGCATCGCCCCAAGCAACCTGCGAGCGCCGCCCAAAGCGGTGGCTCCCAATCATCGTGACCCTCGGACCCGTCCGGCGCGCATCGTCAGCGTGTTCCGCCACGGTATCAACTGGCTCAGGCGCTTGCTGCTCAAAGGCAGGCTCTGGACCCGCGTCTGGCTGCTGCCCGAACCCTGGCCTAAGCACAAGTCCAACCTGGAAATCACGTACCATGCGCCCCCCTGAATACCCTTTACATACCCCTTTCAGGGGGGGGGGCTTACAGGGGTAGGTATGGGCTGAAATTGCCCTGAAATTGGCTCTGGAATCAACTTGGGAAGGCGCATCGGCTTCCGGCATTCTGGTGTTCTTCACACGCCCAGATGCAGGAGACCCCCGATGCGCCTTCCCAGAGAAACTTATCAGATTCAGCAGACTATTGAAACGCATTTACCTCACCTCTCCCGGGCACAATTGACCGGCCTGGTGCTCTGGGTATTCGGGGCCATCCTCGCCGGCAGCGCCTGCCAGAACGCCGTCGCCTCGGCCCTCTCCCCCTGGGGCGGCTGGTACAAGTTCCGCCAGTATCTCCGCGAATGGCTCTACGACGGCAGTGACCGGAAAAGCCCCTGCCAGACCCAACTGGACGTAACTCTCTGCTTTGCGCCCCTGCTGAAATGGGTGCTTGCCCTGTGGCAATCCGACCGGCTCGCCCTGGCCATCGACCCCACGCTCAAGGGCGACCAGACCACCGCCATCGTCATCAGCGTCCTCTACCGCAGTTGCGCCATTCCCGTTGCCTGGCGCATCCACCGGGCCACTCAGAAAGGCTCCTGGATGGACCCCACCGTGGAACTGCTCCGGGAACTGGCTCCGGCAGTTCCCCAGGAAATGACCGTAATCGTGCTCTGCGACCGGGGCATCTCCAGCCCCAAGCTGTGGCAGCAGATACGGGAGCAGGGCTGGCACCCCGGTATGCGCTACCGGAACAACATCACCTTCTGCGCCGACGGCGGCAAGCGATTGCCCGCCAGGCGCTTCGTCTCCGTTCCCGACACGGCCTGGATCGGCCACGGCACCGCCTTCGGCACCCCCTCCGCCCAACGCCGCTGCACCCTGGTGGTGGTCTGGTACTCCGAACAGAAGGAGCCCTGGATCATTCTCACCGACCTGGCCCCCGATAAGGTGGGACCCAGCTGGTACGCCCTGCGCTTCTGGATCGAACTGGGCTTCAAGGCCCTCAAGAGCCTGGGCTGGAAATGGGACAAGACCAGGAGAACGGACCCAACCCGCATCTCCCGCCACTGGCTGGTGCTCTCGGTGGCAACCCTGCTGGCCCTGGGCTACGGCACCAGGGTGGAGGACGCCAATGACCGCGGCATTGATCCAAGCAACCTGCGGGCTCCGCCCAAAGCGCTGGCTTCCAATCATCGGGACCCTCGTACTCGTCCCGCGCGTATCGTCAGCGTGATCCGCTACGGCATCGATTGCCTGCGCCGGTTGATGCTCAAAGGAAGACTCTGGACCCGCGTCTGGCTGCTGCCCGAACCCTGGCCGGAACCCAAGGAAGGCTTGGAGATCACCCATCATGCGCCCCCGTAACAGGCCATACCTACCCCTGTAAGGGGGGGCTTAGAGGGGTAGGTATGAGCCAAAATTAAGGGACTTGCGCATTCCAGCGTCCAGGCGACGCTGCCGGAAGCAGCGACAGCGCTTAAGTTACGAGGCCCACTCCACCTGACGGCTCCGCCGCGCTCCCTTCGGAACGCCTGAAACGGGCGGTAGGCCATGGTAACCGCTGCGTTGACAGGAAACTCGCCTGCCGTGCGGTCCGATTGGGTTGGCACTGTCGCTGGTGAACTCATGCTAATTGGCAGGCAATGAATGCCTTTGATTTTGATACACTATTGAGACTTAGTATCTCGCGAGAGGTCATAAACCACCGGCCCTGGCGCTGTCAACCACGCGTTCGTGATCTCGCTTTGCCTCTGCCATTTCCCAGCCCAAAGACGCACGGGCAGGGCGGGACGGTATGAGCCCAGTGCAGAATGTGGGGAAATGCCTGAAGAAATCCGCGTAGGCCGGTTCCCCGGGGCTGGCCGGCGCAAAGTGCTCGGCGGCCGGGGGAGCATCTTGTAGGCGGGAGGCCGCCGAGTCGCTACCGCCTACGATGTTTCCGGTCGGGCCGAACCGGCCCCGGCTACAATTCCAGCGCGAAGGTCCTCGCTTGCGTCAATTCTGGTGGAAGGGTGGGATTCAACGGGCTGTCCCAACCACACCTCGAAGATGGTTCCACCTACAGTGCACCCAGGCCAAACGGACCAGCACAAAGGCCGGATGGGTGGCCGTGAAGAAGTCCGACTTGGAGGGGTTGCCGGTGCTGGACATTCGCCAAGTGTCACCGGCGCAGCTTCTGAGATTGTCGGAATTGTTCGATGAAATGGCGGTAGCAGAGTTCGAACGATTGCCAAGGATGGCCGGTTGCCAAGCCCGCAGCTCATTGGACGCTGGCGTCTCCCGAATCTTGGGCCTGCCGGACTTGGGAACGCTTCGCACACTATTGGCCTCGGAGCCAGTGGTCTCTAACCGACGGGTTTAGCCCTAATCCAACGGGGTGATGACAAAAGGGCATGAAAGTCGCGGTTGTAGGAGCAAGAGGACGCAGTCATTGTTGGATGGATGAGGGAAGTGCGGGCTTAGGGACGGTGGGTACTACCTCCGGGGGTTGGAGCCAATTGTCTGGAAAAGTACGGGCGGCCAAAGCATGGGCAGCCATTTGTCGGAATCATCTGGTATGATACGGACAATTACCTTCATAGTGAGGTATTGCTGCAATGAGTCGGCAGATCAAAAAGCGGACGCACCTGAGAATGGCGGTTTTAGCCCTTCTGCCGTTGGTATTGTTGGGAGTAGTGGGGTGGCAGTTAGGTTCCGAAAACGCGAAAGCAGGGGACAGTGGTTCGGTTCAACGAACGCCAAGTGACGACTTGAGACAATTCGGCCAAAATGAAGAAGACCCCCAGGATTTTCGGAGCCGGGACGACTTACTGGTGGAGATCGGGGAGCGCGTGCCGGGGTTCGGAGGGATGTACATAGATCCAGATCGACCAGAGATGCTGAACGTCTTCATGCTTGATATCCACGACGAGGATCAGCTTCAGGCAGTAGAGGAGGAAATTCGCGAGAAGTTTCCCGACGCCATACCTGGAGGAATTTACCCGGTAGAAGGTGAATATGGCATCACCCAGCTGAAAGTTTGGTACGACGACATTCGCATGGCGATCGGCAGTTCGGAGCTAGTAGACGGCGGTCTGGTTGGTACAGACTTGGAAGAGGACAAGAACCGTTTGGAAATCGCCGTTGAACACTCGGACCTGATTGCCATGGTCGAAGAATTAGCATTAGAGGCAGGAATCCCACCAGGCGTCGTGAGGGTTACCGTAAGAGAGCCTTTCCGTTCTTTTGACGGCATAGACCTTGGTGCGCAGACGATCCGTGACAAGATTCGACCTGTGATAGGCGGCGTCCAAACTGAGGGTGACACGAAAGGCCTCTGTACCCAAGGGTTCAATGTCATTCGCTCGGGTATTGGAGGCGTTGCTGTCAATTCCCACTGTACCGATTCGTTCGCTTCCAAGGAATCTACCGTGTTCTATCAACCTGAGAAGAATGCCGAGAATAGGATCGGTCAAGAAACCGTTGACGGCGTTATCTTTGATTGCCCGGATTATCCCTGGAAAGGCAAAAAGTGCCGTCTAGCCGACGTAGCATTTATCAAATTCGACCAAGGCATTAAGAGTGATATGGGTCATATCGCAAGGACAACCGGGAACGGGTCCATAACCATCAGCGCGTCGAATCCTAGATGGAGAATCGTATCCGAGAGTTCCAGCGGCGTTGTGGGTCAGATCATAGTCATGGTAGGGAGTACGACAGGCACTTATACCCCGATTCTTTACGACCTGTGCATGGATGTGGTGAATGTAGATCAAAACGTCGTAATGCAATGCCAGGACATCGGTACTGCCCCTCATACAGGCAAAGGAGACAGCGGTTCTCCAATCTTTAAGATTACGAACAGTCCGAAGAGCGGGGACGTCAGCCTCTATGGCATTATGTGGGGTGGAAATACGGATCAGATAGTTTACAGTCCCATGGACCAGGTTCAGCATTGGAGAGAACTAGGCAGCATTCGCACCTGCGCCCTGGAAATAGGCTGTTAAATCGCCTGCTTTTTGCAGGAAAACTGCGGTGGTTTCTTCAGCCGATGCACCGATTCCAGTTTTTGGTATACAGGTATATGATCCCCTTTTCTCAGAAATAGGGATGAATGCACGGTTGGATTGTCCAAGTACGAGCGGGATCCCAGTACTTGCAATGCGAACAGGAGTCCGCGCCGGATGTTCCACGTCCCAGATTCTGCCATGATAACCGAAGGTTATGAGCAGAATTACCAGAAGTGGCATCCACACCCACGGCAAACGCATTCTAAATTTCCGGCCACTGGATTCCCGCGAAAGCGGGAATCCAGTGGCCGGAAATTCTGCCGGATGGCGTCGGGCGAGGCTCATCTGACCTGTTGCGCAAGGGAAATCAGAAGCGTGACAGCCTTGGATTCCCGCTTTCGCGGGAGTTTCCGTGTTGGATGTCAAGGGTTTGGTTTCAGGAAGGGGTAGCGTTACCCGGTTGCCAGGGAGTGCCGCGGCGGGCGACGGCGTGGAGTTGCAGCAGCAGCTTGCGCCTTGCCGCGTTGTCGCAGGCCCTGGTGAAAACGCCGCAATCGGCCTTCGACCCGCACCGAGGACAGGGCCGCCATATAAAGGGCCTGACGCACCTCGCCCCGTCCGCAGCGAATGGCCCGGTAGCCGCGTTGCTGACCGCTGTCCCGAGACCAGGGCGCCAAACCCACCAGAGAGCACAGTCCCTTGCCGTCGCCCCGACCCAACTCGGGCAGGTGGGCCACCAGGGTGGCGGCGGTCAACTCTCCCACGCCGGGGACGCTGCGGTACAGTTCGGCTTGCTGGGACAGGACCTCACTGCTGCCCAATGCCTCCCGGTATTCCTTGTCCAGCCGGGCGATCTCTTCGTCCAGCCAGGCGATGTGGCGTCGAGTGGAGGCCTGGGCTCCGGGATTCCAGGCCCGATCCAGCCGGTTCAGTTCCTGGACGCGTTGGTTGACCAGTTGCCGCCGCCGGCGCAGCAGCGCCTGGATCTCACCGCGCTGCGGTTCCTCCTCCGCCGCTGGTTGCGCGTCATCCGACGCCGCAAAAACCCGTCCATAGTGGGACAGCGTCTGCGCGTAGATGCCATCGGTCTTGGCCTGGCGTCCGCTGGCCTGGGCAAAAGCCCGCACCTTGACCGGATGGGCCAACTGCACCCTCACACCCGGCCTGCGCAGCCCCTGCACCAGGGGTTCCTCGTAACCGCCGGTGGGCTCACACACCGCCAGCGCCGGCCCCTGGGACGCCAGCCATGCCACCAGCTCCGATATGCCATCATCGTCGTTGCTGAAGGACCGCACCGCGCCGCCGTCCGCCGATGCGTCCAAACCGGTTTTGCCCACGTCAATCCCCACCACCACCTTGGTCATCATTGTGCTCATTGTTGCCGATCCTGTTTGCCGGTATGATTGTCCACGGTCCTCCCCACTTGCTGATGCGGGCCTCAAGCCCCGGTATCCGTTCGGAGGGCCGACTAGGTGGCGTGAGGGGTGTCCTACTCCCGCTCGGCGCAGTCAGGTCAAACGGCCTGACCCGCCCAATGACGGTCGACGCGCCCCTCACACCTGCTGAGCAGATTGGCCCATCTGCGCAGCACATGCAACATACAAATAACGGTTAAAATGCGTTTGCCCTGCATCCACACCCATGTAGGGTAAATTCACAATACCATCCACATCTCAAAGATGGTATTGTCTACCGTCATGACAGGCCCGCCCGAAGAGTATCAAACTCTCTGCCAGGGCCTCAGCACCAAGGATTACAGAGCGCCCAGCCACATCTCGAAGACGGTTCCACCTACCGTGCACTCAGGCCCACCAAACTGGATAAAATCAAGAACCTTCAGCATCAGGTTCTATTTGGCGTTGTGAAAGACGCCTTCTTCGCCAAGAGGCCGGGCTACTAACCCGGCCTTTTCGCACTTATGCCCCGTCATTTGTGGATTCCCGGCACGTAAGTGTCAGACCCCACCACCCTACGGTTTCGAGCGCCGACGACGAAGCGAGGTTGCCGAAACAGCGAATTGGTGCTAATTTGAAACTATACCAACTGGGTACATAGCCGACCGTTTCGCCGGGCCTCGTGGGAGAGAATTGCCAATGCCTTACGTGATGATTCCCGGCTTCCTGTGTGAGCGATGCGGCTATCGTTGGGTGCGCAAGCAACCGGGAACGCCGGACCCCAAAGTCTGCCCCAAATGCAAGTCTCCATACTGGAATACTCCGCGCACGCATCCGGTGCGACCGGGCGTCAATCCTCTGCGCAATGACTGGACCACTGAGAACGAGATCACCTGACGCGCGAGTTGAGGTAAAACCGAGACCCAACAGGGTGAAAACTATGCAAAACACAAACCAGCAAGCCTTCGTCGAAAACGCTATCGCCATCGTAGCTGAGATGAGCCCGCAAAGCACCGATGGCACGTGGCTTGAGGATGTTGCAGTAGCGGTTGGCCCTCACGTCAAGGAATGGGATATTGCGCATTGCTACCTCTGGTCCGAATGGCCCGACCGAGAAACCCACTTTCCTGGAACCACCAACCAGGATATAGGGATTGACTGTGTAGCGATACGGCGCAGCGACGGTGAGCACATCGCCATCCAGTGCAAATCCCGGCAACTGAACGCCGCCGGCCAGGGATCTCCAATCAGCAAGAGCGAAATCGACAGCTTCACCAGCACGTCTGCCGGCGAATTCTGGGCCGAGCGATGGGTCGTCACCAATGGCGACAACCCGGTGAGCGGGAACACCCAGCAGGCAATGTCAATGACCGACAAACCCGTAAAGATGGTCAACATAGCCAACGACCTGCTGCAACAGCAGGCTGCGTTCACTCACGAGGAATGCCCGCACTGCGAACCCAACCCCGACGGCGAAGAACGCCGGCAATCCAAGTCCTGTATGCAGAACGAGGCCATTGCCGAAAGCGTTCGCATCCTCAAGCAGCACCAAGCGTCGGACAGCGGAGGTTTGCCGGTCGGTCAAGCCCGGGGCAAAATCATCCTGCCCTGCGGAACCGGCAAGACCAGAATCTCTCTGCGGATTGTCGAGGAATTGACACCTCCGGGCGAGCTGTCCATCATACTCTGTCCGTCCATCGCTTTGGTCGCCCAAATCAGGCGCGAGTACCTCCAGCAGGCCAACGCAGACATCCGGGCGCTGGCCGTCTGCTCCGACGAGACTGCTGGGTATGACCCCAGGAAGGAAAGCACGCGCAACACCGCTGCCGACCCTACGCTGGACAACAGCAACGTCAGCGCTTCCGAGGTGAAAGGCAGGGTCACCACCAACCCCGAGGAAATCGCGGCGTGGATACGCGACGGGCAAGGAGCCGCCCAGGTTAGCGTCATCTTCGGCACCTACCAGAGCGGCAGCAGGGTTGCGGGGGCCCTCAATGCAACCGGAGTCACGGCCAAAGTCCTCGTAGCCGACGAAGCCCATCGCACCGCCGGCCTGCGCCGAAAGCGCACTGACAAGAGCCAGCAGGTCACAGAAGAGGAACGCCGCATCCGGGACTTTACGCTGTGCCACGACAACGATGTCTTCCCGGCGACGTACCGCGTTTATCAGACAGCCACGCCTCGCATCTACGACACCCGGAGGGTGAACCAGGACCAGACCAGCGACTGGATTGTCCGCAGCATGGACGACGAAGGCACTTTCGGCGTGGAACTGTACCGCAAGAGCTACGCGGAGGCGGTAAGAAACGAATGGCTGGCCGACTATCGCATTATCGCCGTGGGCGTGAGCGGTCCCGACGCTTACAAAATTGCCAACACGCTGGCTGGTGAAACCGAAAGCAAAGGGAAGAACCGGCTAACGTCCACTCACTTCCTGCGCGGGCAGGCATTCGCTCTGACCATGGCCGGCGCTACGCAGAACCGGGGCGAGGGCACGGTTCCCATCAAGTCATGCATCGCGTTCATGAACACCGTGGACAAGTCAAAGAACATGGCGAGCGAGCTAGAGAAAGCCCACGTTAGAAAGTGGGTCCAGGACGAACTCGACAAAGAGCAGAACGGGCAGACCGCTGCACACTACACTCTAGAACACCTGGATGCCACCAGCAAGGTGACAGCCCGGGAAAGCGCCAAGCTGCGGCTTGCAGATGCCACCGAACCCAATCCCCACGGGATTATCAACGTGGGCATCTTTGGCGAAGGCACCGACTCACCTACGCTAAACGCCGTGGCTTTCCTGGAACCTCGCAAAAGCCCCATCGACGTCATCCAGGCAGTGGGAAGGGCCATGCGGACCGCGCCGGGCAAGAAAATGGGCTATATCGTCTGCCCCATCGTGATACCGCCTAACGCCGACCCGGAACAGTGGCTCAGCTCCAGCAACATGGAAGAAGGTTGGGCGGAATTGGGACAAATTCTCCTGGCCCTGCGCGCCCACGACAGCCGCATAGAGGAAAAGCTGCAAGAATTGCTGCAACTGTATATCCCCCAGCCGCCTCCGTCGGTAGTCAGCATCATCGGTATTGCCGCCAGCGGCGAGGATCGGCGTATCCAGTACCGGGAGCACGAAGGCGCGCCGGGAGAAGCTCAGGTTGCGGTGGAACGAGTGCTGGAGGGCAGAAGCACACTGACCCAAGAGTTTCGCCCTATAACCGAGGTGCCCCCGGACGAGGTGGCCCGGAGCATCTCTGACATGAAGGCCCCGACTTACCAAACTGAAACCGCCGCGCCGCCGCCGGATGTCATTGAAGCCACTCAGATCATCGCCGGCAAGAAGAACCAAGACGGCAGCATTGAACTACGCATGGACACCGTGGCGCGGGGTAGGCCGGCATTGGACGGAACCCGGGGGCCAGTGGACGTCCGCAAGTCCAAGTCCAAGGCCAGGGAAATGATAAACAAGGGCGAGGGCGTGCGTATCCCCACCACCAAGGAAAAGAAACCGGTTCCCACTCGTGAAGAGCGGGCGGAACAATCCTTCCTGCGGCAACTTCGACTCAGCGGACTGGAAGACGAGGGCAACGCCATCCGCATGAACCTGCTGTCCAAGTCCGGCCTAGTGGACAACCGCGTGGTCCGAGACCTGAACATCCTGGAGTCCAGCGTCAAGGAAGCTGCCCGCCACCTGCGTGAGGATCAACTGCAACCGGTCCTTGACCAGCACTTTATGCTGGACAACCTGGACGAGAAGGCCCGAAAAGCGATAGAGGAAGGAAAGGCGGCCGACGGATGCGTAACCGCCGCTCTGCTGCTAATGAACGCCGCTATGCTGCACCAGCGGATCGCCAACGGACGCTGGATCAGCGGCGTCAGCGACCTGACAACGGTGAAAAACGATATCAACGTCGTCCGCCGCCTGCGTCGCGAGTGGGGCCGAATTTTGACCCATGACTTCCGGCCGGTGCTGGAGCCGGCGGTGGGAGTCATTGATGCCGTGGAGGACACCGGCAAGCTGGCCGGGCTGGAAAGGGCATTGCATCACATCACCGCCGAAGCGGAACGCATCGCCGAAACCTACGCCGACATGGGCGCCGACCACGCTGGCCCGCTATTCAACCGGGTGATGGGCAACCAGGCATCCGACGGCGCATTCTTCACCCGTCCAGTCGCGGCCTCAATTGCCGCCCGCCTGACCCTGGACGCCTGCGGTGAGGTGTATTGGCCCGACCCCGACGTGTGGCGCAAGCACAAGACCGTGGACCTGGCCTGTGGCAGCGGCACCCTGCTGGCAGCCATGCTGACTGAAATGAAACGCCGGGTCCGGGAGCAGGGTGCTAGCGAGACCCAAATCGCCGAACTGCAAAAGCTGGCAGTGGAGGAAACCATCAAGGGTCTGGACATCAACCCGGTGTCGTTGCAACTGGCGGCGTCGCAGCTTACCGCCGGCAACCAGGACATCCGCTATCGGCGCATGGGCCTGTACCTGATGCCCTATGGCCCGTCGCCCGACGACCCGATGCGGGTATCCGTGGGAACACTGGAACTGCTGGGCCAGAAGGCCATCGTCCCCCGCGATGGCGCGATGGACTTGGGCGACGACAAAATCGGTTCCCAAGTGGCGTGGAATCAGCCCGATGACGCGGAACTTGAAGACGCAGTTGACGCCGCGAAGGGAGCTCGCGTTGTCATCATGAACCCACCGTTCAGCAATCGCTCCAAGATGGGAGAAAAATTCCCAGAAGGGGTTCAGCAAGCATTGCGGAAACGGACGGACAGTTTGGAATACCAGTTAGTCGAATCTGACCCGGAATTGAAAAATTTCGCATCACGAAACACGGTCGCACCGTGTTTCGTGATGCTGGCGGACCGACTACTGCCTGATGATATTGGCACGTTGACGATGATCAACCCGACCATCGCCCTGTCCGCGCCCTCCGGACTTAATGAGCGGAGAATCCTGGCCAGACGTTACCACATCCAGACCGTACTCACTGGGCGCTGGCCACGAGAGTTCACTCTCAGCCAGAATGTCGAGGTTGATGAGTGCATCGTTATTGCCGTACGTCACGAAGGTGTCCGCCCACCAACCAGGTTCGTTCACCTAGACCGGATGCCCTATGACGAAAGCCAGGTCGCAGAACTCCACCAAGCATTGCTGGAATGTCCACAAGGGCCAATAGGGGATGGATGGGGAGAGGTGTCAGAATGGCCGGCGGAGCGCATCGAGGAGGGCGACTGGACAGCAGCTATCTGGCGTTCTACGGAGTTGGCTGAGGCCGCGCGGCGGTTCGCGGAAATCTCGACAATGCTAACCATTGGCGAACACGGGTACAACTGCTGGAAGACTTCCGCCTTTGGCAAAGACCGCTTTATTCCCGCTCTACCCGGAACACCGGGTAGTTTTCCGATGATAGGCTCAAAAGGCGCAGACGGTCAGATGACCATTTGCAGCGCCCCGGATTCCGCATGGCTGCCGACTAAGCACGCCGAAAGTCAACGCATCGCCAATGGCGGAACTTACGTGGAAGTGGACAAGTTCCTCGAAAAAGCAGGCAATTTGCTGCTGACGGCAGGGCAGGCGCCATCGACCGCCAGGCTAACGGCCATCGCCAGCGACGAAAAATATGTAGGTCGCTCATTCCTGCCCATCACAGGCCCGACAGTTCAAGAGGCGAAAGCGATTGCCATATTTGTCAACTCTACCGCCGGTCGGCTCCAACTACTACGCAATGCGGGCAGAAAAATTGCTTTCCCGATATACAACCCTGCCGTTCTGGAGAACCTTCGCATCCCCAACGTCAAGGACGACCGCATTCGCGGCACCCTAGCTGGCTGCTGGGAGCGCACCAAGGACATGACCGTGCCGCAGTTCCGCGACGGCGAGTGCGAGGTGCGGCGCCTGTGGGACGAGGCCGTGGCCGAGGCTATGGGTTGGGACGCTACAGAACTGGCTCATCTGCGCCACCTGCTGCACGACGAGCCCCATGTGCGCGGTCTGGGCTACGGCCAGTACGCCGACGCGGTGGAAATCGAACCCGGCGACCGCGATCGGTTCCAGGAACTGGCTGACCAGTGGGAGAACGACACCGTATTGCTGTCGAGTACCGGCCAAGCTATTCAACACCCGGCTCATCAGGAAATCGTCAGCATGGGCGAACCGGCGGTGCCCCTGATCCTGGAACGAATGCAGTCCCAGGGCGGGCACTGGTTCCATGCCCTGAGAGAAATCACCAACGCCAACCCCGTGCAACCGGACGACCGCGGCAACGTTGGAGCGATGCAAGCCGCCTGGTTGCAATGGGGTGAAGACAATGGATACGTCTAAATGGACGGATCTGCTTGTCGGAGCGTTCCCCAATCTGGCCAGCGAAGGGTTTTCAATCGTCGGTGAACCCTCAGGGGCCTACAACTGCATCGCGTATGCCGCCGGCGACACCAGCAAATGGTGGTGGCCCGATGGCGTCAGCTACTGGCCTCCATGGGCCGCTGAGACTGAACTGATTGAAAGCCTGAAGGAAGCGTTCGCCGGACTGGGATACCAACAATGCGATGACGGCCGCACTGAAGGCGGCTACCAGAAGGTTGCCCTGTACGAAAAGATCGGTAAGATGAAACACGCAGCGATACAAATGCCCAACGAACGCTGGCGCAGCAAATTGGGCCAAGGACCGGTAATAGAACACGACAGCCCGCAGTCGCTCTCCGGTGGAATGTACGGCAGCGTCACGACTTACATGCGCAAGGAATTAGAGAGTGACAAAATCTAGTGGACCTTACTCAGTGCAACACGGTTTTGCCGAACCATGTCTTGGCGGGTTGGAGCAATCTATTGGGAGCGACGATGGCGTCTTCTATTCGCTTGAGGGGTTGGTGTACTGCCTGGCGTTTGGGCAGGCCGATTCAAAAGAACTCCCCGATAAGAAGGAACAAAAGTATGCAGCATACTAACTCCGGGCCGAAACACGCTGTGATCTTGCACCACGATTGGGGGCAACCTCACGAGTACAGAAACAAAACAGGTGGCAGCATAGCGATACGGGTTTGCCGATGTTGCCGCGCACAGCAACGGACTCTATTGCTGGGTAAGGAGGAATGCGAGCGTCCTGAGGTGGAACTGATACAGAGCACGAATCCTGCCGATCAGTGCAAACTCCAGCAGGCACTCAGCGAGTTGGCCGATACGTTTCGAAGAGTTGTTGAACAATGGAAGGAACACGAAACTGCGATATGCGACGGGACAGCCTATGCCAGCATTGCTGAGTTCGCAAAGAAACTGGATAGGAGCTACCATGGAGTAATCTGTGGCCCGCACATCCCCATTCTGACGATGGAGCAAATGATTGCGACCAATAATGGAAAGTCTGGTACACGTCACCGTCGGAAAGTTCTATTGGCGTACAAACAGGGATTGGTCTGTGACGTTTGCGACAACATCGCACTATCTCTGGACGAACTCACTGAAGACCATATCTTGCCGCGCGCTTTAGGGGGACAATCGACGTTAATGAACCTTCGACTGCTTTGTCAACCTTGCAATCAGACCAAAGCCGCCCTTCCCGCTAGCGATTCGGACGTATCTCCGTTTGCTTGGTCCGGAAAGCAATGCGAGCACCATATCAAGTGTTCTGAATTGGACCAGACGTGAACCCCCTCGTTACATACTGTCCGCCTACCGAACGGTAATGCATCGGACTCGGTAGACCGTGATAGTCCTCAAATCAATCATAGAAGAGCTAATGCCTCCTACTGGAATAGACATTCGGCATCGATGTGGGTAGAACTTCGTATCGGGTCTTCTGGCCATCCGTTGCCATGAATCGTAGTACCGTGTCAATTCCAAGGTACCCAACACAAAGCTATGAACTGCACGAAAATTCGGACGATAAGATCGGCACTATTGGAGGCCAACGATGAGCAGGTGTCGTCGTTGACCATGGGTACCAGACCCAAATATAAAAATACGGCAAGACAGATAGTCCCGATAGTGCCCAATTGCGCCATAGGTCAACCCTTTTGTCGGTTAAGCAACGAAGACTGGGCTCAGCGCGTCGCGGGGACATACATCATGGTTTCCGGTTTCGGAGCTGTTCTTCCAGTCTTCGAACGCGGGCTTCGGCGGAGTCGGCGCGGGCGCGTTCAGCGTTACGGGCTTCCCGTTCGGCGTTGCGTTCAGCCTCGGCATCGTCGGCGCGGATTCGTTCCGTTTCGGCCCGGGCGCGTTCGCTCTCGAAGGTGGCGATGGGCTGTCCGGTGGCCGGGTCGTGGAAGGCCAACTCGCCCTCCACCCAGCGGAGGTGCAGGTTCAGCACGGAGCTGTAACCCTGCAACACGCCGTGGGGCAGCGTCTCTATCTCGATGGCAACGTACTCACCGTCCATCAGCCGGTCCCCGGCCAGCCGGGCGCCGTGCCATCGGCCCGTTGGCGTCTGGTCGAACCGCCAGTACTCCCGTATCCCCAGCCTCTCGTAGAACTCCCGCTTCTCGCCCACGTCAACGTCTGCCGTGCTCTCCGACGCCACCTCCAGCACGAAGTCCGGCGGCTTGCCCTGCTCCGTTACTATGTACCCGTTGTTCTCGCGGTACGCCTCCGGGTCCACGCCGAAGGCCACCAGCAGGTCGGGCCGCCGCGCCCGCGCCTTGTTGAAGCTGGGGTCGGGTACAATCCACCGGTCCGCCTCCACCAGCGTGGTTTCCGGATTGCCCAGGTGGATGGCCAGGTAGCGCGAGTTGCCGGTCTTGAACAGGTGGTCGTACTGGGTCATCTCGTCAGGCTCGCGCTGCGGCGGGTCCGGCAGCCGGAAGCGGGCTTTGGCTCGCAGTTTCTCGGTTGTAGCGTCAGGCGTGGTCATTTCGCACCAGTTGGACGGTGGCAGCGCATTCTTCCTGCCGGAACCGGGTCGGGCTGGCAAACCGGATTCCGGCGCTCCCGCTGCGGGGCGTGGTTCCGTAGGACGGATTATACGCCGCCGGGTGAATCGCCGGCAACACGCATTCACGCAATGGCGGTGGCTGGGCTGGGTGCTTCCGTGCAATACGAGCGGGTCGCCGGTTACCGGCTGCACCTTCCCAGGCACTCTGCATCGCTTGCCCAAACGGAATCACGGAAGAAAAGGGACAGGCAGGATATGATGACAAGAAACGGTGGCCCTGTGGAGAATTTCCACGGGGCCGCCGTCTTGATATCCGGTAGAGAGGATGATGCCGTCGTCGGGATCGCCGCGCTACCGGCCTTCCGGCTCCCGCTGCTTCAGCATCACGGAGCAGCCCTTTTCGTCCACCAGGTGGTTCACGAACACCTTGCCCCGGCTGTCGTACCCGGTGGTGTAGGCAAACTCCACCTCGGCGCCCCAGGGCATTCTTCCGCCGGTGCGGATGGCGCCGTCGCCGGGCTGGCCGCCAGAGCGCGGTCCGCCGGCGCCCTTCACCACCACGCCCTGGCGACCGTCCTTCTTCCAGCCCAGCACCTTCAGCTCCACGGGAGCCACCAGTTCCGTGGGCGACGGCGCGAACAGCACGGCGTGCAGGTCCCGGAGCACCCGGGCCGACGGGGTGCGCTTGCCGTTCATGATCTGGGAGAGCATGGACGAGCTGATGCCAGCCCGCCGGGCAACTTCGTTCTGGGAGATGTCGTGGGCGTCCATGCGTTCCCACAGGGCTTGCGGGTCCACGCCGGCGCATTGGGCGGACTGGACCTTCACCGGAGCGTCCAGGACGGACTCCATGCGGGCCTGGGCGGCGGGACTCAGGTTTCGGTGTCCTCGTGACACCATGACCACGTGGCCGTAGCTCAACCCGGTCCGTTCCGCCACCTGCCGCAGGGTCATGCCCCGCTGCCGGGCCCGCTCCCGCAGGTAGGTGCTCTCACCGCCCTGTACTGCGCTGCCCTGGCGGTTGGCGCATTGGGCGGGAGCGATCTCCACGGGAGAGCCCAGGGCCTTCTCCACCCGGGCCTGCACCGCCGGGCTCATGTGCCTGCGGCCCCGGGCCACGTCGGAGATGAAGCCGGCGGACACGCCCACCTGGTGGGCCAGGGCCTTCATGCTGAGGCCCCGCTGCCGGGCCCGCTCCCGCAGGCAGGTGCTTTCGCTCTGCACCAAACCGCCCTGGCGGTAGACCACTCCCTGGCCGGGGACCTCGCCCAGGACTGCCATCGCCTTTTCCCGCAGCATGGGAGACCATGGCCTTTTCCCGCTGGCCACCGAGCACAGGTAGCCGTAGCTGACGCCCATCAGGCCGGCCAGCTCTTTCAGTGTCAGGCCCTTGCGCCGGGCGGCGGCGCGGAGTTCGCTCTCGGGCTTGCCCTTACCCCGTTCCTTCGCCCCGTCCAAGTTCGGCCCAGCCTGTCCGGTTTCCGGTACGCGGGTTTCGGTGCCGCCGAATCCGGTAGGGGGATGGGGGATGGTCTGTTCCGTGATTTCGATGCTGGCAGTCGCCTTCATGTCGATTCCTCCGAAAGGCAGAAAGCGAGGCCGGCCCGAATGGACCGACCCCGCTCTCTGGTTCAAGTTCAAGATGCAGGTCTCTGGGTGCGGTCCATTCAGCCGCTTGGGTGTCCGCCGGTGGCGAAACACGAAGAGCGGGGCCGCCTCCCCCACTGGTGGGAGAGACGGCCCCGCTCGTTGGCGCCTATTCGATTGTCAGGTCAGGGGCAGCCCATTGAGCCGCCCCGGTTGCCGCCGCGCCGTACTTGGCGCAACTGGCCTTGGGTTACCGCCGGTTCACCGGTTGCTCCAACCGGCCCGTGATTACCGGGAACCCACGATGATCGTTGTTGTTGTGAATCACCTCCTCGATGTGGTCGTGGTTATCGTGGTTATCGCCTTTGTTACTGACGTGCTGCCCGCTGCTGACCGTGTTGCCGCCGTCGGCAACCGCGCCGGCGATTGGTACGACAGCCTTTCGCTTTCCCCCGATTCTTGCCGCTCCCCGTGCCACCAGGGCTACGCCGTTGTCCGTGCCGTTGGTCCTGAATCTGTCGCAGGACGGGTTGGGCGAATCCGGTGATGGTTTGACCGGCTCACCACCGAGTGGGTCGCCATGAATTCGCCATCGTTTGTCGTGTTGACAGCACCAGGGGGCCACTGTAGGATAACTTCGGTTCGTTGGTAATGGTGTCTTGTGGCACCACCTTGGTAAGGTTCGTCCCGGTGTTTGGGTATGCACCGGGGCGAATTTTTGTGTTCGTCAGCTGAGCAAGGTGAGGCTGACGCAGGACGCACTTCGCTCAGATCCAGGTTGTTCAGCGCAATCCAAACGCCCCAGGGCAAGACGCACTGCGCCCAGGGCTGGGCAACGCAATTGGAAAAGCCGGTTGAGGGTTGGTGCGGGGCGCAACTCGCCCAGGGTGTCATTCCGGGGCTGCCGCTGCGTGAGGGAGATGGTGACCAATGAGAGAAACGCGGTTCGGCCAGGTATCCAACTACCGGCCCGATGGCAACCGCGTTGCAGCGTCAAGCCTCCGGTCTGCCTCCGTTGACGACGGACTGCCGGAGCGTGTTGAAGCCACGGCGCCGCTGCCGTTACCTGGCAGCCTGGCCGCAACCGTGGGGGAGCAGCCGGAGCTACTTGCTCGCTCCAGCCGCAGGTCGAAGAGTGCGAAGCAGGTTGGACCGCTCCGCTGGTAAACCGGATGGGTGTGGGAATTCGGGACGCCGTGCTGTTTCTGTCTGCCGCCTCCGTTGTGAGGGCGATGCGCCGTTGGATAAGAGTTCCGCGCCTTGGGTTGGGATACCAGGTGAAGCGCACCGCGCGCTCCAGGGTTGTGGTTCCGGCTGGGGCGGCAGGAGCTAAACGCGCACCAACGCCTCAGCCTGGGTGAGAACGAACCGCCGCTAAACGCTCCGTCCCCGACGCCTGGCAGAGGAGGCGATCAACCTCCACCACCTGGCGGACGCCCGATGAAAGGAGTAGTCAGTTCCCATCACCGGACGGGTGACCAGCGACCGGAGGGATCAGCTCCGGACCGCTGAACGGCGCCCGGCGAGAGAAGGACTTAAACACTCCAGCCGCCGGACTGGACCGGGAACGAGGGACTTAACACCCCGTCAATCCGGCCCGCGCTGCTTGCGAGGGACTTGAACACCCCGCAGCGGCAGCATTCCCTCTTGGGCCGACCCTTCCAGAGAGCGAATCATCCGTCAGGTCATGCCCGGGCTCAAGGGAGACGCCCCCAAGATTTCTATGGCGGGAAACCTCGGAAAAGCCTGAAAACCATTTTATTGTCGCGCACTCCGGGCCCGTTGCATAGCCCCTCCGAGCCCCCCTCGGGAAAGTGTTCACTATTCTTCAATGGAGCTTACGAAACCCAACGGGAAACCGCCCTCCGCCCGTTGCCGCCACCTTCCCCACATTACCAGGCTCGACGCCCGCCGCGACCAGAGCAGCATCTCCCGCCTGGTCAGCTTGCCCTTGATATCCTCCAGCACCACCCACATCCGCCTGGTGAGCCTGCCGCTCCCCGGGCTGGCCGTCAGAGTGCGGTGATCCACGTCCAGGTCCGCCGCTGACCTGCTTAACGCATTGTCGCCCACCAAGTCTCCAGGAGCGCCAACAGCCGCAGGCGGTGCAGGTCGTTCATACCGAGACTCTTCCCCATGCCCGGCTGCCCGGAGTTCATCCCAGGCGCCGCCTCTGAGTCCAGTTGCAAAAATGCAACTGTTCAACGGGGCCGATGCGACTGCTGAGCGGTCCGGCGAGTTGCAAAAATGCAATTTTCAGCTACGGCCACTGCAACCCAGCGTTGGAACGGGGACTTACGAAAACTGTTAACCGGAAAACTCCGGTAGAGGGCTGATTTCCCCCGATTTCAGCTACGAAGTGGCCCGATTTGCATTTCCGCAACCGGCATCCATTTCCTGTACACCCCGGCGACATCCCGCAGGAGGTATCCGGCGTGAGGCCCTGCGCGCCCCCGCACTGATGCGGGTCCCTGCGGGAGGTTATGCGGAGGGTTCGGTTGGTGCACACTTTTCGGCGGCGCTGGCGAAGGCGCCGACGGCCCAGACCAAGGGGTGGTGAACGACTTGCACCGGAAACTGAACCCCCATCCCAGCCCGGCGGACCAAGGGCGGCAGTTCGCGCCCCGTTGCCGTCATTTCGCCGCCGCGTACAAAAATGTCCGTTTCACGTTGGGCTTTTGCACACCGGCGCCGTTTGGCCGGGGTACAAAAATGTACGTTTCAGGCACGGGACTTGCACACCCCCGCCGGAACCCGCCCGCAAGTCAAAGTGTTCACTGTTCCCCTCCCGCAGGGGGCCGATTCCCCCCGTTTTAAGGCCGTTTCAAAGCTGAAGTAGTCCTGAATCGGGCCAGGGTACAAAAATGTACGCAAGTCCCAATCTCTGTACACCCCAAGGACATCACGGGGGATGGCGTCGGCGCAGGGACCTGAAAGACCCTTCACGAAGGAAGGCCCCTACGGGACCGGTCCTGTAAGACCGTTCATGAGTGAACTCCCCTATGGGAGGTTACGCGGAGGGGCTGGATTGCTCACACTCTCAGAGGGCGTTGGCGAAGGGCCCGACGAAACAAACCGCAGGGAAGTGAACCGCTTGACCCGTAAACTCAACCTCTATCCCGATCCGGCGGCCCATCGGCAGCAGCTCGCGCCCGGTTGCCCTCATCCCGCCTCCCTTGCGCCCACCGGCAAAAATGCCGATTTGCAACGGGAGCGATGCCGCTCCACCGGGATTCGGCCAGCGGCAAAAATGCCGCTACCAGCTACGGCGGATGCCACTACGGCCCGGAAAATACCCGCAAGTCCAACTGTTCACTGCCGAGGTCCTGTAGAGAGGGATTTCCCACCATTTCAGCTACGAACCAGCTATGAAAATACCCGACTGGCAAAAATGCCACTGGCGTCCAATCGCTGTACACCCCAAGGGCGTCGCGTAAGGGATCTCCAGCACGGGGCCCGTAGGCCCCCTCATATGAACGCCCTCACGGGCGGTTACGCCGGGGATTCCGGTGGCTCAAACTCTGTTGCGGCGTTGGCGACGACGCCGACGACCCAAACCGATACGAGGTGAACGACATGATCCTGGAACTCGAACCCGGGCACGACATGGAGACCCCATCACACACCCACAACGAGAGGATATGCGAAACGATACCGGAAGAAACAGGCCGGAGCGTCCCTCCGGGAGCAACCCGAGACCAGGGGCCGCCGGCAGGAAGCCTCCCAGGGATACAGCCCCGCAGCACACCGACGCCCAGCGGGAGACGATGCATGCGGGGCTGCGCGTCCTGGCCAGGATCATCGCCCGTGCCCACCTGAGGCGGCAGGCGGAGCGGAGCGGCGCACCCGCGTCCGGCCCGTCATCCGATGATGAACCCCGAGAGTGAGCTATCCCTGGAACCGGCGCCGCTCCCGCAGGCTGCGGCGCTGGTTCCGTATTGTCCCAAGGCAGTGGCAATCGCGGCTCGCGCCATACCACAAAACTGCCCGGAATGTAATTCCTCAGGCGGCATTATGAGCAAGCACTTTCTCCTGGACAATGGAGTGTTGGAGCACCGCCACGGGAGGAATGGGAATGACTATCAACAGCACGCCGATTCCGGTGGAGGAGGAACCGTCCGGCAACGACCTGGACGGCGCCATCCGCGACTACGTGCGCACCTACGTCCTGTGGCACGGACAGGCCAAGGCCGTGGAGAGGTTCGGTGTCTCCCGCTATACCCTGTGGCGGTTCCTGGAACGGGGGCGCCTGGGGAAATCCCTGCCCAGGGCGGTCATCAGGACCGTCGGCGACGACCCCGACGCAATCAACGCGGCAACCTGGGCCATGACCGCCGTCCGCCGGGTCCGGCGCCGCGCCGCCGCCAGGAAACAACCCCTTGCCGAGACCCTGGAGGACACCCTGCGGCTGCTGTGCGCCGCCCCGTTGGCGACCGTCGAGGAACTGTCCGCCTTCGGACGGATTCCCGCCACCACCCTGCGCCGCCGTCTGACCAAGCTGGCCGCCAGCGGCCTGGTGGATTCCGTTGCCCACCACCTGAGCGCGCTGGGGCCGAACTCCCGGCAGCGCCACTTTCCCACGGAAAAGGGCATAGAAGCCGCCGCCAACGTCGAACACGGCACGGAACGCTTCCTCAGCGAGTACCCGGTGTCCCGGGAGTGGTTCCGCATCCTCACCGACCGCCTGGACGCCGTGGCCGTGCTGTATCACGTGGCCGCAATGATCGCCAAAGCCGACCCTGAGCAACAGCCCGTGCGCGTGGACCACCACCGCCAGGGTCCCTACGACCTGCTGATTACGCTATCGGAAGGCCGTTCCCTGGGCATCGTGCGCCAGGGGCCGGTGCTCTCCTCGGCCAACCTGCGCTACCGCCTGCGGACCCTGGAGCAACTGCGCCCGCGCCAGCGGCCCACGGCAACGCTGGTATTGACCCACGCCGACCAGGCCACCCGCCGGGCCTTCCGCACCCTGGGCAACCCCATGGAGCACCGCCGCACCTTCGTCGCCACCGAGGGGGAACTGCTGGCGGGAGACGCGGGGGCCCAAGTCTGGCAACAATGCGGTTCTGACAAGAGACCTTTCCTGCCCGAGGCTATCAACCCCGACGTGTCCCTGGACGCCATCATGGGCTGGCTGGGCCGACGGGCGAGCCACAACACCGCCGACCGGCCCAGGCCCAACCCGGAGGAGCTGTATCCCAGCGGCCTGCGGGCGCTGATGCCAAGTCCTACGGAGCAGGTCAAAGGCTCCCTGTCGGTCGAACTTACCCGTGCAGAGAAGCAAACCCTGGACCTGCTGGCGGCCTGGCCCCTGTGCTCCACAAACCAGCTGGCCGGGCTCATGGGCGGAGTAACGCGCCGCCGCGCCAACCAGGTGCTGCGGTCCCTAACTCAGCAAGGTCTCATCCGTGCCGAAGGTGAATCCCACCTGCTCACCGACGAGGGGTTGACGTGGCTGGCCCGCCGGGACCGGGCCTCCGTGGGGCAGGTCCTGGATCGCTGGACCGCCGAACCCGGCCTCAACAACCCCCAGGCTTACGTCGGAACCGCCCTGCGCAGCGTAGTGTCCCAGCCCGACCATCACGCCGCCCTGACCACCCTGGCCGCCGCCCTCACCGCCGAATGCTCGAAGTCCCGGGACTATGGCGTTCTGGACCTGCTGCCCACCTCCCGTTCAGCCGTGGGGTACTGGCACGACGAAAAGAACTACGTGGTCCACCCTGACATCTCCTTCACCCTGGACCTGCCCGAGGGATACCGCCACTGCTTCATGGAATACGAGCGCCGGGCCACAACGCCCCGTCGGGTACGCGCCCGGCTGGAGAACTACCGCCGCTATTTCCAGAGCGGCTACGCCCGCCGGGACCACGGCGGGGAACTGCCCCTTGTGCTGTTCGTCTTCGAGACACCCGACGACGAGGACGCCTTCATGGACGCCGCCAACTACGTTGATCACGCCCCCTTCGCCAGCTCCAACCTGGAGACCATTGCCCAGCACGGCATCCTGGCTGACACGTGGCTGCCGCCCGCCCCGGAGCCGTGGGAAAGGCTGCCATTAACGCGACTGGTCAGAGTGCAACTTTTCCGGTAGAGCGGCTCTCGGGGTTTCCTGTAGGGAGGCCACAAACAAACGTGAATTACAGGGGTTTTTCCCTGTCTTAACCCTGTCTGACCCCAAAAGCCCTCCGGCTTGCATTTTGTTGCAGAAATCGGGGCTTTCACGGCGGAGACGCCGACCCCGCCCAAAACTGCGAAAAAGCCGCTGACACGTATGACACATGAGGATTGACCCGTAAATGAAACATGATGACACACGGCGAGGTGATGGTATGAGACTCCTGACCAAGGCGGAAGCTTGCCGGGAATTGCGGTTGTCCCTGTCCACGCTGAACCGGCGCATCGCCGCCGGGGAGGTGCCGGTGAGACGGGAGCCGCGCGGACGGCGGCACCGGGTGTACGTGATGCTGGACGACGACCAGCCGAACGCCGTCGAAACCCCACCTCCAGAGCTGGCGGCGGCCCAAGAACGGGTGCGCGACTTGGAGGAGCATATATCCTTCCTCCAAGAGCAGCTTGACCTGGAGCGGGAACGCAACGCCGAGCTCGTAAACGAGTTGAAGGCGGCGCAAAGGCGACCTGCCCCGTGGTGGCGATTCTGGCAATCGTGAAGAACGGCGGTGGGACCCTGGCCCCGGCCGCACCATCCACGCTGGATTGGCGAGGCGCAATCTCCGAAACCGGCGGCCCGAATGACAGTTGCCCCTTGCGTATAGGGTATCCGGTGGGATAACATAGTGTCGTATGGGTCAAACTCACGACGGCGGGGGAACGGCGATGGTCAATACCGAAGCAAGGGACACGCATCCGGCCACCTCGGACGAGTTGACGGCCGCCCTGAACGCCGCCCTGGTAGTGGGAGACCAGCACCGCATCATGGGCGTCATGGGCGAGATGGCCCGCGCCCACCGGATACGGCGTGTCGCCCGGGAGACCGGTCTGGGGGAGAAGAGTCTCTACAAGTCCATGCGGGCCGGGGCCAGCCCCGAGTTCAACACCGTACTCAGGGTGCTGCGGTCCCTGGGCTTTCAACTCCAAGTCCACCCCGTCGCGGATTCGACCGACGAATAAAGTGGCCCCCGCCCCGACCAAACAAAAAAAGGAGCACACATGAAGAATAAGCAGTTCCAACCCCTGACTCCGGCGGCGCTCTACGCCCGGGTCTCCAGCGACCGACAGGACGTGGACCTGTCCGTGGCCGCCCAGATGCGGGCCTTGCGCGACTACGCCAAGGCCAATGGCTACTCCGTGGCCCGCGAGTACGTGGACGAGGCCGAGAGCGGCCGCATCGCCGATAGGCCCCAGTTCCGCAAGATGATCGACGAGGGCGGCAAGGCAACGGCGCCCTTTGAGGTGATTCTGGTCTGGAAGTTTTCAAGATTCACCCGCAAGCGGGAGCACGCCGTGGCCTTCAAGTCCATGCTCCGCAGGAAGGGCATCCGGGTGGTCTCCATCACGGAACACGCCGACGACTCCCCCACCGGCAAGCTGATGGAGGCCATCATCGAGTCCGTGGATGAATTTTACTCAGAAAATTTAGCCACCGAGGTAGTGCGGGGGATGCGGGAGGCCGCCTCCAGGGGTTTCTTCCTGGGCTCCAAGGCCCCCTTCGGCTACACCCGCATCAAGGTCAGCGATGGGCTGAAAGACCGTCCCACCCTGGAGGTTGACCCGGTGGCGGCTCCGATAGTGATGGAGATCTTCGAGAGTTCCCGTAGGGGCTACGGGCTGATGGAAATCTGCAAGGAGCTGAACGGGAGGGGCATCACCCACAAGGGAAAGCGCTGGCAGAAGAACGTGGTCCACTACCTGCTGACCAACGAGGCGTACACGGGAACAGCGGTGTGGGGAGTGAAGAGCAAGGATGAGAAAGCGGGTGAGCCGGTGAGGGTCGAGAACGCCTGGCCCGCCCTGGTGTCCCGGGAGACCTTCGACGCTGTGCAGGAGGGGCTCCACCAGCGGGCGCCCGCCAGGCAGCGGCCCGGGAGGGTCGGCAGCCAGTACCTGTTGAGCGGTCTCCTCAAGTGCGGTGTCTGCGGCAAGCCCTACTCGGCCCAGGGAGCCAAGAGCGGCCAGTTCGCCTACTACGTCTGCTCCAGCCTGTTCCGCGAGGGAGCGGGAGCGTGCAGCAACGGGCGCTACCTGAACGCCACCAAGGTGGAGGACCTGGTAATCGAAAAGGTCCGGGAGCGGATTCTTACCGAGGAGACCATCACCGAGCTGGTAACCCTGGTGGCCGAGGAGATCGACAACATCGCCGGGGAGGTCAAGGGCAGGCTGACCGCCATCAGCGCCGAGCTATCCGACGTGGAGAGCCGGCTGGAGAACCTCTACCAAGCGCTGGAGACCAAGCAATTGCCCCTGGAAGTGCTGTCGCCCCGCATCCTGGCCCTGAAGAGCCGCCAGGACCAACTGACGGCGGCGCGGGAGGAAGCCGAGGGTCAGTTGGAGCAGCGGCGGGCGGAGTTGCCCACGTCGAAGGAAATCAAGGGGTACGTGGCGGACTTCCGGGAGTTGTTCCAGGAAGGGACATTCCCGGAGCGCAAGGCCCTGATCCGCAACTTCGTGCAGGGCATCGAGATCGTGGACGGGGAGGCGACACTGACGTACACTATCCCCATGCCACAGGATGGGGTGACGTCGGAATCGGCCCCGGTTCTTGATTTCGTCCAGTCCGGCCCACCACTTGGGCCAGGGCATCACGGACTGGGCACGGAATGAAGCGCAAAGCGACAATGAACCTACGAATGGCACACCCATTTGCCCGCACTGTGCCGGGTCGCCGCAGCGCAAGGTGCGCCGGTGCCTGACTCCACCTCCCCTACAGACCGGTTCGGTCTCTCCGAAGCTGAACTGCCCGCTCCCACCGACGAGTGGGACGCTGGCCACATGGGCTGCGGCGAAGTCATCATCCTTCTGCGGATGCGGATGCGCAAGCTCGACCCGGGCGACGTCCTCAAGCTGACCTCTTACGACCTTGGAGCGCCCGAAGACCTCCCGGCATGGTGCCGGATGACGGGCCGCCGTCTTCTTCGTGCCGAACACCCCCACTATTGGATCGAAGCCAAGAGCGGCTGATCCATACTTTTATGTCTGCCCGAGAATCTGAGGAGTAATTTCATGGCCGATAAATTCTGCGTAAACCTGACCTGTGCCAAGAACGATACCGACAAGGCGACCGTGGCATTTGTTATCGCCAATGCCGCGCTCGGATCGGAAAAAGATGCCGTCGTCTTCCTGAGTACCGAGGGGGTGCGTCTGTCCCAGAAGGGGTACTCCGACGACGTGCATGAAGACGGGTTCCTGCCGTTGAAGGAACTCATGAGCAACTTTGCGGAGGCGGGCGGCAGCATCCTGGTCTGCGCTCCCTGCTTCAGGAAGCGAGAACTGGATGAAGAGAACCTGGTCGATGGGGCCAGGATAGTGGGCGGCGCCGTGTTGGTGGAGTTTCTGACTGGCGGCACTCCCTGCATCACCTACTAGACCCGCAACCAACACGTCTAAAGACACTAGAGAAGCCCTATGGAACCTGTGGAAACTCATGTCTACCAGCCGGACGTCAGCTTCGATGGGGGCGACCTGGACTGCGGCGGGGGGCTGTTGCTGCTCATCCGGCGGCACATCGACCCGTTAAGCCCGGGTGGGCTCCTGGAAATACTTTCCACCGACTCCACCGTCGAGGTTGAACTGCCGGCATGGTGTCGGCTGACCAAGAACGAACTGGTGTCGTGGACCAGGAACGGTCGACAGCGGAGTTTCCTGGTCAGCAAGGGCCCGCTGTCCGAACGCGGCCCGGCTCAGCCCGCCGCCGCAGTTGCTGAACGGCAGTTAAGGGTGGCTGTCACTATCCCTCAGGTACTGCCCAGCCCCAGCGCCGCGCCGACGATTTCTCCCCTGTCGGTCATGGGCATCGGCAGCTGGCCGCGCCCGCGCTGGATGCTCCAGGCAATTCACGACCGGATGGAGGGGCGGCTGGACGAAGCGGAGTATCAGGCGACAGCCGACGACGCCGTACGGCTCTGTATCGACGCCCAGGTCCGGGCGGGGGCGGATGTGGTGACCGACGGGGAACAGCGTCGGGACAGCTACGCCAGCTTCGTGGGCGGCCTTCTCGACAACTGCCAGCTCATTCCGCTCAGCGACCTCACGGCCATGGTGGATGACCCGGAGGAGTTTGAGCAGGAGTTGCGCGCACTCGACGTGCCCGCTACCGAGGTGCGACACCCCGTCGTGTACGGCAGCATCGGGCGCAGCCGACCGCTGGCGGTCCACGAGTTTGAGTTTGCCAGTTCCTGCGCCGGCCGGCCAGTCAAAGTGGCCCTCCCTGGCCCCTACCTGCTCACGCGCACGATGTGGATGGACTGCCTGACGGATCTGCCATACGACAGCCGGGAGGAACTGTCCCGCGATGTCGTTCGTGTTCTCCGCGAGGAACTCCACTTCCTCTTGGCAAAAGGAGTCTCCCTGGTCCAGTTCGACGAACCCGTCCTGAGCGAGGTGGTCTTTGGCGCGTCCAGCCAGAACCGTACCTTCATGTGCGGAGCTCTGAGCGAAAAGCTGGAACCTGAGCAGGAGCTGGATTTCGCCTCGAGTCTACTGGGCGAGGTGGTTCGCGGGCTGCCGGAGGAACGGCTTGGTCTCCATATATGCCGGGGCAACTGGACCAAGGACGAATCGGCGGCTCTGGCCGGTGACTATCGTCCCCTGTTGGGGGTACTGAAGGACGCGAAGGTGGGGACGCTCTTCCTCGAGCTCTGCACCGAACGGGCCGGCGAGGCCGAATTGCTCCGGGAACTCCCTGAAGACAAGCGCATTGGCGTCGGCGTCGTCAATCAGAAGCTGGACACGGTGGAGCCGGTGAAAGAAATCAGGCGGCGTGTGGAGCGGGCAGTCGACCTGTTTGGCGAGGAGCGGGTGCTGTTCACCCCGGACTGCGGATTCGCCACTTTCGCCGACAACCCGGTTGCTTCCGCCAGCGTTGCCGAAGCCAAGCTCAAGGCGATTGTGCAGGCCCGTGACGGGTTTTGCGGCGGGTAGTCCGGGCGAGTTTTAGCTGGCGTCGGTCTGCTGATGGCGGCCGATGTAGCCGATGATTACCTGGCGTCTTTCGCGGTCCCAGTCGAACGCGATGCGGATGGTATACCTCGCGTCGAAGGTAGTCCCTTTCCCTATGTGCTCCGCCAACCAGTGGCGCTTGCCTTCCACCCTGGTGGTGTAGGACTTCTCGTACCGCGAAAGGGTAGTTTCTCCCTGGTCCCCCTTGTACCACCAGCCGCAGGCTTCCTTTATCGACTGGTCGAAGTCGGTGACCCTGAGACGCCCCATCCGCGAGGCGTAGTACGTCTTGCCAAGCCACTGCAGGGCTTCCCACACTTTTGCGGGGTCAATGAACGGATTGTCTTCGATGTTAGATTCCGAGTTGGGGGCAAAACGCAGCTCCTGCTTGAATCTGCTCCGGGCCAGCTCAACGGCAGCTTGGACGGTGTCCACCTGTGGCAGGGTTTCTTCTTCCTCGTTTTCGTTTGTGGCGCCGTTTTTTGCCGAGCGGTAGGCCATGCGCCAGGTCTCTTCCATTTCCAGGCTGCTGTACAGTTCCGCCCGCAGGGACTCCATCTCATCCCGAAGGTCTTGGTTCTCCGAGAGAAGCGCCACCGTGCTGTCCCGAAGTCCAGCATTCTCGGACCGCAGCGCCTCGTATTCAGGCCCGGTGAAGGACTGTGCTTCGGAGTTCTCAGTATGGACCGCGGCTTGTGCTGTACCGCCATTTGTCAACGGTTGATGCCGTTGTTCCGACTCCTTGGCATCCAGCGCCGTCGATTGGGGCTGCGGCGCTGGGCGGGGCCTCGGGTCCTGGGGCTGAGTGGAAGTTTCCGGAGTGGTTACGGCGGCTACAGGTCGCGGTGTCATGCCGCGCATTGCGACTGAGGGCACAGCCGCGGCCCCTCCGGGTTCTCCGGTCATCAGCGCGTCGATGTCTCCCAGCGCATCCATGATGGGCGGTTGCAGGGCGTCCCGCTTCTTGCTGCGTTCCCGTTCTTCGCTGATGCTGGGAGCGCGGTCGTGCACCAGCCTGTACTCGGTGAGCAACGACTGTAGGTTTTCGACCAGGCCAAGGGCCGCGGCGGTGTCGGCTTCGTGGGATACCCTTGAAGCGGCCCACTGCTGGGTATCCTGCTCAAAGAAGGCGAGCAACTCCTGGAAGTCTCTTCGGAGAGCTTCCACGATGGAATCAAAGTCTGAAGCCCAGCGCAACTGGGCTGCTTTCGCTTCGACAAGACGTGATACCGATGCTGCAAAATTGGGTATCACACTCTCCCACAGTGAGGAAGTGGCCGGCAGGGTCTGCAAGTACGACAGCAGACCCGACAGCGTATCGGCTGTCTCCTTAGTATCCGGCTCCGAATCCGGTTGCAGGGGAAAGCGCCCCGAGACATAGCACAGCATCAGCCCTATGTCATCGCGACTGTAGTCCCCGTGAGCTTGGGAAAATGCGTCCACCGCCGACTCGACCTCCTCCGGGGTCCAGGCGCCCCTGAAGCGCCTTCCCGAGAGGTCCGGCCCGTCGACCGGTTGATCGGAGGAGGACAGGTGCCGTTCCGATTCCTCCTTCAGGGACTCATGGGACTCGGCCCAACAGCGGAAGACGGCGCAGGCCAGCTTGCTGGATCTCTGGATTTCTCTCTCGATGGGTTCCTGGAGGATGGTGCGGAGTCCGTCGAGGGCGCGCCCGGCCTGGCCTCTCCTGAAACCGCCTGCGGGTAGTGTAATCTCGTCGTTTACAGCCGCTCTCAATGACTGCCGCGAGCTCTCCGGCAGGTCGGGAAAGCTGTTCAGCACGCGGCTGACGAGGGCTGTGCGAAACTCAGGAGTAACCAGCCCATCATGCGAGAAAATGGCATTTATGGGCATACCCTTCGGTTGCATCTGACCTTCGCCAACATCTTCTGCCATAGATTGCTACTCCTATTCGCCTTTCGGCCCCTTCGACAGGCGCGAGGGCGCAGGGCAATCCGCCAGGATATTAGACACCCAACGATAGACAAATATGATACGCCCGCGGTCATCCGCAGGGCAAACCGACGGCGGCCGGCAGGACGATTGCAAAGTAACCGTGCCGGGCAGTGAGGCGACTCCAGGGCCTGTGTTCTATGTATCCTAGCCCTCTCTGCCGCAAGGATTTCACCCTAACCCTAACCCTCTCCCTCAAGGGAGAGGGGAAATTGGGGCCGGTTTGGAGACTTTGCGATCGTCCTGGGCAATCGCGTTGCGAATTGACAATGCACTGCCCGTATAGCACAATCGCGCGAGTACCATCCCATTTCGCCAACCCTGTAGTGGGTATGAGATAGGAGGAGTCTCATTATGTTAAAGATCGGCCATGTCGTGGTGCGCCCTGGTCGCCGCCACGGAGACGATCCGGTTGAAATTCCGGTGCCGGAGGAATTGGAGACCGTTCCCGGCATCCCGATGAACGTGAAGGACGTCGACTTCTACAGCCGGGAGTACCCGCTCCAGCGCCAGCAGGTGGAACATGCGGCCGACACCGAGTGGGCGCCAACCGTCGGTACAGAGGAAATGCAGCAGTACCATCACGAACACCAGGCCGTGATGGAGCAGTTCTATCCCTTGATGAACCGCACTGGCGACCTGCCCCCTACGGGGACACCTACGGGCGAAGACGTCACCGAGTTGATTCGTACCAAGGCCCGTGAGATGGGCTACCTGGAAGTCGGCTTCACCGCGCATGACTCTAGGTACATCTACCAGGACCGGAAGAGCCATGTGAAGTTCGGAAACGCCATCTGCCTGGCCCTCGAGCAGGACTTTGAGGAAACTCAGAGCGCGCCCAGCATGGCCGCCGAGCACGGCCACTACGGGACCTATGAAATCCAGGCCCCCATGGGACTGGAGATGGTCGACTTCATCCGCTCCCTGGGTTACGGGGCGCAGGTGCACGGCCCCAGCAATCACAGCGCCGCCACCATCCCTATGTTCGTCGCCGCCGGGCTGGGACAACTGGGGGCCAACGGCCAGTTGCTGACCCCTCACGCCGGCGCCCGCTGCAGGCTGCAGATCATCACCACCGATGCTCCCGTAACCTACGACGAGCCGGTTGACTACGGGTTCCACGCCTTCTGCCAGGTGTGCCAGGTATGCGTGAACCGCTGCCCGGGACGGGCCCTGATGCGCGAAAAGATCTGGTGGCGCGGCGTCGAGAAGAACAAGCTGATCTACAAGCGCTGCCGTCCGGTGATGTCCCGCTACGAGGGCTGCGCCATCTGCATGAAGGTCTGCCCGATCAACAAGTACGGCGCGAAGAACGTGATGGAGTATTACGCCCAGACTGGTCAGGTGCTGGGCAAGGGCACCCACGACCTGGAAGGCTACACCCTTCACCGGGAGAGCACCGGCAAGTACGCCACCGGCTATTTCGGCCCCGGCGAACTGCCTACGTTCAATGCCGATTTCTTCAAGATCCCCAGCGGCACCCGCGAAAACGCGGCGCTTGAGGACTTCATTGAATACCTCGAGACCCGCAGGGGCGACGCCCTGTCCAAGCCGGAAGACGACCAGAAGCTATTCGACTTCCGCGACCGTCTCAAGGCCATTGTCAGCGGCGAAGCCATCACCGACAGCACGATGTTCTAGCCGCCGGGGTACCTGTGGTTTCCTTGTCAGGGGCGCACGGCTGTGCGCCCCTACATATTGCCTGCAACGGATCATCATGCCGGAGGGACTTGGGCCAGTGAGTCAGAAATGGTGGGCGGAGGGCGACCTGTTCGAGGGCTGCGACTGCAACCTGCTCTGCCCGTGTCACATCACGTTTCGCCAGCCCCCAACCAACGGGTACTGCGACGCCATCTGGGGAGTGTCGTTCAAAGACGGGGAATTCGGAGAGGCCACCCTTGCCGGGCTGGGGGCGGTGATCTTCGTCCACTCTCCCGGCCCCACTATGGCGGACGGCGACTGGACGTCGGTGCTCTATATCGACGAAGCCGCCACGGAGGAGCAGTCGGAGGCTCTCTTGGCTATCTTCGGCGGAGAGGCCGGCGGACCGTGGGAGATCCTGGGGCAGTTCTTCCGCGACGGCAAGCTGACCGAGGTGCGGAAGATGCCGCTGGAAATCTCGGTCGACGCCACCTCGCGGACGCTACGGGCGTCGGACAAGGTGTTGCTGGAGGTCCAGGCCATTCGGGGTGCGGACCGGGATGGAACGGCCACAATCACCAACCTGCGGAACGTGATTCACGGAAATGTCCATACCCTCGCCCGCTCGAACCAGAGCATCAGGGATGAGCTGATTTCGTGGGAGGAGCAGGGCAAGCACGGGTTGTACTCACGCTTCCGGTGGGAGGGTTAGGCAATACTCTCCCTGTGAAGGAAAGGGCGCACAGCGGTGCGCCCCTACATTTTCAGGCAGCAGCGAGCAGGTTGCGATAGATCCGGCCTTCCTTCATCACAAAGCGGATGTTGTCGCGTTCCTGAAGTATTGTGATGTCGCGCAGTGGGTCGCCGTCGACGACGATGATATCGGCGAGCTTGCCTGCTTCGAGCGTACCCAGGTCCGAACCCAGGCCGCAGCAGGCGGCGGCCTCGCGGGTGCCCGCGACGATGGCCCGCATCGGGGTCATGCCGGAGTCGACCAGCATGTCCAGCTCCACGGAGTTGTTGCCGTGGAACCAGCCGCCAGCGTCGGTGCCCGCGACCACCCGAACTCCCAGTCGCATGGCCTGCTGCACCGTCTCGATATGGTGCTCCCGGAACTCCCGCGCCTCCACTTGGGCCACGGGATTGCCCTCGGCCGAGTGGTGGGCGAAGACAGTCAGGGTGGGCACGAGGGTGATGTTGTTGTCGGCCATCATGCGCAGCAGGTCGTGATCAGTGTCCAGGTAGCAGCCGTGCTCTATGGAGTCCACGCGGGCCTCGACGGCCGTCCGCAGGCCGGGGCCGCCAACGGCGTGGCAGGCGACCAGCTTTCCCTGCTCGTGAGACTCGTGCACCAGCGTCTTGAGCTCAGACAGTTCATAGCAGGCGTCGGTGCCCAGGTGGGTGGCCCGTCCGAAGCCTGTCTGGAACACCTTGATCAGGTCGGCGCCCACCCGGGCATTCTCCCGCACCACCGCGCGGATCTCGGCATCGCCATCGGCCACGCCGTAAGGGATGTTGGGATCGGGCATTTCGTAACGGCGGTGCCCGGAGAATGTTGGCCGGTCCTGGACACTGTGGGTGGGACCAAGGGGACCGGCGGCCACGAGAAGCCGCGGACCTTCGATGAGTCCCTCCTCCACGGCAACCCGAAAGCCTGCTTCCAGCCAGCCGCAGTCGCGGATGGTGGTGTAGCCGGACTGGAGCGTGTCCTCGATGACGCGGGCGATGCGCAGAGTGCGGGTGCTGCGAGGCTCGGTCATTCCCCAGCGGCTGAGCAGGTCGTAGGTGAAGGAGGCCAGGTGGTCGTGGCAGTCGATCAGACCAGGCATGATGGTGCGGCCGCTTATGTCCAGCAACTCGGCACCCTCGGGAATGGACACGGCGGCCCCTGGGCCGGAGGCGGCGATGCGCCCGTCGTCTCCCACCAGAACGGTTGAGTCTGCCAGTGGTTCTCCACCAAGACCGTCAATGAGAGTGCCGCCTGTTATCGCCTGCATATTCACCCCCGTTCTGGCTCTCCGGCCAGCCTTCGTAGTCCCCCGCGGTTGATATCATAGCGCAGACGGTCAAGAATGACGCGACACTATCCGAATTCGAGGGAGGCATCGCATGGAACGAGAATTCATCAATCCGCCGGAACTGGCATCTCCGCCGGCCAACCTGTACAACCACGTGGTCAAGGTGGGCAACACCGTGTACATCGCCGGACAGGTGCCTCGTGGTCTGGACGGCCGGGCGGTGCATGTGGGGGACGCCGCTGAGCAGATCAGGCAGGTGTGGGCCAATCTCGAGATCGCAGTCAAGGCCGCAGGGGGAACCCTGCAGGACATCGTGAAGACTACTACCTACGTGGTGGGGTCGGAAAACCTGGGCAAGATCCGCGAGGTCAGGAGGACGCTGCTCCCGGAAGAGGGACGCCCGACCAGCACCACCGTCGTGGTGGCGGGCCTGGCGGACCCGGACTTCCTGGTTGAGGTGGAGGCGGTAGCGGAGTTGCGCTAGTCCTGTTCGCTCTCCAACCGCACCTGGACTCCGGCGCGTTCTTCCTGGAGGGTCAGCACTATGGAGCTGTCGTTTTCCTCCCAGCCACGGTTCATGGCCTCGGCGTAGAGGTCGCGGCATATTTCGGCCAGGGGCATCGAAACTTCGTAGGCCTCCGCCAGTTCCTTGCCCAGCCTCAGGTCCTTGTGGGCGGTCTTGAGGGCGAAGCGGGCCTCGAAATCGCCCCGGAAGAAGGTGTCGGGAAGCCTGCCGGTCAGGTTGCTCATCCGGCCGATGGCTCCGTTGCGGAATACGTCGACTATTGTATCGGCGGGAACGCCCGACTTGACGGCCAGGGTCCAGCACTCGGTCATGGCCAGGTCGGCGCAGAAGACGGCGGTGTTGTGCATGATCTTGCAGATGCACCCGGAGCCGATGTCGCCGGTGTGCATTACCCGTTCGCCGATAGCCTCCAGCACGGGGAGGCACCGCTGGAACGTGGCATCGTCGCCGCCGACCATCACCAGCAGGTCGCGTACCCTGGCCCCCTCGACGCCGCCGCTGACCGGAGCGTCGAGCATGGCTACGCCCTTTTCCGCGAATATGCCGTGCACCCTGCGGGCCAGCAAGGGTGAGTTGGTGGTGTGATCGATGTAGATCGACCCCGGCCTGGCGCCTTCCAGGATGCCGCCGGGCCCCAGGGTTACCGGCTCCATCTCCGCTGGCCCGGGCAGGCAGGTGCAGGTTATGTCGCATTGCGCGGCAACCTCAGCCGGCGAGCTGGCCCACACTGCTCCCTGCCCGACCAGCGGCGTGGTCTTGTCGCGGTGGATGTCGTGCACCACCAGCTCATGTCCAGCCTTCAGGATGCTGGCGGCCATGGGCGCGCCAATGTTGCCGGTCCCAATGAACCCTATACGCATTTGAATTCTCCGAGATTAACTGAGACGCAGAAGGCGCAGGGGTCAAGTTTTGAAAACGCCGCGTTCTCCGCGTTTAGTCCAGCTTGTAGAGGCGGGCCGGGTTGTCCCACAGGATGCGGCGCTTGCTCTCGTCAGAGAGCGGCAGCTCCATGAAGGTATCCATGGTGTGGGGATACTTGGCGTCGCCGTGAGGGTAGTCGCTGGTGGTCAGCAGCCTCTCGTTGCCCACTGCCTCGACCACATGAGACACGAATGACTCTTCGCACTCGACGGCGGCGTAACCCTGCCGGTTGAAGTACTCGGAGGGGAGCATCTTGAGATGCTGCATCTCCCCGTAGGGATGCCTCCACTCGTAGTGCTCGTCCATGCGGCCCAGCCAGAAGGGCAGCCAGCCGCACTGGCCTTCCAGGAAAGCGAACTGAAGCTTCGGAAAGCGCTCCATTACGCCGCCCATGATGATGTCCATGCTGCACATCATCTGCTCCACCGAGTGGGTGGCGATGTGGGCGATTCCCAGGTCGTCGGGGAACCGGTCGGCGCCGGCCGCTGGCATCCTCGACCCGGTGGTCTCGTGGAATCCGACGGGAACATCGAGGTCCTGAATCTCGGCCCACAGCGGGTCGTAATGAGGGTCGTGCCATGACCGGTTGTTGTACATGTTGGGACGCAGGAAGACGGCCCTGAACCCCAGGTCCCTGACGCAGCGACGAGCTTCGAGAATCGCAGTCTCCACGTCGTGAGGCGAGAGGGCCGCCGCGCCGAACATGCGGGTTGGGTCGCCTTCCTGAATGTAGTCGTAGAGCCAGTTGTTGTAGGCGCGACAGGCGGCCTCGGCGAATCGCGGGTCCATGCCGTTGCGGGCCGTAATGTACATGCCTGAAGTCGGGTACAGCACCGCTAGGTCCAGGCCCTCCCGGTCCATGGCCCGGATCTGGGATGCGGGGTCGAAGTTGGCCGCGATTTCCTCGGCGTACCGCTCGGCCAGGGTCTCCTCTTCCTCGTTGCTGCGGGCGGGCCAGTTGTAGTCGGTCATGCTGGCCATGACATCGCCCTCGACCAAAGTGCGAATGTCCCAGCGGCGTTCGCTGAGCCGCCGAGGCGCCCTGTCCCTGAACTCCGGGTCGATGTACCTTTCCCAGAGGTCGACCGGCTCCATCACGTGCAGCTCGGCGTCGATTATCTTGAACCCGTTCTTGGCCATGACAACTCCGTTCCTCGAATGATGTGCGAGAAAATCGTTTGTCGTTCCAGCCGAATCAAAGGAACGACCCCACCCCGACCCTCCCCCGGAGGGAGAGGGTTAGCCGACGCAACCTGTGGGCCGGTTATATGGCCTGCCAGTAGCGTCGGCCCTCGGTGCGCACGATGCGGCCGAAGCCCGGCGCGGCCAGGTGGACGGCGGCGACGGGGATGCCCTCGCTCTCCAGGCGGTCCATCAGGTTGCGGCGCGTTACCCGCGTCGTGTCCGGGTCTATGTCGGCGCGGGAGACCCAGTCGGTGTTCTCGATCTGCACCGTGTTGTGGAGCACGTCGCCCAGCACCAGACCGCGCTCGCCCTGGGAGGAGATGTTGATGCTCATGTGACCGGGAGTGTGGCCCGGCGTGGGCAGCATGGAAAGCTCGCTGGTCAGCTGGTGTTCTCCTTCCATCAGCTCCAGGACTCCCAGGTCCTCAAGCGGCCACACGCACTCGGGAGCGTTGGGGAAGCGGGCCTCAATGAGCTCGGGGTCGTGGCAGGCCTCCCAGTCCCGGGCGCTGACGTAGTAGCGGGCGTTGGGGAAGGTAGGGACGTACTTGCCGTCCTGGGACACGACGTTCCAGCCGACGTGGTCGCGGTGGGCGTGGGTCATGACCACCATGTCCACGTCTTCCGGGTTCATCCCGTGTGCGGAGAAGTCGTTGAGCAACTCGCCCCAGGGGGTCTCGGGCGTGGGCTTGGGGCCGAGGCCGGTGTCGACGGCGATCAGGTGGCCCTCGGAACGGATGACGAAGCAGGCTAGGTTGAAGCGCACGCCGCCGCTGGGGCTGAGATGGGCTTCGTGCCCATGCCAGTTCTCTTCCGGGATGGCGGGGAAAAAGTTGCAGAGGTCAAATTCCAACAATCCGTCGGAAAGGGAAGTGATTTCGACGTTCCCGATTGTCAACTTGTTGCCGGCCATTGCCAGCCTCCTCACACTTGAGACTCAAGCCAGCGACTCGGCGCCAGCCACGGGCGCAAGTATAGAGCGGGGTGTGAGGAGTATCAATCGCGGACGGGAATGAGACCGGTCAGAGGCGGTGGTCAGCGACCAGCCGGCCGTCCTTGAAGACCAGTTGAAGGCGGCGAAGGTTCTGTATGTCGTCGAGGGGGTTGGCGTCAACGGCGATCATGTCGGCCCGCTTTCCCGCTTCCAGAGTGCCAACCTCCGGACCCACACCGCAGAGTTCGGCGGCGTTGCGAGTGGCGGCAACCAACGCCTGCCAGGGTGTGGCCCCGTCCTTGACCCAGAGGCCCAGCTCCAGGAGGGCGGAGTCCCGCAGGGGCAGCACATCGGAACCGAGGGCCATCTTGACGCCTGCATCCAGTGCCGTCTGGAACCAGGCCCGGTGCCGGTCGACGGCGGCCTCGGCGCGGCGAACGAGGTCCGGAGCGAGGGCCTTGCGCTCGCAATAGGCCCGTTCCCACTCGTCGGACGCCTGGCTCGGCGTGAGGTGGGTGATGCCGAGCGTGGGAACATACCAGGTGTCGTTGTCCAGAAAGCCGGTGATGCAGTCTTCGTCCATGACGTAGCCGTGCTCGACGCTGCGGGCCCCGAGGAAGATGGCGGCTTTGACCGCTATGGGGTTGGTGGCGTGGGCCATGACCGGCATGGAGCGCTGGTGGCAGAGGGTGAACGCGGCCTCGATTTCCTGTGGCAGCAGGAAGGAGTCCAGATGGCGGTCCCAGAAGGGGCCCATGATGCCGCCGGACAGGTTGAGCTTTATGTGGTCGACGCCGTTCTTGATCTGCTCCCGGATGGCCTCGACGAAACCGTAGGGGCCGTCGCATTCCAGGGCGTGGCCGGAGGTCAGGAAGTGTCCCCCTGTGGTGGTCAGGAAATGGCCGCAGGCGTAGACGGTCGGTCCGGCGGGGCCGTTGGCGTCTTCGAACGCCCGCTTCCAGGCCACGTCCATGTAGTGGCCGGCTCCGGCACAGCGTACGGAAGTCACCCCGGCCTCCGTCAGGCCGCGCATCAGGTTCTGGCCGAACCAGGCGGTGAGCTGGGGTACGCTGGTGCCCGGAGGGTTCGGGTATTCGGGGTGGATGTGGACGTCCCACAGGCCGGGCAGCAGGTAAGCCCCGGCTAGGTCCAGCACCTCGTCGCCGGAGGAGATGGGCGTGGTCCCCGCGTCCGAGACAGACACGATGAGGCCCTGGTCTATGGCTACGGAAGCGCCTTGGCGTACGCCTTCCGTAACGCAGTCAATCAGGTTGCAGTTGTTCAGGACGAGAGCCATCGTTTACCCGCTGGACCCTAGCGTGCGGACGTTAGGACGCTGAGGTCCTTCACTTCGATATTGGATACGAGCATGATCAACTCGTCGAGGCGGCGGACTTCAAACTCCATGAAGTCGTCGTCCACGACCATGTAGCGCGACACGACCTCCCAGATTTCCCGCTTCATCTGCTCCATCTTCTCGGGAGACAGGTCGATGCGGTCCTGGATGAGCACCATGCGGAGGCGATTGCGGGCCACATCGCTGGAACTCTCGCCACCCTTGTCGGCCAGCCCGAACAACCAACGCATCAGTTCACGCATGGGAGTACGCCCTCCCCTTGATGCCCACCATGTCCCGCAGGCGGTTCAACATTCCGGGACGGGGCTCGATTTCCTTGAGCGGCACCTCTTCACCGTCGACCCGCGCCGCGATGCGGGTGAATGCCGATCCGGCGGCGGAACGCGGGTCGTGCACGGCGGGGATACCCCGGTTGGCGGCGGACACCGTGCGCTCGTCGGCGGGTACGAGGCCGATGACCTCGACGGCCAGGAGCGACTCAACGTCCTCTTGCCCCATCATGTCGCCGCGCTTCACCATCTCTGCTGAAATGCGATTGATGACGAGCTTGGGGCGGTGCAGCCCCGAGGCATCGAGCAGGCCGATGACCCGGTCCGCGTCGCGGATGGCCGAAACTTCGGGAGTTGTAACGATTATCGCCTCACCGGCGGCGGCGACGGCGTTCTTGAACCCCTGCTCAATGCCTGCGGGGCAGTCGATCAGGATGTAATCGAACTCCTCCTCCAACCCGGCGCACAGGGCTTTGAGCTGGGAGGGGCTTACGGCGTCCTTGTCCCGGGTCTGGGCCGCCGGGATCAGGTATAGTTCGAGCTTGTGCTTGTCTTGGATCATGGCCTGTCGCACCCGGCATTTGCCCTCTACGACGTTGACGAGATCGTAGACGATGCGGTTTTCGAGACCCATGATCACGTCCAAGTTGCGAAGGCCGATGTCGGTGTCGATGACCACCACGCGATGACCGCGCATGGCGAGGGCAGTGCCAAGGTTGGCGGTGGCGGTGGTCTTGCCGACACCGCCCTTACCCGAGGTAATGACGATAGTCCTACCCTTCATAAGGTACCCCTTTTGTATATCTGGCGAAGCGTCCGGCGAATGGCGAGACGTATATTGACTTCCTTCGTATGTAGGCTATGACCGGCTGTGCCGTGGCGGCGTCCTTTCTGCGCTTGCGTCCAACCGGGTTTTCGTGAGGAGACTGGCCTGATGCTTCACATGGCCCGATGCGGATTCGAGGGGATGTAACGGAGAGGGCGATGATGGCGGCTTTCTCATCCCCGGATGCTCCGGCGTGGGGAAGGCCCTTGAGTGAGCCCATCACCACGATATCGCCGTCGGCCACGACTTCCGACCCTGGATTGACGTCGCCCAGGATCACAAGGTCGCCGAAGTGCTGGACGGACTCCCCCGAGCGTACCGTGCCGCGGACTACCATGCCGCCGCTTCGGCTGCGCTGTCCCTGTTGGGACAGGCCGCTCAGGGCGCGGGCGAGGTCTGCCGACGACAGATTGACCACGGGGTCGTCTACGGGGTCGGGGTCCTTTCTCAGACGCGCGACGGGGGGATCTTCTGTGAGCAGCTCAGGCTGTGGGTCGTGTTCAGAGGGGACCGAAATGAACCGGGCGATCTTCAGCCCGGACTTTTCCTTGAAGAGGCGGCGTATCTCCGCCTCTTCGTCGTCGCTGAGGATGCGACTGCCGGTGTTGATGCTGATGCCGCCCCTGGAGTAGAGGGCGCTCTGCTCGGCCAGGTAGTCGCTGAGTTCGTCGGTCAGTTGATCGAGTGGCGCTTCGTCGTCCAGGTTAAAGGCAACGTCGGTGCCGCGACCGGTGATGAGCACGGGTCGCCGCTTGCTCTCTCCAGACAACCGGCTGGAATCGATGCCGGGAAACTCTGACACAACCACTCCGCACCCCACTGCCAGTTATGTCATGTGTTTATATCAAGTCCTGGTATAAGAAAGCAACAAATTTTGGGTGAAATTTTAATCATTTGCCAGGTTATGTAAATGATTCCTCCAGTGTTGCCGTTCTGTCTGGTACTCGTAGGCGCATACCGAAGCCCCTTCCCGGTCATGGGAAGGGGCTCGATTCTCAACTTGGTAGCCCGGAGGGCGGGAAGGTCAGTCGCGCGTGCCGAAGAGGGCCACCGAGCAGGTAAAGGAGCCTGGGCGCCCGCCCAGGTTGTGGGTGAGGCCCAGGTCGGCTTTCTGCAATTGGCGGTCGCCAGCCTTGCCCTGGAGCTGCTTGTAGACCTCGTAGATCATGCGGATGCCGCTGGCGCCGATAGGGTGCCCGAAGCACTTGAGGCCGCCATCGGTGTTCACGGGCAGGTCGCCTTCGAGGGTGAAGGTCCCCGCCTCCACGTCCTCGCTGGCCCGGCCGCGAGGGCTGAAGCCCAGGTCTTCGTAGATGATCAGCTCGGTGATGGTGAAGCAGTCGTGCACCATCGCCAGGTCGATCTCGCGGCGCGGATCGCTGATGCCCGCTTCCTGGTACGCGGCCTGGCTGGCCCGGACGCTCTCGGGGAAGTGGGTGAAGTCCCAGTCGTTGCGCATGATGCCGAAGGCTCCGACTGAGAGGCCGAGGCCCTTGACGAGGATGTAGTCGTCGCGGAAGGTCTTGGCGATTTCCGGCGTCGTAATGATGGCGGCGGCGGCGCCGTCGCTCACGCCGCAGCAGTCGAAGAGCCCGAGGGGCCAGGCGACCATGGGCGCGTTGGCGACCTGCTCGGCGCTGACCTCCCTCTGGAAGTGGGCCTTGGGGCTCATGGTGCCGTTGTGGTGGTTCTTGGACGCGATCTGCGCCAGGGTCTGCTTGCCTTCCTCGAAGGGGATGCCGTACTCGTGGAAGTAGCGGGTGGCCGCCAGCGCGAACTGAGAGGGCGGAGGCACCGGCGGGTTCACGTCGGAGCCGGGGGCTTCGGGAACGGCTAGGCCGGAGAAGCCCGAGTCCTTCAGCTTCTCGACGCCCAAAGCAAGCACGATGTCGTACACGCCAGCGGCAACGGCGTAGCAGGCGTTGCGGAAGGCGTCGGTGGCGGTGGCGCAGGCGTTTTCCACGCGGGTGATGGGGATGTAGTCCAGCTTCAGCGCGTCGGCCAGGGGCTGCCCGGTGCGGAAGGACGACACCGTTCCCAGCCAGGCGGCCTGCACGTCCTTGCCCTCGATGCCCGCGTCCTCGTACGCCTCGTAGGCGGCCTCCACCATCAGGTCGGCGGAACTGGCGTCCCAGCGCTCGCCGAACTTGGTGCAGCCCATGCCGATGATGGCCACGCGATCCTTGATACCGCTCATAACAACCTCTGCCCTGTTTCGTTTCCTGAGTTTAACTTAACCGGCCGCGACGGGCTCACCAGCGGCGACCCATTGCGGCACTGCCTTCCAGTAGTAGTTGTGGATGCCGTTGACCACGCGCAGCTTGCGGAAGCTCATCTGGACCGGCATTCCCACGTGGACCTCGTCCAGCTCGCGGTCGGTCATCATGCACAATGCCCGGCCGCCGCCGTCGAAGTCCACCACGGTTACGACCAGCGGGGAGTCGGTGGTGCCTGCCAGGTAGTCCATTGAGTAGGTGAATACCGTGCCGGGGCGGTCGCTGAGTCGCACGGGGGTCGAGTCGTCCCGGGCCTGGCAGTTCACGCAGACGCGCTGCGGCGGGTACTGGACGAAGCCGCACTTGTTGCAGATGGCCCCGTAGAACCGGATGTTCTTGTCTTCCTCTCGCCAGAGTGCGGAGACTGACGGCGACTGGGCCTGGGGACGGCGGGATGCTGCGTCGGTGACCCAGACGTCGCGCCAGCGGGCGTAGGTCTCGTAGCTGTCCAGGTTCTGCCCGGAGTTCAGGTAACCAGTAACCCCGCTGCCGGACCGCCCACCCGCGACCGGTCCAGTGGCGCGAAAGCCCAGTACATCGCTGCCGTCTCCGTAGGAGACTGCGACGATGAGCTGACCGGGTGCTGCGTCTTCAAGCGCCGACGCCAGGAGCATCGGGACGAAGGCGGCGCCGGTGTTGCCGAGGCGTCCGAACATTGCGTCCTGCACTTGCTCCGGGGCGAAGCCCATCTGGCGGGCCAGCTGGGCGTGGCGGCGGCCGTCGGGGGCGTACAGGGCCAGCTTGCCCACGTCCCGCGCGGCGATGCCCTGGCGTTCCATGAATCCGGCGATGGCGTCGCCGAGGATGCGCTCCAGCCCCTCCTCGATGGCGAATCTGTCTTCCCAAGAGCGGACGAAGGGGTCGCCGGCGCTGCGCCAGACATCCATCATGTTCTCGGAGATGCTGTACGAACCCTCGAACTCGGCGCCCACGCCGTCGTCGGAGACGATGAACGCCGCTGCGCCGTCGCCTGAGCTGCGCTCGGCGTCTCCCTTGGGGGCGCCCTGCCGGTTGTCGCTGGCGATCACCAGGACCTGGCGGGCGGAACCGGCGGCCACGGAGTCGAGCGCCTGCTTCAGGGCGGTGGTACCGGCGCGCAGGACGTCGGTGATGTCGGCTGTGAAGATGTCGCGGCGCAGGTCGAGGGCGGTGGCGATGATGGAGGCGCAGCCCTTCTCGGCGTAAGGCGGTGTGGTAGTGGCGAACAGCAGGCCGTCGATCTCGCTGCGGTCCCGGTCCCCCAGGCAGTCGAGGGCTGCGGCCACCGCCATCGTGACGCTGTCCTCGTCGAAGTTGGCCACCGAGCGCTCGGCCCGCGAGCCCCAGCCATCGGTGGAAGCTCCCAGGCGGTAGCGGGGGATGTAGGCCCCGAAGGCCGCGATTCCAGCCACTTGCATTCTCCTGAACCAGAATGGGGGAATGCTATCAGCCACGGAAAATTGGTGTCAAACGTGGGAGGGGTTTCAATTGCCGCCAACTCCGAGGCGACGCATTAGGCGACGGCGGCTCGGAAATCAGCAAACACCTGCAACATTAGAACCTGCAATCGATGTCTCGAGTGCCTGGCCGCGAATGTTGCCAGTATAATGTGTGCTTATGGCACCCAGGCGAATGAAGAATGGTACGCTCCGCGAGGAAGCGGTCAACACCCTGCTGGCTGAGCAACTGCGGCGTTTAGGTCTCTCAGCCAAAGCTGAACGCCGCAGCCGAGAAGGTACGCCTGATGTTCGGATAGAGCTACGTAGTGGCGACCTGCTGCTGCTTGAGTGCAAGTGGGAAGGGTCGGCCGGACTGCTGGATGAGCAGGCCAGCCTCCGGCTGGAGCAGTTTCCGGAGGCCCTGGGAGTTCTGGGAGCCGTCTACCCGGATCGCCTTCAGTCAGTTGATGACATTCACAAAGAGCTAAGTGAGGCTTCCGACCTGCGTTGGCGACTCCACGGGTCGCGTGGCGTTTTTGCCCTCAATCAACCAGATCGTTCTGGCTCCGTTGATGACCTCGCTGCTCAGCTCCGGCACCTTCCATTGGAGTTGGAGGGCGCTGACCGAGTGGACGCTGCTGCCGCCATTGTCGGCTATGCCGTCGAAAAGGCGGTAGAACCTGTCCGCCAGCACCAAAGGCTGACCAGGCGGATCTCCGACATCATCGCCGAGGCCGACAAGGAGAGTGACCGTCTGGCCGCCTTGCGTATAGGGTGCCTGGTCCTGTTCAACGCCCTGGCATTCCAGGACCGTCTGGCCGCGACACATCCCGATGTCCCAACGGCTCAGGAGGCCCGTCGAGACGGGATGGGCAGTGTCCGGGGGGCCTGGCAGTCCATCTGCGACGATATCGACTATGTGCCTGTGTTCGACATCGCGGGACAGATCGCCGACGTTCTGATGGATGGCCCCCTCGAAGTGCAGAGCGCCGTTATGGATTCTCTAATCCGGGCTATGGAGGACACCCGCAGGCTCGAGGGACACGACCTGTCGGGCAGGTTGTTCCACACCCTGCTGACCGATGCCAAGTTCACCGGGGCCTATTACACCTCGGTTCCGGCGGCGACGATGCTGTCGCGGTTGGTGTTCGAAGACTGGCCGCAAGGGGTTGACTGGAGCGACCACGAGTTCCCTGCATCGCTGAACGTAGCCGACTTGGCCTGCGGCACCGGCACACTGCCCATGGCCGTTGCTTCCGAGGCGCAGAGACGCCATGAGTCCGCCGGAGGCCGTAACTCGCCCGCGCTGCACAAGGCGATGGTGGAACAGGCCCTCCACGGATACGACGTCCAGCTTTCGGCCGTGCATTTCGCTGCAACCAGTCTTGCCATGCTGAACCCGGAAATCCAGTTCGACCACATGAACCTGTACGTGATGCCCCTGGGTGCAGAAGGGTCGGAGATCTCGCTGGGGTCTCTGGACTTCTTGGGAACTGCTGAAGCAGCGGTCCAGTATGCTTTGTCTGCTGAGACCCTGGGCGTGGGTACTCAAGAGGTCGAGCGTGTGTCCGGAGGCGGTACGCAGGGTGTTGGCCGAGCGCTCCTTCCTGATCTGGATTTGGCCATCATGAATCCGCCTTTCACCCGTTCTGTCGGAGGCAACCTTCTGTTCGGCAGCCTCCCTCAAGCGGAGCGGCGCAGGCTACAAGATGAACTGTCCCGACGACTGAGGGAGCGGCAGGCGTCAGCGACGGCGGGTTTGGGGGCCGCTTTCGTGGCGGCCGCGGCTCCCCGACTGCGTCCGGGAGAGGGCCGGCTGGCGCTAGTGCTGCCGGCCACCGTCTGCACTGGACCGTCGTGGGAGCAGACCCGTGCCCTGATCCAGAAAGACTTCGTCCTAGAGATGGTTATCACCTCTCACGACCCCCATCGGTGGAACTTCTCCGACAGTACCGACCTCTCCGAAGCATTGCTCATTGCGACCCGGCGCCCGCAGGTAGCCAGCGAGGGCGAGCATCGCACTGTTTTCGCTAACCTGTGGCAAAATCCTGCCGGCGTGCTGGACGCCCACCGTATGGCCCAGGCCATCGCTGTTACGACGCCGGCCAGGGTTGAGGAGGCTGGCACAGCACTGCTGGAAGTTGACGGGCGGCACGTTGGTGAGATGGTCTCGATGCCTGAAGCCAGCTTCTCATCCGAAAACTGGCCGGGAGTGCAGTTCGCCCGCGCCGATATCTTGCGTTGCGCGCTGCGGCTCGTGAAAGCTGGTGAGGTGCAGATACCGGGCCAACTCGGTTCTGGTAGAGTCCCCCTCTGTCCTCTCGAGGAAGTGGGCAGTATCGGTCCTGATCGACGGGATGTGTGGGATGGCTTTGAGGTGACGGACGCCGTCACCGCTTACCCATTTGTCGAGAATCACGATACTGAAATGAGGAGGAGTATTGCTGCAGGATCAGATAGATACCTGGCGCCCTTGACCGAGGCCAGACCGGGGCGTAGGCTCAAGCCTCTTCAGCAGTTGTGGGAAGGTTCTGGTCAGCTGCTCATTGCCGAACGCCTTTGGCTGAACACTGCTCGCACCATCGCCATGCAAATCGACAGACCGGTTCTTTCCAATGTTTGGTGGCCGGTCAATACCGAAAGCCGGGACTGGGAAAAAACCTTGGCCCTGTGGATGAACAGCAGTCTGGGTATTCTGACTTTGTTGGCCAACCGCACCAGCACTCGCGGCGGCTGGGTGGCACTCAAGAAGGCCGACCTGGAAAAGTTGCCCGTTTTGGATGTTCGGGCACTGTCCAAAACGCAGCTTGAGCGACTATCAGGACTATTCGACGTGATCGCGGGGATGGAGTTCGAGCGGCTACCCGGAATGTCGGAGTGCCCTGCTCGAACGACGGTGGACGAGGGCCTGGCTGCCGTCCTTGGACTGCCTGAGCTCAGTGGTCTACGCAAGCTGCTGGCGACCGAGCCAGTTGTTTCCAACCAGCGGTTATAAGACGACTTTGCGTCACCTTGCAATGTTCCACGAGCTGACTACATGGCCTAAAGCTCGAACTCCTTGACGTCTTCGGCGACGATCAGGCGGGCGGCGGTCAGGGCCTGGACTTCCTCGGGGGTCCAGCCGGGGGCGACTTCCTTGAGAACTAGGCCGTCCGGGGTGCGCTCGATCACCGCTAGGTCGGTTACTATCAGGTAGACGCAGCCCTGTCCGGTGACCGGGAAGGTGCACTCCTCGACGATCTTGGGGTTGTTCTCCCGGTCGGTGTGCTCCATGGCGACGATGACGCCGCTGGCGCCGGCGGCCAGGTCCATGGCGCCGCCGACGTTGCCCACGCCCCGCTGCGGCAGCATCCAGTTGGCCAGGTCGCCGCTGGCCGATACTTGATGCGACCCCAGCACCGTTACATCGACGTGGCCGCCGCGGATCATGGCGAAGGCGTGGGACGAATCGAAGAACGACATGCCCGGCACCGCCTCAAGAAACTGGCCTCCCGCGTTGATCAGGTTGATGTCTTGGTCCCCTTCCTCGGCCAGCGGACCGCAGTTCAGAATGCCGCTCTCGCTGTGATAGAACACGGTGCGGCCCTCCGGCACGAAGCTGGACACCAGGGTCGGGATGCCGATGCCCAGGTTCACGTAGCCGCCATCGGGCAGTTCCTTGGCCACGCGCATGGCGATGATCTCGCGGGGCAGGCGTTCTTTGTCGGCCAGGGACTCCAGGTCAACAGCCATGTTGATACCTCTTCGCTTCTAAAAAACTATCTCAAAACGGGTGAATTGCTTTCTAAACATTCTCTCCGCATTGCCTTTTCACCCCCACCATAACCCTCCCCTTCAAGGGAGAGGGGACTTTTGAGAAAGTAACTTAAGTCTGCAAGTAAGGGGAGAATCCGGGGGGACGCAGTACGATGCGGTCGACGTATAAGCCGGGGGTCACGATTTCCTCGGGGCTCAGGTCGCCCGGCTGCACGATCTCGTCCACCTCGACCACGGTGATTTTGGCCGCAGTGGCCATCACCGGATTGAAGTTCCGCGAAGTCCCTTTGTAGACCATGTTGCCCAAGGTGTCGGCCTTGTGCCCACGGATGATGCAGAAGTCGGCGATGATCTGCTGCTCCAGCACGTACTGCCGACCGTCGATCTCGCGAAGCTCCTTGCCGTCGCCCAGCAGGGTTCCGACGCCGGTGGGGGTGTAGAAAGCGCCCACGCCTGCCCCGCCGGAACGCAGGCGCTCGGCCAGGGTCCCCTGCGGCGACACCTCGAGGTCGGACTCGCCTTCCTGGTAGGCGCGCTCGAAGGCGGTCGGCCGGTTGATGGACGGGGACACCGGGTAGGACGCGATGGCCTTGGCCACCTGTCCGTTCTCGACCAGAATGGTGTGATCTATGGCCGTCAGCCCCTCGGGCACGCCGAACCGGGCGACGCGGGCGATGCCGGCGGTGTTGCTGATCATGGTGAGACCCCGAGTGCCCTTGTCCCGGAGAGCGATCATCAGGTAGTGGGCCATGCCACCCGGCCCGCCGAAGCCGTCCACGTTCACTATTGCGCCGTCGGAAACATCGCGCAGGGCCTCTTCCGCTGTTGCGAACACCTTGTTGGGGTGTGGAAGGTTGGGCACTTCAAAAGACATCTCCCTGACGTCGGCGGGTACCGACAGGGGGACGTCCGTAAGGGAGATTATGTCGTCCACAGTCCATCCGGGCGCTACTTCGGCCAGCTCTAGGCCCGCACCGGTAACCCGCAGAACCGCCACATCGGTAACCACGGTAGTGACGCAGCGGGAGCCGTCGATGGGCAGGCTGCAACGGTCAACCACCCGTGAAATGCCGCCGTCCAGCGCGTGGGTCATGAGCGCGACGACACGCCCGGCTCCGGAGGCCATGTCGACGGCAAAGCCCGGGGCAGCCAGCATTGGAGTTTCCGCGGTAGTCCAGTGGACGAAGTCACCGGAGGCGCTGACCTGCGCGGCTTCAACGATTGCCAGGCCAACGTGGCCCCCGGCGATCATGGCTGCGATGTCACTCACGCCTACGACCGCTCCGCCGGGGACGATGGCTACCGGCGTCCCGCCTGCGTCGACGGCATTTCCGTGGGCGCTCCCGTTGTAGCCTGCGGCTCCGGTCTCCGACAGGAGCCACACTCCGCTGCCGGGAGGAAGGACCGAAGGGACTCCGGCCGGCAGACCGGCGCCGATGGCCACTGCCTCCCCGGGCCTGATCTCCTGCGCCGCGCGGCGCGCCATGCTCGTTGGATCAAGTCTTGCGCCCGGCATTTTCCCCTCGGTGGTCTCGAGTTGGGTAAGGCTAGTTTCGTTTCAGGACGAGGCGCTGTACATAGATTGCAGGGGTGATGACGACTTCGGGGTCGAGGCCGCCCGTGTCAACAACCTCGTCGACCTGGGCGACGGCGACCCTGGCGGCCATGGCCATTATCGGGTTCCAGTTGCGTTGGGTTCCCGTGTATACTAGGTTGCCGAGAGTGTCGGCGGAGGTGGCCCGAAGCAGGGCGAAATCAGCCTTGATCGCGGGCTGGAAAACATGGTCGCGCCCGTTTATGTTCCTGACCTCTCGGCCTTCCGCGAAGCGCGTCCCGGCCCCGGTGGGCAGGAACAGGCCTCCGATGCCAGCCCCGCCGGCGCGCATTCGCTCGATGAGCACGCCCGTTGGCTGAATCTCAAGCTCGAGGGTGCCCGACTCCCAGAGCGCTTTCACCGGGCCGCCCTGTCTTGGATCAAACGGGAGCGGCGAGACCAGTTTCCGGACTGCACCGGAGGCAACGAGCCTGGTCAGGCCGGTCTGTGGAGATCCTGCGCCATGTGCGATGACCGTAAGGCCGGTCACCCCGCTGTCGATGACAGACTGGATGAGGGACTCGGGCTCCCCGTGCCCCGCAAGGCCGCCGATCAGGACGGAGGCGTCGTCCTTGAGGCCAGCTAGTGCCAGATGGGGCGAGTCGTATATCTTTCCCAGGCCTGCGGCCGGTTCTGTGCTCACGGAAAGTCCCTCTAGCCGGTAGAAGGCGCGGAAGAGGGGTCGGCTTGGGACGGCTGCTCATTCGCCTGGTCCGACTTGCTCTTGCCCCTAGTCATGCCGCCAACCATGCTGACCATCGTGGCTACGCCTGCGGCTGCCGCTCCAGCAGCTGCTATCACCATTCAAAGCATTCGGAAAGTCTCCTGTTAAGACGGGTCGGCTGGCGCCAGGGCAGTAGCCTGCCGACCCGAACCGCATTATACCAACCGAACAGGGGATGACCAGACCAGTCTGCGGGGATAAGCACGGCAAAAAAGAACCGCCCCGCATATTGCAGGGCGGCTGCTGTCTACTTGAGCTGTCCGGGTGGACTAGAAGTCCATTCCGCCGCCGGGGGGCATACCTGCGGGCATGGCCGAGGCCGGCTGGGGGATCTCGGAGATCATGGACTCGGTGGTCAGCACCATGGCCGCTACGCTGGCGGCATTCTGGAGGGCGGAGCGGGTGACCTTGGCCGGGTCCACAATTCCCCTCTCCAGCATGGGGCCGTATTCGCCGACCTCGGCGTCGTAGCCGTAGTCGTCGGCCTGTTGCTTGACCTGGTTGAGCACCACGGCGCCCTCGAAGCCGGCGTTCTCGACGATGAGCTTCAGGGGCTGCTCGAGCGAGCGGCGAATGATGTCGACGCCAACACGCTCGTCCAGGGGCATTTCGCCGACGTTGTCCAGGGCGCGCTGGGCGCGAACCAGGGCCACGCCGCCTCCGGGGACGATGCCCTCTTCCACGGCGGAGCGGGTGGCGGACAGGGCGTCTTCGACACGGGCCTTGCGCTCCTTGAGCTCGATCTCGGTGGCCGCGCCGACCTTGATCACCGCGACGCCGCCGGACAGCTTTGCCATCCGCTCCTGCAGCTTCTCACGGTCGAACTCGGAGGTGGTGTCTTCGATCTGGGCCTTGATCTGGGTGATGCGGGCCTGGATTGCATCCTCCGAGCCGTGGCCCTCAACAACGGTGGTCTCGTCCTTGGTGGCGGTGACCCGGCGGGCCTGGCCGAAGTCCTCGATGGTGGCGGAGTCCAGCTTGCGGCCGGTCTCCTCGCTGATGACGGTGCCGCCGGTGAGGATGGCGATGTCTTCCAGCATGGCCTTGCGGCGGTCGCCGAAGCCGGGGGCCTTCACTGCCAGGGCGTTCAGGGTGCCGCGGAGCTTGTTGACCACGATGGTGGCAAGAGCTTCACCGTCTACGTCCTCTGCAACGATTACGACGTTCTTGCGGCCGATCTGCAGCAGCTTTTCCAGCGCAGGCAGCAGCTCCGCAACGGCGGAGATCTTCTTGTCGGTGATGATGATGGTGGGATCTTCGAGCACCGACTCCATCCGGTCGGGGTTGGTGATGAAGTAGGGAGAGATGTAGCCGCGATCGACCTGCATCCCTTCCACGTACTCGATCTCGTCGGACAGTCCCTTGGACTCTTCGACGGTGATGACGCCGTCCTTCCCGACCTTCTCCATGGCTTCCGCGATGGTCTCGCCGATGGCTTCCTCGTGGGCCGACAGGCTGGCGACCTGGCCGATGCGCTCGCGGGTCTCCACCGACTGGGCCATTCCTTGGAGTTCGCCCACCACGGACTCGACCGCGCGCTCGATGCCGCGCTTGATGGCCATGGGGTTGGCGCCGGCGGTTACGTTCTTGAAGCCGTCGTTGATGATGGCCTGGGCCAGGACCACCGAAGTGGTGGTGCCGTCGCCCGCAGCGTCATTGGTCTTGGTGGCGGCTTCCTTGAGCAACTGAGCGCCCATGTTCTCGAAGGAGTCCGGGAGTTCGATTTCCTTGGCGATGGTTACGCCGTCGCTACAGACCTGGGGCGGGCCGAAGGACTTGTCGAGGACAACGTTGCGGCCCTTGGGGCCGAGGGTAATCTTGACCGAATCGGCGAGGATGTCGATACCGGTCCGGAGAGACTTGCGAGCCTCTTCCGAGTAGGTAAGCTTCTTGGCTGGCATCCATTCCTCCTTATTATCAGACAGGCGTGAATTTACCGGCCGGACTGCGGTCGCCGACTCAAAGCGGAAGTCGAGCCGGAAGCCGCCAGCCCTGCGCCGGAACTAGGATAGCTTGGCCAGAATGTCGCTCTCCCGCAGGATGAGATACTCGTCGTCGCCGTCCTTGTATTCGGTGCCGGCAAACTTGGAATAGATAACCCGGTCGCCCTTGGCGACGTCCATGGCGATACGGGTGCCCTCATCGCTCATGCGGCCCGGTCCAACCGCGACCACCTCGCCTTCCTGGGGCTTTTCCTTGGCAGTGTCGGGCAGGAAAATACCGCCCTTGGTGGTCTGTTCACCCTCGATGGGTTTAACAACCACTCGTTCTCCCAAAGGTTGGAAATTTGCCACCGCGGCCTCCTTTGTTTCGCCGGGAATTTTGGTCTTGGCCCGGCAATTTAGACTTGCAATTAGCACTCTCGGCGCAAGAGTGCTAATGTATGGTAATCAAGCCAAATTTTCTTGTCAAGAATCGCTTCCAGTGGCAAATTCCAAGGCTGTCGTCTGCGGATTCACCCTGGACAGTTCGCCACTTCGAGGGGTGCGGCATTCCCGGATCCATCTTGAAACTGAGCGCCAAGGGGCCTATCGCAACCATAGTTCTGGACCGCCCCGGTGAAGGCAACCTTGTAAGCTCTGCAATGGCGACGGAGTTGCGGGAAGCCTGCGCGGACTTGGCCGCAGACTACCGGAATCGGGTGGTAATATTGACCGGAAACGGTCCGGTTTTTTCCGTCGGACGGGCGAACCCTGAGGCCCCTCTCTCCATACGGGATTATCAGGCCGCGTCGGCGCTTACGTCTCTGCCGGTGCCCGTTCTCGTTGCAATGAACGGCAACGCCACCGATCATGGGCTGGAGCTGGCACTGGCCGGGGACCTGCGGCTGGCGGTTTCGGGGGCGTCGTTCGGATTTTCGCCGCCCTCTGCAGGGAGCTTTCCCTTCGATGGGGGTACCCAGCGTCTGCCGAGGCTGGTGGGGTCGGCATGGGCCAGGGACATGCTTCTGACGGGCCGGCGTGTGGACGCCAGTGAGGCGCTGGCCATTGGCCTCGTCAACCGCGTTGCGGAAACGACGGAAGACCTTATGAGGATGACCCTGGAGCTGGCAGAGCAGATCGCGGAGGGAAGCCCCATCGGGGCCCGCTACGCGAAGGAAGCAGTGACGTCGGGTGCCGACATGACGCTGCCGCAGGGCCTGGTACTGGAAACGGACCTCAATGTTCTATTACAGAGGACCGGCGACCGTGCCGAGGGAATTTCCTCGTTCCTGGAGCGCCGGAACCCCCATTTCACTGGAGAATAGAATCCGCCTAACCCTACCGGCGGCACGCGCAAGAGGGCGAATCAAGTGCAACGCACCGCTCTCCACAGGAGAAAGAATTGAAGCTCAAGCTGGACCTCCACACCCACATATGGGAAGCGTTCAACTTTCAGCCGCCCTCGGTCGAGATCGCCGAGAAGGTGGTCAGGAAGATCAAGGAAGCCGGGATCGACGGAATCGGAATTACGGACCACCACAACAAGGACTGGTCGTTCGAGTTCCGGGAACTGGTGGAGGAATATTTCCCCGGTGAAGTCCTGATTATTCCCGGCTGGGAGATCGAGGTCCGGCCCGAGGAGAACCCCTTCGCTGAGTACCAGGTGGCCGAACTCTTCCTGCCTCCGATGGACGGCATGGAGGGCGGCGTTTTCCGGACGTATTGCCACCCTGGCTATTACTCGCCCGAGATCATCATCGAGCAGGACATCCACGCCATAGAGATAGACAACTACATTCACAACTGGCACATCCGCAAGCAGCAGGTAAAGGAAAAAGCGGAGACGCACGGGTTGCTGGTGACCGAGGTCAGCGACGCCCACAATCTTGAGAACATCGGCCTGCGCTACACCGAAGTGGACCTGAAGGAGCTCTATGCCCGGGCGGTGATGCCGGCCGGAGTAAGCCTGCGTTAACACGATGCGGCCATTTGAAACGCTCATATATGAGAAAAAGGGCGCGGTGGCCCACATATCGCTGGACCGGCCCTCCGTGCTGAATGCCTACAGCGTCCAGATGCGGGATGACTTTTCGCAGGCTCTCGCAGCGGTCGCCGACGACCCGGAGGTCCGTAGCCTGCTGATCACTGGGGAGGGCCGGGGCTTCTGCGCCGGGGCGGACCTGACCGAGTTCGGCACGGCGCCGTCGCAGGTCATTGCCCGCAGGGTGCGATGGGAGCGGGATGTGTGGGGGCAGCTGATCGACCTGGAGAAGCCCGTCGTCTGCGCCCTGCATGGCTATTGCATCGGGTCGGGCCTGGAAATCGCCTTGCTGTGCGACCTGCGCATCTCAGCCGAGGATACCTTGTTCGCCATGCCGGAAGTCAGGCTGGGAATGATCCCCGCCGCAGGCGGGACCCAGACCCTGCCGCGAAATGCCGGCCCTTCGCAAGCGCTTGACCTGCTTCTCACGGGGCGACGCTTCACCGCCGGAGAAGCGCTTGGCATGGGGCTTGTGACCCGTGTGTGTCCACCGGAGAGCTTGCGGCACGAGGCGTGGCAGCTGGCATCGTCGCTGGCTGAGGCGGATGCCTGCGCAGCGTCGCTATTGAAGCGCGCCCTCCGGGAAGGCGCTGACCTGTCGCTGGCGGACGCGCTGGAACTGGAGCACCGTCTCGTAATACTGTCGTCATCCTAACAGGATAAAATTCCCGCTTTCGGTTGAGCTTTGGTTCCCTTTCACCATCAGAGGAGGAGCGCCGCCAAACCGGATCGATGAATACTACCGAACTGCTGACCATAGCCGAAGCCATCGTTCCTGACCGCACCGCCATGATATTCGACGGTCGGGAGTTCACCTACGCTCAGATTTCCCAGCGGGTCAACAGGCTGGCCAACGCACTGGCGGAGCTGGGAGTCGCTCCCGGGGACCGCGTTGCCACGATGCAGGTGAACAGCCACCGCAGCATCGAGCTGTACTTCGCCGCGGCCCAACTGGACGCCGTTTACGTTCCGATCAACTTCCGGGCCAAGTCGGATGAACTGCACCAGATGCTGCGAATCGCAGAACCATCGTGTCTCTTCATAGGCGAGCGTTACTTGGAGTTGCTGGGAGAGCAGGACCTGTTCGGGATGCCCCAGGACCGGGTCATCATTCTTGACGCCGGGACCAGCACCGGGCTGGAAAGCTTCGAGCACCTGCTGAGGAGCGCTTCCCCGGAGCAACTCCATTTCCCCGAGGCTGAAGATGATGAGACCACCGTGATCATGTTCACCTCGGGCACCACCAGCGCGCCCAAGGGCGTGATGCTGACCCACGACAGCTTCGCCTCCTACATCCTTTCGACGGTTACGCCTGCCGACCCGGACCTGGAGGAGACCAACCTGGTAACGGTCCCTTACTACCACATTGCCGGGCTGCAGACTGCGCTGACCGCGGTCTACGCAGGCCGCACCCAGGTCATCATGCGGCAGTTCGAGCCGGTGGAATGGATGACGCTGGTACAGCAGCACCGGGCCAACCGCGCCATGCTGGTCCCGACGATGCTGAAGCAACTCTTGGACCACCCGAGCTTTGGCGAGTTCGACCTCTCTTCGCTGGGTGTAATCACCTACGGCGCAGCGCCGATGCCCCTTGAGGTTATCAAGCAGGCAATCGAGAAGTTTCCGGGCGTCAGCTTCATCAACGCCTTCGGGCAGACCGAGACGGCCTCCACAATCACTATGCTGCCGCCGGAAGACCATGTCCTCGAGGGTTCCCGCAAGGAAATCGAAACGAAGCTGCGCCGACTGACCTCCATCGGCAAGCCCCTGGAGGATGTGGAGGTCGCTATCGTCGACGAAGACGGACAGCCGACGCCGGTTGGGGAGACCGGCGAAATCGTGGCCCGCGGCCCGCGCATGATGAGCGGCTACTGGCAGGAAGACGCCGCCACGCGAGAGACGCTGCGCTCCGGCTGGGTGTACACCGGCGACCTGGGCTACACGGACGAGGACGGCTACATCTACCTGGCTGGCCGCTCCAAGGACTTCATCAAGCGGGGCGGGGAGATGGTCTCGCCCGAGGAAGTGGAGCAGGTGCTGCTTTCCCATCCCCAGGTCGACGACGCGGCGGTCATCGGCGTCCCCGATGTGGAGTGGGGCGAGGAGATACGGGCCGTGGTGGTCCGGGCCCTCAGCGGCGCTCCCGCCGGAAGCGGCGAGGGGGAGCCTGCCACCGAAGACGACATCATCGAATACTGCCGTGAGCGGCTGGCTGGCTTCAAGCGGCCCCGCTCCGTGGTGTTCGTCGACGAGCTGCCGCGCAACGTAATGGGAAAAGTGTTGAAACGCGACCTGCGCGAAGAGCACGGCTACCCGGTCGGAGAATAATTTTCAACGCAGAGGCCGCAGAGATAACGCAGAGGCCGCAAAGTTGCCCTGCATACCCTCTGCGCTCTCTGTGCGTCCTCCGCGTCCTCTGCGTTGAAACCCAGGAGGCAGGGCAATGAGAGTAGCAGTCGTTGGCGCCGGGGGCGTGGGTGGCTATTTCGGCGGGCTGCTGGCCCGGGCGGGACACGATCTGACCTTCGTGGCGCGGGGGGCGCACCTGGACGCCATCCGCGCCAACGGCGGCCTGCGGGTGGAGAGCCAGAACGACGGCGACTTCCATGCGCCCGGACGGGGGGTCGGCGATACCTCCGAAGCCGGAGTGCAGGATCTCGTTCTGTTCACGGTCAAGATGCACCACAACGCCCCGGCCATAGCCTCGCTGCCACCGATGGTGGGGCCGGACACGGTGGTCCTCACTCTGCAGAACGGCATCGACAACGGCGAGCAGATCGCAGAAGTCATCGGCTCCGGGCCGGTGATGATCGGTTCAGCGTTCATGGAAGGCCGCATCTCCGAGCCGGGAGTGGTGACCCAGGGAGGGCCGGGTTCCGCCGGATTCGGCGAAATGACCGTGGGCATCACGGAACGAGGCGAGAGGCTGTACCGCCATTTCCTGGACGCCGGATGGCGGGTTGAACTGCACGAGAACATGACCGGGATGCTGTGGAAGAAGTTCGCCTACATCGCCGGGTCAGCCGCCGTCTGCGCCGCCGCCAACTGCGTCTACGAGGAGATGCGCACCATCCCCATCACCCGGAGCCTGATACAGCAGGCCGTCGAAGAGGCGCTGGAGGTAGGACGGGCCGGCGGCGCGCCTATCATGGATGACTCGCTGGAATGGGCGATGAATTCCCTCGACCGCTTCCCGGCACAGGGCCGGGCCTCCATGGCGAAGGACTTCACCGAGGGCCGCCCGGTGGAGCTGGACGGACTGAACGGCGCCGTGATCCGCCTGGCCAGGCGGACCGGAACGCCTACCCCCGCCAACGACTTCCTGTACGCCGTCCTCAAGCCCGCCGCCGACCGCATCGCACGGGAGCATGGCGGGGGCTGACCGGACACGGCCCATGACGCCCGGCCTCTCCAAGTCCAGATTCCAGTACGGTCTGCAGTGCCTCAAGCGGCTTTACTTGGAGACCTACCGCCGCGACCTCGCCGATCCTGTATCGTCCGAGCGGCAGGCTATATTCGACACTGGCCATGCCGTCGGCGAAATGGCCAGGCAGCGGGTTCCTGACGGCGTGCTCGTTGAGGAAGCTCACTTTGAGCACAACCAGGCCGTGAGGAAAACTGAATCACTTTTGACCCGAACTGACATTCCGGCCATATACGAAGCCGGATTTACCTTTCAGGGTATCAGGACGAGGGTTGATATTCTCAAGCGAAACGGCCACAGAGCCTTTGACTTGGTGGAAGTCAAGTCCACAACAAGAGTCAAACCCGAACACATTTCGGACGTGGCGATCCAAGTGTACGTCGTGGAGGGGTCCGAGGTCCTCGTCAATAGAGCGTACCTGATGCACCTTAACCGGGACTACTCGAATCAGGACGGAAGCCCTGACCTAAAGCAACGGTTTTCGCTACAAGACGTCACGGATGCCGCCAGGTCATTTATAGCAGATAGAGCGTCTGGGGAACTGGCCCGGATGTGGGCGGCACTACAACAGCGCCATGCGCCGGACATCAAAGCCGGCCCCCACTGCAACATTCCATACCGCTGTTCGTTCTATGGCTACTGTCACCAGAATTCCGGCAGTAGCTCCGACCGCAAGATTCAACACTGAGAGAGGCAGCTATGGGAATACTGGGGATTGAAAACCGGACAGAGAACTGGAAGACCGTTGAGCATTTCCATGGGCTTTCCAAGGACGCAAAGCTCAACCTTATTCGGACACTCTCCGGGATTGAATGTCTCCAATCGGACACAGTACAGGTCGAGCTGTTCTGGTATGGATTGCGGGATTACATCGAAAGTACTGATAGGAGTTTGAACGCTGGAGAACTCCGGCGTAAGTTCAACCAGTTGTTTCCATGTCTCAAGACCAGCGTTGAGGCATTTCGTGCAGACCGTCCTCCTTATACCTTCAACGAGTTGAGAGAAGGCAACTACAACGGTTCGGAAGAACAGGAGGCTGACCTATTCGACAATTTGAGGAACACCGAGATTGACATCGCCATCGAGAGTCAGACCCACCTGTTTATCGGAGAGGCCAAGCATGAAAGTCCTCTGAATACCAACGGCTCGTATGTATTGGTGCATCAACTGATCCGCCAATTTGTTATGGCCAAAATCCTCGTCGACGTTTCCGGCCAGAGCAAGATGGTCGTTCCGTTCATTGTTGGTAATTCAAAGGAAACCGATGGTGAACAGGGTTTAAGGAATACTGTCCAAGTCAAGTTCATGATCGAGCGTCGGTGGCTTCCGGAAAGAAACATACTCTCTTGGGATGCCGTTAAAGAACTAACACAATCCTAATCCCAAGAACCTCCTCCCGTAGCCAGGCTAAGGGTTTTCCCGCCGGCGCAGTTCCTCTTCCAACTCGCGGACGCGGGCTTGGCTTTCGGCGAGTTCGTCGGCCAGTTCCTGCTGGGTGCGCAGGTAACGTTGTTTCGCCCGGTCCCAGAAGCTCAGGCGGCCCTCCACCCAGCAGACCGACAGGCCCAGCGCCTCACTGTATCCCCAGACCACCCCGTCGGGTTCGGTGGTGAGCGCCATAGGCTGATAGCTGCCGTCGTCCGCCAGCCGGTCGCAGCCGAGGGGCGCGTCATGGTAGTCGCCACCAGTGTGGTCGAACCTCCAGTATTCGGGGACGCCCAGGCTGGCGTATATTTCCCGCTTTTCGACGTAATCGCGGCGGCCGGTGCGATGGGACGCTACCTCCAGCACCAAGTCCGGCGGTTTGCCCGCCTCCTCAATGACATAGCCGTTGGTGAATATGACGCTCTCCCAGTCAACGTTAGAGGAGACGAGCAGATCGGGGTATGGACAACTGGGCAGGTCTGAGCGTCGCCGGCACAGGTAGCCGTTACCGCTAACCAATGTGGTGGACCCGGGAATCATGGCGTCCAAATGGTTGGCTATGGTGCCCATAATGCCGGGAAGAACGAAATGTCTGGTCTGTTCCATATCATACTTCGGCGGGCTCGGCAGCGGCGGAAGCCGCCGGGCCGCAGTCTGCGAGCTCACTGGTCTGGTGGTCATGCCAAGCCTCGCTGCAACAAAAGCGGGATGACGCCATTATACGCCGGGGCGCTACCCGGCCAAAGGCGGCCCAACCCCGTCGAAGAATCCAAATGTTATACTCTCACGCAGTTTGTGAGACATGCACCACAGGAGGTGGTTGGTGAAGACTACTGAGGCTATTGCCGAAATCCTGAAGCGGGAAGGGGTGGAGTACCTGCCTTGCTTCCCGACCACGTCGGTCATCGAATCCTGTGCCGAAGCGGGCATCCGGCCCATTATCTGTCGCCAGGAGCGCGTGGGCCTGGGCATTGCCGACGGTTACAGCCGGGTAACCAACGGCGACAAGATGGGCGTGTTTGCCATGCAGTACGGGCCGGGGGCCGAGAACGCCTACTCCGGCGCGGCCACCGCCTTCTCGGACTCGACCCCGATGCTGCTGCTTCCGCTGGGGCACCCGCGGGACCGGCAGGGCGTTTTCCCGCTCTACAGCTCCCTGCAGAGCTACGCCTCCATCACGAAGAGCATTGAGCAGGTCAACACCTCCGACCGGACCTCCGAGGTGATGCGGCGGGCCTTCGCGGCGCTGCGGCAGGGACGGCCGGGCCCGGTGGCGGTTGAGATTCCTGCCGACGTTGCGGGGGAAGAGGTGTCCGAGGAGGCCTTCTACTATGTCCCAAGCCGCAGGGCCGCGTCGCAGGGAGATCCCGGGGACGTGGAGGCAGCCGCCCGCGCCCTGTGCTCGGCCGGCAGTCCGGTCATTCTGGCTGGTCAGGGCGTGATGTACGCCAAGGCTTCCGAGGAGTTGCAGGAACTGGCGGAGCTGCTGCAGGCGCCGGTGACCACCACGCTCCTGGGCAAGAGCGCGTTCGACGAGACCCACCCCCTCGCACTCGGTTCCGCCGCGTTGACCTCCTCGTCGACGCTGGTGAACTTCATGCGACGGGCCGACCTGGTCTTCGGCATTGGCACCAGCTTTACCCGCCACAACATGGTCATGACCATCCCCGCGGGAAAGACCATGATCCACTCCACCAACGACCCCCGCGACATCAACAAGGACTACAACGTCGACTACCCCATCGTCGGCGACGCCAAGCTAGTGTTGCGGCAGATGATCGACGCCTGCCGGGAAATCGTTGGCGACAGCCGCAAGGGCAGCAATACCGCCGAGGAAGTGGCGAAGGAAAGGGACGCCTTCATCGGGGCCTGGAAGCACAAGCTGACCGACGATTCCCGGCCGATCAGCCCCTACCGGGTGATCTGGGACTTCATGCACACGATCCCGCCGGCGGAGGCCATCGTTACCCACGACTCCGGCAGCCCCCGGGACCAGATCGTGCCCTTCTACCGCTCCAGCGGACCCCGCACCTACCTCGGCTGGGGCAAGTCCCACGGCCTGGGCACGGGGTTGGGCCTGGTCATCGGCGCCAAGCTGGCCGAGCCGGACAAGGTGTGCGTCAACTTCATGGGCGACGCAGCCTTCGGCATGGTGGGGCTGGACTTCGAGACCGCTGTCCGGTCGAACATTCCCATCATCACCGTGGTGCTGAACAACTCCCACATGGCCGCCGAAGTAAGCGCGATGGCGGACTCGCACCGGCTGTACAACACCCGGGACCTGGGCGGCAACTACGCCGACATGGGGCGGGCAATGGGCGGCTATGCCGAGCGGATCGAGGACCCGAACGAGATTTCGGCCGCCTTCACCCGCGCCCGGCAGGTCACCGAGCAGGAGGGCCGCGCCGTGCTCCTGGAGTTCGTCACCAGCATCGAGACGGAGGCCTCGCACCGCCGGCCTTTCTAGCATGGTGCTATGCGGCAACCTCAAGGGGCGCACAATCGTGCGCCCCTTCTATGCGAAACATCCCTTCTCCCCGAAATCAAGGAGATGAGAGAATGGCGAGATCCAAGTACCTGTTCGTTGCCAGCATGGATGTAGACCCGGCCAAGGAAGCGCTATTCAATGAGGTGTACAACACCGAGCATTGCCCGGAACTCGGGAAAGTGAAGGGCGTGGGCGAAATCACACGCTACGAAGCGGAAGCCTTCAAAGTGATGATCGGCGGTGAAGTGCGGACCATGTCCCCCGACGGGCGGCCGCGCTTCCACGCCGTCTACGAAATCGAATCGCCGGAAGTGCTGACCTCCGAGGCCTGGGGCGAGGCGGTGGAGCTGGGCCGCTGGCCGGAGCAGGTGCGCCCGTACACCACCAACCGGCAGCACACCCTCCTGCGCCTGACCTACCCCGGGGAGTAGGCCGCAGGGTATGGCTGACCCCGTCAGACCGCAGGCCGTCGCGTTATCGCAAACCAGGAGAAAGCGTACTTTGGCTGTTGATAGCAGATCTCTTGACGGTACGATACCAGTGGACACCGACGGCCTGGTGGCCGCTGCCGGGAAGCTGGCCGCCGAATGCCTGGCCCCTCGCGCCGCACACTACGACGCTACCGCCACGCACCCCGTGGAGAGCTGGCGCGACGTGTGGGAGCGGGGAATGCTGGCAATGGGCATTCCCCGGCGGTTCGGGGGACTCGGGCTGGATATGCTCACCTACGTCAAAATCGTGGAGCAGCTTGCCGCCGGGTGCACCAACACGGGGATGACCGTCCACATGCACTCAACGGTAACCAGGTTCATCGACGCCCTCTGCACCGAGCATCAGAAGGAGTTCTACTTCCGCGAGGTAGTGGAGGAAGGCAAGCTGTTCGGCAGCTGGGGCAGCGAGCCCGAGACGCGAGGCGGGACCGCGATGCGCCTGACTACGATCGCGCCGCAGGACGGCGGTTATGTCATCAACGGAGTCAAGCACTTCTGTACGATGTCCGGGGGCGCTCACAGGTACATGATCCACTGCAGCGCGGGACTCGACGACCCTTTGGAGTCGCAATGGCTTGCCCTGCTTCCCCACGACGCCGAAGGAATAGAGCAGATCGGAGACTGGGACACCCTCGGGATGAGGGCTACGGTCAGCCCCGCCATGCGCCTGAACAACTGCTTCGTCGGGCTGGACGCTCCGCTGGGACTCCCCGGCGACGCTCCCAGGTCGGGCGTGACGCAGGGGTTCGGGCTGGGGTTTGCCGCAGTGTACCTGGGCGCTGCCCGGGCTGCCCTTGAGTACATCAAGGACTTTGCCAGGACCGAGACATTCGCGCCCGACCCGTCTCCCATAGCGGAGGGCCTGGTGGTCCAGCGTACGATCGCCGAAATGACCGTCGCCCTGGAAGGGGCCAGGCGGGTGTTGCACCACGGCGCTTCCGTGTGGCCCGGGGCTGACCCCGGTGAGCGGGCGGTGCTGGCGGCAAGGGCGAAGTACCTTGCCACCGTTGCATCCCTGGATGTGACAGACAAGGCCATCCAGATCGCCGGAGGCCGCAGCGCTCACAAGCGCATGCCGCTGGAGCGCCTCTATCGCGACGTGCGCACGTCCACCCTGATGCCGCCTAACCTGGACCGGTGCCTGGAAATCGTCGGGCGGGCCGAACTGGGACTGGACGCATCCCTCTACCGGGATGCATAGGACCGGGGCAGATGACCGCACCAGCCGCTCTTGAAGGCGTCAGCATACTCGACCTGACCCATTGCATTGCCGGGCCGTATTGCACGCGGCTGCTCGCCGGATTCGGCGCCGATGTGCTCAAGGTGGAGCCGCCGGGCGGTGAGCGCGGCAGACGGATGGGCCCCTTCCACCACGATGAACCCGGGCCCGACGCCAGCCTTCCCTTCGCCTACCTGAACGCCGGAAAGCGCGGCGTGACCCTGAACCTCAAGTCAGAGGCGGGCCGGGACATCCTGACCTCGCTGCTCTCGGATACCGACGTCCTGGTGGAGAACTTCGCTCCAAGGGTCATGCCATCGCTGGGGCTGCACTACGACGCGCTAAGGGAGATTGCGCCGCACCTCGTGATGGTGTCGATCTCCAACTTCGGCCAGACCGGCCCGTACCGGGACTACAAGGCGGCGGACATCGTCGAGTATGCCCTGGGCGGGCTGATGTACATCTTCGGGGCCTATGACCGTGAGCCGCTGAAGCACGCCTTCAACCAAGCGCAGTTCAAGGCTGGCACGGACGCGGCGTCGGCTACCTTGATGGCCCTGTACCACCAGCGCATGACCGGCGGCCGTTCCGGTGGGGTCGGTCAGCACGTCGATGTGTCGATACAGGAAGCGGTTGCCTCGGGGCTCCGGGACGTGGTCAACAACTACACCTACACCGGCGCAATACGGCGGCGCCAGCCCAACCACAGCGGAGACCTGCAGCGGTTGCGGGCGACTGCCGACGGGTATCTCCTGCCCAACCCGGGGCTCGGCGGAGGCCTGAACTGGGACTCTTTCGTGGAATTCCTCGGCCTGCCGGAGCTGGACGACGACCGCTTTCGGACACCGTCGGCCCGGCTGGTGAACGCCGAGGAACTGGGGCGCATTCTCGACGAGTATTTCATCCGCCAGAACAAGTACGAAAGGTTCTACGGCTCCCACGAAAGGAGATTCATCTTCGGCGTGATCCAGTCCCCCGAAGAAGCCATGAACGACCCGCAGTTTGACCACCGCGGGTTCTTTGAGGAACACTCGCATCCGGCGATGGGCGCGCTCACATTTCCCGGAGCCCCGTTCATCCTCGAGGCCACTCCCTGGAAGGGAGGTCTGCCCTCTCCCACAACGGGGCAGCACAATGAGGAAGTGCTGGGCGGGCGGCTGGGATTCTCGAAGGCTGAGCAGGCCGAACTCCGGCATCAGGGAGCGATCTAGGAATGGCCGTGGAATCGACGACCGGCCCGGCAGCGGTAACGGGCGGGCCACTCCAGGGAGTCCGGATTGTGGAGATGGGGCAGCTCATCGCCATACCGTTCGCCATGAAACTGCTGGCGGACATGGGAGCACAGGTCATCCGGATGGAGTCGACACGGCGGCTGGAGAGCTACCGCAGCGACTCCGTGTACCGGAACGAGATTCACGGGGAGTTCTGGAATCGCGGCGCAAACTTCTACGAGCAGAACCGGAACAAGCTGGGCATTACCCTGGATCTGGGCCGACCGGAAGGACTGGAGGTCCTCAGGCGGCTGATCTCCATCGGCGATGTTTTCGCCGAAAACTTCACTCCCCGCGTGATCCGTAATTTCGGCCTTGAGTACCAGGACCTGCGGCGGATAAAGCCCGACATCATCATGGTATCTTCGACCGGCTACGGATTCGACGGGCCTTGGGCCAACTTCGGGGCCACCGGCCCGGCCACCGAAGGGGCCTCGGGTCTGGCCTACACCACGGGCTACCAGGACGGGCCTCCCGTGATGGCCGAGATTCCCTACGTTGACTATACGGCAGGCGAGCACACCGTCTTTGCGGTGATGACCGCCCTGATGCACCGGCTGCGCACGGGGCAGGGCCAGTTCATCGACGTCTCGCAGACCCAGGCTGCCGCCTCCACCATCCCGGAAGCGATGCTGGACTTTGCCGCCAACGGGCGTGAGCCTGTCCGCATCGGGAATGCCGACCCCGTGATGGCCCCACATGGATGCTACCCCTGCGCCGGCGAGGACCGCTGGATCGTGATTGCGGTCTCTGAGGACAGCGAGTGGAAGGGGCTGTGCCGCGCGATGGGCAGGGAAGACTGGGCGCGGGATGACCGGTTCTCGACCGGCCTGGGCCGACGCAGGCACAGTGATGAACTGGACCGTGCACTCGGTGAGGCCACGGCCGGATGGGACTCTCACCGTTTGATGGAGGCGTTGCAGTCAGCCGGAGTGCCGGCAGGGGCGGTGCTGGACAGCAAGGACCTGTTGTTCAACCCGCACCTCCGGGAGCGGGGATTCTACGAGGTGGTCAAGCATCATTCCAGCACAGAAATGCCTCCGCTTCCCTATGCCGGCAGGCCCTGGAAGTTGTCGGAAACGCCTGCAGTCCCGCCAAGGGCGGCCCCACTGATGGGAGAGCACAACGATTGGGTGCTCCGGGAAATGCTCGGCCTTACGGAAGAGGAACTGGCGACTCTGGAGAGAGACGGCGTAATCGGGTACAGGCCCTACGACCCCCGGCCCGTGCAGCGTCCGCCGCTGGATGAGCAGGTCAGGCAGGGCCGCATGTTGAGGTACGAAACCGATTTCCGAGAACAGGTGGCCAGAGCGTTCCCGCCACCCGAAGGGGAATAGGCTGCGTTGATATTTCCTGAACGCTGCCGCCTCATACCGTCATTCCCGTTCACACCGTCATTCCCGCGAAAGCGGGAATCCAGAGGGTTCGGCGGATAAGGTCTTTCCGGGGTGCAAAGGGGCATAGATTCCCGTTTTCGCGGGAATGACGGAAAACGTCAACGCACCCTAGGGTGCGTCCCAGTCCTCGCCGGAGTCGAGGACCGTGTTGACGCTGCGGGCGCGGACCAGTATTCCGATGGCCCGCCACACTATCTCGAAGTCATCCGCTTCCAGCTGCCCGATCTCTTCCAGGGTAAACGTGATGGTGTTCACCGGAGCCGGCGGTATAGCTCTCTGCGAGGCTGCATTGCCGGCGATTGCGGAAGAATGGGCAGGCTCCAGGGAATTGGAGACCAGGCTGCCTGCATCATCGAATGGGCCGCTGCCCCCGTCGGAAACTGCCAGGTAGGTGCCGTCGCTCTGGTGCTTCAGGAGGTGGGCGTCCCGAGCCGAATCCAGCAGCATCCGTTCCGCCTGCTGCACCCTGGCGTGCTCCACATGGAACTCACGCTCGAGGACATTGCGCAAGGTCTGGCTGTCGGGGAGGCGCTGCCCCCGGTAGCGTTCCGACACGGCCTGGAAAAGCGGGATGGCCAGAAACGACTGCCTGTATCCCCGCTGCGCGTCTTCGCCGCTGGTGGGTTTCAGAATGGCCTTAGCCACAGGGGTGGTGCTCAAGGTGTCGCTCTGCTTGACCACTAGCTGGAACTGGCGGGCCGCAAGGCTCTTCAGCCTGAAACCGCTGCTCTTGACGGACAGGCCCAGATTTATGGCTAGGGTTTCCTCGGACAGAGTACCTCCGCCGCTCTCCTCAACCCGGCGGGCGATGTCGAGGGCGGTGGTGAACCCGTAGGCCGGAAACAGGTACACGGAACGCTGGCGCGCCTTTCTGCCCGTTGCAGTCCTGGTCTGTGTGGAGCCGTTGGAAGCGGAATCCATAGACCTGGGACCGTCGCCGCTGGGGATGTTTTGCTCAGTGGTCATTGGCCAATCTGGTTGCAGGCTTGGGATTTTAAACAGATGATTACCTGATTTACCAAAAATAGCACGATATTTATGTCGATTACAAGCCTGATGTGCCCCTTTTCCTAAATCTTATCGGCAAATTGGCTAATTTCTTCACAACCGCAATCAGCAAAATTAAATCCCCGAATACAAAGCGCCCGAGGCCCGGTCGGTTTCCGGGCCTCGGGCTGCAACTCCAAATCATCGGGAGGAATCGGGTCAGAGTCCCCGAGTGGCCTCGTAGGCAGTGATCCTGTCCTCCATCTGCAGTGTGAGCCCTATGTCGTCGAGACCGTTCAGCAGATTGTGGCGGCGGGCGGGGTCAACCTCGAAGGGAATGGAAATTTCTTCGTCTTCGTCCCATACCCGCTGCCCTTCGAGATCAACGGTAAGGTTAACTCCCGGACTGGAAGTGGCCTTTTCCATGATGGCCTGGACATTCTCCTCGGACATGCGCAGGGGCAGGACACCGTTCTTGAAACAGTTGTTGTAGAAGATGTCGGCAAAGCTTGGCGCAATGACGCAACGGATTCCGTAGTCCCGCAATGCCCAGGGAGCGTGCTCCCGGGACGAGCCGCAGCCGAAGTTGTGGCCGGCAACGATTACGCTGGCGTTCTGGTAGGCCGGCTGATTCAGCACAAAGTCGCTATTGGGAGTGCCGTCCTCGTTGAAGCGCCACGAGAAGAACAGGCAGTCCTCGAAACCGGAGCGCTCAATGCGCTTGAGGAAGACCGCCGGGATGATCTGGTCGGTGTCGATGTTCACGCGGTCAAGGGGCGCTACCACGCCGGTCAACTTTACGAAGGGGTCCATTTCGTCCTCCCTGTTGGCTACAGGTTATTGGCGGCGGCTTGGGATGGTTGTGGGTCTTTGCTCAGTGCGGTTTCACCCTCACCCTGGCCCTCTCCCTCAAGGGAGAGAGGACTTTGGTTTGAGAAGGGATTTTAGAGGTCCCTCACGTCGACGAAGTGCCCTGAGATGGCGGCGGCGGCGGCCATTGCCGGGCTGACCAGGTGGGTCCTTCCGCCCTTGCCCTGGCGTCCCTCGAAGTTACGGTTGGAGGTGGCGGCGCAGCGTTGTCCGGGGGAGAGGATGTCCGGGTTCATGCCCAGGCACATCGAGCAGCCAGCCACGCGCCAGTCGAGGCCCGCCTCGGTGAAGATGCGGTCCAGGCCCTCCTCCTCCGCCTCGCGCTTGATCTTGGCGGAACCGGGCACCACCATCGCGTAGACATCCGGGTGGACCTTGCGTCCCTGCACCACCTCGGCGGCGGCTCGCAGGTCCTCAAGTCGCGCGTTGGTGCAGGCGCCCACAAAGATGCGGTCGATCTTGATGTCCTGAATCGGAGTCCCCGGAGCCAGGTCCATGTACTGTAGCGCCCTTGTCGCGGCTTCTCTCTCGGAAGCATCCTCAAATGAAGCCGGGTCGGGGACCTGCCCGGTTATGGGGGCCACCATTCCCGGGTTGGTGCCCCAGGTCACATAGGGGACCATATCTGCGGCGTTGAAGATCTCGGTCTTGTCGTAAGTTGCCCCCGGATCGGTCGGCAACTGCTTCCAGCGCTCCACTGCGGCGTCGAATTCGGACCCCTGCGGCGCGAACTGGCGCCCACGGACGTACTCGAAGGTGGTGTCGTCGGGAGCGATCATTCCAGCCCGGGCTCCGGCCTCGATGCTCATGTTGCAGACGGTCATGCGTCCGTCCATGGACAGGGAACGAATGGCCTCGCCGGTGTACTCGATAACATGGCCTGTGCCGCCGTTGACCCCGATGCGCCCGATAATGCCCAGTATGATGTCCTTGCCGGTGACGCCCGGAGGTAGGGTGCCGTCAACCCGAACCTCCATCGTTCGGGGCTTGAACTGCCGGAGAGTCTGCGTGGCGAGGACGTGCTCAACCTCGGAGGTGCCGATGCCCACGGCGAAGGCGCCCAGCGCGCCGTGAGTGGAGGTGTGGCTGTCTCCGCAGACGACGGTTTTGCCCGGCTGGGTGTAGCCGAGGTCGGGGCCTATGATATGCACTATGCCCTGGAGCGGGCTGAAGCGGTCGTAGAGGGTTACGCCGAATTCCTCGCAGTTGCGGGTAAGGGCCTCGAGCTGGGCCTGGGAAATCTTGTCAGTCACCGGGAGGGAAAGGTCCCAGGTGGGTGTGTTGTGGTCTGCGGTGGCGACGGTGAGGTCGGTGCGGCGCACCGGGCGGCCGGCCATTCGCAGCCCGTCGAAGGCCTGCGGCGAAGTAACCTCATGGACCAGGTGCAAGTCGATGTAAATGATCGCCGGTTCGCCCGGCTCCTCGTGGACCACGTGGGCATCCCAGATCTTATCGAACATTGTCTTCGGGGGCATCAGATCACTCCTGGTTGGCGGATTTGCGTCCGGTCTGAAGGCGCAAACAGGCCAAAATGAGTCACTGGCGAAACCGGCGCGTATTATATCATCCCAAGCCTTGCCGCCAGACATTTCCGAGGAGGTATGCCAGGGCCATTCATATAGTTCCCTCTTTCTCCGAGGGAGGGTTAGGGTGAGGGCGTCTCCCTGCGGCAGTAAAAGTTACTGATGCCTGCGATTTCAGCCTTGCTCCCGGACGTTTGATGCGGGTTGAGGCTTTTTCAACGCAGAGGGCGCGGAGAACGCAGAGGGGTTTGGTAGGGTTGCCGGTGGGCGGAATTCCGGGGGTTTTGGTTATTCGTGGTAAACTGGCAACGTCTGGACGAATGCCAGTGGACTGGCCGGATATGAGCGCGCTGCGATGCGAAGTGTCGTCGCAGACCTCGGTAGGCCGGTTTGACCGATTAAACAAAGAGGACCGATTCATGCCTTCCGCCGACGCCATCGTACTGCCAGCGAATGTCAAGCCCAGCAAGTACCGCATGACGCTCCAGCCCGATATCGGGACCTTCACCTTCACTGGGGAGCAGACCATAGACGTAGACATCCTCGTTCCTACGGCCCGAATCATGCTCAATGCGGCGGAGCTGGAGATCAGCGATGTCTCCCTGCGGCGCAATGGAGCGTCCCTGCCGGCAAGTTCGATTTCCCTGGACGAGGATACTGAAACGGCCACGCTGGACTTCGGTCGTACCCTGGCCCAAGGCCCCGCACAGATTGATATGAAGTTCAAGGGCATCCTGAACGACCGCCTGGTGGGATTCTACCGGTCGGAGTACCAGGATACTGAGGGACAGACCCGTCATCTGGCTACCACCCAGTTCGAGGCCACCGACGCCCGCCGCGCCTTCCCCTGCTGGGACGAGCCGGCGCAGAAGGCCGTCTTTGATGTCACGCTCGTGTTTGACGACAGCCTGCAAGCCGTCTCAAACACCCCCATCGTGGAAGAGACGGTTCCGGCCCCGGGCCTGAGGTCGGTCCGATTCGGCGAGACCCCGATCATGTCCACCTACCTGCTGGCCTTCGTCGTCGGCGACATCGTGTCGGTGGAGGCTCCCGCCGCAAACGGGACGACCGTCGGCGTGTGGACCACGCGAGGGAAGGAGAACCAGGCCGCTTTCGCCCTGGACACCTCGGTGAAGCTGCTGGGGTACTTCAACGACTATTTTGGCATCCCCTACCCGCTGCCCAAGTTGGACCACATTGCCATTCCCGACTTCGCCGCGGGCGCGATGGAGAACTGGGGCTGCGTGACCTATCGCGAGACCGCCCTGCTGGTGGACCCGGAGAACTCGTCCGCCGGGACCCGGCAGCGAGTTGCCGAGGTGGTAGCCCACGAGATGGCCCACATGTGGTTCGGCGACCTGGTCACCATGGAGTGGTGGGACGATCTTTGGCTCAACGAGAGCTTCGCTTCCTGGATGGGAACCAAGGCCGTCGACTGGCTCTTCCCCGACTGGGAGATGTGGACGCAGTTCGTCAACATGGACACCAACCGGGCGCTGAGCCTGGATGGGCTGAAGAACTCCCACCCCATCGAGCAGGAGGTCAAGAACCCTGCCGAGGTCAGCCAGCTCTTCGACGCCATCAGCTACAGCAAGGGCGGCTCCGTGCTGCGAATGCTGGAGAATTTCCTCACACCCGATGTCTTTCAGAAGGGCCTCTACCGCTACCTGAAGGCAAACGAGTACGGCAATGCCCGGACCCAGGACCTGTGGGCAGCACTGGAGGAGGAGTCGGGCCTGCCGGTGACAAGCATCATGGACTCGTGGGTCAAGCAGACGGGCTACCCGGTTCTGCGAATCGAGTCGGACCGCAGTTCCGGCGGGGTGCAGGTCTCCGTCTCCCAGGAACGATTCGTCTACGATCACCTTTTGGGTGAAGAGGAACCGAACCCCGAGGTCTGGCAGGTGCCGGTGAGCGTGAGCGCCCCCGGAGATGCCGTCGCATCCACCGTGATGGAAGGCAGAGAGGCCGTGATCACCGTCCCCGCGGCTAGGCCTTCCGAAGACTGGTACAAGGTCAACGCCGACCAGACTGGATTCTACCGGGTCAACTACACCGGCGACGACTGGCAGCGCCTGGCCCCGGCTATCAGGTCCCGCGAACTGCCGGCCACCGACCGCCTGGGCATCCAGAACGACGCCTATGCGCTCTCCCGCGCCGGCCTCCTGCCGGTCACCCAGTTCCTGGAACTGGCGGGCTCGTATGCCGGGGAGACCGATGCTTCGGTGTGGAGCGACCTGGCGTCCAATCTGCGGGACATCGAGCAACTGATCGCCGGGGAGGACGTGCATCCGGCGTACCAGCGATTCGGCCGCGAGCTGTTCGGCCCTGTGGCCCGCCGTGTCGGGTGGACGCCCCGGCCCGAGGACGGCCACTTGGACTCGTTGCTACGCTCCACGGTGCTGGGGCAGGCAGGCAGCTACGGCGACGAAGAAACGCTTTCCCAGGCGTCGGACCTGTTCCGGCAGTACCTTGAGAACCCGGAGGCAGTGCATCCGGACCTGCGTGGTATCGTGTTCAGCCTGGCCGCCCAGGCGGGAGACCGCACGACCTACGACCAGCTTTGGGAGCTGGAAGAGCGGACCGGTATGCAGGAAGAAAAAGTCCGCCTGCTGCTGGCGATGTCGCGGTTCCAGGACGTGGGGCTGCTGAACGAGACGCTGGAAAGCTCGCTGGGTCAGCGGGTGCGCTCGCAGGACACCATTACAGTGGTGGCAGGCGTGGCGGCCAGCCCCATCGGGCGCGAACCGGCTTGGGAGTTCGTGAAGAGCAACTGGGCCGAGTTCGACCGGCGGTATGGCGGCGGCGGCTTTGGCCTGATGAGGCTGGTGTCGATAGTCAACAGCTTTACAACCGAGGAGCGCATGGCCGACGTGGAGAAGTTCTTCACCGACAACCCTGCTCCGGCGGCCGAACGCACGATCCGGCAGGCGCTGGAGCGCATGAGACTCAACATACGCTGGCTGGAGCAGAACCGCGGGGCCCTCAACTCCTGGTTCGGGGCGTAGCGGGGCAGAGACCAGTGGCGCTGATAGACGCAATAGCGGCCATAAACGAATTCAAGCGCCGTAAAATCATTAGGGATTACGCGATAATCGGCGCAGTTGCAGCTACCGCGTATATGGAGCCGATGTTCACAGAGGATATAGACATCGTCGTCCTGGCTGACTCCGATGAGGAATACCTTGAGGCTTTCGCCATCATCGCGGGCGAGTCAGAGTCTCAGGAGAGAATGCACCAGATTTTGGGCGGTGTTCCAGTGCAACTTTTCCCCACGACGGTAATGCCCTTGTACAGGGACACTGTGGAAAAGGCTCGAAGAGTTCGCATTAGCAATGTGCGAACCAAGGTGGCTACCGCTGAACACCTCGTCCTGTTGTACCTCATCTCCAACCGGCAGAGAGATCGACTGCGAGTAACCTAAATCTAATGGAAGAACTGGACGAGAGCTACCTGGAGGGCCTCCTGGACAAGTTTGATGACCAGCAGAAAACCCTTGCCAACAGACTCCAAAGCCTTCGCGGAACAACTGTTCCGAAAGAAAGAGAAATGGCACCGCCGCAGGAAGCGGATGAGTCTGGCCCGGAAACTTGAAGCCCTAGACCGAATGCGTGAAAGGCCCAAGCTAAAACTGGAAACTCCCCAACAAGATGGTTAGCTGACTTATGGAATCAACGGAACGTATCAACGCCTTGAAGACCGCGCTCAAGGAGCGAATCCTGGTGATCGACGGCGCGATGGGCACGGCAATCCAGTCCTTCGACCTCGGCCCCGACGATTTCGGAGGCATCGAGTACGAAGGCTGCAACGAACATCTGGTTCTGACCCGCCCGGACGTGATTGAGACAATCCACAAGGGCCACCTCGACGTCGGCGCAGACATTATCGAGACCGATACCTTCGGTTCCACATCGGTAGTCCTCGCCGAGTACGACCTTGCCCACGAGGCCCGCCGCCTCAACCGGGTGGCTGCGGAGTTGGCCCGAAGCGTGGCCGACGCGGCATCCACCCCCGAAAAGCCCAGGTTCGTGGCCGGGTCCATGGGGCCGACCACCAAGACTATCTCGGTAACCGGGGGCGTCACCTTCGACGAACTGGTCGACAGCTACCAGGAACAAGCCGCCGGGTTGATTGAGGGCGGAGTGGACGTGCTGCTCCTCGAGACGGGGCAGGACACGCTGAACATCAAGGCCGGCCTGGAAGGCATCGACCGCGCCTTTGCCGAACTGGACCGCGAGGTTCCCGTGGCGGTGCAGGGTACCGTGGAGCCGATGGGAACGCTGCTGGCTGGGCAGGACGTAGAGGCGCTTTATGTCTCCCTAGCCCACCGCGACCTGCTGTGGATCGGGATCAACTGCGCCACCGGTCCCGCCTTCATGACCGACCACATCCGCACTCTTGCGGGGATTTCGCGTTTTCCGGTGTCCTGCGTCCCAAACGCAGGGATGCCGGACGAGGACGGCAAGTACAACGAGACCCCGGAGGCCATGGCCCAGACGCTGGGCAGGTTCGTGGACTCCGGCTGGGTGAACCTGATCGGCGGGTGCTGCGGCACCGTCGACGGCCACATCCACCTGCTGGGCGAGACGGCGGCCGGAAAGGTCCCGCGAGTTCCGGTCGAGTCCGTTGAGACCCGCGTGTCGGGCATAGACTCGCTGCTCGTTGACGACCAGCTCCGGCCGGCCGTGGTCGGAGAACGCACCAATGTGCTGGGTAGCCGACGCTTCCGCCGGTTGATCAACGAAGGCAAGTTCGAGGAGGCCGCCGAGGTCGGCCGCAGGCAGGCGCGAAACGGGGCCCACATCCTTGACGTCTGTCTGCAGGACCCGGACCGGGACGAGGCCGCAGACATCACCGAGTTTCTTGATTTGGTGACCAAGAAGGTCAAGACCCCGATAATGATCGACTCCACCGACCCCGCGGTCATCGAGCTCTCGCTGAAACGTCTGCAGGGGAAGGCGATCATCAACTCGGTGAACTTGGAGGACGGCGAGGAACGGTTCCAGGCGGTTGTTCCCCTGGCCCGCCGCTATGGGGCGGCCCTGGTTGTGGGCTGCATCGACGACGACAAGGACCAGGCGCAGGCCATCACCCGGGAACGCAAGTTGGAGGTCGCCCTGCGGTCGGCCAAGCTGCTGACCGAGAAGTACGGCGTGCCGGAGGAAGACCTGATCTTCGACCCGCTGGTCTTCCCCTGCGGTACCGGCGACGCCAACTACATCGGCTCAGGCGCCGAGACCGTCGAGGGCGTGCGGCTGATCAAGGAGGCGCTCCCGAAGTCCAAGACGGTGCTGGGCATCTCCAATGTGTCCTTCGGCCTGCCCGCTGCGGGCCGAGAGGTGCTGAACTCGGTCTTCCTATACCACTGCGTGCAGGCCGGACTGGACATGGCCATCGTCAACTCCGAGCTGATGATGCGCTACGCCGCCATCCCGGAAGAGGAGCGTAAGCTGGCCGAAGACCTGATCTGGTACCGGGGCGAAGACCCGGTAGCCGCCTTTGCCGCCCACTTCCGCGACAAAGCCCCGGCATCCACCAACGAGGAGCGCCGCAGCCTGCCGCTGGACGAGCGCCTGGCGCTGGCGATCATCGAGGGCAGCAAGGAAGGACTGGCGGAGGACCTGGACGAGGCGCTGCAGGGCAGAACGCCGCTGGAAATCATCAACGGCCCGCTCATGGACGGCATGGCCGAGGTCGGACGCCAGTTCAACGCCAACCAGCTGATCGTCGCAGAGGTGCTGCAATCGGCGGAGTCGATGAAGTTCTCCGTCAACCACCTCGAACCCTACATGGAGCGTGTCGAAAGCTCCCTCAAGGGCCGGGTGGTGCTGGCCACCGTCAAGGGCGATGTGCACGACATCGGCAAGAACTTGGTCGAAATCATCCTGTCCAACAATGGCTACGAGGTCATCAACCTCGGCATCAAGGTGCCCCCGCAGGACCTGATCGAGGCCTACCGTCAGCACAACCCGGACATCATCGGGCTTTCGGGCCTGCTGGTGAAGTCGGCCCAGATGATGGTCGAGACCGTTCGGGACTTCACCACTGACGGCGTTTCGGTGCCGGTGCTGGTGGGCGGCGCGGCGCTGTCGAACCGGTTCACCCGGCTTCGCATCGCGCCGGAGTACGGCGGGATGGTGGCCTACGCCCCCGACGCCATGACCGGCCTGGCGCTGGCCAACACGATCCAAGAGGCGGACGAGCGGGCCCGCCTGGCCGCACAGCTGGAGGCCGAGACGGAGCAGATGCTGGACGACGACGGCCGCCGGTCCAGCGAAGACAGCGGCGAGGATGTGCCGCCTGCCCAGGTCCGGCACGACTTCCCTATCCCGAACCCTCCCGATCTGCGCCTGCATGTGCTCAGCGACTACAACATGGAGGACATCTTCGGGTACATCAATCCGCAGATGCTCTATGTGAGGCACCTGGGCTACAAGGGCCGATTCGCCGAAGACCTGGCCGCAGGGGAGCAGGCCGCCGTCGACCTGCGCGACTCCGTCCGCCGTGTCGAGGACCTTGTGCTGGCCCGCAGCGACATCGCCGCCAACGCCGTGTTCAAGTTCTTCCCCTGCCGTTCGGACGGTCAGTGGCTGCTGGTCTACTCGCCCGACGGCTCGCGGGTGCTGGAGCGGTTCTACTTCGGGCGCCAGTCGCAGCGGGATGGGCTGTGCTTGTCCGACTACGCTCTCCCTCTTTCAGAAACTCCCTCTCCCTCTGGAGGAGGGGCGTTGGACGGCATGGACTACGCGGGCATGTTCGTCACCACCATCGGCCCCGGCGTACGCGACCTGGCCGCGCAGTGGATCGCAGAAGGGAAGTTCCTGGACTCCCACATCCTTCAGGCCCTCGCCCTTGAGAGCGCGGAGGGATTCGCAGAACTGCTGCACCAGCAGTTGCGCCAGATGTGGGGCTTCGGCGACACGGCCGGCCTCACCCCCTACGAGTTGTTCCGCACCCAGTACCGCGGACGCCGCTTCTCCTTCGGTTACCCGGCCTGTCCAAGGCTGGAAGACCAGGAGCAGCTGTTCCGCCTGCTGGAAGTCTCCAGCCACCTGGACGTGGAGCTTACCGACGGCTTCATGATGGACCCCGAGTCCACCGTGTCGGCGCTGGTGTTCCACCACCCGGACGCCAAGTACTTCAACCTGAGCGAGCAGGACATCAACCGGCTCGAGGCTGAACTAGGCGGGTAAAGACAGAGAATTGACATGGATGCACAGGATGCACAGGATAGGACTTGGGCGGTCTGAGGGAGAATTTCGCAGAAATCTGTCCCTATCTCATCCTGTATATCCTGTCCATCCATGTGCGTAACTACTGTCAGGAATAATAAATTCTGACTGGCTATCCGACGCTGTCATCCACCGGAGGCAAAGTGCAGACCATCAGCGAGATTGCCGACGCCCTCGGCTTCAAGTCCGAGCATGTGCTGCCCTACGGCCACCACAAGGCCAAGATTTCCCTGGATGCCGTCCGGGACGCAGGCACCGGCCAGGGCAAGCTGGTCGTGGTTACCGGCATCACGCCGACACCGGCAGGGGAAGGCAAGACCACCACGGCCATCGGGCTTACGCAGGGCATGGGACGGCTGGGCCGGAAGGTTACGGTCAACCTGCGGGAGCCTACCCTGGGGCCGATCTTCGGCATCAAGGGCGGCGGCACCGGCGGCGGCAACGCCCGCATCGTCCCGGAAGACGAGATCAACATCCACTTCACCGGCGACGCCCACGCCGTGGCCTCGGCCCACAACCTGCTGGCCGCGCTGGTGGACAATGCGGTGTTCCGCAACGCCATTCCCGACTTCGATCCATCCGGTATCCAGTGGTCGCGGGTGACCGACGCCTCCGACCGTGGCCTGCGGCAGGTGATCGCCGGAGTGGGCGGCAGCGGCTACGGGCCGCTCCGTGAGGCCAGGTTCGACATCGTGTCCGCCTCGGAAATCATGGCCATACTGGCGCTGGCCGACGGGCCGGACGACCTGCGGGAGCGCATCTCCCGGATCGTCGTCGGCTCAACCCGCGGCGGCGAGCCGGTGACGGTGGCGCAATTGGGGGTGCAGGGAGCGCTGATGACGCTGCTGCACCAGACTGTGATGCCCAACCTGGTGCAGACGCTGGAGGGCCAGCCCTGCCTGGTGCACGCCGGGCCCTTCGGAAACATCGCCCACGGTTGCAGCTCTATCCTGGCCGACAAGCTGGCGCTGGGCTATGCTGATTATGTAATTACCGAAGCGGGATTCGCCTCCGACCTGGGCTTCGAGAAGTTCATGCACATCAAGACCCGGACCAGCGGCCTGCCGCCACGGGCAGCCGTCCTGGTCGCCTCTGCGCGGGCGCTCAAGTGGCACGGCCGGATGCCCAGGCGCGACCTGGACAAGCCCGATGTGGAACGGGTCGTCAGGGGCGGCCCCAACCTCGCTCACCATGTCGGCATCGTTACCAGCTTCGGTCTTCCCTGCGTGGTTGCCATCAATCGCTTCGGGACGGACAGCCCCGAGGAATTGGCTGCGGTTCGGGACATCGCCATGGAGGCGGGAGCCACGGCAGCGGTGGAGTGCGACGGCTACGCCCAGGGCGGGGCCGGGGCGGAGGAGCTGGCGCAGGCCGTCGTGGATGCCACCCAGGAGGAGAGCGACATCACCTACGCCTACCCCCTGGGCGCCACGGCCCAGGAGAAGGTGCTGGCTCTGGCGCAGAAAGTCTACGGCGCCGCGGACGTGTCCTGGTCGACCCAGGCCACGAACCAACTGCGTTACTTCGAGTCGCAGGGATGGGGCAATCTCCCCATCTGCATGGCCAAGACTCACCTTTCCATCTCCCACGACCAATCTCTGCGCAACCGCCCCCAGGGCTACACCTTCCCGGTCAACGACCTGCGGGCCTCGGTCGGCGCGGGGTTCCTGTACGCCCTGGCCGGCCGCATCGAGACGCTGCCGGGCCTGCCGACCCGCCCGCGTGCCCTGGACATGGATGTCAGCCCAGATGGCGAAGTTCTGGGAATCCTCAACTAGCGATACCGGAGCACCGAGATGCGCGTCGTGATGATTCACGCACTGGCCGAGTCCATCCCGCCGGTGCGGCTTGCCTTCAGGGACGAATTTCCCGAGGCCGAGGTTATCAACCTCCTGGACGAGGGGCTGCTCATCGACTTTCCCGGCAGCATTACCCCCGGCCTGCGGAGGCGGATGAGCGACCTCATCTGCTACTCCCAGGACCACGATGCCGACGCCATCGGACTTGCCTGCTCCGTTTACGCTCCGGTGGTCGATTCGGCACGGGACCTTGTGGATGTACCGCTCGTGTCTTCCTACGGGCCGGTGATGGCGGACGCCGTCGCGGCCGGGCCCAAGGTAGGCGTGATCGCTACCAACGAGGCCACCATGTCCGACTCAGAGTACTACCTGAAGCTGGCGGCGGAGGAAGCGGGAACCGACATCCAGGTTGTGAAGCGTCTTGCCGCAGACCTGATCCAGGTACTGCGGGAGAGTGGTCAGTCGGGATTCGAGAAGCGGCTGGAACAAGAAACGCTGGCGCTGGCCGCGGAAGTAGACGTGGTGCTGCTCAGCCAGTTCTCCTTCGCAACGGCCCTGGAGCATCTGCAAAAGGTGTCTCCCGTTCCCGTGCTCTCCGCGCCGCACAGCAGCGCCCGCACCCTGAAGAAATTGCTGGAGGCCTAGAGATGGCCAAGTCTCCCGAGCTGGACAATGTAATCTCCCTGGTCAAGTCCAGGGAAGCCGATGAGTCGCAGGGGGCCACTGAGGGACGGCGCCGGTCGTTCGAGCGGATGACCGACGGGTTCACTATCGATGTCCCTGCCAGGTACAGTCGGCTGAACGCCGGAGGCGTTACCGCCGAGTGGGTTACGGCGGAGGGGGCTTCCGACAGCCGCGTCGTACTGTACTTCCACGGCGGCGGATACATCATCGGGTCGCCTCGGACCCACCGGGCCATGATGGCCCACCTGTCGCGGGACGCGGCGTCCCGGGTGCTGGCGCTGGACTATCGCCTGGCCCCGGAGCACCCCTTTCCGGCGCCGGTTGAAGACGCAGTGGCCGCGTATCGCTGGCTGCTCGCCGAGGGATTCGATCCGGCCAAGATTGCTCTGGGAGGAGATTCGGCGGGCGGCGGACTGACCGTGGCCGCGCTGGTCCAAATCAGGTACCTGGGCCTGCCCGTGCCGGCTGCGGGAGTCTGTGTCTCGCCCTGGGTCGACATGGAGGGCCTGGGCGAATCTATGAGGACCAGGGCGGAAGCGGATCCAATGGTGAACAAGGAGAACCTGATGGTCTCCGCCAAGACCTACCTGGGCGGCGCAGACCCCAGGGCGCCGTTGGCCGCGCCGCTCTACGCCGATCTGCGCGGGCTGCCGCCGATCCTGATCCAAGTGGGGGACGCCGAGGTTCTGCTGGACGACTCCACCCGGCTGGCGGGTTTGGCCCGTGAGGCCGGGGTCGAAGTGCAGATGGATGTCTGGGATGACATGATTCACGTCTGGCACGTGTTTGCTCCGATTCTTCCCGAAGGGAAGAAGGCAATCAAGCAGGCAGGGGACTTCATAAAGAAACACACCGGAGGCTGAAGATGCTCTACGATTTCAGGATGTACACACTCAAGCCCGGAGCGACGCCAGATTATCGGGCCGGCGTCAAAGAAGTGGGGCTGCCCATCCGCCAGAACCACGATGTGGCGCTGTCGGGCTGGTACTGGAGCGACGTTGGGGCCCTGAACCAGGTGGTGCATATCTGGGGGTACAAGGACCTCGAGCACCTCAATTCCCAGAAGGCTGCGGTCTACGCCGACCCGGACTGGGGCGGCAAGTACGTGCCCCGCGCCCAGCCGCTGGTTGAATCGCAGAAGACCTGGCTGATGATGTCGCCCGGCTTCGCTCCCACTTACCCGGTCCGGGGCCCCATCGCCGAGGAGGGCACGCCGGAGTACAAGCGCAAGAACGACATGGTGTTCGACTTCCGGCAGTACACGCTGAACCCCGGCGGCCTGCCCACCTACATGGCGGCGGTGGAGGAACTGGCCCTGCCCATTCGAGAGCGGCACGGCGTCAAGCTGGCCGGCTGGTTCTACAGCGACCTGGGCGACCTCAACCAGGTGGTGCACATCTGGGCCTTCAATGATTTCAAGCACCTGGAAGAGGCGAAGGCTGCCGTGGCCGCCGACCCGGAGTGGGGCGGCGCCTACATCCCACGCGTTCGTGGCGTGATCCAGGCCCAGAACACCTACATCATGAAGACCACGGAGTTCGGGCCGACGCCGTAGGCGCGAGTTGCCCGCGCGATTTTCCCCCAGCGTTGATCCGTATCAGGGGCGAATCAAAGGGGCGGACGGCCCGATCAGCCGTCCACCCCTTTTTCATTTTCCCTTGATCCCTCGGCTCAGCCCTGATCAGGCTTGAAGAGACCGATGTAGTTCCCCTACGGGTCGATGAATCCGGCGATGGCGAACTTGCTCTCGTTGACTTCCATTCCTGAAATTTGGCGCCCGAGAGCCACTCCGGTCATTGACCCCCCTAGTTGTGGCAGCCCCGGGCCTGGATGTCCCAGACGGCTTCGACTTTGCCGCCCCTGAGACCGACGAAGCGGTCCCAGCGGCTCACCATCGCGTCCTGCTGGCCCGGGATCAGCAGAAGCTGGTCGCCGACCTTCACCGATGCGCCCCCCGAGAGCCGGAAGACCGCGTGGTCGCCGTCCATGGACTCCACATCGATGCCGGGGCGGCCGTCCACCTCCGGCAGGCCGCGGAGGGAAGCCACGGCTCTCGATCCCGCGTCTCCGATGGCCACGCCGGGCCTGGGAGTGCTGATGATGGTGGTCAGCACCTTGGCAGCGTAGCTGAACTCGGTCATGTAGCTGTAGTGGGTCTCCATCAGCAGGTAGCTTCCGCCCTGGATTTCGGTGACCCCTTCGATCTCGCCGGCCACGTCGTAGCTCCATGTCTCGCCGGTGGAGACGATGTCCACCGGAAGCCCCGACGCGACGATGGCGTCCTTCATGTCGATCACGCCCTTGATCACCCGGTTGCCCTCGATGACCCGGTCCTCCCTGTCGGGCATGGCGGAAATGACTTGGTGGCTCATAATGCCCCGGAAGCTGATGCCGGGCAGCGAATCGATCTCTTGGGCCAGCGAAACGCCCTGCTGTATCTCCTGTACGCCGCAGCGTTGCAGCCCGGTCTCCAGCTCGATGACCACGCCCAGGTCGACGCCCTGCGATGCTGCCTCCTGCGACAGGGCGCGGGCGTTGTCCGCGCTGTCGCAGGCCACCATCACCTCGGCCTGCCCGGCCAGCGAGCAGAGGCGGCGTATCTTGAGGTCTCCCACGACCTCGCTGGTGATGAAGACGCTGGGAACGCCGCCGTGCACCATGACCTCGGCCTCGGCCACCTTGGCCGCGCAGACACCGCCGACAGTGCCGCCGCGACGGATCTGACGGAGGGCGATGGCTGGTGTTTTGTGGTTCTTGCTATGCCCTCGCAGCTTGCTAGGCCGGTCCTGGTAGTAGTCGGCGATCACCTCCATGTTGGCGTCGAGGGCATCCAGGTCGATCACGAGGCAGGGGGTGTCCAGCTCTTCCATGGGAGTGCCGGGAAGTGGCGTTCGGCTGTCGATCATCTCGTCGCTCCATGTATCCCCTCTCCCTTGAGGGAGAGGGTGTAATTCTTGCGATTATGTCCGCTGCTACGCGAAGCGGCCGCGGGCCGTGAGAGGCCAGTAGCCCTCCAGCCTGCCGTTTCGCACCGCTCGGATGTAGTCGTACTGGTTGACGCAGGTGGCCAGCTCCCAGGGGGCGAGGCGGGCTTTCTCTCCCGGTTGCAGCGCTTCCTCGGAACCCGCTTCCAGTTCCACGATGCCATGCTCTGCACTGAACCGGGCCGCCGTACCGCCCTCGATTCCCTGGAGCACGGGGCGGCCGTGGTCGGGCCCGGTGGCCTTGTGGCCGGAATCCAGCACGGCCATGTCGGGCACCGGATGGCTAATCACGCTGGCCAGCACCACCGCCGCAAGGGACAGGTCGGGCAGATGGGACTGAAGCCGCACGTCCATCAGCGGGTAGCGGCCGGCTCGAACCTCGGTAATCCCGGACAGTTCGCCGATCGCCGTCCGGCAGTGGGCCCCGCCGACGCTGACCTCCGGCACCGAGAGGCCGGCGCTTTCCATCAGGTCCTTGGCGTCGATGGCGACCTGAAGCCGCTCACGGGTCTGGTTGGCGTGCGAATCCGGGTCATCGCCGGACGGGCCTGGCACGGTGGCCATGATGCCCCTGAAATTAAGGCCGGGGGCGTCGCTGACCGCTCGCGCCAGCGCCACCGCCTCGGCGTCGGGTGATACTCCGCAGCGGCCCATGCCGGCCTCTATTTCCACCAGCGCCCCGAGCTCCACGCCAGCGGCCGCTGCGGCCGCGGAGAGTTGGGCCACATTGTCGGCGTTGTCGACGGCCACGCTGACGGCAGCCTGGGAGGCCAGCGCGCACAGTCTGCGGATCTTGGACGGGGTAACCACCGGACTGTCAACCAGCATGTCGTTGAAGCCGGACGCAGCGAAAACCTCTGCTTCTCCCAGGGTGGTTGCTGCGATGCCCCGGCAGGCGGGGGCGGCGAGCTGGCGACGGGCGACCTGCGGGCAGAGGTGGCTGGTGACCACCGGGCGTACGGTAACGGGTGACCCGGCAAAATAGCCGTGGTAAGACTGAATGTTTCGTTCCATCAGGTCCAAATCAACTACCAGCGCTGGAGTGTCCAGCTCCTCCACGGGCGTTCCAACCTGCTGGAAAATGGGTCGTTCCATGGTGCCTGTTCTCCAATCCTTGGACTTGAAGCAGAATACCACAAAGACGGACATCCCACCCCCGCTGGCAGTGGCCGCCAGTGCATGACCTTCTAATTCTCTCTCTCCTTTGAGGGAGAGGGGACTTCTAAAAGACGCCGCCGCCAGAGTTGGTCAGGTTGCAATCGAAGGTGTCCGGTGCCACAATCTCGACATGTCTGGATTGCTGGAAGGGGTCAGGGTACTCGACCTGACCCATTATATTGCCGGCCCATACTGCACCCGCCTCATGGCCGGCCTGGGCGCCGATGTATTGAAGGTGGAGCGCCCGGGCACCGGCGACCTTCTGCGCCGGTTTGGGCCGTTCGTGTCGCGACCGGGCACTACCCGCGACTACGACAACGACCCCGTGGAAGACGGCGCTTGGCATCTTTACCTGAACGCGGGGAAGCGCAGCGCGGCCATTGACCTCAAGTCCCCGAAGGGCCGTCAACTGGCGCTGGACCTGGCCTCCCAGGCGGACATACTAGTGGAGAACTTCGCTCCAGGAACGCTGGACCGGCTGGGTCTGGGGTACCAAAGCCTGGAAAAAGCATACCCCGCGCTGGTGGTGACCTCGATCAGCAACTTCGGCCAGACCGGCCCCTACCGTGACTGGCGCGGCTCCGAGGCCAGCCTGTACGCCATGGGGGGGCTGATGAACATCACCGGCGAGCCGGACCAGGAGCCGCTGAAGGAAGGTGCGCCGCTGGCCCAGCTTGGCGCCGGCCAGAACGCCTTCGCCGCCAGCATGGGCGCACTGATGTTCTCCGAGGAGACGGGCGAGGGGCAGCAGATCGACGTCTCGATTGCCGAGTACGCGACCAACATCCTCGAAAACGCCCTGATGCAGTACAGCTACTCCGGCCAGGAGTACACCCGGGTCGGCAACCGGGGGTATGGTCGCGCCGCCTGGGGCATCTACCCGTGCCAGGACGGGCATGTGGGCATCATCGCCGGCCCCGACCACCGATGGCCCGAGGTTGCCCGCATCATGGATCGGGAGGAGCTGGCCGACCCGCGATTCGCCTCCCGGCGCGGCCGACAGGAGAATGCCGACGAAGTCGACGCACTGATGCTTCCCTGGCTCATCGAGCACGACAAGGTCGACATCTTCAAGGCAGGACAGGACAGCGGGCTCGGGTTCAGCTTCGTGGCCACGATGCAGGACATCCTGGAGATGGAGCAACTGGTAGCCCGCGGCTATTTCGTAGACCTGGAGCATCCGGTGGCCGGCGGGATGACCTACCCCGGCGCACCGATTGCCTGCGAACCGGACGCCGACGCCTGGGTATTCCGGCGGGCGCCGCTGTATGGAGAGCACACCGCGTCTGCGCTGTCGGAGTGGTTGGACCTCGACGCGGACAGATTCAAGGACCTTGTTGCCGCCGGTGTCGTCCACGGCAAGCAGGGCGAGGTTACAGGATAGCAGCCGTTGATGCCGACCTCGAAACAACCGCTGAGGAACTACCGCGTTCTGGACCTTTCTCGCATCTGGGCCGGGCCATACTGCACCAAGCTGATGGCCGACCTGGGAGCAGAGATCATCAAGATGGAGTCCCTCAGCGTCTATGACTCCCACCGCGGCCCGGTCAGCCCTGCGCGCGGAATCGCCGCATACCCTGACGGCGAGCCGGGAGAAGAGCCGTGGAACCGCAACGGCTGGTTCAACTGCCTGCATCTTTCCAAGCACGGCATCACCCTGGAACTCACCACCGACGAGGGGCGCCGGGTGTTTGAGCGGCTGGTGTCCATAAGCGACGTGCTCATCGAGAACTTCCGGCAAGGCAGCCTGGAGCGGCTGGGCTACGACTACTCCGCGCTTCGGCGGCACCGTCCCGACCTGATCTATGTGTCGATGCCCGCCTTCGGCAACACGGGGCCGTGGAAGAGCTATCTCGGCTACGGCATTGGACAGGAGCAGCTTTCGGGTATGGCCCACCTGACCGGCTACCCTGGCGACGGCCCGATGAAGTCGGGTATCAACCACGGCGACCCCATCACCGGCTCTCACGCCGCCGGGGTGCTGCTGGCCGCCCTGCGCCGTCGCCGCAAGACGGGCAAGGGTATGTACATCGACGTGTCCCAGCAGGAGTCGGCGGTGGCGTTCATGGGCCCGGAGCTGCTGGGATACCAGATGACCGGCCAGGAGCCTGAGCGCATCGGTAATCGCTCACGCTGGTACGCTCCCTGCAACACCTACCCCTGTGCCGGGGAAGACCGCTGGATCACCATCGCAGCTACCGACGACAGGGAATGGGAGTCCCTCCTTTCGGTCATGGATGCCGCGCCGCTTGCGGAAGACTCCCGCTTCGCCACCCCGGAGGCACGGATGGCCAACCAGGACCAGCTGGACGCCATCATTGGCGGCTGGACCAGCGACCAGGACGCGTTCACCCTGGCCGAGCGGCTGCAGGCGGTGGGCGTCCCCGCCGGGCCGGTGCTCCGCGGGCCGGACCTGCTGGAGGACCGCCACTACGCCGAACGTGGCACGTTCATCACCGTCGACCACCCGCAGGTGGGAACGAAGCGGTACCCCGGCCTGCCGTGGAAGATGTCCCGAACACCGGGAGAGGTGCGCTGGCCGTCGCCGACCCTGGGCCAACACAATCGCGAGATCTTCGGCGGCCTGCTGGGGCTGACCGGCGACGAGATCGACGCCCTTGAATCCGATGGAGTGATTGGCACCAAGCCGACCGGCTCCAGGATAATATAAACACAGAGCACACAGAGGTCGCAGAGAGAAAATCAAGAAATATCTCCGTGCTCTCTGTGTCCTCCGTGGTGAACAAAAACGGAGGGTCCAGTTGACCGAACGAGAAGTCATCTACGAGATCAAGGAAGGCATCGCCTACATCACGCTTAACCGCCCGGAAAAGCTGAACGCGATCAACCCCGAAATGCGCGAGCTGCTGTGGGACGCCTTCCAGGACGTGCGGAACAACGACGAGGTACGCTGCGCCATCGTGACCGGGAGCGGCCGCGCCTTTTCCACGGGCCATGATCTGGTGGCCATGGCCAACGCCCGCGCCAACGAAGGGCCGAGCACCGGCGACCTTTATGTCGAGCAGTCCAAGATCTGGAAGCCGATAATCTCGGCAATCAACGGCGTCTGCCTCGCTCAGGGCTGCGGCATCGCGCTGGGCAGCGACATCCGCATCGCCTCCACCGAGGCCCGGTTCGGCTGGCCCCAGGCCAAGCGGGGCATATCTTCGGTCAGCGGACCGGCCCTGCTGTCCCAGGTGGTGCCGCGCAACGTGGCCTTCGAGTTCCTGTTCACCGGCGAGTTTGTGGACGCCCACCGAGCGCTGGAGTTGATGCTGGTCAACTACGTCGTTGAGCCGGACGAGGTAATGCCGCGCGCCGTGGAAATGGCCGAGAAGATCACCGCAAATGCGCCACTGGCCCTGGCCGCTATCAAGGAAGCGTCCATCAAGGGCAGCGAGATGGGCCTGGAGGAGCGGGTGGCCTACGCCCAGGTGAAGCGCGACGAAGTCCTTGCCACCGAGGACGCCCAGGAGGGAGTGCGCGCTTTCGCCGAGAAGCGCGCCCCCGTCTGGCGCGGCCGCTAGCCGCGGCTGGAAAAAAGGCAAACGCTACGCAAGTCATTCAATCCGGAAGAGGGAGAATCATGGCCACGCTGACCACACCCGAAACCGTATCCATGAACCCGGCGGGACTGGAGAACGTCAAGCATATCTTCAACCGCCAGATTTCCGAGGGGCTGCACCCCGGCGCCGGCCTTGCCGTCTACCGTTACGGCAGCTTGGTGCTGGACATCCACGGCGGCGTCGCCGACCAGAACACGGGCCGCCGGGTCGATGACAAGACCATGTTCGTACTGTTCTCGTCGACCAAGCCGTTGGCCGGGGCCTGCGTCTACATGCTCAAGGAGCGGGGCCGGCTGAACTGGGACGACCCGGTCGCCAAGTTCTGGCCGGAGTTCGGACAGAACGGCAAGCAGTCCGTCACCATCCGCCACCTCCTGAGTCACCAGGGGGGCTTCCCCGACACCCCCGCCGACCTGCCGTGGACCGACTGGGCTGACTGGAGCTTGGTCTGCGCCGCAATGGAGCGGGCCACGCCCAAGTTCACGCCCGGGTCCACCCTGTCGTACCATCCCATCAACTACGGCTGGGTGATCGCCGAGCTGGTGCGCCGCATTGACGGCCGGACCTTCGACCGTTTCATTGCCGAGGACCTGGCGGCCCCGCTGCAGATGGGCGACACCTACGTGGGCCTGCCTGCCAGGCTGGAGGACCGGGTGTCCCGCATCCACTTGATGGAGCAGGACGCCGACACCAACGGCTACGCGGTCACCTTTGACCGGCCGGAGGTGCACCAGGTGATATGCCCCGGCGCCAACGGCATAGCCACCGCGGGCGACCTGGCCCGATTCTACGCCGCCATGGAACGCAAGGGCACTCTCGACGGCGCAACGGTGTTGCGGCCGGAGACCGTGGCCGAGGGCATCGTCATGCAGGCCGAGGGCATCGACAGGTCGCTGGAGCTGTTCGCGCAGCGGGCGCTGGGATTCGCCCTCAACGACGAGCGGATGGGCAAGTCCACCGGCAACCCGATGCACACCTTCGGCCACGGGGGGGCCGGTACCTCCATCGGCTGGGCCGACCTGGACACCGGGCTGGCGGTGGGCTACATCACCAACGGCTTCCGGGGCGCCGACAAGAACAACGCGCGGCTGGCGGAGGTATCGCAGGCCATCCGCGACGCCTGCGCGTAGCCGTCTGACGGAAACGGGCGCCGCAACACGCTGTGTCCGGGTAAGCGTCGCATGTAGGGGCGGGCCTTGTGCCCGCCCATTCCGTTTGCATAGGGGACGCCCTCACGCCGACCCACCTGAAAGCGGTGGCATTGTCAGACGTGAGAGACAGCCATCCCGTGCCGCCGGCGAACGCCGCTGCGACTACGGGGCAAAGCTGGAGCGGGCCTGGGCTCCCCAGCGGCCGTCGACGTGGTTCATTATCCACAGCGAGCGGTAGGTCGAGAGTGGACTTCCCTCGGCATCGCAGCGAGTGAACTGTATCAGCACGTGGACTTTGTGTTCCGAGCTATGCAGCACCTGGGCGGAATCCAGCACGGTATGATGCCAGTCGGCACCGGCGCGAGCATAGAAATCCCGCATGTAGGTAGCCTCCAGATCCTCCCTGTTGTGCCAGATGGCCACTCCATTGCCGGAAATGCGGATGTGCGGCAGGTGCAGCAGGTCGAGCAGCCCATCGGTATCCCCAGCGTTGAGCGCGGCCATAAAGCTGGCGATGGCCGATACGGCTGCTGCGGCACTCTCCGGCCACTGGTCTTCCTGCTCCTGAGGCTCTGTCATACTCGACCCTTAGCTTGCGACGATGCGGCAAAATGCTGGCAGGGGTACGCCCTCACCCTAACCCTCTCCCGTAGGGAGAGGGGATATTAGGGGATTTTCATTGTCTAGGCAAGGCGAAGGAAGGCCTCAGCGTTGCCGGACATGTGCTTGACCAGGGCCTCGTCGCCCAACTCCTGCCAGAAGGGCCAGTTTATGACCATCTCTGCGGTGTCGGGGAAGTGGGCCTCGCCGTGGGGGTAGTCCGACTGGTGCATCAACGCCTCGGTGCCCAGCAGGTCGATGCAGGCCTTGGTCATGGCCGCGCCCTCGAATGGCTCGGCGCCGCAGCGGAAGCGGCCCATCTGGGCGTACTCGATGGGCTTGTAGTCGGTCTGGGGAGTGGTGCCGGAGACGTAGTTGCACATCTCCTCGAGGCGGATCAGCCAGTGGGGCAGCCAGCCGTGGCCAACCTCGGCGGCCCCGGCGTTGATGTTGGGGAAGCGGTCGAAAATCTTCCCCACGATCAGGTAGGACAGCAGCCGGGCTGCGCCCCACGGGTGGGCGGCGGTGCGGGCGACGGCGATGTTGCCCCACATGTCGCGGTAGCCGGGGAAGTAGGGCGGCTCGAAGGTGAAGCTGTGGTGCAGGATGGGCAGGTGCTCCTCGTTCAGCACCTCGAACAGCCGGTCGTTGGCCGGATGGTCGATGGGCATCCCCTCGGGGAGGATGATGGCGACGGCCACGGCCCATTTCTCCCTGGATACGGCCTTGATCTCGTTGATGGACCACTCGATGTCGGCGGCAGGAGCGAGGATGATGCTGCGCAGCCGCTCGGGGTCCGCGCTACAGTACTCCCGCATGTATCGGTGGTAGGAGGAGTACAGCCCCTCGGCCAGAGTCACATCTTCGATGCCGGTCAGGCCGTTGGCCCAGGTGCCGGGGATGATCACGTCGACGTCCCGGCCCTCCAGGTCCATGTCGGCCAGCCGTCCGGCCGCGTTTTCGTCGCTGACGCCCTTCTGCGGGTCTACGCGGTGGTGGCCCGAGTTCCGAGTGACCCGTCCCTCCAGCGCGCCGCGACCGCCAGCGACGGCGGCCTGATCGTCCCCACTGGGCGCCTCGCCGGGGAAGCGGTCGAAGGGTATGGAGGCGATACTGAGGGCGTTGTACTCGCCGACGGTGCGGATGTAGGGCTTCAGCTCGTCCAGCCTGGGCCGAAAGGACGGGTCGACGTACTTGACCAGGGTGTCCAGGCTGGGGTTCACGTGGGTGTCGATGTCGATGACGCGATAGCCGTTCTTCATGGGGTTGCCTCCTCCAAAGTAGTTGTACTGTGGGAGAATTCACCCCCACCCTAACCCTCTCCCTCAGGGGGAGGGGACTTTGTGGCTTACGGCACCATTCTATTCGGTTTCAGGTAGCGGGAAAGCCATTCCAGGCAGCGGCCCCAGGCCATGTAGGCGGCCTCGGGGCGGTAGCTCTCGCGGGTGTCGGACATGAAGGCGTGACCGGCGCGGGGGTAGCTGACGAACTCGAAGGTCTTGCCGGCATTCTCCAGCACCTCGCGCAGCCGGGCCACGTCGTCGGGCGACGGGTTGGTGTCTTCGTCGCCGAACAGGGCCAGCATGGGGCAGCCGAGACCGGCGGCCAGCTCGCCCGGCTGCGTCGGGTTGACCCCGGTGGGCTGGAACAGGCCGTTGGAGTAGAAGTTGACGAAGACGTCGACGCTGACGCCGCTACTGACGAACACAAGCCCCAGCCTCCCGCCGGAGCAGAACCCGACGACCCCGATGCGGTCGCCGACGTGGGGACTGGCCCGAAGGAAGTCGAGGCCGCCCTGCAGGTCGCCGATGGTCTGGGCGTTGGGCCGGGCATTCAGGGCGTCGCGGGCCCGGTCCATGTCGGAGTGCTCCACCACGGTCAGGAACCCGTCGCGGCTGTAGAGGGCGGGCACGATGGCGGCATAGCCCAGCGCGGCGTAACGGCGGGCCATGTCCTTCATGTGCTCCTCGTAGCCGTGGATGCCATGCACCAGCAGCAGCCCCGGATGCGGCCCGGCCTCCGACGGCCGCGCCACGTAGGCCGGCACCGTATCGCTGTTGTAGCCGCCGACGGTTACATCGTAGGCGGTTATGTCAGCCGGATGGTAGACCAAACCCGGAGGCAACGCTCGGGAGACCAAAAATGCACTGTTCCTTCGTAATTATGTCTCGACGCGGACACGCGCCGGGTGCCCGCATTCTAGGCACCGCCACGCCGCCTTTCAAGTTCCCGCTCTGAGCCTGCCAATGACAGGCCGGGGTTGCGCCTGTTTAGGAAAGGGGCGAAAATTTCTCAGTGCTTGAATTGCTGAAGACTCACTTCGGCTACGATGCCTTCCTGCAGGGGCAGGAAGATATCATCAGGTCGGTGATGGCAGGGCGGGACACATTCGCGCTTATGCCCACGGGCGGGGGCAAGTCGCTGTGTTACCAGTTGCCTGCGCTGGCGTTGCCCGGACTCACGCTGGTGGTATCGCCACTGATCGCGTTGATGAAAGACCAAGTGGACGCCCTGGAGGCCAACGGCGTTCCGGCGGGTTTCATAAACAGCACGCAAACCTCAGCCGAGCTGTCGCAAGTCGTCCGTAAGATACGGGAAGGGCGGATCAAGCTGCTGTATGTGGCGCCTGAACGTGCGATTGAGCCCCGGTTTGCCGATTTTCTGAGGACGCTCAACGTCAGCCTGATGGCTATCGACGAGGCGCATTGCGTTTCCGAATGGGGCCATGAATTCAGGCCCGCCTATCGCCAGCTGACCGACTTGCGCCGTGCCTGTCCTGAAGCCACTGTGATTGCGCTCACCGCCACAGCCACGACCCAGGTGAGGGCTGACATCCTGGCGCAACTCGGACTGCGGGATCCGGCCGTCTTCATCTCCAGCTTCAATCGACCCAACCTGACCTACTCGATAGTCCCCAAGGAAAGGGACTTGTCCGGACTGCTGGCGTTGCTGGAAAGATACCGCGGAGAATCCGTAATCATCTACTGCGGTTCGCGGAATTCGACCGAAGACATGGCGCGCGCTCTCAACGACCGCGGATTCTTGGCGGAGGCGTACCACGCGGGACTGGAACCCGGGGTAAGGCGGGTTACGCAGGAGCGATTCATTCGCGATCAGACAAACATCGTCGCCGCCACCATTGCATTCGGCATGGGGATCAACAAACCTGACGTGCGCCTGGTCGTCCACTATGACCTTCCCAAGAGCATCGAGAGCTACTACCAGGAGACGGGTCGGGCTGGACGTGACGGCCTGCCCGCCGAATGCGTCCTGTATTACTCCTACGCCGACAAGTCTAAGCAGGAATATTTCATCAACCAGACCGAAGATGAGGATGAAAGGGAAAGGGCGCGCAGGCGATTGGAGCGGGTGATTTCGCTGTGCAATCACCGGGCTTGCAGACGGCGGTTCGTCCTCCAGTATCTTGACGAAGAGCGCCCCGAAGAAAATTGCGGTGCCTGCGATAACTGCCTCGAACCCCGCGAAGAATACGACGCCACGGAGATCGCGCAGAAGGTTCTTTCTGCGGTGATACGCACCGGTGAACGTTTCGGGGCGGCTCACGTCATTGATGTCCTGCGCGGGAGCCGGGGCGAGAGGGTCCTGAAACAGGGACACGACCAGCTATCGGTCCACGGCATAGCCTCCGGTTATTCCCGGGAAGAGCTACGGGAACTGGTGGAGGACTTGAAGCGGGAGATGCTTCTTTCGGTCTCGGAGGGAGAATTCCCGATGTTGGGTGTTCCGTCGCGAGGAAGAGAGTTCCTGAGAAACAGGGAGACGCTGAAGTTATCCCGGTCGGTTGTGCGCAAGGCGTCGACGGATCACGCCCCAAAAGGGACCCGTGGCGGTGCGGACGACTACGATGTCGGCCTGTACAACGAACTTGCGTCGTTGCGAAGGGAAATCGCAGAGGAGAGAGGCATCCCGGCGTTTATGATCTTCGGCAACCGGACCCTGCAGGACATGGCGCGGAAGGCGCCCAGGACATCGGCGGAGTTCTCACAAGTCTCCGGTGTGGGCCGCGCCAAGCTTCAGGACCTGGGAAGCCCTTTCCTGGAGCGCATCAACGCCTATGCCCAGCAGCGCGGATGGCCGGAGAAAACCCTGTCCCAAGGCGCTGGGCCAGTCCGACAGACTCCCCGAGTCGTTAATGAGTCCTACCGGGAGACCGGGCGCATCATATCCAGTGGGGTTTCGCTGGAAGGAGTTGCGAAAACCCGAGGCTTGGCGGTCACCACCATCATCGGTCACCTTGAGCGGCTGGTGGAGGAGGGTGATGAAGTACAGTGGCAACACCTGTTGCCCCTGGACGACCACCAGGCCGAGATTGCAGCAGTGTTCGAGATAGTGGGCGATGAACTCCTCCGGCCAGTGTTCGACGAGCTGGCGGGACGGTACAGCTATAACGAAATTCGCTTGACTCGTCTAGCCAAGCGAAGCGCCATGCAATCTACGCGCCAGGTCAACGCGGGAAATGCCGAGCAGGACCCGCGCTCTATGATGAGGAGGGGCGGATAGGCGAGGGACTGGCCTTCCTTCTCACTCAAATCTGAGCGAAATCGGAGCCAGGGCGCACAGCTGTGCACCCCTACAGTTTTTTGGAATACATTTGACTCGGGGTTGCACCCTCACCTCAGCGCTCTCTCTCCGGGAGAGGAAGTGGCAGTTTTCTTACAACCCCAATGCCGCAGCCAGTTCGCGCTTGTGTTGCTTGGGGTCGCCGAGGAAGTGGTAGAGGGTGCGGGAGGCAGCGGTGTGCAGCGTCAGGCCGTACTCGGTCATGCTGCCGACGCCGGCGTGCACCTCGTGGGCGTAGTTGCAGGCCTCGTAGTAGCCCTCGCTGGCCACGGCCTTGCACAAAGAGATGCTGCTGGCGGCGTCGCGGCCCACGTCCAGCTTCCAGAGGGCCTCGTAGGCGGTCCAGCGGGCGGCGTCCAGGTGGTTGACCAGGGCGATGACCTGGTCCTGCACCCGCTGGAAACGCCCGATGGGTGTGCCGAACTGAATGCGGGTGCGACTGTAGTCGACTGAAACCTCGTAGACGGCCTGGCAGCCGCCGACCTGGTAGGCGCCGATGACCGGGATGGCCTTGGCGACGGCGCGCTGCCACGCGGCCCAGCCGCCGGCGATGGCGTTGCCGAGGACGTTGGTGGAGTCGGCGGGGGCGTTTTCGAAGCGGACCTCGGCCAGGTTCCAGGCGAAACCGGGCAGACCGCGGCTGCGGACGCCGTCGGCAGTGGCCGGGACGACCACTAGGCCTACTTCCTCGGTCTCCTCGGATCGGACGGCCACGAGGTAGTGACTGGCGGTCTCGCCGTCGAAGACGTAAGCCTTGGAACCGTTGAGGCGCAGGCCGTCGCCGTCGACCGCGGCCGTGAGGCGCACATCGCGCTCGTCCCAGCCGTAGTCGCGCTCGGTGATGGCTGGTACGAGACGCATCTCGCCGCTGGCGATGCGTGGCAGCCAGTCGCGTTTCTGCTCCTCGGTGCCGCCCTCGAGGATGGCCAGGGCCGACAGCACGGCGGAGGTCAGGTGCGGGCCGGGTACGGGGCCGCGGCCCATCTCCTCAAAGAGCACGCCGGCGTCGGTGAACGTGCCGCCCTCGCCGCCGTACTGCTCGGGGATGAGGATGCCCAGCCAGCCGGTGGAGGCAAGACGGCCCCACGGCTCAAGAGGCGTTGTCTCATCGGGGGACGCGATCTGAAGCAGCGTCTCCTTGGGGTATTCCTGGGACACGAAGCGGCTGGCGGCCGCCTTCAGCATTTCCTGTTCGGGGGTCAGGGAGAGATCCATACGTCTCCTAAATTCAAAGAAGATAATTCAACACAGAGACCACAGAGGACACGGAGTTTGTGTTTTTTCTCCTGTACTCTGTGTGCTCTGTGTTTAACTTAACCGAGGGCGCCGGCGCGCTCGCGGACCTCGCGTCCGATGCCGATGCGGCGGGCCATGATGACCTTCTGGATGTCGGTGGTGCCGCCGGGGTGTATGGCGACGATGCCGGCGCGGCTGTGGGCCTCCATGTGGCCGTCGGCGGCGCCCAGCTCCGGGTCGTGAGTGAGGCCGGCGGGCCCGAGGATGTCCAGCATCGCCTGGGCCATTCGCAGGCCGGAGGTCTTGCGCACGTAGGAGGCCTGTGGGCCCTCGTAGGTGATGTGGGCGCCGCTGTGACGCATCCAGTAGTTGCGCAGGTTGAGCAGGCGCACAATCTCCGCCTCTATGTAGACGTCGATGAGGCGGTCGCGGACATCCGGGTCGCTGGTCATAGGCTGGCCGCGGCGCTCGGTGGTGCGGCAGTGGTCGAAGAGCCGGTCGACCAGCCAGTTGCGGCCGATGCGCCCGCCGGTGCCGTGCTCCAGCTCCAGGTGGGTGGTGGCCACTTTCCAGCCTTCGTTCTCGCCGCCGACGAGGTTGAAGGCAGGGACGCGGACGTTGTCGAAGTAGACCGTCTGCTTGACGCCCGAGCCCGCGCCGGACTCGCCGCCGGAAATCAGCAGGTCCATGGGCTGGATGGTAATGCCGGGCAGGTGAGAGGGCACCATGAACCAGCCGAGGTTCTCGTGGCGCTTGGCCTCAGGGTCGGTGACCGTGATGGTCCACATGTAGTCGCAGCCGTGGTCGCTGCCGACGAAGATCTTCTGGCCGTTCAGGACATATTCGTCACCGCCGCGGATGGCCTGGGTCTTCACGTTGGCGAGGTCGGAGCCTGCCTCCGGTTCGGAGAGCAGCTGCCAGGTGCGAACGCGGCCGGTGAAGATGGGCGGCAGAAACGCCTGCTTCTGCTCCTCGGTGCCCCATACAAGGATGGAGTTGCCGCCCAGGCGCCCGCCGGAGTCGTAGTAGGGCGGAAGGGTCAAGCCGAAGGAGTCGATCTCCTCCTCGATGACCACGGCGCTGTCAACGTCCAAGCCGCCGCCGCCGTACTCCTTCGGCGCGGTGGGCCAGAGCCAGCCCTTGTCGCCCAGTTTGCGGCCCAGCTCGCGGCGGAGCTGGTACTGTTCCCAGGTCAGGTCGGCCGGGTCGGCAGGATGCTCCACGCCGGTGGGGACGTGCTCCTTTAGCCAGGCGCTTACCTCGCGCCGTAACTCTTCCTGCTCGGGAGTGTAGGTCGGTTCAAAGTCCATGGGTCCTCCGGGTCTAGTCGGTGTAGAAGTGAGGTGTCAGGTCCTGTTCAGGGATGTACTCACATGCCCTTCGATAGATGTTGTGTAGCGTGCCAATAGGGATCTGTCTGTTTCGCGGAACCATTACAGGTTGGACGCTGCCGTCGGTGGCTATCCTGATCATCTTTATATGGCTGCCTCGTTGCGAATGGATCTCAAATCCAAATCGCCGGAGAATGGCTATTACCTGATTGCTCGACAGCCTCCTAAGCCGCGGCAACTGATGTCAATTCCAACTGGTATATGAAAGTAATTCCTGGGTTGGGAACCAGCCCAAATTCAGCGGGGTTCTCTCCGTCCAGCAGATGACAAATCGCTTCCTCCAGGTTGGAAACTGTCTCGTCAAGCGTTCGCCCATCGGTTACGGCAGATACTTCCAAACATGTGGCAACGTAGTAGCCGTCATATTTTCTGACTACGGCGTGAATATTCCGCTGCAACGGCAGGTCAGGGTCGTATGGCATACCGCCTCCACCGAATCAATATGCGCCAATTATCGACGGATTGCCCTCCCTGTTGCGAGGGCAGGCAGCAATGAAAAACTGACGTATAGGTCATTATCTATCACGCACAGCCGATTGACCACCATGAGACGCTGGCATGTGCCGTGCCGGGCTGTCTGCCAGAGGCTACCTGGTGGTAGGGGCAATGCACACGGTGATGACCTTGTTTCCTGACAAGGAGTTCACCGGGCAAGCCAGCGTCTTTCGGTTGCTGACGAAGCCTTGCTTCTGCCGAATCTCCCGAGACAGTCCCTTGATGGACTTGCCTGCTGCTCGCGGAGACTGCACGCCGATACTGACCCTCCCCTTTAAGGGGGAGGGGTAATTGAAAGCGCCCTTCGTACAGTCCGTTCTTGAGGGGCGGTTACTGGGACTTGAGCGCCCTTCCGGCCAGGGCGCCGGTGTGGGCACCGTCTTCAATCACCAGCTGTCCGTTCACCAGCACGTGTGATATCCCGTCCGGGTACTGCTTAGGTTCCTCGAAGGTGGCGTTGGCCCGGACAGTCTCGGGATCGAACACAACGACGTCTGCTTTCATTCCGTCCCGCAGGATGCCTCGGTCCTGCAGGTTGAGGCGCTGGGCTGGAGCGGAGGTCATCCTTCGCACGGCGTCTTCCAGCCGGAACAGCTCCTCCTCGCGGCAGAACTGCCCCAGGACGTAGGGGAAGGTGCCGTAGGTGCGCGGGTTGGGCATGTCGCCGGTCATGATGCCGTCTGAGCCCACCATCTGTGCCGGGTGGCGGACGATGGTTCGGATGTTGTCGGGGTTGCCGGTGCGCGCAACGAAGGCGACCTCCAGGTTTTCCTCGATGAGAAAGTCGCAGATGGCGTCCACCATGCGCTTGCCCTCGTGGCGGGCCAGGTCGCCGAGAGAGCGGCCCTCCCACTCCTTGTTCTTGGGAACGTTGCTGAAGATGTAGTGATCGAGGGTCAGGCCCCACATGGGCTCCACGGCGTCGCCGATTTCGTCGCGCACCGACTGCTGGCGGATGCGACTCATTAGGGCGGCGGGGCCGCCGTCGTGTACCCAGTATGGCAGCAGGGAGTGCAGCACGGTGGATGCCGCCGCATAGGGGTACTGGTCGAAGGTCACATCCACGCCGGAGCTTCGGCCTTCGTCCACCAGCCCTACCATCCTTTCGCCCATGCCGTCGACCGGGTTGTGGTAGTGGGAGATGTGAACGGGGACGCCAGCCCGGCGGCCGATCTCGATGGCTTCCCGGAACGGGTCAAGGAGGCGGTCGCCGAGGGAGTAGCGGGCGTGGGTCATGTAAATGCCGCCCAGGTCGGCGATGGCCTGGCTGACGGCCACCAGCTCGTTGGTGTCGCTGTATGCGCCGGGCGGATAGGTCAGCCCCGTCGCGAACCCAAATGCTCCGTCCTGCATTGCCTGGCGGGCCAGCTCGCGCATTCGGGCCAGCTCCGGCTCGGTGGGCAGGCGGTCGTCCCAGCCCATTGCCTCCACCCGGATGGCGGCATGGGGAGCCATGAAGGCCACGTTGCAGGCCACCCGTCCGTCGAACAGGTCTAGGTACTCCTTTACCGATCCCCACCGAACTCCCTCGGGGGGAGCCCCGTTCACCGCCGCCAGGTAGTAGAGCAACTGCTCCAGTTTCTCAGGTGAAGACGGAGCGTAGGAGAGGCCATCCATTCCCATCAACTCGGTCGTGACGCCCTGGCGCAGCTTGATTTCGTGGCGGGGATCGGAGAGCAGTACCAAATCGGAGTGGGAGTGCATGTCGATGAAGCCGGGGCATATCACGCTTCCTCCCACGTCAATGGTGCGCCCGGCTTCGACGCTGTCTTCGCCGGATCGGACGATGGTAACCGAGTCGCCGGTGATGCCGACGCCTCCCCGGAACCAGGTTTGTCCAGTGCCGTCGATGATGCGGCCATTACGCAGGAACAAGTCGAACATGAAAGCCTCCAGGTCAGTGGCATTAGAGTAATTCCCAGACTAGCACAGGAGCGAAGTCCAGTTTACATGAGCAAATACAATGCATATTTCCGGGGGTACAGTGTGATTTCGCAATGGTCGGAAGATGGGTGAATTTCATCTCCTCAAGGCCAAAGGTTATAATCATTCGCCAAATCACTGTAAGATGGCCGCGAACGCTGGAAGGCCCCCGAGATATCCCTGCTCCGGGTAGGGTGATGCCAAGAAGGGTTAGACGCCTTCCGAATTAATCGTATTTCCTGCGAAGCCGGGCACCCCACAAGTCGAGGCAGCAGGGAGGGAAAGGCAAGGTATGTTGAACCGCTTTCGGGATTTCGTCAAACGCCTCGAGTTGCCGCAGGAAGAGCTGGAGCAGGATCAAGTCATCTACCGGATTATCGACGCCGACCTGAACACGCAAGAGGTAACTCCGGCGCAGTATGCCCTCTGGCGCACGCAGAACGACGTTACTCGCAGGGCGGTAGTCGGCCAGGATACCGTCGAAAACGTCATGGTCCGGACAACCTTTTCGATCATGCCGGAGAACAGGTCCTACAAGCCATACGGCACATCCGCCTATGCGCTGCCGCTGTTTGACCCGCTGCTTGAATACTTTCAGAGATACGACACCCGGGAACAGGCCGAAGCCGGGCACGGGAATACGCTGGACCGGATAAAGAGCAAGGCCGCCGAAGCCCAGGCCGAAGAGGAAATTTCACGGGCATTTTCCGGGACGGCAGCGGAGGTGAGAGAGATCATTTCCGCCCAACTGCCCAACCTGTTCTCGGTCAGGCGCACGGACCACGAGGCCGTTATTCGCACCCCCATTCTGCGGCCGGACGGCTCGTTCGTTGAAGTGGCGGTAGCATCGGTTGAGAGCGGCTTCGAATTGACCGAGTTCGGGAGCCCCACGCCCCGGCCGGAAATCGCAAGTGAAAATACATTGCTCCAAGCCCTGGGGGTCAACGTTATCGACGGGGTGCTCGCCTGCTCGGTAGATGATTCAAGTCAATTGACCCAGGGTATTGTCCGGCTGGCGCAGGCGGTTGCCTGGGCAACCTTTGTTGCTGCCGACCAGTGATCCCCGACCGCCCGTCTGCTTCTTTACCCCAATAGGCAGAAGTCACGACGCAATGGCTCGGCGCGAAAGGCTGAGACCGGAGTAAACGGCATTACTGAAGTCGAATGTCCAGGACCCGTTCGGCGACTCCCGGGTTGACGGTACGTCCCGGTCTGACTTGGGTCTTGCGCCTTTGAGGCAGGCTTGTGAACGGGAGTCTGTGATGACTCCTGCGATGCTTGCCAGAGGTCCCATCTGTGTCTATGATTGGGCCGTAGCGACACTGGTCGGGAGTTCGCTTATGTCAACCGTTTCCATTGATCATATCGCCATGCCCACGGCCAATGCCGAGCGCCTGATCCAGTTCTACAAGAAGCTGGGATTCACCATCAACGACGAGGCGGAATGGCGTGCCGGGACGGCTAACATCTTCTCCATACAGGTGGGCGACTCGAAGATCAACGTGCATCCGGAGAGGTATGTAGCCGGGCTGCGCGGACCAACCGCGGTGCCGGGTTGTACCGACATCTGCTTCGTCTGGGACGGCACGGTTGAGGAATGCCAGGAGTGGCTGGCCGGCGCGGGGGTTGAAGTGATCCAGGGCCCCGTTCCCCGGAAGGGCGCCAGGGGATTTGGACAGCTGCCATCCCGCAGCCTGTACGCCCGAGACCCGGACGACAATCTCCTGGAGTGGATGATCTATCTCTAGGCTGGCTTCTCTATTTATCTCCGTTCTCTGAGAACACATTCGCCCACAAGAGGACACCGGATTCAGGAACAGAACGCAGGCGACATTAAGTTCAAGGCAGGTGGCCCATGGCATCGATGACCGGCAAGGAAGCCCTAGTGCGGATGCTGATTGCGGAAGGGGTGGACCACATCTTCGGGAACCCGGGAACCAGTGAGACCCCGATGATGGATGCGTTGCAGGACTTCCCCGAGGTCAGGTACATACAGGCCCTGCAGGAAGGAACGGCCGTCGGCATGGCCGACGGCTACGCCCGCGCCACCGGCCGCCCCGCCTTCGCCAACATCCACATCGCCGGCGGTCTGGCTAACGGCATCAGCGCCCTCTACAACGCCTACCGGGGCGGAACGCCGGTCGTCCTCACAGCGGGCAACTCAGACACGCGAATGCTGCTCAGCGAGCCGACGCTGTCGGGCGACCTGGTGCAGATGACCCGGCAATACACCAAGTGGAGCCACGAGATTCACCATGCCGCCGACATTCCGGCGGCGGTGAGACGGGCCTTCAACGAGGCCAAAACCCCTCCCACTGGTCCTACCTTCCTCTCGTTTCCCTGGGACACGATGGACGTTCAGGCCGACGTGGACATCGTCGGGTCCAGCACTGGGTACCACCGCATACGACCGGACCGCGACGCACTGGAGCGGGCTTCCGCACTTCTGTCCCAGGCGGAGAATCCGGTGATCATCATCGGCGACCGGATCGCCCAGTCTGGGGGCGTGGAGCAGATGGTGCAGGTGGCGGAACGTCTGGGGGCCAAGGTGTTCGCCGCCTCCTTCTCCGAGGTCAATTTCCCGACCAGCCACCCGCTGTGGTCCGGAATGCTCAACACCAGCAGCCCTGCAACCCGGCGGCTGCTCTCGGGGGCTGATGTGGCGCTGGCGGTCGGCGCCAACATCTTCTCGTCGTTTCTCTACGTGGACGTGCCGCTCCTGGACCCGACCACGAAACTGGTGCACTTGGACAGCGCCGTGAGCGAGGTGGAGAAAACCTATCCCACCGAGGTTGGGGTCTTCTCCGACCCGGCCACCGGTCTTGCCGAACTGGCCGAGGCCCTGGACCAGGATATGTCGGCATCGGCCAAGGAGGCCGCCGCCACCCGCATGGCCGAGCTGGGCGAACGCCGGCGCAGGGCAAGGGAGGAGTACCAGCAACGGCTCCGGGACCGCTGGAACAACACCCCCATGGCGGTTGAGCGCATGATGCACGAGCTGGCCTCGGCCGCCCCTCCGGGAACGATCGTGGCCGACGAGGCGGTCACCTCCAGGCCGGCGATGATGCAGGAGTTCAGCTTTGACGAACCTGGGACCTTCTTCGGAATCCAGGGTGGCGCGCTGGGCTGGGCGATGCCCGGTGCGTTGGGGTTGAAGCTGGCCAAGCCGGACCAGCCGGTGCTGGCGGTCGTCGGCGATGGGGCATCGATGTACACGGTGCAAGCGCTGTGGACGGCCGCGACCTTCAACATCCCAGTGGTGTACGCCATCTGCAACAATCGCGCCTACCGCATCCTCAAGGTGAACATGGACATATATCTCAAGAGGATGCTGAATGACGAGGGCCGAATGAGCGAGTACACCGGCATGGACTTCGCCAACCCGCTCGACCTGGCGGCGGTCGCCCGAGGGCTGGGCGTGGACAGCGAGAAGATCGAAGATCCGGCACAGATCGCTCCGGCGGCGAGGCGCATGTTCGAAAGCGGAAGGCCCGGTCTCCTGGACATCAGCATAGACGGGTCGCTGTAGCGCGGAAGGGACGCGGAGGAGAGGCCGGACCCCGTACGCCAAGGTCGCCAGGATGTCAGCGTCCGGGAATCTCAACGGTATCATATCCGGGCTGAAGCGATGTCAAACGGTATCGGAAACGGAGGGAGGAAATATGAGGATTTTGAGGTCCAAGGGTATCTGCAACCTCACAATTCTCTCACCAAAATTTTAGATTATGTCGTTTGACAAATACGAATTATTTAACATATCCTGAGTCGATGGAGCGATGGGCGCATTCCGTGCCCGAGGAGCCGCAATGGTAACATCATCGACCGACACGGGGATGATGCGACTCAGCGCCAACAGCAACGTCCAGCGCGTCGTATCCCCCTCAATGGTAATAGGACTGGGTTCCACCAGTTGCCAGATTGTTCGCAAACTCGAGGCGAACTCTGAGAACTGGAGTTTTGCCGACCGCAAGAACCTTGCTTTCCTTTATATGGATACCCGTGAAGCAACCCGGGGTGAAATTTCCCGGGGGGCTCGCTTCATACCGCTGGTATTGCCGCACTTCTCCAACCTGCGCGATATGCGCCCTTGGATTACGGAGTGCGTGCCGGAGCTCAAGTTCCTCAGCCTGTCGCGCGAAGGAGCATTGGGTACCCTGGCCAACGCCGGGGTGGCCGGTCGCTTCAACTACAGCGACATCCGCGGACACCTGGATTCCACGATCGAGCAGATCTGTCCCTACTATGAAGGGATCACCTATCTCCGCATCCACATCGTGGCCTTCCTGGGCGGGGGCACCGTGGGCGCTTTGCCGGTGCTGCTGGCGGCGTTGTCCGAGGTCCGGGGCACCGCATACAACTTCAGCGTGGTGCTGCACCTTCTTCTTCCGCAGCGGGGCATGTCCCGGGACCCGGAAAACACCTATCCCCTCCAACTGCGGAATGCCTACTCCATACTGCAATTCCTGCGGTCCATCACCGGAGTCCAGGTGGGCCGTGGCGAATACACGGGCAGCGACACCTTTACGATAACCGTCTATCCGGACAAACGAATCGAGTCCATAGGCCCGCATTTCGACGTGTGCCTGTTGCACCGCTCTCCAAAAGACTCGCTGCCGGTGCAGCGGAACCACGTCGCGCGAGTGCTGGAGGACTTGGTGGCCGACGCTTGGGGTACCGGTCAGGACTGGTGGGCCCGCTTCCACGAGACCATGCGTGAGGCCAACAGCCAGGAAGACGCGAGATTCGGGTCGATCAGCTCCCGGGAAATCGGGCTGCTGGACGGCTTCTTCACCCAGACGGCGAAGCAGTATCTCCAGAACCAATGGCGCAGCAGGCTGTAGAAGGGGAGGTAACATGGCACGTTTCAAGATACGCAGAAACCGACCGTCCTTCAGCGAAATGAACAGCGTCCTGCCGTCGCCGGTGGACCCGCTGGCCTTCATCCAGAATCAAGGCCGGGGGGGAGCAAGCGGCGCCAGAGAGGCCTACAACCAGTTGATGGGGGCCTTTCATGACACGCTGGCCGATGTAGAGCGCGCGCTCAGCTCGATCTTCGAAAGGTTGCGCCCCGAAGGCAACATCAGCGACCGCATGGCAATGGAGGCCAACAGCGACGTGAGGACGGAGCTGGCCAGGGCCAGCACGTTGGCCGATGTCCAGCGCAACGAACTCCAGTCAGGCATTTCCTTCCGTCTCCAGGCCATGTTCCTTCAGAACCTGATCCTGTCCCCGGACCAGGACCCCCCGGTGCGCCGCTGGGCGTCCCTGGCCGACCGGGCTGTCCAGCGGGACATGCCCGTCGTCTCGGAACCCGCGCACAGCGAGCTGGACGTCAACCCCAACGAGCGCCGCAAGCGCCTGGCGCGCTGGCAGATGGAGACCGACGAGTGGCTGGAAATTCTGTGTCTTAACCGTGTGGGTGAGGTCATTGCTCACCTGCTGGAAGAAATCGGAGATTATTCTGCTTCGTGGACCGATACCGTCAACCAGTTGCGCCGGGAGTCGGTGGGCGGCGGACGGCTGTTCCGCGAAGTAACCGACCCCGAGTACTGGACCTTCGACAACGACGATCCCACCGTGAAAAACCTGGTGACGGGCGTGCAGGCGCAGGACATCGCGGCCCGCATTCTCAACCGCTTCCAGCTCAGCAACATGGAGCTTATGGATATCTGTCAGTCGGTGCACCAGTCGCTGGGCGGCAAGCCGGTCTACGGCTCTGACCGCGTTGACATACTGGAACTGGAGAACCTGCTGGCGGAGGCCACGGCCGTAAAGATCAGGGATACGGTAGCCATAGACGACGGATTCCTGTCGCTGATATCAAGCGGGTCCCGCTCCGGCGAGGAACTGGGCGAGTTGCTGGTGGAGATGCGCATGGGCGCCGCGGCAATGGAGGAAAAGATGTGGCGGGTCGGGGAATTCCGGCTGGGCCATGTCGATTCCGCTTCCGGCGTCGGCATCACCTCCCAGGCCCTGCACGACTCGGTGATGCGCGGGCTGGGCGGCGGGCGCAAGTTTGCCGCCGTGGAGGGCCACCCCAGCAACAACCACCGCTTCGAAGTGCAGATGGCAACCGTCGGCGCGTCGCTGTCGGACCTGGCAATCTTCCGGGATATGGTCAATGCGTGGTATTCCTGGCACTTCGAGGAGCGCCGGGGCGAAAACGGCAACCGCAACGCCCGTATGGAGGCGGTCCGCAAGGAGTCCTGGAAGCTCTACCCGGACATCGGCCAGAACTCCGGCGTCCGGCCTGCTGTCATCGAGTTGATCGACGACGACCTCAGGCAGGTGTGGAACACCTCCGGGGACGTGGCCCTTCGCCTCGCCTACGGGCACCTTGAGGAGAGTGATGCGGAGTTGGTCCATACCGCCGAAAATGGCAGAGCCAGGCTCTCCAGCTGACGTTTTTCCATCATAGTACCTAGCGCGCCGCGCCGCCTGTTTGTTTCAGCAGGCGGCGCGATGTATTTTGTACGCATACAGGGACAGATTACCGGCGCCCTTTCCCGGGTGCATGGAGGCATGATGCAGCGACCGAGATTCAGGCTGGAAGGCAAGGTGGCGATCGTTACGGGCGCAGGCTCCAGTGGTCCAGGGGTCGGCACCGGCAAGGCCACTGCAACCCTGTTCGCGCGCGAGGGAGCGAAAGTTCTGCTGGTAGACCGCTCCGGTAGCGCCGCAGAGGAGACCCTTTCGGCCATACGTGAGGAGGGCGGCGAAGCATCAGTCTTCGAGGCCGACGTAACCAGTTCCGAGGACTGCCGGGCCATGGTCGAAGCAGCCGTTCAGCAATACGGCGGAGTGAACATCCTGTTCAACAACGTGGGGATCCTGGGCAGCGGCAGCGTGGTTGACGTGGACGAAGACCTGTGGGACCGCGTACTGGAGGTGAACCTGAAGTCGATGATGCTGACCAGCAAGCACGCCATACCCCGGATGATCGAGAGTGGCGGCGGTTCCATCATCAACGTGTCGTCAATCGCCGGGCTGCGAGCGGGAAGCGGCGGCGCGGCGGTGCCGTACGCCACGTCCAAAGCCGGAGTGGTCGGCCTGACTACCACAATGGCGGTTACCCACGGCCGGGACAACGTCCGGGTCAACTGCATAGCTCCCGGCCACATCTATACGCCGATGGTGTCGGGGACGATGCCGGATGAGTACCGCGACCTGCGCCGGAGGGCCGGCCCGCTGGGCACGGAAGGCGACGCCTGGGACATAGCCTGGGCCGCCGTGTTCCTGGCCAGCGACGAGTCGCGCTGGGTGTCGGGCATAGTCATGCCCGTGGACGCCGGGCTGCTGGCGACCACGCCCCTAGCCATGCTCAACCACCTCAGGGACTAGGAGCCGCGGTTCCGTGTAATCGAACGAAACCCGTTCATCCTGAGCTTGTCGAAGGACAGACGGGTACGGTTTCTCACGGGCCAGTGGTTCGACGTCGCTGCATCGAGGGCAGACAGGGCAACCACAAGAGTTACCCCTGCCAAAAGATGCCCTTCGTGTAGGGGTTCCTCTTGTGGACGCCCCTTTCGCACGTACAGCGCCTTATCTGCGGCCCGTCATTGCGAAGATTTCGAATCATTAGGAAACTATCTCAAAAGTCCCCTCCCCCTCAGGGGGAGGGTTAGGGTGGGGGTGAAAGGTAAGTGAAAGCGACTTGAGGAAAGCAAATCACCTGTTTTGAGATAGTACCAAGCCCGTTGACCGGCCGCGCTACTCCGCGTCGGGGTGGGTGCTGATGAAGCGGGCCGACTTCGCCGGGTCGACGTGGGGCGCGCGCACCTCGACGCCCGACTGCTCCTCCTGAAGGCGGATGGTGACCGAGCTGTCCAGGCCGCCCCAGCCGCGATTCATGGCCTCGATGGCAATCTGCTCGGCCAGGTTTGCGACGGGCATGGGCACATTGAACTCCCGGCCCAGGTCTGTGGCGAGGCCGATGTCCTTGCGGGCCAACTCCAGGGCAAAGCTGGGCGGGTCGTACTCCCCACGGAACAGGGTGCGCGCGACGCCTTCGTGCAAGACGTTCATGCGGCCCAGGGACCCGCGGCGAACGCATTCCCACAGGGGCTCGGGGTCGACGCCGGCCTTTACGCCCAGGGTCAGGCCCTCGGCGATGGCCTGGCGCACGCCGTGGCCGATCATGTTGTGCACCAGCTTGGCGACGGATCCTGCGCCGATCTCGCCAGCGTAGAACACCTTGTCGCCGAAGGCGTCCAGCAGTGGCTTGACGCGGTCGAAGATCTCCCGCTCGCCGCCCACCATCACCGCCAGGTTGCGGGACTGGGCGCCGCTCTTGCCGCCGCTGACCGGCGCGTCCAGCACGTGTACGCCCTTGGCCCGGTACTTGACCTCCAGCTCGCGTATCAGAGTGGGGCGGCTGGTGGAAAGGTCGATATATACCGAGCCGGGCTTGATTCCTTCAAGGATGCCCTCGGTCCCGGTGGATACCAGTTCCACCTCGCGGGGTCCGGGCAGAGAAGTAAGCGTCACATCGCAACGCTCCGCCACATCGGACGGCGAGTTGCCCAGCCTGGCCCCGGCTTCGAGAAACGGGCGGGTTGCCTCCTCGCGAAGGTCGAACACGACCATCGGGTAGCCTGCCTTCTGGATGTTGCCGGCCATGCCGCCGCCCATGTTGCCGAGCCCGATAAATCCTACGGTCTCCATTCTTCACCTCTATGTCCGCGGTGCCTCTGCTGGGGCACGGCGGCCTTGATTTGCGTTTCGATTATAGTACAGGGCTGTCGGAAGGAATCGAAGGGCCGATGGATGCCGGAGGCGGGCGGTCCTATCTCCGGGCTTGGCGCTGGATTACTACAGCCCCACAAGGTGGACGAGCGCAGCCAGGTCCGGCACTTCCAGGGAGGGTACCGCGTCGGTGGGGCGGGTGCCGCCGCCCCGGTCCGGGCGGTTGACCCACACGGAGTCGATGCCCAGACGGTTGGCCGGCCCGATATCATGGTACAGGCTCTCCCCGACATGGAGCCATGCGTCCCTTGGCATCCCCATCCGTTCCTCGGCCAACTCGAAGCTGCGCAGGTTTGGCTTGTAGGCGCCTGCTTGCTGCGAGGTTACGACGGCGTCGAACTCCATTCCCATTGCCTGGGCGGATAGCCGGAACAGGTCGTCGTCGACGTTGGAGATGATTGCCAGCTTGTAGTGGCCTTGCAGCGCCTTCAGCGCACCGGGCGCGTCGGGGAAGACCGGCCAGTCGGGCAGGGAGTCGGGCAACAATTGCGCCTCCGCCGCTGACAGGCGGATGCTTGCCTCCCACGCCATGATCTGCATCACATCCGAAAGCACTCTCCGGTAGCCCAGGAACTCCCCGGAACCCTGGACCTTCGGCTCCGCGTCGGCGAACATGGCCAGGATTTCCGTGCGGGTCTTCCGGACGCCGTGGCGGGCGAAAACCCCAGCGACGGCGTCGGAAATTCCCGTCTCCCAGTCGACGAGGGTGCCGTAGCAGTCGAAGCTGATCCATTTGTACTTGGTCAAGTCGAGCAAGGTGGAACTCCGGTTTGATGCAGGCCCCTTGGGGCCCAAATTTGTCCGACTGTTATGTTATCAGCCGTGCGTTACTTTGAGTGCGTTCCTGATTTCGGCTAAACTTGCCCACAGTCCAAACGGGACCAACTTGCCGAAAGGCCCAACGAGGTGCGCCGTGCTGTTTCCGACCCCCGCCACCGACCGGCTGCTGTACAACCTGGACAACGGGCAGCCTTCGCTGTGCGCCTATGTGTTCAGCCACCCCAACATGGTAGAGGTGGCCGGAGTTGCCGGTATGGACGCCTTCATGGCCGACATGATGTTCACTGCCCACGACTGGGACAACATCGCTCACCTGATCCGCGCAGCGCGAGGCACCGGCATCTCGCCGCTGATCCGGGTGCAGGCGTTCCCGTGGGCTACCGGCACGGACCGTCGCACCGTCTCCGACGCTGCCCGTGCCCTGGCGCTGGGTGCGACGGCCGTTACGGTATCGGTCGGCTCGAAGGAGGAAGTGCAGGAGTTGATGGGCCTGCGGGACGACTGGCACCGCCTGATCCACCTTCGGCGTTTCAACACCGCCGAGGAGTTCCCGGAGTTCAACGAGAAGACCCGTGAGGGAACACTGGTGGTGCCGACAGTGGAGAGCGAGGGCGGCCTCCGCGACCTCGACGACATCCTGGCCATTGAGGGAATCCGGCTCGTCTGGCTGGCGGCCGGGGATGTGACCAAGATCCTGGGCGTGCCCTTCAAGTACGACGACCCGAAGGTGATGCGGCTGCTGGAAAACGCGGTCAAGACCGGCGAGAAGCACGGCGCCGCCATCATGTACAACATGGGGCTGGACTCGCCTGACTTCGACGCCATGGCCGATTCGGCCAAGCGGTACTTCGACGTGGGAGTGCGCGTTGTCGGCCTTGGCGCCATGGAGTGGCACATGCAGATGGCCCTGCAGCACATCCGGCGCAGGGCTATTGGGTAGCGAATTGGGAATGCTGAATGTGGAATTAGGAATGGGGATCCCTGTGGCTGGTGGAAGCACTTTCCCCGGTAGTTAGGCGTACAGCCAGTCGGGGACGTCGCGGCCTTGGGCGCCGGCGCCGCGGGCCAGAGAGTCCTTGAGAATTCCGATGCGGGAGCGGAAGGGGTGCACCTGGTTGCGCTCGTGGGTGATGCCCAGCCCCACCAGGAACATCAGGCTCTTGCCAGCCGCGTGGGGCGAGAAGAAGGCGGCCACGGCGTCGTCGAAGAAGGTCATTCCCGTGGCGCCCAGGCCCATGCTGTGGCTCGCCAGGTACATCCTTCCGCCGATGATGCCCGCCTCCAGTTGCGCCAGCCGGTAGCCCCGGTTGCCGAACCGCGCCAGGATAGCGTCGAGATCGGCCATGAAGTAGGCGACGGCGCTGGAGTCGGCGCCCAGCGCCTGCTCGAAGCACAGGTGCCCCGCCTCCTCACGGAACTCGCCCTCGGCCAGCAGCTCCAGTTCTCCACTCGATTGATTGTAGTAGTAAGTGCCGGGGGCAATGCCTTCGGCAGCATTGACGATCAGGTAGGTGTCGATCAGCCCGCCGCCGTAATCGGACCGCACCGGCGAGGTGGACGCGGCCAGCAACGCCTCCAACCGTCCGGCAGGCATGGGATCGCGGGCAAACCGCCGGGTCGAGCCGCGATGGGCGATGGTGGGCCCCAAGGGTCCGTTGTCCGGCCAGCCGCCGGGCGCGGCTTCATCCCTTACCACCAGGGGAGAGGGAGCATTTGCAGAACCACGCCACGCCTCCACTTCAGCCGTGTCGGCAAGGACGGAACCCTGATGCAGGGCGCGGGTCTCCGGGTACTCGGTGCGCCTCTCGACACCCAGTTCCCCTGCTTCGACCTCCCCGAGGGGGCTGACGGCGGGAGGAGAGGCGCTTCCACTGCCTACGGGCACCAGGCAGAAGCTGGCCTCGCTGGAGGACTCCAACCCCAAGAGGGCGTCAACCTCGGAGTCCACGAACCCGGCGACGATTTCGGCGGGCTGTCCCAGGGCGTTGGCCGTGGCGGTCATGTTGGCGAGGATGGTGCCGTTGTCCCAGTAGCAGTAGCGGTATCCCCGCTCCCGGTATTTCCAGGCGCTGCGCCAGAAGACGCAGGTGCAGACGATAGTAGCGGGTGCGTCGGCGATTGCTGGGTGCCCAGCCGTGGCTGCTGCCAGGTTGCCGCGGTGGTCGCCTGAGCGAAGCAGCGACAGCGAGTTGGTCGCGGGCGCGTAGTGGTAGATACCGGCGGCTAGGTTCGGCAGGTCTCCGCAGACCACATACAGTTCGATGGGGTAGAGCGCACCGGCCGAAGCGGCGGCCCGGTAGTGCACCTCGCCGGCGGTACGCAGGGTGCTTCGGCGGATCAGGCCGGCGGAGAAGTGCAGCAGCTGGGCGAGGGAGTCCAGATCGAGCGGGCCGTACGACGCCGACATCGTTCCTGCGACAGAGGGCAAGGTGGGAGCGTCGGGAGAAAGTATCTCCCGCAGCGCCACTTCCGGCAGGCCGGGGTAGGACTTGTAGAGAGGTGGCTTGGTGGCGAGGCTGATGTAGCTGAGCTTGGTGGCGTCGTGGAAGCTGTGGGCCGCGCTGGTGTCGCTGTTGGGCATGGTATCCGTCCCTGTTCCCTGAAGTTTCTTTTGCTGAGGTTTTCACTCCCACCCTGACCCTCCCCCTTAGGGGGAGGGAATACTAACGGAGCCTCACCCTAACCCTCAAGGGAGAGGGGACTTTTGCATAGGGGTTACGCCTTCACTCTGAAGGATCGGGGATTTCAGCCTTGGCCCATGGCCAGGATTTCATCGAACTCTTCCTTGGTCACCGGCTGGATGGAGAGGCGCTGGCCCTTGCGGATCAGCAGCATGTCCTTCAGTTTGGGGTTGGCCTTGACCGCCTGGAGCGTCACCGGATTGGGCAGGCGCTCGTCGGCCTGGATCTCCACGACCGTCCAGACGGTCTCGCCGGGGCTGCTCTTGGGGTCGTAATGCTTGTCGTTGGGGTCCCAGGCCGTGGCGTCCGGGTAAGCTTCTTTGACGATGCGAGCAGTGCCCACGACGGCGGTGGGCTTGGCGCTGCTATGGTAGAAGAGCACGCGGTCGCCAACCTTCATGTCGTCGCGCATGAAGTTGCGGGCCTGGTAGTTGCGCACGCCGTCCCACTCCGCCGTCCGGTTTTCCTCGTTCAGCAGGTCGTCGAAGGAGTATGCGGACGGCTCGGACTTGAACAACCAGTATTTTGGTTCTGGCACTTTCACCCTCACCCTGGCCCTCTCCCTCAAGGGAGAGGGAAATATACGGGGGTTGCGCCCTCACCCTAACCCTCTTCCCCTATGGGAGAGGGTTAGGGTGCTTATTTTCAGCGCAGGCGGATGCCGGCGGCTTCGGTGTCGTAGCATCCCTCGATGAGGTCCTCGCGCTCCTGCCGCAGCACGTCCTTGCGGACCCGAAGGCTGGGAGTGCGGGGCAGCTCGTGGCGTACCTCCCAGTAGCGGGGCACCTTGAAGTAGGCTAGGTGCTCGGCGCACCAGTAGACCACCTGCTCCGGGTCAACCTCGGCTCCTTCGCGAGGCGTAACGTAAGCCTTCACTTCGTCCTCGCCAAGCTCCGAGGGCACGGCCACCACGGCGCAGTCGAGGACGTTGGGGTTGGCCTTGATGACGTTCTCCACCTCCTGGGACGAGATGTTCTCCCCGCGGCGGCGGATGATGTCCTTCTTGCGGTCGACGAAGTACAGGAAGCCGTCCTCGTCCAGCCAGCCCAGGTCGCCCGTGTACAGCCATCCGTCGCGCAGGGTCTTGCGGTTCTGCTCCTCGTTGCGCCAGTAGCCGGGCATGACCGCGGGATTCTTGATGGTGATTTCGCCGACGGTGTTTGGGCCCACGTGCGCGCCCGTCGCGGCGTCGGCGATGCGGATGATGTTCTCGAAGCGCTGGTCGGGGTGCTGCCGGGCCTGGCCCGAGGAGCCGGAGCGCCGGTCCTCCCGGATGGCCTCGATGGTGCCGTAGCAGGTCTCGGTCATGCCGAAGCCGACGATGATGTCGGTGGAGAAGCGTTCCTGGAACTCGGACAGGAACTCGGGCGGGAAGGATGGCGAGCCGTAGAACAGCCGGACGGTGTTGTCGGCGTCATCGGGCTGCTCCGGGTTCTTGGCCAGCACCGGCATCATCATGCCGATGAAGTTGACCACCGTGGCCTTCGCCTCGCGCACCTGCCTCCAGAACCGGGAGGCGCTGAAGCGGTCGACGATGACCAGGGTGGCCCCGGACGCCAGCGCGCCCATCGTCGAGTAGTACTGGATGTTGGCGTGGTAGAAGGGCAGGCAGGTGAAGAACCGGTCCTCTGAGGTGGCCTGTGTCCAGTGCCTGAAGCCCTGCCCGGCGGCGGCATACATGCGGTGGGTGACCATAACGCCCTTGGGGTTGCCCGTCGTCCCTGAGGTGTAGACCAGCATGGACACGTCGTCGGGCGATATGGCTGGCCGGTCCGCCAGCGGTTCGGCTCGGTCGAAGGCTTCCCGGAACGATGTCCAACCTCCCCTTTCATTCCCACCCTCAGGGGGGGAGTGCAGAAGGGGGGCGTCCTCCCGCAGTATGCGGTGGCGGATGCTCGGTGCGAGGTCGGCGGCGGCTCCGGCCACTTCGGCCAGCGACGGATCGGTGACGAGGGCCACGGCCTCGGCGTTGTTCAGGATGTAAGCGGTCTCGTCGCGGCGGTAGGCGGTGTTGATGGGGACGCTTATGGCACCCAGCGCCGACAGGCCGAACCAGCAGTACAGGTACTCGATGCAGTTGGGCATGAACAGGCAGACCCGGTCGCCGTGCTCAACGCCCATCTCGCGAAACATGGATGCCGTCCGCAGCACCCCGTCGCGAATCTCGCGGTAGGAGTAGGAAGCGCCGCCGATCTCCACGAATGTCTTTCCGGGGTCCTGGTCCGTGATGGAATCGAGGACTTCGCCGATGGTGGTGTCCCAGGGCAGCGTGGCTGCAGTGTCGGAGATGGCCTGCTGTGCGCTCATGTTTGCCTGCCAGTGGAGTGTCTCGACGGTCAAGCTACCACGAGCGTTGGGGGTGGTCAACTGATAGATTTCAGCTTTCGCGGGTCAGAAGACGTCGGTCCTTGACCGCGAGACGGTGCGGTAACGCGTTTCACCTCTCCGATGGTCCATTATCAGTTATCCTGGCAGCCGTAAATATTAGTCACCAATTCCTTGGTGAACTCCTCAGCGCCGGTGTTCCTGTACGCCTCTGTGAATTCCTTCAGTCCGCCGAACGCATCAACGGTGCAGATCATCCCGTCGTACTCGTCGTCCGTCATGCCGGATTCAGAGGAGCCCAGGGTGGCCTCCTCTTCACTCAGGCAATAGAAGACGGTCAGAACCCAGACCTCGCTGTGGGCCTGCCGGACCAGGTCGTCTTCCGCGGTGTATACCTCCCGGATATTGTCACCGAGGTTGACACCATCCAGGGCGTCTCGAATGCAGGATTCCGTGTCCGCGCGGAACATCCCGCCGATGTCCTGGAAATACCAGGCGAGGATGGCAAGATATAAGTCCAGCAGGGTCTCGTCCTCTAGGCATCCCATCTGCTGAGCCACGTCCTCGTACTCCACATCGGGATGCTTCGACAAAAAGGCCGCCAGCAGGTCGAAGTCGGTAATGCAGTCCTGTTCCTCCTGCGAGAGCCTCGCCAACATTCCCGCCGAGTCGTCGGGGTCCAAGGGGGCGATGCTGCCCGGTTCAGCCGTCGAAGCCGGTTCGGGTGTAGCCGTCGGAGTGGCGGGCGTCTCGGCCGGCACCGGGCCCATATCACCCGCACAGTCCTCGGCCGCCTCTGCCAGCGCCTCTTGATCGCCTCTCCCCCCTTTCGTCATCGCTGCCGCCATCATCCCCGGGCCGCCCAGCTTCTCCATCATGCACTGCATCACCTCCCGGAGTTCCGAATCCTCCCGCAGCCATCTAGCGGTGGTCTCCCACTCCGCGTCGTTCAGGCACGCCATCGTTACGAAGTGAAGTGTCGTTGCCGAGTTCAAGGTGTCCTCAGGGAATCCCTCGACCTTGGCCAGCATCATGGCGCGGGGGTCTATTTCGTTGAACGCGGCCCGGACGCAGGTGGAAGTTTCGAGACTCAGGGTTGCGGCACCTTCGGCGCTTTCCGAGACAAATATCCTCGCCACGGTCTCGTCTTCGAGACACTCGATGATCTCTACCCGTTCCTGCGGGTCCCCATAACCCGGTAGAATGAATGCCCAGCCCAGGTGCAGGCCGGGGCTGCCTTCCTTGAGACAGGCCAGTTCGGCATCTGAGAGCTGGGAATTGACGTCCTCAGTGTCGTGCAGGCTCAGGGGCGACAGGACACCTGCCGGCGTCTCTTTCTCTGGGGTCGAGGTCGGCGTTGGCGTAACAGTCGGTTCTGGATTCGCCGTGGGAGTGGGCACCGGATTGGGTTCGGTCGGTGTTGGGGTTGGGGTGTGTGTCTCCATCGGCGGCACGGTAGGCTCTTCGGTTGTCGTGGGCCCGGTAGGAACCGGAGTTGCGGCTGTCGGCTCCGTCGGCTCGCTGGTACAAGCTACAGTGAACAGGATAGCCACCACCAGGAATGCGAAGACCACCGATCTCATACGACAACTCCCCACGGTCGAGGCAATGTAAACACTGCCCTTTCTAGTGTCAATGACTATAGGACGGGCCGTCATGCGTACAACCTGTGTTTTTCCTGCACTCTCTCCACAATATGTGGTATCCGGCCGTGACTTTGAGTATAATTGCCACAATTCAGAGTCCTGATTAAGTCGGGTGCAGGATGTCCCCGGAAGTTGTACTCTGAAGCCTGACTCTCCCGCCCAAGGAGGCCCGCCACGACTACTTCCAAGCTGCCGTTGGGCCGAAGGGTTGCCGCCAGCGATGACCTGGAGGTGTCCGCCTATCTGGAGATCGCGCAGGGCATCGAGGCCGAGCCCCCCGGCTCCGCCCGGCAGGTCAACGAGGGTATCGCCGTCATCGACTTCGGCTCCCAGTACAGCCACCTCATCGCCCGCCGGGTGCGGGAACTGAAGGTCTACTCCGAGATCGCCAACCCCTCCGACCCGTGGGAGAAGGTGGAGCGGATCAACCCCAAGGGCATCATCCTTTCGGGCGGGCCGGCCAGCGTTTACGAAGACCACGCTCCCCGCATACCCGATTGGGTCTTCGAGCGCAGGCTGCCGGTGCTGGGCATCTGCTACGGGATGCAGGCGTTGGTGCACCAGCTGGGCGGAACGGTGGCCCGGGGTCTGAAGCAGGAGTTCGGCCACGCCACGCTGCACCAGGACAGCCCCTCGGCAGGGTGGGGACTGCCCGGCGGACGGCCTCCGCTGTTCCACGCCCTTCCCCCGTCGATGCAGGTGTGGATGAGCCACGGCGACCGGGTGGAGGAGTTGCCGCCGGGTTTCTCCAGCCTGGCGTTCACCGAGAACTCGCCGGTGGCCGCCATCGGCAACGGCCGCGACATGTTCGGCCTGCAGTTCCACCCCGAAGTCCAGCACACACCGCTGGGGAACGATATTCTCGAGAACTTCCTGTTCCGCATCTGCGAGTGTGAGGGGTCGTGGACTCCTGGGAACGTGGCCTCCGACGCCATCGCCCGGATCCGCGAGCAGGTCGGCGACGGACGGGTGATCTGCGCGCTGTCGGGCGGCGTGGATTCGGCCGTAACGGCGGCGCTGCTGCACCGGGCCATCGGCGAACAGCTGACCTGCATCTTCGTCAACAACGGACTGTTGCGGTTGGAAGAGGCGGAGCGGGTGCAGGCCACCTTCCGCCGGGGAATGGGACTGAACCTGGCCTACGTTGACGCCTCGGAACGTTTCGTGTCGAAGCTGGAGGGCGTCATCGACCCCGAGGTGAAACGCAAGGTCATCGGCGAGGAGTTCATCCGCGTCTTCGAGGATGCTGCGTCCGAGCTGGGCGAGGTTGATTTCCTGGCTCAGGGTACGCTGTACCCGGACGTGATCGAGAGCGAGGCTCCCGCCAACTCGCCGTCGGGAGCGCCGCTTTCGGCCCGCATCAAGACCCACCACAACGTGGGCGGACTTCCGGAGAACATGAAGCTGCAACTGGTGGAGCCGCTGCGCTACCTGTTCAAGGACGAGGTCCGGGACGTGGGGCTCGAGCTGGGCCTGCCTCCCGACATGGTCTACCGCCAGCCCTTCCCGGGCCCAGGGCTTGCCATCAGGGTCATCGGCGAGGTGACGCAGGAAAAGCTGGACATGCTGCGCGCCTGCGACTGGATCGTGATCGACGAGATCAAGGGCGCCGACCTGTACAACCGCGTTTGGCAGAGCTTCGCCGTCCTGAGTGACAGCCGGACCGTCGGGGTACAGGGCGACTACCGCACCTACGGGTATGTCTGTGCCATCCGCTGCGTCACCAGCGAGGACGCCATGACCGCCGACTGGGTTCGGCTGCCATACGAAGTGCTGTCCCGCATCTCCAACCGCATCGTCAACGAGGTGTCCGGCGTAAACCGGGTGGTCTACGACATCACAAGCAAGCCCCCGGGAACCATCGAATGGGAGTAGCCCCAGCGGCATCCCGGCGACGCTCCCTCTCCCACTTGGAGCGGGCGACTACATTCCCCTCTCCCTCTGGAAGAAGGTGAGGGTGAGGGCGTTCCTTTGAGAGTCTTGCTGGTCGGCAATGGTGGGCGGGAACACGCCCTGGCCTGGCGGATCAGCCGCAGTGCGTCGCTGACCCGCCTGTGGGTGGCGCCGGGCAACTACGGCACGGGGCGGATCGCCACCAATCTGGCCGTCGGCGGCAGCGTCGAAGAACTTGCCGATGCTGCCCGGAAGGTGTCGGCGGACCTTGTGGTCGTAGGCCCCGAGGCGCCGCTGGCGCAGGGGCTGGCCGACCGGCTGCACGAAATCGGCATTCCCGTGTTCGGCCCGTCCCAGGCTGCGGCCAGGTTGGAGTCCAGCAAGAGCTTTGCCCGGGAAATCATCCGGCAGGCGGGCGCCCCCGGCCCGGAGTTCGCGGTCTTCACCGAAGAGTCGGACGCTCTCGACTACCTGCGCCACAATCCCGGCCCCCGGGTGGTCAAGGCCGACGGCCTGGCGGCGGGCAAGGGCGTGGCTGTCTGCGACTATGAGTCCCAGGCCGCTGCCGCTGTCCGGGCCTGCATGTCCGGGCGGGTCTTCGGTGGCGCCGGGGACACGGTGCTGCTGGAGGAACGGCTGGAGGGCCGTGAAGTCAGCGTCTTCGCGCTCTCGGACGGCGAGCACATTTCGACCCTGGTGGCGGCCTGCGACTACAAGCGGCTGGGCGACGGCGACGAGGGGCCGAACACCGGCGGAATGGGCAGCTACTCCCCTCCGGCGTTCTGGACGTCCGAGCTTTGCGCCGAGGTGGAACGAAGCATCGTGCGTCCGGTCATCGCCGCGATGGCAGAGCGAGGAACGCCTTACAGGGGGGTACTATACGCGGGGCTGATGCTGACCAAAGACGGCCCCAAAGTCCTAGAATTCAACTGCCGCTTCGGCGATCCCGAAACGCAGGTCCTGATGCCCCGGCTGCTCTCCGACCCGCTGAAACTTATGATGGCCTGCCATGACGGCACACTGGACAAGGCGGAAGTCGTATGGGACGACCGAAGCCACCTCGCCGTTGTGATGGTGTCTGGAGGATACCCGGACGCCTACGATACCGGCCTGGAAATCTCGGGACTGCACTGCGACGAGGCGGGCCATACCGTAGTCTTTACTGCCGGGGTGTCTCCCGGTACCGACGGATGCCCTCGCACCTCGGGCGGGCGGGTCCTCGCAGTGGTGGGCGGAGGTGACAACGTCGCCGTCGCGCGGCAGCGAACCTACGAGCGCCTGCGGGGCATCTCGTTCCGCGGCGCCCTCTGGCGGACGGACATCGGGCTGGACGCATGAGTGATCAAGTATCATCCCACAACGCCGGCCCCGCGGACCTCCGGCGCCTGTACGATGAGGCTGTCGGGCTGGGCAAGGTTGACGCTTACAGGAAGCGCAAATGGGGACTGGCCGCCGAGTTCGTCCCGTGGCTGGACGAAGGCGCCCTTCAGGACCTCTCATCGGATCAGGCAATGCGCCTCTACCGGGCTTCCGGCGGGCGGGATGCCAGGGCTTTTGCTGCTAATCCCATAGAAGAGGTTAGGGACAGTCTCGACTTCCTCTTGTATGATACTATCAAGCTGGAAGGCCGCTTCGACGAATGTGCCGCCGACGCCGGAGCCTACAGGCTGGCCGGAGCCGGTAAGGAATTCGTTTCCTGGCTCCTTTGCCTCCGCAGCCCCACCCTGTTCGGAGTCTGGAACGGCAATGCCGAACGTACTCTGCGGCTTATAGGGGCCTACCCGGAATCCATGAAGCGCGGCCCAATGGGAATTCGTTACCTGGACGTGCTGGAATCGCTGGCCCGGGTCCAGGCGCAGGGTAGACTCCCCGACTTCATCGAAGTCGACATCATGTCTTATATCGCCACGCGGCCCAAGGGCTGGGTCACGCGACTTCCCTAACCGGCAAACTGGAGCAGTAGAATGCCCTGGCGCGACTCGCTTCTGCAACTGAAAGATGAACTCACGGCGGCGCGTGCCTCCCGCTTGCAGCGTCTGGAAGCTTTTGACCGACAGGTCGCTGCCGAGAGGGCGGAATTGCTGTCCCGGCACGAGTCGCTTGGGATTGCCGCGCTCCTGAAGGAAATGAACGATGTGCTTCTGGAAGGGCAGGGCGAAATGGAGATCACCGTCGAGTGGGAGACGGGGGAAGAGGAAGAGCTGTTCGAACCTGATGATGACGCGGCCGACGTGATCACGTCGGCCCTCTCCTGGGACGAAGGGGAAGAACTGGAGGTCGTCGTCGAGTTGGCGATGCTGGACGAAGGCTTGTCGCTGATGGTGAACGGCATCCAGGTTCGCCAGGACCGGGACGCCCTTGAGCGGGCCCTGATCGAAGCTTTCCGGGAGCAGCTGGAGCTGTAAACGGGCGCCTTTTATGATCGACTATCCCCACAGGGGCGGGCAGGTGTTATCATGAAGGGCGTTGTGGTTTCCGGTGCCTATTGCCGGAATACCGCGACACTCGGATCCCAGGAAATATACGGGAGGAAACTCGGCCATGATTGATGGCTTGAACCGGAGGCTGCCGTGCCGCTGGTAGGAGTCGTAATGGGAAGCGCGTCGGATGAGCCCGTCGTCAAGGACACGGTCGCGACGCTGGAACAACTGGGCATTGATTACGAAGTCCGCGTTATGTCGGCCCACCGGACGCCGGAGCGGGTTGCGGAGTACGCGCAGCAGGCTCGGGACAGGGGCATCCAGGTGCTGATCGCGGCCGCCGGCGGGTCTGCGGCCCTGGGCGGCGCGCTGGCCGCCTGGTCAACGCTGCCGGTAATCGGCATTCCGCTTGCATCCAGTGAACTGAAGGGCATAGATGCCCTTATGTCCACTGCCCAGATGCCTCCGGGAATCCCGGTGGCTGCAATGGCCGTCGGGTCCTGGGGCGCCCGCAACGCCGCCTTCTTCGCCGCCCAAATCCTGGGTCTTCAGCACCCCGAAATCAGGCAAGCATATGACGACTACCGGCGCGAGCTCCGCGAACGGTAAACTCACCCCGGCATTCCTGACCGATTTCGATGACACGGCCGCGGTACAGAACGTGGCGGAGTTGTTGCTTAACCGCTTCGGCGACCCCACGTGGACCGATGTGCGTCAGCAATTCCGTGACGGCCGGATGAACCTGAAGGAGTACCAGGAGATCACCTTCCGGAACGTCCGCGCCGACCGCTCCGCCATGCAGCACTTCGTCAAGGAGCACGCAACGCTGCGTCCGTTCTTTCCCGAAGTGCGCCAGTTCTGTCGAGTTAACGAGATTCCCCTTGCGGTGGTCAGCCAGGGGCTGGATTTCTATATCGAGGCTCTTCTTGAGCGTTACGGATTTGTCGACGTGCCTATCTATGCCGTCGACACCAGCTTTGATCATGGGCGCATCTCCTACCATTACAACCACGTCTACCCCGGCAGGGAGAGCCAGGGCAATTCCAAGGCGCTTATAGTCGAGCAGTTTCAGCAGCAGGGCTACTTCGTGGTCTTCGCCGGGGATGGCGCCTCTGACCAGGAGGCCTCCAGACAGGCCGACATGGTGTTCGCTCACCGGACGCTGGCCCGGTTCTGCGAGACGGAAGGAATCGACTACACGCCTTTCAGGGACTTCAAGTCCATCCTGCTGGCGTTGCGTGAACTCCATCTGAACGGCGCCGCTTCCTCCTGAAGCGGCCGCACAAGCACACGGGGACTGGGCTGTGATTGACCGATACTCCCGGCCCGCCATGAAGCGGGTCTGGTCCGACGACAACAAGTACGAGAAATGGCTGGCCGTGGAGCTGGCCGTCTGCGAGGCCTGGTGCGAGGAGGGGGTGATCCCTGCCGAGGACATGGCCCTGTTGCGCGCCGCGAAGTACGACGCGGAGCGGATGGACGAAATATTTCAGACCACCCGCCACGACGTGACGGCCTTCATTTCCTCAATCACCGGCTCGATGGGTTCAGAGGGCCGCTGGCTGCACCTGGGCCTCACCTCCAGCGACATGCTGGACACCGGGCTCGACCTCCAACTGGCGGAGGCCGGAGGTCTGCTGCTGGATGAAGTGGACCGGGCCATTGCCGCTCTGGCGGACCAGGCCCTGCGCCACAAGGACACCCTGATGATGGGGCGGACCCACGGAGTGCACGCCGAGCCCATGACCATGGGCCTGAAGCTGGCCCTGTGGTGGGACGAGATGCGCCGACAGCGCGAACGGCTGGAGGCTGCTCTCGAGACGGTGCGCGTTGGCAAGATTTCCGGCGCCGTGGGCACGCACGCCACCGTGCCGCCTTCGGTGGAGGAGCGGGTCTGCCGCCAGCTTGGTCTGAAGGTGGCCGGAGTCTCCAACCAGGTCATACAGCGGGACCGCTACGCGCACTTCATGACCACCCTCGCGCTCATCGCTGCGTCCCTGGAGAAATTCGCCACCGAGATCAGGTCGCTGCAACGCACCGAGATCCACGAGCTCGAAGAGCCCTTCGGCCACGGACAGACCGGCTCCTCCTCCATGCCGCACAAGCGCAACCCGGAGCTGGCCGAGCGTATCTGCGGCCTCGCCAGGGTGATACGCGGCAACTCCATGACGGCGATGGAAAACGTGGCCCTCTGGGGCGAGCGGGACATCAGCCACTCCTCGGCGGAGCGCATCATCCTGCCCGACTCGTGCCTGGCCCTAGACTACATCCTGAGCATCTTCACGCGGATCATTGAAGGGCTGCGGGTGTTCCCGGAGCGGATGTACGCCAACATCGAGAGCAGCATGGGCTTGGTCTTCAGCCAGCGCACACTGCTGGAGCTGGTGGACAAGGGATTATCCCGGGAAGAGGCTTACAGGATCGTACAGTCGAATGCCGCCCGTTGCTGGGAGGAGGGGAGGGACTTCCGAGACCTGCTGAAGTCCGATCCGACGGTGGCGGCGTACCTCTCACCTGCGGAACTCGAGAGCCTCTTTGACTACGGCTACTACACGCGCTATGTGGACGACACCTTCCAGCGCCTCGGGCTGCTGCCCGCCGCCGTCGGCAGCGCCGTATAGGTCTCCGGCGCCGGGGACTTTCGACCGGAGACGAAATGAGGGTGAGGATGGCGACGACGGGAAGGCAACCCGAGTATTCCCGGCAATCACGGCTTCCAGAACACACTTCTGAGGGAACGGAATGATCATCGAAACTCCCATGCCTGGACGCATGCACCGTGGCAAGGTGCGCGACACCTACGACCTGGGCGAAGGACGGCTGCTGATGGTGGCCACAGACCGCATATCGGCCTTTGACGTGGTCCTTCCCACCGGCATCCCCGACAAGGGGCTGGTGCTGAACCGCATATCGAACTTCTGGTTCGACAAGACGTCGCACATCGTTCCCAACCACCTGATCTGCCTTGCCGACTCCCCCGACGCGGCCGGTTATCTCGCCGGCTCCAGCCTTTCGGGGCCGGTTCCGGCGGAGGTTGCCCGGCAGGCGATGGTGGTCAAGCGGGCCGAACGCATCGACATCGAGTGCATCGTTCGCGGCTACATCACCGGGTCGGCGTGGTCCGAGTACCGTCGCAGCGGAACGGTCCAGGGGATGGAGATGCCGGCGGGCCTGCTGGAAGGCCAGCGGTTCCCCGAGTTGCTGTTCACCCCCACCACCAAGGCTGAAGAGGGCCACGACGAGAACATGACCCGGCAGCAGGTTATCGACATGGTCGGGACTGAAATGGCGGCAAAGCTGGAGGAGACCAGCAAGGCGGTCTTCGGATTCGCCGACGAATTCGCCAGCCAGCGCGGGATCATCCTGGCCGATACCAAGATGGAGTTCGGCCTGCTGGACGGCGAACTCATCCTGATCGACGAGTTGCTGACGCCGGATTCCAGCCGTTTCTGGGACGCAGAGGGTTACAGCCCCGGCCGCTCGCAGCCCAACTTCGACAAGCAGTTCGTCAGGGACTGGCTGGACGAGCAGGGATGGGACCACGAGCCGCCGGCGCCCGAGCTTCCCGAAGAAGTCACCAGCCGCACAACCGAACGCTACCGGGAAGCGTATGTACGTTTGACGGGGCAGGAACTCTAGGTATTGCCGGTACCCTTCCCTGAACCTCGCTGTTCCCGTAACGGAGACTCCCTTTGCCCGAATCGAGACACCGCCGGAACCGCCGGCCTCGTAACCTGGAAATTCCTCCCCCTTCGCGTCGTGGCGGAACCAACAAGCTGCTGCTGATTGCGTCGGTGGTCATCGCCGTGCTGGTCATTGCCGGGTTCGCCCTGCCCACCATCATCGACAGCCTCAGCGGTCCGCAGCAGATTACCTACGGCACTGACGCGGCCTACGTCGATGGCGTTGGCGTCAAGCACGAAATCATGCGGACCAAGAACCACGTCGACCTGGACGACAACGACGACAACGACTACGTGGTCTACAACTCCACTCCGCCCTCTTCCGGCGATCACTGGAGCATCGCCCAGCGTTGCGGGTTCTTCACCAATCCGGTCCCGGACGAGCAGATCGTCCACAACCTGGAACACTCCAACATTGTCATCAGCTACAATCTCCCTGATCAGGCGGATGTGGACGCCCTCGAGAACGTCTACAACGAATTGCAGGAAGGCTGGAGAATCCACTTCACCGTGGCCCGTCCCTACGACAAGATTGCACAGGGTCAGGTTGCCCTCTCGGCGTGGGGCGTAACCGACACGATGGACGGCGTCGACAAGGAGCGCATAGAGCGTTTCTACGAGCATTATGTCGGCAGGCTGGGACCGGAGGGAGCGATCTCCTGCCGGGGCGCCCAGAGCAGTATGCCGGGCAGCGGCTAGGGTTCAATGACCTACCTGGCGAAGATCTACGTAACGTTGAAGCCCGCGGTCAGCGACCCCGCCGGGCAGACGGTCCTGGCGGCGTTGCGCCGCATGGGGCACGGCGACGCGAAGGACGCTCGCATCGGGAAGTACCTCGAGCTGACGGTGAACGGCGACGCGAAGGACTTGGTCGAAACCGCTGTGGACCGCATGTGCCGCGAACTACTCTCCAACCCGGTAATCGAAGACTATCGGTTCGAGCTGGAGGAGATTTCCTCTTCCTGACCCAATCGCAAGCAGGGCAGCCACCCGAGACGCATATCATGGGAGGGAACGGTATGACCCATATTTATGCCGGAGCAGAGACCAGCGGCCTGTACAGGCTCGCCCCCGAATCAAGCCAATGGGAGGAGCTCACGAATGGACTGCCCGAGGCCCCGTCCGTCTGCGGGATCGCCATTCATCCCGACAACCCGGAGGTAGTGTTCGCGGGGACACAGGACGGTCCATACCGCAGCCTCAATCGCGGCGACACCTGGGAGCGCATGGACTACCCGCGGGTCGCGCCGCCGGTCTGGAGCTTCATGTTCCGGCCCGGCGATCCCTCGGTGATGTACCTGGGGACGGCGCCGGGTGAAATCTTCCGGAGCACCAACAGCGGTGAGTCCTGGAGCCGTCTCAACGCTGCCACCATGGGGTCGAACGAGGTTACCATGTCCTTCCCGACCCGGGTCATCGCCCTCACCGCGGACCCCAACTTCCCCGACGAGATGTACGCCGCCCTCGAGGTGGCGGGTGTTATCCGCAGCTCGGACGGCGGGGACACCTGGGAGGAGATCACCGGCAGCCTGGCCCCCAGCGAGGACACGCTGGACCTGCACGGCATCCAGTGCGCCGCCGCCCTGCCTCACGTGGTGTTCATCACCACCCGGCAAGGACCCTTCATCGGCCCCGATCGAGGGTCTGAGTGGGTCCCTGTGGACTTCGGCCAGTTCTCGGAGGTGACCTACACCCGCGACCTGAAGGCCGCGCCCCACGACCCGAACATGCTGTACGTCTCCATCGGGGCCGCCGCCCGCAGCAACACCGGCGCCTTGTATCGGAGCCGCGACCTGTTCAAGACCTTTGAGCGCGTCGACCGGGGCATCGCCGCCAACTCCACCATGATGTCGGTGTCGGTCGACCCCCGGGCGCCGTCCAACATCGCCTGTGCCGCGCGCGATGGCCAGGTCTTTCGCACGACCGACGAAGGCGCCAGTTGGACCAGCCACCCCTTGCCTGCCAAGGCACTGGAAGTGAGGGCCATAGCGGCAGGGTAGGCGTCGCGCCACCCTCTAGGCATGAAACGTAGGGGCGCACAGCCGTGCGCCCTTATAATCTGTCCCGGAGCAGGACTTCCATAGACTCCGTAGACACTTCAAGGGTGGGTATTGGAAGCGGAATCAGACTTCGATGGTGACGGCGCAGCCGCACCGCCTCTGCTGGAACTGCGGGGGATAACCAAGTCGTTTCCCGGCGTACTGGCGAATGACGGGATAGATCTCGTCGTCGAACGCGGCGAGGTTCACGCCGTGCTGGGAGAAAACGGTTCCGGCAAGAGCACGCTGATGAAGGTCATCTACGGGTATCATTCCCCCGACTCCGGGACGGTATACATTGAAGGCCAGGCTGTCCGGCTCGCCTCCCCCGCCGACGGGCGCCGCCTGGGCATCGGCATGGTCTTCCAGGACTTTTCCCTTATCCCGGCACTGTCCGTCGTCGAAAACGTGGCTCTGTTTCTGCCCACACAGGGACGGGTCATTCGCAGGCGCCGGCTCGAGCGCCGGATTGAAGCCTTCGCCCACGAATACGGCCTGGAGATCGAGCCCGGCCGACGTGTCGACGACCTTTCCCTTGGCGAGCGTCAGCGGGTGGAGCTGGTCAAGCTCCTGCTGGCCGAGGCCCGCCTGCTGATCTTCGACGAACCCACCAGCGTGCTTGCCCCTTACGAAGTTGATGGTCTCTTCCGTATCTTCAGTGCTCTCAAGGCAGGCGGCTATTCTATCCTGTTCATAACCCACAAGGTCCGTGAGGCCCTGGCGGTTGCAGACCAGGTGACCGTGCTCCGAAGGGGCAGAGTCCAAGTCAGCGCGCCGGGTAGCGAGTTCGACGCGCAAAGCCTGGTGGCGGCCATGGTCGGCTCCGGTGCGGTCGCCCAGACTGATCAGATCGCAGATTACCATGAGGTTGGCGAGACCGCGCTTCAGTTCAGCGAAGTCAGCACAGGCCGTCCATCATCTCGCGCGGCGTCTCCGGGAACTCTCAACGCTGTCACCTTCAGCGTTCGCCAGGGCGAGATACTGGGCGTCGCGGGCGTTGCGGGCAACGGACAGCGAGCCGTCGGCGAGGCGCTGCTGGGGCTGGAACCCGTGAAGAGCGGCAGCATCCGGTTGATGGGAGAGCCTCTGGAAGGGCACACGCCCTCCGAGGCTCTCAGCAGAGGCGTGGCGGTCGTCCCTGAGGACCCACTGGCGGATGCCATGGTGCCCGAGATGCGGGTGGACGAGAACCTTCTCCTGGCGGCTATGGGCAGGAGTGGCAGGCGGCCCGGCTTCCTGCTGGACCGCAGCAGGATCACCAGCGAAGCTGAAGCGGTGCGCGAGGAATTTCCACTGGCGCTGGCGCCCTCGGACGTCATGGTGCGCCGCCTCTCCGGCGGGAACATCCAGCGGGTGCTCCTGGCAGGAGCGCTGGGCCACGACGCCCCTGTCCTTCTTGCCTACTACCCAACCCGGGGCTTGGACGTCCTGAGCGCCGAGGAGACGCGCAGGCTGCTGGTGGCGCAGCGGGACGCAGGCTCTGCGGTCGTGCTGGTGTCGGAAGACCTGGACGAGCTCATGGCGCTGAGCGACCGCATCATGGTGATGTATCGCGGCCGGGTGGCCGGTGAGTTCGATGCGAAGACGGCCTCGGTGCAGGACATCGGGCTCCTGATGACCGGCAATGCCCTGCCGGCCGGATGAACTTCCGGCCCTCCATGCCCTCCCCCAGGATGAACGCGACGGTGATCTGGCGCATGGGGCCGGCGCTACTGGAGGAGGCGTCTCTCCGCGCGGCGCTGGGAGTGGCGCTGGCCCTGGCGGTCTTCGCGGTGCTTCTGGTCGCTTCCGGGCATGACCCCGCAAAGTCCCTGGCCAGGGGCTGGAGCGGGGTGCTGGGCAGTTCCCTGGGCCTCAGCGAGGTCGGCGTCACAATGATACCGCTGCTGCTGACCGCCCTTGCCACCGCCATACCCACCCGCGTCGGCTTGGTGAACGTGGGCGGCGAGGGTCAACTCTATGTGGGAGCGCTGACCGCTACCGGCGTTGCCCTATTTTTTCCGGTAGGCCAGACATGGCAGATGCTGCCCGTGATGGCCCTCGCGGGGTGCGCCGGCGGCGGAGCCTGGGCGGCCATTGCGGCTCTGTTGAGGCACTGGAGAGGCGTCAACGAGGTCATATCCACCCTGCTGGCAAACTACATCGCGATACTGCTGGTCGACCTTTTCGTATTCGGCCCTTGGAAGAATCCGGAGGGACTGGGCTACCCCTACACCACCCCCTTCGACGTGGCGGCCATATTCCCGGCCATCGCTGGCTACCGCTTTCACTGGGGATTCCTGGCGCCTGCCGTCGCACTGGTGGTCACTTATGTAACCCTGACCCGCACCGTCTGGGGCTTCAAGATGCGCGCCGTCGGGGGAAACCCAGCCGCGGCGCGGCGCAGGGGCATCGCCGTGGACCGCTACGTAATCGCCGCCATGATCGCGGGAGGCGCGATGGCCGGTCTGGCCGGAATGGTGGAGGCATCGGGCATCCATCACGACCTGCGCCCCGGCATTTCCGACAACCTGGGCTACCTGGGGCTCCTGGCAAGCTGGCTGGCCGGGCACAACCCGGTGACCATTGTGGCCGCTTGCTTCCTGATCGCGGTATTCCTTGTGGCAGGCGACGTACTCCAGCTGTCGGTTGGACTTCCATCCGCCGGGGGGCTGGTGCTGATTGGGCTGGCGCTCTTCTTCGTTCTCGGGCTCCGGCGCGTCGAGCGGAGGGCGTTGTGAGCACCTTCTGGCTGGTCATCGGCGGCACCCTGACCGGCGCCGTCGGCCCCGGCGTCTCGGTGCTCTACGCAGTATACGGAGAGCTGATAACCGAGCGGGCGGGCCGCATCAACCTGGGCATGGAAGGCTGCCTGCTGATGGGCGCCTGCTTCGGCTTCCTGGTCACTGTCGAGACCGGGTCGGCGGGCGCTGGCGTCCTGGCGGGCATGGTGGCCGGAGCGCTGGCGTCCCTCATACACGCCTACCTCGTCATCTATCGCGACACCAACCAACTGGCGACCGGGCTGGCGTTGACGCTATTCGCCGGCGGTGTGACCGCCTACGTGGGCCGCGACTATGTTGACGGCATCATCGACGGCCTCAACCCCATCGCGATTCCCGGCCTGGCCGATATCCCGGTCCTTGGCGAGGCGCTGTTCCGGCAGGATATACTGGCTTACGCAGCCTATGGGCTGGGCCCCCTGATGTGGTTCATCTTCCAGTACACCCGGTGGGGCCTGAGCCTGCGGGCAGTCGGTGAGAGCGCGGCAGTGGCTTTCGCCGCCGGTCGCAATCCGGCGCTCATCCAGCTGACGGCCATTGTGCTGGGCGGAGCGCTTGCGGGACTTGGGGGCGCGCAGCTGTCCGTGGGGCTGACGCATACCTGGTCGGAGGGCATGACCGCCGGAAGAGGCTTCATCGCCGTGGCCCTGGTCATCTTCGGCCTCTGGTCGCCGCTCAGGGGTATGTTGGGCGCACTGCTGTTCGGCGGAGCGGTCGGCCTGCAATTGCAGTTGCAGGCCCTGGGCGCGCCGGTGTCGCCCTTCCTGCTTGACATGCTGCCCTATCTGCTCACCCTGGGGGTGCTGGCCGTCTGGACCGGCGCCGCCGACCGGGCCATGCCCGAGGGACTGAAGACGATCCTGCGGACGGGATGAGGGTTGTGTATGTATCTCGGGGGCGAAGTTCAGGCCGGCAATGTGGCTCGACCTCCGGACCTGGAACGCCGCCCGGACGCCACCGCAGTCACCTATCGGTTGAACTACACTTGTCATTCCCGCAAAGGCAGGAGTTACGGGCTGGCGCTTTCCTAATGCGATTGCCTTGGGCCAGACCAAGATGCCTGTTGACAAAGCCGGTCCCTGGGGATAAACTAACCTGTCAACAGATACATTGTCTCATTTAATTGTGGGTAGTCGGCAATGGCACTGACAAAAAGAGGGGCAGCGGCTGCAGACCAGATTCTCGAAGCTTTGGATGAGCGCGGGTTCCGCTCGACGGCCCCACGGCGGGCGCTGGCCAGCGTTATCGGCGATCAGGACCGCCACTTCACGGCTGAGGGCCTGCGCAAGCAGCTCCCGCCCAGCATCGGCCGGGCCACCGTGTACCGCACGCTGAAGATACTGGTGGACGCAGGCGTGCTGTGCCGCGTCCTGCTGGAGGACGGCGACCTCCATTACCAGCTGAGCCATCACGGGCACCACCATCACCTGCTTTGCGTTCATTGCGGTTCCTCCCAGGACTTGGCAGGCTGCGACATCGAGGATGTCCTGGTGTCCACCACCACGCGCCATGGATTCGAGCTGAGCGGCCACTGGCTGGAAGTCTACGGTCGTTGCCGTAACTGCGTCGATAGCGAACAGGCCGCGGACTAGTCTCAATCTATCACTCCAATCGAGACTCTTTCTCGTTAATCGTAAATAAATGAGACAGTATATCATGTTGACCTCAATAATGAGATTTCGTATCAACAACTGATACAAATTGATACGGAGTCCTGAATAGAGGATTGGCCCGGAACTAGAGCTGAAACTCAAAGCGAAGGAGATTACTACCCCAGATGTCTGTGACAAAACTATTCCAACTTGGCTTACTAATGGCAGCCCTGCTGCTGATCTTTGCGGTGGCGTGCGGCGACGATGCCACGGAGGTACCAACCGAGCCTGCGGCAACCTCCGCGGCCCCTGCTACGGCGGCTCCCACCCAGCAAGCAGCAATCCAGCCGACTTCGCCCTCCCCGACCCAGGCGCCGACACAGCAGCGGACCCAGACCCAGCCCACCTCCGCCCCGCCCCCGCCCCCAGCGGAGAAGCTGTCCGTGGTGACCACCAGCAACATCCTCGCCGACTGGGTGCAGGTCGTCGGCGGTGACCGCGTGGATGTCACTCCCTTGCTGCCCCCCGACGCCGACCCGCACACCTACCAGCCCGGCGCCCGCGACATCACCAATATCGCCGAAGCGGATTTGGTGTTCAGCATCGGCCTCTCCCTCGAGGCTAGTTGGCTGGAAGAACTCATAGCCAACGCCGCCCGCGACAGCGCGGCGCTGGTGGAGGTCGGCGAACTGGTAGACCCCATTGACTTCATGGAACTGATGGAACACCACGACGAGCATGGCGAAGAGCACGGTGAAATCTTGGGCCGCCTGCTCATCGGCGACGGCGAAACCGCCATGATGTCGGTTATCGACCTGGAGCACGGCGATGTCGAGCAGGACGCCTTCGACCTCGGCTCCAGGGCGGGGCGCATCTACCCCACCAAGAACGGGCGCTTCGCCATCGCCGTATCCAGCGACGCCAACACCGCCCATGTCTTTGACGGCGGCATCTACCTGGAGGAACACGGCGACCACTTCGACCTCATCGAGGACGACGTCGAGCGTCTGGACATCGACCTGTCCGGCGACCGGCCGGTTCATCTATACATTTCCGGCGAGTGGGCCGCTATCTTCTACGACGGCTCCGGCGAGGTGGTGCTGCTCAACGAGCACGAACTGGAAGAAGAAGGCGACGATTATATGCCTCCCAGCTTCAACGTCGGCGCCCAGCACGGCGGGGCAGTTCCCCTGGCGCACGACTTGGTCGCAGTCTCCATCCAGCATCCCGACTTCGATTCAGACCCGACTGAGTACCGTTCGCCCGTCGGCGCAATGATCGTAGACCAGCACGGACATGAGCTCTTCCGGGCCGAAGAGGGTTGCGAGGGTCTCCACGGCGACGCCGGCAACGGACACATGGCTGTCTTCGGCTGCGTCGGTGGCGTGCTGGCGGTCGAGGCCGACCACGGTGAGTACGAGAGCGTATTCGTCCCTGCGCCCGCCGGAGAGCCGGACGACTTCCGCATCACCTCGGTCTGGGGATACGAAGGTCTGCACCACTTTTTCGGCCTGGGTTCCGCCGTGGGCCTGTATATCGTGGAACCTGAAGACGGATACATGGAGCAGGTGATCCCGGCCAGCGAGGACCTCCGCCCCATCAACGTCGCCATCAGCCACGACGGCGAGAAGCTGCTGGTGGTGATGAGTGATGGCGAGCTGCGGATGTACGACGCCCACGACATGGACCTGCTCGCCTCCAAGCGAGACTTCCTGTCCACCCCCGTGGAGACGGGATTCTGGGCCAGGCCCCACATTGCCACCGCCCCCGACGCGATCTTCATCACCGACTCGGTGGGCGGCGAGGTTATGCAACTGGACGGCCACGACCTTGAGGTCGTGGATCACTGGGATGTTGACGGCAACCCCACCAAGATCGCCTTCGTAGGGATCCTGGGTGAAGGGGAAGAGCACGGAGAACACATGGAGGAAGAAGGACACGAGGAACACGGCGAAGAAGAAGAGCACGGCCACGCGGGGCACGCTCACGGCGAGCATGACCCCCATTTCTGGTTCGACCCGGTTCGCGTCCAGCAGGCCGCCGACGTCATCGCGGGCCTGCTTTCCGAGGCCGACCCCGACGGCCGGAGCTACTTCGAGGGCAACGCCGCCTCCTACAACCAGGAGCTGGACGACCTGCACCACTGGATCGAGGAACACGTATCGCAGCTGCCGCAGGATCGCAGGGTGCTGGTCACCTCCCACGACAGCTTCCAGTACTTCGCCCAGCGGTACGGCTTCGAGGTGGTGGGTGCGGTAATCCCGTCGGTGACCACGGAGGTCGATCCCTCCGCCAAGGACCTGATAGAGCTCGTCGAGGCAATCGAGCGCGAGGGTGTTCCGGCGGTGTTCGGCGAAAGGCAGCACACCGACCGGCTCGCCCAGCGGGTGTCCGAGGAGACGGGAGTTAAACTGGTCGGCGGACTGTACACCGGCTCGCTGGGCCAGCCCGGCGGCGATGCCGGAAACTACATCGACTTCATGCGCTTCAACGTGACTACCATCGTGGATGCGTTGCAATAGCCGCAAAGGTTCCCTCGCCCCGGCGCCCGTCCGGGGCTAAGCAAACGGCAATACGGGATGGCAGCCCCGGGAATTTGCTGCCGGTAGGGGCGGGTTTCAAACCCGCCCCTACGTTTTCGGCATTGACCTCCTAATTGGGAAGGCCGCCGCGGGCGCGCTCCCCGTTGCAATCGGAAGGAGGCTACGGTAATTTATATGGCGACAGCCCCCAGCGAGGTTGAACGGTGATCACCTACAACTGCACGATCCAGGAAGGCGTGATACCCGAGGGGCAGCGCCGGATCCTCAATGAACGGCTGGTACAGATCGGAGCCCACGTGCTGGGAGTCGCTCCCGACGACATCACGGTGAACTACGAGGTAATACCCCGTGGGTTCGGCTTTCGAGGCGGTGAACTCTCGACGTCCTCGTCAGTGAGGAGCCGCATTCCCGACGGCTTTTCCCAGGAGAAGCGAGTCGAATTTATGCAGGCTGTCCAGGACATGTGGATCGAGGTCACCGGGCAGACCACCGCCGAACTGGTGGTGGGCGCCGCAGACGCCAGCTACGACAACTACCGGCAATAGCAATCCATAACCGGGAGACAGGAGAGAGGAAATGCCCATCTATCGATTCAAGGTTCCAGCCGACTCGGTCCCCTACGAACAGCGCGAGAAAATCGCCGTTGATGTTACCGACGTCCATTGCGGCTCGACCCTCGCTCCCCGGCATTTCGTCCATGTCTTCTTCGACGAACAGCCCGAAGGCGGCGCGGACTATCCGACCCGCTATTACCTGGACGCCATAAACCGGGCCGGACGCCCCCAGGAAGTGAAGGACAAGCTACTTGACAACCTGCTCAATGCCTTCGTTCGACACACCGGCATCCCCCGCGACCAGATCAGCGGACGAATAGGGGAGACCCCTGCGTCCTGGGCCATGGAAGGCGGCCAGGTCCTGCCCGAACCCGGACAGGAAACCGCCGAGTGGTACGCTGAAGTAACCGCCGACTAGAGATCTGAAGGGGTATGTGCTGTGCTGTCAGGACTGTTCACCAGGAAACGCCTCCCCATCATCCCCGCAGTCCTGACGGCGGCACTGGCCGTCCTCGTGGCTGCCATGCTGGCCTGCGGCGAAGCAGAGCCAACCCCGGCCCCGGAATCGCCCCTTCTCCCTACCGGTTTCGCCCCGCCCACTACGGAGCAACTGGGCGGCGGTTCCCTCGAGAAGTTCATGCAGGTCTTCGACCGAGGCCGCGCCGACAGTCCCTTCCGGTCCACCAGCGAGTTTGCCGCCGCCGCCAGGCCGCTGCCCGAGGGCGAGAAGCTGAAGGTCGGCATCATATTCGTCGGCTCGCAGCGCGACTTGGGCTGGAATCAGGCCGCCGCCGCCGGAGCCGACTACGTTGAGCAGGTCTTTGATGACGTTGAGGTGCTCCGGGCCGAGAACATCCCCGAGACCGTGGAGGTCCAGGCCGTCGCCGAGCAGATGATCGGGCAGGGAGCTACCATTGTCATCCCCACCAGCTTCGGCTACTCCGATCCGACCAAGGCCATCCTCGAGAAGCACCCGGAGGTGATGTTCCTTCACCTCGGCGACCTCGAGATTTTCGAGAACTACGGCTCCTTCTTCGCCAACATCTGGCAGTTGGAATACGCCGCCGGACGCGCGGCGGGGCAGACCACCAAGAGCAACAAGCTGGGCTTCATTGCAGCGTTCCCCATTCCCTCCAGCCTGCTCAACATCAACGCCTTCCACCTCGGTGCGCAGTCCGTCAACCCCGATGTGGAGACCACCGTCGTGTTCACCAGCGACTGGTGCGATCCGGCCAAGCAGGTCACTGCGGTCAGCACCATGACCGATGCCGGCGTGGATGTGCTGTCCCTGCAGCAGGACTGCACCAAGACGGTAATCGAGGCGGCCGAGAGGGCCGGCGTGTGGGTTACGGGATTCCATTATGATGCCAGCGCCGCCGCTCCCAACTACTGGATCACCGGGGCCACCTGGAACTGGGGCCCGGTCATGGCACAGATCATCCACGAGATACGAACCGGCGTCTATCGGAGTTCCGTCAAGCTGGCCGGCATCGAGGCCGGCTGGGCCAGGCTCGCCCCCTTCGGCAGCCAGGTACCCGACGAAACCCGCCAGCTGGTGCTGGACACCGTGGAGGGCCTGCGCGACGGGAGCATTCAGCCCTTCACCGGCCCCATATACGACCAGGACGGAACTGTGCGCGTAGCCGAGGGCGAGGTGGCCACCGACGAGTACCTGCAGGGCGTCGACTGGCTGGTGCAAGGCGTAGTCGGACGCACCAACTGAGGGCACGGATTAAACGCAGAGGACGCGAAGGTTCCACAGAGGGCGCAGAGAACGGGAGAGAATTCCAGCAATCTCTGCGCTCTCGGCGAAGCCTCTGCGTTTAATCCTTCACCCTACGCGGTTTCGATCTGGCTGGCGGACTGCAGGCCCAGTTCCTCCACCGCCATCTCGCGCATCCGGAACTTCTGTATCTTGCCGGTGACCGTCATGGGAAACTCGGTCGCCACCTTGACGTAGCGCGGTATCTTGTAGTGGGCGATCTTCCCCCGGCAGAACTCGCGGATCTCCTCCTGGTCGGCCGTCTCGCCCGGCTTCAGCATCACCCAGGCCATGACCTCTTCCACGAGGCGCTCGTCGGGCACCCCGATCACTTGGACGTCGGAAATCTTGGGGTGCGTGTACAGGAACTCCTCGATCTCCCGCGGGTAGACGTTCTCTCCCCCTCGGATGATCATGTCCTTCAGCCGGCCGGTGATGTTGTAGTAGCCGTCCTCGTCCACGGTGGCGAGATCGCCGGTATGCAGCCAGCCCTCGTCGTCGATCGCCGCTGACGTGGCTTCGGGCATGTTGTAGTAGCCCCGCATCACCATCGAGCTGCGGGCCTGCAGTTCACCCTGGACGTGCGGACCCAGCACCTCTCCGGTCTCGGGGTCGGCGATCCGCGCTTCAACCCCGGGCAGCACCTTGCCCACGGTGGATACCCGGCGTTCGATGGAGTCGGAAGTCAGGGTCTGTGTGATCACCGGGGAATGCTCCGTCTGCCCGTAGGCGATGGTCATCTGGTGCGCGCCCATTCGGTCGATGACCTGGCGCATCACCTCGATGGGGCAGGGCGAACCGGCCATGATGCCCGTGCGTAGCGACGTGATCTCGAAGCTGTCGAAGTCCGAATGATCCAGCTGGGCAATGAACATCGTGGGCACTCCGTAGAGGGCGGTACAGCGCTCCTGCTCCAGGGCCTGCAGCGTCTTCAGCGGGTCGAAGTGCTCCGCCGGGACGATGATCGCCGACCCGTGGGTGATGCAGCCCAGGTTGCCCATGACGCAGCCGAAGCAGTGGTAGAACGGCACCGGAATGCACAGCCGGTCCTCCTCGGTGAGCTCAATGCAGTCGCCTACGTAGACCGCGTTGGCCACAAGGTTGTGGTGGGTTAGCATCGCGCCCTTGGGGTTCCCGGTGGTGCCCGAGGTGTACTGGATGTTCACCGGATCGCCCGGCCTGCACCCGGCCTGCCTCTCCGCCAGTTCCGCCGCTGAGACCTCGGCGTGTTTGGCAACCATTTGGTCCCACGACCACATGCCTGGCGGTGTTTCGGTCCCTTCGGCGTCCCCATAGGGCGGGATGTAGATGACATTTCGGAGGTATGGCAGACTCGAGGTATGCAACTCCCCAGGATTGGAGTCCTTCAGTTCCGGCACCACCTCGTTGACCATGCCCGCATAGTCGGAGTTGCGAAACTTTCCGATCAGGATCAGGGCGTTGGCTTCCGATTGCTCCAGTACGTAAGCCAGCTCGTGGGTGCGGTAGGCCGGATTGATGTTCACCATCACCGCGCCGATCTTGGCCGTAGCGAACTGGGTCAGCACCCACTCGCTGTAGTTGGTCGACCAGATGCCGACGTGCTGCCCCCGCTGGATGCCGAGGGCCATCAGGCCGCGGGCCACGCGGTCAACCTCGTCGCGGAACTGGGAGTAGGTATACCGGGCGCCGGTCTCGAAATGCACCAGTGCGTCCCGGTCGGCAAATCTCTCCGCCTGCCGGTCAAGCATGTCGCCGATGGTGCTGTTGACGTCTACGCTGCTGGCCGAGCCGTTGATATTAGCGCTATCAGCCATATCAAGCCTCAATACAAAAGGTTTTACTCTTGATTTCGCAAGTTTTTGCCTGGCGTGAAGGATGACGGTTGGCACGATTATACTTCAAGCTATCCGCCGGACAACCTGTGAGAACACTCCGCAGGTTGGAGTGTACAATTGGCTGCCGGAGTTCTGCTTTAGTGACAGCGGGGAAGTTGAGATGGAAACAAGATTGATGACAAGTGGCCTAAGAGAGGCACGCAGGGATAGAGACGAACTATTGGTAAGAGAGGAGAGAGGCATTGGCGATGCTAGGTCGGTAATCGCTGATGTTCAGCATAAGGTGGAGCTCGGCTTTCGCACTGGCCAAGGTGCGATGCCGCTTGCGGACAGCCGTGTTACAGAGAGTGTGGCATACTATGTTCAATACAGGTTCCTCCGCCAGCTTGACCCGGCGGAAGCGGTCGCCGGGCATAAGGTAGCGCTGACCACCAAGGCCTCCCGCGATCACCTGGGCGTGCATGAGCCGTGCTACGGGCATATTCTCAGCACCTGCGTCTGGGAGAATGACGGCGACGTTCCGATAGGCAACCTGGCGGCTCCCCACATCGAGGCGGAGATCGCCTTCGTCCTGGGCGAGGACCTGCGCGGGCCGGGGGTGACGCCGGTGGACGTGATGCGGGCCACCCTGGGCGTCCTGCCGTCGCTGGAACTGGTTGACCTGAAGGTGCAGGGGGACGGCATCCGGGCCACCGACGTTATCATCCACAACGCCCTTCACGGCGGACTGGTCGTAGGCTCGCGGCTATGTCCCCTGGACTCGCTGGACCTCCAGTACGAGGGCGTGACGGTGGAGTTCAACGGCGAACTGCATGGCTCTGGAACCGGCTTCGAGGTAATGGGCAACCCCATCAACCCGGTGGTCTGGCTGGCCAACAAGCTGGCCGAGTTCGGCGACTACCTGCGGGCCGGCGAGACCATCATATCCGGCTCGATGGTTACCCCTGCAGAGCTGAAGCCCGGCGATTTCGTGAAGGTCACCTACTCCCGCATGGGAACGGTGGGAGCGCGGTTCGTGGAATGAAATGACGACCTTCCCGCTTCCTGGGACACCCTCACCCTAACCCTCTCCCAGAGGGAGAGGGGATTGTCTGGAGGAATGTATGAGCTGGGAGTTTGAGCTGGTTGCAGGACCCTACGGTGGCACGACCGAGGGGCCGGTCTGGGATGGCCGGGCGCTGCTGTTTACCGACATACCCAACAGCCGGATCATGCGCTACGACCACCACACCGGCGAGTGCACGGAGTGGGCCACCGGCACCGAAAACACCAACGGCCTGAACTTCGACGCCCAGGGCAACCTCTACGGCTGCTCCGGCGGCGGTAGGCGAATCCTGCGCTTCAACGCCGATGGGACCTCGGTACCCCTGCCCAACCTGCTGGATGGGAAGCGGCATAACCGTCCCAACGACCTGGCCATCGACCGGAAGGGACGCATCTGGTTTACCGACCCCGCCGGCCAGATTCCTCCCGAAGAGCGGGAGCTGGACCACGCCTCGATCTTGCGGCTGGACCCCGACCCGGACGCCGAAGGCGGCTGGACGCTGCGCCGCATGACCTTCGACACCTGGGCGCCCAACGGCATCCTGTTCTCGCAGGACGAGCGCACGCTTTACGTGGTGCAGAGCGACTACGAAGGCACCCGGGACCTGCGGGCCTACCCGCTCCAGTCCGACGACTCCCTGGGTGAGCCGATGGTGCTCCACGAGTTCGGGCGCGACTTCCGAGGAGTGCACCGGGGTCTGGACGGCATGTGCCTGGACGTGGATGGCAATATCATAGCCGCCGGTGGCTGGCGGCAGGCAGGTCCGGGGCCTCTGATCCATGTCTTCGCCCCCTCGGGCCGCATCATCAGGACTCATCCGGTACCGGCCGACTGGCCGACCAACTGCGCCTTCGGCGGCCCCTCCCTGGACACGCTCTATGTGACCACCCGCGGCGGACACCTCTTCCGGGTCAACAACACCGGGCACAGGGGCTACATACTTTACCCTCTTTAGGTGATACCCATTGCCGCTCCGTTATCCACCGAGTTATCAACGGTCAATCGGGGTGTTGCGGGCGGTCACCTGAAGGGCAATAAGTGTGTTTGAAATTATGTAAACCGATACAAACAAATCCAGGAGATAATTATGACAACTGAGCAGGCCAGCGCTGCGCCGGTCGACGGCGAGTTCGATGTCATCGGCACCAGGCCCATCCGCCACGACGGGCCGGACAAGGTGACGGGCCGCGCCCGCTACGCCGCCGACATCCACCCTCCGGGGTGGCTCGTGGGCAAGGTTCTGCGGAGCCCGCACGCCCACGCCAGGATTCGCGGCATCGACGCCACCCGCGCCCTCGCCATCCCGGGCGTCAAGGCAGTGGTGACCGCCGCAGACTTCCCCGAGGTCTCGGCGGAGATCGCCGACCAGGAAGAGGGCGCCACGGTCAACTACGGGTTCTACAGCCGCAACGTCATGGCCCGGGAGAAGGCCCTGTATGTCGGACACGCCGTTGCGGCGGTGGCCGCTACATCGGCCGGTGCCGCCGAGGAGGCCCTGGCGGCCCTTGACGTGGACTTCGAGGTCCTGCCGCCGGTCCTGAATGCCGACGACGCCATGCGGGACGGCGCCCCGGTGCTGCACGAGCGACTGGTAACGCTCTCCAACCCCGGTATGAGACAAGGGGGATGGGGCGATACCGGCGCCAAGCCCAGCAACATATCGAACCGGTTCGAGTTCCGCCTCGGCGACCCCGACGCGGGATTCGCAGAGGCTGACGTGATCGTGGAGCGGGAGTTCCACACCAAGCCGGTACACCAGGGCTACATCGAGCCCCACTCGGCAACGGCCCAGTGGAGCACGGATGGCACAGTAACCATCTGGGCCAGCAGCCAGGGGCACTTCGCCCTTCGCGACCACACCGCCGCCATTCTCGGGGTCGGTGTTTCCCGGGTGAAGGTCATCCCCATGGAGATCGGCGGCGGCTTTGGAGGCAAGGGCCAGGGCGGCTGCTACCTGGAGCCGGTGGTTGCCGCGCTCTCCCGCAAGTGCGGTCAGCCGGTGAAGATCGCCATGACCCGGGGCGAGGTGTTCGAGGGTACCGGCCCCACCTCCGCCACCCACATCAGGGTAAAGCTGGGGGCCACAAGGGATGGCAGGCTTACCGCCGCAGACTGCACCCTCGTTTTCGAGGCGGGCGCGTTCCCCGGGTCTCCGGTGCCGTCCGGCTGCCGCACCATGCTGGCCCCCTATGAGGTCGCCAACAGCTTCATAGAAGGCGTAGACGTGGTGGTCAACTCGCAGAAGGCCGCGGCCTACCGGGCGCCGGGTTCGCCGGCGGCTGCCTTCGCCGCCGAGTCGGTGATCGACGAGATCTGCGAGCAGGTCGGCATGGACCCCGTCGAGTTCAGGATGCGCAACGCGGCGAAGGAGGGCAGCCGTCAGCCCACCGGCCCGGTCTTCCGAAAGATCGGCTTCGTCGAGACGCTGCAGGCCGCCCTGGACCATCCGCACCTGGCCGAGCCGCTCACCGGCCCCAACCGGGGCCGGGGCATCGCCGCCGGAGCGTGGTTCAACAGTTCCGGTCCGGCCAGTGCCGTGGCCAGCGTCAACCCCGACGGCACCGTCAGTCTCGTCGAAGGCTCGCCGGACATCGGCGGTTCCCGCGCCGCGATGGCCATGCAGGTGGCCGAGGTGCTGGGCATCCCGGTCGAGACCGTCAAGCCCTCAGTGGTGGACACCGACTCCATCGGCTACAGCTCGGGGGCCGGCGGCAGCGGAGTGACCTTCAAGATGGGCACCGCCTGCCACGACGCCGCCCAGGACATCAAGCGCCAGATGATCGAGCGGGCCGCTCGCATCTGGGATGTGTCGCCCGACGATGTGGGATACGAGAAGGGAGTCCTGTCCCACCGGCAGGACCCCGAGCTGAGCATCACCTTCCAGGCCCTTGCGCCCCGCCTGAACGGCACCGGCGGACCCATCGTGGGGCGGGCCACGGTCAACCCCGGCGGCGTGGGCAACGCCTTTGGCCTGCACATCGTGGATGTGGAAGTCGACCCGGACACGGGCAAGGTGGACGTCCTGCGCTACACCGCCATCCAGGACGCCGGACGGGCCATCCACCCCAGCTACGTGGAAGGACAGGTGCAGGGCGGCGTTGTGCAGGGCATCGGTTGGGCGCTGAACGAGGAATACTACGTCAACGACCAGGGCCGGATGCTTAACTCCAGCTTCCTGGACTACCGGATGCCCACGGCCCTCGACCTGCCGATGATCGACACGGTGATCGTTGAGGTGCCGAACCCCGGCCATCCCTACGGCGTGCGAGGCACCGGCGAAGTGCCCCTGGTTCCGCCGCTGGCCGCCGTCGCCAACGCCGTATATCACGCCACGGGCAAGCGAATGACCGACCTGCCCATCACTCCCGGCCGAATCCTCGAAGCGCTGGGCGCCTATGAGTAGAGCTCTGTCCAACGACCGGGACTGATCGAAACGGCAGGACGCCAGCGTCGATCATTGAAGGGTGATCTAAAGCAATGGAGGAGCGGACTATTCCGCTCCTCCATTATGTTTACAAGTGTTTCCGCCCTGTTTATGTTCAGTTATGGGGTCTTCTGGAAGGGGTCGGTCAGTTCCAGTTCCTCGCCGATCTCCCGTAAGGCGGGAAGGACTTCCTGTCCCATCAGCTCCAGGCAGCGCATGGTGTCCTCGTGGCTGATGGTCCCGTCGTTGGTCCAGATGGACAGGATGCCCGGCCGCATCACCGACAGCACCTCGCGCAATTGGCTGATCACGGTCTCCGGGCTGCCGATAATCCAGCGCTTGGAGTCCAAGATCGAGTCGTAGGCCGCGGTGTCCAGCCCCCCGACGCGGAAGGGGTCCGAGCGGATCTGCTCCCGGATGCGCAGGTAGCGCGGGTCCTGGCTGGCGCTGGCGTATCCGGGCGGCGACTGGTAGTCGCGGGGCAGCGGGATGCGGCCCTGCCCGATGTTGCCGGTCATGTAGCCCTTTCCTACCTCCCGGGCCTTCTCGTCGGTGTCCTGCACGTGAATGCGGACCAGATAGCCCAGGTGCTCCGGTCCCGGCTCGTAGCCCACCTGGCGGGCGTTCTCGGCGTAGATTTCCTTCATATCTTGGGTGGACTGTACGTCGGTTTCCAGGAAGATGTAGGGGTAGTGGTGCTCGGCGCACCAGACCAGCGTCTCCGGGCTTCCCGTGCCCGGAATCCATACCGGCGGGTGCGGCTTCTGCAACGGCACTTGGAAGGGATTGACCACCCGGAAGTGGTAGTGCTTTCCCTCCCAGCGGAAGGGGCCGGGCGTGGTCCAGGTCTTCATTACCAGGTCGTGGGCTTCCTCGAACCGCTCCCGGTTGAACAGCGGGTTCGTGTTGGTGGCCAGGCTCTCGACCCCGGTGCCGCGAACGAACCCGGATACCAGCCGGCCGCCGGAGATCATGTCGATCTCCGCCAGCTCCTCGGCCAGGCGCAGGGGGTTGTCGAAGATGGGCAGCGGGTTGCCCAGGAGCACGATCTTGGGCTTCTTCGTAATCCGGGCCAGGATGGCGGCTTCCAGGTTCATCGTCGCGCCGAGGCAGGTGGGGGTGTTGTGGTGCTCGTTGAGCATCAGCCCGTCGAACCCCACTTCCTCCGAGTATTCGTACTCATCCAGGTACATGTTGTAGAGCTGGGAGCCGCGTTGGGGATCGAAATTGCTGTTGGAGAAGGTGAGTCGCACCGCGTTGTTCGGGCTGTTCCGTACGTCCGCCTCGGTGTAGTCCATGTAGGCGCGCTCGGTGAATCGCATAAGGAACATGGGTTGCCTCCACGTTTATGAAATTCTCTCTCCCTCCGGGAGAGGGTCAGGATGAGGGCAAATCAAACTAGGGAGTGTTGTCAAATTGGCCCGTCATTCCGGCGAAAGCCGGAATCCAGAGCTGTTGCCCTCCGGCTGCGTTCTCTGTGCCTGGCGTTTTCTGGATTCCGGCTTTCGCCGGAATGACGAAAAAGTCGATTGGCGACAGCTCCTAGAACGCTCGTGGAGGGAATACCCTGCGGTATACGCCCGGCGAGCCGGGGGCGTGGCCGTATGTACCGCCGATGAACTCGTTCATGGTGTCCTGGCCGCGCTGCTTTTCCCAGGCCAGCGTTTCCGGCACCTTCTCGTGCTCGAACTCGTACATCGTCAGGTACTTCGGTCCGCCCTCGACGGCGTTGTATCGGCGGACAAACAGGCACCCCGGAATCTGGAGATTGCCCGGAGTGCGGACGGTGTCGTAGTATTCGTTGTACTTCGCTTCAAGGTTGGCCGGAACGTCCATGCGGCCGATCTGCAGTGCCGGAGCCATGCCTCTCCCCGTGGTGTCGGGATCGTCGCCGCCCTCGGGGAAGATCTGGCTATACACATTGCGGACGTAGCCGCGTCCGATTGTGCCCGGCCCCATGCGCTGGGTCCACGGCGTGGGGTTGTTGCTCATTCGCAGGTATTCGTCCGTGTGGAGCGCATCCACCGACTCCAGCTCGTACACCGCCAGGTATCGAGGCCCGCCCTTCAGCGCCTCGTACCGGGCTCCGTCAAGGAAGCCCGGCGCGCTGAGCCTTTCCGGGATGTGCTCCTCGTTGTACCAGCGGTTGAACTCGGCGTCGTTCTCGATGTCCACATCGACATAGACCATGAGAAGCGCAGTGCCTTTCTTCTTGACCATGTTGCCTCCTTGGTTCCCACTCCCAGAGAGTGAGGGTCAGGGTGAGGGCGTTTTCTTTCAGTTGTCGGTAACCTCGAACGACAGGTACGCATAGCGCAGGAAGATGCCGCCCCGGGGCTCGGCCAGCGGGCCGTTGGCGCAGAGGACGGCGATGACGTACGTGGACCCCGGCTCGGCCGTGGTGGCCAGTTCTACGCGCTGCGGGGCGTTCAGGCCAGGGATGGTGCCGGTGTTGCGGTCGATCCCGCCGTTGACCCAGACCTCGCCGTAGTTGTCGGCGTTGGTCTCGAACCACAGCCTCGCCCCGGCCACGGGCATCCCGCTGACCGTTTCCGGTAGCTCAACCCTGATGCGGTACCAGGCAAAGGTGAAGCCGACGGACAGGCTCTGCCGGATGTTGTCGCACACATCCCAGCCCGAATCGTCATAGTCGGCCAGGCGTGCCGCGCTGCCAAGAAGCTGGGCGGTCAGTCCTTCGTTCGGCTCGTCCGGCACCAGGCCGGGTGCGACGCGCCATTCTCCCTTGACCTGCGCCCGATCTGCCGCGTTGTTCAAGTCCAGGGCGACTCTGGGCATATTTGTCCTCCGTAGGTTGGGTTTTCGGCGATTATAGCCGTATCTCCGGGGATCGGACACCGAAATGCTTTGCGATGAATAAAGCGCTTCTCGAATCCGCTCCTGGATCCTGGAATTTTGGCTGATGATACCCTGATTGCGGGATTCGACCACTCTGCGCTTATAATCGATTCTGCTAATTTCGCGAGTGCCAGGAGGTAGGGATATGGACGTCTACCAGTGCATCCGGTCGCGGCTGACGGTGCGGAGCTTCAAGCCGGACCCTGTGCCGGATAGAGTGGTGCGGCGGATGTTGCAAGCTGCCCGCTGGTCGCCCAGTGCCCGCAACCGGCAGCCTTGGAATTTCATCGTCATACGCAACTCGGAAACACTGGTGCAGATCGGCAACATCGCGTCTTCGGGCGGCTTCATCGGCGGGGCGCCCATGGCGGTGGCCGTGGTGATGGACCGGGGCGGACGGGCAGAGTTCGACGCGGGCCGGTCGCTGCAGCACATGGAACTGGTCGCATGGGCCGAGGGGGTAGGGGGCTGCGTGGCTGGCGTGCGGGGCGAGGAGAACGACAAGATCAAGGAACTGCTGGGCATTCCCGAGGACAAGGAACTGGTTACCGTGGTGGCCTTCGGCTATCCTACGGAAGAGGCTGCGGCGGGCACCAAGGTGCGCAAGGCACTGCCGGATATCGCCCATAGCGAGCGGTTCGGGCAGGTATACGTGAGATAACTTCAGTTCATGATTGGGGGTCTGGTTATGCGTCTGGAAAACAAGGTAGCCATCATCACCGGCGCCGCAGCCGGCGTCGAGGGGCAACTGATGGGCTTTGGCGGGGCCGCGGCCCGCATGTTCGCCAGTGAGGGAGCCAGGGTCGTGCTCACCGACATCAAGGTCGAGATGGGCGAGGCGACTGCGGCGCAGATCCGCGAGAACGGCGGCGATGTCTTCTTCATGGAACACGACGTCACCGACGAGCGGCGCTGGCAGGAGGTAATCGCCGAGACGGTGGCCCGCTACGGCAAGCTGGACGTGCTGGTCAACAACGCAGGCACCGGCGCGCGCCTTACCGTCGAGGAAACTTCCGTTGACGACTGGCAGGGGCAGATGGACGTCCACGCCAAGGGCGTGTTTCTGGGCACCAAGCTAGCCATTCCCGAAATGCGAAAGGTGGGCGGCGGGTCCATAATCAATGTCTCTTCAATTTACGGCATCGTTGGCAGCCCCACCTCCACGGCCTATCACGCGGCGAAAGGCGCAAGCCGGATCTTCACCAAGTCGGCTGCCGTCCAGTACGCAGGCGAGAACATCAGAGTGAACTCGGTGCATCCGGGCTATTGCTGGACGCCGCTGACCGATCCGGGGTACTCCGGAGAAGAGGGACGGCGTGAGTGGTCGCTGGACCGCATCCCACTGGGCCGGCTGGGCAATGCCGACGACATTGCCCACGGCATCGTCTACCTAGTACTACAGTCGCAGATAAATTGGGGTAGAATAAGTCCACTTTAGGGAGTGGGAGAGGTGAGGGTTTGGTTGGGGAGAGGGAAGAGGTCTTGGAAGCGGCGCGGTGGGCCCGTGGGATTGAGGAAGTGCACCGGCGAATCGGGGCTCGGTTTTACCGGTCAGAACCACGGCGGCGGGCGCTGGCCTATCTGAAAGGGCTGATCAGTCCCGTGGAGCGCAAGAACGGTTGGCAGTTGGCGGAGCAGGCCGGAGATGCCACACCCGACGGAGTTCAGCGGCTGCTTTACAACTACGTGTGGGATTCTGACCTGGTTCGGGACGATCTTCGGGACTACGTGATGGAGCATCTGGGGGAGGCAGAGGGTGTACTGGTGGTGGACGAGACGGGATTCCTGAAGAAGGGAACAAAGTCGGTGGGGGTGCAACGTCAGTACAGTGGGACGGCGGGCCGGATAGAGAACAGCCAGGTAGGAGTCTTCCTAAGTTACGCCACCGGCCAGGGGAGGGTCCTGCTGGACCGGGAGTTGTACCTGCCCCAGGGATGGGCGGAGGATGGGGAGCGGCGTCGGGAGGCTGGGGTGCCGGAGGATGTGGCCTTCCGTACCAAGCCGCAACTGGCCCAGAGGATGGTGGAGCGGGCGGTAGAAGGGAGAGTTCCCTTCCGGTGGTTCACTGGGGACACGATTTACGGCAGTGACCGGAAGTTGCGGCGGTGGCTGGAGCAGCGGGAGATACCCCACGTGCTGGCGGTCAAGAGCAACGAGAAGCTGTGGGCCTGGACGGAGGAAGGGCCGAGGCAGGTACGTGCAGACCGGCTGGCGTCCCAGGTGGAAGAAGGGGATTGGTCGCGGCTGAGCGCGGGAGATGGCGCCAAGGGTCCGCGGGTCTATGAATGGGTCTGGGTGGTGATCCGGCCCTTGCGGGAAGAAGGCAAGGGGTACTGGCTGCTGGTTCGCCGCAGCATATCCCAGCCTGAAGATCTGGCCTGGTACGTCTGCTACGGCCCAGCGGAGACTAGCCTGGAAGAACTGGTCAGGGTAGCGGGCATCAGGTGGACCATCGAAGAGTGCTTTGAGGAAGCCAAGGGACAGGTGGGGCTGGACCAGTATGAGGTAAGGAAATGGGAGGGCTGGTACCGGCACGTCACCCTGGTCATGCTGGCCCTCGCCTACCTGGCGGTAGTCCGGCAACAGGCCAACGCCGGTACAGAGGGCAAAAAGGGGGAGACGGGGATTGGGGTGCAAGCCTGATACCGTTCACAGTCCCCGAGGTGCGCCGCCTGCTGTGCCGGTTGATCTGGCAGCCCAGGGGATCGCCCGAACTGTCCTTGGCCTGGTCCCATTGGAGGCGACGCCACCAGGCCAGGGCTCGCCAATGCCACTACCAGCGCCGCCTCCGACATCTTAACCACTATCTGCGACTGTAGTACTAGCCTCAGACGAGTCCAGCTTCGTGACCGGGGCTGAATTGGTGATCGACGGCGGCACGACGGCTCAGTAGCCCACAAGATGCCCTTGGATACCCATGTGGAGGATGCCTATGGCCACCACACCGACGCCGCCCGGGCAACCCCAGGAACCCTGGCCTACGCTGCGGGCGCTGCCGCGGACGTTCTTCAACGCGCCCCTGTGTGACGATATCGAACAGTTGCAGGCCGACGTTGCCTTCATCGGAGTGCCCTTCGATCAGGGCACGTTGGGACGGCCGGGGGCACGCTTCGGCCCCGACGCGCTGCGGGACGCTCCCCGCGCCTATTCCTACTCCGACCCCTACGGGCGCCAGGGAGAGGCCGAAGGCTACTTCGACATCGACGCTGAAGACGAGCAGCTGCGGGGCGTGACGATGGCGGACTGCGGCAACGTCCCCATCGTCCCGTCGGAGGTGGTGGGCAACTTCGACCGTATCACTCGCGCGGTCGAGCAGGTCGTGGCCCGGGGAGTGCTGCCGGCGGTGGTGGGCGGCGATCACGCCATCACCTTCCCGGTGGTCAGGGGGCTGTCGAAATTCTGGCCGCTCAACATCGTCCACTTCGATGCCCACCTGGACTACACCCACGACGTGCAGGACGCCCTCTACACCCACGCCAGCCCCATCCGCCGCTGCCGCGAACTGGAGTTCGTGGGGCACATCACGTCGGTGGGCATCCGTTCCGCACACCGCACCCCATACGAGGAAGCGGTTCGTGACGGCAGCCTCGTCATCAGCGGCAGCAGGTTCCGGGAGCTTGGGCCGCAGGCCGTCGTTGATTCGATCCCCCCGGCGGAGAACCTGTATATCACCTTCGACGTGGATGTTCTGGACCCGAGCCTGGCGCCTGGCACTGGCACGCCGGAGACGGGCGGCCTGTTCTACCAAGAGGTGCGGGAGTGTCTCCTGGCCTTGCTGGAAAAGTCCAACCTCGTGGCCTTCGACATCGTGGAGGTCGCGCCGCCCTACGACAACTCGGAGCTCACGGTGCAGGTGGCAGCCAGGCTGATGCAGGACATTCTGTCCGCACGCTTCCCTTCCAGGTAGGGGCGCGGGACAAGGAAATGGGAGGAGCGGACTCTTGAAAATCGACGCAGAGAGCCATTTAAGGTAATGCAGGAGGACCTGCCAAGACTGAGTTGCGAACTTTTCGCTGGGAGTTCGTTATATGAGGAAGGTGCCTATCAGCCCCGGATAGACACTCACCAGCCCTCCGCGCCACTAGGTTTGGGGATCTTCCAATTCCAGCTTAGCTGGTTCCATGTCTTCACCTACTCCTGCAAATGGCTGGGGATGTGGTTCCTGCCAGCCTGGGGAATCGCCTCTTGACATGCAACCCTGTGGTTGCGTATGGTCTGTGTCCATGGACACAGACCTAGTCTTCGATGCACTCGCGGACCCTACACGAAGATTGATGCTGGACGAGCTTTCTGAGCGCAAAGAGCAAACGCTCTACGAGCTCACAGCGCGCTTGATCATGAGGCATGAAGTCGCTATCTCCCGACAGGCCCTGGCCAAGCACATTGATCTCTTGGAAAGGGCAGGGCTCGTCAGCTCAGAGAGGCGTGGCAAGTATCGGTTGCTTGTCTTCAACGATGAACCCCTCAGGACTGTCATGGATCGGTGGCTCAAGTGACACGATGAGAAGAAAAGGATGTCGGATATGCGCATTACACTCACCGGCGTTTTCGTAAGCGACCAGGACGAAGCTCTGAGGTTCTACACGGAGACCCTCGGCTTTGTGAAGAAGCATGACGTGCCTGTGGGGGAATTCAAGTGGCTGACCGTCGTCTCGCCCGATGACCCGGATGGAACCGAGCTTCTGCTTGAACCAAATGAGAACCCGGTCGCACAAGAATATCAGAAAGGTCTATTTGACCAAGGCATCCCGGTGGCGTCCTTTAGCGTTACGGACATCCGTGCAGAGTATGAGAAACTGAAGTCACTGGGCGTAGCTTTTACTATGGAGCCAACAGAATTGCCCAACGTCACCATTGCAGTCTTTGACGACACCTGCGGCAACCTGATCCAGATAATGCAGACGTAACTACGATCGACCAGACTGCTCTATTGGGGTCGCGGGCGCAGCCTAGTCCGTCAGGCACTTGGTGGAGGTGAGGGGGGTCGAACCCCTGACCCCCTGCTTGCAAAGCAGGTGCTCTCCCACTGAGCTACACCCCCGCAGACGGCCTGCACGCCGCGACGGAAACAGGCCTTGAATCCATTCTATCCCCGGATGCGCAGGGCGGCAACAAGAAAGCCGGGCCTTTTCAAAGCGACTCTGTTCGCTGACATACCCACTCATCCTGTCCTGAGCTTGTCGAAGGGTTGTCGAAGGATGCCCCTTCAAGCCACCGATGGTTCGACAGCCTCACCATGAGGTGGCGGGAAGCGACTTTGAAAAGGCCCTGACAAGAAAGCCGGGGCGCTTTCCGTTCGCCCCGGCCGCTCTCTTGGCTGACTTCTCCGCCGAGAAGCTAGCGTGTCTGGATTGTCAGGTCGTCGTTGCCGTATCCAAAGAGCTCCAGAACCTTCTGGGCCCGGGCCTCGATTAGAACGCCCGCTCCCTGGCAGGAGGCGTAAATGCCGGAATCGCCGATCTGACGGGGGAGGTTGACTTCTTCCTCGTTCCTCGAGAAGTAGGGAAGAGTCCTGCCGCGGATATCCAGGATCCTTTCAAACTCCGAAGGGTGCCTATCCCGGATCATCGAGCAGACGCCTACCAGCAGGTCGGGCCAGGAAGAGACCGGCTGGGTTTCCGAGTTGAAGGTGAAGGAGGCCGGCCTGCGACGGGACCCTGCGCTTCCGGTGGATGCGGCAGCTGCAATGTCCTCCTGCGCGGTGCTGAGCAGTTCTGAGCGGTTTTCTATCAGCACGCGGCGGACGAACCGGTTCTCCGGACGGTCCCCGGTCCTCTGGCCGGAAGCCGTGGCGACCAGTTCCACCAGTCCCTCGTCCAGACCACCCACCACCTGCCGCCACCCTTCGAGGATGGCTCTTCGGGTTACCTCGTCGCGGTTGCGGTCCAAGAGCGACCTTTCGCCCGACCGTTCCGCCTGTCCGCTGGTCACCCGGTCCTTGGACAGATACCTGTTGATTTCCTCAACGGCGCCGTCGGGGTTCTCCTGGAGGTCGATCTCGCAGAATCGCCTGTCCCTGCGACTTTCGTCAGGGTCCGAATAGAAGAGCAGCCAGCGGGGACCGTTGGTCAGCACCGCCAGGGGCACCCCTTCCCTGGCGCAGTGGGACACCAGTTGGCGTTCATACCTTTCGCTGTCCAGGTTGTCGTCCGGGGCTCTGACCTCTATGAATACACGCGGGCTTCCGGGCTCCCTGGATCGGGATGACCCGGACGACTTCAGGGCAAAATCGATCCTAGTATTCCCGGTGCGATACTCGGGCTCGACCTCTGACAAATCGAAGGCGTTCCAGCCTGCTGCGCTGAGAAGCCGCAGAACGATTCCCTGCTTGATGGCAGTCTCACTTAATTCGTCCGGCGACGAGATAGTATTTATGTCGGAAATAGCCTGAGATATCGCGTCTCTATTGCTGACTCTTGGCATATATTCGTCATCCGCCTTTCAGATAGGAATTCGGGGTAGGCTCGAAAATGTTCTTAATTCGAAGCGAATTGAAGTAGATTATAGTGCAGCGTGTCAATAATGCAATTCTCTAATACTGGAAAATGCTGCCGGAGTTGCGGGAATTTCCGGGGGTGAGACCAACAACTAGGCCGGATTTATTGCGTCAGGCCGTGTCTCGGACTTGGATGCTGCAATACCTCGTGGTTCACAAGGTTATCCGGCATCCTGCCGTGCATCACACTCACAACCTCGGCAGCGGCCCTCTGTTCAAGTTCGAGGGTGGATTCCTGTGAAAAGAAAGCGACGTGCGGAGTGACAATAATATTGTCCAGGGACAGCAGTGGATGGTCCTGGGGAGGAACATTATCCACCATGACGTCTAGCCCGGCTCCGGCAATTCTGCCGGTTGTGAGCGCTTCAAACAATGCCGCTTCATCGATCAGGGGCCCTCGCGCTGCGTTAATGAGAAACGCATCGGGTTTCATCTTTGCAAGTTCTTCATGCCCGATCAGGTTGCGAGTTCCCTGCGTCAACGGAGCATGGAGGGTCACGAAATCCGATTCCCGCAACAGGGTATCGAGATCGACGAGGGTGCCTCCCGCGTTTTTCACAGCGTCCTGGCCGACGACCGGATCCGCGGCCAGGATGTTGAGTCCGAAGGCCCGGGCCTTTGCGCTCACCGCCTGCCCGATGCGCCCGAAACCGACGATTCCAATAGTCTTTCCCCGAAGGCGCATGATCCTCATGGTTAGACCCTGGCTACCCCACCCGCCTTCCTTCACCGAGCGGTCAAACAATACAATCCTGCGGTTCCATGCGTGAAGCAGCCCGATTACATGGTCGGAAACCTCGTCGACGCAGTAGTCAGGAACGTAAGTAACTGCGATGCCCAGTTCGGTGGCGGTCGAAACCGCGATATTGTCCACGCCGACACCGAACCGTCCTATCACTCTACATTGCAGGGCCGACCGGACGACCTTTTCGGTAACCATCGCGAAGCAGGTCATGATGGCGTCGGCATCCTGCGCCAATTCTATAAGCGTGTCCTCATCGCCGTTCGGCGCAACAACAACTTCCGCTCCTCCAGCCTCCAGTACCTCTCGTTCCGGGTCGGTAGTGGGCCATACGTGGTCGGTGATGAGAACTTTCCAGGTCATCGCGCCCTCCGGTACCAAGTCGCGATTGTGTTGACGCTCAGGAGGAGACGCTCCGGGGCATTGGCTTGAACATGCAGCCCTCAACGAAGACTTCAAAGAAGTCGGGCGTCGTTTCCAGCTCGATGTGCGTGGCATTCTTCACGAGCAGTTCCCCTCGTCGCCTGATCTCTCTTGACAACAACATCAGGGTTGCCCCCTCGAGGGCTGCGTTCCCCACTCTTGAGACGCGTTCCGCCGGAAAGTTCGCTATGAACCCGATTCCGATGGCGTTGGCGACATTCAGGTAGTTGGCGAATCCTCCCGCGAGGTAGAGCTGCGAAATCTCTTCAATCGGCAGGCCGTAATTTCGCAGAGCAATAAGTTGCCCGCAGTAGTTGGCCGACTTGGCCTGCGCCAGCGCGCTGATGTCGGCTCTCGAAAGGCCCATTCCCTTGTCGGGAGCGAACAAGAACTGGCTGGAGCCGTCTACATAGGCGCCCAACTCATTCATCAGCCCGTTCGCGCGCAGCTCATAGAGCAGGTCAACCAGGCCGGACCCGCAGATGCCCTGCACCTCCGCGCCTCCGATGGTCGACACGCTCGTCCCCGACTCCTCGATCCTCACCGACTCCACCGCACCGTCATAGCCTGCCATGCCGTATGAGACCTGTCCGCCCTCGAAGGCAGGCCCGGCGGGGCAGGACGCCGCGACCATGCCGTGCCGGTTGCCGATGATTACCTCGGTGTTGGTGCCGATGTCGACCAGCATCACCGGGTCTTCCTGCTCGTCCATCCCCACGGCAAGCAGACCGGCCGCAACATCGGGGCCAACGTGGCAGCCAATAATTGGACCCCCGTAGACGTGGGCTCGCGGAAATATCCGCAGACCCGCGGCCTGGGCGTTGGAACTCAGGGAAGTGCCGTCCCTCTGTCCCGTTTCGTGCTCCAGTTCAACCGACGACTTGTAGGGCTTAACGCCGATGGACTGGACATTGATTCCGAAGGCGAAGTCCCTCATGGAAGTGTTGCCCACCAGCACGGCTTCATAGATCTGGCGCCGGTGGACATCCGCCTGACGGGTGAGTTCGCCGATTTCGAAGTTGATCGCCGACACAATGGCGAGCCTCATCTCCCCCCGGTTTCTCCCGGCATCGTATGAAATCCGGTTCATGACATCGCTCCCCCCGAACTTCTGGGGGTTCTCAAAAGAGGACGTAGCGATGATCTCCCCGGATTCCAGGTCCACCAGGTTCATTGCCACCGTCGTGGTCCCGATATCGGCTGCCACTCCGAGTATCCGGCCCCGGTAGGTGTCCACCGGCTGACCGCCGATCGACACCTCGTCGCCATCGCGCCGGACATGCGGGTCAAGTCCTACCTCCCGACGTATACCCTCGGCGAGGATGCGCGGCTGGCGGCGCAGGACGCTGAACTCTATGGTCTCGGACGGGTCGGCAACTATCGCCTGGCAGGCAAGCCTGAAATTGCCCGAAAGGAAATACTCGTCCCGTGAGTTGGGGAACAGTCCCTCCATCCCGCGACGCACTTCCACGATGCACTCGTGGCAGCTCCCTCCCCTTCCGCAGGACGTGGGCACCCGCACGCGCAGGTGGTCGGCGTAGTCGAATAGGGACTTTCCGCGGTGGGACTGGATTTCGTGTCCGTTCAGAATTACTGGCATGGGGGCATTTTAGCACTATGATGGCAATCCCGAACGAGGGCGCAAAAGGCAAGAAAGTTCTCAGGTCTCCCAAGCGGAGCGGTAATCGAGGTTGTCGTCGCCTGTGCAGGGGAAAAGCTCCCCCTCGGGGACGGAACGGTCCTGGTTGCGGCAGCCGAACTGCGCCGTGCAGCGGTCCTGGACGTTCTTGTAAGGACAACGGTAGGTCGAAACGACGTTCACGGTCTCGGAGATGCCCCGGAAGATCTCCGTCAGGCGCTCGACGCTACGCCGGTAGCGTTCCGGGTCGACCTTCTGCGATTCACCTGGCATCGTCCTACCCGGCCACTGCCGCTGTCTCGACGCCGGGCTGTTCTACGAACTCCTTGGCCAGGTCGACGCAGGCGATGGCGTCCTTGCCGTAGCCATCGGCGCCCATGTCGTCGGCGAACTCCTGGGACAGGGGCGCGCCGCCCACCATGATGCGCACCTCCCCGCGCAGTCCCGCCTCCTCGAAGGCCTCAATGGTGCGTCCCATGTTGGGCATGGTGGTTGTGAGTAGGGCGGACATTCCGAGGATGTCGGCCTCCTTGTCCACTACCTCGTCGATGAACTCGTCGGGCTGGGTGTCCACGCCCAGGTCGTGGACCACGAAGCCTGCGCCGCGGAGCATCATGATGCAGAGGTTCTTGCCGATGTCGTGCAGGTCGCCCTTGACCGTCCCCATCACCACGGTGCCGATGGGTTCGATCCCCGACGCCGACAGGATGGGTTCTATGTGGGCCATGCCTGCCTTCATTGCCCTCGCCGCAACCAGCACCTCGGGAACGAAGATTATGTTGTCCCGGAACTTGATGCCGACAATCGCCATCCCGGCTATGAGCCCGTCGTCCATGATGGTGTTGGCTGAGAAGCCGTCCTCCAGCGCCTGCTGCGTCAGCCGGTCGACCTCCACGTTCTGGCCGGTGATGAGCTGGTAGGAAATCTCCTGCATCATCGGGTCGGCCTCGTCCCAGAGCGACCGTATGTGACGCTGCTCGTCGAGATTCTCGACATGGGCCAGTTCCGATTCCAGTCCCTCGTGAACGACGGGCATCTGCTTACCTCTGAATAGATTATCGTCATTCCCGCGAAAGCGGGAATCTATCGCGCGTTCCCTCTTGGATTCCCGCTTTCGCGGGAATGACGGTATCGGAACTAATCGCTATTCAATTCCGTCCAGTCCTTGACTGCCTGCGGGATCGCCATCAGGTTCTCGATCTTGGTAGCCAGGGGCACGGCGCACTCGGGGGCGATCATTTGCACCCCGGCGTCCAGGCAGCGGTACACTTCCTGCCGCACCTGCTCCGGCCCCCGCGCGTACAGCGTCTCGGGGTTGTTGATGTTCCCGACCAGTCCGATGCCCCCGTCGACGGCAGCCATTGCTTCGTGGGGGTCGTTCTTGGAGTCGAAATGGAAGGACGCCATGCCTGTCTGGGCTATGTAGGGCATCCGGTCGATCGTTCTGCCGCAGATGTGCAGGATCAGCGGCACCTTCAGCCGCTCCGCCATCTCGATGTGAATGTCCTGCAGGAACCGCCGGTAGTAGTCCCCGCTGACCAGGTCTCCGGTGGCGTGGTCCGGGAAGGTCAGGGCATCGGCGCCGGCGTCGATCTGCGCCTCGCCGAACAGCACCGAGAGTTCCTTCAGCTTGTGCATCGCCCGCATGGTCTCGTCCGGGTTGTCCACGGTGCCCAGCAGGAAGGGTTCGACGCCGAAGACGTGGTAACCCAGCGTCCAGGGACCCATCGTCTTGCCGATAATGGCGACCTCGTCCCCGAACTCCGCTTTCAGCTGGCGGATCGCGCCGGTGATGGCCAGCATGTCCCGGTGCTCCAGGATTCCCGGCGGGATGTGCACATCGTCCGCCGATTTCCAGATCGGCCGGTACATGCGAACGGTGGGCCAGTTGTCCTTGTCCTCCCACTGCATCTCGCACCCGAGGGCCGATGACTCCTGGATGATGCTGAAGTAGGGCATGATGGAGTCGAAGCCCAGCTCGGTGTACCCGGTCGCGGCCAGACGGGCGGCCAGCTCCGGGTCCTGGCAAGCCTGCGGGAAAGGGGCGTCCACCAGGTCCATCAGCTCCACGGTCGCCACGTTGGTGGGATTGGCCACGGGCGCACGGTCCACCGGCTGGCGGTTCAGCGCCGCCATCGTGCGCTCCCGGGGCGTCATCGTTTCGGTGAAAGGCATGGTCGCGCCTCCTTATGGCGAGTCTGGTGGGTAAACGTGGACAACCTGGCCGCGGGTTAAGCTCGGAAGAACTTCAAGAATCCGGGAGCCATCGGCGCCAGGTCGCGCATTGAGTTCGACCTGGAATGCAGGACGACGAGAGCAACATCAGCCTGCGTAATGTTTTGCTGGTCTGCCATCTTTTGGTCCCGCGTTGTCATAGCGTCGAAGAGATCTTTGGACAGGGCCAGGAGTGCTCCGTTTTGATAACTGTCCCAGCCCATTTGCTTTGTCGACTTTACCTCGTGATCGTCCAATTCGCGGTTCAGCCTGTAATTGACTGATTCATCAAGAAGCAGTCGCATGGAACTCTCTTTCCATGGCCTTCCAAGCCAAATTGACGACCGGAATCAGATGCTCCTTAGTCCCTGTGTCATAGTGATAGTGAAAGTCCTTCAGAGTATCCCCGGTAGCCAGATGATCAAACACGATTCGAATCGGCATACGGGAATCAACGAATATGGGCGAACCGCTGACAATTCTCACGTCGCTGTGCACGACACCGTTCTCTACCTCGCGGTAGGCATCCAGTTCCAGGATTCTGCAAGACGTAACCACAGCGTCGTAAGCGTCGGCCCTGAAAACAGCCGGAAAATCCCAATGGAAATCCCTAAGGCTCTTCACGTCGGCTAGGTAGTCGAACATGCGCTTGACCGGCACATCCGTCCGCTCGAAAACCAAAGCTCCATCTGCGATCTCGGCATTGCATTGTATGACGCGCTTGACAGTTTCCCGAGCGTCCCGCTCCATCTCGGCAAGGGCCTGCCCCATTGACACCGCGGGGAACTTGTGCAGGAATCCGTAGACGTTCCAGTCCTCGCGCAGATATGCGTGCAGCTCTTTGACAGGCACATCCGTCCCGTCAAAAAACCCCGGTGTTTTGACTTTGTCGCCGTTTGCTTGAAAGCCTTGTCCTGCTCTCATTGCGTCATTCTGTGTGAAAGGAAAAATTTGGTCTGCGGACTCGCTGTGGTTTGTGGTTCGCTACGTCTGCGAGAAGCCCAGCGTGCCGGTGGTCATCTGGCCGCGCAGGGCCTCGGCGGCCATCATCGTCTCGACGCTGGAGATGTTGCGGGAGTAGGGCAGCAGCACCCGCATCAGGGCATTGTGGGGCATACCGCAGGCGAAAGCCACACCCGACTCGCCCACCTGCTCCATCTCGCCGTAGCGGGTGAATCCAGCCAGCACCATCCGCAGCCGCATGGCCGCGTTCCGGGCCTCTCCTTCCAGTGACACATTGTAGACCGCGGGGCCGTCTTCATTGCTCGCAGTCGACAGGTCAGCGTGAATTGTCAGCGCGGACTTTGAGTCCTGTATCGACAGAGCTCCCTGCGGCGGGGCGTAGTCGGGGGCCTTCCCCACGGCCTGCGACATCACGAACCGCAGCGTCCGCTGGTGCAGCTGGCCGCATGGGAACCGCACCTGGTTGTGGGAATCGCTAATGGCCTCCATCCCTCCCAACGCGATCATCTGGTCGCGTATCTCCCGGATGCGGTCCTCCACTCCCTCGCGCTGGCTGAAAGTCCAGATGGTGCAAGTGCCGTCCTTCACATACAGACCTACGCTGATGTCGTGAAAGCGGCGGTCCAGAGGCACCAGTTCGAGGCACTGGCCATATCGCTCTATGACTTCCGCCGGGCGGAGCCGGTCCTGTGCCGTGGTCATGTTACCCTCTCTGGCGACCGACCGCCGCGGCCAGGGCGCGGATGTGCTCCGGGCCGGTGCCGCAGCAGCCTCCGATTATGTTCACTCCCAGATCGGCCAGTTCCCTGAACCGTTCCGCCATGTATTCGGGAGATTCAGGATAGACGATCTGTCCGTTCTTCATGGCAGGGATGCCTGCATTGGACTGGATGAGCAGGAACCCGTCGGTCTCGGCTCTCATGCGCCGGGCGATTTCCACCATGTTGTCGATGCCGTTGCCGCAGTTGGAGCCGACCACGTGGGCCCCGGCGTCCTCCATGGAGCGCACGGCCTGCTCCGGCGTGACGCCCATCATGGTGAAGAACCCGCGCGGTCCCTTGTCGAACACCATAGTCGCCAGCACCACAAGGTCAGTGTTCTCCCGCGCCGCCCGCACAGCCAGGGCCGCCTCCTCGACGGCGGTCATGGTCTCGACAACCAGACCGTCCGCCCCTCCGGCCTCCAGCGCCTTTACCTGCTCCACGAAAGCGTCGTACATCTCGCTTTCCGAGACAGGCCCCAGCGGCTCCAGGAACTCGCCGGTCGGCCCAACCGAGCCGACTACGAAGCGTCCCTGCGGCGCCTGCGACCGGGCGTGTTCAGCGGCCAGGCGGTTGAACTCGGTGACCCTCTCGCCGTGGCCGTACTTCTTCTGCATGAAGACGCTGCCGCCGAACGAGTTGGTGAGCACCATGTCCGAGCCGGCGTCGAAGTACTGACGGGCCATCTTCCGCACCACGTCGGGGTGGCTGGCGTTGAACTCCTCGGGGCAGCCCCCCGGCTCCAGCCCGTGCTGCTGAAGGAATGTCCCTGTGGCCCCGTCGGATACCAGCAGTTCACCGCGCTTCAACCGTTGGAGGAGCGCCGCGGGGCCGTGAAGGGGATTTTCATTAGTGGTGTTCAATGTCTTGTAGCGACTGTCAATAATATTTATGTCGCATTTTATTCGTCCGGCTCCGTATGCCGCAACAAGACCCACGCCCGACTATGGTTACCGCCCGACCTTGTGGTTAAATTGTCCCAGTGAGAAATCAACTATGAGACGCGGGGGAAGACCAGTTATGACCAGCTACCTTTCCCACCTGGAATGCACCATCTGTGGAGCCGAGTACCCGTCAAACCGCCTATCCGGCGTCAGTCCCTGCTGCGGCAAGGTGCTCTACGCCCGCTACAACCTGGACCGCATACGCGCCGAGGTCGACCGGGACCGACTGGCCGAGCGCACATCCAACATGTGGCGTTTTGCCGAGCTCCTGCCCGTGGACGACCCCTACAACATCGTGAGCCTCGGCGAAGGCGGGACGCCGCTGATAGAAGTGCTGAACCTGGGCCGGAAGCTCGGTGTATCAAACCTTTACGTCAAGGAAGAAGGGTTGAACCCCACCGGCACCTTCAAGGCGAGGGGCATATCCGCAGCGATCTCCAAGGGCCTCGAGCTCGGCGCCCCCGGTTTCACGATGCCGTCCGCGGGCAACGCCGCCGGCGCCGCCGCCGCCTACTGCGCCCGGGCCGGACTCACCGCCAAGGTGTTTATGCCCCAGGACGCACCCGACTCCAACAAGAAGGAATGCCTGGTCGCAGGCTCCGAGCTGAACCTCGTCGACGGACTCATAGGAGATGCCGGACGACAGGCCGTGGCCGTTGCCCAGGAGCAGGGCCTCTTCGACCTGTCGACCCTGAAGGAGCCATACCGGGCCGAAGGCAAGAAATCCATGGGCCTTGAGCTGGCCATGCAGTTCGGCTGGCGTATGCCCGAGGCCATCATCTACCCCGCGGGCGGCGGCACCGGCATCATCGGGATGCATAAGGGCTTCCTGGAACTGCTGGAGCTTGGCTGGATCGAGGGGGATCTGCCCAAGTTCATCGCGGTGCAGGCGGAGGGCTGCCAGCCCATCGTCAGGGCCTTCAACGAGGGGAAGGACACCGCCGAACCCTGGGAGAACGCCGTCACCGCCGCCGATGGCCTGCGTGTGCCCGGCCCCTTCGCCGACTACCTCATGCTGAAGGCCATCCGCGAGACGGGGGGCACCGCCATTGCCATCTCGGATGCCGACATGGTCGCCGCCATGTACGAGCTGGCCACGGCCGAGGGCATCTTTGCCTGCCCCGAAGGCGCGGCCACCCTCGTCGGCTACAAGCGCCTCATCGACGAGGGCTTTCTGCGCAAAGACGAGACCACCGTGCTGTTCAACACCGGCTCCGGCTACAAGTACCTGCAGCTCATCGAAGGTACGAGCAGCTAGAATCCGGGGCCTCGCGATCATTCGACAGGGTGCCGGATGACGGTTATCATTACCGCAAATTTCGGCGCCCTTCAATCGTGAAATTCAGGAGCGTATCATGCGTCGCGTTGCCATTGTCTCACCCGTCCGCACGGCCGTCGGAAACTTCGGCGGCACCCTGCGGGATGTCTCCGCTGCCGACCTGGCCAGCACCGTCATAAAGGAGACTCTCGACCGCTCGGGGGTTGACCCGGCAAAGATAGACGATGTCATCCTCGGCCACGGCTACCCCAGCGGCGAGAACCCCGCCATCGGCCGCCTCGCCGGTCTGAAGGCCGGTCTGCCCATCGAGGTGCCGGGCTACCAGTTGGACCGCCGCTGTTCCTCCGGCCTTCAGGCCATCCTCAACGCCAGTATGCTGGTGCAGACCGAGAACGCCGACGTGGTCATCGCCGGCGGCGTCGAGAGCATGAGTGGTGCCGAGTTCTACAGCAACGAGTCGCGCTGGGGCGCCCGATTCGGCTCCGTCACCTTCCACGACCGCTTGGCCCGCGCCCGGGTGACCATCTCGCCGGACGAGCGCTTCGGCCCCATCCCCGGAGGCATGGTGGAAACGGCGGAGAACCTGGCCCGCGAGTATGAAATCGCCCGCACCGAGCAGGATGAGTACGCCCTGCGCAGCCACCAGCGCGCCGTCGCCGCCCAGACCGAGGGCCGCTTCAACAAGGAAATCGTGGGCGTCCCCGTCCCCCAGCGCCGCGGCGATCCCGTTCCCTTTGAGAAGGATGAAGGTCCTCGCGCCGACACCAACATGGAGACCCTTGCCCGCCTGCGCCCCGTGATGCGCGACGGCACGGTCTCCGCGGGCAACGCCAGCAGCCAGAACGACGCCGCCTCCGTGTGCCTCGTCGTGGGCGAGGACAAGCTGGAGGAGCTGGGCCTCACCCCGATGGCCTTCCTGCGCGGCTGGGCCGTCACCGGTTGCCACCCGGCCACGATGGGCATCGGCCCCGTTCCGGCGGTCAACAAGGTCATGTCCAAGATCGGCCTTTCCCTTGAGGACATGGACTTAATCGAGCTCAACGAGGCTTTTGCCGCCCAGGTGCTGGCCGTACTCCGCGAGTGGAAGCTGCCCCACGAGGACCACCTGAACGTAAACGGCTCCGGCATCTCGCTGGGCCACCCCATCGCCGCCACCGGCGCCCGCATCCTGACCACCCTGCTACACGAGATGGAGCGACGCAACGCCCAGTTCGGCCTCGAGACCATGTGCGTCGGCGGCGGACAGGGCGTGGCCGCCGTCTTCGAGCGCGAGTAGATTCAAACATGGATGTACAGGATACACAGGATGATCTTTCGGCTTAGATCCCATTTATCCTGTTAATCCTGTACATCCATTCCATTCCCATTGAGAGGACATTATGGTCAATCACGATGACGTCCCCGACGTATTGGTAATCGGGGCTGGGGCATCCGGAGCCGCGATGGTCTGGAGCCTGGCTGAAGCGGGTATCAACGTCCTCTGCCTTGAGCAGGGCGACTGGGTGCCCCGGGACGCCTACCCGGCGACAAACCCCGACAGTCAGCTCTTCTGGCAGACGGAGTTCCACCCCGACCCCAGCGTGCGCAGGCTCCCCGTGGACTACCCGGTCAACAGCGACGCGTCGCCCATCGCCCCCTACATGTACAACGCGGTCGGCGGCAGCACCGTGCACTACGGCTCCCATTACCCCCGCTTCCATCCCTCCGACTTCCGCGTGCGCACACTGGACGGCGTAGCCGACGACTGGCCCCTGACCTACGACGAGCTGGAGCCTTACTTCGACCTGAACGACCGGATTATGGGCGTCTCCGGCCTCCGGGGCGATCCCGCCTACCCGCCCAAACCCGAGCGCCCATGCCCGCCCCTGTCCATCCGACCCGGCGGCGAAATCCTGGCCAAGGGATTCGACAAGCTCGGCTGGCACTGGTGGGCCTCGGACACCGCCATTCCGTCGGTGGAGTACGATGGCCGCGAGCCGGACTCAGGGGGCTACCTCCGCTCCCTGGCCAGCACCGACCTGACCTACTGGCCCAGGGCGCTGGAACTGGGCGCCCGGCTAAAGACAAATGCCCGCGTCCGCGAAATCCTGGTTGACAGCTCCGGCAAGGCCACCGGCGTCCTGTATTACGACGCCGACGGCAACCTCGTCGAGCAGAAGGCGAAGTCCGTGGTGATGGCCTGCAATGGTATCGGCACCCCGCGGCTCCTGCTCAATTCCACCTCGCCGCTGTTCCCGGAGGGCCTGGCTAATAGCAGCGGCCTGGTCGGTAAGTGCCTGATGCACCACCCCGCAGGCGTCGTGGTCGGCGTGTTCGACGAGTGGCTGGGCACCGAGGACGGCTTCCCACGCGGCAGCACCATGCTCAGCCAGGAGTTCTACGAAACCGACACCAGCCGCGGCTTCGTCCGGGGCTATGACATGCAGATCCTGGCCCTTGGCGGCTCGCCGCTTCCCACAGCCCTCGGTGGTCTGTTGGGAGAGCGCATTCCTTGGGGCGAGGGACACCACCGGGCCTTCGACGAGCGCTTCGGCCACACCGTAGGCATCACCATCATGACCGAGGACCTGCCCGAAGAGCACAACCTCATCACCCTTGATCCCGACGAGACCGACAGCAACGGCATTCCCGCGGCAAAGGTGGAGTACACCGTCAGCGAGAACACCAACCGGATGCTGGACCACGGCGTCGAGCGGGCGAAGGAAGTGATGGAAGCCGCCGGGGCCAAGCAGATCCTGACCTCACGCCTGCGCCGAAACGCCGGCTGGCACCTGCTGGGCACGGCCCGCATGGGCACCGACCCAAGCACTTCGGTTGTGGACCGTTGGGGCCGCTGCCACGACGTGCCCAACATGTTCATCATCGACGGCAGCATCTTCACTACCAGCGCCTGCATCAACCCCACCTCCACCATCCAGGCGCTGGCTCTCCGCACCGCCGACTACCTGAAGGGCGAGGGCCGCGACTCCATCCGGTAGGACGCAGCAGGAAGGGGCAACCACAAGGGTTGCCCCTTCCCTGGCAACACGCTGGTTTCGTAGGGCAATCCTTGTGGTTGCCCTGCCTGGGAAATGGAGTGAAATCCAAAATGCCAAGAATCGTACATTTCGACATCTACGCCGATGATGTTGATCGCGCTCACCAGTTCTACGCCGGTGTGTTCGACTGGGAGATCACGAAGTGGGACGGGCCTCCTCAGATGGACTATCGCCTGGTAACAACAGGCGCCGATGGTCCCGGCATCAATGGCGCAATCACGCGGCGCCCGCCCCATGGCATGAGGGGCATGAACTACATGGACGTTGAGTCCATCGATCAGTACCTGCCCCGAATCCAGGAAGGGGGCGGCGCGGTACTCCAGCCAAGGATACCGATTCCCGGAGTCGGCTTCATTGCCATCTGCCAGGATACCGAAGGCAATCCCTTTGGGTTGTTTCAGAACGACGAAACCGCCTCTTACTGAATCGGCGCTGATGCACCGATGAACAGGATTGCTCCTATCCTGTATATCCTGTTCATCCATGTTAGGATAGCCAAAATCTACAATTGGAAGGTGTTTGACCATGCCAGAAGTTTACGGCGTAGGTGACTTTCGATACGAATTCGTCGAGGACTGGGCCAAGCTCCCCGACGGAGCCAACTTCCAGGAATGCCCCGGCGTCGCCTGCGACTCAAACGACAATGTGTTCGTGCTGACTCGCGGCAAGAACCCCATCATGGTCTTCGACCGCGACGGCAACTATATGCGCTCCTTCGGCGAGGGCCTGTTCAGCGACAACCGCACCCACGGCCTGTACATCGGCCACGACGACTCGCTTCTGGCCGCCGACGACGGCATCCACACCATCCAGAAGTTCAGCGCCAATGGCGAGAAAGTCTGGGAGCTAGGCGAGCGCAACAACCCGGCCCCGCGCTGGAGCGGCGAGCCCTTCAACCGCCCCACCTCCGCCGCCACGAACCCCGCCAACGGCGACATCTATGTCTCCGACGGCTACGGCAACTCCCGCGTCCACGTGTACAGCAGCCAGCTGGAGTACAAGTTCTCCTGGGGCGAGCCGGGCATCGACGCCGGACAGTTCATCCGCCCCCACAACATCGCCTTCGACAGCAACGAGCGCGTGTATGTCGTCGACCGCGAGTGCCACCGCATCCAGATCTTCGATCCCGAAGGCAACTTCATCACCATGTGGAGCAATATCCACCGCCCCGACTCCATGGTCCTCTGGGGCGAGCATATCTACGTCGGCGAGCTGAACGGCATGGGCGGCGTTGACGACGCCCCGGGCCTCGGCCACCGCGTCAGCATCTACGACCTGGACGGCAACCGCGTCTGCATGTTCGGAGACAAGAACGAGGGCGAGGGCGGCGGCCAGTTCATCGCTCCCCACGGCATCGCCGTAGACTCCCACGGCGACATCTACGTGGCCGAGGTCTCCTACACCATCCGCGGCCAGCACATGAACCCGCCCCGCGAGCTCCGCTCCCTCTCCAAGTACCGCCGGGTGTAGGCAGAACTGCATAGTGGTAGGCGCGTCGTCATAGCAAATGATCGACGGCGCGCCTACAGTCTCGGCAGTGCGTGAGGTTAACTTCGATGGCCGAAGAACTACTGGTTGGCGCGTTTTTCTCCCTGCTGGTTTTGGGATCCGGAGCCTTTTACTGGCTTATGTCGGAGATCAGGAATGCCCGACGGGAAAACCGGGAGGACAACCGGGTGACCCGCGAAGAGTTGAGACAGGAAATCAGAAATGAAGCGCAGGAAAGGCGAGCTGATACCCAGAGAATATTGGAGGCACTGTATTTCCATCGGCACGACCAGGACGGTGCGGCCGTATTCTATCCACCAACGCCCTCCCAACCTGCGCCACCGGCTGACTGAGGAGTGCAGCCATGACTACCCCCAACCTCGCCAAAATCGAACGCGTCGACCTGCGCGAAGCCTGGCCCAACGAGGCCCGCGACTTCACGCCGTGGCTGGCCAAGAACATCGCCGAGCTGGGCGAAGCGCTGGGCATGGACCTGGAATTCCAGCAGACGGAAGCGTCTGTAGGTGGCTACTCGCTGGATGTGCTGGCAACCGACCCTAACCAGAACCGCCCTGTAATCATAGAAAACCAACTTGAGGCGACCGATCACGACCACTTGGGCAAACTGCTGACCTACGCCGCAGGTTATGACGCCAACGTTGTAGTGTGGCTAACAAGAGAGTTTCGGGACGAGCATAGGCAGACGTTGGACTGGCTCAACCAGCGCACAGGCAAAGACACCCAGTTTTTCGGGGTCGTAGTCGAATTGTTTCGAATTGGTAATTCGCCGTATGCGCCGCACTTCAGGTTAGTAGCAACCCCCAACGACTGGAGCAAGAAAACTCTAGCAACACCTGGTAGAGTCAACCGCGGTGGTTCTGAGCGGTCTGAGCGTTACCGCGATTTCTTCCAGGAGCTTATTGATATTCTTCGGGAAGAACATAGGTTTACAAACGCACGCACAGGGCAACCGCAAAACTGGTACAGCTTTAGCGCAGGATATGGTCAAAAGGTAACTTACGGAGCAAACTTTACAGGTCAGAAACAAGCTAGAGTTGAGGTTTATATTGACGTTGGCGATCCAGCCCAAAATATCAAGCTATTAGAAGACCTTGAAAGTAATAGACACGAAATCGAATCGGGTCTTGAGCAAGCTCTTGACTGGCAACGATTGGAAAACCGAAGGGCCTGCCGGATAGCCCTTGATCGCCCTGGCAGCATAGATGACGACGCAGCAACGCTCGCAGAGATTCGGGACTGGATGGTTGAAAATCTAGTCAACCTTAAGCAAGTATTCGGCCCTCATCTGGCTGAGTTAGTACGTTAAAACTCCAACAGGAGCAAGCAACCATTGAGTGAAATTGGCGAAACTACGACCGTGCAGTGGGACAGTGCGCTGGAGGCCATCGAGCGGTGCTATGAGCTTGGCTGGACCGATGGCCTGCCCGTTGTGCCGCCCACCGAGGCCCGTGTCGCAGAGTTCATCGAGCGCACCGGCAAGCCCTCCGGTGAGGTCATAGGCGAGCTGCCCGAGCGGCGGCGTGAGATCACCGTCGGGAAGGTGGCGGCGAATGCCGTGATGGCCGGGTGCCTGCCGGAGTACATGCCCGTGGTGCTGACGGCCACGCAGGCCATGCTGGACCCTGTGTTCAACCTGGTTGGCCCCTCCTCAAGCATGGGCGGATCGGCCATCCTGACCATCGTCAACGGCCCCGTGGTGCGGGAGTTGAACATCAACGCCCGCAACAACCTGTTCGGGCCGGGCAACCGGGCCAACGCCACCATCGGCCGCGCCGTCCGCCTCATCCTGATGAACGCCTGCGCCGCCATCCCCGGCGTCTTCGACCGCAGCGTCATCGGCCACCCCGGCAAGTACACCTACTGCATCGCCGAGGCCGAAACGGAGACGCACTGGACTCCGCTGCACGTGGAACGCGGCTTCCAGGCCGACCAGAGCACCGTCACGGTGTTCGCGGGCGAGTCCCCCCGCCAGGTGCGCTCCGTGGGACGTCCGGTGCCGATTCTGACGGCCATCGCCGACGCGGCCTCCTCCCTGGGCACCAACATGTCCACCTCCGGCTCCGTGGGCGAGACCGGCACGGGCGTGCGCCAGGGCGAAATCGTGGTTACCATCGCCGGAAACTCCGTCCTGTGGGCGGACTGGGCGAAGGACCAGGTCCGCGATTTCATCTTCCAGCGCGCCCATCGCTCAGTCGCCGAGCTCAAGCAGGCCCAGGTGCTGGCGGGGGACCCGGAGCCGGGCGACGAGTCGACGTCGGTGCCTCTCATCCCCGACCCGTCCGACATTCTCCTGCTCTTCGCCGGCGGGGAGGAGTCCAACATGTCGTCGGTTATCCCCAGCTGGGGACCCAAGGTGGGCAGCACAGCCGTTACGAGGGTGATAAACTGACCGAAACGCCCTCACCCTAACCCTCTCCCAGAGGGAGAGGGGACTCTCGATTTGGAGGGATTTATGACTACTACCAACGAGCATGTCCTGGTCAACCCGGTGACACAGCCGGTCATCGCTCCGTTCAACGGCGCCCCGCGCCTGGCCAGTCTCGCCGGCACCCGCCTGGGGCTGATCGACGACAGCAAGCGCAACGCCGATGTTCTGCTGGAGGAGCTGGCCGAGATACTGCGCACTCGCTACGAGATCGCCAGCGTCAAGTGGCACCGCAAGCCCAGTGCGTCGCGCCCCGCCGATCCCGAGGCCCTCAAGGAACTGGTGGAGGAGTGCGACTCCGTGGTTGTCGCGATAGGCGATTGAGGGTCCTGCAGCGCGTGCAGTGTGCACGACGGAATTCACGTTGAGAACGCAGGCATCCCCTCGGCCACCATCTGCACCGACCGGTTCGTCCCCACGGCCACCGGCATGGCCCGCATGTGGGGCGCGCCGGACTACCCGACCATCTACACCGAGCACCCCATCGAAAACCTCAGCCGGGAGGCCCTGCGCGCCCGGGCCGAAGGCCTTGCGCCGCTGGTCGTCCAGGTACTCACCGGCGAGGGGTAGGCCGACACCCGGTTCTAACGCTGAGAGCGCAGAGAATTACGCAGAGGGCGCGGAGATTTGGATTTATCTGTCATCCTCTGCGAACTCTGCGCGTCCTCTGTGGCCTCTGCGTTGACAACTGACTACGCCAACTCCCGCCGCAGTTCCGGGGGCAGCAGGTTGGGAATCGTGTCCTCAATCGGATAGCTCTCGTCGCAGGCGACGCAGAACAGCGAGCCGGTGACGATCTCGTCGCCATCCTCCTCTTCCGTCTTGAGTTGCAGTTCGCCCTTGCAGACCGGGCAGACCAGGATTTCCATCAGGTCTCTCTTCAAGCTCTACTTCTCCTTCCTCCGAGTTTCTTCAGGACACGAGGGCGTCTTCGATCAGGGCGTCCAGCACGTCGGACAGCCCGATCACGGCGATGCCGATGACCAGCAGGGCCATCGGGCTGCTGAGCCGGCGCACCGCTCGGCGGACTACGCCTCCGCTTGTGTCCTGCTGCCCTGCGTAATCTCCACGTCGCACGAATCGCACGACGTAGAACATGTACAGCGCCAGCGCGATCTTCACGCCGAGAACGATTGCGTACGGGACTGTTGCCGCCTCGCTGGTGAGCCGCGCCACCGACAGGATTGCGCCAGTGAGCAGCAGCACGGCGATGGCTGTTGTGACCAGTCCCCGAAACTCCTCTCGGATCGCCTCGCCGGTGTCGGGAGGCAGTCCCTGGGAGCGACGGACGGCCGGGCGAAGCACCAGCAGGTAGAAGGCCCCGCCCCCGACCCAGGCCACCGCGGCCAGCGCATGTCCCCACCGGATGACGACCAGGATCCAGTCGAGGACGCTCATCATTTGCCCCGAAAGAGAATCGTCGGGCTGTACGCGCCGACCCGGGAATCAACCATCGAGAAGCTCCCTGACGGTGGCGGTTATGCGCGGCGCATCCAGTGCCCCGGCGTGCCTCGAGGCGACTCTGCCGCCGCGGTCGATGAACCAGGTGGTGGGATAGAACTCGATGCCGTAGGACGTGGCAATCGTTGCGCTGCCATCGGTGGCGAAATCGAAGGTCAACTCAAACTCATCCACGAACTCACGAGCCATGGGCTCGGTGTCGAAGCCGCTGGGGACGAACAGTCCCAGGAACCGCACCGGACTGCCTTCCAACTCCTCCCGAGCGCGCTGGAATTCGGGCATCTCCTCGCGGCAGGGCGCGCAGGTGGGATACCAGAAGTTAAGGACTACAACGTTGTCCGCATACTGCTCGGACAGCCGAAAACGCTCGCCGTCAAAGAGCCGCACCTCGAAGTCCTGCGCCGTCTCCCCGCTGCCGCAGGCCGCGAAGAGCGTGAGCAGCAACGCCAGAACCGGGAGGCGCCATAGAGCGTCTGTGGGGAATCGTAGCATGGTTCTCAGAGGGTACCGGTGGCAGTGCCAAGGCATTCTATATGCCGCATCCGGCCCTTTCAATGACGACGGTTTGATGAGAGGGTCATTTGATTATCTGTATAAGGCCGACTTATCCGCTCGCCCTGAGCCTGTCGAAGGGCCGTCCGTTTGTGGTTCGACAAGCTCACCATGAACGGACGGCAGATCACCGAGTGGCTTGAGACGGATTTTGTCATCGTCCTGCGAGGGAGGCCGGGTCAGCCTTGACGGAATGGACTCAGGCTCTACAATCGGGCCAGCAAGAATTCCCTGCTGCGGACTGGAGGTTTGGAAATGAGGCTGGAGAACAAGGTGGCTCTGATCAGCGGCGGCGCCCGCGGGATGGGGGCCGTGGAGGCCAAGCTGTTTGCTGGCGAGGGCGCCAAGGTGGTGATCGGCGACGTGCTGGAGGACGAGGGACGTCGCACCGAGGCGGAAATCAACGAGTCGGGCGGAGAGTGCGTGTTCGTCCGGCTGGATGTCACCAGCGAGGAGTCGTGGCAGTCTGCGGTCAGCGAGGCGGTCGACCGCTTCGGTAAGCTGGACATACTGGTCAACAACGCAGGCATCTACCGCACCCACAATGTAACGGAGACCACGGGCGAGGAATGGGACCAGGTGATGGACATCAACGCCAAGGGCGTGTTCCTGGGCACCAAGGCGGCTATCCCGGCCATGCGGGACAGCGGCGGAGGCTCCATCGTGAACATATCGTCGGTAGCCGGACTGGTGGGCAACCTCATGTCGTCGGCCTACACGGCCTCAAAGGGCGCGGTGCGGCTGTTCACCAAGTCCACCGCCATCCAGTACGCCCGGGACGGCATCAGGTGCAACTCGGTGCATCCTGGCACCATCGTTACGGATATGACGGCCGGGCTGCTGGCCGACGAGGCTTACCGGGAAGACCGCATCAACCGCACGCCCATCGGCAGACTGGGGACGGCGGAGGACGTGGCTTACGGTGTCCTGTTCCTGGCCTCGGACGAGGCGTCGTTCATGACCGGGTCCGAGCTGGTGATCGATGGGGGAAGGACGGCGGAGTAGGGCCTTTACACGCTGCCTGGCAACCGTAGGGGCGGGTTTCAAACCCGCCCCTGATTCTGATTGCCGCAAGGTCTGTTCGGGCAGGGACTTCACCCTCCCCCTGAGGGGGAGGGAATTTTGTTTTAGGAAGGGATTTTTATATATCCGTGCAATATTGATCCCCTATTTACCGGCCCATGGCGTAGCCGTCGCGGCGGGGGTCGGCGCCGCCGCTCAGGCCGCCCCGTTGCTGGTCGACGTGCACGCCGCAGAGGCAGCCCATCCGGGGGGTGAAGTCGTCCCAGACCTCGACTTTGTGGCCCTTTTCGGACAGGTCGGCGACGACCTGGGAATCCATGCGTCCCTCGACCCCCACGAGGCCGGGGTGGTAGGCGTGGGGCCAGAAGGAGTTGGGGAAGCTCCAGGTGGAGAAGCGAGGGGCTTCCACGGCCTGCTGGACGTCCATCCCAAACTCGACCACGTTCAGGAAGAGCTGCACCATGGACTGGGGCTGGACATCGCCGCCGGGAGTGCCGAAGGGCAACAACGGCTTGCCGTCGCGCATGGCCAGGGCCGGGTTGGGTGTCAGACGGGGCCGCTTGCCCGGTTCGAGGGCGCAGGGGTGGTTGGGGTCCAGCCAGGTCTGCGACCCGCGGGAGGAGGCGATGAAGCCCAGCCCTGGGATGATGGGCGAGGTGCCGAAGCTGTCGCTGGGCGTGGCTGAGAAGGCGTTGCCCCAGCGGTCAACAACGCAGGCATAGCTGGTGTCGGCAGGCAATCCGCCGGCCACGAGGTCGGGCCGGGCCGGGTGGCCGTTGCGGGTCATTCCCTGGTGCGGCCAGGGGTCTCCCGCCAGCGGCATCTCGGGGGCGGCGCGAGATGGGTCGATGGCCCGCCGGCGCTCCTCGGCGTACGAGTCGGAAAGCAGGCCGTCAAGGGGAACGTCGATGAAGTCGGGGTCTCCGTAGTAGGCGTCACGGTCGCTGAAGGCCAGCTTCAGGGCCTCAAGCACGGTGTGGGCGTAGGCAGCGGTGTTGTGGCCCATGCCCCTGAGGTCCAGGCCCTTGAGAATCTGGAGAGTGTGCAGGTTCATTGGGCCCTGGCACCAGGGACCGCAGGCGAAGACCTGGATGTCCTTGTAGTCGATGGATGGCGGTATGCCGACGCCGACGCTGAACTCCGCCATGTCCTCCATGGACAGGAATCCGCCCTCGCCCTGGACGAAGCCGACGATCTCCTCCGCGATCTCGCCCTTGTAGAAGAAGTCGCGGGCTGCCTGCAGGGCTGATTCGCGTCCCTGTCCGGCGTGGGCCCGCTCGACTTCGATCAGGCGTTTGAACGTGCGAGCCAGGTCCTTCTGCACCAGGATGTCGCCGATGTCGGGACGGCGGCCGCTGGGGAAGAACACGGCGGCAGTCGAGGGCCAGCGGCCGTCGCCGTCGGAATCTCCGATCAGCGAGTCGCCGGTGCGGGCCAATGCGGACTGGAGGGTTGCCGGGATGGGGAAGCCTCCCTCGGCAAGCTCCAGGGCCGGTGTTACCACCTGCTCGAAGGACATGGTGCCGTAGAGCTTCAGGGCGGTGATCCAGGCGTCTGCGGCGGCGGGAGTTACAGTCCGAAGAACCCCGGGGGGCAGTTCTCCGCCGCAATTCCGGTTGAAGTAGTCGATGCTGGCTGCCTTCGGCCAGCGCCCGAGGCCGCTGATCTCCACCGTGTTTCCGCTGGCGGCGTCGTGGATGATGATTGGCGCCACGCCCCCGAAGCCGGTCCACTGGGGCAAAGTGACGTTGATGGCGATGCCCGCGGCTACCCCCGCGTCGGTGGCGTTGCCGCCCTGCTCCAGAATGCGGAATCCTGCGGCGGTGGCGAGGTAGTGGCCGCTGGAGACGATATGATTCGCGCCGGTAACCAGGGGACGGTAAGTTCGAATTCCCAGAGCCAAGGTTCACCCCCGCAGTGTTATTTCAGTTCAGGACCGAAGCGCGGACGCAGTTCAGCGCGCCCCGTTTGGGTCGGTTGGAAGGTATCATAGGAGCGGGGTATGGGGGTGTCAACAAACGCCGAAATACAGGAGCGCTGGATGCTGATCGAGGTAGAAGTCGTGGCGGGAGAGAACAGCCCGCTGGACCTGCACCGGATGTTCGACCTGCTGGAGGACCCACGCCCGGTGTACCGAGTGGTAGCGCCGGACCCTTTCGGCGAAGATGCCTGGTGCGAAGTTACTGGTTGGGAGGCCGGTGGGCCTTGCCAGGCGCTGGCAGCCCTGGCCGAAGACTCGGGAGAGGGTGTGGTGTTGCTGGTCTACGGAGGTGACGAAGGGGTGCGGCTCATGCGAGTTGGAACTCCCGGAGAATGGGACATTGCGGATTCAGAGCAGTGGGGTGAAGCCTGCCTGATGCTGGGCAGGGACACGCGGACGGATTAGTCGACAAGTCCAGCAGCTAAAACACTGGGGCGGAGAGCTCTCGTACCATGGTGTCCAGCGCTGACTGGTAGCCGTCTCGGAAGTCCATCGTCTCGCCTTTGCGCAGGCTGTTGCAGAGTCGGTCCTGGCGCTCGTAGAAGAGTTCGCCGAAGGCCAGCGCAACAAGGGGGGCCGCGGCTCCCTGGGATGCGGTGCGGACCAGTTCAGCGAAGTAGCGGCTGGTCAGCGGGTTTTCCAGCGCGGCGTCCGTGCAGAGCAAGGCCAGGCGGTCGTAGTAGACGATGTGATCCAGGGACGATTCGCCGGTGTTCAGTGAGTCCTCGTCGTCGGGGTATAGGGCCCAGGTGGGGATGTGGGCCTCGGACATGGCCTGGCATAGCCCCTCTGCGAGGCCCGAGTCATCCTTCGAGCCAATCAACAGCAGAGTGGGGTAGGTCCTGCGCTCGGACGTGAGAACGTCCTGGGCGGCGATGAGGGGCGCGGCCACACCCGCGCCCTGCAGGAAAAGGCGGGGAATGCGCCCACCGGAGCGGGCCAGCGTGTCCAGGGAGATGGTGCTGGGTGCGCCGTGCATCATGGAGTCCAGGCCTATCACGGACCTGAGGTCGCAGTTGGCGAACAGCGTGCCTCCGGCGGTGGCGCGGTGAAGGATAGTGCTTTCGAAGTCGGACTTGACGATACGGGCGCCACGGAGGTCGGCGCCGGTCAGGTTGGCCATCGTCATCGAGGCGCCGCTCAGCTGGGCGCCACGCAGGTCGGCCCGGCTCAGGTTCGCCCAGGAGAAGTCTGTGCCCGTGAGGTTGGCGCCGCTGAGGTCGGCTCTCTCCAGGTCCGCATATGACAGGCTGGCGTAGGACAGGTCGGCTCCCTTGAGGAAGGCCTGGGCCATGACCGCGTTGGCAAGGTTGGCCCTGGTCAGGGAACAGCCGACCAGTTGAGCGCCGGCCAGGTTGGCCCGGGGCAAGCTGGCGCGGAAGAGGTGAGCGCCGGTCAGGTTTGCGCCCGACAGGTCGGACATGCGCAGGTCGGCGCCGGTCAAGTCGGCGCCGCTGAGGTTGTCGTGACGCAGGTCGGCGGATGGCAGCTTGATGCCGCTGAGGAACGAGCCTTCTAGGTCGAGGCTGGGGCGGCCGTAGATGAATTCAGGGGTGAAGGTCTCGCTGGCGGCGCGGTCCTCCAGGCGATAGCCCAGGTCGAAGCGTGGTATGCGTTCGTTGGGACTGCGAAAGGTGAGCTCGCGCCACCTGGCGATGGCGTTGGCGCCTGCGCGTGCCAGGCTGATATGTTCCGGGTCGGCCAAGTGCTATGCCTCGCCGTCGCGGCGGAAGCAGTCCGATTGGAGGGAAGGGCACTCTTCAGGGAACATGTGTCCAATTCCCCGTATCTTGCGCCGGGGATTTGAGCTACCGGTAATGGAACCTGAATGGACCAAGGAGAACGCCCTCACCCTAGCCCTCTCCAGGAGGGAGGGGGAATCTGTGGTGCGCTACGCCCGACCGGGGCGGCCGTGACTGGGCCCAGGCGGAGGAGAGCCATCAGCGCCCTGCGAATGCGGGCATGACCTCGCGGGAGAAGATCTCCAGTTGGCTGCTGAGTTCGTGCCAGGGCATGCCTTCGGGCCATTGGAGCACGACATCCTCGAGGCCGGGATACTTCTCCTCCAGCTCACGGAAGGTCTCGATGAAGACTTCGGGCGGTCCGCAGATCCATGCCTTCTGCTGTACGCCGTCCTCGACGGTGGGCGTGCGGGCGGGGGCGCCGGGGGATCCCCACATCCGGCCCTGCTCGTCCACGTAGCGGACGAGGCCGAAGGGCGCGAACCACTTGTAGCGCTCGTCGTGGAAGGGGCGAACCCGCTCGACGGCCTCCTCGACAGTGTCGCCGAGGAAGAACCCGAAGCCGAGAGCCATATCCTGTCCCAGCTTCAGGTCGCGTCCGGCCTCTCCGGCCACCCGCTGGTATTCGCCGAAGAACTGCTCGACGATTTTCTCGCCGCTGAGGGCGGTCATGCCCTTGATGCCCTTCTTAGCGATGAAGTCGATGGTGCGGCCGCTGGTAACGGGCTGCCAGATGTCGACGGGGCGGTTCAGCGGGCGCGGCACCAGCGTTATGTCCTTGAGCTGGTAGCCGCGGTAAGGGACATCGGGCGGGATCTGGTAGTGCTTGCCTTGGTGGCTGAAAGACTCCTCGTTGAAGGCCTTCATGATGATGTCGACCTGCTCCTCGAAGAGCTCGCGGTTGGCGTCCTGGTCGAGAAGGGGCGCTCCGAAGGTCTCGACCTCGCGGGTCTGGTAGCCGCGTCCAATGCCGAAGACGAGCCGCCCGCCGGTGAGCACGTCGCCCATGGCGAAGTCCTCGGCCAGCCGGAGGGGGTGCCACATGGGCACGATGTTGAAGGCCGCGCCGAACTTCAGGTTCTTGGTGTGTGCGGCGAGGTGCACGCCGAGGAGCGTGAGGTTGGGGATGCACTCGTACCCCTCGCGCTGGAAGTGATGCTCGGCGGCCCAGAGGCAGTGGTAGCCGGACTCGTCCATCTGCTTGGCCAAGGCCATGGCGTGGTCGAGGGACTGGACCAGCTGCTCGTTGGAGTAGCGGCGGCCGTCGGGGTCGCGCCCGCTGGCGCCGACGTCATCGAGGTCAATCTGACCGACATAGAGAACCGAGAAACGCTTGATCATCTGCCTGACTCGAAAAGTATGGGTTGCGCAGGATTTCCTGCACAGCCACCAAGTATAGCACGGCTAAGGGCATCACCCGGCGGCTGCCACGCCCCAGGCGAGGAGACCGTCGATCTGGACCGATGAGTAGCCGAGGGAGGCGAGGACTTCTTCGGTATGCTGGCCGGTGACGCTGCCGGGATGGCGGACTGCGCCGGGCGTGTCGGAGAGGTGGAAGGGGACGCCCGGCTGCGTGACCTTGCCCTCTGCTACGCCAGGCGCCTCGAGTTCGACGACCATGTTGCGGTAGACGGCCTGGGGGTCGGTCAGGGCCTCGTCCAGGTCGTAGACCTTGCCGACCGAGATATTAGCGTCCTTCAGGACATCAAACCACTCGTCGCGCGTCTTCGTTAGGAAAGTGGCTTCGAGAGTGCGAGCTATCTCGGCCCGCTTTTCTTCGCCTGCCTGCTGGTGAGGGATCAGGTCCTCGCGTCCGATGGCCCGGCACAGGTTCTCCCAGAACCAGGGCTCGATGGCGGCTATCGAGAAGAACTTGCCATCGGCGGTGCGGTAGACGTTGTAGAAGGGGGAGCCGCCGTTGAGACGGTTGGCGCCTCGCTTTGCCGTGTAGCCCTGGGACAGGGCGTCGGCAATGGCGCCGCAGAGCATGTAGAGGACGCCCTCGGTCATGGCGATGTCCACGTACTGGCCCCTGCCCGTCTTCTCGCGGGCCATGAGGGCGGCGAGGATGCCCACTGCGCCGCACAGGCCGCCCCCGGCGTAATCGGCGATGAGGTTGAGAGGGATTACCGGCTTGCCGTCGGGCGAGTCGCCGATCAGGCCGAGGGCTCCGGCGAATGAGATGTAGTTTATGTCGTGTCCTGCCATCTGGGAGTAAGGCCCTGTCTGGCCGTAGCCGGATACGGAGCAGTATACGGCGCGGGGGTTGATCTCCTTGACCTGTTCGTAGCCGACGCCGAGGCGGTCGACAACGCCCGGACGGAAGCCCTCGACTACCACGTCGGCGTCGGAGGCGAGGCGGCGGAAGACTTCCAGCGCCTCGGGCTCCTTGAGGTTGAGGGCGATGCTGCGCTTGTTGCGCTGGAGGGCGTTGAAGGCGGCGTGTCGGCGTTCGTCGTCGGGATTCTCGATACCGGCGACGATGCGCTCGTAGGCAGCGCGGGTCTCGTCCATCGGCCGCTCGACCATCAGGACATCGGCGCCGAGATCGGCCAGGATCATGGTAGCGAACATGCCGGGCGCGTTACGGCAGAAATCCAGCACCTTTATGCCTTCGAGGGCCAGCATCGCGTTTCCTCCTGAGCGTGGGTGGCAGAAGAGATTATAGCGGGATTCGGATGCACATCCCGGCGTACGCGGACAAAGTGAGGCCCGTGCAAGACCGGCATCGCGGCTCTATAATCCCCGCAGATTTATCCATTCGGCGGGAGGGAATCATGGATCTTGGGCTGCAGGGCAGAGTAGCTATGGTTACGGGGGGCAGCCACGGGCTGGGACTGCAGGCTGCCTCGGCGCTGGGGCGCGAGGGCTGCAAGGTGGCCATCTGCGCGCGGGGCGCGGAGCAGCTGGAGGAGGCCCGCGGAGAACTGTCCGGGGCAGGCGTGGAGGTCATCGCCGTGCAGGCGGATGTGACCAGCAACGACGACCGCCTCCGGTTCTACAACGAGACCAAGTCGGCGCTGGGCGAGGTGGATATCCTGGTGAACAACGCGGGCGGCAGGCGGGGCGCCATCGACTTCATGGAAACGGGCATGGAGCGATTCCGCGAGGGCCTGGAGTTCAACCTGCTGAGCGCGGTCGAGCTGGTGCACCTCGTTCTGCCCCACATGAGGGAGCAGAAGTGGGGCCGGATCATCAGCATCTCGTCCATCTATGGACGGGAGTATGGCGGCTCCGTGGACTACATGACGGGCAAGGCGGGGCTGATCGCCTTCTCCAAGCACCTGGCCCTGAACCTTGCGCCGGAGAACGTGCTGGTGAACTGCATCGCGCCCGGCTCCATCGATTTCCCGGGCAGCACCTGGGACCGGTTCCAGCAGAACAACCCGCCCGAGGTGGTGGACGAGTTTATCGCCCGCAACTTGCCGGCTGGGAAGTTCGGATGGCCGGAACCCATCGGCGAGACGGTGGCCTTTCTGGCGTCGGAGCGGGCCGACCTGATCACCGGCACCTGCCTGAACGTGGACGGAGGGCAGTCGCGGTCGCTATTCTAGGCAGCGACCGTATGTCCGTCTGACATGAGGGGGCGCACGGCTGTGCGCCCCTACGCTTTGCAGCCGACAGAGGTTACAGTGAGCGGGCGAACTCCATCCAGGCTTGGACGCACTGCTCCGGGGCGGAGTGCTGCACGTAGCCGCTGGTGCCGGGAATGACCCGCAGGCGCCCGTTGGGCAGCAGGGCCGCCATCCCGGAGGTGCGGTCGGGGTTGTCGCGGGCGTTCTGCTCCGAGGCCAGGACCAGGGCGGGAGTCTGGATCTGCGGCAGCACGTCGCTCAGGTCCTGCTGCGACAGGTAGGCCAGCGTCTCCATCACCACGCGGCCTTCGGTCCGGGCCATCTGGTTGATGTACCAATCCTGGTGGGCGGCGTCGGATTCGCCGGTCTCAAGCCGCCGCTCCGATGTACGGCGCACCCATGCCTCCACCCCTTCGTCCCGCACCAGGCTGTAGGAGTCGAGGTAGGTGGGGTTGCCAACGAACTTGTAGGGCGAGGTGCAGGTGGTCACCGACAGAAGCCTCTCCGGGTACTCGGAGGCGAACTTGAGGGAGATTGTGCCGCCCACGGTCTCGCCGATCAGGTGCACCCGCTCCAGCCCCAGGTGGTCCAGCAGGCCGCGGATATCGGCGGCGAAGCCCTCCAGCGACCAGTTGTAGCCTTCAGGGGGCACGGTGGAACGGCCGAACCCACGAGCCTCCAGCCGCACCACGCGGTATTGGCGGGCGAGGAGGGGCACCCAGGCGTACCAGAGGCGGGCGTTCTTGGCGTTGCCGTGGTGGAGGACTATTGTATCCGTGGGGCGCCACGGGTCGGTGAAGTCGTCGACCTCGTAGTACATCTCCAGAGTGTCGTCGATGGTTGCGTAGGGCATGACCGGCCTCCCCTTTGCGGTTTCGTGTGCTGTCCGGTCGGCGGTCAGTCCAAGATGGGGATTGCGACCGACACGCGGGGCTTGTCGCCGTAGACGGCGGTGGTGTGGCCGCGCCCGGTCAGGTCGTCGGCCAGGAGCACGTCGCCGGGGTTGAAGATGCGCTTCGTGCCGTCGCCGAGTCCGATCTCCGTCTGGCCCTCGAGGGTGATCACGTACTGCCGCCGTCGCGCAGGGTGCCAGTCGATGAAACTGCCCGGCTGGGTGCGGCTGAAGGTGACGCTGGACGCGTTCCGGGCGGCTGTTCGCTCTGCGTTGGCCACAGCCTCAAATGGCAGATCAAGCTCTTCGAAGTGTGATTCACCGTCGTCTCCGGTATAGATCCTGACTACCTGCATCGATCCTCCGTCCGGGCGCAGTTTCTCCAGGCGATTACCGGACGCCGGAATCATAAGACGGGGCAATGCCAGCGTCAATTTGACGCCGATTCGGTTGTGCTCTTTCCGGTGGGGCACAGGTCGATCAGGCAGCACCCGTGGCATCGCGGGTCGCGTTTCGTGCAGGTGACCTTGGCGTGGTGGTCCAGGAGGGCGTGGTATTCGTTGAAGAGGGCGGCGTCTGTCGGCAGGTTGTCCTGGAACAGCGACTGGTAGGCGGCGTAGGTGGGCCTGCGGCCTCGCGGGGCGAGTTCCATCCGGTCAACGATGCGGCGGGTGTAGCTGTCCATCACGAACGAGGGCTTCCCGGCGGCGTACACGATTATGTCGTCGGCAGTCTCTTCGCCGATGCCGTGAATCGACAACAGCTCGGCGCGGAGGGCAGGAACTTCCTGGTCAAACAGCGAGTCCAGGTGTCCCTCGTACTGTCGCAGCAGGTGGTTGGCAAAGGCCTGTAGCTTGCGGGCCTTGGCATTGTAGTAGCCGGAGGAGCGAATGATGACGGCGAGATCAGCCTCCGGGGTGGCGGCGACGGCCTGGAAGGACCAACAGCTGGCCGCGCGCATGGACGCCAGGGCCTTCTCCACGTTGACCCAGGCGGTGGACTGGGTGAGGATGGCGCCCACGATGACCTCGAAGGGGCTATCCGCCGGCCACCATCCCTGCGGCCCATATCGACCGAAAAGGCGGGAATATACCTCCAGCAGAATATCTGAAATGAGGATATCTGAAATCCGGGTTCCGGGCTTCATGGCTACGAACCTGCGGTGCTCCTGCCGAATATGGAATCGTACGAGACAATCGGCAATTGGCGGTCCAGGTGGATATCCTCCTTCGAGACGTGGCAACTGTACGCCAACGGCTCTACTCCTGACGCCACTGCTTTGCGAAACGCCTCGGCCAGCACCGGGTCGGCGGGGTCGTTGGTCGCCACGGCCTGGGCATCCGGGCGCTGCACCACGAAGACCACGGAGGCTCGATGGCCGTCGCCGACGGCTTTAGCCAGCGTTTCCAGATGCTTGGCCCCCCGTACGGTGGGGGAGTCCGGGAAAAGACCAACGCCCTTCTCCACCAGGGTCACCGACTTGACCTCTATGTACCTGCGGTGTTGACCGTCCTCGATCATCAGGTCGAAGCGGCTCTCGCCGAAGGCGGACTCGCGAGTGATTGACGGGGAGGCCGGAATGCCTGCGAGCAACCCTTGGGAAGCCGCCTCCGCCACCACGGCGTTGGGAACGCGGGTGTCCGCCGAGACCAGCACGCCGTCCGTCTCCACGAGGGCGAGGTCCCAGGAGGTCTTTCGGTGGGCGCCCGGCGCAGGCTTGAGCCACACGGTGGCGCCAGGGATGAAGAGCTCGCGGAGACGGCCGGAGTTGGCGACATGGACGCCGGTTTCCCGTCCACCCACCTCGACCAGCGCCAAGAAGCGGTTGACGCGCTTCAGGAACCTGCCGGAGATGACGTCGTTTCCCAAGCGCACTGGCTGCTCTGCTCCTCGCTCTTGCTTCTGCAGGCTGTAATGGTAACAATGGACGAATCGACGGGCAAACGAGAGCGACGAAGTCAATGAGCAAATTCGTGGACCTAATACATGGCGCTTGCAACAGCGCCCGCAGCCTGGTGTGCGTGGGACTTGACCCGGACCCGGCATTGATGCCGGTGCCCGGCGTTCTGGAGTTCAACCGGGCCATCGTTGACGCCACTGCCGGGGCGGCCTGTGCCTACAAGCCCAACCTGGCATTCTACGAGGCCCTGGGGATGGACGGCCTGAGATCCCTGGAAGGAACGATCGCCCATATCCGTCGCGCGGCCCCCAACGCCGTGATCATAGGGGATGCAAAGCGGGGCGACATCGGCCCGTCGGCTAGGGCATACGCGAGGGCGATGCTGGATGTTTGGGGGTTTGACGCCGTGACGGTAAACCCGTGGGGCGGCAGCGACTCCATCGAGCCGTTCCTGGAGGACGAGACGAAGGGAGTGTTCGTGTGGTGCCGCGGCTCCAACCCGGGGTCGGGCGACTTCCAGGACCTGAACACGACCGGGGCGGAGCCCGGTCCTCTGTACGAAAAAGTCGCCAGGGCCTGCTCGGCCTGGAACGAGAAAGGCAACGTTGGCCTGGTGGCCGGGGCCACGGCGCCGGAGCAACTGACGGCCCTGCGGTTATTGTGCCCCGACATGCCGTTGCTGGTACCGGGGGTTGGAGCCCAGGGAGGAGACCTGGAAGCGGCGGTGCGCGCCGGGGTCGACGGCCGGGGAAGGCTGGCCCTGATCAATTTATCTCGCGGGATAATTTACTCTTCGCAAGGAAGTGATTTCGCGAGCGCGGCGAGCCAGGCAGCGGAAACACTGCGTGACAGCATCAATGCAGTCCTGGAAGAGGATGGGCAGGGTTGGCCCTAGACCTCAAAATCGGCGACGTGGTGCGCCTGAAGAAGCCGCATCCGTGCGGGGAGTACCTCTGGACGGTCACGCGCCTCGGCGCCGACATCGGCCTGGTGTGTCGCAAGTGCAGGCGGTATGTGATGATTTCCCGCTCACAGCTGGCCAGGCGGATACGCCGGATAGTTCCCGCAGACTCCGGTTAAGCGTCGTCGATGATGGGAAGAGTAGGGCGGCTCATCACCGGAGTTGGGTCTTCCCAGGTTTCGGCGTGGTAGCCGCTCATGTATTCCGACATCATCTGGGTGAAGTTGCGGACGCCCTGGCCGACAAACTTGCCCTTCAGGGTGCAGATTCCGATGACCGAGCCGGGGAACAGGTGGTCCAGGGGAAGTACGCCCACGTGCTCCTGGTCCTGCGGGTGCATGGCGAAATCCACGGCAACGGCCAGTCCCATGCCAATCTCCACGTAGCGCTTGATGGACTCGACGTTGTCCAGCGACAGCACCACGTCCCCGACCAGCCCCTGCGCCTTCAGGGCCTGGTCCACCCGCTGGCGAAGCATACTCTCCTGACCCGGCAGAATCAGGGGTGATGAGACCACGTCCTCGAGGGTGATATCTCTCTTCCCCATCAGCGGGTGGCCGAGGGGAGTCATCAGGACCGCGTTGTACTCGAAGAGTTCCTGGAACTCGAGGGAGGTGTCGTCGGCGGGCGGAGGCGAGCAGAAGGCCATGTCGATTTCCCCGGAACGCACGAGGGATATCAACGGATCATAGGCGCGCGCCAGGAGTCGAATCCGAATGTCGGGATACTCTTGCCGGAACGCCTGGATACCCTTTGGCAGGTGATGGGCAATGAGGTCCGGGTACGCCCCGACGATGAATGATCCCCTCCTGTCGGCGTAGTCCATCTGGCTCTTGAGGACTTCGATGGAGGTGACCACTGGAGTGACAAGTTCCAGGAGCGTAATGCCTTCGGAAGTCAGCTGGATCGGGCGCTTGATGCGGTCGAACAGCGTGATACCGAACTCGCTCTCCAGCTTGCGCAGGTGCGTGGTTACCGTAGGCTGCCCGAGCTCGAGTGTTCGGGCCGCCTTGGAGACGCTGCGCAGGCGCGCCACGTGATAGAAGCTTATAAGTTCTCTCAATTCCATTAATTGGCCCCCGGAATCCCCCGCTTAATCTTCGATACAATATATCATACAGTATCCCTTGACAAAATATGAGGGCAAAATCAAGAATGGGGCGTGCCCCGGCAGTGGAGGAGGACCGCTTGGACGGGGTGTTTGCGAAAATCATCTCTTTGCCAGGGCGGGCGGCGCCTTCAGGTTGACGATATGCCTTTTGTGATTACCGAGCCCTGCATTGGCGTAAAGGACGCGACCTGCATCGAAGTTTGCCCTGTTGACTGCATCAATACCACTGACGAAGAAGAGCAGTACTACATCGACCCGGTGACCTGCATTGACTGCGCCTACTGTGAGTCGGTCTGCCCGGTCAACGCCATTTTCGATGAGTTCAGAGTTCCCGCCAATCAGCGTCAGTTCATAGCGAAGAACCGGGACTTCTACAAGAAGTAACCCGATGGGACTTCGAGGCCGGATTCGCCGAAAGCGTGAATCCGGCCTTTTTGCAGGTTGGGACGGCGCCTGTGAAGTGATTGAACGGCGCCGCGGTCCGGTTTTGGCAGCTTGAAAGCGGGTCTTGGTCTTGACTCCATAACTTATGTAAAGTTGCGGATCTCTGCATCGCTACAACGGGCGGGCTCCCCATCCTTCCACCGTCATCGAAAAGAATTGGAGGTCTCCGGTCATGGCCCTATTTCTCCGTGATCATGAAGTAGCTCAATGCGTAACGATGGAAGCTATGCTCGGCGCAATCGAGAACATGCAGCGCCGGTATGGTCACGGGGAGGCTTACAACCTGGGCCGCCGCAAGATAATCGCGGACACCGGGATGCTGTCGGTAATGGGCGGAGGCCTGTTCTTCGAGGGTGTTCTGGGCGTCAAGACCTACACCGTGGTCCGGGGTTCGTACTCATTCCAGGTGAGCCTGTACGACGCCGCGACCGGAAAGCTGCTGTGCTACACCCAGGCAAACCGGCTGGGACAGCTGCGCACAGGCGCGACCACCGGCGTGGCGGTCAAGCATCTTGCCAACCAGGGCGAACTGAAAGTGGGCATTATCGGCACCGGCGGACAGGCCCCGACGCAGTTGCAGGCCGTGGCCAGCGTCCGGGGAATCTCTGGCGTGAAGGCGTTCAGCCGGAACGCCGAGAGGCGGAACGATTTCGCCGCTCGCATGAGCGACGGGCTGGGCGTCGGCGTTCAGGCGGCTGACAGCAACGAGGATGCAGTGCGGAACTGTGATCTCGTAATCGGCATCGCGGCCACGACCGAGCCGGTGGTGAAAGGGGAGTGGCTCAAGCCGGGAGCCACTGTGATTGGAGCAGGGCCCACGACCTGGCGAGTGAGCGAGGTGGACGAAGATACACTCACACGGGCCGACAGGCTGTTCGTCGATTCCCTCGACCAGGCCCCCATCGAAGCGGGAGACATCGCCGCCGCCGTGGACAAGGGGCTGCTGAACTGGAGCCAGTTGTACGAGTTGCGCCACGCGGTGAGCGGAACGGTCCCGGGACGCGACAGCGAATCGCAAATCGTCTACGCCAAGCTGATGGGGACGGGAGTAGCCGACGTGGCCGCCGCGAAGCTGGCTTACGATGCTGCCAGGGAGCAGGGCCTGGGTACGGAGATGGACTGGTAGCCACGCTCCGCAACAGACCCGTCAGCGCCCCGCTAGTCTCTGCCCAGGTAGTCGCGTGTCGTGCCGATGGCGTAGGCTGAGTTTCCCGCAAGCAAGCTCTCCACCGCGGCCCTGGCCGTATCCAGTGAAGTGAAGCACGGGATCTGGCGTTCCACGGCGGCGCGGCGGATGTTAAAGCCGTCGCGCAGCACTTCGCTAACGCTCGAAATCGTGTTGATGACCGCCCCGACGCTGCCGTCGTTGATAACGTCAACGACGTTGGGATGGCCCTCCCTGAGCTTCTTGGTGGTCATGGTGACGGGCAGGCCCATGGCGGCAATCATGGCCGCAGTACCCTCCGTGGCGTAGAGGGGGCATCCGGCCCGGTCGAGGCCCCGGATCAGCGTCACCGCCTCCGCCTTGTGCTGGTCGGCTATGCTGAGGAGCACGCCCATGCCCTCGCGCAGGTTCAGGCGCGCGGCCAGGAGGGCCTTGGTCAACGCGGCCGAAAAGTTGCTGTCTATGCCCATGACCTCGCCGGTTGACTTCATCTCCGGCCCCAGGTGCCAGTCCACTCCGACCAGCTTCGCCATCGAGAATACCGGCGCCTTGACTCCGACGAGTCCCTGACGGGGCCATAGACCCGAAGGGAACCCCTCCTCGGCGAGGGTGTGGCCCAGCATCACCCTCGTCGCTAGACGCGCAACGGGGACGCCGGTTACCTTCGAGATGAAGGGGATGGTGCGGCTGCCCCGGGGGTTAACCTCGAGGACGTACACCGTCGTTGCCTGGCTGTCGGCTATCTGGGCCTGGGGGCTGCGATAGGGTGCGCCGCCGTGGATGACAAACTGGATGTTCATCAGCCCGTGTACGCCCAATGCCAGGCCGATTCGCGTGGTGTAGTCGACGATCGTGTCTACTTCCGCCTCGGTCAAATTGAGGCCCGGGTATATGGCCATCGAGTCGCCGCTGTGAACGCCGGCGCGCTCCACGTGTTCCATGACGCCGGGGATGAGCACCGCCTCCCCGTCGCAGATGGCGTCGACCTCGCACTCCTTGCCCTCCATGTAGCGGTCGATCAGGACAGGCTTGTCCGGCGACATATCCGTGGCCGCCGTCAGGTATTGGATCAGCTCGCTGGCGTTCTGAACGATCTCCATGGCGCGCCCGCCGAGCACGTAGCTTGGGCGGACCACGGCAGGGTAACCGATGTCCTGGGCGACCTGCAGGGCCTCGCTGACAGTCGTGACTGCTGCACCCGGGGGTTGAGGAATGCCCAGGCGGGACAGGAAATCATCGAACTTGTGCCGATCGGAAGCGATGTCAATGGCTTCAGCGCTGGAGCCGAGGATGGGCATTCCTGCCGAAGAGAGGGCCTGCGACAGGTTGATGGCCGTCTGCCCGCCGAATTGCACCAGGGAAGGGGGAGGAACACCGTCGCCGCTCTCCCCGTTACCCGTCTCGTTCTCGATGATGTCGCGGACCGATTCTTCGTCCAGTGGTTCGAAGTAGAGGCGATCGCTGGAATCGAAGTCGGTGGATACGGTCTCGGGGTTGGAGTTAACCATAATGCTGCGGACGCCGGCCTCGGAGAGGGCCCAGGCGGCGTGAACGCTACAGTAGTCGAACTCGATGCCCTGTCCGATGCGGATGGGGCCGCTGCCTATCACCAGGGCCTTTTTGCCCTCCAGCGGAGAGGCCTCATTCTCCTCATCGTAGGTGCTGTAGTAGTAGGGAGTAACCGCATCGAACTCTGCGGCGCAGGTGTCAACGGTCTTGTACACCGGGCGGATATCCCACTGGCCGCGCAGGTTGCGCACCTGCTCCGGTAGCATGTCGGCCAGCGTTCCGATCTGGGCGTCGGAGAAGCCCAGCCTCTTTGAGTCGTAGAGCAATTCGGGGGTCAACTGCTCGGAGAGCAGACGCCGTTCCATCTTCACGATGCGCTCGAAGGCCACGAGAAACCAGGGGTCGAATAAGGTGCGCGCCAGGACCTGGTCAACCGTGAACCCGCGGCGGAGGGCGGCCATGATTCCCCACAGCCGAAGATCATTTGGTCCGAGGGGCAGAGAGTCCTGGGCGAGACCTTCATTTGAACGCCAGGCAGGGTCCTCCCACAGGAGGCTCCCTCCTGACAATTCAAGAGACCTTGCCCCCTTCTGCATCGCCGCCTCGAAGGAGCGGTCGATCACCATGACCTCGCCGGTGGCCTTCATCTGAGTGGTGGTGCGGCGGTCGCCGTGCGGGAACTTGTCGAAAGGCCAGCGCGGGATCTTCACGACGCAGTAGTCCAGGGCCGGTTCGAAAGCGGCCTTGGTGCGGCCGGTCACCGCGTTGTCGATCTCGTCAAGCGTGCGGCCCGCCGCGATTTTGGCCGCCACCCGGGCGATGGGGTAGCCGGTGGCCTTGCTGGCGAGGGCCGAACTGCGGCTGACCCGCGGGTTAACTTCGATAACGTAGTAGGACGGGTTCTCGTCCCACTCCATCCCGATGACATCGGCGACCTTGGGATGGGGCTGGAGAGCGAACTGGACGTTGCAGCCGCCTTCGATGCCCAGTCCCCGGATGATCTTGATGGCCGCGGTCCGCAGCATCTGGTACTCTTTGTCCGTCAGGGTCTGACTTGGAGCCACCACGATGCTGTCGCCGGTATGGACACCCATCGGGTCCAGGTTCTCCATGTTGCAGACCATGATGCAGTTGTCCGCACCGTCACGCAGGACCTCGTACTCGAGCTCCTTCCAGCCTACGAGAGACTTCTCGAGGAGGATCTGCGAGATGGGGCTGGCGGCAAGGCCGGACGCGGCGATTGCCTCGAATTCCTCCTCAGTGGCGGCAATGCCGCCGCCGCTTCCGCCGAGGGTGTACGCAGGGCGTATTACCAGGGGAAGGCCCATGCGGCCCGCAGCCTCCCAAGCCTCCTCCATTGTAGAGACAGTCAAGTTCTCGGGTTCCGGCTCGCCGATTTCGTGCAGAAACTTGCGGAAGAATTCCCGGTCCTCGGCCCGCCTAATGGTGTCCAGGGGAGTGCCCAGGAGCCTGACGCAGTAGCGGTCCAGGATGCCGGCATCGGCCAGGGCGACCGCGAGATTGAGGCCGGTCTGACCACCCAGGGTGGGCAGAAGACCATCGGGCCGCTCCCGCTGGATGATCCTTTCCAGGACTTCAACGGTGAGCGGCTCGATATATACGTGGTCGGCGATGCCCTCGTCGGTCATGATGGTCGCGGGATTGGAGTTGACGAGTACCGTCTCCACCCCCTCCTCGCGGAGGGCCTTGCAAGCCTGGGTCCCGGCGTAGTCGAACTCGGCGGCTTGTCCGATGACGATGGGACCGGAACCGATTACCAGTACTTTCCTCGGCTTTTCCGTGGTTCTGCCTCCAGCATCCAGGCTTTGCCCGAGCGCCCGGGTGGGCGCAGGGGACCTGCCTCAAATTCCTGTGGTGCGTTAAGCATATTTCAAGCCCGGTTTATAAGGCAACCGGGCTTGAAGTGTGCTCCAGAATGGAAGTGCCGCGGCTCCGTCCGCTAGAACTTTGGCAGGAAGCCGGGCAGCTCGATGAGGTCCCTTTCGTGCAGGGAGTTGAGCAACTGGAAAACGAATGCCCCGAACAGCTTCCCATCCCAGTCGGCGGCGTCCGAGCCGGGTACCGTCTGCTCGACCCTGGGAGGGATGCATATGGACGTATCCCCGTCTCCGCTGGCCTCCACCTCCATGCGTCCCAGGGAAATCAAAGGCTGGGAGCGAGGCTGGCCAAGATGGAATGCGCTGACCATGAAAATCCACTGCCGTCCAATTTCGCCACGCCCGGGCGTGACGGTGAAACCGAATTCTCCGCAGGTGTAGCGGGGAACGTCCTCGTCTAGGATTGAGGTCATCTCTGCGAAATCTATCGCCACGTCCACATCCACCCCACCTTCCAGCAAGACCATGGAAAAAGAAGACATTAAATAATTCCTCCGGAAGGTTGCTGTTACCGCTGCCAGGAGCCGCCCCGGCTCCGCTCGCCGGGCGCTGAAAGTCGTTACCTCCTGTGTGATCGCTACAGTCTGTTGCCAAGGTTAAGGATTGAAATCATGCATCAATTGCAGGAACCGGTCGAAGAGGTATTCGTTGTCCCGAGGGCCGGGAGACGCTTCCGAGTGGTACTGGATCGTAAAGAGTGGCAGGTCTCGATGGATCAGCCCTTCCACAGTGTCGTCGTTCAAGTTGATATGGGAGACTTCCAGCCCTGACGGCAGTGAATCGGCCATCACGGCGTATCCGTGGTTCTGTGCGGTGATGTACACCCTTCCATCGGAAAGGTCGCGCACCGGGTGATTCCCGCCCCGGTGCCCAAATTTGAGCTTGAAAGTCTCGGCGCCCAAGGCCCGGGCCGCCACCTGGTGGCCAAGGCAGATACCCATGACCGGAACTTTGCCCAGAATCTGCCGGGTGTTGTCGACCACGTAGTCGAGCAACTGCGGGTCGCCGGGTCCCGGTGAAAGGAGCACGCCCGAGGGATTGAGAGAGAGCAGGTCTTCCGCGGAGATGGTCGCTGGGACCACCTGCACCTCGCAGCCCCGCCGGGTTAGTTCACGGAGGATATTGTATTTAAGCCCGCAGTCGGTTACCAGCACCCGGTAGGGCCTTTCCGAGCCGTTTTGCTGCCCTTCGCCCCATTCGTAACCTGTGGCGGTGCTTACCGTCCGGACGTGGTCTAGCTCGCCGTAGTTTGGCGCGGAGCCCAGCTTGGCCCTGGCAGCCTCCGGCTCTGCGGCTATGGCGCCCATCATTACGCCCTGGGAGCGCAGCCTGCGGGTTATGGCCCTGGTATCGACGCCGCTGATGCCGGGAATGCCCTGGCTCAGCAGGAACTCGTGGATGGTGCGGTCGCTGGACCCGTGGCTGGGCGTGTCGCAGTGTTCCCGGACGATCAGTCCGCTCACCTGTACCCTGCCGGACTCGAAATCGTACTGGTTGATGCCGTAGTTGCCCACCAGGGGATACGTGAGCATAACCAGTTGACCCGCATAGGACGGGTCGGTCAGCACTTCCTGGTAGCCGGTCATGGTGGTGTTGAACACCACCTCGCCCACGGCCTGCTCGTAGGCCCCGAACCCCTGTCCACGGTGTACTGAGCCGTCCTCCAGTACGAGGTATGCTGAAGGCAATCTAGCGCACCTCCCCAGGTGAATTACTGCCCGCAAACCCCGCTAACGGGGTTGTCCCAGCCGGATCAAATCGTGAATCAAATAGCTGCATCGACTTCCTGAACATTCAACTTAGGAGACTGGAATACGATCTTGCCTCCCGAAATGGTGGCGATGGTGCGGCCTTTCAGACGCGTTCCGTCAAGAGGAGTGTTCTTGCCCTTGGAGGCGAATTCGCCTGAATCGACTGTCCACTCCAGGTCCGGGTCGAAGAGCGTTATGTCGGCTTCCGTCCCGTGCTCCAGGGTGGCCAGGGACGCAAAGCCCGGCCCAAGCACCCTGGCCGGACCTGCCGTGAGCCTTTCGACGAGGGTTGCCAGGGATATCCGGCCGTCGTGGACGGGCTGCAGGGACGATCCGAGGGCGGTCTCCAGGACGCTGATGCCGAAGGCCGCGTCCTGGTAGGTCACCTGCTTGCTGGCGATGTCGTGGGGGGCATGGTCGGTGGCGATGCAGTCGATGGTGCCGTCAGCCAGCGCTGCCACGAGCGCCGCCACATCGGATCGATGGCGAAGTGGCGGATATACCTTGGTGTAAGTGTCGTAGGCCAATTCGGCCCGTCCTGCGCCCGTTCCTCTTGAGCCCATGGCCCATTCGTCGGTGATCGTCAGGTGATGGGGGCATACCTCCGCGGTGACCTGGAGTCCCAGGTCCTTGGCCCGGCGGACCAGCGGAACGCTTCCGGCGGTGCTGACGTGAGCAACGTGCAGCCGGCCTCCGGTGGACTGAGCCAGGGCTATGTCGCGGGCGATCATAGCGTCTTCGGCTGCGGGCGGTATTCCGGATAGACCCAGCCTGGTGGCCACCGCACCCTCGGCCATCACGCCCTCGCCGCTGAGGTGCAGGTCCTGGCAGTGGTTGCTGACCGGGAGGCCCAGGTCGGCGCTGTAGGCCAGCGCCATGCGCATCAGGTTGGCGTCCCATACAGGATCGCCATCGTCGCTGAAGGCCACGGCCCCGGCATTGTTCAACTCCTCCAGGTCCGCAAGCTCCTTTCCCCTGCGGCCGCGGGAGACGCAACCGACGGGGAGGACCCTGACAATCCCGGAGTCGCTGGCCCGCCGGAGGACGAATTCGACGACTGACTCGGAGTCGATGGGCGGGTCGGTATTGGGCATACAGCACAGTGTGGTAAAGCCGCCGCGAGCGGCTGCCTGCGATCCTGTCTCGATGGTCTCCTTGTACTCGTAGCCGGGTTCGCGCAGGTGGGCATGGATGTCGATGAAGCCAGGGCAGGCGACCAGGCCGGAACCGTCGATGACAACGCAACCTTCGGGCACTGATTCGATGACGGGGCCGCAGGACGCTATCCGGCCGTCTGCGAGCAGGAGGTCGCCCACGGAGTCCGTCTGCCGGGCCGGGTCGATGAGCCGGGCATTCCGTACGAGGATCGGGTGGAGCGAAAAAGCGGACATTATTCCGATCCTCCCGCGTTCAGTTGGTAGAGCACCGCCATCCTGATGGCGACGCCTGCGGTTACCTGCTCCTCGATGGCGGAGCGGCTGCCGTGGGCGAGACCCGAGCTGATCTCGATGCCCTCGTTCATCGGGCCAGGGTGCATCACCAGCACGTCCGGCTTCGCCCTTGCCAAGCGGGCGTCGTTGACCTGCCAGCGGCGGATGTACTCGCGGATGCTGGGCAGGAAGCCGCCGCTCTGGCGTTCCGACTGTAGCCGGAGGGCCATGACGACGTCGGCGTCCTCCACGGCACGGTCAAGGTCGGTATCAACCTCGATCCGTGAGGCCAGTCCGTCCGGGTCATCCTGATCATCCTCGTTCAGGAAGTCGAGAGGCATCAGCGTGCGGGGCCCGGAGAGGACCACCCGGGCTCCCATCTTGGCGAACCCCCAGATACCCGAGCGCGCCACGCGGCTGTGCAGCACATCGCCCACGATGACGACCTTCAGGTCTGCGATGCGTCCCAGTCGGGACTGCACGGTGTAGAGATCAAGGAGCGCCTGGGTGGGATGAGCGTGAAGGCCGTCGCCGGCGTTCACCACGGATACCCGGTCCAGGTTGCGGGCCAGGAAGTTGGGGGCGCCGGAGTGGGGGTGCCGGACCACCAGGGTGTCCACGCCCATGGCCTGCAGGGTCAGGCCGGTGTTCAGCAGGGACTCGCCCTTGTCGGCGCTGCTGCCGGAGGCGCTCATGTTGATGACGTCGGCGCTGAGCACCTTCCCCGCCTCCTCGAAGGAGACACGGGTCCGGGTGCTGGCCTCGTAGAAGAGGGTGACGATCACCTTCCCACGCAGCGCCGGTACCTTCTTGATGTCCCGGCTAAGCACCTCTGCCATGCCTTGAGCCGAGGCCAGAGTGACCTGCAACTCTTCCGAGGTGTAGTCGTCAAGATCAAGAACATGGCGACGATGCGGCAGGCTGTCGGCCTGCATCGCCTCTCTGGTGAGTCGTTCTTCGACTGTTTGCGGCAGAGTCATGGCGCTACCCTCGAAGGTCGCATCCGGCAACGGCCCGGTCTACTCACCGCCGGCGACGGTTGCTTCGGCCGGGCGAAGTTCGGGTGTGGGATCTTCTTCCTGGTCCGTCTCCGGGCGGAGAATGACAATTTCGTCGCCATCGTCAATCTCGTCGAGGCGCACGGCGACGATTTCGTTGCGGGCAGTGGGGATGTTGCGGCCTACGTAGTCGGCCCGGATGGGCAGTTCCCGGTGGCCGCGATCAATCATGACGGCCAGTTGCACCTGCGTGGGCCGCCCGTAGTCTGTGAGGGCGTCCAGAGCGGCGCGGATGGTGCGCCCGGTATACAGGACATCATCAACGAGGATGACGCGCTGGTCCTGAATGCTCACGGGAAGCACGGTGCGATGCACGCGGACCCGGGGTTGCTTACGCTCGCGGAGGTCGTCCCGGTACAGGTTGATGTCCAGTGATCCGACCGGGACATTGACTCCCTCAAAGTCGTTGAGACGGGCGGAGAGGCGCTGGGCGAGAGGCACGCCACGCCGCTGTATTCCGACCAGCAGCAGGTCGCCGGCGCCCCGGTTGCGCTCCAGGACCTCATGGGCGATGCGCGAGAGCGCCCTACCCATGCCCTCCTGGTTCATTATCTGCCTTTCCACCATCCCGGGGATGGCTGATTCCGGCATGTTTGTTCTCCGATACATCGGGCAATGAGCTTGGGGATAAGACCAAAAACCCCCTTGCCTCGAATCCGGCAAGGGGGGTGCAATCCGGCCCGGCGCCTGTTACTGCGCCGGGAATAATCCGGGACGCCCTGCCTTGCCAGCCTCACGGGACTGCCTTAAAAGCACGATCGCCCAGCTGCTTTGAACATGCAGCCTTCTTATTCTTCTGTGTTGGTCGAGTATCTTATCAGGGAATTGACGGCGTGGGAAGGGTTTTCCTAGTGCAAAGATTTCTGAGCGAAGGATTTCACCCCCACCCTAACCCTCCCCCTCAGGGGGAGGGGATTAGCCACATATCCGCTACGAAGCGACGCGCTTACGTCGATTGTTCAGGTAGTCGACCAGCACGAACTCGCTGAGGTTCGAGGCGCTGGTGTAGAAGGCGCGGCCCCGGTTGATCCGGGTCATGCGGTCGACGAAGTTCACCAGCTGGTAGTTGTTTTCCAGCATGAAGGTGTTGATCAGGATGTCCTCCTGGGTGCAGCGGCGCACCTCGCGCAGCGTCTCCATCTCGGTGCGGTAGCTGGGCGGATAGCTGAAGTAGGAACGGTCGCCTTCCAGGTGAGCTGTAGGCTCGCCGTCGGTTATGACCAGGATCTGCCGTGTGCCGCCCTTCTCGCGGGAGAGGAGCTTGCGGGAGAGCATTAGGGCGTGGTGGAGGTTGGTTCCAGAGACCCAGGCGTTCCAGCTACACGAGGCCAGTTCCTCGTCCTTGATTTCCCGGGCGTAGTCGGAGAACCCGACAACATAGAGGGAGTCGCGTGGGAACTGGGAGCGTATCAGGGCCATCAGCGCGACGGTGACTTTCTTGGCCGCCTGCCAGTTGTTGAAGAGGCCCATCGAACGGCTCTGGTCCAACAGGAGCACGGTGGCGGCCTTCGTCATGTGCTCGGTGCGGTGAATCTCGAAGTCCTGCGGCCCCAGGCTAACGGGCACCTGGGGCCCGCCGCGAAGCACAGCGTTCTTCACCGTGGTCTGCAGGTCCACCAGGAACGGGTCGCCGAACTCGTAGGTCTTGGTCTCGCCCAGCAGGTCGCCGTTGGCCCCGCGGGTATCCATCAGGTGCCCGCCGATGCGGTCCTTCTTCAGGTGCGCGAAGACTTCCTTGAGGGCCTTCTGACCGATCCGGCGCATACCCCTGGCCGTCAGCTCGGTCTTGTCGCCGCCGGTGATGTAGCCGGCCTCTTCGAGCAGCTTTCGGAGGTTGTCCAGTTCGTCCCAGATGCGGCGGGCATCTTCGCCCAGCAGCTCCGCCAGCTTCTCCGGGTCGATGTCGCTTAGATCCCCGGTGCGAATGGCTTCCTGCAGGGCGGCCTCCAGCTGGTCCAGTTGCTGCAGGTCGCGCATCATCTGCATCGCCTGCTCCATGGTCAGGCTGTCGTCGCCGAGGAACGGATACTGCCTTCGCAGGTCCTCCATGGGCATGAGCTGCTCCATGAGGGCGGAGAACTGGGCCATCTCCCGCTGGGTTTCCGGGTCGAGCGCCTGGGCCAGGGCGTCCTCCATCTCCTGCCGCGCCTCGGGGGACATGCTCTCCAGCATGGACTGCATCTGGGCCAACTGCTGCTGGAGCATCTCCATCAGCTCGTCGAAGCTCTGGGGTGGGTTGGGGCCGAACATGGGGCCCCACTTGTCCATGAACCCGTCGAAGTCAGGCTCGCGCCCGGAGAGCTTGTCGCGCATCATCTGGTTGAGGTCCCGCATCATCTCGCGGGTGGCCTCCATGTCCTCCGAGGACATGTTCTGGATCTGCTGCTGCATCTGCTGGGAGATGTTCTGGGCCATCTGGCTCTTCAGCATGTCCAGCAGTTCCTGGAACTTCTGCTGCGCCTCGGGGTCCATGAAGTCGTACTCCATGAGTTCCCGCAGCTGGCTGCCCACGCCGTCAGGCAGGTTGTCGAGCTTGTCTAGGTTGCGGTTGGCCCGCTGTTCCAGCAGGTTGTAGAGGGCTTCCTGTTGTGCGCGGTCTTCCTCCGGCGCCCCATCCACCTGCTGCCGTGCCTCGTCAAGCCGGTTCTGGATGCCACGGCGCTCGGTATCGATTATGTCGTCCAGCCGCTCCTTGAGGTCGTCGAGCACCGAGTCCATGTTGTGCTGCTGCATCTGCTGGCGGCGGCGATCCTTGAGCTGCTCCATGAGCTGCCGTAGGCCGGGCATCTGCTCGCCGTCGCGGTTCTGCATTCCCTGCCGGAGAAGGTCGCGGAGGGCCTGCATGATGTCGCCGTTGTTGAGGACGTCGTCCGACAGCATGTCCATGAGCTGGTCGGCGTCGAGGTCGAAGATATTCTGGGTTCCGTCCCACCGGGAATAGCGGTACGTGCGAAATAGCATGACGCCCCCAAAACGGCTGTGCGGGCCTGGCATTGCGAGAGGGAGATTACGGCGATGATACGCGCCGACGATGGATGTGGCAACCGGGGTTGTCTGAATCAGGGTCTTTCGATTCTTTGTCTGAACTGTGATTTTTCTGATTCCGGGATTGCCATGATTTGGAAAATCATACTCATCCATCAATCATATGAATCACAGTTCAGACAATCATCAAATCACCTTCGCGCCCAGCACCCGCTGGCAGTGGGACAGCGCCCAGTGGTGCGCGTCAGGGTCGGGGCCGGACACGCAGTTGGAGTACACCTCGACGGCGTAGTCCCGGTTTCGGGCGTCCGAGATGGTGTGCATGACGCAGACGTTGGTGGCAACGCCGCAGACCATCAGCTTTTCCGGCGCCAGTTGCACGAGACGGCTGGCCAGGTCGGTGTTGAAGAAGCCGCTGTACCGCTTCTTGGGGATCAGGTTGCTGCCGGTGACATACCCGGCCAGCTCGGGGATGACCTCGGTCTCCTCGGTGCCGATGACGCAGTGGACGGGGAATATGTTGAACTCCAGGTCGTCGGGGTCGTGGTTATCGGCCAGGAACAGGATTTCCGACCCGGCGGCCTTCTCCCGCTGGACCAGTTCCAGGGAGTGGGGGATGATACGGCGAGACTCCTCGTGGTACAGGTTGTGGCCGGGTTCCAGGAACCCCTTGAGCATATCGACCACCAGAACGACATTGGCCATGGCTGCCTCCCGAGGTTTGGGATTTGGCGGCCAGTATGGCGCAGAGGATTGGGGTGGGGCAAGTCGGGAATGGGACACCCGATGAGTCAGGAACGCGGGCCAGATGCAAGGAAAAGTAAGAAAACTGGAGCCTTTCCTAAATGCCTCTGAACCATTTCATCTTTTGACTCACAGGACCGAAAGACACCGACATTCTTTCAGTAACCAACCTGCCATTAGCGGTACGGTACTGTACCTTTAGATGATCGACCCACTTGAAAATTGGCGGCAATTCTCCATTTATGATTGCTTCAACCTCTTCATCACCTTCTTCGGGCAAATTACCTAAGGGTATCAGGAAGGGACAATCCGCCCCAAGATAACTCTCACCCCAACTAAGCACTCTATCTCTTCTGGGGAATTTATCAAACCAAGTATTACCTTGGGGTAGCTCACACACTTTGACATCTGTTATGCCATGAGGCCCTAGATTCCTCACCACTAGGTGCCACTCGTGGAGCATCCCTATTGGATCTGTCATGTTCCCATGTTTGAGGTAGACAACTACCTTGGTTCTCTTTGGCTTGATTGCCCATACCGCCACAGAGGCGATAACGATCTGTACGGGCAATGCAAGAATATGTGCCCACTCTATGATGTTATTTGGCCACACACGACACCTCCACCAATTCTAGGCCAGGTCAGCAGCGAATCAGTCCCCGATGCGGTAGAGGTTTCCGATACTACAGCCGAAAGATACCTTCCCGTGGTACTCAAAGAAACGGAAGGTAAAGGGTTCCCCGTGAGGAAGTTCCACCTCGGTCCTTTCTTCTACGCCTCGCTCCATATTAGTCAAAAGAGAACATCGTTCCGGCAGCCGATCATCATCTCTCAAGCCCCTGTACTCGTAAAGCCCTGGCAGGACCTGCCACCCCCCATCCCCTACCTCTACTCCATCCCACAACCACAGAACTCCGCTCGGGAAATCTCTAATCGACTTTCCCCTGTCGTGTATGCAATACCCTAGAGCATCCTGAGCGGAAAGTTTGGGGTGGTTAGGTACATCAGGGTCCCCGTCCGCATAAACCTTAATTCTTGTACTGTAATGCCTATTGGCAACCCAGTAGTCATTACCTTGCCTCACCCACTCCAGCACCACCGCCTCCCATTCCTCGCAGAACGATGCCGGGTGCGGCGTGGGCGTGGGTGTTGGCGGCAGGGGCGTCGGCGTCGGTTCCGGCGTGGAGGTCGGTGTCGGCAAAGGTGTTGCCGTTGGCAGAGGCGTGGGTGCTGGCGTGGGCGTAACCGTCGGTGTCGGTGTTGGGGTAGGAATTCGCGTTGGCGTAGGCGTCGGCAGTTCGGCGATGCGGGTGGCTTCCAGCGACGCGGCGTAGCGCTCGGCTTCCTGCTGAGCTTCGGTGGCGGCGCGGGTGGCTTGTTCTGCCTGACGCCGGTGGGCGTCCATTGCCTCTATCGCCGCTTTGGTGGCTTCAACGTCGGGCGTGGGCGGGATGGTAGGCAGCGGGGTTGCGGTGGCGTTCGCCGATGGGTTGGCGGATGCGGCCAGTGCGCCCAGATCTTGCCGCACTTCGTTGACGGGAATGGCGAAACCGATGCCGGTCACGGGCCGGCCGGTTTCGGTGCTTTCCACCCTGGCAGTAATCACGCCGATGACATTGCCGCTGGCATCCAGCAACGGGCCGCCACTGTTTCCTGGATTCAGCGATGCGTCGGTTTGCAGGTAGTCATCCCGCTTGGCTGAGATGATGCCCCGGCTGACGGTAGGCTCCAACCCTAGCTCTTCGCCCAAGGGGTATCCGATGGCGATAACCGCCTCGCCGACGCTAACGCCGTTGGCGTCGCCGATGGCGAGAGGCGTGAAAGTCCTATCTGAATCAATCTCCACATAGGCAAGGTCAAGAACGGAATGCCTCTGGACGACTTGACCCCGGTATTCCTCCCCTGTTGCAGTCAGGACGGTGACCCGCCGTGCGCTGCCGACTATGTGACGGTTAGTGACCACCAGCCCGTTTTCGCTAACGATGAACCCCGTGCCGGAGCTGGAACCAGCGACGATTTGTACCACGCTGGGCAAGGCCTGTTCGGTTACATCCGCTACGGAATCAGGCGCAGGAGTATCAGACCCGCCGCAGGCGAGCGCCGCCAGGACTGCCAGAATCGCCACCGCAACTGGAATCAGGGCTTTGGCCTTCACTGCTTTTCTCACTCCCGGCGTTCATCGTGAGGGTGAGCCTGTCGAACCACGGGCCTGGGCTTCCAGGGGGAAGCAGGTTCTTCCCGCCCCATGCTCCCAGACTCTTTCAGAGAAGCGGCGTGGTTCGTCCTGTTCAGGGGTGGGCCTTGAGAACACGGCGCATAACTCGTAGCGGTTGTCCTCGATTACCAGGTACTCGTACCGCCCTCCTCTTTCGGGGTCGTGAATTCGATGAAGGAAGTATCTGGGCCCGGACATTTCCGCCAGGTCTTCGGGAAGTTCACCGTTCAGTTCCCAGTAGACGTCAATATTGTCCGCGATGTTCGAAAGGTGAGATACCCGCTCGCGGTCCAGCCTGATATCACGTTGCTTTCCGGGCGACCCCATGAGGACAAAAGCGTAGGCCACGCAGCCGACTACTGCAATGACGACCACCGCGACCAGAACGCGCAACAGCATCGGGGTTCCCGGCGCCGAAACCTCGGCCTCCGTACGCCGCATGTCCCAGAGGTAGTAGCCGAAGACGCACCCCGAAATTGCCAGAACTGAGAGGGCCTTCAGGACGAAGCGGACGGTAGGGTCGCCGGTCAGCACGTTCGCCACCAAGGCGATCAGGTCCCCCAGGATGAACCCGGCTGCTACGACAAGCGTGAGATACGTCAGCCATCGCCGGACCAGAGACTGGCGCCGCTCCGGGTCCTCGGCGGCAAACTGCGCCAGCCATCTCGTGAGGAACAGGAACAGCGGAAAGGCGATGATGACCGAAGCAATTGCGGTGGCCTCGCCGCCGGATGGATACCGGTCTCCGTAATCCAGGGCATCGGGGAACGAGTAATCGATCAGCCCGAACGCCAGCAGGCCAAAGCTGATGGCGGCGACATATAGGGCAATGAAGGATACGAGGTATAGAAACGCCTCGCGAGCGTACAGGTACGGTGTGGGTCGTGGTACGGCGACCGGGAAATTCACATCGGCGAAGGAAGCGAGGCCGTTTCTGACCTCGCTGTCCTGCCATCCCGCTTCCAGCAGAACGCGACGAATCTCATCGCGGCTGTGCCCGCCCTCAAGGGCCTCCTTAATGAAGCCGCGAAGTTCCCGGTTCATTGCGCCGCCCTGACGGGGCTAGAAGGCCCCGGACGTTGCATAGCGGGCATCCTCTTCCAGCATCTCCGAGAGACCGACGGCCTCGAAGCAGTCCTGCAGGCTGTCCATGTTTTCCAGCAGGTGGGATGTGGTGCCCTGTTGCCTCAGGGTGTCCAGGGTTTCCCGTACGGCGCGCATGGCTGAGAGGAGACCGCTGGCGGGGTAGATGACGATCTTGAAGCCGTACTTCTCCAGCTCGGATGCCGGAAGCAGCGGCGACTTTCCGGTCTCGACGTAGTTGTATAGCAGGGGCACGCTGAGTTCCCGGCCAGCCTGCTCGATCTGCTCCGGGGTGCGCAGGGCTTCGACGAAAAGCACGTCTGCCCCGGCCTGGACGTATGCCTCGCAGCGGCGCATGGCGTCGTCCCAGCCGGTGACGGCGATGGCGTCGGTGCGCACGATGATGGTGAAGTCGTCGTCGGTGCGGGCGTCTACGGCGGCGTGGATTTTCTGGACCATGTCGTCGGTGGCGATGACGCGCTTGTCGTCGAGGTGGCCGCACCGCTTGGGGAACTCCTGGTCCTCAAGGTGCAGGGCGGCGACTCCGCTGCGCTCGTACTGTCGGACGGTACGGCGGACGTTCAGTATGCTGCCGTACCCGGTATCGGCATCGGCGATGACCGGGATGTCCACGATGGAAGAGATCTGGGCGGCGTTGTCCAGCATCTCGGTCATGGTGACCAGCGCCAGGTCAGGATAGCCGAATCGCGCCACCGACGTGCCGGCGCCGGTCATGTAGATGGCAGGGAAGCCGGCGGTCTCGACCAGCTTCGCGGTGAGGCAGTCGTAGGCGCCGGGGGCCATGATGATGCCCGGCTGTTCCAGGAGCTCACGGAACTTGGTGGTCGCGCGCATGTCGTCCTCCGAAACTTGCCATTGGTGGCGAGGTTGTCGTACTCGCGTTTGCCCCCACGCTGACCCCTCCCCTCAATGTACTACTCCGAAACTCGTTACTTGTCGTTAGACTCTAGGTCCTCTTGGCAGTCTCCACTGTACCACCTAAAGAAATCGTGGGAATTAGGGTCATCCTCGACAGCGTTGATATACATCTCAGTGAAATGATCGCCGTCGCTCATTACGAGATCCACGATATCATTTGCGTGACTCCAATCCGATCCGGCATCCATGGCCCCTTCAACAAATGTCCTCCGGAATTCCCACCTATACTCATCATTTACCACGAGACAGTCATAGAGTTGACTGGAGACCGATACCATCTCGGAGTGAAACTTTTCGTCTGGAGTTAGCGTAGACGTTGGCTCTTGAGTCGGCGTTGCCGTAGGCGCAGCGGAACACGCCAGAAGCCCCACGGTAGCGACCCCTGAGGCTATAACTTGTCCTACTTTCATAGACTGCCTCGCAAATGGGAGGGAACCCAGGAATGGGAGCGAGCTATGCGATGAGGCCGCCGTCGACGGTCAGGACCTGGCCCGTCAGGTAGCCTGCTCCCTTGCTGCTCAGGAAGAGGATGGTCTCCGCCACATCTTCCGAAGTGCCGAAGCGGCCCATGGGTATGCGCCCCAGTATCTGGCTGCGCTGCTCGTCGTTCAGATCTTCCACCATGCCGGTGGCGATGTAGCCCGGGGCGATGGCGTTGACCGTTACGTTCCGCGAGGCCACCTCGCGGGCAACGGCCTTCGTGAATCCGATCAGGCCGGCCTTGGCCGCGGCGTAGTTGGCCTGGCCGGGGTTTCCGGTGAGGCCGACCACCGAGGACATGTTGATCACGCGGCCGTAATGCTGGCGTATCAGGTGCGGCATCACGAAGCGGGTGCACAGGAAGGCGCCGCGCAGGTTGACCTGCAGGACCTCGTCGAAGTCGGACGATTTCATCCTCATGAGGAGCCGGTCCCGATGTATTCCGGCGTTGTTTACCAGGATGTCGATATGACCGAACTCGTCTATAACCGCCTTGATGATCTGCTCGGCCTGCGTCTCGTCGGAAACGTCGCCGGCCGTCAGCATGGCGTCGCCTCCGGCGGCGGCGATGGAGTCCCTGACTTTGATGGCCGCGTCAATGTTGGCGTTGTAGTTGAGAGCTACCCGCGCCCCGGCCTGGGCCATTCGGCGGGCGATGGAGGCGCCGATGCCTCGCGACGAGCCGGTTACCAAAGCGACCTGGCCTTCCAGGCTAATGCCACTTATCCCGGGGTTAGTCTCCGCCATTGGCGGCCTTCCCGACTCCGGAGTTTGCGGAGGAACCTGAGCCGTTGATTATCGCCAGTTCCTGGCGCATGATGTCGAGCAGTCCGACGTTCACGTACCGCACGGCGGTGCGTATGGCGCCCTCGACGCCGTTGGCCCGGCAGGAGCCGTGTCCGAGGATGACGGGGGCGTTGACACCGAAAAGCGGTCCGCCGCCGACTGTGCGCGGCCTGTTGGTCGTTTCCCAGAGATCATCGGCTAAGCCGTTCACTATCCCGGGATCGACGGAGCCGTCCAGGCGCGCCTTGACGAAGTCGGCTAGGGCGCCTCCCATACCCTCCGTGAATTTCACCAGAATATTGCCCACGAAACCGTCGCAGATGATGACGTCGGCCTTGTTGCTGAAGAAGTCCATCCCCTCGACGTTGCCGACGAAGTTGAGATGGCTGTCCCGGAAGAGCTGGTAGGTCTCCTGGACCTGGCGATTGCCCTTGGCGGCCTCGGCGCCCACGCTCAGCAGGCCGATCCGCGGGTTCTCGATGCCCATATACGTGTGGGCAAAGGCTGCTCCCAGCACGGCGAAACTGAGCAGCAGGCTGGGGCGGCAGTCCAGGTTGCTGCCGATGTCAACCAGCACGGTGCTGGGCGCCAGGCCGAGGAACGGACCGCCGAGACAGGGCCGCTCCAGGCCCTCCATCAGCCCCAGGGACAGGACAGCGCTGGCCATCGAGGCGCCGGTGGAGCCGATGGACACCATCACGTCGGCCTTTCCCTGCTTCACCAGCTGGGTTGCTACGACCGCGGAGGCGTGGGGCTTCTGCCGCATGGCCTGGACCGGGTGCTCGTCGTCGCCGATCCGCCCTTCGGAAGGGATGACGCTTATTGGGAGGCCGGCTACATCGTACTTGGCCAGTTCCGCCTGCACCGCAGTAGGGTCGCCAACCAGCAACAGCTCGGCGTTGACCGAACGCAGGGCTTGAACGGCGCCCTTGACAGTCTCTACGGGGGCAAAATCCCCGCCCATGACATCCAGGGCGACCCGCACCCGACGCTTTTCTTCTGTGCCGTTAAGTGACATTGTGTGCCTCTAGGGTAGGCCGACCCCGGATAGGGGGCGCCCCCGGCTATCTTGCCTTGGCCGATCCGGTAACGAGGTCTTCCCCGGTCAGCGAATTTCTCACCCCCACCGAGTAGGAAAGGGACTTATCGTTGCTTGCGGCCAGACCCCATGTTTCTAGCTGGTCGCCCGGCCTGGCCGCCCCCTTGAACCGCACTCGCAACGAGCCGCCGGTAAGCCAGCGTTCGCCCAGGCCGGCCGTCATCATCTCCGAGATGAAGGCGAGGGTCAGCATACCGTGAGCGATGATCCCGCCGAAGCGCGTCCCGGCGGCGAATCCAGCATCCAGGTGGAGCGGATTGTCGTCGCCGGAAGCTGCCGCGTAGGCAACCAGGTGCTCCTGGGTGATAAACCGGGACACAACCGGAAGGTCGCGGGACGACTTCGAACCGGACCGCGGGCCGACATCCCGCTCGGGTTGGGCGGCAGCGCCGTCGTCCACCATAACGGTGCTCCTGGCATTCAACACCAGTCCGTCCGAGTCCGACTCCAGCGCGCAGTTGGCGGTTATAAAGGTCAGGCCACTCCTCTGGCGGGGACGTTCGAGGGCAGCAGTCGCACGCAGTTCCTGGCTTAGCCGTATAGGCGCCAGCACCTCGACTTCCTGGAGGCTGTGGATGGCCCCGGGAGGAAGATCAAGGCTCTTCAGCAGCAGGCCGAGTGACGAGGCGGTCGCGTAGAGAGGGGGAGCCAGGCCGGTCTCACGATAGATGGGCAACTCATCGCCCACGGCCCGTAGGTAGTCATCAACCGGCTTGGCATCGACGCTGACAAGCCCCATCGCCATGGGCTGGGACGGAGCTTCGCCGGTTCCTGTCGTCATTGATCGGCCCCCGGAGGATTGAAGGCGCAACGCCTGCAATGCGCCAGGGGATGGGCCATCAGCCCCCGAGCGGAATTGCGCTAAGAGTATACATAGGCGCTGCTATGAGGGGCAACAAAGAGTTATGTAGTGTATGACGAATTTGGCGCAGTGATTCAGAATTCGTACCTTGTCATGCTGCCTTTTCCGGGAGGCCGAAGGCTTCGGCGGCCAGCGCCACTATGTGCTCCCCGATGGCGAGGGAGGAGGTGGCGCCGGGTGACGGAGCGTTTAGGACATGCACGGCTTCGCGGCCGCGGATGATGCTGAAGTCGTCCAGCAGCCCTCCATTGCGGTCGACGGCCTGGGCCCGCACCCCGGAACCGCCGGGAGCCAGGTCTGCCTCGGTGATCTCGGGGAGGAGACGCCGGAGGTCGCGCAGGAAGATGCCCTTGCTGTACGACCGGCGGGTCTCGCTCAGACCGGTGCGCCAGTGCTTTGAGGACATCTTCCAGAAACCCGGCCAGGTCATCGTCCCCATGGTCTCGCCCAGCCGGAAGTCCCGCTTGCGGTAGCCCTCACGGCTGAAGGCAAGCACCGCGTTGGGGCCTGCCTCCACGCTGCCCCAGATGTTGCGGGTGTAATGGACGCCAAGGAAGGGGAAGCGCGGATCGGGGACCGGGTAAATCAGACCCGATACCAGGTGATGGCTCTCGGGCTTGATCGTATAGTACTCGCCCCGGAATGGCACGATCCGCACGTCGACGCGATCCTCGATCATCGCGGCAACCCGGTCGGCGTACAGCCCGGCGCAGTTGATCATGTGGCTGGCCTGCACGGTGCCTTTCGGCGTTTCCAGGGCGAGGGCGTCCCCGCGGCGGGTGATGCCCTGTAGGGGGGCTTCGGTGAAGATGTCGCCACCTGAGTGGGCGAACTTCGTGGCGTAGGTCTGGGCAACCTTGGGGTAGTCAGCGATGCCGGTGCCGGGCGACCAGAGGGCCTTTATGCCGGCGGCGTGAGGCTCGATCTCGCGCAGGCGCTCGGGGCCGATCACCTCCAGGCCCTGCACGCCGTTGGCCACGCCGCGCTCGTACAGGTTGTCGAGACGGCCGAGCTCCGACTCGTCGGTGGCAACAATGACCTTGCCGCAACGCTCATATTCGATCTCGTTCTCGTCGCAGAAATCGATCAGCTTCTGCACGCCGGTTACGCAGAAGTTGGCCTTGTGGGAGCCGGGGCGGTAGTAGATGCCGGAGTGAATCACTCCGCTGTTGTGGCCGGTCTGGTGCGTCGCCAGTTCCGCCTCCTTTTCCAGGACAGCCACGCGCAGGTCCGGGTTACGTTGGGTTAGGTGCATTGCCGTGGACAGCCCGATGATGCCCCCGCCGACGATGGCCACGTCGTACTGTTGCCGTTCCATAAGCGCGCTCCCCCGCCGACAGCAACGTGTGCCCGGTACCTGTCGGCGCGATATCAGGTTAGTGTGCTGCGGGCTACGGGTCAAGGAACGATGGGGCGTCACCGTGCTATACTTTACCGGCGCGGCGGAATCCGACGCGCTACACCTCGGACCACCCTCATTTGCCGCATGGAGGAGAACATGCACTTCGGTATTTTCATGGAATTTGGCAGCCGCCCCGGCGTGCCGGAAGCCGAGTCCTTCCGGGAGGGATTCAGGCTGGTGGACACTGCCGAAGACATGGGCCTGGATGGTGTCTGGCTGGCGGAGCTGCACTTCAATCCTGTGCGGTCGGTGCTGTCCTCCCCTATCGTGGTCGCAAGCTCCATAGCGACCCGGACGGAGAGGCTCCGGATTGGAATGGCCGTCCATGTTCTACCGTTGAGCAACCCGCTGCGAATCGCCGAGGAGGTAGCCACGGTCGACCAGATAAGCGAGGGCCGGTTCGAATTTGGCGTGGGACGCAGCGGCTTCGCCCGCTCCTACGACCTCTACGGCGTTCCCTACGTGGAAAGCCGGGACAGGTTCCGCGAGGCGCTGAACATCATCCTGGAAGCCTGGAAGGGGGAGCCCTTCTCCTTTGACGGCGACTTCTACAGCTTCGAGGGCGCCGTAGTGTCTCCGCAGCCTTACCAGCAACCCCACCCACCCCTTCGCATCGCGGCCACGACGGCCGAGACATTCCCGCGACTGGGAAAGGAAGGGCGCCCGATCTTCGTTGGCCTGCGAGGCATGGACGTGCCGGAGCTGCGTGGCTGCGTGAAGGAATACCGGAAGGCCTGGCACGAGGCGGGCCATGAGGGTGACGGCGACGTGTTCCTCCGCATTCCGGTCTACGCCGCCGAGTCCGAGGAGGCTGCGTTGCACGAGCCGCAGGACAGCATCAACGCCTACTTCAACCGCATGGGCTCGTTGCTGCGCGACTCGTCAACCGGCCGTGCGTCGGGAGACGCCGACCAGCGCCAGGGCCGGGCCGACCGCTTGGCCACCATGACCTACGAGGAGATGCTGGAGACAAAGGTGGCATTCGGCACGGGCGAAATGCTGGTGGACCGTTTCTCGGAGCTGGAAGACGAGCTGGGACTGGACGGGGTGGTCGCAGAGCTCAATGCCGGTGGCCTGATACCGGAGGAAGCCGTCACTCGCAGCCTGCGCATCATGACCCAGGAAGTCATGCCCTCCTTCAAGTAGCAAATACTGACAAGTAGCAAATACTGAGAGCGGACAGTCAACTTTTTCGGGGCGCATGATTGCGCCCCTCTCAATTATTCCCTCCCCCTCATGGGGGAAGGTCAGGGTGGGAGTGAATCGGATATGAATATTGCAGTCCTTGACGACTACCAGGGTGTTGCCGGGAGCCTGGCCGACTGGTCGCAACTGTCGGCGGGAGCGGAGGTCACATTCTTCAGCGACCACCTGACCAGCGAAGATGATCTGGCGGAGCGCCTGGCCGGCTTCGATGTGGTCATGGGGATGCGTGAACGTACGCCCTTCCGGCGTTCCCTGCTGGAACGGCTGCCCAACCTCAGGCTGCTGGTCACAACGGGGCGGCGCAACGCGTCATTCGACATCGAGGCGGCGACGGACCTGGGGATTGCCGTTTGCGGCACTGACGGGGCGGGCGAGGGACCGACGGAGCTGGTCTGGGGCCTGATCCTCGGGATGTTGCGCAACATTCCCTTGGAGGACCGTCTTACCCGCCAAGGCAGGTGGGGAGCCACTGTCGGCGTGGGGCTGAAGGGCAAGACCCTCGGCTGCCTGGGCCTGGGACACATCGGGGCGCTGGTTGCCAGGGTCGCCACCGCCTTTGACATGAACATCATCGGCTGGAGCCAGAACCTCACCGCCGAGCGCGCCCGCGAGTGCGGCGCGACGCTGGTGGACAAGGATACGCTGTTCCGGGAGTCGGACATCGTGTCCATCCACCTGGTGCTGAGCGACCGTACCCGGGGGCTTGTCGGGGCGCATGAGCTTTCGCTGATGAAATCGACGGCCTACCTAGTCAACATCTCCAGGGGACCCATCGTCGACGAAGCCGCACTTGTGGACGTCCTGCAGCAGCGGGCCATAGCAGGGGCGGGACTGGACGTGTTCGCCACCGAACCGCTGCCACAGGACCACCCGCTGCTGAAGATGGACAACACCCTGATCTGCCCGCACCTGGGCTATGTGACCGAAGACTCGTACCGCGCCATGTACGCCGGGGTGGTCGAGGACATCCGCGCCTTCGTCAGCGGGGAACCCGTGCGCATGATCAACGAGGAAGTGCTGGGGGCCGACCAGTTCCGGGGGTTCCAGTAGGAGAAAGCCTCCCGTCGGGGGCCTGCGTCCCATTTGCGGAAGCAGAATCGGCTTCTCGCCCAACTGAGAAAATATCTCAAGTCGAAGAATGCTCCTTTCACGGCTCATTTGCACAACACCCTAACCCTCCGCCGTCAAGGGGGAGGGGATTTTTGAGATAGACTCCAAGTGGCGCCCAAGCCTTCGGTACCATTCACACCCAAACTTCCAGGAGAAACGGAAAGATGAAAGCTGTACGCATCCATGAATTCGGCGGACTGGACGTCCTGAACTGGGAAGATACGTCTGACCCTGAACCTCGCCCTCACCAGGTGCTGATCAAGGTGGACTCGGCCGGAGTCAACTACGCGGACCTGATGCGCCGGGGCGGCAACTATCCTGGGCCGGACCTCCCTTCCAACCTGGGACTGGAGGCCGCAGGCACGGTGGTGGAGGTCGGGTCGGAGGTCTCCGGCGTCTCCGTGGGCCAGCGGGTGATGGCCATGGGCCCGGGCGGCCAGGCCGAGATGGTGGCGGTCAACGGCAACTTCGTCTTTCCCTATCCCGAGACTGTCGACCCGGTGCAGGCGGGCGGAATGCCCATCGTGTTCCTCACGGCTTATCACCTGCTGAAGACCCGCGGGCAGTTGCAGCCGGGCCACACCGTGCTGATCCAGGCCGGGGCGTCGGGCGTGGGCACCGTGGCGATCCAGTTGGCCAAGGCTTGGGGAGCTCACGTAATCGTCACCGCCTCGACGCAGGACAAGCTGGACCTGTGCCGTTCCCTGGGCGCAGATGAGACTATCAACTACACGGAGCAGGACTTCGAAGAGGTCATCAACGATCAGACCGGCGGAAACGGCGTCGAGCTGATCCTGGAATGCGTCGGCGGGCCGGTGCTGGAGAAGAGCCTCAGGTGCGTAGCGTCCTACGGCCGGATGATCACCTACGGCAACGCGTCCGGCACGCCGGCAAGCCTGCCTGCAGGCGAAATCTTCGCCGCCAACCGTACGGTCATCGGCTTCAGTATCGGGCGTTCGCCGCAGGGCACGCTGGACCATCAGGCGGCAATGGCCGAAATCTTCCCTCTGATGGCCGACGGGAAGGCCAAGCTGGTGGTCGACCAGGTGCTGCCAATGTCCGAGGTCGCCACTGCTCACCAGCACCTGGCCAACCGCGGCACCCGGGGAAAGGTGATTCTGACCCCCTGACCTTCTGCATTCGGTACAGTCTCTATCCAACAGGGCGGCAGCGGAGCGGGATATGCCGGTACGGGCGGGGTTCCAGGTCAGCGCAATAGTGGTCTGCCTGGCGCTACTGCTGCTGGCGGCAACGGCAGCGTGCGGCGCCGAATCCTCTTCGTTCGACGAACAGGTCACACGGGAAGTCGTAGAGCAGCGTGAAATGTCGGCTGCAGCCACCGCTGCGCCTCGGCCTACTATTCCGCCTGCCGCCGCCAGGCCCGCGGCCACCACAGCTCCTGCGGCAATGCAGGAGTCCGAAGAGGAAAGCTCGAACGAGGGGACTACCGGGTTCTTCCAGAACTCACCCCTTACGGACGAAGCCTTGAGAAGCATCGTCCCGCAGAACCGCGTCATTGTCCGGACGGTGGCCATGGGCATCATAGTTCCCAATGTGCCGACGGCAAAGAGGGACATCGCCCTTTTGGCCGAAGATGTAGGCGGATGGGAGGTCAACTCCGAGCGCAGCCAGAAGCATGAGGCCAGTATTTCGGTGCGAGTTCCGGCGGAGTTGCTCGGGCAGTTTCTGCAGAGCGTCAAGGACATGGCCGTCGAGGTAGAGTACGAAAACTCCACCAGCCAGGATGTCACCACCGATTTTGTGGACAATGAGGCCCGGCTCAAGGTGTTGCGTAGCACGGAGGCCCGGCTGCTCGAATTCCATGCCCGGGCGGTGAATGTGGAAGAGACCGTGAACCTCGAGGCGGAGTTGTCAAGAGTCCAATTGGAAATCGAGGCTATCCAGGGCAGGCTCAGGTTCATGGCTGAGACTTCTGCCTACTCTCTGGTCAACCTGGCCCTTACCACCGAGCCGGGCCGGATGCCGGTGGAAATCGGCTCCGACGCCACCTTCCGTGCCGGGGTGCGCGAGGGATTCCAGGCTACCTTCCATCCGCCGACAGGGGTGGACGAGTTCAGGTTCACCTGGGACTTTGGCGACGGTTCGCGGCCGGTTGAAGGGACGCGCACCGCTCCGACCACCAACGCGGGCGAGCGGGTAACCGCCACCGTATCTCATACCTACACCAATGTCGAGGAGTCGCCCTACATCGTCCAGCTGGACATTCGTGGGATCGGCGATGCCGGACTGTTCCTGGGGACGGACACGCTGATTGCCACGGTCACACAGATACCGGGGATCGAAGTATTCGCGGGCGATGACCGTGTGGTGGATGAGGGCGACGAGGTCGAATACACCGGGTCGTTCACCCGCCCGGAGAGTCTCTGGGACTTCAGATACCGCTGGGACTTCGGCGATGGCTCGGCCACGATCTTCGAGGTGCCTGAAGAAGGGGAAACCAGGGCCGTAGCGGTGCACACCTTCCCGGACCACCGGCCCGACCCGTTCAATGTAGTGTTGACGGTTATAGCGCAAAGCGAAGCCGGGGAAATCCGGGGATCGAACTCGTTCTACGTAACAGTCAATGAAGTCGAGGGATTTGTCGTTGCCGGGTGGAATGTGGGCGGCACTTTCAAGTCTGCGGTGCGCGCATTGTCCGTCGTTGGCCAGGTGCTCCTGACCATCGTGATCTGGGTGGCCATTTTCAGCCCGGTCTGGTTGGCGGTGATCGCCGCCATTGTCTTTCTTCCGAGACTGCAACGCCGGTTCGGTTGGGGGCTGGGCGGTGCGCGGTCGGATTCGATGCCTTCGGGTCGATGGCAACCCGGGCGCTCCGAGGCGGTTCCGGCAAGACCGGTCGGGACTGGAGCTGATCCTGCGGTGGTGCATGAGCCCGCTCTCCATCACGCTCCGGAGGGCGAGCATTCCCTTGCAGACGAAAACGAGCAGGATGAGGATGTCCTGGTCTGTTCGAACTGCGGCGTCGTGTTCCCAGCCGTTAACGACAATGGACAGCCAGCGCGATTCTGCCCCTCCTGCGGAGCGGAAGCGCCGTTGCCTGACGGCGAAGATAGGCCACCCAATTCCTGAACTGCCTGAACTGGAGGATGATGTATGTCTCGTTCCCGGGAACTGTTTAGAGAAGTGATCGGCCGGCCTCACTGCACGCTGGCCGCCAACATCTTCGACCCGCTGTCGGCGCGGATAGCCCACATGCTGGGCTACGAGATCTGCGTGCTCTCCGGCTCGGTAGGCAAGGTCGCCAACCTCGGGGTGCCGGACATCGTGCTGTCCAATATGTCGGACGTGGTTGACCACTGCCGACGGATCACCCGGATCGCCGACGTGTCTTTGATGGTGGACGCCGAGGACGGCTTCGGCAATGCTGTAAACGTCGTGCGCACCGTACGGGAGATGGAAGCCGCAGGGGTTGCCGCCATCGAGATTGAGGACAACTTTGTCCCTCGCCGGTTCAACGTGGCCGACCCCGGCCTGGTGTCAACCGCCGAGCAGGTGGGAAAGCTGGAGGCGGCCGTGGCGGCGCGAACCGACCCGACGACTGTGATCGTGGCCCGCTCTGCAGCGTTGCAGCTTTGCCCGCTGGACGAGGCCCTGGAGCGCATCGGCGCCTACTCGCAGACGGGCGCGGAGGCGGTGATGCTGACCGGCGTTTCCAGCCGCGAGCAGATCGAGGCCGCGCACCAGGCCACCCCGCTGCCCCTGTGCGTCCTCAACCCGCCCGCCGATGCTCGAAACGACCAGGCCTTTCTCGATGCCAACATGCGCATCCTGATGCTGGGCAACCCTACCTACGCCGTGGCGGTAAAGGCCATCCACGACAGCCTCAGCCACCTCAAGGACGGCGGCGCGATGGAGGAGTTGGCCGACCGCCAGGCGCCACCGGACCTGCTGCGCCAAGTCAACCGGACCGACGAGTTCATCGCCCTCCAGGAGCGGTACCTGCGGGAGTAGTGTGAGTGAGAGGAAAATCGCTTATCATGAAATCGTGTGGCGAAATGCCATCCTATCTCAAGAACACCGGACGTAAGGAATGGCTACTGAAATAGAGGATCGGCTGAGCTTGGCCCGCGAACTGTTGCAGGCGGGACGCGACGAGTTCGCCAAGGCCGAGGAGGCCAGGGGCAGGGCTGCGGTGATCGGCCTGCGCAACGCCTGCGGCAAGGGCTGGCTGGCGGTGCTTGAGGCCACCAATTGTTATTTTCTTATGCAGGGCGTGCCGGAATCGGAATTGCCAGAGAATGACCGGGGCAGGAAATACTTCGTCGGCTCCTATATGGACCGCGATATGCGCCGTGACTACCTCGAAATGAGGGAAACATTTCACATTGATGGTTACTACGACGCATCAGTGGATTTTGACGAAATGCCCCGTCATTTCAACGAGTTGGAAGAATATATAGCACAGATCGAGGGATTAGAACGCAACGGTGGTGACGAGTCGTCCCGCCTCGGGTAGGCACAGTTCCGTTAACCCCGCAGGAAGTTCAGTGCGTACGAGGTGTATTCCTCGGGCTTTTCGAAGGGGACCCAGTGGCCGCAGTTGTTGAGGAGTACGAGGCGTGAGTCGTCCAGGTTGTTGAGGGCGGCGATGCCGATCTCGAAGACGCACATCCTGTCGTAGCGCCCCCAGATAATCAGGCTGGGGGCGTTTATGTTGGGCAGGTCGACGCCGTGGTCGTAGGGCACGCTGACCGAGTCGGCGTCGGCCTTGATGTGGTCGGGATTGCCGGTGTAGTTGCCGTGGATGTAGTCGACCAGGTCCTCGGTAACGAGGGCGTTGTCGTCGATGTGCGTCCGAAGGTAGCGGCGGACATTGTCGCGGGTGGGGTTGTCCCGCACCTCGCGGGTAACCAGGCTCCCCTCGGACGGACGGTTGCCCATCAGGTACAGGTCGCCGCCGGTGCGGATGTGGCAGGCGCCGAACACCAGCTTGTTCACCCGGTGCGGGTCGTGGGCGGCCAGCACCATGGCCGACTGCCCGCCCTGCGAGTTGCCGACGAGGTGCGCCTTCTCAATACCCAGGGCATCCATCAGGCCAACGGCGGTGCGGGCCTGGAGGTTGTGCAGGGGCTCGTTGTACACCACCGGCCCGGTGCGCCCGAAGTTGGGCAGGTCCATGACGATGCAGCGGTAGTGCTCCGCAAAGGCGGGCAGAACCTTGTGGAAAGTGATCCAGCCCGTAGTGCCGGGGCCGTAGGAATGCAGCATGACCACCGGGTCGCCCTCGCCGACATCGTGATAGTGGACGGGCATACCGCCCACGTCGACAGTCCTGCTGGTTGATTCTTCGGTGAAGGCGGGGGTGGTCATGGGTGGTTACCTCGAACAGTTTTCTTTGCGCGGTCTCACCCCCACCCTAGCCCTCCCCCTCAGAGGGAGGGGACAGGCTGAGGGCTGAAGGGTAGATTGTCTTTCAGGAGACGGGGGCTTCAGCTTCCTTGAAGTGGGGCATGACCTCGGTGGCGAACAGCTCTATGGAGCGCATCACCTTCCAGTGGGGCAGGCCCGCAAAGCCGAAGTTGCCGAATACGTGGTTGATGCCCGCCTCCCGGGTCTCCTTCAGCCGTTCCACCACCACCTCCGGCGTACCGCGGAGGGGAGGCAGTCCGGCGTGGCCAACGTCATCGCGGCGGTCGCGGTCGCGCTGGCGGTTGGCCCAGTGCTCGTAGCCCTTGGCGACGTTGCCGTTCCGGTCCACCGGCATTCCGATAGGAGCGCCGTTGCTGCCGGCCGACCTGAGGATGCGGGACGAGAAGTCCTCAAGGCCGACCGGATCGCGCTCGGCTTCCTCCATCGTGGGGGCCACGTAGATAGACTTGGACATGGGCGGGTCCAGGTGAGCGTGGGGATGGCCGTACTCGTCCATCTTCTCCCGCCAGAGCTTGATGACCTGAGGGGCCTGCCCAAGGATGTCGGTGGGGCCGCCTGCGATCACCTGTATCTGGCGGCTGGCGGCGAAGTCGATGCTCTCGGGGCTGGTGCTGACTGCCTGGAACAGGGGCGGGTAGGGCTTCTGAACAGGCTTGGGCAATACCCACAGGTCGTCGACGTTGGTGTACTTGCCATGGAACGTGAGCCGCTCGTTGGTCCAGGCCTGGATGATCACATCCACGGCTTCCTTGAAGCGCTCCCGGCTGGTGTCGATGTCCACGCCCAGCCCGTCGAACTCCTGCTGTTGGTAGCCTGCGCCGATGCCGAAATTGATGCGGCCGTTGCTGATTATGTCCAGCATCGCCACTTCCTCGGCGACAAGTACGGGGTTGTGGAGAGGTAGCACAATGACGGCCGTTCCGATGCGGATGTTCTGCGTCCGTCCGGCAACTGCGCCGAGGAACGACCAGATGCCGGACAGCAGCCCGTGGCGGGAGAAGCTGTGCTCGCCCAGCCAGACCTCCTCGATGCCCATCTGGTCGGCGTATACGATCTGCTCCAGCGCCTCGTTCAGCGCCTGCGACTGGGTGAAGTCCTCATGGTAGGGGACTATGGTAAAGATTCCGAATTTCATGGCGCGGCTCCATTGGACAAAGTATCGATTGGCCCTACTCTACTACACTGATAGACAGAATGCACAGGATGAATGATACTGTTGAAAGAAGGCCGTCAACCCTAGCACTCTCCCAAAAGGAGAGGGAACTTTGCCGATGCGGGGGTGCCGCAATGGTCGCTCTTGGCCGTAATCATCAGATAATCGATCTGCAAACCGGGCAGCTGGACCGTCGCATTTTCACAGACCCGGACATTTACGCCGAGGAGCAGGAAAAGGTCTTTGGGCGGGCCTGGCTGATGATCGGTCACGAGACTCTTGTGCCGAAGGTCAACGACTACTTCCACACCTACATGGGGGAGGAGCCGGTCATCCTGTGCCGGGACGCCAAGGGCAACCTGCGGGCCTTCCTGAACATGTGCCGGCACCGGGGCAACCGCATCGTCCGCACCGACCAGGGCAACTCGCGAAACTTCGCTTGTGCCTACCACGGCTGGACCTTTTCCAACGAGGGAGACCTGGAGTACCTGCCCGGTGAGGAGGAAGCCTACTACGGAGCGCTGGACCGGGACAGCCTAGGACTGGTGGAGGCGCGGGTGGATACCTACGCCGGCATCGTCTTCGCCACCTGGGATAACGGGGCCCCCAGCCTGGACGATTACCTGGGCGATGCCCGCTGGCTGCTGGACATCAACTTCAACCGCCTGGACAACGGCACGGAGGCGTTGGGCCCCATCAAGTGGATGGAGCCGGTTAACTGGAAGACCGCGGTGGACAACTGCTCCGACAACTACCATGTGCCTACGACTCACCTGTCGGCCATCATCGTGCAAGGCCGGCACCGGGGCGTGCCCCGGCTGACCCACGAGCAGCAGTTCCAGTCCGAGTCCAGGCACATGTTCGTCAACGGCCACTCGCTGACCATGCGCTTCCTGGAGCGGGCGGACCAGGCCCGCCAGAACCACGGGGTAACAGCCGAGAACCGCGCGGCCTTTGAAGACTACTACCGCGAGACCCTGCCGGAGGCGGAGCGTCGTCTGGGCAGTCTCCGCGCCCGAAAGTTGCAGCTGGGCAACCACAGCCTGTTCCCCAACGGCGTGCTCGGGTTCCGGTTGGCCCATCCCAGGGGGCCGCTGCAGACCGAATTCTGGCACTTCGTGGTGCTGGAGAAGGATATGCCCGACGACCTGAAAACCGCGCTCCGGCGGGGAAGCGCCAACTACAACGGGGTCAACGGCATGTTCGAGCAGGACGACATGGACAACTGGCGGGGGGTTACCAATTCGGCGCTGACCGCCATGGGCCGCAGGTACACGCAGGACCTCTCAATGGGCGTTGGGCACGACCGGAGGCACCCCGACTATCCGGGCGTGGTCGCAGACCGATATACCTCCGAGAGCAACCAGCGTCTTTTCTACAAGCGGTGGGAGCAGTTCATGAACGCCGAGAACTGGGAGGACATCCCGCTCGAACCGAAGACCATGGACTTCGGGGGGACTGCCGCCTTGCGGAGTTGAGTGCCCGCGGGAGATGCCCTCACCTTAACCCTCTCTCTGCGGGAGAGGGAGTGATTTCTGGAGCGCAGGAAATGGCTACCGACACCCGTCAAGGAACGGCCTCGAAGCTCGAAATGTGGCACGAATTGATGGAGTTCTACATCCGCGAAGCCTGGATGCTGGACGAGCGCCGCTTCCGGGAGTGGCTGGACCTTTTCACGGACGACGTCTTCTACTTCATGCCCCGTCGGCTGAACGTGCACCGTCACGAAACGGAACGGGAACTGACGCCCGTGGGCGACGTAGCCATTTTCGAGGACGACAAGACCTACCTGACGATGCGGGTGGAGCGGCTGGAAACGGGGATGGCCTGGGGCGAGGACCCTCCCTCGAGGACACGGCATATCGTTGGAAACCTGGTTGTAGACCCGCAGCCTGACGGCGAGGTCAAGGCAAAGACGGCGTTTCTCCTCTATCGCTCTCACCACGAGACGGAGGAGAATCTTTTTGCGGGCTACCGCGAGGACCTGCTCCGGCCGGTCGATGGCGACTGGAAGATCGCGCGGCGCACAATCGTGCTCGACGCCAACGTGATCATGGCCAAGAACCTGAGCGTGTTTTTCTGAAGCTTAGACGCTGCGTCTCCCGGAAAGAATGAAGGGGCGGCATGATGGCCGCCCCTTCTGCTTGCGCCGGTTTTGGAGCCTGGCTACTGGGCGTGAGGTCCCTGGGTGATGGGGACGTCCACGACGGTGAAGCCGCGCTCATCGGAGGCGTCCAAGTCCACGCGCAGGCCAACGAAGGGACCGATCTTGTTGTTGAATACATCAACGACATCCTGGCCCTGGTCGGGGTAGCCCAGGCGCTGCAGCCAGTTGGGCAGCACGCTCTCGGCGCCGGCCCGCTTACTGAGTTCCTGCGCTTCGGGACCGAACTCCACCAGTTCCAGACCGGCCTCTATGTTGCGGGAGATGCCCGTAACGTTGTGGATTGCGGTCAGGCGAAGGGCTTCAAGCTCCTGCTTGGCGCCCTCCTCCAAGAGAATCTGCTGAATGTCCGCCGGGATCTCGGCCCAGACATCGCCGTTGACCACGTTGGTCGTGGAGTTGAAGCTGAAGAGACGGCCATTCATGTAGGTGGTCACTTCGTACCACCGCTGCGAGAGACCGGGATTGGCGCCGGTTACGCCAGCGTCGAGGATGCCGCGCTCCAGGGCGGTGTACACCTCGGCGAAGGCCATGAACTGGGCAGCGGCGCCCATGTGGTTGATCCAGTCGGACAGCTCGGCCGAGTGGCTGCGGGTCTTCAGGCCCACGAAGTCCTCGGGGTTTTCCAGCTTCTTGTCGCTGAAGAAGAACTGGTCGTCGCCGGCGATCCAGTTGCGCATGAGCACCTGGGCCCCCAACTCCTCTTCGTACACCCGGTTCAGGTCGGGAGCGATGTTGGTGAGCACCTTGTAGTGGGTCTCATGGTCCGGCCACAGTCCCCAGATGTACTGCACCGCCAGGGTGGGGAACTCGCCGCCAACATAACCGCCGTAGATCTCGGTCATGCTCAGGGTGCCGTCGGCCAGCAGAGTGGCCGTGTCGGTGCCGGCAAGTCCGAGCTCCGGGAACGAGGTGACGTTAATGGTGACCTGACCTTCGGTTCGACTTTCCACGTTGGGCACGAAGTAAGTCTTCTGATGCTTGCACCAGAGCAGCTGGCTGTTGATGCAAGTGTGCTGAAGCTCGATATCCTCGCCCGAAGAAGTGAGCTGGGTCGGGTTGGTGAGATTGGCAGTCTCGATCAGCTGCCGGTAATAGTCGGACTCGAATACCCACCGGACGTCCATGATGGCGTCCAAGGGCACCTGGCCGTCGTCATCGCCCAGGTCGGTGCCGTCGAGTTCCATGAACTCGGGATAGACCGAGGGACCGACGAGCGCGTCGAAGTTGCCGTCGCCAATGTAGATGGCGCCTGGCCCGCCAGCGTGCTCGGCCGCATAGGCCTTGAGCTCATCGCTGACTTCCCACATCATGGCGTCGCCTTCTTCTTCCTCCTCCATCATGGCCGTGGGTTCTTCTTCCATGGCCTCGGTGGGGGCTTCGGTCGGCGCGGGCGTGGCCGTTGGGGGTACGGGAGTGTCGGTCGGAACGGCGGTGGCGGCTTCCCCGCACGCTACCAACAGGGCTACCATCAGCACGATGGCAAAGGACATTATTACCGTGGGTCGCATGAACTCCTCTCCTTGGAATGATGGGTATTTCTCTCCGCACCGAAGCCCTGATCAAGCGGGAATCCCGGGCCGCGACGCGAAACAGTCGTGCTATGATATCACAGATTATCGAAAGCGTTAAATCTAAGTTGTAAATCGTCAATAGATTTTAAGATGATAAATGCGTTCCGTCTACAAATGGTTGAATTCGGTTAATTCTGCCTAATTTGCTGCCAAATGGTACGAAGTGCGAATAGGGGTCAGGGACCATACGAGCCTCTCTCCTTTGCGTCAAAAAGGGGCAGGCTCTGGGCCTGCCCCTTCCGTTTTTACCATTCGCTGGTTGAGTCTAATTTCTTCCGGCCGACTACTCGTCGTTCATGGTGAAGGGGATTACGCCGGGGATCCACCACTTCTCCCAACTATCGTCCACCCGCTGCTGGAAGTGGGCGATGTCTTCGGGTGTGAAGTGGGCGAAGCGACCCTGCCTGGACAGGTACTCTTCGATGGGCTTCCGCTTGCGGATGCCCCTGGCGATGGCCCGGCTGGCCCCGTTCAGGATCAGCTCCCCGTCGATGATCTCGTACTGCACCCACAGGCCGGTCTCGACGGCCAGCATTCCCAGTTCGTGGGAATACTTGGGGTCGTAGTCCCAGCCCTTGGGGCAGGGGTCGATGTTGTGGATGAACGTCGGCCCGCCGATGGTCAGGGCGCGGCGGATCTTGTTGTTCAGGTCCAGACCATAGGAGGCGCAGGAGGTGGCGATGTAACGGACGTCGGGATGTCCCGCGGCCAGCATCGGCGCGGTGTTCTTCTTCCACCGGCTGTTCATGATGCGGTGCACCTTGCCCGGAGGGCTGAAGGTGCTGTTGGCGCCCCACGGGGAGCTGCCCGACACCTGGATGTCGGTGTTGGCGTAGGACTCGTTGTCGTAGCAGAGGATGAGCAGATTGTACTCATCGTGCTGCAGGGCCGCGGAAATGGCCGACAAGCCCATGTCCACGCCGCCGCCGTCGCCGCAGAAGGCGATGACGTTGATCGGCTCCTTGTGCATCTTGCCCTTGCGCATCATGGAAGCCAAGCCGGCGGCGGTGCCCGTAGCCGCGCTGCCGGAGGAGCCCAACTGAGTGTGCATCCACGGCACCACCCACGGCGTGCTGTAGTAGGTGGTGTTGGCCACGTACATGCAGCCGGTGCTGCCCAGCACGATGGAGCGCGGGCCGGCGGCCTTGATCATCAGCCGCATGGTGAGCGCCGACTCGCACCCCTGGCAGGTGCGGTGACCGGAGGAGTAGAACTCCTCCACCGGGATGTTCTTAACGCCTCGAACCTGGGGGAGGTCCGTCGCGGTCATCATGGTGGTCATGGCTCTTACTCCCTTACCGAGACCCAGGTTGTTTCCTGCTCGATTTTACCAGTCGCGACCGCCTTTTCGGTAGTCTCGACCATCTCGTTTACGTCGCGGACCATAACCTCGCGGCCGCCCAGCCCGGCGATGAAATTGAGCATCATGGGGCGTTCCGGCAGCGGGTAGAGGGCTGAGCGCAGCTCGTGGAAGAGGACTCCGCCGAATGCGGGCGAGCCGTACGAGTAGTCCCGGTCGATGACGGCGATGCCCTTGGCTCCCCGGAGGGCGTTCTGGATCTCCTCCATCGCGAAGGGGCGGAAGAACTTGACGCGAACAAAGCCGACCTTCTTGCCCTGCTCGCGCATCCGGCGGACCGCGACGCGGGTGGGCATGGCCAGCGTGCCCATGCCGACGAGGATGATCTCGGCGTCCTCGGTCATGTACTCTTCGATGAAGGGACTGGGGTCGCCGCGACCGAAGACTTCCTTGAACTCGTCGTATGCTTCGTAGATCACGCCGGTGGCGCGGCGCATGGCCTCGTCGGTCTGGCGACGGATCTCCATCAGCCAGTCCTCGTTGACCTGGGGGGCCACCGTGATGGGGTTGTCGGGATGGAGCTGCAGCTCCGCCCGGTTGTAGCCCGGCAGGTAGCTGTCGACCTGCTCGCGGGTCGGCACCTGCACGATGGCCTGGGAGTGGGTCAGGAAGGAACCGTCGCAACTGATGGCGAAGGGAAGCAGCACCCGGCGGTCCTCGGCCACCTTGTAGGCCAGCAGGGCCGTGTCAAGCGCCTCCTGGGCGGTGGCGACCCAATACAGGTGCCAACCCAGGTCGCGGACGGCCATGGCGTCGTTGTGCTCCACGCCGAACGCGCCGGGGTCGTCGAGGGCGCGGTTGCCGACCATTGCCACCACGGGCATACGCAGGCCGGCGGTCACGGTGATGGCTTCGAATGCGTAGAACCAGCCCACGCCGCTGGAGCCGCAGAAGGTGCGGGCGCCGACAGCCGAGGCGTGCTTGACGATCTCGAACTGGGAGTGCTCACTCTCCGCGACGATGAAGTCGCAGTCGAAGGCGCCGTCGGCCTTCAGCTTGGACACGTACTGCATCACCGTGTCGTAGGGCCTGATGGGGTAGGCGGTGATGACGTCCACGTCGGCCAGGGCGCAGGCGATGGCGATGGCCTCGGAGCCGCTGATCAGCTCCTCGGTGGACTGGGTGAACATTTCAGATTCAACGGTGGTCATTAGTCAGCCTCCGCCGCTTCGATCTGTTCGGCGTAGCCGCCGACGTGGTGGAAGCCGTGGGTGCGGGTCTCGGCCTTCTGCTTTTCCACCAGGTTGGTCATCCACTTGTTGTAGCCGTCCTTGTCCTTCTGCCACATCTCCCACTGGCTGTTGTGGTCGTTGAACTCGGCCTCGTTGACCATTGTGACACAGTCCGCGACGGGGCAGACGGCCTCGCACACTCCACAGCCGCAGCATGATTCCATGTTGGCGTCGTACAGGCCGTCCGGCGTAACGTCGAAGCAGGTATCGGGACACTGCAGCCAGCACAGCGTGCACTTGATGCAGGTGTCGAAGTTGATCACCGGGCGCATCGAGCGGGTGCTGAACTTCTTGAACACGTCGCTGCGGCCCGGGACGTAACCGCCCTGGCCGTCCGCGAACTCGCCGCCCTCCGGAATGGCCTGGATGACCAGACCCTCCTGCATGGACTTCCAGCCGGGCAGGGTGAACTTCATCTCCCGTTCATTGCCGCCCTCGCCGGGTTCCACGGGGCGCGTGTTGGTGCGGTCGTAAGACCGTTGGGCCGAGGCCAGCTTCGTGCCGCCGCCCATCTGCTCTTCGATGGTTTCCAGCATGGCATCGAGGCTAACCAGTTCCGGGCAAACCTTGCACAGGGCGCCGAGGATGCGCACGTCGGTGTGGTCATCCTTGTAGACCCATAGGCCGGAGAAGCTCGGTATGCCGGTAACTATGGAGAGGTTGTACGGAGTTTCCTTGGGGTGTATGTCCTCCAGCAGGGCTTCGGCCTGCTGGCGGGAGGTCACGATCAGGGTGCCGCCGGGCTTGGTCAGTTCGTTGATGGGTTGCAGACCGTACCACGCCCACGACTCGATGCCTTTGCACATGGTGTCGTCGACATTGATGGTCACGTCAACGCTGGTCGCTTGGTAAACGGCTAGGCTTTCTTCCAGTTCCTCCGGGTCGTCGGCAACGATCGCGAACTGCTTGGCGGGAATGCCGTTGCGCTCGGGCGAATCGCCGTAACGGCCGAAGGCCGTGCCGATCTTGCCGTCCTTACGGGCGGCAAACACTATGGAGCGGACGATGTTGCGGGCCAGGGTTTTCTGGAAAATACCCCGGTACACGACCTCCACAGCAAGGGTGGACATACCTTTCCTCCTTAGTTCGGGTCCCTCGAGTTTCAGAGCTACGGGAGCCGGGGAGAGCGCAGAAGTTCCCAATTTCAACCAGCACCAGGAGGGGAAGCTCAATGCGCCCACAGCGGTCCAGTTAGGAATGTTCGCACGCGTTCTCCGGCCAATCTTAACATACCTGTGCAAATGCGGGTTAAGGGCATAGCCGCAGGTTTATGTCTATCACGAGTCCGGTTCGAGCACCGACTTACGGAGCGTAACCGGGTTCGCCGCTTCCGGGGTGTCCAGATTCGACAGTGATATAATCGAAACAGGCGGCCTGATCGGGCCGTGTTTTATCGTTTGCCAGGAGATGGCCCATTGGCCGCTGTTACCGGTCGGCGCTTCCAGTTCCTGTATTTAGCGACCGTGGCGCTGCTGTTGTGTCTGGGGACTGCTGCCCTTGCCTGCACCGGTGATGCTGCTCCGGAGCCTGAAGAGAACGATCCCAACGGCGGGACTACCCTCGAGGGTACTTCCATCGAGGGTATGCCTCCGGAGTTCGCCAAGCTGGTTGAGGTCTGGGAACTCATGGAGCGGGAGCACATCGACGCCGGCACGTTCGACCATGCCGACCTCGCCGATGGCGCCATCAAGGGGATGCTTGAGGCCACGGAAGACTCGCACGCCGCATACCTGGACCCGGAACAATACTCCTACCAGCGACAGGAAATCCGGGGCTCATTCGAAGGAATCGGTGCCGAGGTAACTATCAAGAACGGCCTGATAACCATCGTCGCCCCAATTCCCGACACACCGGCGGAGGAAGCGGGAGTCAAGTCGGGCGACGTCATACTCAGCATAGACGGCGAAAGCGTCTCCGGGTGGGACCTGTTTCGGGCAATCAACCGGATTCGGGGAGAGGAGGGCACACTAGTAACGATCGAGGTGCGCCGTGCCCGTACCGGCGAGACCGCCGTGCTGGAGATCGTGCGAGGGGTTATCCCGCTGAAGAGCGTGCGCCTGACTATGCTGGTCGGCCGCATCGGGCATCTGAGGATCACGTCATTCAGTGGAGGGAGCCTGGAGGAATTTGAAGAGGCTATGGAGCGGTTCGACCGTTCCCAGGGTCTCGGCCTGGTGGTAGACGTACGCAACAACCCCGGCGGCCTGCTCTCCTCAGTGGTCGACATGACCAGCCAGTTTGTGGACGAGGGGCTGGTGCTTTACCAGCTGGACGGGCAAGGCAACCGCCGCGACTGGAGCGCGAAGTCGGGCGGAATGGCGCTTGATGTGCCGATTGTGGTCCTGATGAACGACTTCAGCGCTTCGGCCGCCGAGGTCTTCGCAGGGGCAATCATGTTCCACGACCGGGCGGAGACCATCGGCGTGAAGTCCTTCGGCAAGGGGAGCGTCAACAATCTCTGGCCCTTGAGGGACGGGTCTGCGGTAAACTTTACAATCGGCCGGTGGTACACCCCGGACGGAAGGCTGATCGAGGGAGAAGGCATCGTCCCCGACATCGTGCTGGAGGCCTCGGAAGACAACTCCGAAGACCTGCAACTCGACTTGGCGATAGAAGAGTTGACCAGTCTTATCGAATAATCTTAATCTGCCACTGAGGCTACAAAGTCAACGGGTCAGGATGGCTGATCATGGCTAAGAAGAAAACGGCAAAGGCAGCAAAAGCAATCGGTTCGGACGGTAACCGTACAGCGGCCACCAACCGGAAGGCCTTCTTCGACTACGAGATTTTGGAGCGGTACGAAGCAGGAATTGTCATGACAGGCACCGAGATAAAGTCGGTGCGTGCCGGCAAGGTTGATCTCAGCGACGGGTACGCGCGGGTCAGGGACGACGAACTGTGGCTTCACAACACCTACATCGCTCCCTACGACCCGGCCAGCCAGTTCAACCACGAACCGCGCCGCCCACGCAAGCTGCTGATGCACCGGGATGAAATCGAGAAGCTGCAAAGCAACGTCGCAGAGAAAGGACTGACCCTTGTGGCGCTCAGGATCTACATCAAGCGCCACGTGGCGAAGGTGGAGCTGGGACTGGCCAGGGGCAAGCGTCGCTACGACAAGCGCCAGGCAATCATCAACCGGGATATGGACCGGGAGGCCCGCCGCGCCGTCGGAGCAGGCCGCGACTAGGAAAATCGTACAACCAACGGAGGGGACTGGAGTTGATTCGCACTCTCAATGGCGTTACGCCGAAAGTTGCTGAGACCGCGTGGGTGAGCGAGTTCGCCTACGTGGTGGGGAATGTGGAAATCGGCGAGTACGCCAGCATCTGGCCCGGTGTCACAGTTCGCGGGGATGGCGACGACGCCATCGTGATCGGCGACTATGTCAACATCCAGGAAGGGTCGGTCATCCATGGGAACGGCCTCACCCTGGAAGACCACGTATCCGTGGGCCACAGCGTGGTCGTGCACTGCGACCGCGTTGGCCGGGGTTCGCTGCTGGGCAACAACTGCACCGTGCTGAACCACGTAACGCTGGGAGAGAATTGCCTCGTTGCGGCCAACTCCGCCGTCCTGGCCGGGGCTCAGATACCCGCGAATTCGTTCGTCACGGGCGCCCCCGCCACGGTCAAGCGCCCTGTCACCGAGAAGCAGTTGACGGCGATGCGCCACACTACAGAGGAACTTGTGAAGCGGGCCAAGTGGTTCAAGGACAGCGGGTTGTAAGGGACCAGGCGGGAGCAGCTACGGGGCCGCAGGCGATCTGATCAACATATCCCGGATTGCTTCCACGAGTCCCTCTAGTCGGGCCATTCCTTCAGAGAGAGCCGACTGCTGCCGTTCTGAGGCCGCAAGACGCCGCTCAATGCCATCGAACCGGCTTTCCGTCCGACCTTCTAGGGAGTCAATCCGCCTGTCCAGCAAGTCAAATCGTCTGTTGGTGAATTGGAAAAGGGTCAGTATCAGTCCTCCCAGTCCAACTCCCACAGCGATAATGGCGATCGTTTCTGGTGTCATGCGGCCAATCTACTCGCTCCGCCGGGCCCACGCAATCGCTGGTTGTCATCAATTCTCAGCTCACGCCAGGCGGCCCGCCACGGGCAGTACGGCATCGGCAAGCCGCTCCATGACCCGGATGCAGTCGGAGAGTTCACTCACCCTGAAGTCGTAAGTGAGTTGCCGGATGCCGATCTCATGGCACGCGTGGAGGTCGTCGACAACCTCCTGGGTGTTGCAGACCAGCGCCCCTCCGCTCCGCTCGCTTCCCATCTCCGGCAGGCCGATGTCGGTGAAGTGCAGGCTGCGTTTCAGTGACACGGTGATGTCCTCGACCCTTCGTCCCTGCCTCTCAATCTGCTGACTCAGGTAGGGAATGTGGGATGCGACGAACTCCGGGGTCTGCCTAGTAGTGTGCCAGCAGTCGCCGTACTTGGCAGTGCGGCGCAGGGCGGCCCGGGTGTGGCCGCCGACCCAGATGGGCAGCGGGTTCTGCACCGGCTTGGGCTGGAACTGGATGCCGTCGAAGTCGTAGTGCTTCCCATGGTGTTCCGGCTGTTCGTCGTACCAGAGCGTGCGGAAGATCTCGAGGAACTCGTCAGTGAGCGGGCCGCGCTCTGCGTAGCTCACGCCCAGGGTATCGAACTCTTTCTCCAGCCAGCCCACGCCGACACCACAGATCATGCGGCCTCCGGTCAGAGAGTCCAGAGACGCGAACATCTTGGCCTGCACCACCGGGTTGCGGTACGGCAGGATCAGCACCGTGCTGCCCAGCTTGATGCGCTCGGTGCAGGCGGCCAGGTATCCCAACAGGGTCATGGTCTCCAGGAACGGCTCGTCCGAGGGTCGGGAAAAGCCTCCGGACGGCGTGTAGGGGTACTGGGTCGTTCCGTCCGTCGGCAGCACGATGTGGTCGCCGATCAACACCGACTCGAAGCCCATTTCCTCGGCGGCCTGTGCAAACTCCCTCAGCCCTGGGCCGTCGGGAATACGGGGCATCGAAACTCCGATATCCATGCTGGTTTCTCCTGTCCGTGAACGCTTCAGAGTTGGGTTTCAGGACCATTAATCATCCATGCTGCTTCATGGATGAGGAATATTATGTCCAGCCGGTTAACCCAGGCGGGTCTTCGTTCCTGCCGCTTGCCAGTATACCCGGTCGTGATATAATTCATGCGCAACGCGGCGTGATAAATCGCCCGAAATTGCTACACAAAACTATTTACATTACGGAGGAGGCACAAAGTGGAAAAGGGAGGCACCGTAATCAACGCCGGTCCCATCGAAATCGCCATGAGCTACCGGCAAGAGATCATGAATGACCAGGGCCTGTGCCTGCAGGTCTATTCCGAGATCGACGGCCACGACACGGAGATCCTGCGCTTCGACTGCTTCGACCAGGACCCCCATTACCACTATGGCCCCGAGAACCACAACATTCGCCTGCACCTGGACAAGACCACTGCCGGCAACCCCCTCGGCTGGACCATCGGCAACCTGCGGAACAACCTGTCCGCCATGGTGCGCCGCTCCGGCTACGAGGATCTGGCCGATACGCTGGATGCCAGCCCGGTCAGCGACGAGAAGCTGGACGAGATCGAGGACACCGCTCGCGAGATGTCCCTGAGCGGACGCCGCACCGTGCATCACCTGATGCCCGAGATGCTGGACGGCGACAAGATCACCGTCGGCAACCTCAAGTTCGGTCTCGAGTACCGCCACCTGCCCCAGATCAACGACGAGGGCATGGCCATCCATGTCCTGACCGACATCGCCGGACAGGAGATCGAGGTCCTGGCCTTCGACTGCTTCCAGAACGGCCCGCACTACCACTACGGCCCTCGCAACCAAGACGTCAGGATCTACTGGGACGTCACCACCTCCGGCGAGACCTTGGCATGGACCCTGGACCAGTTCAAGCAGGGCAAGATCAAGAGCATGATCTCCCGCGCTGGCTACCCCACCGTCGCCAACGACGTCGACGAGGAACTGCTCCAGGCCACGCTGCCGGAGATCGAGCGCCGCTCCTGGGAGTTGGTCGAGATGAACAACGGTGGTAAGGACGACCCCAAGGCCGCCCTGATCGCCGAGCTCGACGCCCTCCGCGAGAAGGTCGCCGCGCTCTAGCGACTCGCTCACGGTAACCTCTGAACGCACCACGGCCCCGGCAATTGCCGGGGCCGCTTTGGTATGCTACCAGACGGGCATTGTCGCTGAGTAAATCACCTCCAGGGCTTCAAGGAGTCTTTGCGTCAAGATAAAAAGGGGGCCGCTCTATGAGTAGCCAGGCTGGGCTTTTTGTTGATTCAACTATACCTGGACAACTGTCTGCGGACTTACAACGGATGAACCCTTGGTGGACTGGCAACGCAATGCCGCTGCAGCCTAAGACTCGCCGCCATTTGGTAGCACAAATAAGGCGACGATTGGATGCGGACATTGCTCCTATCGTAGTGGTTCGCGGTCCTCGACAGGTTGGAAAGACTACAGCGCAATTTCAATTGATATCTGATTTGCTCGAGGAAGGTGTACCTCCGACAAGCATACTCAGAGTTCAATTTGACGATCTTGTTTCATTAGGGAAAATGCAAGAGCCTATTCTCTCAATTTCCGACTGGTTTGAGCGAAATGTAACTCCCGAATCCTTCAATTCCTTGGCACATGGCGGACATAGAGCGTATCTCTTTTTCGATGAAGTGCAGAACTTAAGGCGATGGGACGCGCAGCTGAAATCCCTTGTTGACAACACTTCCGTAAAAGTGGTAGCCACCGGCAGTTCCGCATTGAGAATCGAAATGGGCCGAGACAGCCTGGCAGGTAGAATTAACACCGTCGAAGCAGGCGTCCTTTCCCTAACTGAAATTGGCGCACTTCGTGGCATTAGCTCGTTGCAGCCCTTTTTGAAGGAAAACGGCCTTAGCGCCTTGATTGATAGGAATTTCTGGTTGGATCTACGATCCTACGGATTGGAAAATGAACCATTCCGAGATGAGTCTTTCAGGCACTTTTCGGAGCGCGGCGGTTATCCCTTGGTTCATAGGTTAGGTGAACAAGATTGGCATTTGCTTGCAGACCAACTCAATGAAACAGTGATAAAAAGAGTCATCCAGCACGACCTTCGGGTTGGTGGTTCCGGAGGGCGGCGAAGGGACGCCCAATTACTAGAAGAATTATTCAGACTGTCCTGTCGTTACGCAGGCCAAACGCCTACAGTAACCACTCTTGCCGAGGAAGCCCGCCTGTCATTGGGAGCTAATATTGGCAGCCAGCGAGTGACTCAATATTTGCGATTTCTCGGAGATACTTTACTTATCAGACTCATCCCGCCATTGGAAATTAGGCTGAAGAGGAGGCGTGGCAGTTCCAAGCTGTGCTTGGTGGACCATGGCCTTCGAGCCAGTTGGCTGCAGGAACAGATCCCCTTGACATCAACGGAGCTGTTGCAGCACCCGGAACTGACTACGCTAGCTGGCCACCTAGCCGAAAGTGTTTTCGGTTCCGTCGCCTCAACAATTCATGGCCTGAATGTAGCCCACTTACCCGAAAGGGGAACAGACCGGGAGGTGGACTTTGTGTTTACTGTGGGGGCCCAAAGGGTTCCTGTAGAAATCAAATATCAAAGGCGAATTGACCCCTTGAGGGATACTCTGGGAATTCGCTCGTTTCTTGACAAGTCAGTCAATAACGCCTCGTTTGGGATCCTTATAACTCAAGATGGCTCAGGAGAAGTAGAGGACCCCCGAATCGTATGTCTGCCTCTATCAAGTTTCATGCTATTGAGGTAGTCCCCTAAGCCATAGTGTAACCGCCGCTTACGCTCAGGGTCTGGCCGGTGATGAAGCCGGCGGCGTCTGAGGCGAGGAAAGCTACCGCGTTGGCGATCTCGCGGGCCTGCGCCATTCGGCGGAGAGGGTAGGCGCGGACGGCGCGCTCGCGGGCTTCGGGGGTGAAGACCTCGCGCATCTGGTGCCACATGCTGGTCTCGCTGATCGATTCCTCCTCGGGCGGCACCACCAGGCCGGGGCAGACGCAGTTCAGGCGCAGCCCGTAGCGGCCGGTCTCGCGGGCGATGGACTTGCTGAGGGCGATCACGCCAGCCTTGCAGGCCGAATAGACGGCTTCCCGGTACTCGCCCATCCGGCCAGCATCGGAGCTCAGGCAGACGATGCTGCCGCCCTGCCGTTCCACCATGCCCGGCAGCACCGCGTGGATGCAGTTGATGGCCCCCCACAGGTTGACCTGCACCTCACGCTCCCACTCCTCCCGCGGCTTCTCCAGGAACAGCCGGTCAATGGTCCATCCAGCGTTGTTCACCAGCACGTCCACGCCACCGAACTCCGAGTTCGCCGCCTCAACCATCGCGTTGGCCGACTCGTGGCTGGTCACGTCTGTGGCTACGACAACCGTGCGTCCGCCCTTCGGCAGGCTCAGGGCCATCGCGTTAACTTCGTCGGCTACGCGCTGGCCCTGGGCCGGGTCGAGCTCGGCGATGACGATGTTGCTGCCCTCGTCGGCGAAGGCGTGGACGATAGCCCGGCCGATGTTGGAGCCGCCGCCGGTGATGATGACGGTCTTGCCTGCAAGTCCAAGTTCCATGCTAATACCTTTTTGACGCAAAGGCGCAAAGATTATTGGTTGGGAGGTTGTATTTTGGGGATGCCGCCGAACCGGAGGCGCAGTAGGCCCTTGATGTCTTCGGAGGCTGTCTTGACCACGTTGACGGTGCTGGAGGGGTCGTCCTCCCAGGCCACCGGCACCACTCCGATACGGTATCCCCGCTTCTCCGCGATGATCAGCAGCTCGGTGTCGAAGAACCAGTTGTTGTTCTCGACGTTGGGGATGATAGCCTGCGCTGCCTGTCTCGTCATGGCCTTGAAGCCACACTGGGCGTCGGGAAATCCGACGAAGAACATCGACCAGATCAGCTTGTTGTATACCCGAGAGGTAAACTCGCGCTTGAAGCTCCGCTGGGTGACCTTCGAGCCGCGGCTGAGGCGGCTGCCGATGGCAACGTGGCAGCCATCTTCCAGTTCCCCGACCAGCTCTGGAAAGTGGGAAAGATCGGTGGACAGGTCAACGTCCATGTAACTGACAATGTCGCACTCGCTTCCAAGCCAGGCGGCCTTCAGCGCCCGCCCCCGTCCTTTCTCCGGCAGATAGAGGTAGTTAACTTCCTCGATCTCCTGGCATAGGTCCTCGGAGACAGTGCGCGTTCCGTCAATCGACGCGTTGTCCGCTATGGTCACGCGCCAGGGATTGGACAGATTCTCCCGAAGAAAGGCGCACAGCTTCGGGATGCTGACCGGAAGGGCATCTTCCTCGTTGTATACCGGGATGACGACTTCGACGCTGGGGATCATTGCTGGCATCAGGCTCCGGGCAGCTCAGTGGCGGAAATGGCGCACCCCCGTGAACACCATGGCCAGTCCCGCCTGGTCGGCGGCGGCAATGACCTCCTCGTCCCGCACCGACCCTCCCGGCTGGGCGATGGCAGTCACCCCCGCCTCGGCGGCGAGCTCGATGTTGTCCGGGAAGGGGAAGAAGGCGTCGGACGCAAGGACCGCGCCCTTGGCCTTGTCACCGGCGATGCGCTGGGACAGGTGCACGCTGACTACCCGGTTGGGCTGACCGGCGCCCATGCCCACAAGGGCCCGGTCTTTGGCAAAAACGATGGCGTTGGACTTGATGTGCTTGGCTGCCTTCCAGGCGAAGGCCAGGTCCTGCATCTCTGAGTTGCTGGGGACGCGCTTGGTGACCGTCTTCCACTCGGCGGGGTTTTCCGCGACATTATCGGCGCCCTGTACCAGCATCCCGCCGGAGATAGGACGCAGGTCGAGGGCGGTGCCGGACAGTGCGGTACCGACAGTCAGGATGCGCAGGTTTCGCTTGCGCTGCAGAATGGCCAGCGCGTCGTCGTCGTAACCGGGGGCGATGACGACCTCGTAAAAGATCGCATCCATCGCCTGAGCGGTGGCGGCGTCGACGGTGCGGTTAACGGCAACGATGCCGCCGAATGCGCTGACCGTATCCCCTTCGTAGGCCAGCTCGTATGCCCCGGCAATGGAGTCGCGGCTGGCCAGGCCGCAGGGGTTGTTGTGCTTCACCACCGCGACCGTTGGCTCAGCGAAATCGGAGACGGTGCGCCACGCGGCGTCGGCGTCCATGAGGTTGTTGTACGACAGCTCACGTCCGTGCAGCTGGGTTGCGCCCGCAATGCCATGGAGTCCGGCCCCGGTGGGAGCGTACAGCGCCCCGGCCTGGTGTGGGTTCTCGCCGTACCGCAGGCCCGTCACCTTGTCCAGCGTGATGCTCAGCCGGTCCGGCAACTGTTCGCTCTCTCCAGGGCCACTCAGGTATCCGGTTACTGCCGAGTCGTACTCGGAGACGTGGCGGAACGCCTTGGCGGCCAGACCGCGCCGGTCGTCGTCCGTCAGGCCGCCGTTTGCGATCTTGTCAGCCACCCACTCGTAGTCCTCCGGGTCCACGACCACGGCCACCGAAGGGAAGTTCTTGGCCGCTGCCCGGAGCATCGTCGGCCCTCCAATATCGATGTTCTCGAGGGCGGCGTCCAGCGTTACATCTGCCTTGCTGATGGTCTCGACGAAGGGATACAGGTTGACCGCGACCATATCGATGGCCTGGATCCCGTGCTCCGCCAGTTCTGCCATCTGGTCCTCGGATTCCCGGCGGGCCAGCAGGCCCCCGTGGATGACCGGGTGTAGCGTCTTGACCCGGCCGTCAAGGATTTCCGGCGAACCCGTGACCTCGGCCACCTGGCGCACGTTCAGTCCCCCTTCCTCGGTGAGCGTCCGGTGGGTGCCGCCTGTGCTGACCAGGTCGTAGCCAGCCTCAACCAGCCGACGTCCGAACTCCACCACGCCGGTCTTGTTGTAAACACTGATTAGCGCTCTCAAATTCTCGCTCCATTGCTGAGTGAGGGGATTTCACCCTCACCCCCGTATCAAGTACAGGGCAGACTGTAACCCTCTCCCTCAAGGGAGAGGGAACTATGGAATGATGCTCATTGCGATTGGTTCAGGATTACCTGATGGTCCCATTCACGGACGACCACCTCTCCCACCGGAATTGCTTCGGGGATGAGGCGGCGGAATGAAGAGACATTCTCCTCCGGGCATACGGCCACCATGCCCAGTCCCATGTTGAAGACGAGGAACATCTCGTCGTCCGAAATGCCGCCGAGCCGCTGGACCAGCGGAAAAATAGGAGGCGGAGTCCAGGCGCCCCTGTCTATGGAAGCAGCGAGGTCGTCCGGAAGGACGGCGGGCAGCTTTCCCGGCAGGCCGCCTCCCGTGATGTGGGCCAGGCCGCTGAGCAGATCCAGGGCCGGGGCCAGCATGGGGTAGTAGCTGCGATGGTAAAGCAGCAACTCCTCACCCAACTGGTGGTCCAGCCCTTCCAGCCGGCCGAACAGGGCTGCCGGGTCGCTATCGGTATTGAACACCCTGCGCACGAGGGAAAAGCCGTTGGTGTGGAGTCCATTCGACGGGATGCCGAAGAGCTTGTCGCCGGCCTTCACCTTTGACGGCTCCAGGAGCCGTTCTCTCTCGACGATGCCGACGACGAAGCCGGCCAGGTCCATCTCTCCTTCCGCGTACACCCCGGGCATCTGGGCCGTCTCGCCGCCGATGAGGGAGCACTGCGCCTCGTGGCAGCCCCAGGCGATGCCCCGCATCAGCGAGTCGAGGCTCTGGGAGTCCACGTTGCTGAATGCCACGTAGTCCAGGAAGAATAGGGGACGGGCTCCCTTGGTCAGGATGTCATTGACGTTAAGCGTGACCAGGTCCCGGCCTATGGACTCGAAATGCCCCAGCTGGGCCGCTATCTTGAGCTTGGTGCCCACACCGTCGGTGCTGGCCACCAGGACGGGCCCGTTTTCGCCACCCAACTGGAACAGTCCGGCGAAACTCGTCCCGCCGTCGACTACTTCAGGCCCGTGAGTGCTCGCGGCCAAGCCGCGAATGCGGTCCTTGAGCTCTTCCATCTGCCCAAGGTCGACACCGGACCGCCTGTAGGCGTCGCCAAGGCTCTCTCCGCTCAACTATACACCGTGATCACACACTGTTTTCCGGTAGATGGTCTCTGTTGGAGGCATATCGAACCGCAGGGAAAAAGGTTAAATGACAGCCGCAACTATGGCAAGGGTGGCCTCTAACCAGATCAGGACGATTGCAAAGTAATCTCTTCCATAGGCGCCCGGTCATCCTGAGCTTGTCGAAGGACGCCGGGTTAAGCCGCTCGTGGTTCGACAAGCTCACCATGAGCGGCTTGGAGTGGACTTTGAAAGGCCCTGCTAATCAGAAGACCAGACCTGCGGGAAGCGGACCGGCGACGGCGAAAATCAGTCGGCGGGGGTTTCCAGCACGAGCTTGTCCAACTCCAGCTGTACGGGAACGGGGTAGTTGCCCGTAAAACAGGCGTCGCAAAACCCGCCGTTCTGGCCGCCCACGACTTTCATCAGGCCCTTGACACTCAGGTATCCGAGGGTATCCGCGCCGATGAACTCGCGGATTTCGGCCAATGTGCTGTTGGCGGCCAGCAGTTCCTTACGGGAAGCCATGTCCACGCCCATGAAGCAGGGGTGCCGGATGGGCGGGGCGCAGACCCGCATGTGCACCTCGGCTGCCCCATCCTTGCGCAGCAGGTTGACCACATGCGGGGTTGTGGTGCCGCGCACGATGCTGTCGTCGACCACGACGATGCGCTTGTCGCGGATGACCTCCCCGAGGCTGTTGAACTTCTGCCGGACCCCGAGGTCCCGCAGACGCTGCTCCGGCTCGATGAAGGTGCGCCCCACGTAGCGGTTCTTGATCAGCCCCTCGCTGAAGGGTATCCCGGACTCCAATGCGTATCCAACGGCCGCTGCTGTCGAAGAGTCCGGGATGCCGATGACGAGATCGGCGTCAACCGGGTGTTCGCGCGCCAACTGGGCGCCCATCTGCTGTCTCTTCGAGTGCACCAGGTGCCCGTCCATCAGGCTGTCCGGCCTCGAAAAGTAGATCAGCTCGAAGACGCAGAGCGCCCTCGGCCTTGCCTCGCTGACTCCGGGCCAGACCGACGAACGCAGTCCCTCATGGTCGATGACGACCACTTCACCCGGATCAATCTCCCGCACGAACTCGGCGCCGAGATTGTCGAGGGCGCATGTTTCCGACGCCACCACCCAGCCTTCCCCCCTGCGTCCTATGCACAGCGGGCGGATGCCCAGCGGGTCGCGAGCGGCGATGACGGCGTTCGGCGTCAGTCCGACCAGCGAATATGCTCCTTCCAGCTTCCTCATGCACTGGAAGATCCGCTCCTCCCAGGAAGAACCAGCCGACTCGACCACCATTCGCGCAATGATCTCCGTGTCGGTGGTGGAAGTGAAGGAGCATTCCCACTCGCGCTCGAGCTGATCTCTCAGCTGGAGTGCGTTGATGATATTGCCGTTGTTGGCCAGCGCTAGCGTTCCCGCACTCCCCTCCACCACCAGCGGCTGCGCGTTGCAGATCTCGCTGCTGCCCGTGGTCGAATAGCGGGTGTGGCCGATAGCCAGGTCGCCGGCCAGAGGCAGAAAGTCGGGCTCGCGGAACACCTGGGATACAAGGCCCATGTCGGCGTGGACTTCGACGCACTCGCCGTTGGTGGCGGCGATGCCGGCGCTTTCCTGGCCGCGATGCTGGAGAGCGAAGAGGCCGAAGAAGGACAGGCGGCTGGCGGTCTCTTCAGGGGAATATACGGCGATAACCCCGCACTCTTCGCGGGGACTGTCGAACGGGCCATAGACCTGTGGGAAGTCCGGCTCGCTGTTCACTCGGCTATTCTATCGGCCCCATTGATGTTGGGTCAACCAAATGTTTTGCCGGGTATTCTCAACACGCCGTCCGCCCTTCCTGCTCTGAGCTTGGAAGTGCGGACGGCGTGTTCCTGAAGTGCGGACGGTCTACTGGTGGAAAAGGTTGAGCGCCGATCCCAGCCTGAACCAATCGAGCTGCGACTCGCTGTAGGAGTGTTGCAGTTCCAGGGTCTCGGAGGTGCCGTCGCTGTGATTGACCGTGCACTGCACCGGCTTGCCCGGGGCTATGTCCTTCAGGCCGGTCAGGCTGATGCGGTCGTCTTCCCGGATGCGGTCATAGTCGGCCTCATCCGAGAAGGTCAGAGCCAGAAGACCCTGCTTCTTGAGATTGCTCTCGTGGATACGGGCGAAGCTGCGCGCGATAACCGCGGCGCCGCCGAGGAGCCTGGGGGACAGCGCCGCGTGCTCCCGGCTGCTGCCCTCGCCGTAGTTGGAGTCGCCGATGACCACCCACTTGACGCCCTGGGCCTTGTAGTCCCGGGCGATCCTGGAGAAGCCCTGGTCTCTCTCGCCGCTGATGACGTTCAGGCCCTTGCCGGCCTCGTCGGTGTAGGCGTTGATGGCGCCCATGAACATGTTGTCGCTGAAGCGGTCCAGGTGGCCCCGGAACCGCAGCCACACGCCGGCGGGAGAGATGCTGTCGGTGGTGGTCTTGCCCTTGGCCTTGAGCAGGGCAGGCATTTCGGTGAAGTCGTTGCCGTCCCAGGCGGGCCACGGCTCAAGTAGCTGGATGCGCTCACTGTCGGGGGATACGGTCAGGTCGATGCTGCTCCCATCGTCCGGCGGGGCCTGGTAGAAAGACCGGCCTTCGTCGAAGTCAGAGGGCGGAACCTCCGGCGCCTCGGCGGGCGGGTCCAGCCTGAACTCGGAGCCGTCGGCGGCGGTGAGAGTATCCGTTAGGGGATTGAAGGACAACCGGCCCCCAATGGCCAGCGCGGTGACGATCTCCGGGCTGCCGATCAGGTTCATCGTTGAAGGCTGCCCGTCGTTCCGTGCCGGGAAGTTGCGATTGTACGACGTGACGATCGTGTTCGGCGTGCCGACATTCTCCCCGGCGCGCCGCCACTGTCCGATGCACGGCCCACAGGCGTTGGCAAGCACGGTCGCGTCGATGTCCGTGAGAGACTGCATCTGGCCGTCCCGCTCGATGGTGGCGCGGACCTGCTCCGAGCCTGGGGTAACCATGAAGGGCACTGCTGAACTGAGACCCTTGGCCTTGGCCTGTTCCGCCACATCGGCGGAGCGGCTCATATCCTCGTAGGAGGAGTTGGTGCAACTGCCGATCAGGGCGGCTGAAATCTCGTCGACCAGGCCGTCGTCCTCCTTGAGTTCCGCAGCCATCCGGGAGATTGGCCGGGCGCGGTCGGGCGAGTGAGGGCCCACCAGGTGAGGTTCCAGCTCGGACAGGTTGATCTCGACGATGCGGTCGTAGTACTGGTCCGGGTTGGCCTCGCACTCCGGGTCGGCAGTCAGCAGGTGGCGGTACTGGTCCGCCAGCCCGGCGATATCTCCGCGCCTGGTTGCCCTGAGGTACCGTGCCATGCGCTCGTCATACGGGAAAACGGAAGTCGTGGCCCCCAACTCGGCGCCCATGTTGGTGATGGTGGCCTTGCCGGTGGCGCTGATGGAAGCTGCTCCGGGCCCGAAGTACTCGATTATGGCGTTGGTGCCGCCCGACACGGTCAGCTGACCGGCCAGGTACAGGATGACGTCCTTGGGGGCCGTCCAGCCGCTCATTTCGCCAGTGAGGCGCACGCCGATGAAACGAGGGTACAGCACTTCCCAGGGCAGCCCAGCCATGACCTCGACGGCGTCGGCGCCGCCCACCCCCACCGAGATGGAACCAAGCCCGCCTCCCATCGGGGTGTGGGAGTCGGTGCCGATCATCATTTCGCCTGGATAGGCGTAATTCTCGAAGGCCACCTGGTGGATGATGCCCGCCCCCGGCGACCAGAAGCCCACGCCGTACTTGGCGGAAGCGGTACGCAGGAAGTTGTAAACTTCGTCGTTTTCCGCCAAGGACTCGGTGAGATCGCGTCCGCCCTCGACACGAGCCTGGATCAGGTGGTCGCAGTGAACGGAAGTCGGTACGGCGGTGGTAGCCCGGCGGGTCTGCATGAACTGGAGCATAGCGGTCTGGCCCAGCACGTCCTGCAGGATCACCCGGTCGGGCCGGAGCTGCACGTAGGTCTGGCCCCGCACCATGCCGGTCGACGCGGGGTCGTCGAGGTGGCTGAGCAGTATCTTGTCGGTCAGGGTCAGGGGACGATTCTGGACGGAGCGAACGGTCTGGAGATTCTTGTCCAGTCGCTCATAGAGTTCCGAAACGACTTCTCGGGTAGGTTCAATTGCAATCAAAGTAAGGCCCTCCTCCGGCTCTTGCCTTTTGATTTTCCATGACCCGCCTGAGCGGGCGTTTCGTACAATGTTATCAAACTCGTTGCATTGCGGAGTAGGGGCAGCCCTTGTGGTTGCCCCGGTGCTCCATCAATCCGATAGCGACCGGTTGCTAGTCCCTTCGCGGCATTATGGTGACCTTGCGGTTCTCGCCTTCCCCGGCGCTCTCGGTACGCACCCCCGGGTGTTCCGCCAGCGAGGTGTGAATGATGCGCCGGTCGGCTGGCGACATGGGTTCCAGTGTGATGCTCCTGTTGGTCTGGGCAACGCGGCTGGCGACCTTGGCCGCCATGTCCCGCAACGAAGTCTCCCGGCGCTGCCGGTAATTCTCGACATCAAGGATCACCCGGACGTCCTCACCCATCTTCTTCCGGACGATCAAAGTGACGAGGAACTGTAGCGCCTGAAGTGTCTGGCCCCGCCGTCCTATGAGGAGGCCCGAGTCCTCGCCGGCTAGGTCGATGACGGGGCCGCCAGCCTCCGCGTCGTGGGCCGAGCGCAGCGTTCGCGTTACGTTGACCCCGGCGGATTCCAGGATTCGCCCCAAGGCTGCCGTGGCCAGTGCGGCGGCGGTCTGCTCTCCGGCGTCCTGTGACGCGGAGGACGTTCCTGCGCCCAGGCGGGTGACCCGGACCCGGGCCAGTTCCGCTCCGATGCCTAGGAATCCGGCCTTGCCTCTACTTAGTACTTCGACCTCTGCCTCGTCGCGGTCGACGTCGAGCTCTTTCAGAGCCAGCTCGATTGCTTCTTCTACGGTTCGGGCGCTCATCACGAGAGGTTCTTGCATCGCCATCAACCTCCTCAGGTTCATCGTAGCGGGATGACGCAGACGGCGCGGCTGCCGGCGCCGGCTCCGCCCTCGGGAACAGCGGGAAAATGGGTTGCCATCCGGTTATGAAGTACTGGATACCGATACCGATTACGTTGGAAGCGATCCAGTACAGCGAGAGGCCGCTGGGCAGGGTGAAGGAGAAGAATGCGATCATCAGCGGCATCAGCCACAGCATCATCATCTGGTTCGTCGACTGCCTGGGGTCCGTCGACGGGGTCATGGTCATCTTCTGCTGCAGCCAGGTGGAAACGAAGACTAGCACCGGGATGACCACGTTGGTGGGGTCCGGCTCCGACAGGTCCATCCACAGGAAGGCAGCGCTCAACGGAGCGGCGGTGTAGATGGGGAAATACGGAATCCAGGCGTAGAACTTTTCTGCCAGCGCGACCATGTGGTCCGGGCGCGAGTACAGCGTCTGGATGAGCACCCGGAATAGCCCGAACAATACGGGCATCTGGATGACCAGGGGACCGAGACATCCCACGGGGTTGACGCCCGCTTCCCGGTACATCCGCATGGTCTCCTGGGAGACGCGCTGGCGGTCCCGGCCGTAACGGTCCTGAATCTCCCGCATCCGGGGTTGCAGGTCGGTCATCGCCTTCATCTGACGCAGCTGCTTGATGGTCAGGGGAAGCGTGACCAGACGGACGATTACGGTGAAGACAATGATGGCGATGCCCATGTTGTTGAAGCAGATGGTGTAGAGCACCACCAGCAGGTTCAACATGGGCCGGATTATTATTTCACGCCAGAGGTCGTCGATTCCCAAAGGGCCCTACCTTGCCTCTCCCGTGTTCGGGAGGGCCGGTTGACTCTGTCGAACGATCAGTTGCATTGCACGTTCTCGTAGTGCCAGCACCACATCTGTACCTGGCCGCCCTTCACTTCCACCCGGCGGACGCTTCCGTCTTCCGAACCGACGTACACCGACTCGCCCACCGCCACAAGGGGCGCCTTGATCTGTGCGTCCCCGAGACTCTGGGATGATAGAAGCCGCTGGGCCGCGGTCCGGTCGGCTGAGGTGGATACGTCGAGCAGCAACAGACGGCCGTTCCTGGGCGCCACCACCAGCCCGCGGGGCACCAGCACCGGCGGGGACACTATGGAGTCGCCCGTATCGTACTGCCACTGGAGGATGCCGTTGCGGTCCAGTGCGTATATATTGCCATCCATGCTGGGGGCAAAAATGGTCTCCCCGTTCGTTACCGCGCCGGCCCAGAACCAGTTGTCGCCCTCGAACTGCCAGCGCAGGTCTCCGTCGACTGCGTCGAGGGCATAGAGATTCTTGTCGAAGGAACCGGCCAGCACCATCCCGTCAAACAGGAGCGGCCTGCCTGCAACGACCCCGCCGGTCTCGAATTTCCATTCCTCTTCGCCGGTGGCGGTGTTCACAGCGTATATGTTTCCGTCGTGGGAGCCGAAGTAGGCGACGCCGTTGCTGACGACGGGGGTGGACCAGATCTTGTCCCCTGCGATGAAAGGCCTGTCCCACAGGCTCTCCCCGGTGTCTGCGATGTACCCATAGAGCCTCCCGTCCTCCGAGGGGACCAGGAGCAACTCGTTGATCGGGTCGTAAGCCGGGCCGGCGACCAGGGGTTCCAGGTTCTGCGGCTGACCCAGCGGGCGGCGCCACCCTCTGTCGGAAGCGCTTCCGGTGCCGACTTCGAGGGCGTAGACAAAACCGCTCTCCCCGGCGACATACAGCAGTTGGCCGACCACTACCGGAGGGGAATAGACCCCCTTCAGGTTGTCGGCCCCCTCAGCTTGCGGAAAGCTCCAGCCGGGGCGCACGCCTTCGAAGCCGTTGTCGACCAGGGCCTGGACCCGCCCGTCCTTGGTGCCGACATAGACCACGCCGTCGGAACTGGCCAGCGCGTTCCAGCCGGAACTGACGCCGCCAATGTCCCGCGTGCATCCGGCGAGGGCGAAGACAAGCAGACCCGCCAAGGCTGCGAGTAACAGCCAGCGGGAGAACGGGATCCCTCTCTCTCCGGCTGTGCGGTCGCGCGGATCGCCTGGAATTGGTTCGATTCCGGCTGCCTGATAGGTTTGTTGCGAGGCGCCGGCTTTGTCTGAAAGGGGGCAAATGCGCTGAGGCAAATTCAGCTCGATCGAAGAGTCCGATCACTCACGGCACCGGGTCATATCCCTGGCCTCCCAAGGGATGACACCGGGCCAGGCGTTTGGCGCCAAGCCAGGCGCCCTTTGCCACGCCGTATCGGTTCACTGCGTCATGAGAATAGTGGGAACAGGTGGGCAAATACCGGCACGAAGTCGGCAACAGCGGGGAGAGGCTTGCCTGGTAGGCACGTATGCACCAGAGGATGGCCAACTTCATTCAGATGATTCCCCGCGAGAATTGGAAACGGCTTTTCCAGTTACGTCCGGCCTTGACCTCCTGGATTCAGAGAAGCCTATGCCGCTGCGAAACACGAGGTTCCGCGCAGCCCTGCTCAGATCGCCGTACTTGGCATTCTGAACACCGCGCCGGGCAATAAACACCGCGTCCCAGCCCGCTGCCAGCCGGCAACTCTTCACCGCCTCCCTGAGCCTTCGTTTGACCAGGTTCCGGAAGACGGCGTTGCCTACTCGCTTGCTGACCACGAACGCAAACCGGCTGTGGTCAAGGTCGTTGGCCAGATAGCGAATCACCAGCAAGCGATTGGCTGCGCTGGCTCCTTCGCGGTGGATCTGGGAATGCCGTCTCGTACCGGAGATGCGGTGCCTGCGTTGCATCACCAGGCGCCGTGCTTTACACGCTTAACTTGTGTCGGCCCTTGAACCGCCGACGCCGCAATACAGCCCGTCCGTCAGACGTGGACGAGCGGGAGCGGAATCCGTGGACGCGGGCGCGGCGGCGCTTTTTGGGTTGATATGTTCTTTTAGGCACTTTTCAATAACCTGCGGGGCAAATTATATGATTTGCGAATTTCGCCCGTCAAGTGAGTCGGCGCGGTGGTGTTCCCAAGGAGTGTTGGTATTGGCTCAACGCTCGCCCCTACACCAATGGGCCGGACTGGAATACCAACACACGCCAAGACTAACGGCAAATGTCCTCTATTCGGTCGAACAAGCCCTTCCACCACCTGATTCGGAACCTTCCCTCTCGTGGACGGTGGTTTGCCCGCCTTCCCGACTGATAGTACCATGACGTTCTCCGAATATGATGGGTCGTTGTTCGATTCAGTAAGCCGGATAGAGAGAATATCAGCTAGGGTATCCAATAAAAGGAGCCGAAACCCATGCTTTCACACAACTATACCTACCAAGAATGCCTGGATATCTCCAAGAGGGTCTCGTGGCTGGAAGACGATGTACTGGCAGACAGGAACTTCGACTTCTCGAAACGCTTTCTGCCCAACAGGCTGGCCGGCGTGGACGGGATCGGATGTCTGGACGACAACGAGAAGCTTCTGTTGAACCAGATCATGGGCAATGGTTACTGCCACCTCTTCGCATTCGTCGAGGAGTTCATCATCCCCACGGTTACGGAAGAGGCGATGAAGGATGTCTACGGGGATGAGGTCAGGGCCCGCTCGCTGTTGCGGTTTGCCGAGGAAGAGCTCAAGCACCAGGAACTGTTCCGGAGATCAGTCGATCTGTTCGGCCAGGGCTTCGGCGCCGAATGCGGCTTGATCCCCGGCCGGGAGGAAGTGGCGTCAGTGGTTCGGAGCAAGTCGAAGCTGGCTGTGATGGTCTTGACCGCAATTATCGAATGGTTCACCCAGCTCCACTACGTGGAGCACGTCCGCGACGAGTCGGACCTTGACGGACTGTTCCGGGACCTGCTGAGGTTTCACTGGATGGAAGAGGCCCAGCACGCCAAGCTGGACACGCTGCTGATCGGCGAAGTAGCCGAGGAATTGACCATCGAAGAACGGGAAGCTGCAATCGATGAGGTTCTGGAGCTCGGCGGGGCCATCGACGGCCTTCTGGCCCAGCAGATCGCGCTGAACATCGAAGCCCTGGAGAAGGTGACGGGACGGTCGTTCACCGCTGACGAGAAGGAAGAGATCACGACGAACACCCAGAGGGCGTGGCGGTGGACCTTCCTCGTATCGGGATTGCAGCACCCCAACATCGTCAAAGCGGTCGGCGAGCTGACGACCGAAGGGCCTGGGAAATTCGAGGCGGTCGCCGCGGCGCTTTCCGCCTAGGCCGAACCGGCAATGACCGGCGACAAACGCGCAGGACCCCTCGAGACTGTCGGCGGTTGCTATTCTGTAATTCCCTCGAAAGCGGGAATCCAGTGCCTCAGGCTATGTCCCTCTCAATGTAGTGGGGGCGCGATGATGTTGAGACGGGTTCCTGGTACAGGCAGGAAGGGAAACCCAGGTTTCTTCTTGGTGTTTGATGGCGCGCACCGGATGCGATTGCGCGCCACCGCTTCAATCCCTGAATGCGGGCGCTGCGGGAGGACAGGCAGCAATGAGCAAGACCTTCCGTCCTCATGACGCTGGGCAGCAGTCGCTGCTGCCGCGCCCCTGGAAAACGGTAGTCCAAGTTATTACTATTCCCGGCACTCAGCCCTAGCTTTCAACCCGGACGTTCAGGATTCGCAAGTATGCCCAAGACTCGGCGGTGGTATAATGAAGCCCGGCGCCTCAACCTACGGGTATAAGTCCCTAGCGGAAGTGTGTGGGGATCCCAGGTGTGCGATTCCGCAAGCTCAGGTACACGCATTGCAGCCTGTTATTGGCCTCCGGGATGCCAATACATGTAGTCCAGGCTCGAATGGGGCACGAAAGCACCCAGACCACGGTCGACATCTACGAGTCTATACTGCCTGCTACGGGCATTGATGCGGTCCGTACCAGGAGGAGTAGCCGGCCGCTCCACCTGCAGATCGATAGTCCGGGGGCGGAAAGCGGGCAAGCAAGTTCGTAGCCAAGCCGAAGTGGCGAAATGGTAGACGCGCCGGTCTCAAAAACCGGTGGGGGAGACCCCGTGTCAGTTCGACTCTGACCTTCGGCACCACTCCAACTTCCCACAATAGCCCTTTCACTTCCAGGTCCATCCGATTCTTTCCCACATTTGGCTCTACTTCGATGTCTCTTTGTCTCGATTTGTCCGGATTTGTGCAGCGGTTATTTCCTGGCGGCGACCACGCCGCAGCTCTGACAGCCCCCGTGAAACCCGCAGGCGAATGGCGGATGTGGGGCAATGTCCCGGATTCGGCCACCTGGAACGGAGCCTCGTTTTCCTCGCTGACCTCGAAACGCTCGAACGGCCGCGCCATAGCGCCTAGCCCCGGGGCGCCCGAGGGCTGGCAATTCCGTGCGTCACTCCCTCGTGAATGGACCGAACGCCGGCAATCAGCCACGATGGCACAGGGACTAGCCGTGGAATGACAACTCAGACGGCACAGGCCCCGGGCAAAGAAGTGAACAAATCGTTGTTCTATTTTGCCCTTTGTCTCATCGTCTTCGGCACCATGACCGGGGTGATGATGGTCCCGGCCCTCCTAGTGGAGATCGCAGAGGACCTTGATGTTTCGGTGGCCGTGGCCGGCCAGCTGGCCACGGCCACCTTTGCCGCCTGGGCCGTCTCCATTGTCGTTGTGGGTCCGTTGGCGGACTCCATCGGCAGGCGGCCAATCGCTCTCGTCGGCGTGTTGCTGGTGGTGGTCTCCCTCCTTGCGTCCGCTTTCGTGCCCAACATCGAGGTGTTGATGGCCCTCCGCGTGCTGGTCGGGCTCGGCGGGGGCGCTATTGCTCCCACATCCATCGGCGTGATCTCCGACGTCATCTCCCTGTCCCGGCGGGCCCGGGCTATCGGCGGCCTTGCCAGCACAATCGTATTGACCTCTGCCGTCAGCATCCCGTTGGTGGCGCTGTTCGCCGACTGGTGGGGCTGGCGCTTTACCTTCGTCCTTGCCGGACTGTTTCTCGGGGCGGCATGGCTCCTGAACTGGGTGGTGTATCCCCGGGACAAGCGGGAAGCTCTTCGCGGCTTCGTGTTCTTCGCCAGGTACTGGTCGCTGCTGTCCTTGGACTACTTCCGGTTGGCCGTCGCGGTAAACGTCAGCCAGCGCATGGCTTACTGGAGCTTGCTCAGCTTTTTTGCTGCCTACCTGATCCAGACATACGAAGTCAGCGTGGGATTCGTGGCCCTGCCTCTTGTCATCTCCGCGCTGGCCCAGGTCGTTGGAAGCTACACCGCCGGGATGTTGGCGACGAAGAGTTACCGGGTGGTTCTGGTGGCCTCCACCTCGGCAGTGGGTGGAGCCTGCGGGTTACTGTTCTTCGCCTTTGATTTGGGGCTCTGGCCGGCGGTCGCCGTGGGGACGGCGGCATCGGGCCTGTTGAGCGTTACGACCCCTGTGCTGCTGGCCGGCAGCACGGAGCACTCAGGGGCGTCCAAGGCCACTGGCGCCAGCCTGATAGGGTTCAGCAATCAGTCCGGCGGAGTATTCGGCGCCGGGATCTCCGGAGTGTTGCTGGCGACCATGGGATACGAAGGAATCGGCTACCTGTGCATCGCCTTCACCATCGCCAGCGCGCTGATCGCGACTGTCTTCGCCAGGCAGTTGCGGGTGGGAACCGGCTGAACCGCCGGTCTCCACTATTGAATGTCTCCGGGCGGTCGGAGTTGCCATCGCCGTGGCGACAAGAAACAGCGGCTCAGAGCCTACTCGTAGCCGTCTACGCTTTGGAAACATCCTGGAACGTCATTCAGGCTGCGACTACAGCTGCGGCGTCCAGGCGCCTGTGAGATTGTGGCTGATCTCTCGCCGTGCCAGCGCGTACTGGCGTAGGGGTATAATGACCGGCAACCGCCATCCAGGCCGCTCGGAGTCCGCATGAACGATATTTACCTCGACTACAACGCCACCACGCCCATCGACCCCCGGGTCGCCGAGGCTATGCTCCCCTACGTTCACGGCCTGTTCGGCAACCCGTCCAGCGGCCACTCCTTCGGATTGTCGGCCCGGCGGGGTGTCGACGTCGCACGCGGCCAGGTCGCCAGTATGCTGGGATGCAGCCCGGACGATCTGATCTTCACCAGCGGCGGCACCGAGGCCAACAACCACGCCATCAAGGGGGTCGCCGAGGCCCACTGCCAGCGCGGCAACCACATCATCACTTCGTCGATCGAGCACCCCGCCGTTACGGAGGTCTGCCGGTACCTGGAACGGCACGGCTTCAGGGTCACCTACCTGCCGGTTGACAAGTTCGGCCTCGTAGACCCTGGGGACGTAGAGAAGGCCATCACCCCCGAGACCATCCTCGTTACCGTCATGCACGCCAACAACGAGGTCGGCGCCATACAGCCGATCGCAGAGATCGCCGACATCGCTCACCGCCACGGGGCACTGGTGCACTCCGACTGCGCCCAGTCCGTTGGCAAGGTCCCGGTGCGGGTCGATGAATTGGGCGTTGATCTTCTATCCATCGCTGGACACAAGCTCTATGCTCCCAAGGGTATCGGCGCCCTCTACATTCGTCCCGGCGTGAAGCTGGAGAAGCTGATGCACGGCGCAAACCACGAACAGGACCGGCGGGCAGGCACCGAAAACGTCATCGAAATGGCGGGACTCGGCAGGGCTTGCGAGTTGATAGAACGGAACATTCCTGCCTACTCTGCTCACATGGCGGCCATGCGCGATCGTCTGGAACAAGGTCTGCTCGACTCCGCTATGGATGCCCGGATCAATGGCCATCCACAGAAACGCCTGCCCAACACGTGCAGCATAAGCTTTCGGGGCGTCGAGGCCGACCGGGTCTTGGCCAGCCTGCCCACGGTGGCGGCGTCCGCCGGGGCCGCGTGCCACAGCGACCGGGTCGAAGTCTCCCACGTTCTAGCGGCAATGAACGTCCCCGAGGAGTACGCCATGGGAACGCTGCGCCTGACCGTAGGGCGCTTCACCACCGAGGAAGAAATAGACCAGGCTGCCGCCGAAATCCTGGAGGTCGTCGGCAGTCTCACCCCGGTTCCTTCCGCAGCGGACTGAGATTGTCTGAACTGTGATTTTTGTGATCTAAGGGATGAACATGATAGGAGTTACGCAGTTGGCGATTTCACCCTCACCCTACCCTCTCCCTCAAGGGAGAGGGGATAGCCGAACTGCGTAAGTCCTGTCTCGGTTCAGACGACAGCCTCGAATACAAACTTTGAAAAGGATTTAGAGACATGACTACCCAGACAAATCCCGGCGCCCTGGATGCCGCTGCCCTTGACGGTTTCAGAGAGGCATTCGACTCCCAGCCCGCGCATCAGCTCATGCAGAACGTCGTTGCCCAGCACGACGTTAACGACGTTGCCCTGAACCGCAACATCGTTACCGAAGCGGTTCACTCATTCTCCACCGTGCTGGACGACTGGCGCGTCACCAACCAGGCTCGCTCCGGTCGCTGCTGGATGTTCGCCGGTCTCAACCTGTTCCGGGCCGAGACCCGCAACCTGCTGAACGTCAAGGAGTTCGAGTTCAGCCAGAGCTACGTGATGTTCTGGGACAAGATGGAACGGGCCAACTACATCCTCGAGGCCATCATCGAGACAGCCGACCGCCCCATAGACGACCGGGTAGTCGCCTGGTTGCTGCACCAGCCCCTCGGCGACGGCGGGCAGTGGGACATGTTCGTCAGCCTGGTGAGGAAGCACGGCGTCGTCCCCAAGTCCGTGATGCCGGAGACCGAGAGTTCCGGGAACTCGATGCGCATGAACGCAGGGCTCAACTACCAGGTGAGACAGGGAGCTAGGAACATCCGCCGAATCTACTCAGAGGAAGGCGGCCTTGAGGCGATGCGGGCGTCAAAGGAGGAGGCCCTGCGCTCCATCTACCAAATTCTCTGCATCCATCTGGGCAACCCGCCGGCCAGCTTCGACTGGCAATGGAAGGACAAGGACGGCGAGTTCCATCGTGATGGCGCCATGACACCCCTGGAATTCGCCGAGAGGTACATCACAACCCCGATGGAAGAGTTCGTCTGCCTGGTCCACGACCCCCGCCGCTCCAACCCGCCCGGCCGCACCTATACCGTGCAGTACCTCGGCAACGTAGTCGATGGCACGAGCATCAAGTACCTGAACGTCGACATCGAGCTTATGAAGGACATCACGATGCGAATGCTCCAGGACGGCAAGCCGGTCTGGATGGGCTGCGACACGGGCAAGCAGATGCACCGGGACAAGGGCCTGTGGGACGCCGAGCTGTTCGACTACGCCAGCGTCTACAACGCCGAGTTCTCCATGGACAAGGAGGAACGGCTGGAGTACCACCAGACGGCTATGACCCATGCCATGCTGTTCACCGGCGTGGACGTGGTCGACGGAAAGCCCCGCCGCTGGCGAGTGGAGAACAGCTGGGACGACAAGGTCGGCGAGAAGGGCTTCTTTCTGATGAACGATTCCTGGTTCGCCGAGTATATGTTCGAGATCGCCGCCCCGAAGAGCTATCTGCCGGTAGAGCTTCAGGAGGCCCTGGACCTGGAGCCGGTCGTCCTCCCGCCCTGGGACCCCATGGGGTCTCTGGCCCGCCGGGTTCCCGATTGCCGGTGATTGTTCCGCTCATCCTGCCGCACAGGCTGATCGGGTCTCATCCCGCGCGGACCGGGTGCGGCTTGTGATGGATACCGACCTCAAACGCAGACGTTTCCACCTGGTGGCGGCGTCTGCCGTTGTTATAGCCACTCTCTTGGTCCTCTATTTCCTGGGGACCGTCGTGCTGACCATCGGCATCAGCATCGTGGTCGCCTACGTGCTTCTCCCTGTCGCCAGGCTGGTGGAAATGGCCTTTTCCTGGCGCAGGGGGCGACCCGGACTGGCCCGCGGACTAGCCGTCGCCGTGATTTTCCTCTGCCTGGTGGGCATCCTGGCCGGCGTGCTCGCCCTCGTCATTCCTCCCACCGTGGAGCAGAGCCGCCAGTTCGCCGAGGATTTCCCTGGTTTTCTTGAGTCGGCACGCTCAACCCTAGAGGACTGGGTGGCCCGGTATGCCGAGATGATTCCCGTCGAGGTCAGGGACCGGATCGAAGAGACCCTGGCCGGAGCCGGAGGGGTCATTGGCGACGCAGCCTGGGGGGTGGTCTCCCAGACCTTCGAGGTGGTCTCCGGTTCCTTCACTTTTGTTCTCGGCCTGGCATCTGCGCCGGTACTGGTGTTCTACCTGATGAAGGACGCCGGGATGATCAGGACTTCCTTGTACGCTCCTTTTCCGGAGTCTATCCGCCCGCACCTTCGGGAGGCGCTGGACATAGCCGACCGCACCATCGGCGGATACATCAGGGGGCAGATCACCCTGGGTCTGATTGTTGGTGTAGCCGTAGCGGTCTCCCTTCTGCTGCTGGGGGTCCCATTTTCCTACATACTCGGTATCGTCGCCGGACTGACCGAACTGGTGCCCATAGTGGGGCCCTGGATCGGCGGCGCCGTCGGAGTAGTGGTGACTCTGGCGACCGCACCGGACAAGGTACCGTGGGTCATACTGATATACTTGGCGGTCCAGCTCTTGGAGAACGCCCTGCTGGTGCCACGAATTCAGGGCAGCAGCCTGAAACTCCACCCGGTCGCAATCATTCTGGTCATCGTCGTAGCCAGCAACTACTTCGGCCTCTGGGGAGTGATCCTCGGTCCGCCTCTCGTTTCCATGGCCAGGGACATGGCGGTCTACTTCCAGGATGAGTGGAATCGGTCGCCGGATGCTCCTGTGGACGAGGATGCAGTGCTGGAGGATGAGCCGGAGAGCGAAGAACCGGCGACCGGGACGGTCGAGCGGGAAAGCGACAGCTAGCTGAACAGACACCGCAACTCGGCTGACACCGTTTCTCCAGGCGAGTCCGACAGCGCATACCCACTGCCATATAATAGATCTATGCAGTCCCTCCCTCCCCGTATCAGAGAACGGATGGTCTCCCCTGTCGAGCGCTCGGTTGCCGAAGCAGCTCGCAGGGGCAAAATGCCGCGATGGCGGGTGCGCGCCCGCAGGCTGGCACGTCGGCTGGACGAGATTCCACTGTGTCATCTCGTCTATCGCACTGCCCGCGAGATGAGCGACGACGACGCCACCCACATGGCCGCCGGCCTGGCGTATTATGCCGTCCTGTCTCTCTTTCCCCTCTCGATCGGACTCATCAGCCTGTTGGGCATGATTCTGGAATCCGAAACGGCGACAACGGAGATTGTCGGTTTCCTTGAGTCCTACTTGCCGGGGAGCGGCGAACTGCTGGCTGCGAACGCGGCGGCAACATGGCAGGTCCGGGGACTGTTGGGAGTGATAAGTTTCCTTGGCCTGTTCTGGTCGGCCAGTCTGCTGTTCGGAGCGATAACCCGTTCGGTAAACCGCGCCTGGGACATCCATCAGGACAGACCCTTCTACATAGACAAGGTCCGGCACATTATCATGGCCTTCAGTGTGGCCCCGCTGTTTCTTATGTCTATCGGGGCCACCACCGTGCTGCACATGGTGGGCAGCGTGCAGATTCCACTGGTGGGCGAGGTTGACCTTCTAAATCACTACGGCATCAACGTCCTGACGAGACTGGTTCCCCTTGTCTTCACGGTCACTATCTTCCTGCTCATCTTCAAATTCACGCCCAACACCCGCACTCACTGGCGGTATGTATTTCCGGGGGCCCTGGTGGCCGGGATACTGTTCGAAGTGGCCAAGAGCATCTTCGCCTTCTACCTGGACAATTTCGCCAACTACGAAAGAGTGTACGGTTCCCTGGCATCGGTCGTGATAATGCTGGCTTGGACCTACTTCTCCGGTCTCATCCTGATTGCGGGAGCGGAATTCTCCTCCGAGCTTGAGCGGATGGATCACGGCGTCGATCGCGGCCAGGTCGTAGCCGGGCAGCACCCCCCAGACACAACCAGGCCGCCCAGCACGGACTGAGCGGCCTGTCTTCGCGCCGTTTCCGGGAATTTCAGCGGCGGAGTCGCCAGCGGCTCCACCCGCTTACGGCAGAGACGGGGATGTGCGCCGGACGCCGATTCTGCTGAAAAGACTCGGTATGCTGACGTTGAACACGTAGTACACCACCGGAACCACGACCAGCGTAAGCGCCGTGGAGCTTACCAGGCCCCCGATCACGACCGTAGCCAGTTCGGCGCTGATGATGCCGCCCTCTCCGCCTGCAAACGCCGCTAGCGGCAGCAACGCGAAGCTGGTGGTTAACGCAGTCATAAGGATCGGACGCAGGCGCACCCGGCCACCGGCGATCAGGGCCTCGGTGACGGACAGCCCCCGCTCCCGCAGCTGTTCCACGAAGGCAATGAGAACGATCGCGTTGGTCACCACAATGCCGATCAGCAGCAACAGCCCCATCATCGCGGGCAGTCCCAGCGTGCGGCCCGTGATGGCCAGGGCCACCAGCACGCCGATCAGCGCCAGTGGCAGGCTGGTGATGATGATGAACGGATTGCGTAAGGACCCCAGACTGCCCACCATCACCAGGTACATCAGCACTATGCCCACTGCCATCGAAAGGAAAATGGCTTGGAAACCCTCTGCGATGTCGGCAAAGATGCCTCCGCTCACCACGGTCACTCCGGGAGGAAGGTCAAGCTCGGCGATCTTGCGGTCGACCTCCACTCCGACGGCCTGGGCGTCTTCGGAGGTGATGTCCCCGGTGATACTGGCTGATCTCTGGCGGTCTGTCCTGCTGATGGCGACCGGCCCTTCCCGGGTGGTCAGCTGGGCCAGATCCCGCAGGGGGGCGGTCCCGCCCGGACCGGCGATGATCAGCTCTCCGATCTTGTCGATGCTGCTCACGGCCTCGCGGCTTCCTGAGAGCACGACCTCGGTGGCCTTGCCGTCGATGTTGATGGTCGTTACGACCCTGCCCACGAAGAACTGGCTCAGCTGAAAGCCCACCTGGCTGGTGGTCAGTCCTATTCCCGCGGCAGCCGACGGGTCCACTTCGACGGCGACCTCTTCCCTGGCCTGCGCCACGTTGCTGGTCAGGTTGACAACCCCCTCCAGCCCGCCCAGGGAAGTTACCAGTTCTTCGGAAACCCGGGCAATGTCCTGGTAGTCCGGGCCCGATATGCTGATTTCCACTCCGCCGGCAGGTGGACCGTCCTGGAGTTCGGTAATTTGCAGTTGCCTCTGCGGGCTCGCGAGTTCCTCTCTCAGCCTCGCCGCGGTGTCCTCCGGGGCGTCGTCGGTCAGGACAACCAGCAGACCGGCCTGGTTGAAGGAGCCGGGTATACCGCCTCCCGACAGGTCCGTTGCTCCGATGGTGGCAGTGTAGATTTCCGCTATGTCGCGGACGTTCTGCTCGATGTCCATTACCTCAGCCACGGTCTGGTCCGGCGGGGTGCCCGGAGGCAGGGTCAGGTTCACCTCCACATAGCGCTGTCCGCCGCCGGAGAACAGCGTCACTGGTATGACCGACAGCAGGCCCAGGCTGGCTACGGTCAGAACGACCGCCCCCAGGATCGTGATGGCCTTGTGGCCAAGGACCCACCTGAGAATGGGGGTGTAAACCCGCTGCATCCAGGTCTCGTGGACGAATGCGAAATCATCCTCACCCGTGCCCTCGGGCAGGTCGCCGGGGCGCAGCAGGTAAGCGCCCAGCACCGGCACGGCGGTAAGGGCCACGGCCAGGGATGCGGCCAGGGCGAACACCACCGTCAGCGCAAATGGCAGGAAGAATGCTCCCACCAGTCCCTGGATGAATGCCAGCGGAACGAACACCACGATAGTGGTCAGTGTCGATGCGAAGATCGCAGGGCCGACTTCCGTAGTCGCGTCCAGGGCGGCCCTCCACCTTTCCCGGCCCGCCTGGATGTGCCGGTACACGTTCTCCAGCACCACGATCGCGTCGTCCACCACCCGCCCTACGGATATCGCCAACCCTCCCAGGGTCATGAAGTTCAGCGACATATCTTGCCATGCCATCAGGAGGACGCCGGTGAATATGCTGAGCGGGATCGACAGGGCAATAACAAGGGTGGGCCGCAAAGTGGTGAGGATGCCCCGAACCACCGTGGGCCGAATCGTCAGCATGAAGGCAAAGACGACGCACACCGCGAACAGGAAACCGAAGATGGCCTCGCGCAGCAGGGTGTCTATCTGTTGCTGAATCTCGGGTCCCTGGTCGGAAACGACGACTATTTCCGTTCCAGGGGGCAGGTCGCCAAGGCCGTCCACGGCGGCGCCCACCGCTTCCGTCACTTCAATGGTGTTGGCTTCCGGCTCCTTGATGACCGCCACGTTTATGGCAGGCTTGCCGTTGGTTCGGGAGATGCTGGTGGGCAGCCCGTCGGTCAGTTCCACGTCGGCCACGTCACGCAGCATCACGGCGCCCGAGGGGGTCAAACCCACTACCAGGTTACGAATCTCTTCGACGGACCCCAGGGTATGAATCGTCTTTACCGGCATCGAGCTGCCGCCGCCGAATACCAGCCCTGTGGGGAGAGTCACGTTGTTCTCGTTGAGGGCGCTGGCGATTTGGGGAAGCGCGATGCCATTGGCGAGCATCCTGTCCGGGTCGGCTGAGATACGGACCTGCCTCTCCACATCCCCGGTCACCAGCACCTGCAGGATTCCATCGATTTCGGTTAGGACGGGAAGAATACGGGACTGCACGTACTCCGAGACCTGTTTGTCTCCGTTGTCCGATATGACGCTGAACTGCACAACCGGGAACTGGTCCGGGTCGAAGCGTCCCACCTCCGGCTCTTCCACCCCGTCGGGGAAAGAGATCCCGCCGACTGCCGACGCAATAGCGCTTTCCGCTTCCGCCATGTCCGTTCCGAATTGAAACGTGGCCAGTACGAGAGAGTTGCCCTCGAAGCTGTTCGATTGGACGCTCTCCAGCCCCTCAGCGCCCTCGATCACCCGCTCGATGGGCGCGGTAACGTCCTGCACAACCCCCTCTGGGTCAGCGGATGGGTAGGCCGTTGTGACCACGACCAGAGGGAACTCGATCTCGGGAAAAAGCTCAACCTGCAGCGAGTTGTAGGCATAGACTCCGCCGGCCAGCAGGATGATCACTGCCAGCAGCGTCACGGTTCGCCTGCGGATGGCGGCGGCTGTGATGTATCGCATCTTTTCTCCGAGTCAGTTGAATTCGCAAAAAATGGCCACCCTGCCGTTCCCTCGGACTACCTCGAAGAACGGTCTGGATGGCCTCGCAGTTCCAGCGGTTTCACGTGGACAATAGCAGGGCGGCCGGGTCGGATTTCAACAGGCAAGAAGCATTCCGATTCACATGACGCTGCCGGAGTGGCGTTGCCGCTCTGAAATGTCCGCTTCCCCGCACATGCCTGGCCTGACGAAAAGCGCGGGCCAGCTACGAGATTCGCTCTTTCCGTAAATTATACGCGAATTTGCGGGCCCTGGATTCCCGATCTCCCGCCGCACTTTCCCAAACACCAAGAGCGCCGCCAGCCCCCTGCCGTCAAAGCAGAGGAGGTGCAGCGACCATAGGAGCGTCAGGTGGTCTCGGGGCCAGCCTTTTCCTCGTAACCCCTGGGCGTGATCATGAATCCCTGGTGCATGTAGGTCGAGGAGTTCCCGATGACCACGGTGGTGAACATGTCCACGTCGTCGTAGCGGCCCTCGAGAGCGTCAAGGTCGGTTACCGCGATGTGTTGTCCCGGCCGGTAGGCGTCCCGGACCAGCCCCACCGGGGTACTCCCGTGTCGATGCTCCAGCAGGATGCGCTTGGCCTCCGGCAGCTGCCACGTCCTGCGCCCGCTCCTGGGGTTGTACAGGACCACTACGAAATCACCGAAAGCGGCCCCCTTCAACCGCCGCTCGATGGCCTCCCACGGCGTCAGCAGGTTGCTGAGGCTGATGGCGCAGAAATCCTGCATCAGGGGCGAGCCAAGCAGCGAGGCCGCAGACTGCAGGGCGGAAATCCCCGGCACCACCTCCATAGCCGGCGACATTCCATCCCAGCCCCGGTCCGTCAGCACCCGGAAGACCGGACCGGCCATTCCGTAGATTCCGGCGTCCCCGGACGATACGACAGCAACCGAGTTCCCGTCGTAGGCCAGGTTCACCGCTCTGGCCGCCCTCTCCAGCTCCTGCCCCAACTCCATCGCGATGACCTGCTTGCCGCTTGAGAGAGCCGACACCTGGTCAATGTAGCCGCGATACCCGACCACGACGTCCGAGCCGGAGAGCGCCTCCAACGCAGCCGGAGTTTGCAGACTGGCATCCCCGGGGCCCAGACCAACGAGGCTGATTCTTCCTTTGTAGTCGCTTGCCATCACTAAATTCTCTGCGGACCTGCCCGACCCTCCCTGGCCGGTCGGCGGTCAGACTGAGGCATGAATCACGCTCCGTGTGGAATCCTGGCGACCGCCAGGGTGCATCGAGCTGCGGCCTGTTTCGATACGACAAGCCGCCCTGCCCCGGACGCCAGCAGGGCCGAGGGTTCGGCCACGCCCCAGACCCCGACGAGCCTCCGGGCGTTCACGGAAGGGTGCAGAATCACGCGGTCCATGTCCGCATCGCTGCCTGTTGGACTCGCACCCTGAGTCCTTGACGGTTCCTGCGGGTCCGGCAGTTGGGATTCGGAATTTTCAAAGACACCGTTCAGCTCATCGGAACCGAAGGCGACCAGCGGGACGCCATACTTTTCCGCCAACCTCTGAAGGCCGGGCTCATCCTGTTTCAGCGTGGCCGTCGCGATGCACGACAGGCTCCCTATTGCCAGGTTGCAGACACGGAAGGTCTCCGTCAGGTGCTTCTCCAGTTCCGGCAATGGCACTCCGCGGCGACAGCCCATGCCAGCCACGAGGGTTCGCGGCCGGTAGAGAATCAGGTGGACAGCACCCACAGCCTCTCTAACGGCCTGCTCTGATTCAATAAATGGGTCGGCATTGTCCGAAATCACGAGCGCCGCAGAGCATCCCGACCGGCTCAGGCTCTCCAGGGTGCTGTGGACGGTGATGTTCTCCGGCAGCGGTCCATCCGACTGCCACCAGTCCCGTTCCCCTGAGTCCTGGAATACGCCCACCGGCTCCCGGTTCACCACTGCGGCGCTCGCCCGGGTGATCGAGTCGGAATCGGCTTGTACCTTCCACCCAAACTCCCTGCCCAGCATGTCCACCGCAAGCGTTCCCGTGGCGTGGGAGCCGCTGGTGACCACTGCTTCTGCCCCCAGAGCGGCAGCCACTCTCCGGGCCAGCGCGTCAGCACCGCCGATGTGCCCCGACAACACGCTCACTGCGAACCGGCCGCCGTCATCCACGCACACCAATGCCGGGTCGCGCCGCTTGTCCTGCAGCAGCGGCGCCGCAAGCCTGACGGCTGCCCCAACGGGAAGGAACAGGACCACGGCTTCGAATTCGTCCCACACTTTCCCCAGGACCGGGCGGAGTGGAAGGTCGAAAAGCGTCGCTGGCGGCTGGTGGCCGTCGCCGGGGAGGTCAGCGAATCGCCGGTCCAGGTAAAGTGCCGCGTCGTTCCCAAAAGCCTCCGACAATCGCCCGGCGAGCTCGGCTCCCCATTTCGAAAGGGCGATGACGGCGGTACTGCCCATGAGCCTGCTCAGCTTCGAGGTGAGCTGTTTGAAGTGGCAGTGGAAGCGGCGTCGTTCTCTGCCCCTTCCCTGGCATTGCGAAACAGATGGGTGTAGGCATCGGAGTAAAGGTGAGAAGAGGCCGACCGTCTCCGGGCCACGTACTCCGGGGACAGAATCTCCGGATTCATCGCCTCGCCTACCATCACCAGCGCTTGCCTGTTGATCTTGGCGTCCCGCACCCTGGTCGCGATGTCCGCCAGCGTGCCCCTGATCACCTGCTCCTCCGGCCAGCCCACCCGGTACACGACGGCGACGGGAGTATCGTCCGCGTACCCGGCTCCCAGCAGTTCCCTGACAATCCTGGTCATGCGAGTAATGCTCAGAAAGATGACCAGCGAACAGCCATGAGCCGCCAGGTCCTGCAACTGCTCCTTCGGCGGCATCGCCACCCTGCCCTCGGCGCGGGTCATGATTATGGTCTGCGAAACTTCCGGCACCGTCAATTCGGTCTTGAGCACGGCGGCTGCGGCGAAGGCGGCGCTCACTCCCGGGACGATTTCGAAGTCTACGCCTTCCTGCTCGAGGACGCGCATCTGCTCCAGAATCGCCCCGTACACCGACGGATCGCCGCTCTGCACCCGGGCCACCGATTTCCCGTCTGCGACGGCCTTGAGCATGATCTCCATGAACTCGGGCAGCGTCATGTTCTTGCTGCCGTACACCTCGGCGCGCCCCGACGCAAAGTCTGCGATTTCCTGCGGCACAAGCGAATCGGCGTAAATTACCACATCGGCTTCTTCGATAATCCGCTTGGCCTTGACGGTGATCAGCTCCGGGTCTCCCGGGCCGCTTCCGACGAAATACACCTTGCCCTTGTCATCACTCATCTATCGGCCGTTCCTGATAATCAGCAGGGAAAAATAGTCCAGGTCTTCCTTGGCTAGTTGGTCCAGGCTGTGGACAACTTCCTCCTGGTCCGTGCTGGCCCGCTTGACGTAGACCGATCTGCCAGCCAGTCCGGTCTGCTCCAGAACGCTTAATGCCTGTACCAGGGTGCGGTTGACCTTCATCAGCACCACCGTGTCGTTGCCGACGATGGTGTCCTTCAGGCCGTCGATTCCGTATGCGGCCGGAAGAACAGCGAGGCTCTGACCATGGGTTACCAGCGGCGCCCTGGCCGCTGCCGCTGCCGCGGTAACAGAAGTTACTCCGGGTATTACTTCCACCGGCAGTTCCGGATGCCTGTCGGCCAGGCTTTCCATCACGTAAGAAAAGGTGCTGTAGAGGCTGGGATCTCCCTCGGTTATGAATGCGGCATTCAGGCCCTTCTTCAGCTTGACGGCCAACTCGTCGGCCGCCCTGCTCCAGACTTCCCCAGCCGCGCTCTGGTTATTCGTAGGAAAGAAGAGCCGGACGATCTCCTGTTTTTCGGAGTCTATGAACTTTCGGGCTATGCCAAGGGCGTAGCTCTCTTTGCTGGTCTCCGCCTGCGGAACGTAGATTATGTCCACTTTCCGCATGATGCGGACCGCCTTCAGGGTGAGCAGCTCCGGGTCGCCCGGCCCCAGGCCCACTCCGTAGAGGCGTCCGTGTGCGCTGCTCAAGACGCCCGCGCCCCGGAGCGCGCCGAGACGATGAACACCGGGTTCAGCGCCTCCAGACGCACTGTTCCATCCGGCATGTCCTTCCCCCGGGAGGCGCTCACCGATGTCAGCTCAACTACCATGCCCTTGTCCTTGAGGAAATGGTAGACCTCATGTGTCCGTTCCAAGGCCACCAGGTTGACGACCAACGAGCCGTCGCCTCGCATTCTGCCCGTGACCGCTTCAAGGATCCGGGAGAGGTTTCCTCCGCTGCCTCCGATGAAGACCGAGTCGGGATCGGGCAGGTCGGCCAGCGCCTCGGGCGCTTCCCCGTATACCACCCGGACGTTTGGACCTGCCAGTCTTTCCACGTTGCGCCGAAGAAGACCGATGCTTTCCCGGTCTCGCTCAATAGCGAATACACTGCCCCTGTCTGCGATTTTCCCGGTTTCGATGGAGACCGAGCCAGTGCCCGCCCCGATGTCCCAGACGATGCTCTCGCTGCGAATCCCCAGAAGGTACAGGCTGACCGCCCGCACCTCGCGCTTGGTGATCTGGCCCCGAAGGGGCTTCCTCTGCTCGAAGCACTCGTCGGACAGCCCCAACGCCCGGGAAGCAGCCGTTTCCTGGATGCTGGACATCTCAGTCGGCAGCGGACCGGGCCACCAGCGGGATACCCTCCGGCGACGTGGAGGCCCAGCCGAGCAGCTCCCCATCAAAGTCGAAGCACATGGAGTCCACGATCACCGAGCCAGCTTCGTCGCCAAGCAGCTTGTGGCTCTCGTCGCAGACCATCCGGCAGATGATCGGTATAACTTCCATCAGGCTATTGGCCTGGGCGATCTCCTGGAAGTGCCGGGCGCTGCTGGCCCCTCGTATCTCCTCCTGTACCTCCGGTGTGGCCCCGCAATCCCCGGCCAGTTGCGCCAGGAAGTCCGTGTCCACCTGGTTGCCGGCGACGTGCGTGACGAAGTGGCCGAGGGCCATCTTGGAAAACTTGCCGATCATGCCCACGTGGGTGGCCCGCCCGATGTTTCGCATCGCGCACCGCTTGAGAGACGGTCCGCTGAAGATGCCGGCCTCGATGTAGGCCATGTCGGGCAGGTCAAGGTGCCTCCGGGAATACTCCTCGCTCCGGGTGCCGGTGGAGAGCACCACGTGATCCAGGCCGTTGGCCGCTGCCACGTCCACCGCGAGATGCACGCTGGCCCGCCAGGCCGCGGTCGAAAAAGGTTGCACCACGCCTGTGCTGCCCAGGATCGAGATCCCTCCAAGCACCCCCAGCCTTGCGTTGGTGGTCTGCTTGGCGATTTCCTCTCCGTCCGTAACGGAAACCTGGGCGAGAAAGCCGGCATCCGCTTCAAGCCCGGCGCTCACTGCAACGTCGCTCACGGCTTCGGCCATCATTCGCCGAGGAACCCGGGTGACGGCAGGTTCTCCCACCTCGATGCCTGTGCCCGGCCGGGTTACGGTGCCGACGCCGAGTCCTCCGATTATCCTCAAGCCCTCACCCTCGAGATTACGGGAGATTGTTACGCATATTTCCGCTCCGTGCGTGGCGTCCGGGTCGTCTCCCCCGTCTTTGATGACCGAGCAGAGGACTCTGTCGTCGTCTATCCACTCACACCGCTGTATGCGCAGCGTGGCGTCCTCACCGATGGGCAAGCGTATAGTGACCTCGGAGACCGCGGAGGAACACGAATCACGGCCCTCCGAAAGCAGCGTCATCGCGGCCCCCTTGGCGGCGGCGGCGGCACACGACCCCGTGGTGTAGCCGGTGCGCATTCCGCGCCGGTTCCTCACGGTGGGACGGCTGTAATCGCTCTGACGAGTATCTTCCACGGTGATCTCTTCTATCATAAAAGGCTTGTCAGGCTCTTGGCCGCTCTAGGCGTTGGGTCTGAGAACGATTGTACTCTATCGGCCCCATACTTCGCGTATGCGGTCCGCTGCTACGGCCACCACCCGGTCGTCGACGCCGAGGGGCGGCGCAACGTGCATCGGTATGCCGGGGTACCGCTCGCTTGCTTCCTTCATGCCGCCGAGAACGTTGCGCCTCAATATCATGCCAGGGAAGAAAAGGTAAGGCACGCAGATGAGCGAGCTAACGCCTCGCTTCTCGACCAGGTTGGCGCAGGCAAATTCCATCGTGGGGTCTCCATAATGCGACTGCGCCACATCGACCGCGTATCCGGCGCCCAGTTGCTTCTCGACCATCTCACCCAGTTCTCGGAGCCAGATACAGTCATCGTACTGGGTTTTGGTTCCCGCCTTTACCACGAGTATACCTATGGAGCGTTCGCTGCCGGGCACAAGGTCGGCGTCCTCGCCCAGGTCCCTGACGCGTTCCACCACCAGATCGGCCATGCGGCGATCGGCCCCGAAACCGGTTGCCAGCATCAGCTTGACCTGCGGCGTACGATGCTTCGCGTCGTCGAGCACTTCTTCCAGTTCCTCGGTGGCATGTTTCCCGTGGCCCAGCAGATAGGGCATTACCACAACTTCCTTGAGTCCACGGGCCGCTAGCATTTCGACTGCCTGATCAGGATGAGGCTCGATGAACTCCAGGCACGAGAGTAGAACGTCGGCCTTTGAGCTGCCCAGCTCCGACTGCAGGCGCTCCGACGCTTCGGTGAGTCCCACTGGGGTGCTGGGACACTGACGGCACCACTCCGGCCACTCTCCATCCTGGGTAGCCCAGGAACAGGAGCACTCGTCCCGGCTGGCCCCTCGTCTGCTCCCGTGGCAGAGCATGATCACGCCGCAGGGATCAGTCCCCGCTGGTCCTATTGTCTCTCTGTTATGGGAAGCCAAATTCCCGCTACTCTACTTTCAGAAGATCAAGAAGGGCATTCACTGTCGCCGCAGCCGCGGAACTCCCGCCGCGCCGGCCCAGGACGGTGATGTATGGCACATTTCGCTTAACCAGCTCATCCTTCGATTCAGCGCAGGCCACGAATCCGACCGGCATTCCGATGACCAGGGCCGGAGACGCCTTCCCCTCGTCGACCAGGTCAAGCAACGCGAGGAGCGCCGTTGGGGCGTTGCCGATGGCGCAGACCGCTCCGTCGATTTGCGGCGCCAACTCCCGAATAGCCGCCACGGAGCGCGTGGTGCCCTCCATTCCTGCTCTCGCGGCAACTTCCGGGGCATCAATCGCGCACCTCGTCTGCACCCCTGCGTCTTTGAGAAGCGCTTTCGAGATACCCATTTCCACCATGCGGACATCCGTGACAACAGGCCTCGAAGTCCTCAAACAGCCCAGCCCGGCCTCCACGGCACCTTCGCTGAATCTGACATCCGCCGCGATGCCGGGGTCCCCCTCAGCCCGTACGATCCGGCAGAGCACATAGTGCTCTCGCGGAGACATACGCAACCCGACGGGCAGGCTGGCCTGCACCATCTTCAGGCTCTCCCGGTCTATCTCGTCCGGAAGGAGGGCGTATTTTTCTACCAGCGACATTAAGGAAGCGTATCTCTTTTCGGTTTCCTGGCTAATTCGGTACGAACGCAAAAAACCCCTGGCTCAACGAGTCCAGGGGCGCAGGTCCGCTTAAACCCTGCTTGGCTTTACGAGCATTTGCCGATGAGCAGAAGCGCGAACCGGAACCCTTTCCGTTGACGCGGATAAGGTCCTGGCTCCCCGGGCAGGTCTCCTGGCTCGTGGATCGTAGCTGTACCGGCGCCTTCCCACCCGCTGTGCAGGCAGTGGCGTGCCGCCGGTCAACTCCCCACTCACAGTGGCGCAACCGCGACGGTCTCACACCGTCTTCCCCATTAAATCCCGATGATACCGAGGGAGCTATCTAAAATTGTTAAAGAAGTGTCCATCCGCAGGCAGGGCACAGTTGGCAATATAGACCACCACCCCACCGCTGTCAAACGCGCAACAGTCTGTCAACAAGGCAACCGGCCATCAACAGGAGAATTACGCCGGGTCTGCGGAAACTGCTTTGCCATTTGTTCCGTATGCTGTGTTATCCTCAAATTGATACCGGCAAATGCCCTATCCGGCGAGACCAGGGCTTATATGGCACCCTCGCAGCCGAGGATGGCCTGATTCACCCTGTCCAGGGAGTCGAATATTATGGAGCGTTCCACTTACAACGAACTCACCCCCCAGGAGCGTTACATCATCGAGCTTAAAGGCACGGAGCGCCCGTTCTCCGGCGAATATGATGACTTCTACGAAGATGGCACCTACGTCTGCCGCCGCTGCGATGCGGAGCTCTACTCCTCGGTGGACAAGTTCGACGCTCACTGCGGCTGGCCGGCCTTCGACGACGAGATTCCGGGCGCCGTACGCCGGCTCCCCGACCCGGACGGCTACCGCACGGAGATAGAGTGCGCCAACTGCGGCGGGCATCTGGGCCACGTGTTCCTGGGAGAAAGGATCACCGCCAAGAACACCCGCCACTGCGTCAACTCGCTGTCGATGCGCTTCATCCCTGCCGCAAAGTAGCCGCTCCCCAGACATTTCGAGGAACGGTCATACAGGCGCTGATTTCGGAAATGTGCAGGCCGCTCGCTCCGAGCTAAGCAACTATCTCAAGAGTCCCCTCCCCCTTGAGGGGGAGGGTCAGGATGGGGGTGAAAAGGCAGTGCGGAGAGAACCCCTAGAGAGCGGATCACCTGTTTTGAGATAGTTTCTAAGCCCTTCACCCTGATTTAAGCCTTTATTCCCCAAGATAAGCCCGTTCATCCTGAGCTTGTCGAAGGGCGAACGGGCCTTCTGTCGCTGGCCTACTGACGCGTATGATCGGTCAAACGCCGTCCAGGAACCTCAAAATCTCCGTGGCAGTCTCTTCCGGCGCTTCCTCGGCGAGGAAGTGGCCACAGCCCAGCGCTCTCCCCCGCACGTCTTCCGCCCGCTCCCGCCATACCGTTAGCATGTCCAGGGCCCGGCCGGTCTGCCAGCCTGGGCGCTTCGCCATGTTGCCGCCCCACAGCGCTAATACAGGACAGCTCATCTTTCTGCCCCGGTCCGATTCGTCGTGTGACAGGTCCACATCGATGGCCCTGTAATCGGCGCAGGAAGCCCGGATCGTCTCAGGGTCTGAGAAGCAGCGCAGGTACTCCGCGTAGGCTTCTTTCGTGATGGCTCCTTCCAAGGTCGCCCAGCGCTCCAGCAGGAAATCAAGGTAAAACTTGGCATTGCTCCCTATCAGCGTTTCCGGCAGCGGCTCCGGCTGACGCATCAGGTGCCAGTGGAACCAGGCAAACGCCAGGCTGCTGTCCATCGCCTCGAAGGCTGCCTGCGAGGGCGCCACGTCCAGCGTCGTGAAACTCAGGACCCGCTCCGGCGCGTCGAGGGCCATCCGATGCCCCACCCGTGCGCCGCGGTCGTGCCCGACCACATGGAACGAGTCGTGCCCCAGGGCCGTCATCACCTCCAGTTGGTCCCTGGATGTACGGCGCTTGCAGTACCTCTCGGGGTCGTCTCCAACCAGGGGTTTGCCGCTGTCCCCGTACCCCCGCAGATCGGGGGCCACCAGCGAATAGCGCTCAGCCAGCGCCGGAGCAACCTTGTGCCACATCACGTGCGTCTGCGGGTATCCGTGCAGCAGCAGGACGGGCGGGCCGCTTCCGCCCCGCACGAGGTTGATTACCGTTTCCGAGGTCTCGATGCGCTCGCGGCGGAATCCATCGAACATCGCGCGGCCCTCTAGTTCCCGTGGCAGCGCTTGTACTTCCGCCCGCTGCCGCAGGGACACTTCTCGTTGCGTCCGATCTTTCCGCGTTCGGCCTTCATCGTGCGTTTCTCGTGGCACCGGGCGCAGGTGCACGCCGGGGGATGCTCGCTGTGCCAGTTGGTTCGTGTCGTCATCTGGACTCGTCTGATGGTGGACTTGAAGGCTCCGGAGTTGCAGTATCTTATCATGCGGCTTCGAGTTACTACGCCCACCGGGTCTCAGTCAGGGTAAACGCGCCGACGCCGATCGCCAAATGAATGAGGCCGTGGCGCCTCTCAAGCCTTGACGAAACCAGTGAGGGGCATAGAATGTCGGCAGTTCTCAAACACGGCTGCGCCTGCCCATGCCTGATCTTTCAACCGAAATGCTTCTCAGTCCCTACCGCGTGCTCGACCTAACGGATGAGCGCGGACTGTTGTGCGGCAAGATCCTGGCCGACCTGGGCGCCGACGTATTGCAGATCGAGCCGCCCGGCGGCAGTTCCGCCCGCCGGGTCGGGCCATTCTACGGCGACGACCCGGCCCCTGACAGGAGCCTGTACTGGTGGGCCTACTCGGCCAACAAGAGAGGCATCACCCTGAACATCGAGCAGCCGGACGGGAAGGAACTTTTGAAACGGCTCGTCTGCGGAGCTGATTTCCTGGTCGAGTCTTTCGATCCCGGCTATCTGGATTCTCTTGGCCTGGGCTACTCTAGGCTATCGGAACTGAATCCTCTCCTCGTCATGGTGTCCATAACCGCCTTCGGACAGGACGGCCCTTACGCCGGGTACCCCGCGTCCGACATCGCCGGCATGGCCCTGGGCGGGTTCATGCACCTGACCGGCGACCCCGACCGAGCGCCGCTGCGTCCCAGCTTCCCTCACTTCTACCTGCACGGCTCGGCGGCTGCGGCCACGGGGGCCATGATGGCCCACACCCACCGCGCGCTCGCCGGCGAGGGTCAGTACGTCGACGTCTCCTGCCAGCAGGCCGTCGCCAGGACCCTCGCCCACGCGCCCCAGATATGGGACATCGAGGGCGCTGTCCTCCAGCGCATGGGGGTCTACCGCCAGACCTCGGGCGAGAACCGGGTACGCATCAACTGGCCCTGCGCCGACGGTTACGTCAACTATATGCTCCAGGGCGGAGGTGTCGCGCCCAGCACGCGCGCCCTGTTCCAGTGGATGGAGGAGGACGGCTTCGATGTGACCGAGCTCCAGGCCTTCGAGTGGGAGACGATGGGCTATGGCCGCATAACCCCGGAGGTAATGGATACCGTCGTCGGGCCGATGGCCGACTTCTTCCTCCGGCACACCCGGGAGGAGCTGACCCGCGAGAGCGTGTCCCGTCGCATCCTTCTCTTCCCAGTTGCGACTCCTTCCGACCTGCGCCAGCACCCACAGCTTGAGGCCCGAGGGTACTTCACCCCGCTGGAGCACCCGGAGCTGGGAGCCACCATCGACTACCCGGGCGCCTTCATCAAGGGCGGGGATGGCTCTGCGCTCGCTGGCCTGCGACGCCGCGCGCCCCTAGTTGGCGAGCACAATGCGGAGGTGTATGGAGGCGAGTTGGGACTGTCACGCGCGGAAATCGAGACTCTGCGCCGCGGAGGGGTGATATGACCGCCTCGCGGCCGCTCGATGGCGTTAACGTCCTGGACTTCTGCTGGGTTGCCGTCGGCCCGATGACGACCAAGTATCTCGGCGAGCACGGCGCGACTGTCGTGCGGGTGGAGTCCGCCAAGCGCCCCGGCACCCTGCGCTCGGCCGCGCCCTTCCCCGGAGGCGTCGCAGGCATCAACCGGAGCGCCTACTTCGCCAGCTACAACGCCAACAAGATGGGCATCACCGTCGATATGCGCCACCCTCGCGCCCGCGACCTGATGCTGCGGCTGGCGGGCTGGGCCCATATCGTGACCGAGAACTTCACCCCCGGAACCATGGAAAGCTGGGGCCTGGGGTTCGAAGAACTGTCGGCGGTAAACCCTGCCCTGGTAATGTTCAGCGCCTCGATGATGGGGCGCGGCGGTCCCATGGAGCGGCAGCCGGGTTTCGGCCCGGTGTTGTCATCGCTCGTCGGTCTCACCAATGTCACCGGCTGGCCCGATCGCACGCCGGTGAATCCATACGGCGCTTACACCGACTTCATCGTCCCACGCTTCGCCGTGGCCGCCATCCTGGCCGCCCTTGACCACAGCCGACGCACCGGCGAAGGGCGGCATCTGGACCTGTCGCAGCTTGAGACCTCAATGCACTTCCTGGCGCCGTTCCTGCTCGACTACACCGCCAATGGCCGGGAGCAGCAGAGACAGGGAAACCGCGACCCCGGCGCCGCTCCTCACGGCGTCTACCCTTGCGCCGGAGAAGACCGCTGGCTTGCCCTCGCCTGTCAGACCGAGGGCCAGTGGCAGGCTCTCCTGAAGGTCGCCGAACCGGAGGGCGGGCCTCTTCACTCGGGTCCCTTTGCCACGCTGCTGGAAAGAAAGGCTAACGAGAACGAACTTGACAGTCTGGTCTCCGACTGGACCTCCCGGCACGAGCAGCGTCCTCTGATGCGCCGGCTCCAGGAGGCGGGCGTACCTGCCGGAATGGTCAACGACCCCCGGGACCTGTTCGAAGACCCCCAATTACAGCACCGGCAGCACTTCCAGTGGCTGGACCACCCCGAGATCGGCCCCTACGCCACCGACCGCAGCGAGTTCACGCTATCGTTGACACCCGGCTATCTGGATATGCCCGCCCCACTGCTGGGACAGCACAACGAGCACTTCCTCCGGGAAGTCATCGGACTGACCGGCGAGGAGTACGAGTCCTTAGAGAGCGACGGAGTGCTGGAGTAGTTAGGCCGTTACAGCGTCTCCCAGTCCGCTGACTGCTCGAAGGCGTGGGCGGCCCGCAGCACCGTCGCGTCGTCGAAGCGGCGGCCCACCAGCATGAGGCCCACGGGCAGGCCGTCCGCCGTTTTCCCGCAGGGCACGCTGATGGCCGGATGTCCCGTCATGTTGAAGGCGCCGGTGTTGGCCAGCATGTCCCAGCCGTGGTCCAGCATGGCGTACGGATTGCCGTTGGCGTCGTTCGCGTGGGCCGGCATTGGCGTCGTCGGCATGGCCAGCACGTCGTACCGGGACAGCGCTTCGTCGTAGGCCCCGCGCAACTCGCGGCGCAGGTTCTGGGCCTTGGCGTACATGCGGCTGTTGTAGCGCTCGGTCATGTAGGAACCGATGAGCAGCACCAGCTTGACCGTGGGCGGGAAGTCGTTGGCCTGCGCCCTGCGGCCCTGCCCCAGCGCCTGGGCCAGCCCGGGGTTGTAAAGCCCCTCGAAATGCCGCCCCGTGCCGCTGGTCTGGAGCAGGCCGGTAGCGCCCTCGGCAATCAGGCCCCAGACCACGCCGTTGGCGTTGGTGTGCCACGGCACCGACACCTCGTCGACCCTCGCCCCCAGTTCTCCCATCAGCCTGACGGCACGCCGGACCTTGTAGTCCACCGCTAGGTCCGCCTCGGCGGTACCGAAGCCCTCGGCCAGCACTCCGACACGCAGGCCGGAGGCGTCGCCGGTCAGGGCCGAGGTGTAGGGCTGGGTTGGCACATCGCCCTGTCGCGGGTCGAGGGGGTCCTTGCCCGCGATCACCTCCAGCATGAGTGCCGCGTCATGGACCGACCGAGCCATGGGTCCTGCGTGGTCGAAGGTGTTGTCGATCCCCACGATGCCGGTGTATGGCACGAGACCGTGGGTGGGCTTGTGGCCCACGACTCCACAGAAGGATGCCGGAATGCGGATGGAACCCCCCTGGTCGCCGCCGATTGTTATGTCGATGTCGTCATAGTACAGAGCCGCCGCCGACCCGCCGGAAGACCCGCCGGCCAGGTGTCCGGTGTTGTGGGGATTCAGGGTCGGCCCGAAAGCGCTGGTATCCCCGGCGCCGGAGAAGGCGAAATTGTCCAGGTTCAGGATGGCGTTGATCTCACCGCCTTCGTCCAGGATTCGGGTGACTATTGTTGCGTCGCTGTCGGGAATGTAGTCCTCCAGAACCTTCGACGCGCAGGTCATGGGCATCCCGGCAACACAGATATTGTTCTTGAGGCCGATGCGCTTGCCGGCCAGCTTGCCTCCCGTCGCTCCCTTCAGGGTGCAGCGGCGCAGGATGGCGTTGTACGGGTCTTCTTCCGGGCTCGGCCGGCAACCGGCGTCGCGGCTGGGGTATCGCAGCGGCGGACGCACATCGGGAAGCTGCGAAAGGCGGTCGTAGGACTCGAACAGGCCCGGGATCATCGCCTCGAACGCCTCCATTTCTTCGTCGGCGATCTCAAAGTGGTTGGCTTCCGCCAGTCGGCGCAGGTCCTCGGGAGTTGGCCTTCGAACTATCATCTTGTTCCTCCTCGGTCTGTTGAAGGATAGCCGGTCCGGACCGGATCATAATGGCGCACTGTTGGTGGGCAGGATGCTGTCCAGCTCAGTCACCCGCGGCAGTCGCCGGTTCGGGATGACTCCCGAACCGCAGGGTCATCCCTGCAATGACCAGGGACATGGGGGTGAAACTGGCGATGAACATGGTCAGCTTCAGGTCTCCTATAGCTTCCTCAAGGAATCCTATGAACAGTGGGCCCAGGGCCTGGCCCGTCGAGATGAGCATCATTACGAAGGAGAAGGCGACCGCCAGTTGCCGCGGCTGTATGCTCCGAAGATTGAACGGCACTGTGATCAGGATCGGGAAGAAGGTCCAGGCCACGCCATTGATAATGGCCATGGTATAGATCATCACCACTGATCCGGTCAGGATCATTCCCAGGAAGGAGCCGACCATGACAATCCCCAGGACCTGGAGGAAAAGCCCCTCCTTCCGCCAGGCAGCGGCGTAGTATCCGATGGCCAGCCCGCCGACGCCGCCCAGCACCACGTCCAACGCCAGCGCCAGTCCGCTCACTCGCAGAGAAAGGCCGTACTCCTCGAGCATGAGTGTAGGGTAGAAGGCTATGTAGGCCGAAAATGCCATCGTGGCGCCAGCGAAGCCGGCTCCGCAGATCCACAGGTCGCGGTATCCCAAGGCCGTGCGCACCAGCGGCAGTAAGGGCTGGGAAGCGCCGCTGGTGAATTCCTCGGTCACCCGGTCCCGGCCCATGAGCGTCCAGATGACCAGCAGTCCCACATAGTAAAACCCGAAAATCCGTAGAGTCCCCCGCCAATCATCCCCCAGCAGAATCAGAATCACCGGCGACAGGGCCAGCCCGCCCCCCACCACCAGGCCGAAGAACACGTTGGATAGGCCGTTTACCATCACCACCTCGCGGGGTGGGAACCACTGGCGCGTAAGTATGGCCCGCGCCGGCTGCTGGGCGATGGTGAATATGCCGAACAGCAGGCGTCCCAGCAGCAGGAAGGCGAACACCGGCGACCATCCCTGCAGGAACAGGCAGAGGGCGCACCCCGCCAGGGTCGCGGCAGTAAGCCACTTGGGCGACAAGCGAGAACCGGCCCAGGCTATGGGGATGGCCAGGGCAATGGTGCTCCAGAACGGCGCGGAGCCCAGGAGTCCCTGCTCTGAGGGAGACAGGTTCAAGTCGGCGGTGATAGCCGGCAGCAGGATTCCCAAAGTGTTGATCACCATTTGCGCCGACACGTTTGACATCAAGTAGAGGCATATCAACACCCAGCGAAATCCGGGATAACTGGTCATATCATTCCCTTGGCGGCGGCTAATGCCGGGAGACCGGCAGCTACGAATCCGGCGACAGAAATTGGTCTCAGGTTTGCATATCATAGTCCTTCGGAGTACATTCCCGCCAACGGATAAAGTTCCATTTGAATGCGGCTGGGCAGGGGTTCCGACAGCCGCAATTCCGGGATACCAAGGGAGAAAGCGTCATGGAAAGAATCGGAGTTGGCTTTTCCGGCGGGATGTCGCCGCCGGACATCGTTGAGTGCGTCAAGCTTGCCGAGGAGCTTGGCTATGAGTCGGCCTGGGTGGCCGAGGGCCACGGCGGCGACCAGTTCGCCATCCTGACCGCCTGCGCGGTGGCCACGAACCGGATCAAACTGGGCACCAGCATCACCAGCGTGTTCGTCCGCACCGCGCCGACAATTGCGATGGCAGCCGCCACGGTCGACCACTTCTCAAACGGCCGCTTCATCCTGGGCCTCGGCAGCAGCCACAAGGTGCAGGTTGAGCCGGAACACGGCCTGGAGTTCATCCGTCCCATCGAGCGGATGCGCGAGTGTACCGACATCGTCCGGGGCATCCTGCGCGACAGCGACATCAAGTACCGGGGCGAGGTCTACAACATCGAACGCTTCGATCTGTGGTTCGAGCCGGTGCGCAGGCAGATGCCCATTTACTACGCCGCCGTTCGCCCCCGGATGCTGGAGATCTGCGGGGAAGTCTCCGACGGCGTGATCCTGACTTGGTGCACCCTCGACCACGCCCGCACTGCCGTCCACCACATTTCCGAGGGAGCGAAGCGGGCTGGCAGGGACCCGGAGGACGTGGATGTCACGACTCTCATAGCCTGCGCCGTATCGGACGACCGTGAGGCGGCCCGGGACGAGCTGCGCCGGTACGTCGCCTCGTACGTCTGGCGCTTCCCCCGTTACCGTCGCCTGGTGGAGGAGGCCGGGTTCGCCGAGGAGGTGCAGGCCGTGGCCCAGGCGTGGAGAGAGGGCCGAGTGGAGGACGCGCTGAATCTCGCGCCTGCGGGCCTCGTCGACACGGTGGCGCTGGCGGGTTCTCCCGAGGAGTGCAAGGAGCGGCTTGGCAAGTACCGTGAGGCAGGAATCAGGATGCCCATTATCTCGCCACGCGCATCCGGTCCCAATGCGAAGGAAAGGGCCATGGCCGTCATTCGCGCCTGCGCCCCGGGGCAGTAGAATTGCCTCCCCTCACAGAAGCCATTCCCTCCCCCAGTGGGGGAGGGCCAGGGTGGGGGAGAAATCTGCGGCCCATCTCAGTAGATACAGGAGCAACGTTATGACCACCACACCAGCCATCACCGCCGAAACGCTGGAGGCCCTTCGCCGGATCCCGACGCAGACCCTGATCGATGGTCTGTGGGTGATGGGCTGGCCGATGAGCTTCATTCACGGCGCCAAGCCGCTCCAGCCGGGTCAGCACATGGCTGGACGCGCGGTCACCCTTCGCTTCGTGCCCCACCGGCCGGACCTGGCCGCCGACAAGCCCAAGGGCGCCGACTCGGCCGAGTACGTCGCCTTCGAGCTATGCGGCCCTGAGAGCGTGCTGGTAATCGACGCGATGGGCTGGGAGTACAGCTCCATCGGCGGCGACATCAAGTTCATGCGGCTGATGCAACGCCGGGTAGGCGGCCTCGTGACCGATGGCGCCGTCCGCGACAGCAACGCCCTGAAGGAGTACGGCTTCCCGGTCTACGCAGCCAACACCACCGCCAAGCAGGGCCCCGCCGAGTTCTGGCCCTGGCAGGTCAACGACGCCGTGCAGTGCGGCGGCGTGCTCGTTCGTCCGGGCGATGCCATCGTGGGCGACGACGACGGAGCGGTTGTGGTCCCTGCGTCAGCGGTAGACGAAGTGATCCGCATTGCCCATGAACGAGAGGAAGTGGAGGCAGTAATCAAGGCACAGCTCGAAGTAGAGCAGTGCAGCCCCGGCAAGTACTACCCCTTCAACGAGCGCACCTGGCAGCTTTTCGAGGAGAAGACGGGGAAGAAGCGGGGCAGCTGAACTCCTTCTAGGATCAGACCTCCTGAGCAAGGGACTCTGATCAATAGCAAAGAACGAGAGGCGGGAAATTTCCCGCCTCTCGTCTACTTCCGCCTCGGTCCAACGCCGTCGCCGATACTTACGGCGCGGTGGTGCCGCCGAAGGCGCCCCAGCCGGCGGGGATCTGGATGACGCCCGATTCCAGGTCGTTTACGTCGGTCTGCCCGCAGTAGCCGAGAGCGCGGGACACTTCCTCCCGCAACAGCTCCAGGACGCCGTGTACACCCTCGGAGCCGTCAACCGCCAGGCCCCAGAACAGCGGCCGCCCGATGGCCACCGCCTTTGCTCCCAGTGCCAGCGCTTTGATGACGTCGCTGCCGCGCCGCACACCTGAGTCCACGTATACCTCGGCCTGTCCACGGGAGGCCTCGACGATCTCCGGGACCATCTCGATGGCTCCCATCGTCATATCCAGCTGCCTTCCGCCGTGGGTGGAGACCAGTATGCCTTCGACGCCGTTCTCGACAGCCTCGTGGGCGTCTTCGGCGGTGCGAATTCCCTTCAGCACCAGCGGTAGGGAGGTCAGCCCCCGCAGCCTTTCCACTTCCCGCCAGGTTATGGAGGGAGCGTTGGACACATCCCAGCCGGGGGTCTCGTCAGTGCCGCTGATGGCCCTGCGGTCGGCATCCATGCCCCGGAAGTTGCCCAGGTCATTTTCCCGCTGGTAGCGGTTCCGCAGGTCCCGCTCCTTGGGGCTGGGAAGAGGGGTGTCAACCGTCAGCACGATAGCCTTGAAGCCGGCCTCTTCGGCCCGGCGCACCAGCATCTCCGTGAAATGCCAGCCGCGGTGGTAAAGCTGGAACCACAGGGGGCCGGAGGCCGCATCCGCAACCTCTTCCATGCTGTTGTTGGAGGAGGTGCTGAGCATCATCAGGGTGTCGGACTTGCCCGCGCCCCGCGCCGTGGCTACCTCGCCTTCAGGATGGGCCAGCATGTGACTTCCTGCCGGTGCCACCATGACGGGCATACTGATTTCCTGCCCGAGAACGGTGGTGGACAGGTTGCGCTCGCTGACATCGCGCATGAAGCGGGGCCGCAACTTCAGGTCCTCGAAGGCCGAGCGGTTGCGCCGAGTCGTGAACTCGTCCATCGCGCCGGCCTCGATGAACTCCCAGTTGTTGTGGGGCAGGACCAGCTTGGCCCTTGCCTCGTAGTCGTAGAGATTGATGGGGTCGTTAGCCATGTAGCCTCCTTTCAGTCTCGAGTGTGCCAAAATCGCCATTACTCTAACCCTGCCGGTTGGCACTGGCAAGTGGTGCACTCGCCTTCAAAGACGGCCTTACTCGTACCGCAGGGCCTCGGCGGGGTAGATGCTGCTGGCCTGCCTCGCCGGGAGGAACGTGGTGGCAAGTGAGAACAGGTAGGCCGCTCCGACGATGATCACTATCTGTAGCCAGGGGATGGCAAACCGGATCGTTTCCACATCCTCGCGTATTTCGCGAACAATCAGGTAGGAGATGGCTGTGCCCAGGCCGACCCCGATGGCCACCCCCAGCAACACTACGAAGGATGACTCCAGCAGGAAGCTGAACTGGACCATGTTGCGCTTGTAGCCGATGGCTCGCAGCACTCCGATTTGCTGGCGGCGTTCCACGACCGCCCTGAGACTGACCACGCCGAGAGCAGCGACGCCGACCATCAGACCCAGGCCCATGAATCCCGTCAGCAGGTAATTGAAGGACTGGTTGGCCGATACCGTGTCCGCAACAAGGTCCGCCAGCACATCGCTCTCCATTCCGTTGCGCTGGAATGCGATCTCCAGGTTTCGAGAGATTGCCGCGGCGTCAGCCCCTTCGGCAACCTTGAACCGGTAGTTGGTGACCGGGATCGGGTACGGCGATACTTCGTCCAATTGCCGTCGGGAGGCTATCATGCCGCCTCCCAGGGCGCCGAAGGCGTCTGCGGTCTCGTCCAGTACGGCGATCACGGTGAGGTCGATCGTTGCCCCGGTTGCAGCCTCGCGCACTTCAATGGGTATGGGTTGCATGGACTCGTCTTCGTAGAAGATGCCTTCCAGTTCAAACTCGGGGAGGTTTTCGGCGCCGCGGAAGCCGCTCTGCGTGGGGACTACGATGGAGTCGACGACCACCAGGGTCGAGTCCTCCCGGAGAGCGGCCCACACCTCTTCAGCGGTCGTGCCGTAGCCCTCGGCGATCAGGTGGAACTGCGTCTCCGAGCCGACAAGGTATTCGTCGTCCACAGCTCGCACGGAGTATGAGCGCCATCGCTGCTCTTCCGCTCCCCGCTGCCGCGCCTGCACCGGGATGAAGGTGTAGCTGCCGATGGAGTCAAAGTCGGCGGCGTTCAGTTCGGGGCTTTCCTCAACAGCCCTCCGGAAGTCGGAAATAGGGGTGTTTGGGTTCACTCTCGCTGAAATGTCCCAGCCACCGACGATCGAGGCATCGTCGGCCGATGTTGTGCCGAAAGCCTCGGTCAGTATGGACATCACGATCATGGTGAAGATGACCAGTGCGAACATCGCCAGGGTCAGGCCGGTGCGGAACCGCGCGCTCATGGGGTAGGCGACGGCAGTTACCAGCACCGGTCGCAAACTGCCGATGCGGGAAGTCACGGTGGTCAGGAATTTGAGAAGCAGATCGGCGTTGAACATCACGGTACAAACGGCAGCGGCAACCATCGTGACCCCGGAAATGAAGAACATCTCTATGCCGCCGTTAAGTTCCCCGAAGACCGCTTCCAGCGAGCTGAAAGGTATGAACCAGTAGATCAGCACCACCACGCCGATGAAGGTGTAGGCCACCCGGTCCGAACGCTCGGGCCTGAACTGGTTTACGTTCATTACCGAGCGGATCCAGAGGCCCAGGCCCACTATGGCGAATGTGACACCCAGCCTGGCCCAAAGGGCGGAATCGGTCTGGGTGCCCAGCCATGCCAGCAGGACCCCGGTTGCCACGACGATGGCGGACAGGGCAACGCGGATGATTACCATCCAGCCTTGCCGGTAGGGGCTCAGCAGGAGCTGGAACAGCGTGTAAACGAACACGAAGGGAGCTACGAATACCGACAGGGGCGCCAGGACCAGCAGCACGATGCCGCGAAGGATTCGACCGGCGATGAATGCACGGGCGCTGGAGTAAAGCATCTGGAAGGGAAGCAGCAAAAGGCCTGAAATCACAAGCCGGGCAAGCAGCTGCAACGCACCGGCCGCGTTGGTTTCCTGGGGCGTGGGAAGGTCGCGAATTGCGGCTACAATGTTCATCCGGCTGACGCGGTAGGCGGATATGCCCACGGTGATGAAGGTGATGACCATGCCGAGGCAGTATGCGACTATGGCGCTCCTGAGCTCGAAATGCCGCGTGAGCTGGAAGTCGTCTGCGCCGCTGCCGTCGCCAGCGAAGATCTGGTTGATGATCCCGACGATGAGCGCGCTCGCCAGCAGGCCCAATCCCACCCCGACCACGCCTGAAACCAGAGAGTATGCCGTTCCTTCGAAGACAAACATCTGGACCAGGTGCCAGCGTCTCGCGCCGACTGCCCTGGCCATTCCCAGCTCAGAGCGCCGCGCCGCGGCCAGCATCACGAAGATGAGGAAGATCAGCAGGATACCGACTAGGATTGAAAAGAGGCCGAACAGGATAAAGAAGCTGGTAACCAGACTGCCGACCTGCTCCGCGGTTTCCAGCAAGCTGCGCTTTATGTCGATTACCAGGAACTCGGCCAGCGTGAACACCAGGGTGTTGACTTCCCTGATCAGTTCCTCATCGCCGGTCTCGCCAACTGCGTCCAGGAACTCGCGCCGGACATCCTCGTCCGAGAACAGGGAAACGAGCTCATCGCTGAGGCCGTCTTTCGACAGTTCGTCGCTGAGGAGGACCAGGTCCTCCTTCAGAGCCTCGGATATCAAGGGCTGCTCTGCCCTGAGCCTGAGTTGCTCCAGGACTTCGGGGCGCGTAAGCGCGTCCTTGAGCTGGAGGGCTGCCTCCCGGTCGGTGAAGAGCACGCGCAGGGTCTTGACGACCTCTTCGCTGTAGTCTGCCCCGCTGTACTCGTCGCCCCGGTTGGAGACCACGATGGAGTTGACGTGGCCTTCGCGCCCGAACATCTGCTGGGCCCGGGTCAAGTGCAGCAGGAGGGTAGGCTCCGCGCCGACCGGGCCGCCGCCGGTTACGACGCCTCTGACCGACAGGGAGACCGGCTCGCCGTAAACGTAAACGATAAGCGTGTCTCCGGGTATCGCCTCAAGGTCCTCGGCAGCTGCGGAGTTGATGAACACCTCGTTCAGCGTCAGGTCTTCGACGCGCACGTCGCTGCCGTCTTCGAGTTGGAAGCGGCCGAACCCGTCGAGAGTGTCCGGGTTCACCCCGGCGATTTGCATTCGGCCTTCGCTGCGTGAGGTCCGCTCGTTGACGGTGGGCGCAATCTCCGCCAGGCCGGCGGCGAGTCCGTCGATGGAATCGACGTCCGCCAGTTCCGCCTGCAACTCGGTGAAGCGGTCTATAGGCACGTAAGCTGCGCCTCCGAACTGGTCGTTCTCGCCAGCCCGGGCGGACAGAACAAACTCGTCGATGGTGCCCAGACCGTCGACCACGGCCTTCCGGATGGAGAAGGTGAGTGTGTCTCCTGTGCCGAACGACGCGGCCATGATCAGCGTCGAGATCATGATCCCAGCTACTATCAGACCCGTCTGGGCTTTGCGTCGGGGGATGTTTCGCAGGGCCATCTTCAGCATGACCCTATTGCGCAGCGCCATGAAGCCGATGACGGCGAGGGAGGGAAGGAAAATCACCAGCAGGACGAGCATGATGTGGTCCATCTTTACGCCGAAGAGGTCTTCCATCTGTCCTGTCCTGCCGCCTATTCAAGTGCGAACGCAACCGTTCTCCAAATGGAGCAGGTCGCTGCCGGGTGTCTGCCGAAGGTCTAGATGCCGTTGCCGAAGCCGTCGTCGACAATGGAGCCGTCCCTCATGCGGACGACCCGATGGGCCAAACCGCCCACTTCTTCGGAGTGAGTGACGAGGATGAAGCTCTGCTGGTTGGCCCTGTTGAGCTCAACGATGAGGTCCATGATCTCGCCCGTGGTCTCGCTGTCGAGGTCGCCGGTGGGCTCGTCGGCCCAGATGATGGACGGCTGGTTGACGAGTGCCCTGGCGATGGTGACGCGCTGGCGCTGCCCGCCGGACAGCTCGCTGGGCAGGTGGCTGGCGCGCTCGGCCAGGCCGACTCGGTCCAGCATATCCATCGACCGCCTGCGAGCCTCGGTGGCGCTCACTCCCGACAGAAGCAGCGGCATCTCTACATTCTCAACAGAGGTAAGCACCGGGAGAAGGTTGTAGAGCTGGAAAACGAAGCCCATGCTCCTGGCGCGGTAGTCGCTGCGTTCATCGTCGGGCAGGTCGTGCAGAAGCACGCCGTCGATCACCACCTGCCCGGCGTCGATGTCGTCGAGACCTGACAGGCAGTTGAGCATGGTGGTCTTGCCACAGCCGCTCGGGCCCATGATGGCAACCATCTCGCCCCGTCCCACCGTCAGGTCGACGCCGCGAAGGGCGTTTACCTGCACCTTCCCGGTGTCGTATGTCTTGTGGATGCCAGTGGCGCGGACAATCTGGTCGTCCATGAATACTCCGATCTCAAATGCCTTCCAGTCGCAGGGAAGAAGAGTCCATCAGCGGACATAGCAGAGTGGCCTTGGATTACGTTTTCCAACTAATGAGTGTAACCGCACTCCGGCGGTGCGGTAAATGGCATCCGTCATGAAAAAGGCGTGATGAGGAAATCCTGCCAACATGAAAGGCAGGTGAATGCGCAGAAAGGGAGGAGGGTACGCCTTACGGAGAATCCATAAGCCGGAGCTTCAATTGTTCCAGCCACCACCAGAGGCGGCTCCAGACCATGCGGCGCTCCGGGTCGGTGAGCTGGCGTCCCATGCGGCGGCGAGTGGCGGCTACGGCCTGGCCGGCCAGGTAGCCCCACGCACCCGGCTCGGTGCGCATCCAGGCCAGGGTCTTCTCGCGGTGTTCGCCAAGGACCTGCTTCAGAACCGGGTCCAGGTCGTCGAGCGTGAGATGGGACGGCTGAGTCATCTGCTCGTAACGGGCCGGTCAGGCATTTCGGGAAGGCGCCGGGATTGGCGGTATTGTACGGGCAGACACGACTTCAGCCGCCGCCGACGGGGCGCACGATCTCCAGGATGTCTCCGTCGTGCAGGGTCACTTCGGGGTACTGCTCGCGCTTGAGCACGTCGCCATTGTACCCGACGGCAACGTGCTTCAGGTCAAGGCCGAAGGAGACGAGGTAGGACTCCAGGTCCTGGGCCTCGTCGATGGGGCGGGGCTTGCCGTTCACCATCAGGTTGATCATCGCGAATACGGCCTCCGGTCAGGATGAGCGGGCGATGCCGGGATTGGGCGAAACCTCCGCTGGCCCGCCGTGACTGTTCCAGGCGTTGCGCATGGCGGCGGCCAGCTCATAGGCAGCGGCACGGGGGTCGGCGGCGGCGAGGACGCTGCGGATGACGGCTACCCCCGAGGCCCCGGCCTCCATCACTTCGGCGACGTTGCCGGGAGTGATGCCGCCTATGCCGATGAGCGGCAGGTCGCACCTGCCCGCAATCTCGCGTAGCAGGGCCGGACCCGCAGGCTCGGCGCCCGGGTGGGATGCCGTTGCGAACATGGTGCCCACCACCAGGAAGTCGGCTCCGTTGTCAACCGCGCTTCCCGCACCCTCAATGGAGTGTACGGAACGGCCAACCAGCGAGCCGGGCGGGAGCAGGGCAGTGGCCGTGGACACCGGCAGGGCTTCCTCTCCCAATTGTACGCCACCGGCGCGGGCGGCGGCGGCCACGTCTACCCGCTCGTTGACGAGAAGGACGGCTCGTCCGCCGATAGCCTGCATCAGTTCATTAGCGAGGGTCAAGAGCCGGCCGCCGGGCATCTCCTTGGCGCGTAGCTGGACGAGCGTGACGCCTCCGTCGACCGCTGCGGCCACGCGAGCGGGCAGGTCGTCGGGGTCGACCACGGAGCAGTCGGCCACGAGGCAGAGGCAGGGCAGGTTCAGCTCAGCCGCCATGTCCGTGGGTCTTCCGGCAGCCTTGGCGCCAGGTCAGGCCGTAGCGCCCGCGGGCTGGGGAACGTCGGTGGTGGGGCTGCTGGCGGCGGCGTACTGGCGGATGCCGATGCGCCCCGCCAGGAAGGCCTTGCGGCCCGCCTCGACGCCTGCCTTGAATGCCTCGCCCATCATGGCTGGGTCGTTGGCTTGGGCGATTGCAGTGTTGACCAGCACGGCGTCGGCCCCCATCTCAAGGGCCTGGGAGGCATCGGACGGGACGGCGAGGCCGGCGTCGACCACCACCGGCACGTTGGCCTGCTCGATGATGATGCGGACTTCCTCGCGAGTGTGGATGCCCTGACCGGAGCCAATGGCCGAGCCGAGGGGCATCACGGTGGCGCAGCCCACATCCTCCAGGTTCTTGGCGAGGACGGGATCGGCGTGGATGTATGGCAGGACGATGAAGCCCTCTTCGACGAGGCGGCGGGCGGCCTCGAGGGTGGCGGCGCCGTCGGGGAAGAGGTATTTGTGGTCGGGGATGACCTCGAGCTTGACGAAATTGGTCTGGCCGACCTCGCGCCCAAGACGGGCGACGAACATGGCCTCCTCGACGGTGGCGCAGCCAGCGGTGTTGGGCAGCATCTGGTACTTGCCCCAGTCGATGTAGTCCAGCAGCGTCTTGGCGGTGGGGTCGTCCAGGTCCAGGCGGCGGATGGCCACCGTGATCATCTCGGTGCCGGAGGACTCGACGGCGGCGACCATCTCCTCCATGGTGCGGTAGCGGCCGGTGCCGACGATGAGCCGCGAGTTGAACTTCTTGCCGCCAATGATCAGTTCGTCCGACATGTCGACCCTGCTCCTAAAGGTCCGGCGGAACGGAAACAAAGAGCCGCCGGGAAGACTCCGGGCGGCCGCTGGGATATACCGGGCCCTGCATCCTGTCCCTGCGCCGGCATTACCCGGATCAGGTACGGACGGTCGGCGGCGATCCGGGAGCTGCCATTGCTCCGCAATCGTTGAGCCGCCCTCTCAGCCTGGCTTACCCAAGCTCCCGCCGGAACTTCTTGCGAGTTTGATTCACCCGACAATTTACCACCGGCCGACTAAGGGCGTCAACGCGGGTATCGGCTTGTGCAGGGTCTTTCGGTTCTTGCGAAGTTGTCTGAACTGTGATTTTTTGATTTCGGGATTGCCTTGATTTGGAAATCATGCTCGTTCATCAATCACATGAATCACAGTTCAGACAAAGAATCGAGGGACTCTGCTTGGGATGCGTCCTCGCCCTGCCCCTCTCCCTAAAGGGAGAGGGGATTTAGCAGATTCTTGCTGGTACTGTTTATGGTTTGCAAACACGCCCTAGTCCGCCGCCGTCGCAGCGGGTTGCTCGGACAGCACGGTGGCGAAAAAGGCGGACAGGTGGGCGTTGAACTCCTCGGCCTTCTCGTAGTGGGTGGAGTGAGCGGCGCCGGCGACGACCTCCATGCGAGAGCCGGGAATGATCTTCTGGGCCTCGCTGATGACGGCGGGCGGGAAGATGGCGTCCTCGTCGCCCACGATCAGCAGGGTCGGCGTCTGCCAGCCGAAGAAGTCGGACTCCTGGCGCCCGTCCTCGCGGCGGAAGCCGGAGATCACGCCATCCTCGCCGCGCGGGGGGTTGAGGCCCTGTATCTGCTGGTACAGGAAGGTGAGGGCGGGTTGTCCGCTGATGAAGTCGGCGGCCAGGGAGCGGGCTACGCCGTCGGGCGGGTTGGTCTTGGTCAGCTCGGCCAGCAGGCCGGAGGACACGACGCCGCCGGTGGTGTCGCCGAGGACGAGGCCCAGGGTCTGCTCCGGGCGGGCCAGGGCGAACTCGAGGCAGCTGAATCCGCCCATCGACTGGGCGACGAGGAAGGTCTCCTCGATCTCCAGGTAGTCCACGAGGGCGATGATGTCGGCGGCGAAGTTCTCGCGCAGGGGCGAGCCGTAGGGGGCTTCAGACTGGCCCCAGCCGCGGTGGTCGAAGGTGATGCAGCGGAACTCGCCAGAGAAGCGGGCGACCTGCTGCCACCAGCTCATGTGGTTGCCGCCGCGCCCGTGGGCGAAGACGATGGCGGGGCCTGAGCCGTGGGACTCGTAGTAGAGTTCGATGCCGTTGATGGGTGCTTTGGGCATGGTGGCGCTCCTTTTCTCGTATTGGTTGGTTGCTTTTAGAGATTGGGGTACGCCCCCACTCTAACCTTCTCCCGGAGGGAGAGGGGATTGGGAGGTGGGGTTGTCGGGCCCTTAGTTGGAGAATTTCACCCCCACCCCAGCCCTCCCCCTCAGGGGGAGGGCGTTCCTGCGTCGGCATTCAGAGGTGAATCAGACGGGCCATTCCTCGCGGCGGAGGGCGGCGTCCCAGAACATCCACTCGTAGCGGCTGCTGGTCAGGAAGGCCTGGCGCATGGACTCCAGTTCCTCGGGAGAGGCGTGCTCGGCCTGGCGGTCGACGAAGCTGCGCCAGGCGTTGACGCTGTCCTCGAGCAGGCCGGAGACGTAGAAGCTGGTCCACTGGCCGTACAGCGGATGCTCCGACTGTCCCAGCTCCTCGCGCAGCAGGTGGTAGGTCCACGGGCAGGGGAGCATTGCCGCGGCCGTGGGGCCCAGCCCCTCTCGGTTGGCGACGGCGAGCATGTGGTTCACGTATCCGGCGTTGGTGGGCGACGGGACTGCGTTTTGCACATCGTCGAGGGTGAGCCCGGAGGCTTCGAGGAGCTTGCCGTGCAGCGGTCGCTCGATGGGAGTCATCACGCGCTTCGCCATCTCCTCCATGATGCCGGCGGTTGGGGACTTGGCGAGAGCGATGGCGACGCACCGCGCGAAGCCCTCAAGGTAGAGATAGTCCTGGCCCAGATAGTACTGGAAGGTCTCCAGTGGGAGAGTGCCGTCCTTGATCTGGCGCAGGTAGGGGTGAGCAAAGATGGCGCGCCAGATGGGTTCGGCCTCGGCGCGTAGCTGGTCGCTGAAACTGTCCATCGCTGGAGCCTCCTGTCGGGACTGGATTGACGGGTTGGAGGATTGGGGGGTACGCCCTCACCCAGAAGGAGAGGGAATTGGGGGATCGTGTATGTTGGGCTGACTTGCAGGTCTTTTGTGCTGGGGCTTCACCCCACCCTAGCCCTCCCCCTCAGGGGGAGGGGATAGACGGTTGAGGGAAGGGGCTTTTGTTTCTTCGCAAGGGTATCGTCAGGATGAGCGGGAGCGTTCCAGTTCCATTTCGCGGAGCTCGACGCGGCGGATCTTGCCGCTGACGGTCTTGGGGAGCTCGGCTACGAACTCGACGGAGCGGGGGTACTTGTAGGGCGCGGTGGTGGTGCGCACGTGGTCCTGTATGCTGAGGACCAGCTCGTCGGAGGGCACGTAGTCCGGGGCCAGTATGACGAAGGCCTTGACGATCTCGCCGCGGACGGGATCGGGGCTGGCCACGACGGCGGATTCGGCGACAGCGGGGTGCTCGATGAGAGCGCTTTCGACCTCGAAGGGGCCGATGCGGTACCCGGCGGAGATGATCACGTCGTCGGCGCGGCCCACGAACCAATGGTAGCCGTCCTCGTCCTTGTACGCCTTGTCCCCGGTGAGGTACCAGTCGCCGACGAAGGAGCGCTCCATGCCCTCGTCGTCGCGCCAGTACTCCTGGAAGAGACCGACGGGGCGCTCCGGCTTGACCTTGACCGCGATCTGCCCCTCCTCTCCGACGGGTACCTCGTTGCCGTCATCGTCTACGATGCCAATGGTGAAGCTGGGCATGGGCTTGCCCATGGAGCCGGGCCGCACCGGCATACAGCGGTAGTTCCCGACCAGGAGCACGGTCTCGGTCTGGCCGTAGCCGTCGTAGATAGTGAGGCCGGTGCCGTCCTCCCACTGCTTCATGACCTCGGGGTTCAGAGGCTCCCCGGCGCCGGTACAGTGCCGGAGCCCGCTGAGATCGTACTGCTTCAGGTCCTCCAGCACCATCATGCGGAAGGCGGTGGGCGGAGCGCAGAAGGAGGTGACGCCGTAGAGCTCCAGCATTCGGAGGGTCATGGGTGCGTCGAAGCGGCCGCGGGCGTCGTGTTGCATCACGGTAGCGCCCAGGGCCCACTGGCCGAACAGCTTGCCGTAGGCGGCCTTGGCCCAGCCGGTGTCGGAGAGGGTCCAGTGCAGGTCGGTGGGCTTCAGGTCATGCCAATACCTGGCGGTGAGGGTGTGGCCGATGGCGCAGGAGGCCTGGGTGTGCAGCACCATCTTGGGATAGCCGACGGTGCCCGAGGTGAAGTAGATCAGCAGCGGGTCGTCGCTTCGGGTGGGATCTACATCCTCCAGGGTAGCGGAGCCTTCGGCGACCATGCGCTCGTAGGAGAGCCAGCCGCGCCGGTCCTCGCCTGTGGCGAGGAGATACTTCAGGGAATCGCAGCCGCCGGCGACCTGCTCGACTTTGGAGGCGTTTTCGCCGTCGGTGATGGCCATGACGGCCCCGGCGCGGTTGATGCGGTACTCGATGTCGCCGGGGGTCAGCAGAGTGGTGGCCGGCATGGGAAGTGCGCCCAGCTTGAACAGGCCGACCATGGCCACGTACCACTCAGGTATGCGTGGCAGCATGATGAAGACGCGGTCGCCCTTCCTGATGCCGAGATCGCGCAGAGAACTTGCGAATCGGTTGGTCAGGGTCTTCAGGTCCCAGTACGTATGGTGGGTGGCCTTCTCGCCGGTTGGGTCGACGGAGAGGAGGGCGAGCTTGGTGCGGTCCTCGGCCCATCTGTCGACGACATCGAAGCCGAAGTTGAAGAACTCGGGGACTTCCAGCCGGTCGTTGGCGTAGGCGTGCTCGTAGTCGGTCATGTTGGGGGCAGGATCCGACATTCTCTCACCTCGAACTCAGGCCCCGTCAGGCGCGGGTTTGGTGGCGTTCATTTTACCACCAACTCCGCGCGCCAAATCCTTGTGCCAAATTGAGGTGGGGCCATTCGATAGTCTGCGTGGGGCTTGCTTGTCCGTTCATCCTGAGCTTGTCGAAGGGCCGTCCGTTCGTAGTTCGACAAGCTGACCATGAACGGACTGGAAGGACTTCCGAGAAGAACCGAATGCCCCTGCAAATCGGGCTTGGCAGACTGGCGCGTATACGACGGGCAGGTATAATCTGCGGCAAATTCATGGAACAGGAGTAGCAGCATGGCCGGACAGCTTGACGGGAAGACTGCCCTGGTTACCGGCGGAGGTTCAGGTATCGGGCGGGCGACCTCGCTGGCGTACGCGCGTGAAGGGGCGCGGGTGGTGGTTGCGGACCTGAACGTGGAGGGCGGCGAGGAGACGGTGCAAATGATCATGGAAGGCGGCGGGCAGGCGGTTCTGGTACACGCCGATGTGTCCGATGCCGCTGGGGCACAACTGATGGTGGACGAGGCGGTGAGGGCCTTCGGGAGCCTGGACTGCGCGTTCAACAACGCCGGCATTTCCGGCGGGCGGGAGCGGCGGCGGTCGGCGGACTACGAGGAAGAAGACTTCGACCGCGTGATACGCATCAACCTGAAGGGCGTGTGGCTGTCGATGAAGGCGGAGATCCCGCAGATGCTGGAGCAGGGCAGCGGGGCTATCGTGAACACAGCCTCGATCATGGGGCTGATCGCCACGCCGGGATCGGTGGCCTACATGGCGGCCAAGCACGGCGTGGTGGGGCTGACCAAGGCGGCGGCGCTGGAGTACGCGCAGGACGGAATCCGTGTGAATTCGGTGTGTCCGGGATACATCAACACGCCGCTGGTGCGCCCGCTGTTCGACAACTACGAGAATATGGAGGAGACAATCGTGTCGCGGCACCCGGTGGGACGGCTGGGAGAGCCGCAGGAGATTGCGGAGGCGGTCGTATGGCTGTCGTCCCCGGCGGCAAGCTTCGTTACCGGCCACAATATGGCGGTAGACGGAGGGTACGTGGCACAGTAGGTAGAATGAAACCCCCATCTTGACACTCCCCCTGAGCGAGAGGGAACCTAGGAGGACGCCCTCACCCTGACCCTCTCCTTCCGAGAGAGAATGATTTCATCAAGGTGAAGAAATGACAACAGTTGACCAACAGACCCGTCGGCGGATCGGTCGGCTTGGGCTGACGGCGTATGACCCCGAGAAAGCCTGTCCCGGCTATGTGCTGTACACGCCGATGGCGAGCCGCGGCGACCTGTACCTGATCGATGTGGAGGGTAATGTCGCCCACCAGTGGCGGATGCCGTATGCCCCCGGGCTCTACGGCTACCTGCTGCCCAACGGGAACGTATTCTACGGGGGCAAGGTGGTCGACGAGACCTGGGACAGGTTTCCCGCCTGGAAGCGGTTCAAGGGCGGCGTGATGATCGAGGCCGACCGACACGGCAACGTGGTCTGGGAGCACCGCGACCCCGACCATCATCACGACCACCGGCGTACCTCGTCCGGCGGTGCGCTCTACATGACCGTGGAGCCGATGGACCCGGCGCTGGCGGCCAGGGTCAAGGGCGGCGTCGAGGGATCGGCGCCGGAAGGAATGTGGGCCGATGTGCTGGTGGAGGTGGACGCCGAAGGCAATCGCGTCTGGGAGTGGCGCGCCGCAGAGCACCTGGATGTGGACCGGCACGTACTGACCGTGAATGACCTGCGAGATGAGTGGAGCCACGGAAATACCGTTGCCCCGATTGGCGAAGACCGGGTGATGTTCAGCTTCCGCAACATTTCGACCGTGGGAATCATCGACAAGGCCAGCGGGAAGATCGTGTGGGAGTTGGGGTACGAGGAACTGGCGCAACAGCACGACCCCAACCTGCTGGATGACGGCAACGTGCTGATCTTCGACAACGGTTCGCATCGCAGGGGTGCCGGGCTGCCGTACTCAAGGGCGGTGGAGGTGGACCCGGCAACCAACGAGGTCGTCTGGGAGTATGTGGACAACCCGGCGTACAACTTCTTCAGCGCCTACATCTCAGGGGCCCGCCGTTTGTCCAACGGCAACACGCTGATCACCGAGGGGCAGTTCGGGCGTATGTTCCAGGTTACGCCGGAAGGCGAGGTGGTATGGGAATACATCAACCCGCACTTCCACGTTGACGCGGAGGGCCAGCCGGTGAACCGGGTGTTCCGGGCGACGCACTACCTGAAGGAAGACATTCCCTGGCTGAGTTAAGGGTAGCCGCTTCAAACGAAGGTGGCGCACGGCTGTGCGCCCCTACGGATTTTCGGTGATGAGTGAGGAAGGGGGTATCCTGAAATGTACCCGGTATTGGTGCTAATTCATGTAATCTCAGCCATGACCTGGCTGGGAGGGATGCTGTTCCTGGCGATGGTGATGGTGCCGCTGGCGCGGCGGGACGCCGGTGTGGGGTTCGGAACCCTGAGGACGGCCGCGGAGAAGTTCGTCCCCATCGCATGGGCCGCGAAGGTGGTGCTGGCTGGGTCGGGCGCTTACCTGGCGTGGGAGTACTGGGGGATAAGGCCGGACACCTTCTTTACCGGCGATACCCACTTCATCGACTATCTCCAGCGGAAGACGGGCATCTTCGTCATCGTGGTCATCCTCAGCCTGGTCCACGACTTCTGGCTGGGGCCGCGCATGATGGACCGGCTGGATGCGGCGCGGTCGTCGGGCGGGCCGCTGCCGACGGGGCCGGGGCGGCTGTTCGTGCAGTGGGCCGCTCGCATCAACCTGGTGCTGGTGGTCTGGATCGTCGCGTTCGCAGTGTGGATGACGCGGCCATAGGGGGGTCGAGGGGAGTTCGAATTTCAATAGCCCCTATTACGGGGGAACTGTTGAGTGCTTAAGTGCCCAATCGAGCGAAAGGAAATTGGGGTTCACTGCGCAAATGACTGAATCAAATCAATCAAAATTGTACTGGCACGGTGGCCCGTTCCAAGTTAGCATCAGCCACCCTTCGAATGTTCCGGCAAGTGCCATAGAAGGTGCTATCAACATTATCGAGGAATTTCGGATTGAATCTCAGAAGCAGTATATTGCGTTCGATGGAGCAGTGAACGGTAGAAACGAGTCATACAAACGATTTGAGAATTTATTCAAACCAGCCCACAGAGACAAAAGGATTTCTGTCGGTACCGGTCTGCCAGATTCCCCGCAGTTACCCGGGAGTTCGACCTTAGCGACTATGACGCAAGGCGAATTTCTCGAGGGACTGAAACCGGGAGGTGAATTTGAGAACCAACACGCAAAAGCTCTAATAGTTCTAATTTATCATCTATGGGATGAAAAGTACAGAAGAAGATTGTCGCAGGTCTTATCTGTACCATTGAATAATATCAGGTGCAGCCTAATGGGGGACATTAGACAAATAAGGAACCTGATAATCCACGAAGATTCGGTTGTGCCTCCCAATTTCCCCAATCGCCTCGAATTGCTTCCGGAAATTTGGACCTTTGATGTTGGGAATCTCAGGATTAGCGCAACCATGATTCATTCTTTCATGGAACAGCTAAACGCTATACGTGTTGACGCCGCTGAGACATAGAAGCCTCATAATGGCCTACTTGGGATTGAAGTACAAATGGTCCTTGGACAGGGATCTATCCGATTAGGTTCACCACGTGTTCCTTAAGTTCAGGGGCCTCTATCGCGCCGAAGGAAAGTTGGGGTCGCGCTTCTGGCGGACTGAGTCGAGGCCCTCACGGACGTCGGGGCCCATGAAGTTGAGCATTTCGAGGGCCAGCGAGTAGTCGAAGGCCGTGTGCTCGGCCATGCGAAGCCACTGGTTGAGGGAGCGCTTGGTGTAGCGTATGGCAGGCTGGGGGCCGTCGGCGAGCTTGCGGGCGACGGCCATGCTGCGCTCCATCAACTCGTCGTGGGGGACGCAGAGGCTGACGAGGCCCAGGCGCTCGGCTTCGGCGCCGTCCAGAAACTCGCAGGTCAGCAGGTAATACTTGGCCTTGGCCATGCCCATGAGCAGGGGCCAGATCACAGCGGCGTGGTCGCCGGCTGCTACGCCCAGGCGCACGTGGCCGTCGGTGAAACGGGCGCGCTCGGAGGCTATCGAGATGTCGGCCAGCAGCGCCACCGCCAGCCCGGCGCCCACTGCTACGCCGTTGATGGCTGAGATCACCGGCTTGTCCAGGTTGATCATGTTGTGCACGATGTCGCGGGCTTCCTGCATCGTGCCCGCGATCACCTCGGCGTTGCCGATGGACTGCTCGATCATGTCGAAATCGCCGCCTGCGGAGAAGGCGTTGCCCGCGCCGGTGATGACGGCGACGCGGACCTCGGGGTCCTGGCCGAGGTCGAGCCAGACGCGGCTCAGCTCGTTGTGCAGGGTGAATCCGGTGGCGTTGAACACCTCGGGGCGGTTCATCGTCAGTAAGGCAACACCGTCGCTCTTCTCGATAACGATGTCCTGGTAGCCGCTGTAGTCGACCATTTTTGCGTCCTTAGTCTCGAGTAGGTTGCCTACCCGCGCTAACATTCTCCCGGAAGCGTAGGGAACTCTAGTAGAGGGACCCGTCTTCCATGAGGGCTTCGATCTGGGAGTCGGGTAGTCCAAGGATTTCTCGAAATACGTAGTCGTTGTCCTCGCCGACGTTGCTGTAGTGGCCGAACTCCATGGGGGTTTCCGAGAGCTTGACAGGGCTGGTCCAAGCGAGGCTGTCGCGGTGTTCCCACTCCCAGGCAGGCGTCCCGCGCTCGGCAACGTACGAGGGAGTGGGTCGGTAGAAGTCGCGGGCCTTCAGGTGCTCGCTGGCGTAGAGGTCGTCGCCCTGGGAAACGATGCTGGCTGGGACTCCTGCGGCTTGCAACCGGGCCATCACCTCATCAGCCGAGACCTGGGAGGTCCATTCTCTGATCAGAGCGTCGAGCCGGTCCTGGTTGGCCACACGGCCAGCAGGTGTGACGAAGTCTGGGTCTCCGCACCATTCAGGGTCTCCGATGGCCCGGCGGAAGCCCTCCCACTGCTCCTCGTTTTCCACGGCGATGGCGCACCAGCGGTCTTCGCCAGCGCACTGGTAGGCGCCGTGGGGAGCGCTTTCGGTGCCCTGGTTGGCGATGCGCTGCGGCAGCCGGCCGTTGACCTGGTAGTCGAGGATGGCCGGGCCTGCGGTTACGGCGCCGGACTTGAAGATGGACGACTCCATGGTGGCAGGTTCTCCGGTCATCCGGCGACGCATCAGGGCTCCGATGATGGCCGAAGGCTGGAAGACGCCGGTGTGGTAGTCGGAGTAGGAGGTGTTGATGGCTGACGGCGGGTCTCCCTCGTTGCCGGACATGAGTGAGACGCCGCCCATGTGCTGCACCAGGATGCCGTAGGACTTGTAGGTGTAGTAGGGACCGATGCCACCAAGGCCGGTCTGCCACATGAGGATTATGTCGGGCCGAAGTTCCCGCAGGGCGGGGAAGTCGATACCCCAGCGGTCGAGGATGTTGCGACGGAAGTTGGTCATGAAAACGTCGCTGACCTTCACCAGTTCCTGGAAGACCTCAAGTCCCCCTGGGGTGCGAACGTCGATTGAGACGCGCTTCTTGGCCCGCTGGAAGTCGGGCTGGCCAGCACCCCGCGACCAGGCGGGGATGAAGGCCATCTCGTCGAGGACCTTGTTGGTTTCCACCTTGATGACCTCTGCACCGAGGGAGGCGAGAATGCGCCCGGTCAACGGCAGGGCCACGTACGGCCCGAGCTCGAGGATACGGACGCCCTGGAGGGCTTTCTTGCCGGGTTCCTTCACCTAAATGACCCCCTCATCTCGAAGGGAATTGAGCTCTGCCTGTGTAAGCCCCAGTTCGCCGATGTAGATTGCCTCGTTGTCCCAGCCGAGCGTGGGCGCCGCGTTGGTGGCGGGGGAGACTTCCTCGCTGTCGAAGACGCCCTGGGGGTACTGAACGACGCCTGTAGCAGGGTGGTCAATGCTGAACCAGAAGTTGCTGGCCTCCAGCTGGGGGTCGGCGAGTAGGTCCGAAACCGTGTTGACCGGAATGAAGACAAGGTTGCGCCGCTGGCCCTCGTGGAACAGGTACTCGCTGGTGTAGCGGGTGGTGAAGTCAATGACCAGCGCGGTGATTATGTCGTTGTAGGGAGCGCGATCCTGGTTTCCCCCCTTGTAGGCCGGGTTGAGCACCTCTTCGTTCCCGGTGACCTCGTATATCCACTCGGACAGGGTATCCCACTCTCGGGGGGTGATGATGCCGGCGGATATCCAGCCGTCGGCGCTGGGGTATGCGCCTAGAGGGATGACGAGTGTGGAGGTGGCCCCGACGCGGGTGACATTCTCGCCCAGCATCATGTGGGCCAGGGCAGGGTGAGCGTCGGTGTAGTAAGTGATCAGCGCTTCTTGGAGGGAGACGTCGATGTACTGTCCCTCGCCGCCGTTGAAGTCGCGGTAGTAGAGCGCGCCGAGGATGGAGGCTGCGGCGAACTGGGCGCCGGGAAAGTGGGACTGGTCGTTGCCCTGTCGCATGGGCGGACCGTCTGGTTCTCCGGTGATCTGCATGAAACCGCTGGCGGCCAGAGCAATGAGGTCGTTGGACTTGTAGTCCTTCCACGGGCCGGTCTGGCCGAATGGAGTCACGGAGGCCATCACTATACCGGGGTTGACGGCCTTCAGGGCGTCATAGCCGAGCCCCAAGGATTCCATGTGTCCGACAGGGAAGCTTTCGATGACCACGTCGGACTGAGCGACGAGGCGAAGAAACAGTTCACGTCCCCCGCCGGACTCAAGGTCCAGGGTTATTGACCGCTTGTTGGTGTTGTAGAAGAGGAAATAGAGGCTTTGGTCCGGGCCTGCCTCATCGCTGGCGAAGGGACCGCGGGCACGCGAGGGATCGCCTCCGGGCGGCTCAACGCGGATGACTTCGGCTCCGTAGTCAGCCAGGAGCTTGCCGCAGAAGACGGCCTCGGGGCCGCTAAGGTCGAGTACCCGGTAGGGTGGCAGAAGGCGGCCATCTTCGGGTGTCTGGAGGGGCATGGAGGCGACTTTCCTTTGGGGCTTGGCGCCGAGTCCATCGGCACTGCATCGGGATTGTAGGAAGGTAGGAGTGGGGCGTCAAGGTGGGGCGCCGGGCTTTGGGGCCGCCGAGCGGAACCGGCGTGCTGCTATAATGCCGAGAATCGGAGGCATGGATCATGGCTACATTGAAACCCAGGGCGGGCATTCAGCTCACCATCGAAGAGTTCCTGGAACTGCCGGACACAGAGGACCAGCGCAAGATGGAGTTGGACGAGGGGGAGCTGTACATCATGCCCCGACCCAGAAGAGTTCATCAATTCTGGTAAAACCAGTTGATCTGGCATTTTGAGAGCTTCATCAGGGGGTTCGACGACCCTCCCGCAGAGTTGTTCTGTGATTTCATAGTGGGTCTGTCGCTGGAGAACCGGACTTTGCTGGCTCCTGATCTGTGCATTGTGCTGCGGGAAAGACTGGATTCGGTGGGCGACAGGATGGTGGAAGGGGCGCCGGACATCGCCATCGAGATACTGTCCTTCGATCGCAGGCGAGATCTGGTCCGCAAACGGCAACTGTACGCAGAGGCGGGGGTGTTGGAATGCTGGATCTTCGATCCGGTGAACGATACCGCTACCCTGCTCGAACTCCAGGATGGAGGGTACGTCGAGCGGGCGGTATTGGGCGCGGACGGCATAGTTTCCACGCCACTGCTGCCAGGATTGAGTATTCCGCTCTCGGAAGTCTTCAACAACCCCCGACGCCCCCGCTGATTGTGGCGCCGCCGCTATGGTGCGCTGTCCCGCCTGGTATTCTGGCCACCAGGGATTGCCCTTGACTTCTTACCTCGCCGCTACTCGCGACCGCTTTCTGCTGGGGCTGAAGTACGCCGACTACCGGACCATGTGGATCGCCACCACGTGCTCGGGTGCGGCTGCTTGGGCGCTGATCGTCGCACGGGGCTGGCTGGCGTGGGAGCTGACCGGGGAATCGATGTGGGTGGGGATCATTACCTTCGCGGCGATGTTTCCCCGTGTTTTCTCCACTCCCTTCGTGGGCTACCTGGCCGACCGGTTCGACAGGCAGACACTGCTGCGGTGGATCTTTGCGCTGAACCTGGCCCACAACATCCTGCTGGGCTTCCTCGTAATGAACGGAATGGCCGGTCCGTGGGTGCTGACCGTACTCGCTCTGTTCAACGGGACGCTTCGGGCGGGCCAGATGACCGTGGCGCAGGCGCTGATTCCGAACCTGGTGCCCCGGGAGCACCTGCTGAACGCACTGGCGCTGAACCAGGCAACGCAGCAGGGGTCGAGGCTGGTGGGTCCCCTGGCAATCCTGCCCCTGCTGGGTTTCTTCAGCCTGGAGGCTGCCTTCTGGTTCTGCAGCGTCTTCTACCTGATCGGGTTCGTGCAGGTCTCCAGGGTCGGCACGCGCTCGACGGGCAGGATCGACGCCTCCCGCGGCTTCTGGAGCAACATGGTCGCGGGGTTCGAGTATATCTACACGCGGCCCATGCTGTTGGCTATGGTGGTGCTGGCCGTGGCCCACTGCGCGTTCACGATGTCCTACGAGGCCATCCTGCCGGCGATTTCAGAAGAGAAGCTGGGAGCGGGTTCCGTGGGCGTCAGCTTCCTGATGGGCGGGGTGGGAACGGGCGCCCTCATATCTTCGGTATTCCTGGCAGGAATCCGAGGGCCTGCTACGCGCGGGAAAATCTTCCTGGTGTTCGCCGTGCTCAGTGCGGGCGCGCCCATTCTGCTGGCGATCTCCACCATGCGGGAAGTGTCGATACTGGCCACCGTGCTGATCGGGGCGACGCAGGCCGGGTTCATGACCATCAGCCACACGGTAATCCAGTCGCTGACGGACGATACGGTGCGGGGCCGGGTTGCCGGGGTGTACTCGGTGCACGTCGGGGGCAGCATGGCCATCACCAATATGCTGGGCGCGATCGCTGCCGACTTCTTCACGGCGCCGGCGGTGATGTTCGTGGGCGGGCTGCTGTTCCTCGGCGCGGTGGTGGTGAGCTTGGGCAGTGGCCCGATGCGGCGGATCTACTTCCCGGCACCGGCGGTTCCCGCAGCGGCGTGACTGTGCCCTGACGGGTCGTCTCCAAACGCGGCGATGACGGAATCAGTTCAACCGAAAGCCCTGCAATCACCCACACGTCGAGCGCACCGTTGATGGAGTTGCGCGGAGCGGCGTATAGTGTCGCGAATCCAGGGAGGCAGGTATATGGCGGATACCGAAGTCATCATCATCGGCGGGGGAATCGCAGGGGCCTCTGCTGCCTTTCACCTAGCCGAGCATGGGCGGAATGTTGTCCTGCTGGAGCGGGGGGAAATCGCTTCCGAGGCATCGGGCGTGAACGCGGGCGGCATCGGCGCGGTCGGGTGGGGTAATGTACCCAACCTGGAGTCCTACCTGACCATGGGAAGCCTCCAGATATTCAAGTACATCCAGCTTGAACTGGGCTTCGACATCGAGTTCAGGGCTTCGGGGGCGCTCCAAGCCATCCAGACTGCTGAGCAGTACGAGTACGCGCGTGACCACGTGCTCGCCATGAAGTCGCAGGGATACGCGATAGAACTGCTGACGACCACGGAGGCGCGCAGCATCGAGCCTGAGCTTGGCTCGGAGCTGCTCGGAGCGATTCACCTGCCGGTTCGAGGCCAGGCGGACCCCGTGCGGGCAACCTGCGCCTTTGCCGCGGCTGCGGAGGAGTGGGGAGCGGCGGTGATCACCGGGCGCGAGGTGACCGGGATAGAGAAGTCCGGCGATGGGACATTCCGTGTCTCATGTGGTGCCGAGGAGTTCACGGCGCAACAACTGGTGCTGGCCGCGGGAGCATGGTGCGGGCCTCTGGGAAAGATGCTGGGGTTGCGGATTCCGATAGTGCCCGTGCGGGGGCAGATGTGGGCGACCAATCCACTGCCGCCCCGTGTGTTCCATTCGCTGTCGGCGTGCGAATCCCCAATGCACTGGAGGAGCAACCCGGTTAGTGATGATAGGACGCCGCCGGAACTGACGCACCTGGAAGGCCGCAGGGTGACCCGGCACCTGTACGGCAGGCAGACAAAGGATGGGGAAATTGTCTTCGGTGGCGACCGGGAACTGGCCGGATTTGACAAGATGGTCGAGGCGGCCGGTGTTGAGTCGAATTTCGGACATACGACCGAAGTCCTGCCATTCCTGGCCGCTCATTCCATCAGCCGGACCTGGGCGGGACTGATGCCGTTCTCGCTGGACGGGAGGCCCATTATCGGGCAGGCGCCGCAGGTGGAGGGCCTTTACATCGTGAGCGGGCTGGCCTCGTCGGGATTCGGGCGCGGGCCAATGGCCGGGAAGCTGATCGCCGACTTCGTTCATTCCGGCCACCCGCACCCGGCGCTGCGTGAATCGGACCCGGCGAGGTGCGTTACGCCGCTGGGCTGATGCGCGGGCGGCGTTTGCATTTCACTGCGGTGTCGCCTTTACTGGCCTGCTTGGCGTGTCGTACTCTGGCAGGGGGCTGGTAGCGGGACCTGTCTTCAGCCGCAAACAAGTTTGAATTGACGCAGAGGGACATTGTGAGCAGCAGCGAGCTTGAGCGTTACATGGAGATGACTCCCAATTCCCGGGAGGCGTGGGAGGAAGCGAAACAATACCTGCCGGGAGGGGACAGCCGCAACTCCATCTTCTGGCCGCCATACCCTATCTTCGTCGAGGGGGCATCCGGCGCCCATGTGGTCGATGCGGACGGGACGGACCGGCTGGACTTCATCGGCACGATGACCACGCTTATCCTGGGCCACGGCCCGCAGCCCGTAGTAGACGCCGTGCGGTCGCAGCTTGAGCAGGGAGTGGTTTACAACGCTCCGAACCGGCACCAGGTAAGGCTGGCGAGGCTGCTGTGCGAGCGGATACCGAGCTTCGACTTGGTTCGGTTCACGAACTCGGGCACGGAAGCCACACTGAACACCATCCGGGCAGCTCGGGCGTTCACGGGCCGGAGCCTGATCGCCAAGGCCGAGGGCGGGTACCACGGCAGCCACGACGTGGTGAGCGTGAGCGTGCGCGTCGACCCGAGCAAGGCGGGGGAACGGCTGGCTCCCGACGCGCTACCGGCGACGGAGGGTCTGGCGGATGGGGTCCTGGACTCGGTGGTGGTGATTCCCTTCAACGAGACGGAGCCGGCGCAGGAGATACTCGAACTGCACAAGGACGACCTGGCGGCCGTGATCGTGGAGCCGATGCTGGGGTCGGTGGGGATGCTGCCGGCGACCCACGAGTTCCTGTCGATGCTACGTGATTTCGCGACCGAGAACGGGACGGTGCTGATTTTCGACGAGGTGATCAGCTTCAGGATCGCACCCGGCGGGTCCCAGGAATACTACGGAGTCACGCCGGACATGACATCTCTGGGCAAGATCGTCGGCGGCGGATTCGCCGTGGGCGCTTTCGGCGGCAGGCAGGACATCATGGACCTGTACGACCCCACAAACGGGCCGCGGGTGGCACATGCGGGCACCTTCAATGCGAATCCGGCGACCATGCTTGCGGGTGCTGTGACTCTGGAGCAACTGACGCCGGAGGTCTACCGGCGGCTGGCGGAAGTGACGGAGTACCTACGCCACGGGCTGCGGGAGGTGGGCCGGGAACTGGAGGTGCCTGTGCAGGTTACGGGGCTGGGGTCGCTGTTTGGGATCCACTTTCTCGACGATACGCTGGTGGGGTACCGGGACATTGCCAAGTCGGACTCGTCGTTCAAGCACGATGTGTTCCTGGGGCTGCTGAACGAGGGCATACTCATGGCGCCGAACCTGGTGGGAGCGGTATCGACCGTCATCGGAGAAGAAGAGGTGGACCAGTTCGTCGGGGCCTTCCGGCGGGTGCTCCAGCGGCAGGCATAGGGCCACAAAAATTCCCTCCCCCTGAGGGGGAGGGTTAGGGTGGGGGTGAGCCTGTCGCATTCATGCTGAGCCTGTCGAAGGACGAGCGCGACAGACTCAGGACGAACGGTTTGAGGTTGGCATAGGCAAATACTGCCTAAACGAAGTCCTCGCGGCGGAAGAGGGTGGTGGTCTCGATGCGCTGCGGGTCGCCGTCGAACCAGTCGCCTACGGCCTCGCGCCAGGCGGTGTAATGAGGCATACCGCGGTGGGCGGTCTCCCAGGCGTCGCGATCTTCATAGACCTCGTAGAGGTATACGGTGTTGGGGTCGTTGTTGTCGGCGAGGACGTCGAAGCGCAGGCAACCTGATTCCTTGGTGTTGGAACCCTCGGCGTCGCCCTTGGTGGCTGCGATGAACTCGTCGCGGTGTCCATCTTTGATCTTGACGGTAACGAACAGGGTGAACATTTTCCCTCCATCCCCGGCGTCCGGGGGCGAGTATCGTTGGCGTCATCATTATAGGCAGCGTCACCAAACCCGCACAACGCCGCACCTCTAGCTGCGCTCTATCACGCCACAGGCTATCCGGCTGCCTGCCGTGCCGGCATCTTCGCCGTAGGCGTCGGGCTTTTCGTGCACTATGATGGCGGAGCCGTCCGAGTCGAAGAGAGACCGGTCGTCATCAGTCGCCAGCGTGACATCCTCCGTGAACACGTCAGCCCGCGCAGCGCCGTCGGCCCCGGCGTAGATGTTGGGCAGGTCACCGGCGTGCATTCCGGTGGAATACAGGAAGCCGTGGGATTCCTCGCCGGGGTCGAAGTGGCCGCCCGCCGCGGAAAAGTCGGGAGAGCAGGAGCCGACGGCGTGGATGTGGAATCCGTGGCCGCCGGGGGGCAGCCCCGTCAGGTCAGCGCTCACGAGCACCCCCTGCGGGCCCTGGGTCAGGGTGACCATGCCCATAGCCTCGCCGTCCTTGCCCCTTATCTCCGCCGTCGCCTTGGCCCCCACGTCTTTGGCCGGCTCTGGTGCGTCCGCCTCCTGCTGGCACGCCAGCAGCAACAGCGCGGCCAGGGATAGAATCACCGTTACGCCAATGCCTTTCAGCCGATACATCGCCTTTCTCCAGTCCGAAATGCCGGTACCACTCTGGGCCTTATTATTTTCCATGTGAAACGTTTTACGCTACCGCCGGGCTTTCCAATTTCTGCGGATGGCATTGTCTGATTAAGATAATCGCTTTGCGATCGTCCTGCTGAATCCGTCGGCAATGTTGGCGCATGGGGCGGGGCGTTGTAGAATTGGCCCAAGACGGCGGCCGTGGGAAAGGCCGTCCGCGGTGCAAGGAGGCCCACATGGCCGACATCCCGATTGTATATACCCTGACCGTGTGCCCTGCGTGCGATGCCCTGAGGGCGGCGTGGAAGCGGGAGGGAGTCGAGTACGAAGAGAGGCGCGTCGACCAGAGCCAGGACACGCTGGACGAGGCGTTGGACTACGGCGACGCGGTGCCCATCATTCTCTACCCGGACGGCAAGGTGGAGGTGGGCTTCAGGGGAATGACCGGTTGAGAAATCGGCTGACGGGCCGTGTGCCCGCTTCCGGTTCTACAAGCAAACAGGGGAATTCACACACTGACGGGGGAAGTATGGCTAGCGAAACGAGCGTGGTGACCCCAGAGAGGTATTCGCAGGGATTCGACTACCTGGCATACATGAATGAGATCAAGGTGAACAAGGCCCGGTTCGAGGGATTCTACGAGACCTCGATTCTTTCGGACGACGACGTGCAGGCATTCAAGGCCTTGACGGCGCGGGAGGACGGGCCGAAGAAAATGCTGGTGCTGGGCGAGGACTGGTGCGGCGACGTGGTGCGCGGCCTGCCGGTGCTGGCACGCATCTGCGAGGCGGCCGGGATGGATATGCGCATCTTCCCGAGGGACTCGCATCACGACATCATGAACGAGTTCCTGAAGGAAGGGAAGTGGATGTCGATCCCGGTGGCGGTGTTCTACACCGGCGGCCACGACTACATCTGCCACTGGATTGAGCGGCCTGCGGTCGCCGAGCGCGAGATGCACCAGATCGAGGTAGACATTCGCGCCGAGAACCCGGAGATCGACGACCAGGCCTTCGGGCGGGAGCGCCGCCAGCGGACGGCAGCGAAGGCCGACGAGTGGATCAGGGCCACAGTGGTGGAGATCCGCGAGCTGCTCGAGAAGAGCGTGGGCTAAGGAAACAACGGCCCACCCTGCGGGTCCGGTTTACGAGATTGCCACAGCCAGCCGCCCGTCCTTCATTGCTGAAGGACGGGCGGTGCGATTTGCTAAGAATGTCTGGCTACCCGCTAATCGGCCTGACTGGCTTGTGGTGCGTTCTCCGATCGTTGCCGTCGGGATTCGGCAGCGGCTTCGGGACTGCCGAGGAACAGGAACAGGGCCGACCCTCCGAGGCTCACGATGGCCACGGCGGCCATCGGCACGAAGTAGCTCTGGGTGGCGTCAAACATGATGCCGGCGAACAGGGGAGCCGCCAGCAGCATGACGTTCATTGGAATCATGGACATGCCCGTAATGCTGGCGAAGGCCTTGCGCCCGAAGTAGACACCCCTGATGGATGTCGTCAGTGGGTTCCGTCCGCCGAATCCGATTCCCATGAGCACGGCAAAGAGAAACGCCATCGGGGCGGTCTCGGAAATCATGAGCACCCACACGGCGGCTGACTGTATTGCTGAAAAACCGAACAGCGCAAGGCGAATCGGGAGGCGGTCTCCGACGTAACCGCCGATGAGGGTGAACACTGCGGCCACGCCGGTGTAGGCGCCGACGATCCAGCCGATGGTCTGGAGCGAGAAGCCGCGGTCATCGAGCATGGGTCCAAGATGCACCGTAATGGTAACGATTACGATGGAAGAACACGCATGGCCCATTGTTATCAGCCAGAATGTCTTGGTGCGAACGGCCTCCTGCCAAGTGTAGTCCCGTTCCTCTTCACCTCTATTCCCTGATGCGCTGGCAGCCGATGGGGCCTGGCGAGGGCGAGCGATCGGCTCCCCGTCGGGGAATTGCCCGTAGGGTTCAGGGGCGTTGCGGATAAGCAGGGAAACGGGGAAGGCCGCGGCCACCAGGAACAGGCCGATAGCTAGGGCGGTGATCCTCCAGCCGGGCCGGCCGATCACATCCGGATCGATGGCGAAGGCCAGAAGCGGCACCAGCACCATCCCACCGACCAGGAACCCCTCCATAGCCAGCGCCATGGCGATGGAGCGGTTTCGAAGGAACCAGTTGTTCAGGACGGTCATCATGGGCATCCAGGTGCCCAGGCCCACGCCCATGCTCATCACGATGAATGCCAGGTAGAAGTGCCAGATATTGGTCATCTGGCTCATGATGACGAACCCGCCGCCAGCGATGACCAGTCCGATCAGCACCATGCGGCGGGAGCCCAGCTTGTCGATCAAGTACCCGCTAATGGGACCCATTATGGAGCCTTCGACCCGGCTCATGGAAAAGGCGATGGAGAGCTGAGTGCGAGTCCAGCCGAAATGGCCCTCAAAGACGACGAACCAGGCAGTCATGCCCTGGAAGAGAGGAACGGTACCTATGACCATCACGAAGGCTGCCACGCCGACGAGGGTCCAGCCGTAGAAGAATCGCTGCGGCAGGAAGCCGCGCAGTGAACTCATCGCAGGCCCAAAGCAGGCCGCCGCAGTAACTTGCCGGCCGACATGCTAGGAGTCGCCCGCCGCGGCCGGGGCGACCGGCGCCGGAGCAGGCTGGGCCGAGGGGAGCTTGGGCCGCCGTGAAATCAGGAACAATATCGCACCTATTCCGTTCAGCCCGGCCAATGTTAGGAAGGCTAAGTCGTAGTTGCCGAACTGGTCCCGCATCCATCCCGCGAGAGGGCCAGCTACAAGAAGCATGGCATTCATCGGCAGCGTGGAGATTCCCAATATCTTTCCGAATGACGCCCTGCCGAAATACTCGCCCCGTATGGCTGTCGTCAGAGGAGTGCGCCCACCGAATCCGATGCCGAACAGGACGGCAAAGAGGGCAATCATGCCGATGTGCGGCGACAGTACGAGGACAACTACCGCTGCGGCCTGCAAGCCGGTGAATACGAACAGAGCCAGATTCTTTGGTACGCGGTCTCCGATGTATCCGCCCGCGAGCTGGAATATGATGGATACTGCCGTGTAGAGGGTTACTATCCAGGCGGTAGTCTGAACGCCATAGCCCAGGTCTTTCATCAGCAAGCCGAATTGGGACATGATGGCGAGGATAATCATTGAGCCGAGGCCGTGACCGAAGGAAATGCACCAGAAGGCTTGGGTCTTAAGGGCTTGGCCTACGGTTATCCCGGCGTCCTCATCGGCCGCAGCCATTGTGGCTTGTCCACCGGCAACGCGAGCTTGCGGCTGCGTGTCTCCGTCGGGGCGAAGGCCGCGGTCTTCGGGCCTGCTGTATATGAACCGGGGCAGAATCAGGGCGCAGACAAAAACAATGACCGCCACCAGCAACGCCGTGTTGCGCCATCCCAGCCGCCCCACAGGTTCCGCCAAGTCCCACGGGGCCGACGGCATCCACGACAGCCGCCCCACCTCCGGGTCGGTAGTCCAGGCGATGGCCGGCACGATGGTCATGGCGCCGATTCCCATGCCCACCATCACCAGGCCCATGGCCAGCCCGCGTTGACGCACGAACCAGTGATTCATCAGCGTCATCAGCGGCACCCAGCCGCCCAGCCCCTGCCCCATGGACAGCAGGACGAAGGCCAGCAGGAACCACCAGAAACTTTGCGTGAAGGCAAAGAAGACGAAAGCTGCCGCCAGGGCCAGCAACCCGACCATCACCATGCGGCGAGCGCCGAAGCGGTCTGCCAGATAACCCTCCAGAACGCCGAAAAGCCCGCCTTCCACGCGGGTCATGGTCAGCGCCAGGCCCAATTGAAAGCGGGACCAGTGAGGAAAGGCCGACTCAATGGCTACGACCCAAACAGTGTTGGCATGGAATACCGGCACTGAGGTCAAGGCCATGACCAAGCCGGCAATGACAGTCAGCCACCAGCCGTAAAATATGCGAGGCGGCGTCATGCCAAAATCCCCGTCCGCGCCGCCGACATCGGCTCTATGGGTAACAGAGGACCGCCTCCAAGAGTGCCGGCGCAGACCGGGCCGCGCCGTCTATCGCATTCAAATTCTATAATGTTGTGCGCGGTATATCGTAATCAATAATACAACAGCGTTCAAGGTCTTGCTCCCGGGACGGGTCAGCCAGGCATTTCCCTACTTTCGGGGAATCTGTTAAATTAGGGCATCCTGCGGGGAAGCCAGGGTTTCCTTTAGCAGGGCCTGAATTTCATTTACCGAGCAGGAAAAGAGCAGAATAGGGGCATTACGGAGGACCGATGAAGTACGGAATGTTCATGATGCCGTCGCATCCCCCGGAACGGGAGTTGTACACCGCCCACCAGTGGGACTTGGACTGTCTCCAGATGGCCGACGAGCTGGGGTTCTCCGAAGCCTGGATCGGCGAGCACTTCACCTCTCCGTGGGAGCCGATACCGGCCCCTGACCTCATGATCGCACAGGCGCTGATGCGCACCAAGAACATCAAGCTGTGCACGGGCGTGCATCTCCTCCCGTACCATCATCCGGCCGAACTGGCCTGCCGCGTGGCCTACCTGGACCACATGGCGCAGGGGCGGTTCATGTTCGGGATCGGGTCCAGCGGCCTGCCGACCGACTACCGGCTTTTCGATGTGGACGGCATGAACGGCCAACACCGCCGGATGACCCGCGAGTCCATCGACATCATTCTCAAGCTGTGGGAGAGCGAGGAGCCCTTCGAGTACAAGGGCGACTTCTGGGACGTGAATTACCCTGAACCCATGCTGGACACGCTGAGGTTCTTCATCAAGCCGTACCAGCAGCCGCATCCGCCGATTGGCGTTGCGTCGGTGAGCATCGGGTCTGAGACGCTGAAGATCGCGGGAGAGCGAGGATTCATACCCATGAGCCTGGCGTTCAACCAGGACTATGTAATCAGCCACTGGGATGCCTTGGTTGAGGGAGCAGCCAGGAGCGGCCGAACTCCGTTGCGCTCGGACTGGCGTATCACCCGCGATGTGTGGGTGGCGGACTCGGACGACGAGGCGATGGACGGAGCGGTCAATGGGATGCTGGGCCGCGTATGGGGAGACTACCTGTTGCCTTTGTTCTCCGCCTTCGGTCTCACGCATGTGATCAAGCACGATTCCAGCGTCCCGGACGAGAAGGTGACGCCGGAGTACATGGCCGAGCACGTCTGGCTCGTGGGTTCCCCGGATACCGTAGAGAAGCGGTTGCTCAGCCTCTACGAGATGTGCGGCGGGTTCGGCACACTGCTGACGCTGATCTACGACAACATTGAGAACCAGAAGGACTGGGAGAAGTCCATGAACCTCTTCGCGAACGAGGTAATGCCCAGGTTCGCGGAGTTGAACCCTGATTAGGTTCCGACGGGTTCTCCAAATATCAAAGGGCCGTCCTCGATGAGGGCGGCCCTTCAATTTTCGACTTTCGCGGCCTTCGACGGTAGTACGGGCGCAACGCCTTTAGATGTATTCGCGGTCAACTGCCTGTTGCCAACTCCTCCACCAGGTCGATATAGCCCGCAACGTCCCGGATCAAGTCAGGTATGTCCATGTGGTAAATGCCAGGGTAGAAGGCTTCGATATGCAGATGGTACACCACATCTGAATAGCTTTTCCGCGCCGTGATCCACTCACCGCCCCATTCCCTGGCAAGGGCCCGGAGGCCAGCATCTATGTTTGTGCTCTTGGTATTGTCCAAGCCGTAGACTTCCAGAACAGCCACTTCGGTCGCGTTGCGGGTGGCGCACCACGCTTTCTCGGCGGCGTCACGCCAGTCGCCTGCGGCCAAACGAGCCATCGCCTCATCGTGTATGGCGCGGGCGTCGCTTATCAGGTCTCTTGCCGAAGCATCTCTCAACATTTCCAATTGTCCTAACCGAACGTATGCTGCCGGGATGTATCAATGTAAAGTTTCTGTTTCAAAGCACGCAACCGTCAATGAACGGTCTTACCTTTAGGCGAGGCTGAGACGCCGTTGCCGTTTTGCCGTTAATCGGAGCGTAACATTTGCCCCATAAAATGACTATCATTGCAGCATCGAACGCGACCCGTGAAGGTGAAGAGATTGGTTGCCGCGACAAGTTCCAAGGAGGTCAAGTTCTATAACGAATGGCGTGACGGAGACGGCAGGATCAGGACCCATTACGAGAAACTGTTTGAGTCGACCGGGGCCCTGGGAGCGGAGAGGCTGGCCGAAAGGTGGAGAGAGGCCCGCCGTCGAGTGGAACGCGACGCCGTAACCTTCTACCTCGACCCCAGTCAGTTCCGGGCCATGCCGACAGACTTCCTGCCGCGGGTTATTCCCATCGACCATTGGGAGACGATCGCCGCCGGTGTATCCCAGCGCATCAGGGCGATCAACTCTTTCCTCGTCAACCTGTACAACGACGGGCAGAGCGTGGTGCCCGATGAGGTGATCTACACCTCCCAGTATTTCTACCCTGAGATACAGGGCTTCAGGCCGCCGCGCGACGTGTTCGTCCACATCTACGGCATAGACCTGGTTCACCTGGGAGACGGCCGGTACGTGGTGCTGGAAGACAATCTGCGAATCCCTTCAGGCATCTCGTATCAGCTGAAGTCCACGAGCGTAATGAGTGAACTTCTGCCTGAATTGGGAGGTGGGCACGACATACTGGCCTACGAGATACGCGAGGCATACCTGGGGATGTTCCATTCGCTGACCGACAATCCCGACCCGGTCTGTGTGCTGCTGACGGACGGGAAGTACGGCTCGGCGTTCTTCGAGCACCGTTACCTGTCTGACCTGCTGGGGATTCCCCTGGTGGAAGGGACGGACCTGTACGTGGGGCACGACGGTCGAGTGTACGCGCGTACGCTGGACCAGGATGTCGTCGTTGACATCATATACCGCAGGGTCGAAGACCTGGACCTGTTTGTGCCGGGACTACGTGAGGCCTACCTGGACGGCAAGGTGGCGCTGGTCAACGGCATAGGTACGGGAGCGGCCGACGACAAGCTGGCGTTCCTTTGGGTGCCGGATATGATCAAGGAACACCTCGGCGAGGAACCGGTACTGGAGCAGGCGAAGAGCTATAACCTCGCGGATACCGACAGCCGACGGTTCGCCCTGGAGAATCTAAACGACCTTGTGGTCAAAACGAGACAGGGGTACGGCGGGCTTGGGGTTTTCGTGATGCCGGACCTGGGAGAAGGGTACAAGTCCAGGGTGGCCAACAACATCCTCCAGAATCCGATGATGTTCATAGCCCAGGAGACATTGGATTTTTCGCAGCACATGGTTTTTAATGACCAGACCGGCAACCTGGACCCGCACCACATAGACCTGCGGGTGTTCGCGGTGCAGAGTGGCGACGGGAGCGTCAGCGTGTTCCCCGGGGGGCTGACAAGGGTTGCCCAGGCGGGCAGCAGGGTAACAAACAATTCCTCTGGTGGTCTATGCAAACCAACGTGGGTAGTCCGATAGGTACTGTCACTGCGTCCTTCATATACGCGGTCAGATACGGCTACTCCGATTCGGTCATTCACAACGACAATCAGCTGAGAATTTTTCCCAGGGAAGGCGAAGGCCAGTCGCCATTGGAAACGGAGGTCTGGTCTGTCCCGGAGGGCCGGGGCGTCGAATACAAAGACCGGTTCGGCAACCGGGTGCGACGACTGCGGGTGATCGAGCCGCACGATACCTTCATCGTGGCTGCTGCTGGGAGGGTGGGCCTGTCTACGGAAGCCCCGGCGGACGACGACATAAGGATTGACGAACTGCGAGACCTTCCCGAAACCTTTGAGTTCACGATGTTGTCCTCCCTCGTCGACCCCGACTCGGTGGCCGAAGCGGCTTCTGAAGTGGCGGGGGGGCGAGAGTACCTTCTGGATACCGTGAACGAAGTCATCATGTGGGTGTACGAGAATATAGCGTACAGGAGAGGCACAACCTCGGTTGCCACTACGGCGGACCAGGTACTCGCGGCCGGGGAGGGAGTCTGCCAGGACAAGACGCACCTGGCGTTGGGGATGCTCCGGGCGCTGAAGGCGCCATGCCGTTACGCCAGCGGCCTCATCACCGGAGAGACCGGCGAGACCCATTCCTGGGTTGAGGTTTTCCATCCGGTCAATGGGTGGCTGGGCGCCGACCCGACGCGGGGCCTCGTCCTTCCTCCCCCGAGTGACTACGTGAAGCTGGGCGTCGGCAGGGATTACACGGACGTTTCGCCGGTCACGGGTTCGTTCCTGTCTACGGGGGAAAGCGAGGACATCGCGGCAATTTCCGAAGTGACCATAGACGGAGATATGCCCACGCTGGGGTATGCGCTGGAGCTTCTGGACCGGGCATTCGTGGTGCAAAACGAACACGGAAGCGCCGGCATCCCGATGGAGCGGCCTGAGAGGGACAGATGACGGAAAGCACCGACTCGAGGACCATTGCGCTGGGCGCGAATCGCTGGCTCACGGACTCGCGGGTCTACAACCTGATCTGGCTGGGACGCTGGGTCGAGAGGGCCCAGACAATAGCCCGCGTGGTGCGGTGGGCAGCGCTGCAGGATGTCGCCGAAGGCCCGGGTCTGGAGAAGGTGCTTGGGATGGCGGCCAGCATTCGGGGCGTAAACGTTGGCCCTGACGATACCGCCCTCGACATGCTGCTGACGAAGGACAGTGGGGCGTCGCTCCGGGGGTGTTTGGTCGCGGCCAGATTCAACGCGACCCACGTGGCGCCTGTGGAAGTCATTCAGGTGATTGGGGCAGCCATCGAGTTGATGGACTCTGCCGAGGAGCCAATATCCTCATCGGATCAGGTGGTGGCCCTGATGGACGAAGTGCTGCCGACCCTGGAAGCCCTTCATTCCACCATCGAGGAGGCGTGGTTCCACTCCGCGCCGCTGTCCGAGGAAGAGGTATACCGCCGCTTCGTGCAGCAGCAACAACAGCAGCAGTAACCAGACCGGAGCGACCGGGAGTGGTGGAACGCTAGTCCCCACCGGCAAAGGACCGGCCAGTGTCCACGGCCTTCGCTTCGGATGACTTGCGCCGGAGCGGGGAGCTCACCTCGTGCAGGTAGCCCAGGATTTCCCGGTGCGACTGCCAGAATCCGGTGGAATGGTACGAGATGCCGCGCTCTTCGCAGAAGGTGCGTACAATCTCGCGGGATTGCTTGAGCCGGTTGCGGGGCATGTTGGGGAACAGGTGGTGCTCAATCTGGTAGTTCAGCCCGCCGTACGCATAGTCGATGACCGGGTTGGGCAGGACATCGCGGGCAGTCAGTACCTGCTGACGGAGGTAGTCCAGCTTGGTGCCGGGCTCCAGCACCGGCATTCCCTTGTGGTTGGGCGCGAATACGGCCCCCATGTGCAGCCCCGCCAGGGCGCGGTGGACGAGCACGAACAGGACTGCGTGCCACCAGGGCAGGAACGCAAAGAGGATTCCGATATACAGGGCGACTCCGACTATTACCACGGCCAGTTCGGCAGCAGGGTACCGGACGCGCTCCCGGCGGACGAGGTAGGCCAGGCCGCCGCCCAGCAGGCTCAGGGATGTGAGCAGCAGCACCGGGTAGAAGAGGAAAGCCTGGTATTTCACCAGCAGGCGGAGAAATCCGCGCTTTTCCAGCGCCTGCTCCCCGGTGAACGCAAAAACCGAGACCTCGATGTCTCCATCGGCATCCAGCTGATTGGGGTTCCGGTGATGGGTGTTGTGCTTGTCCTGCCACCAGCTGGGAGTCATGCCGGTTACGAGGCCGGCCAGCAGCATGACCAGATCGTTCCTGAAGCCGGACCGGAAGATCTGCCGATGGCCGGAATCGTGGCCGATAAATCCGAACTGGGCAAACACATTGGCCAGGAATACGGCATTCAGAAGCTGGACCCATAGCTGGTCGAAGAGGATGATGACCGCTATGCCCACGCCGAGCAGGGCCAGGTGGAGGGAAATTTTTGCGGCGTAGTGGAGGTACTGACGATCCAGTAGTCCCTTTTCCGCCACCATCCGCCTGAGTTGCAGGTACTCCTTGCCGCCGTCGTTCAGGGCAGAATCAGCAATCGCCGCGTCAACGCGTTCACGATTGGAAGCGACGGATAAGACCTGGGGCGCGATGTCCTGTGTAGCTATGTCAGAGGCTCCGCGTCGAAGCTCGGGCTTCGGGGAAATTCATCCTGCGCCGGAAAGACCGAGCCGACCTATACCGCCACGGCCTTTGCCGTCTCCTCCCGGATGCGGGCCGCGGACTGACGGAGCGCGTTCAGCACGATGGTCGGAGGAGCAGGGGCGACGGAGGTGTAATTGACTCCCATCTCCAGCAGTTCCTGCGGAGACAGGCGAAGGGCCGAGTGATTCACGGGGATGTAGACCCTGGCCTTGCCAACGGCGTTGATTCGATTTGCCAGATCGACAAAGGTCTGTCGCAGGCGGGGATCCTCCGGGTCCGTCATGCCGAGGGTGGTGGAGATGTCCGTCGGCCCGAGGGAGATGACGTCAACGCCGTCGACGGCGGCGATTTCCTCGAGTTCGTCGAGGCCGCGCTTGTCCTCGGTCATAACGATGAGGAGTATCTCCTCGTTGGAGGTCTCCATGTGCTCGACCCAGGGAACTGCGCCGTATCCAGCGGCCCGGGTGCTTCCGGCACCGCCGCGCTCGCCGACCGGCGGGTAGCGCACGGCCGCCACCGCGCGCTTTGCGCCCTCAACACCCTCGATATGCGGGACCTGGATGCCCTGGGCTCCGGCGTCGAGGATCCTGAGGATGGTCTTGGGGTTGTTTTCCGGCACGCGCACGATGGGGGTTATGCCGCAGAGGTCGGCGACTCGGATCATCTCGCCGACGGTGCGCATGTCGAAAGCCGAATGCTCCATGTCTATGAACGCGCCGTCGAAGCCTGCGGTAGCGATGATCTCAACCACCGCCGGGTCGGCGAATCCGACATGGCTGACGATGGCAAGTCCGCCTTCCTTCATCACACGCTTGACGCGGTTCTCTTTCATGCTTGCCGACCTCTTTATGTCCAGCTATCTCGATCCCGGTAAGAGTGTAGATAGGGGGAATGGAACTGTCAAACTGCCCCTGCAGGTCTCCGAAAGGCGGCTCAGCTTACTGCCGTCAGCGTTCCCGGGGCGGTACCGCGAGCTCCACCTCGTCTCCCACGGAGACGGGGCCGGGGGTGTCCACAACGCCGTAGACGCCGAAGTAGGGAGCGCGGGAGGAAGGCCGATAAGTGAGCAGCAGCCTGGGAGTGTCGAAGTCCCGCTGGCCGGTGTCGGGGTCGACGGTGGTGATGGCGCAGCGGGGATCGGGCGCCACAATGCGAAGACGCAACCGGGGGCCAATCGCAACAATTCCGCCGAGCCAGAAATCCTCGTCGTGAGCTGAGCACCCGTCCAGGAGAAAATTGGGACGAAAGCGGCGGGCCTCGAATTCCTTGAAGCCGTTGGTGCGCCGTGTCAGCATATCTATGGAGGCTTGGGAAAGCAGGGAAACAGGGAATTCGTCGAAGGACAAGCCAACGCCCTCCGTCTTTACCAGTCTGACTGGTCCGCCGCACAGCTCCGACAGGGCGGCATTCCACTCACCCTGGACCACCCTGCCGGGGACGGGGCGGCCCCAGATCGTCGTGCGCAGTTCTTCACCAGGTACCACAGGGCCGGAGAGTTCCCGGTCCCCCCGGAAGACGAGAGAGAGTTCGTCTCTTTCGAGGTCGTAGGTGGAGGTGACCGTCGCCAGCTGAGGACGTTGCCTCTGCGTCAGCAGCCGACCGCTGCCGTCGACCAAGTGGAATCGGCGGTCCTCCTCTATGCCGACAGGGCCGACGGAGACTGCCTGCCTGTCTTGCAGGGCGAGGGACTTTACTGCGGCCGTGTAGATTGCCGAAACGGTGGGCAAAGGAGATTCCGCCTGTTTTCTGATCTCACCTGACGATGGGTCGCTGGCCCAGGATAACCTCGATTTCCTCGCGTTCCCCATCCCGAAGTAGGGTGAAAACCGCGGAGTCTCCCGGGTTGTAATCATAAGTCAGGTGTGCGATCAGATCGCTGTTGCTCTTCACTTCCAGAGAGTCGATGGCGATCACTATGTCGCCGCCTGCCGGGTAGTCTACACCATTGACGGAAACCACGGTATCGGAACTACGGAGTCCGGCCCTGTCCGCAGGGCTGTCTTCGACCACGGCGTTGACGAGGGCGCCCCGGGCGCTTTCGGGCAGCTCAAGTTCCCGTGCGTAAGACGCGGTGACGGTGGAGATGCTGACTCCCAGCCACGGGTATCTGAACTGCCCTTCTTCGATGAGGTGCGGAACGATACGGGCGGCAAGGTTCACGGGCACGGCCATACCGACACCTGAGAAATCCCCGGTCCTGCTAAGGATCTGGGTGTTGATGCCAATCACCCGTCCGTGATGGTCGAGGAGCGGGCCACCGGAGTTTCCTGGGTTTATGGCGGCATCGGTCTGGATTACCTTCGGCACGGTGAACTGCCCTTGACCCCGGATGATGCGTCCCACTCCGCTGATAATGCCGGAGGTCAGGGTGAATTCCTGGCCGAACGGTGCCCCAATGGCCACCGCCATCTGTCCCACCCGGACTTCTTCGCTATTGCCCAGGATTACAGGCTGCAAGTCCCACTCCTCACCCTCCAGCTTCAGGACGGCGAGGTCGGAATAGGGATCGCTGCCCACCACCCGGGCTATCGCCTGCGTTGTGTCCGGGAAGGTCACGGTAACTTCGCCGGTTACTCCAATCACATCCTCGACAACGTGGTGATTGGTGACGATGTGCCCCTGTTCATCCCAGACAAAACCGGAACCGGCGCCCCATATCAGATCGTCCGGAACGCCGGGAACCCCCTGAAGCCCCGATGCCGCCGGATTGGGAAACCGGATGTAGACTACGGAGGGGAGAGTGTTCTCATAGACCTCGCGCAGTACGCTTTCCAGTGCATCAACGATCTGGCCGGAGGACAGTGCGGTCGAGGGGGCTGGCCCGCCGCCTGGAACGGTGGTCGAAGACTGCGGCGGTGGCTGAGAATTGTCATTGGCGCCGCGGGATTCGGAGGCATTGCTTTCCTCGTCGACCGGCGACGACAACGCAGCGATGCCCTGTGGCGGCGCTGTGACGACAGAACCCGTGGCGACAGCGGAGGGGGTGCTGGTAGGCGCGGGGTTCAGAACGGGCGACTGTTCCGGTGCCTGGGAATTGGAACCATCGCAGGCCACCAGACCAACCACGAGCAGCATAATTGCGACCATAGCCGCGGTCCCGCGGAATTGCCGGGCAACCGATTGCAGCATACATAGCCCCTCTTCGGAGGAATCCGTAGCTAATATTACGAGAATTGGAGCGGCTCGGATTTGACCTGACCCGCGCAGAGACCCTTCGACTTGATTAGAACAGGCATAGGGTTATCCCGGTAATGCAGGCGGGCGTGAGTCTGTCCAGCGAGGAGCGAGCGTATAATTTATGAAATGGAAATGTTCGGATATTCTAGGCAACGCCCCGGCATGATGAGATACGACGTGAATAGACCGGGAATTCTCCGCCGACTGATGTTCGGGTGTGCCGCGTTGTCTTTCCTGCTTGGCCTCCTGGGCGCGCTGGCAGGGGGCGCATCGGCCCAGCAAACCCAGGCGCCCCATGCTGTCGTCATCAGCGTGGACGGGGTGATCAATCCAGTCAAGGACAGGTACATTGAGCGGGCCCTTCAAGAAGCACGGGAAGGCGATGCGGTGCTGGTGGTCATCCTGCTGGATACCCCGGGAGGACTACTGGACTCCACCAGGGACATCGTTGAGCGTCTGCTGGAGTCGCCGGTCCCAACCGCGGTGTTCGTATCTCCGCAAGGCGCTCGGGCCGGGTCGGCGGGGACTTTCATAACGGCGGCGGCGAACTTCGCCGTGATGGCTCCGGCAACGAACATTGGGGCAGCGACGCCGGTGTCTTCCACCGGGCAGGACCTGGATGAAACGCTGGCGAGCAAGGTGGAGAACGACGCCGCGGCGCTGTTGCGCAGCATCGCGCAGGAAAGGGGACGGAATGCCGAGCTGCTGGAGGCCACGGTTCGGGAAGCGTCGTCGTACACCGCCCGGGAGGCAGTGGACGGCAACGTGGTCGACTTCATCGCGGAGGACCTGGAAGACCTTCTTTCGCAGCTTCACGGCAGGACTGCCGACACGCCGGAAGGGCCCGTGACCCTCCAAACTGCCGATATCCCGGTGCGGGAACTGGACAAGAATCTGCTTGAGACCATCCTGGAGTTCCTTGCGGACCCCAATGTGTCCTTCCTGCTCCTCACGATCGGCGGTCTGGGGATTGTGATAGAGCTGTTCAATCCGGGGCTGATTGCCCCTGTGGTGGTCGGGGTGATCTGCCTGATCCTGGCCTTTGTGGCCCTGGGCAACCTGCCGGTCAATTGGGCCGGAGTTGCCCTGATCGCTCTTGCGATAGCGCTGGCCGCGGCGGAGGTGCTGGTGGCCGGGTTCGGGATACTGGGCATCGCATCAGGAATATGCCTAGCCATCGGGGGATTGCTGCTGTTTGCCCAGTTCGGCGAGACCTCTCCCACCCTTCCCGGAATCAACGTGAACCGGTGGCTCCTGGTGTCGGTGGCCGTGGCTACGGGAGGCACCGTGATATACTTCGCCAGAGAAGCGTTGAAGTCCCGCCGTGAACGCCCTCCTGAAGTTGCCGTCTCCATGGTAGGCGAAACCGGGGCGGTCACCCTGGCCCTGGAGCCACAGGGCGCTGTGCGGGTGGCCAACGATACCTGGACCGCAGTGAGCGCCGATGGAAGCCGAATTGATGCCGGAGAACGGATAAGGGTAATCAGGATGGATGGCCTCGTGCTGACCGTTGCAAGGGAGCGCGACGGCGAGGAAAACGATCCCTGACTAACTTGACCAGACAAGGGTAATAGGCAAGGAGGACGAGATGTCGGCGGGACTTATCATGGTACAGCAGTACCAGAGAATGGTGGTGCAGCGTTTCGGGACGTATGTGGGGACCAAGAGCTCCGGGCTTCACTTTCTTGTGCCCTTCGTTTTCCATGGGACCAAGGTCGACCTGCGGGAGCGCGTGGCTAGAGTGCCGACCCAGAAGTACATCACCGCCGACAACGTGGTGGTGGACATGGACTTCGTGATCTACTACCGGGTCATGGAGGACTTGGCGGACCGGGCGGTGCTGGAAGTGCAGAACTTCGAGCTGGCGGTGATCAACCTGGCATTCGCAACCCTGCGCGCGGTAATAGGCTCGACCTCCCTGGCCGACGCGCTGGCGGAGCGGGAGCGGATCCGCGACGCGCTGCAGGTGCGTATGGACGAGGTCACCGAGCGCTGGGGCGTCAAGGTGTCGCAGGTGGAGATCAACGAGATCGATCCGCCTCCCGGCGTGAAGCAGGCCATGGAGCGTGAAAAGTCGGCGGAGGCGATCAAGACCGCCGAGATCACGGAGTCCGAGGGAGCGCGGCAGTCGCAGATCAACCGGGCCGAGGGCGAGAAGCAGTCGGCGATCCTGCAAGCCGAGGGCATGAGGCAGTCGGAGATCCTGAAGGCCGAGGGAGAGCAGCAAGCGGCCGTGCTCCGGGCAATGGGGTTCAGCGAGGCGCTGGAACGCATCAACTCGGTGGCGAACCAGGCCGACGGGCGCACCATGAGCCTCCAATATTTCGACACGCTGAAGTCACTGGGCGACTCGCCATCGACGAAGTGGATCTTCCCGATGGAGTTCACATCCATGCTGGGGAACTTCATGTCGATGGGCAACAACAGCGGAGGAAACGGGAACAGCGAACGGCAGAACGGGTCAGGATAGCCGACAGGCGGATACGAGAATGCAGAAGGCCGGGAATTCTCCCGGCCTTCTCGTTTGGTCCCGCATACGGGGCGTGAAAAATCGGAGGAGCCGGTCAGCCCTCGGAGGGTTGGATGAGGCCGTAGTTGGCGTCGGCGCGGCGATAGAGGACGCTGTACCGGTTGGTCTCGGAGTCGAGGAACATGTAGAAGCTGTGATCCAGATACTGCATCTGCAGCGCAGCCTCTTCCACGGTCATGGGCTCCATGTCGAACCGCTTGATGCGGACGAGGTCGCCGGTCGGGGCCACCACGATGTCGGCATCGGCAACTCCGTTCTCAGCGTGCATCTCGGCCTGAATAACATCGTCCGCGTCCGGGGCGTCGCGCTGCATCCGCTCGCTGCGGTAGGTCTGGGCCTTCCATCGGTTGACCTGGCGGTCGAGGGCGTCGACAGCGGAGTTGACCGCGGCCCTGGCGCTTCCGGCCCGCCGCTGTGCGCGCAGCAGGTCGCCTCCCACGGTGAGCGAAACCTGCACCACCACCCGGTCCTGCTGGGAACGGGTGGGCTCGGAGGCCATCTCGACCTCGGCCCTGCCTACGGACGGCAGGTGGCGGTCGAGTGCGCCGAGCTTGGCGGCCACGTGCTCCTTCATCGAGCGGGTGATCTCGATGTTCCGACCCTGGATATGCAAGTCCATCTTTGCACCTCCTTGCAGTCAGAGTGGCCATTTCCAGAATGGCCTGCTGATGTCGTATTCCCGCTAAATGAGACGAGATGATATCACAAGGTCTACATATTAAGCATAGCAGGTGCGAGGCCGGTTGGGGGAGTTTCCGTGGGGCAGGGTTCCGCGTCAGGCGGTTAGGTCAGGCTACCAAGCTGAGAATCATGACAGCGGATTCCTGCTTTCGCAGGAATGACGGGTTGGACGGCGGGAAATGCGGCTTGGCTTCAGCGGGCGAGGGTCCGGGGATCCAGTGCGGAGTCCTTGAGGAAGTCGAGGGCGGCGGAGTAGGGTTCGGCATCCCTGGAGGCCACCTTATCCAGCACCGAAAGCAGGGCCGGATCGGTCTGGACCATGCGACGGAGCCGACGGACCAGCTCTTCCTCCACGACTTCGAGGAACTCCTGAGTGCGGTGTTCGCCGCGCCGCCTCGCGAGGTTGCCGCTGTCCTTCAGGTAGGCGTGATGTTCCTCGAGGCTGGCCCAGAGTTCGTTGATTCCCTGCCCCGTGTGGGCGGCGGTGAGCTTGACCGGAGGCACCCACTCCGGGGTGGTCAGAGACATCTGGAGCATGGCGGTCACGGATGCGGCCATCTGGTCGGCGCCGTCGCGGTCGGCCTTGTTGACCACGTAGAGGTCTGCGATCTCCATGACCCCTGCCTTGAGGGCCTGGATGGCGTCGCCGGCCTCCGGAATAAGAGCGACGGCGACCGTGTCGGCCACCCCCATGATGCCGAGCTCGGTCTGGCCTACCCCGACAGTCTCGACGATCACCACGTCGTAGCCTGCGGCGTCCAGAGCGCGCGACACCCCCTTGACGATCCTGGGAAGGCCGCCGGTCTGGCCCCGGGTGGCTATGCTGCGGATGAAGACCCCGGAATCCAGGTAGTGCCGTTGCATACGGATGCGGTCGCCGAGGAGCGCGCCGCCGCTGAAGGGGCTGGTGGGGTCTACGGCGACGATGCCGACGCGCTTTTCGCGTCCGCGCAGCAGCCGGGTGAGCTGGTCAACGATGGTGCTCTTGCCGGCGCCGGGCGGGCCGGTGATGCCGAGGGTGTAGGCGCGGCCGGTGCAGCCGTCGATGGCGCGCATGATTTCCGCGGCAGCAGGGTCGCCCCGTTCAAGCATGGAGATGACGCGGGAGAGGGCCCGCTGTTCCCCGGACACAAGCCTGTCGGCCAGTTCAGGCAAGACAGGGCTTCCCTGTGTCACTGGTCAGGATATGGAAAGTGGTCTGGGGCAAGGGGCTGTCGTTCAGTGGTGGAATTGGCTGCCGAAGCCGCGCGCGCCAGCGGTTATGAGCAGGTCGGGACGGTTACCCCAGCGCTTCAGGAATCTGCCGAAGTTCTTGCGAGACAGCTCATCGCGCTGATTGTCGTCGAGTTCGGTCCACTGACGGTGCTCGTGGCGGACTATCGGCAATGAAGAATCGGCCAGGACGCGGTAACCCTTGTCCTTGAACTGGAAGCAGTAGTCGATGTCAAGGTTGCGATAGAAGCGGAAGACCTCCCGCATCAGTCCGACGTCGTTGACGGCCTCGCGCCGGAACGACATGCAGTACGCTTGCATGGCGTCGGCTTCGCCCTCATCGACCTCCTCGTGGAAGTGCTGCATGTCGTCTGTGGTCAGCCCGTAGGGACCGAAGATGCCCACCGACGGATCGCTCAGTTTTTCGGATACTGGCCCGAGTATGTCGCCAACGATCTCGGCCGAGCCGTCGACGATGATGATGTGCCTCCCAAGACTCTGTTTGATGCCGATGTTCTTGCTGGCTGCGTCGCCGATTACGTGGTCGCAATGGAAGACTCGCAGGTTCGAGTGGTCGCGCCGCATCTCCTCCAGCATTTCGCCGGTACCGTCGGTTGAGCCGCTATCGATGACGATGATCTCTGCGGAGTAGCCCTCGGAGTTCCGTATCATGCCGTTGACGCAGCGGCGCACGTCTTCGGGATAGCCGTAGGCGTTCAGGATGAAGGTGAAATCGTATTCCGTGGGTTCGTCGAGACGGGAGGATACTTCCCTGGAGGCGGATACCGCTTCCCACCTTTCCAGCCGTCTTTCCATGGAGGTCTTGGGGCGGGCGCGGGAGCCTTCGGCCGCGTCTTCGACAACGTAGCCGTCTGCGGAAAGCCGGGCCCGGAGTGAGTCTGCGGACTCCCAGGTGTGTTGCTCCCGCAAGGCTTCCCGTTCGCGGAGGGAGGCAACTATTTCTTCGCCCACGCTGTTATCCGACGGGGCCTTGTGAAGGTCGAGGCCGAACATCTCGTCGAACTCGAGGAGAAGGGCCATCTTGGCGCGGCCCGGGAGGGAAGAGCGAACCATCTCCCAGGTAACCGCGAGGGCGCCCGGCAGGTTCAGGTCCGAGTCTATGGCGTCCCAGAATCGCTGGCGGTACCGGTCGGCCTCTGCCGAGTGGCCATTGGCCCCGGGCTCAAGGCTCCACTGCCAGAGCCGGGTGCGGAGGTTGGTCAGCGCCTTCTCGGCGGCTTTCAAAGAGGTGAAGGTGAAGTTCATGCGGTGGCGATAGAGCACCGTCATGCACAGGTACCGGAAGGAAAGGGGATCGAATCCGCGCTCGATCAGCTCTTCGATCAGGAACACGTTGCCTGATGATTTCGCCATCTTGGCGCCGTCGGCCAGGAGGTGCTGGGCGTGGACCCAGTACCGGACGTGCTGCTCACCGAAGGCGGCCTCGCTCTGGGCGATCTCATCTTCGTGGTGGGGGAAGATGTTGTCCACCCCGCCGGTGTGAATGTCGAAGAACTCTCCGAGGTACTTTGAGGCCATTGCGGAGCATTCGATGTGCCATCCTGGGAATCCGTCGCCCCAGGGACTGTCCCACTTGACGTCACGGCCCGGTTCGGCGGCCTTCCAGAGCGTAAAGTCGCGGGGGTCGCGCTTCAGCGGGTCGGCCTCGGCGCGGACACCCTCCAGCAGGTCGGCGCCGGTGTTGCGGGAGAGCTTGCCGTAGTCGGGGAAGCTGGGAACATCGAAGTAGATGTTGCCGCCGCGCTCGTAGGCATGGCCCTTCTCGATCAGGGTGCCGACGATGGAGAGCATTTCGGGAATGTGCTGGCTGGCCCACGGGAAAACGTGAGCGTCCATGATGTTCAGGCGTGCCTCGTCGCGGTGGAAGCGGCCGGCGTAGAGCTGGGCTATCTCCTGGACCGTCTTGCCCTCGGCCAGTGCGGCTAGGATCATCTTGTCGCCGCCGGTCTCCACCAGCTCCTGGCGCATGTGGCCCACGTCGGTGATGTTCTTGACGTGATGGACCTGGAGTCCGTGGTGCATGAGGGCCCGGCGGATCCAGTCGGCCATCATGTAGGTCCTGAGATTGCCGATGTGGGCGTCCCGGTACACGGTCGGCCCGCACGTATACATACTTAACCTGCCCGGTTCTGCGGGCTCAATCTCTTCGACCTTCTTGGTGAGGGAGTTATAGATACGAAGCATACCAGCCCCTGACAGGCGCTCCGCACCGAGCTTGAATCGGCACTTCTTTGCTGAAGGAGACGCCCGTACCGCCGAATGGCCTAGTTTAACATGGGGCTGAATACGCCGCCACTTTAGCCAGCCACCCTATCGTCCGGCCTGCACCACGGCGCCCGCCGCCTTGAGGACCGCGATCTCCGCGGTCGAGTAACCTGCCTCGGACAGTATTTCGTCGGTCTCCGATCCCAGCACGGGGGTCGGGCGGCCCAGCCGCGCCTGGGTACCGGACAGGCGGGCTACGACGCCCAGGTGATCCGCCATTCCCATGCCGGGGTGTTCGCGTCCGACAATGAGCCCGGCCTGCCGGACGTGTGGGTCGTTGTGGAAATCGTGGACGTCTCGATTCTCGATGGCGCTGACTCCGGCATCGTTCAGGCTCTTGACCCAGCCCTGGCTAGAGCCGGCCGCGAAGATGGAGGAGAGGGTATCCGCCAGGGCGCTATCGTCGCGCTGCCGCGATTCGGCGTCCCGGAACCTGTCGTCGGAGGGGAGATGTGCGAACTCGGGCAGGCTGGTGAGATTTGCCCAGTCCGACTCGCTTGGGCAATGCAGGTAGAACCAGCCGTCGCTGGCCTGGTACAGCCTGCGGAGGGCGGACATGCCCCGGACGCTGAGGCCCTCCGGCTCCGATCGCTCATAGCCCTCGTAGTCGAGGAAGTAAGGAGACTGGAGGACGCAGGCGGTCAGGGCGAGGCCGCCGTCCACGAACTGCCCACGTCCGGTGCGGTTCCGCTCGTGGAGGGCCAGGGCCACCGAGTAGGCACCCAGCAGCCCGGTCGCGTAGTCGTTCATCGGATAGGGCAGGAGCTGGGGCGCGTCGTCGCGCCCGCCGCGCCGCACCTGTATGCCGGTGGTGGCCTGGGCGAGCTGCTCCCATCCCGGACGCTCGGCCCAGGGACCGTCGTGTCCGAAGGCGTTGAGGGAGGCGTAGATTATGTCCGGGCGGCGCTTCCTGATTTCCTCATAGCCCAGGCCCATGCGCTCCATGCTGCCCTTGCGATTGTTCTGGACCACCACGTCAGCAGTCTCGAGGAGCTTCCAGAAGACCTCCCGTCCCTGTTCCTTCTTCAGGTCGACCTGGATACTGCGCTTGCCCCGGTTGACGTCTAGATTGCCGCCGTAGTCGTAGGGGCGGTTGGGGTCGTCGATCTTGATGACATCGGCGCCGAACTCGCCCAGTGTGCGGCCGCAGGTGGGGCCGGCCAGCACGATGCAGAGGTCGAGGACCCGGACGCCCTGGAGCGCGGCCAGGATTTCCTCACGGCGGTCGACGCGCTGGCCGGGCGGCGCGGCCCGGATCTCTCCCAAGACGGACGCGGTGTGCTCGCCCAGCTTCGGGGCGGGGGTGTGGGCGGGGCCCGGCGTGCCACGAAGGCGTACCGGAGCGCCGGGTTGCTTCATTCTTCCATGTTCGGGGTCGTCGACCTCGACGACCATGCCGCCGGAGATGGCGTGCTCGTGAACCAGCCATTCGTCGACCGTCTTGCAGATGGTGCAGGCGCCGCCGGTCTCGGCGATGGCGTCCTCCCATTCCTTCGCGGTCTTTTCCCTGAACAGGTTGGTAACTCTTTCCCGCCACAACTCGATGGTCTCAGGGCTGACCTCCGCGCCGTAGAGGTCCTCGAGATCTTCGATCCATTCGGGGCGTCCCGCTGCCTGCAGGAACTGGCTGGCAAATCGCTGGTACATGCCGTGGTTCTGTACATAGCGGCCGTCGGCGCACTGGTACTGGTGGGACATCACATTGCGAGGGAGGGTGAAGAGGTCGGGCGGGTTGATGTCGTGGAAGTTGGACAGGTGCCGTCCCATGGCGGCGAACATGGCGCTGTGGAGTGGTACCTCGATGCGTTGTCCCTGGCCGGTACGCTGGCGGGCGTTGAGCGCCATGGCCACGGACACCGCGGCGATGATGGCGGCGAAGTTGCTGGCGGAGGGCAGAGGCAGAAAGAGCGGCTCGTCCATTCCGGCAACACCCTGGTGGGCGCCGGTGGCGGCGCCGACGATGTGCTCCCAGCCGCGGTCGTTGCGATGGGGGCTGTCCTCGCCGAAGCCGGGCAGGGAGCAGTAGATGAGGCCGGAGTTTGACCTCGTCGCGTCATAACCGATGCCGAGACGGTCGGCGACACCGGGGCGGAAGTTCTCGATGAGGACATCGGCCCAGCTGATCAGGTCGTGGGCGTTCTTCAGGCCGTCGTCTGACTTGAGGTCCAACTCCACCGAGCGCTTGCCGCGGTTCCAGGTGGCGAAGGCAGGCTCGGTGCGGGCCGGGTCGCCGCCCGGGCGTTCGACCTTGACGACATCGGCGCCCTGGTCGGCAAGGAACATGCCGAGCAGGGGGCCCGGAATGTACTGGCCGAATTCGACCACGCGAATGCCCCGAAGGGCTCCCTGTGCTTCGTTACCGGCGTCGGTGCTGGTCATGGCTTTAATCCTCTGTTGGTCTGATTTGTAGTCGGTGGGGTCTGCTTTGGGTACTGGGACGCCTTTATCCTCACTCTCTCCCAGAAGAAGAGGGAACTCAAGGGACGCCTGGCTAGTGGCAATGGGGCGGCGCGTCCAGCCGGATCGTGCGGCCGGTCTTGGCGGACTCGATGGCCGCTGCGGTTATGCGAGCGGCGGCATGGCCGTCCTCGCCGGTGGCGGCGGGGGAACGCCCCGTGTTCAGGGCATCGTGGAAGTCCTCGAGCTCGGCCACGAAATTGGCGAGGTAGTCGTATTCCCAGGACTCGGAGCGATTTTCGGCGGCGCTGACTATCTGCGCGCTACCGAGGCGGGCCTCCCAGATGGTCTCCTTTGTGGCGAAACGGCCGTCGGAGCCGTACAGGGCGAGGTCGTTCTGGGTGTCGGGGAGCATACGGCCGCACATGACCTGGGCTATTGCGCCTCCGCTCATGCGCAGGGCGATGGTCGCTATGTGCTCGAGGGGCTGATGGTCCGTCTGGCCGTCGGTCATGGCGACGACCTCGACGACCTCATCTCGGAGGAGAAATCGGAAGAGGTCAAAGACATGGACGCCGAGACCTACCAGGACGGAAGCGTCTCCGATGAGCTCAGGTGTTTCCCACCACTCGCGCAGGCCGGTGCGGGGCAGGTGCTCGGGCTCGCCGCGGTTGCCCCGGCCCCACTGGCCGTGAGCGAGGCGGATGCGGCCGATGGCGTCCTCGTCCAAGAGCTTCCGGGCCCAGAGGTGGGCGGGATGGAAACGGAGCTCGAAGCCAAGGCCGAGAGTCACGCCGTGGTCACGGCAGGCGGCGACCATGGCAGCGGCGGCGGACGGGGTGTTGGCCATCGGTTTCTCGCAGAGGACGTGCTTGCCTGCGGCGGCGGCGCGGATGACCTGTGGAGCGTGCAGGTGGTTGGGCGAGGCGACGAACACCGCCTCGACACGCGGGTCGGCGAGCATTGCGTCGAGGTCGGAGTAGGCGGCGTCGGCGCAATGAGTCCCGGCGAAGGCATCAGCGCGGGACTGGTCGCGGCTGTATACGGCGACGAGATGGGTATCTCTCGCCCGCCGCATGGCAAGTGCGATTTTCAGGTCCGCATGAGAGCCTATTCCGACAATTGCCCAGCCCAGCGACAAAACAGTTCTCCCCAGGTCAGATTGGACCGGTGGTTATGCTCGTTCGATGGTCACGGTGGCGCCCGCGCCCACCTGCTTGAACCGGCTTGCGTCGCCGGTCACTCGGCCCACGACGGCCACCGGGCCGGCGGCGCGAATCTCGTCGCCGCGACTGGCCGGGGTGGGGCCGAAGAAGATACAGAAAGCGTTGCCCGGGGGCCAGAAGGCCAGATCACCGAAGTCTACGACTTCCTTCAGGTCGTCCGGGTCAGCGGAAACAGGTATACGGAAATAAATTTCATCGCCCCAGGTGTTTCCTGAAACTAGAGATCGGGAGGGCATTCCAGATTGCTTCTGCTGCGTCCGTGTCGTTCAACTCGGCGCTCATCGAGACCGGCCCGGCCGTGATTGTAATGCTGCGAGGCATTGCGTCGTCCCTGGCCTAGCCGGTCTGCCAGCCGGCGAAGCGATCAGGGCCGTATCCCTGGACGGAAAGGTCAGTCTCATCCCGGACAATCAGGTCAGCCACGGACTTGCCGAATCCGGGCGCCAGCAGGATGCCCTTCTTGCCGGCGCCGGTGGCAAGCCAGGCGTTGGCGTAGCCCGGAACACGGCCGATGATGGGAAGCCAGTCCGGGGTGACGGGGCGTAGGCAGGCGGTGTGCATCACCAGCTCGGCGTCGGTTATGGCGGGAAGGATACGCTTGACTCCGGCCAGGATCCGCTCTTTCGTTTCGGGCAGCGACTGCCGGTCGAATCCTCGCCAGTCCTCGGTGGTGCCGCACCAGGCGAGACCGTCGGGCTTGGCGTAGATGCTGGCGCCGTCGCCGGAGACGTCGTGCTCGAGGGGGTCTCCGGGAAGCCTCATGCGGAGAATCTCGCCCTTGAGGGGGTCGACGGGGATGTAGGTGTTCAGCCAGCTCTCGGCCATTCTGGACCAGGGCCCCATGGCCAGGAGGACCTGGCCGCACTCGATCTCCCCGTCATCGAGAAGGACGCGGGTTACCTGGTCGTGGCTGACTTCGAGCCCGCGGACACTGCCCGGCCGGTGGATGGCGCCGGAAGCCAGGGCGGCGGCGTGCAGGGCACGGGTGAAGTCCCGGCTGTCCAGCTGGTAGTTGCCACGCTTGAAAACGCAGCCGACGAAATCGGACGTGATCCTGGAGTCCAGCTGTCGCACCTGGGACTCGCTGGACATGGTCGCCGAAAAGCCGTCGGTGTTGGTGAATCTCTCGGCGATGTCCTCCAGGTCGGAGACGCTGGACTCGTCGAAAGTCAGCATGACTTCCGAAGTCTGCCGGAGCTGATAGTCGATCTCCGTAAGGGTCTTCAGCTCCGGGTAAAGGTCAAGGTGGAGCCGGAAGGACTCCCACGCGAAGTGGGCCAGCGGCCCCGGTATCCCGGTGCCGGTGAGGGGGTTGAGGCCGCCGGCGGCGTACCCCGAGGCCTGGGATGCGACTCCTTCACGCTCAATTACGGTGCTGGAGATTCCGGCCTGGGAGAGGTACCATGCGGCGGCGCAACCGGCCGTGCCTCCGCCTATAATTGCTACTTCCGTAGTTTCTGCCATTGTCCTTACTTCCGATAATGGATTACGGTGCTGTCCCCTCAGCGTGGCGTGGATTGGCGCTGCGGTTTAGAATTGAGACCAAGCCGCCCTAGAATGAATTATCAGCACGAGAGTATACCCATGCCGATCTACGAATACTATTGTTCAAAATGCGAAACGGAGTTCGAGCTGATTCGCCCGGTCTCGAAATCGGACGAACCGGCGCCGTGCAGCTTGTGCGGCGAGCCTGCGAAGCGGCAGCTGTCGAATTTCGCGTTCCGTTCAAACACATTCACTGCGCCGAAGTTCAAGGCTTCGCTGGAAAAGCCAATGCGCTCCCGGCCGGAGGCGCCGGCCAGCGAAGAGCCCTCCAAGCCGTCCTAGCGGCCCTCAGCCGCAGCCTCGGCGCGGGCTTCGTTACAGACGATGCAGGTGCAGTTGGCGCGCAGGGCGCGGTAGGTGTAGATGCCGGTGTAGTGGGCGTCGTCCCACAGGAACTGCATACCGTAGTTGCCGACCGGTATGTGATCGATGGCCTTTACGTCGGCGGGCACTGAGTCCGGGTCGAGGATGGGCCTGCCGGTCATTTCCTCAACGCAACTGGCGCAGGGGCAACGCAGGCGCAGGTATCGATGGGGATAGGGACTCCGGTGGCCATCGTCCCACAAGATGACGATGGCGTTGCCTTCCAAGCTGATTTCCTGGGGAAAGACCTGGTCCTGCATTCCTAAATTCCGCTCTTCTCGTGTCGGGCTGCCGGTTGCTACCGCTGGGGCTGGGCCTGGACGTCGGCGAGGCGCGCCGGGCGGGGCAATTCGTCGGGGTCGATGGGTATTTCGATGATGCTGGGCTTGTCGGCGCTCAATGCTTCAAGCATGACGTTGCCGACATCCTCGGGTCGCTCGACGTAGTAGCCCGCTCCGCCGAAGAGTTCGGCGTACTTGTCGTAGCGGGGATTGAGGGTGTCGGCCCCGACATAGCGCTCGTTGAAGGCATAGCGCTGGTAGGCTTTCTCGGAACCCCAGCTGCCGTTGTTCATGATCACCGTAACGACAGGCAGGTTGTATTCGACCGCTGTGGCGAACTCCTGAGCGTTGAAAAGGAAGCCGCCGTCGCCGTTAAAGTTGACCACGGGCCGGCCGGGAGCGGCGAACTGGGCGCCCAGTGCGGCAGGGAAGCTGAAGCCCAAGCCGCCGAGGTCCAGGGAGGTCATCAGGCTGCGGGGCTGGAAGTAATCGAGCCGGTCCTGCCCGAAGTTGGGGGCAAGGCCCGCGTCCAGCGCAACGATGGCGTCGCGGGGCATAACCTTGCGCAACTCGGCGTAGACCCGCTGGGGCTTCATTGGCGAATCGGCCAGGCGTTCCTCGGCGCGGAGCCTGTCGGCCCGGCGTGCCGCCCAGCTCCTCACCTCGTCGGCCCAGAGAGGGTTGACCCGTGGTTCCCGCTGGCGTAGCTCTTCAAGGAGCCCCTCGGATACTGCGCCTGCGTCCCCTTCGATGCCGACGGTGACGGGGTAGTTGCGGCCAATTTCCTCGGGATCTATCTCAATCTGGATGATCTTCGCCTCTGCCGGGATGTACCGGTGGTCATAGAAGGTGGTTGACTGCCCCAGCCGGGTCCCAACGGCCAGGATCACGTCGGCCTCGCGGGTGGCCTCGATCCCTTCGGCCGAGCCGAGGCGGCCCAGGTGGCCAAGGAAGTTGGGGTGGTCGGAAGGGACAGCGTCGGCACGTCCGTAGGAGGTGACGATAGCAGCGCCTGTGAGTTCGGCCAGCCGGCAGACGACGCTTCCTGCGTTGCTCCACTGGACTCCGCCGCCGGCGAGGATGACCGGTCGCTGGGCTGAAGCCAGGACATCGGCGGCGCGCTGGACCAGGCCGAGGTCGCCGCGAGAGCGGGTCTGGCCCGGACGGTATGCGTCGGGGGGCAGCAGGTCGAGCTCGACCTCCGCTCCGGGCAGCAGGTCGCGGGGGATGTCCAGCAGCACCGGCCCCATCTTGCCCGAGGTGGCGACGCGGAATGCGTGGCGCAGGGCGTCGGGAAGGCGGTCGATCCGGTTGATGGCGAAGGATGCCTTGGTGATGGGCTTGAACAGGGCGACTTGGTCAAACTCCTGGGTTGAATTGCGGTGCTGGTCGCGCCGCGAGGCGGAAGGGGCTATTACGACCACGGGGGAGTGGGCGACGTAGGCCGAGCCGATGCCGTAGGTGAGATTCAGCACCCCGGGGCCGTTGGTGGCTAGGCAGACGCTTGGTGCACCCGAAATCCGACTGAAGCCATCGGCCATCAGGGCAGCGCCCTGCTCGTGGCGGACGCCAATGAAACGCATGTCGTCCCGGTCATACAGGGGATCGAGGATGTCCAGGAAGGAGGAGCCGACGATCCCAAAAATGTGAGAGACGCCCTCCTGCTTCAGGAGTTCGATTACCGCTTCGCCTGCGTTGAGTCGCTGGGACAACTGGCCGCCTCCGGTTCGATGAATCGACCCGCAGTTTAACACAAGCGGCCTGTCGCCCCGGGGGCTTTGCGCTACGCCGGTGAAATCCATACAATCGGAGAAAGATTCCGGCGCACAATTCGACCTCACAATCTAATCTGGAGGACAGATTCATGGAATACGAGCACCTGCTGGTGGAAGTGGAAGACCGCGTCATGGTAATCACGATGAACCGCCCGGAAGTCCTGAACGCGATGAACCACAAGCTGGACGGCGAACTGCACCACGCCGTGATGTCGGCCAACGAAGACGACGGGGTTGGCTGCATCGTGATTACGGGCGCGGGTGATAGGGCCTTCTCGGCGGGCGGGGATATCCACGAGCAGCGGGAGCACGCGCGTGAACTGACGGAGGAGCAGAGGGAAGCCAACTCGCTGCAGTACCAGAACTGGATGTACGACATTTCGGCGTCACCCAAGCCGGTGATCGGGATGATGAACGGCCTTGCATACGGGGGCGGCGCGGTACTGGCCTCGTGCCTGGACATGAGGACTGGTTGCGAGAACACGAAGTTCCGGTTCCTGGCCGTGGCGTACGGCCGGATCAACAGCACCTGGACGCTGACGAACCAGGTGGGCTGGCCTGTGGCGAAGGAGTTCCTGTTCACGGGGCGCGTTGTCGAGGCGGAGGAGGCCTACCGCGTGGGGCTGCTGAACCACCTGGTGCCGGCGTCGGAGCTGCGGGACAAGACTATGGAAATCGCCACGACCATTGCGGGCCACCGTCCGGAGTCGGTCACCGGCATCAAGCAGATCCTGCTGCAGGACAAGGCCGCCGATCTGCGGGGGATGTGGGAGAACGAGGTTGATTACACGACCAACCAGGTGAAGGGCTACGGCGTGGAGCAGGCTTTCCCCGACTTCATCGCGCGGCGTGGGCGGGAGTTGTAAGGCCATTGCTGCAGCCCGGCGATCCCGAGGGAACAGAAATCGCGCAGAGACTACGAGGCCAGAAATGGTGAAGCTTACTTTCGACGAAGAGCAGGTGCCACTGCGTATGCATAAGGGCGGCACTGTTTACGTTGGGAATACCAAGGTGGCTCTGGAAGGGATAATCTTTGCGTATCGCCGGGGCTGCACACCTGGAGAAATCCAAGGGGCTTTCGACGCTGTCAACCTAGGGGACGTGTATTCCGTCATCGGCTATTACCTGCACAGAAAGGAAGAAGTCGATAAGTACCTCGAAGAGTATCAAGAGCGCTGGGACAAGATGGTTGAGGAAATCATGGCCCAGCCAGGCGCGCGCGAATTTTACGACCGGTTAGAAGAAGCGCAGCGCCGGAGGGAAATGGAGCAACAAGCAGCGGTTGATGAATAGCTCCGGTCCCGCATTTGTCTCTGACGAGGGCTTTAACCGGAATATTGTCCGCGGCGTACTTTCCCGAGACCCTGATATTGATATAGTTCGCGTTCAGGAAGTGGGCTTGAGCAGAGCAACTGATCCAGCCATATTGGAATGGGCAGCTAGAGAAGGCCGCATCGTCTTGACACACGACGAGAACACCATGCTTGGCGACGCCAATGCGAGACTCATCGCCGGACTGCCAATGCCTGGGGTAGTAGTCGTGCATCAAGATATGACAACAGGGCAGGCTATACAGGGCCTGCTGGAAATGATCGGCGTGAGCTTTCCCGGCGAGTGGGAGAACCAGATTCGGTACGTGGAAAGGCGCTGAGCACTTTCTAGTTTTCTAGTTGTTTCCGGGGTGAAGCAGCAGCCTACCCGCTCAGCGTGCCCTTGGTGCTGGGGACGGCGTGGGGAGAGCGTGGGTCGGGCTCCAGGGCGTCGCGGAGGGCCCTGGCGGTGGCCTTACAGAGTGCCTCGGCCTTGTGGTGAGGGTCTATCCCGGTGAGGATCTTCGCGTGGAGATTTATCTTCGCCTCCAAAGCGAAGGACTCGAAGAAATGGCGGACTAGGGAGCCGGGCAGCGTCTCGACCATGGAGTCGTCGATGGTTGTCTCGATGACAGCATAGCCCCTGCCGGAGCAGTCCAGGGCCACCATCGCCAGCGTCTCGTCGAGGGGGACGATTGCGTGCCCCATGCGTCGGATGCCCCGTGCGTCGCCGATGGCCTCGTTGAAAGCCCGGCCCAGAGTGATGCCCACGTCCTCCACCAGGTGGTGCCAGCCGGTGTGAAGGTCGCCGTCGGCTTTCAGCGTTATGTCGATAAGGCCGTGGCGGGAAATCTGGCTGACCATGTGGTCGAGAAAACCGTTGCCGGTGTCTACCTTGTAGACCCCCGCACCGTCGAGGTTGACTGATAACTGTATGTCGGTCTCGCCGGTGGCGCGGTGCAGGGTGGCGGTTCGGCCCCCGGTGATGGCGGGCACCTCCGACGAGTCAGCCATTGGCGCCCTCCGTAAGTTCAGCCAGGGCGGCAGCCACAGCGTCGTTCTCCTCCGGGAAGCCGACTGAGGTGCGGACACAGTCCTTGAGGCGTGGACTGCCCCAGTGGCGCAGGAAAATGCCCCGGTTGCAGAGGTCGTCAAAAACCCGCTGTCCACTGCCTTCCGGCAACTGGCACAGGATGAAGTTGGCCCGTGATGGGTAGGGCCTGACGGTGGGAATGGCCTTGAGCAGCCCGTACATGCGCTCGCGCTCGGCGACGATGGCGTTGACCCGTTCCAGCAGCGCTGGCATATCTTCCAGGGAAGCGATGAGGGCCACCTCGGCAGCGAGGTTCACATTGTAAGGCGGCTTGACCGACATCATGGTGCGGGCTAGGTCGGGGTGCATGGCGCCCAGGCCGATGCGCAGCCCGGCGAGGCCGGCCCACTTGCTGAAAGTACGGAGAACGACCAAGTTGGGGTACTCGTCGAGGAAGGGCAACAGGGTCTCGCCGGAGAACTCGTAGTACGCTTCGTCGACGATGACGAGTATGCCGGTATCGAGAAGCGCCCGCACATCGGCTTCGCCGGGCATGTTGCCGGTGGGGTTGTTGGGGGAGCACACCACGATTGCCTTTGTACGATCGGTTATCGCGAGCTTGACGGCTTCCAAATCCAGATCGAAGTTTTCATCCCGTGGAACGGAGACCGCCTGTCCCCCGCATATTTCGGCCCCGAGAGAGTACATGCCGAAGGTGGGGGTGAGGTTGATGATGTTGTCTCCGGGGCCAATGAACATGCGGAACAACATGTCGATGAGTTCGTCGCTGCCGTTTCCGGCGATGATCCGCTCCGGGTCGACGCCGACATAGCCGGAGAGGGCCTGGCGGAGTTGCCGCTGCTCCGGGTCGGGGTAGTGGTTGAAGTTGGGGAAGTCGGCAAGAGCCGCCGCCACGGCCGGAGAGGGGCCGTAGGGGTTCTCGTTGCCGTTCAGTCGGATGATCTTCTCCGGGGAGATGCCGGCGCGCTCGGCCATCACCTCGACGGGTTCGACGCCCTGATACACGTCCAGGCTGCGGATGTGGGGAACCATCGAGTCCTTCAGTTGCTGGGTGAAATCGGCCATGCTCAATTGACCTGACCTGGCGTTAATTTGGAGATAGGGGTTACGCGGTTGGCGATTTCACCCCCACCCTAACCCTCCCACTCAAGGAGGGAGGGGATATTTATTCCTTCAGTGTCGGATTTTTCCGTTCGTCTCAGGACGCAAGGGAGTCCAGCCTGACCTGCACGGCTCCGGCATGACCGGCGAGGCCCTCGGCGTTGGCGATGTTGACGGCGGCAGGCCCGAGGTTGCGAAAATCCTCGGGACTCAGACCCACCACCGGCATTGTTCGGAGAAAATGGTGGACGCTCAGAGCGGAGCCAAAGCGTGCGGTGCCGCCGGTGGGCATGACGTGGCTGGGGCCGGCGATGTAGTCGCCCATGACCTCGGGGGAATACTCGCCAAGAAAGAGACCGCCGGCGTTGTGGATGCGGTCGACCCAGCTCCAGGGTTCCTGCAGCAGCAGGCAGAGGTGCTCCGGGGCAATCCGGTTTACGAGATCCACGCCCTCGTCGAGGGAGTCTACCAGCACGACCCGGCCCTGGCGTTCGAGCGCCTGCCGGGCCACGTCGCCCCGTGGAGCGGCGGCCAACTGGGACTCGAGCTGCGCTTCTACGCGCCCCACAAGGGCCTCGCTATCGGTTACCAGGATGGCGGTGGCCAGGGGGTCGTGCTCGGCCTGGGCTATAAGGTCAGCGGCGCAGAAGCCTGCGTTCGCGCCGTCGTCAGCGAGGATGATGGTCTCGGTGGGACCGAAAACTCCGTCAATGTCGACGCCTCCCTGCACCAGCTTCTTGGCGTAAGCCACGAAGATGTTGCCAGGGCCGCAGATCTTGTCGACGCGCGGTATGGACTTCGTGCCGTAAGCCATCGCTCCAATGGCCGGAACGCCGCCAACCTGGTACATGGCGTCGACGCCGGCGATCCTGGCAGCGGCGACTACGGCGGGGTTGAGAGGCTGGGAACCGGCTCGCGGCGTGGTCAGGATGACTTCTCTCACCCCGGCAACCCGTGCCGGAATGACGGTCATTAATACGGTGGAAGGGTAGGCCGCCGTGCCGCCGGGAGCGTAGACGCCGACACGGGCCAGGGGCCGCACCAACTCACCCAGGCCCTGCGACGGGTCCATCCATTCGCCGGGCAGGGTTGACTGGTGGAACGAGCGAATGCGGTCAGCGGCCAGCTCCAGCGAACTCCAGAGTTCCGGGCTGACCTGCTCGCTGGCAGCTTCCAGGTCGGCGTCGGGAATACGGAAGTCCTCGAGGTCGGCGCCGTCCAAAAGCCTGGCGTAGTGGCGGACTGCGGCGTCTCCGTCGCGCTTCACGTCGGCAAGCATTCGTACCACGGACTCGGCGGGGGACACGTCTTCACCAAAGGCCTGACGAGTGCGAGCCACGACCGATTCGGGAAGGGACGACAGGTCCAGGGGGTCAATGCGGGTGAGCACGTTTTCGGCGTTCTCGACGCCGCGGATAATGTTCAGGCTGGATTTGGCTGGCACTTGCTGGCTCCGGTTGAATCAAGGCTGGAAATATCGAGTTCCGCTGTGCTGGACGACTGTCTTTGTTGTTTTATCAGCGTTCTCTCCGCACTACCTTTTCGCCCCCACCCTGACCCTCCCCCTCAAGGGAGAGGGGATTTTTGAGGTGGTTTCTTAGCTTCATTCCGGCAGGAATTCCCGTACCTGGGCTATGGTGGCGGCCACGGCCTGCCTGCGATAATTCTCGACCTTTGCCTCGGGGATTCTCTGGTAGACCTCTTCCAGGCTGTGAGGCATCCTGTCGAGAAAGCGGTCGACAGTTTCCTGAACGTCCTCATTGTCGCGGTACATGCGATTGAGGGCAAACTTGAGGCGGGACCACTCGAACTCCCTCCCCACGAAACTGGACACCCTGTCCTTCCATTGAGTGAGAAGGCCGTCCTCGAAAAATGCCACTGATACGCCCGTATCTCCGCAGGACACCTCGTGTCCGGCATTCAGCGGGCCGCGGACGTCGGGAAGAGACAGCCGGTCCATGTCGAGCTGTACTGCGCGGTCCCAGATGTCGGCTTCCACCTGGTCTTGGGTCAGCCGGGTTCCCTCGCTTGTGGTGTCGAAATTGGGACGGTAGACGCTGGTTATCCAGACCTCGTCGGCTGCCAGGTGGCAGACATAGCCGAGCATGAATGTTCGGGTGGCCAGTGACTGCTCGCTGTCGTTCATGAGTTCCGGGTAGTCTCTGAACATGGTGCGTGCGCCAGTGCCAACTTCGCTGATGGACAGGGGCGCGAAGTGGGTCTGCTCGCGGGGCCACTTGGTCATGGCCCGTATGTCCGGAGAGGTGGAACCGAGGTAGAAACTGCCGATGTGATCGTAGACATACCCCCGGTCAAGCTGCTCGGCAACCTGATGCGCGAGGTAGATGTGCATGGGCAGGTTGGGCATTCTCGGCGTCCTTGTACTTGGCCTAGGGACGGCTCAATCCCCGTGCGGCCCGTAGCGGACGCGAAACGCGCAAGAAACAGGCGGTCAGGGGAGAGATGTCGTATTTTATCCTCTGGGCGTGAGGTTGTCGAACCTTCCTCAGCCAGCGCCGAACAGCGACTCGTAGGCGTGGGAGTGGCTGTCAAAGAGGTAACTGAGTTGAGAGGCCGCAACATCCTCCGCTCCGCAGCTTCTTAGGTGATCCACGGCTTCGAGCAGGCGGTCTCTCTTGACGAGCAGGCTAACGGCGAACCAGTCCTGTGCCTGCGCGCTGTACACGCGGGCCACCGTGGGACCGCGAAGTCCGGCCAGGGACGGACGCTCCAGGATCATGGCGCTGACCGCGTCCGCGGTGGGGCCCTGAACGTTGGCGGTCAATCTATAGTAGGGGCCGGCCCGCAGGTGAGCTTCGACCATGTCCGTGAGGGCGCGGGCAAGTCCCAGGGCGCCCGGAGATACGGCAAGAGTCTCGGCATTTGCCAGGAGACATGCCTGGGAACTCAGAATCGTGCCATCCTCAAGCGTCTTCAGCCGGTTTTCGCGAAGGGTGGCGCCGGTAGCCGTCAGGTCGGCGATCAGGTCGGCGTAACCGGCAACGGGCGCAGCCTCCAGTGTTCCCGAAGCGGGGGCCAGCGTGAAGTAGTTGACGCCCCGGTCATGCAGGAAATCGCTGAGAAGGCGAGGATACTTGGTGGCGATCCTGAGCTGTTTGCCTTCCTGCCTGAACTCCAGAGCGAGGTCGGCCAGGTCGGCGAGGGAGGTTACGTCAAGCCAGGAGTCCGGGACCGCGAGCACCAGCTCACAGCGGCCGTAACCCAGGTTCTCCACCAACACGGCGGCGCGGCGTTCTTCCTCCCGGAACTCCAGGAGACGGTCTAGGCCGTTGATGCCGAGTTCCGCGCTTCCTTCTTCGACCTTGGAAGTAATGTCGGCCGTTCTCTGGAACAGCACCTCAACCCCGGGCAGGGCCGGCACGGTGGCGGTATACCGGCGGGCGTTGGGACGGCGGACGGGCAGGCCGCAGTCGCGCATGAAGTCCAACGTCGACTGGTGCAGGTCGCCATCGCTGGGCAGGACCAGTCGGAGAGACGCCGTACCGTTAGCAGGACTCATTTCAGTACCCTACGGGCGCCGGACCGGGGAAGCCGGGACCGTTTCATACATCATAGCTTGTCTGCGCTCCGAATTCGTCGACCGAAATTACCCTGGCATGTCCCCGCCGAAGTGCGTATTCGCAGGCATCTTCCAACGTCCGCCTACCGACTTCCAGCTCGACAATTTCACCCCGTTCGCGAAGACTTGTCGCTGCTTTGAAGGCGGCAATGCCGGCGGCGGCGTTGGAGGGCATGACCAATGTTCCGGCGGGATCTTCGCTGCATCCCGAAGGGCCGGACGGAGCCAGTTCGGCGAGGGCGTCCAGGTTGAATGCGAAGCCGAGGGCAGGCAGGCGGCTGGTCCCGCCCAGATCCCGGGCCAGCCCGTCGTATCGCCCGCCACCCCCCAGCGCGCCAGGCCAGCCGGGATGAGATACCTCGAAGATAATCCCGTTGTAATACGACAGACCGCGGACAAGGCCAAAGTCCAGGACCACCCGGCCGTGGCCGTCCAGGCCGATGGGCAGCATCGCGATTGTCTGTTCCAGGCGGCCGGATACTCCGGTTCCGGCGCCGGCTTTCCTCAGCACTTCGGAGGCGCCGGCTAGGACGATGGCTGCACTCCCACGAAGTTGCGCAAGCTCGCAGGATATTTCCAGCGCCCTGTGGAGGCTTTCCTCGGCGTCGGGGCGGCGGATTTTTCTCAGAAGGCGCTCGACAACTTCCTCGGGGCGGCGCTGTCCCAATTGGTCCAGGGGATTTGAGCGCAGCACCCCAAGCAACACGTTTCTGGCCTCTGCGTCGTCTAGGCCCTGCACTGCCTGGCGCAGATGATCGTCTTCGGAATCGCGGCCGACGACATGGAGACGCCGACTCTCATCCATGAGTCCGGTAATGGCAGATGGACCGTCCCTCAACTTGGGTATGCTCTGGACCACGAAAGCGCGGGCACGCTCCGACAGGGCGACCGTGTCCAGTAGATCGTTAAGCACCCCCAGGTCCGCCAGCCGGAGCGTCCAGTCCTTCACGCCTGACACGGACAGGGATGACAACGCGAGCGAAAGGAGTTCCACGTCCGCCAGCAGGCCGTCCGCTCCCAGGAGCTCCCCGCCAACCTGGGTGAACTGGGTCCTGTGGGGCAGGTCATCCTGCATGGCCGCGCCGTCGAAACGGAAGACCGGGCCGGAATACTGCCAGCGGACCGGCAGGTCTACAACTTCGGCATGGTCCAGGTAATGGCGGATTGCAGGCGCGGTGAACTCGGGACGCAGGCTGACGGCGCGCCCGCCGGGGTCACTGAAGCCGAACAGCTGCGACGCCAACTCGCCGCCGGACTTGCGAAGGAAGAGTTCGGTAGGCTCGAGGACGGGGGTGTCCAACTGCCGGTAGCCGTGGCTTCCGAGGAGGTCGAAGAGGCGACGCCTGAGGTCTTCCCGGCGCCGGAGGGGCTCGCCGGTCAAATCAGACATACCACGCAACCGCGCAACTGGTCTGGCTGATTCTGCGGCTTGTCGGTACATTCAGGCGATGCCGGCTCGGACAGGAAACATTCTACATTAGCAGGGCGTAAACTTGAACCTGCACGGGGCGAACATTCGCGCTCCCCGGCAACACCCGCACTCCTATGGGTGAGCGTTCAGGCCGCCGTCGACGTAGACAGGCTGCCCGGTCGAGTAGTCGCAGGATTCGGAGCAGAGATAGACCAGCAGCGGGCCTATGTCCTCGGGGCGGCCCTTGCGCCGGAGCGGGGTGTAGCGCACGAGCAACTCTTCGAGCTGCTGTTCGATTGGCTGGCCCGTGGCATCAATCCAGCCGGTGCCCAGAGCATTGACGCGTATGTTGTGCCGCCCCCACTCGACGGCAAGCGAGCGGGTGAGGGAGAGCACCGCGGCCTGGCTGGCGGCAAAAGCCGAGCCGTTTACCATGCCCCTTTCAGCGAGCTCGGACACGATATTGACCACCCGCCCATATCCGCGGCGGGCCAGGCGCGGCAGTACCTGCTGGCAGAGAAGGAAGGGCATCTTGACGTTGCGAGTCTGCACTTCCTCCCAATCAAGGAACCTGATTTCCTGGAGAGGCGCGGCGTACATGCTCCGCACGTCGTTCACGAGTATGTCCAGCCGGTCGTTAAGGCGGTCGAAAGCCTCCAGCGCGCGTGCGGCTCCGACGTCGGAGCCGGGATTTACCAGTGTGCCGGAACTGCCGGAGGGCAAGGCATCCAGGACAGCGTCCAGTTGCGCCTGAGTGCGGGCAACGGGGTAGACGGTTGCCCCGGACTCCGCAAGGGCGGAAGCCAGAAACGGGGCCTCGTCGCCTCCCGAAGTTGCGAAAATAGCTACCTGGCCAGCAAGGCTGTATTCCGGAAGAACCGGCATGGCGTTCTCCTCAACTGTCCTTGAGTGCTCATGTCTTCACCCCCACCCTAAACCTCCCCCTCAAGGGGGACGGAATGATTTTGCTTACCATCCTACTGAAAAGGGAGGGAGTAGATCTGAAAAGGGAGGGAGTAGATTTGTTACGGTTCCAGGGGAATCACCGGGGCGTGGCCCGTGGGAGTAATGCCGCCGGCTAGGCCCCCTCCGTCCGCAATGATCATTTCCCCGGTCATGTAATCGGAAGCGCTGGAGGAGAGGAACACGGCCAGCGGACCGAAGTCCTCGGGCTTGCCCAGCTTGCCGATGGGCAGGAACTCTCCCGACCTCGGCAGGCTGGAAGTGGTGGCCCCCATGTCTCCGGTGGGGACGAAGCCTGGGACGATGCTGTTGCAGGTCACCCCGTAGCGAGCGAGGTTGAAGGAGAGAACGCGGGTCAGCTGTATCATGCCGCCCTTGCTGGTGCAGTACATATAGATATCGCGGCCGCCGCGCATACCGAAACCAGAGGCCACGTTGATGATCTTTCCGTGCCCCTGGTCCACCATGGGCTTGGAGACGGCTCGGGAGCAGTAGAAGGCGCCGGTCAGGTTGACGTCCATGATGCGGTGCCATTCTTCGTCGGTGATTTCCCAGATCGGCTTGCGTACGTTGTCCTGGACCGCCCCGGCGTTGTTAATAAGGACGTCGATCCGGCCGAAGCGTTCGGTGGCGGAGTCCATGAGTTGCTGCACCTGGGCCGAATCGGTCACGTCGGTAGGGACCGCGATGGCCTCACTGCCCAGGTACTCGACCTCGGCGGCGGCTTCCTCAATGGGGCCGGGACGGCGCCCTCCGATAGCGAGAGTGGCGCCGGCGCGGGCTAGCGCACGCACCATGGCCAGGCCCAGGCCGGTGCCGCCTCCGGTTATGACTATCGACTTTCCGTCCAGGCTCAGAGATTCGAGCATGTTCGCCCCAAAATCGAGATTGGAATTCCGCAGCTATCGGGCCGGATTCACGCCGACGAGGTGCCCAGGGAAACGTCTCCCGCAGTCAGCGTTACCAGTTGGCCGTCATTCGTCCTGAGCAACAGGTTACCAGTATCGTCGACGCCCTCAGCCAGGCCGCGGATAGTTTCGTCTCCCCAGGTCACCGTGATGGTCTGGCCTATGGTATCGACAAGCTTTGACCACTCGGAAAGAGGAGAAATACCCACGGGCTGGCCGCTGCCGGGTAGCCGCCGGTATAGATCGTCCAACTCGAGCAGCAACTGCCTGAACAGGGTCTCCCTGGGGACATCCCGGCCTGCCTGTGAGTTGACACTGGTGGCGATCCTGGAGATTCCTTCGTCCTCTTGCGGGTTCAACCCCACGTTGATTCCGATTCCGAGGACAGCATAGCATACTGATTCACCTTGGATAGCGCTTTCGGCGAGTATGCCCGCCGCCTTACGGCCGGCGAGCATCAGGTCGTTGGGCCATTTGATCCGCGGTTCGAGGCGCGCGACCTTTCGAAAGGCGCGCGCCGTGGCCAGCCCGCCGATGATGTCCATGAACGGCAGTTGTTCCAGCCTAGGGCGAAAGACCACTGAGAAAAGAAGGTTTCCGGGCTGCGACACCCAACTCCGGCCATGCCTGCCGCGTCCCGCCGACTGGCGCTCGGCGACCACGACGGTTCCCTCGTCCGCTCCTTCCTCAGCAAGACGCTTGGCCTCATCCATGGTGGAAGCAAGAACCGGGTGGTAGAGGATGCGCCGGCCCACGATATGCGTGTAGAGGCCCCCGCGGACGGTAGCTAAGACCAAGTCGGGCATACTTGAATTAGACTCCCGCGAGACTTCACCCCCACCCTAACCCTCCCTCTGCGAGGGAGGGAATAATATCGCTACCACCCGTGTTCCAGCTTGTCGCGCAGGATGCTGACCAACCCCGAAAGGGGCACCCTGGCCTGGTGCGTGGTGTCGCGGTCCCTGACAGTGACCTGGCGGTCGTCGAGAGTGTCGAAGTCCACGGTCACACAGTAAGGAGTGCCGATCTCGTCCTGGCGGCGATAGCGGCGGCCGATGCTCTGCGCGTCGTCGTACTGGGCGGCGAAGTGCGGGCGGAGCATGTCGTGGATGCGGTGGGCAGTCGGTGTCAACCGTTCGTTGCGGCTGAGGGGCAGTACCGCCACGGTCACCGGCGCCAAGCGGCGGTGGATGCGAGAGACCACCCGAACTGTGTTGCCGTCCGGTTCCTCGTCGTAAGCGTCCAGCCAGAAGGCCAGGGTGGCGCGGTCCACGCCGCCTGAAGGCTCGATAACATAGGGGTAGTAGCGCTCGTGGGCCTCGTCATCGAAGTAGCTGAGGTCCTCTCCGCTGAATTCCGCGTGCTGTTTCAGGTCGAAATCGGTCCGGTCGGCGATGCCCTCCAGTTCGGCCCAACCCCAGGGGAAGCGGTATTCGATGTCGTAACAGTCCTTGGCGTAGTGGGCCAACTCGTCCGGGCCGTGTTTTCGCAGCCGGAGGTTTTCCGGGCGGATGCCCAGGTTGATATACCACTGAAGGCGGTCATTAACCCAGCGGTCCAGCCACTCCATGTCCGTGCCGGGCTTTACGAAGAACTCCACCTCCATCTGCTCGAATTCGCGGGTGCGGAAGGTGAAGTTGCCTGGGGTAATTTCGTTGCGGAACGACTTGCCGATCTGACCGATGCCGAAGGGCAGCTTCTTGCGAGTGGAGTTCACCACGTTGGGGAAGTTGACGAAAATCCCCTGGGCTGTTTCCGGGCGGAGCCACACCTCGTGGGCAGTGTCCTCCACCGGACCCATGAAAGTGCGGAACATCAGGTTGAATCGGCGGGGGTCGGTAAGCTCACCGCCGCACTCGGGACATCGGAGGTCGCTTGCGGCGGCCACGGCGCCGGGGTCTGACGGGTCGAGCCCGGCGCTCTCCATCAGGTGGTCCTGCCGGAAGCGCTGGTTGCACTCGCGACACTCCACGAGCGGGTCGCTGAAGTTCTCCACATGGCCGCTGGCTTCCCAGGCGCGGGGATGCATCAGGATGGCGGCGTCCAGGCCCACCATGTCGTCGCGGCCCGCGATGACCGACTGCCACCACGCTTCCTTCACATTGCGCTTTAGTTCGACTCCCAGGGGCCCGTAGTCCCAGGTGGAACCGAGGCCGCCGTAGATCTCGCTGCTCTGGAACACAAACCCGCGGCGCTTGGACAGGGAGAGGATCTTGTCCATGTCGGCGAAGGGCAATGATCGGGCCAATGGAGTCCTCCTGAAAGGCAGCGCTGTTGCTGAAGTTGGCGGTTTGCTGACGGGGGCGGGAATCACCCTGAACGCGGGCTATGGCTTGACGGCGATCGCTTCTCCGAAGGCCAGGGCGCCGCAAGCCGACGGCATATCTTTCCACTCGTCCAACAGCGTACGCCATTGTTCGATGTCTTCCGCGGTCGCCAGTCCAAAGTGCGTCAATGCGGCCACTACCTGGGGAGAGAAGAACCAGTCTGAGATGAACCCGTGCAGGAAGGCGACATCTTCTCCAGAACTGAAGAAATCGAAGGAAGCGAGAAAACGGACGTCGTCGAATCCGGCGTTCAGCAGCGCGCCCTTAAGTTCCTTGCCGAATTGGGGATGCCCCCCGTTGCCGACCAGCAGGCCGGAGAAGACGCTCCAAGCGTCTTTGATCAATGGGTCTTGCGGCTCTAGGAAGGACGAATCTACAATCACCTCGCGGGCCGCAATGATGCCGCCGGGTTTCAGCACCCGCTTGACCTCGGCAAGAACCGCACTCGTGTCGGGGATGTGCATCAGGACGGCATGGCAGTGCGCCACGTCGAAGGTATTGTCCCCGAATGGCAGATCGTCGGCGCTGCCGACATGGAACGTCATGTTCTCGTGGCCGCCCGCGGCCGCCGCTGCCCGGGCGAGGTCCACCTGGGACTCTTCCATGTCTATACCGTGAAATTCCCCGGGGGCGATCCTTTCCGCCAGGCCGACGGAGATGGTGCCGGGCCCGCATCCGAAGTCAAGCAACTTCTGCCCTGGCCCTAGATGGGGCAAGAGGTATCCTGCGTGGGTGGAAGCACTGCGACGGTCCAGCAACTGGCGAAACTCGTCGCTGTATCCCATGGTGTAGTTGGAGCCGTCTGTCGTCTGTTCGACCATTCGTCAAGACTTTCCTTTCGTATTTCTGAAATAGGGACTGAGCCACCGTCGATGCGAAAACCTGCAACAGTCTGCCGATAATTATACATACGCAGGCCGGGATGCGAGCGGAATTGGATCAAATGGATCGGGTCTCAAAATAAGTTCGAATGGTGGCTGTTTCCCTAGAATATAACCCTTGTTGGTATTATTGACATTCTGTATCTGCCTTGCTAAATTAGGTTGTCCCACCGAATGGAGTGCGGAGAGCTACTTATGCCTACAGTAAATCAACTAGTCCGGAAGGGGAGGAAGCCGGTTCGCAAGCGGACGAAGGCTCCTGCCATGCACTGGGTGCAGAACTCCCTTCGGAACAGGGTCAAGTGGGGGCCGGGCTGCCCGCAGCGACGGGGAGTCTGCATCCAGGTACGAACGATGACCCCCAAGAAGCCCAACTCGGCCCTTCGCAAGATTGCGCGCGTTCGGCTGACGAACGGCGTTGAGGTTACCGCCTACATCGGCGGGGAAGGGCACAACCTGCAGGAGCACTCGGTGGTGCTGGTGCGCGGCGGCAGGGTCAAGGACCTTCCCGGCGTCCGCTATCACGTGGTGCGTAGCGCACTGGACTGCGAGGGCGTGAATGACCGCCGCCAGGGACGTAGCAAGTACGGCGCGAGTCGCCCCCGTCGTTAGAAGCGGGGGCATAGAAAAGGGCCGACAGAAGTCCGGCGTTCCGATCTCAAGACGATTGGACGCCGGTTATTAAACTGCAAGGTGAAGCTTTAGATGTCTAGAAGAAGGCGCGCTGAGCGTCGAATCACTGCGCCGGACCCACGCTACAACGACGTGGAACTGGCCCGGTTCATCAACCGTCTGATGCTGCAGGGAAAGAAGTCCATCGCCCAGCGGCTGGCTTACAACGCATTCACCATTATTCAGAGCGAATCAAACCGAGAGCCGCTGGAAGTCTTTCAGCAGGCCCTGCGCAATGCCACTCCTGCGGTGGAAGTGCGGCCCAAGCGGGTGGGCGGCGCCACGATCCAGGTGCCGACCGAACTTCGCACGGAACGCAGCGAGGCCCTGGCCATGCGCTGGCTGATCCGGGGAGCCAGGTCGCGAAAGGGTATGCCCATGAGGCGAGGGCTGGCGCTGGAGCTGATGGACGCATCTCGCGGTGAAGGCTCGGCGGTACGCAGAAGGGAGGAGTTGCACCGGATGGCAGAGGCCAATCGCGCCTTTGTTCATTACCGCCGGTAAAACCGACAGGCGGCAGTGAGAAGACAGGCAACTCTTCTCCCCAGTGCCCGACATCATGCAGAACGTATTCCCGATAGACAAGATCCGAAACATCGGATTCATCGCCCATATCGACGCTGGCAAGACCACGGTAACCGAACAGGTCCTTTACGCCACCGGCCGGATCCACCGCGTGGGTGGCGTGGACGACGGCACGACCGCTATGGACTGGATGCCGCAGGAACGCGAACGCGGCATTACCATCACCGCGGCAGCCACGACCGCCCAGTGGCAGGACTGCCGCATCAACATTATCGACACTCCCGGACACGTTGACTTCACCGCCGAGGTAGAGCGCTCGCTGCGCGTTCTGGACGGCGGTGTTGTCGTTCTTGATGCTGTCGCGGGAGTACAGTCCCAGTCCGAGACTGTCTGGCGCCAGGCCGACACGTACTCGGTCCCGCGAATCTGCTTCGTGAATAAGATGGACCGGGTCGGCGCCAGTTATGAGCGGACCCTGGACTCGATCAGGCGGCGCCTCAACGGTAACCCTGTGCCGATACAGTTGCCGATGGGAGAAGAAGACCAGTTTCGCGGAACGATCGACCTCATCGAGGGTCAGGCCACCGTCTACCCGATGGGCCGGGGAAGGCGCGGCAACGGGGACGACTTCGAAGAAATGCCCGTACCGACAGAGTACGAGGACGACTATTTTCGTTACCGGCAGGAGATGATCGAGAAGATAGTCGAAACGGATGAGCAATTGCTCATCCGTTATCTTGAGGGAGAAGAGCTGTCTCCCGAGGACCTGCGCGACGCTCTCCGGCGAGCGACCGTCGACCGGACGCTGGTACCCGTGCTGTGCGGAAGCGCCATAGCGGGTAAGGGCGTTCACCCTCTGCTCGACGCGATTCTGCACTACCTTCCTTCCCCGTCGGACGTGCCACCGGTCGAGGGCGTTAATCCCAAATCGGAAGAAACCGAACTACGTTACCCGGACGAGGACGGACCCCTGGCCGCGCTGGCGTTCAAGGTGGCGACCGACCCATACGTCGGGCGGCTGGTCTTCCTCAGGGTCTACTCCGGGCGGGTCAAGTCCGGCGTTTCGGTGCACAACGTCTCCCGGCAGGGACGGGAGCGCATGGGCCGTCTGCTCCTGATGCACGCGAATCACAGGGAAGAGCTGGAAGACGTCACGGCGGGCAATATCTGCGCCGCCGTTGGCTTGAAGAACACCTTCACTGGCGACACCATCTGCGCCGACGTGGAACAGGTCATACTCGAGCCGCCGAAGTTCCCCAGCCCGGTGGTATCGGTTGCCATCGAGCCCATGACCCGCGCCGACCAGGACCGCCTGAGCGACGCGCTGAGAAAGCTGGCCGATGAAGACCCCACGTTCGTGGTCCGCTTCAACGAGGAGACCGGGCAAACGGTTATGTCGGGCATGGGAGAGCTGCACCTCGAAGTGCTGGTCGACAGAATGCGGCGCGAGTTCAGCGTCGAGGCGCAGGTGGGCCGTCCGCGCGTCTCCTACCGGGAGACAATGACGAGGCCCTACCGCTCCGAGGCAAGGTTCGTGCGCCAGACGGGCGGTCATGGCCAGTATGGGCACGTTGTCCTGGAACTTGAGCCACTGGATCGGGGGGAAGGAATCCAGTTCGTGAACGGCATTGCCGGAGGAGTGATTCCGCGCGAATACATTCCGGCAATCGAGCGGGGAGTGCGTGAAGCACTGGACAACGGCCCGCTTGGGGGGTATCCTCTTGTGGATTTGAAGGCCACTTTGGTGGACGGCAGCTACCACACTGTCGACTCCTCGGAAATGGCCTTCCGAAGCGCCGGAATGATGGCTATCAGGGATGGGGTCAGCAAGGCGAACCCCGTCCTTCTCGAGCCGATAGCAGACCTTGAAGTGGTAACGCCGGGTGAATTCCTGAGCGAAGTGATCGGCGATCTGGGAACACGGCGCGCGCAGATCAGGACGATCGAAGGACAGGAAGGGTTACAGACAGTAAGAGCGCTGGTCCCGCTGGGAGAGACCTTCTCCTACACGACGGCGCTGCGGTCGATCACACAGGGGCGGGCCTCCTACACCATGGAGTTCCGCTACTATGAACCGGTTCCCGAAGGGTTGCTCCGGACCCTGCTTTAGCCGGTCAAAGCTAAAGCCAAGGTGAATTCGGCGCAGTTCTTCGGGTTTAATCTTTTCATAGGGGAATTCGGAAACCGTAAGCCGGGCGAGGCTGCCCGCAGGACTGAAGAAGAGGCATGCAGACAAGGCAGAAAGTCAGGATCATCCTAAAGGCATTCGATCACAAGATGCTCGACCAGTCGACAGGGCAGATAGTTGAGACTGCCGAGCGGACCGGGGCGAGAGTTGCCGGCCCGGTCCCCTTGCCGACGCATATACGCCGGTTCTGTGTGATTCGAGGGCCTCACGTGGACAAGGACTCCCGGGAGCACTTTGAAATTCGCACTCACAAGCGTCTGATCGACATCCTGGAACCCACGTCGAAGACAATCGACTCTCTAACCCGGCTGAACCTTCCAGCCGGAGTTGACATCTCAATTAAACTCTAGGCCTGATTTTCCAGGCCAAGGCCGGCTGACTATGCTACGGGGATTTCTAGGAAAAAAGATCGGTATGACCCAGGTGTTCCGGGAAAACGGCAGCGTCGTCCCGGTAACCCTGATTGAAGCGGGACCCTGCGTCGTGACCCAGGTAAAGACCGAAGAGACGGACGGATATTCTGCGGTCCAGCTGGGGTATGGCGAAAAGAAGCGGCCGAACAAGCCCATGCAGGGCCATTTCCGGCAGAGTCGTCCCAGCCGCTATGTAAGGGAAGTGAAGGCCGACGACCCCACGGAATTCTCGGTGGGCCAGACGCTGGGAGTCGATATATTCTCGGAAGGAGAAAAGGTCGACATCATCGGGCGTTCCAAGGGCCGCGGCTTTGCCGGGACGATGAAGCGCCACGGGTTCGGAGGCGGGCCTCGAACGCACGGCCAGTCGGACAGGGCCCGGGCTCCCGGCTCCATCGGCGGCGGCACTACGCCCGGCAAGGTATTCAAGGGCCTCAAGATGTCCGGGCACATGGGAAACCGCCGCATCACCGTGAAAGGGCTGGAGATCGTGGGCGTCGATACCGACCGCAACATCTTGATGGTAAAGGGCGGGATCCCCGGGGCTCCCAACAGTCTGGTCCAGATCAGGCGGGCCGCGTAGGTCTGCCTTCCCATCCGTTGAAAAAGATAAAGCTATGCAAATCGCAGTAAAGAATCAGTCCGGCGAAACAGTTGAGAGCATCGAGCTCAACGACGCCGTATTCAATGTTCCAATGAACCGTTCGCTGGTTCATCAGGCCATGGTAATCTACCAGTCCAATCGCCGGCAGGGCACCCACGATACCAAGACCAGGGCGGAGGTGTCGGGAGGCGGGCGCAAGCCGTGGATCCAGAAGCACACGGGCCGGGCGCGACAGGGCAGCACCAGGTCCCCGCAGTGGCGGCACGGCGGCGTGGTCTTCGGTCCGCATCCTCGCAGTTACCGCAAGTCGCTTCCCCGCCGAATGCGCCGTCATGCCCTCCGATGCGTGCTTTCCGACAAGGCGCGCAGCGACCGGATGGTATGCCTGGACTCGATGGACGCCATCGACGGCAAGACCAAGTCGATGCAGGGACTCCTCGAACGGCTGAATGTTTCGACATCCGCGTTGGTCGTCACCATGGACTCCGACCAGGAGGTAGTCCGTGCGGCTGGCAATCTGAAGAAGATATACACCTTGCCGGTCAATCAGTTGAACGCGGAAGCGTTACTTTCCAGAGACACGGTTATCCTGACCGTTGAAGCCGCAAGGTGGGCAGAAGAGTCCCTAGCTGCCGAGCCTCACGGTCGGCGGGGCCGCAAGTTCGCTTCCAGCCCCGCAACCGGGGAAGCAGGCGATTCTCAGATGGAACCTGTATCCGCTGATCCGGCATCGTCTGCGGGTGCCGATGGCGAGGACGGTGAGTAAATGGAACTTCACCGTGTGTTAATCAAACCCACCATCACTGAGAAGAGTACGATCCTGCAGGAGACAGGCAAGTACACCTTCGAGATCGCCCCACGCGCCAATAAGGTGCAGGTCAAGGAGGCGGTGGAAAAGAACTTCAATGTAACGGTGCTTGACGTGAATATTTCGAAGCTGCGGGGCAAGCGGAAGCGCTACGGCCCCCGTTCCGTCAAGCAGCCGGACGTCAAGAAGGCGGTCGTTACCCTGAAACAAGGTGACCGCATCAACCTGATTGAAGGGCTGTAGGTGCGGGTCATGCCATTGAAGAATTTCAGACCAATAACCCCGGGGACCCGGAATGCGGTTCGAGCATCCTTTGAGGAGCTCACCACCCAGAAGCCGGAAAAGTCCCTGATCTCCCGCAAGAAGAACCACGCCGGGCGAAACAACAAGGGCCGGATCACCACCCGCGCTCGTGGTGGCGGTTCGCGTCGCATGTACCGGGAGGTTGACTTCAAGCGCAAGAAGGATGGAGTGCCGGCGCGGGTCCGGTCGATCGAATACGACCCCAACCGTACGACTCGAATCGCCCTGATCTTCTATGCCGACGGCGAAAAGAGCTATATCCTGGCGCCGCACGGGCTTTCCGTCGGGGACACCGTACAGTCAGGACCGAATGCGGAAATCAGCCTGGGCAATTGCCTGCCTCTCACCAACATTCCAACCGGTACCGTGGTGCACAACCTGGAGCTGACTCCGGGGAGAGGAGGCCAGATGGTGCGCGGCGCGGGTACCGGGGCGCAGGTCCTGTCCCGCGAGGGCGAGTACGTCCTGATCCGGCTGCCCTCCGGGCAGATGAGGCGTATCCTGCTGCGATGCCGGGCCAGTATTGGCCAGCTTTCGAACCCTGACCACAAGAATGAAAGCCTGGGCAAAGCAGGAGCCTCCCGGCACATGGGGCGTCGGCCCAAGGTGCGAGGGGTGGCGAAGAATCCGGTGGACCACCCGCATGGCGGCGGTGAAGGCCGCTCCCCGATCGGAATGCCCGGTCCGAAGTCGCCTACCGGGAAGCCCACTCTTGGTCACAAGACGCGCCGTCGCAAGAAGGCGTCGAGCAAGTTCATCGTCCGCCGGGGCAGGAGGCGCTAAGATGTCGCGTTCCATCAAGAAGGGGCCGTATGTCCATCCGAAGCTCATGAAGAAAGTGGATCAGGTGCAGCGCTCCGGGACAAACACCGTAATTCGCACCTGGTCGAGGGCCTCGATGATCATGCCTGAAATGGTGGGCCTGACCATCGGCGTACACGATGGCCGGCGACATGTGCCGGTGTTTATTACGGAAAACATGGTGGGACATCGTCTCGGCGAATTTTCACCCACCCGCACCTATCGCGGGCACGTGGCCCGGTCGGAACGCTCCAGCAGGGTGAGGTAATAGTCTTGCCACCAGTTCGTGCAGTAGCCAAGCAGCTTGGGGCCTCCCAGAAGAGGCTCAAGCCGATTCTAGACTTGGTGCGTGGTCAGAAGGTCGATGAGGCCCTGGACACGCTCAGACTTCTGCCTTCGCCCTGGGCAAAGCCGGTGGCCAAGGTGGTCCAGTCTGCGGCGGCAAACGCAGAGAACAACATGCTGATGGACCGCGACAACCTGCGAATCGTGCAGATTACCGCGGACAACGCGACCTCCCTGAAGAGGTTCCGGCCAAGGGCAAGGGGCCGGATAGGACGGATAACCAAGCGGTCAAGCCACGTTACCGTGGTGGTTGACGAAGACGACGAGTAGGAGAAAGCGGAATGGGCCACAAGACCCATCCATACGGCTTCCGGCTCGGTATCATCAAAGACTGGAAAGCCCATTGGTATGCGCAGAACGGCACCGCCTATCGCGGGCTGGTCAAGGAAGACCTGGAGTTGAGGGACAGCATCAGGAACGAATATCGTTCCTTCTCCGATGCGGGCATCGCCAGGGTTGAAATAGATCGGGGCGCCCAGGACAGCGTGATCAACATCCATTCCGCCCGCCCTGGAATCCTGATAGGCCGCGACGGGGAACGGGTGAAGAACCTGCGCGCCAAGCTCGAGTCCATCACCCGGAGCAGGGTGCAGCTGAACATCCTGGAAATCGAGCAGCCTGAACTCAACGCCTACTTGGTGGCGCGAAACGTGGCCGACCAGCTGGAACGCAGGGTCGCGTACCGTCGCGCGATGCGGCAGGCGGCACAGAGGGCGATGCAGGCCGGCGCCGAGGGCATCAAGATCATAGTGAAGGGTCGCATTTCCGGCTCGGAAATCGCCCGCACGGAAAAATTGATGCTGGGCCAGGTGCCATTGCACACCCTGAGGGCCGACATCGATTACGCCCTGGCAGAGGCGCACACCATAATGGGGCGAGTCGGTGTCAAAGTCTGGGTCTATTCCGGGGAAGTGATGCCGGCCCGTGCCGAAGAAGCGCCCGAGTTGGAAACGATAGAAGTGACGGTCCAGGCCGGTGAGCCGGACGAGGAACTGGACCAACTCCTGGAACAGGGAATCTGCTAGTCGCCCGTTCCGTGTCGGGCGCTGAATTCAAAAAGCCCGGAAGTATTACACTTCCATTCGCGACGGGGGTAGTCGATGCTACAGCCAAAGCGCACCAAATACAGGAAACAGTTTCGCGGCCGGATGCGCGGGTCCGCAGTGACCGGCAGCAGTGTTAACGCTGGTGAAGTCGGGCTGAAGGCCATGGAACCCTGCTGGATTACGGCCAGGCAGATCGAATCGGCCCGGGTCGCAGTTACCCGTCATCTGAAGCGGGGCGGACAGGTCTGGGTCCGCGTGTTCCCTGATAAGTCCGTCAGCAAGAAGCCGGCCGAGACCCGCATGGGAGGCGGCAAGGCTGCGGTGGACTACTGGGTTGCCGTGGTGAAGCCGGGCCGTATCCTTTTCGAAGTGGCGGGCGTGCCGCAGAACGAGGCCGTAGAGGCGCTCAGGCTGGCATCCCAGAAATTGCCGATTGCGACCAAGACCGTGTTCCGCGACCGGCTGGCGACGGCAGCCAGCAACGCGGCCGCATAGTTGAATCATGCGTATTCACGAAGTAAGAGAACTCAGCGACGATCAGCTCCACGAAGAACTGGATAAGGCTGGCCGTGAATTGATGAATCTTCGATTCAGGGCCGCGACGAACCAGTTGCCGGATTCAAATGAGCCGAAGTCGGTCAGAAAAACCATCGCCCGTCTGCGCACCGTGATCCGCGAGCGGCAGATGCTGGAGGACCGCTAGTGGTAAGCAGAGCCAGGCGCAAGGTGCGCACCGGGTCCGTAGTTCGCGTCAAGCAGGACAAGACGGCCATCGTGGAGATGGTCTGGAAGCAGCGGCACCGCCTGTATCACAAGCAGGTGCGCAGGGTCGCCCGTTTTTATGTGCATGACCCGGAAAACCAGTGTCGACTTGGAGACCTAGTCAGGATCGAAGAGACCCGGCCTATTTCCAAGACGAAGCACTGGCGATTGCTGGAGATCCTTGAACGCCGCCAGGTGGCGGAAGTACGGCCAATTGAGTTGGAAGAGGATGCGGCCGAAGGGCTAACCGTTTCGGCGGAGGAAGATATCCTGGAGCTGGAAGAGGACATCGACCCGGATATTCTCGATCAACTGGCGTCGGATGTGGACGACTACGACAACGAGGACGAAGACGACTAACTAGGAAGCGGACCTGGGTCCCAGGTCCGGCATAGTCCCGAGGATTTCAGCAATGATTCAGACTTACACAAGGCTAACGGTAGCCGACAACAGTGGGGCCAAGGTCATTCGCCTCATTAACATCCCCGGCAGCAGCAAGCGCAAGTATGCCAGCGTCGGGGACGTGGTGGTCTGCAACGTCCGTGAGGCGGCCCCGAACTCGCCGGTGCGGAAAGGAGACGTTGTCCGGGCGGTTGTTATCAGGCAGGCCCAGGGACACCGAAGGCCCGACGGCACCTACATCAAGTTCGACGACAACGCCGCGGTGCTTATTGCAGAGAACCTGAACCCGCGCGGCACCCGGATCTTCGGGCCGGTGGCACGCGAGCTGCGGGACCGCGGTTTCATGCGAATCGTTTCCCTTGCCCCGGAGGTGGTCTGAATGCGGGTTAGAGCCGGCGATATGGTCCTTGTCATCGCTGGCAGGGACAAAGGTAAGACCGGGCGCGTGGAGAGGAACCTGCCCCGTAAGGAGCAGGTTGTCGTCGAAGGCGTCAACGTGGTGACCAAGCACATGCGGGCGCGCCCCGGAATAAGGCAGTCCGGGCGGATCCAGATGGAGGCTCCGCTGCACGCGTCAAATGTTGTTCTGATCTGCAACAAGTGCAACGAACCGACCAAGCCCAAGATGACGTTCCTGGAAACCGGGGCGCGGGTCCGGTTTTGCACCAAATGTCAGGAAGTGATCGACGATGCTCGATGACGAAACTCAGCAACAGGAAACCCAGGCAACACAGGAGCAGAGCGGAGGCGGGCGCTCGGGCAGAAGACAGCGCGGAGGAAATTCCGCGGCTGCCGTGGCCGACGCTGAAGATGCCGGCCCTCCCGCTCCCAGGCTGAAGGAGCAGTTCCGAAGCGAAATTGTTCCGCAGATCATGCGGGAATTCAGCTATGCCAACCCGATGGAAGTGCCTCGCCTTCAGAAAATCGTTCTGAACATCGGGTTGGGAGAGGCACTGGTGAATGGCCGAGCCATGGAAGCGGCTACCCAGGACCTGACAACCATCAGCGGGCAGAAGCCCGTCGTAACCCGGGCCCGCAAGTCGATCGCAGGATTCAAGATCAGGCAGGGCAACGCCATAGGAGCAGCGGTCACACTTAGAGGCGACCGCATGTACCACTTCCTCGACCGGCTGGTGAACACGGCATTGCCGAGAATCAGGGACTTCCGCGGCATTCCTCGGAGGGGAATGGATGGCAGGGGAAATTTCTCGATCGGAATCCGGGAGCAGATCATTTTCCCTGAAATCGACTACAACTCGATAGACCGGATACGCGGGCTGCAGGTGACCATCGCAACGACGGCGCGAAATGACGCCGAGGCGATGCGCCTGCTGGAACTCTACGGGTTCCCATTCATCCGCGAAGCGTAACGGAGACGCCCAATGGCCAAGACGTCACAGATACAGAAATGGCTCAAGAAGCCCAAGTACCCGGTTCGTGCCTACAACCGTTGCGGCCGCTGCGGGCGCCCTCGCGCATATATCCGCCACGCGGGTTTGTGCCGGATATGCTTCAGGGAGCTGGCCCTCACGGGTGAGTTGCCCGGCGTGCGAAAAGCGAGCCTTTAGGGCTGGATTCGACAGGACCCCAGAATTTGCTTTAGTTGAAGTTGAGAGCAGATGCCCGTAACCGATCCCATAGCCGACATGCTGACCCGGATCAGGAACGCCATACAGGCGCGACATGATTCGGTGCTGATCCCTCAGTCCAAGATGAAACTGTCAATAGCCAGGATCCTGAAGGAAGAGGGGTTTATCAGAGACTTTGATACGCCGAGAGGTCATGCCCACCCGACGCTTCGCGTTCACCTGTCGTACCGCGAAGGCCGCCAATCCGCCATCGCAGGGCTGAAGAGAGTGAGCAAGCCGGGACTGCGCGTGTACGTAGGAAAGGGCGAAATACCAAGAGTTTACGGCGGACTGGGCCTGGCCATAGTCTCAACTTCCCGCGGGGTAATGGCAGGAAGGCAGGCGTGGCGCGAGGGCATCGGAGGAGAGTTACTCTGTTATGTCTGGTGAAGCCAACGGAAACGGCAAATCTCAGGGCCGTACCCTTTCGCGTATCGGCAGGAAGACGATTCCCGTCCCTGCAGGCGTAAGCGTTGATGTGGGGTACGGCGAAGTCACGGTATCGGGCCCACGGGGTACGATAACGCAGACCTACCATCCAGATGTTCGGGTTATCGTAGAAGAAGGCCAGGTGGTGGTGGAGAGGCTCAGTGAACGCAAGTTCCATCACGCGCTTCACGGGCTGACCCGCAGCCTGATCGCCAACGCCGTTACGGGCGTAACCGACGGCTACACCCGTACTCTGGAACTCATGGGCGTGGGATACAGGGTGCAGCCTTCCGGCGACGGTGTCGTGCTGAACGTCGGCTACAGCCATCCGGTGGAAATCCATCCCCCTGAAGGCGTTACCATGGAGGTGGAGGGGAACAACCGCGTCCACGTCCGGGGAATCGACAAGCAGAAGGTGGGACAACTGGCGGCGCAAGTCAGAAGAGTCCGGCCACCGAATGCCTACAAGGAAAAGGGCATTCGGTACCAGGGCGAGGTCCTTCGCTTCAAGCCGGGTAAATCTGCGGCCCGCAAGGCATAGCCACCCCCGGTACTCGTTTGGAAATTTGCCGGCGCGCCGACAATTGATGGGCGCGCCGTATGAATCGAGGCACGTATGCCAAAAGACAAGAACGCGAGGCACCTGCGCCGTGTACGCCAGGCCAGGGTGAGGAAAAAGGTCACCGGTACGCCCGACCGTCCAAGGTTGTCGGTCTTTCGGAGCCTGAAGCACATCTACGCGCAGGTGATCGACGACACCACTGGGCGCACGATAGTCGCGGCGTCGAGCCAGGAAGCCGTGAAAGGCAACGCTGAGGCGGAAGCCGGGACGAAGACGGACGTATCTGCCGTGGTTGGCAAGGCCCTGGCCGAGAGAGCTCTGGCAGCGGGCGTAAAACAGGTGGTCTTTGACCGCGGCGGATGCAAATACCACGGCCGGGTGAAGGCGCTGGCCGACGGTTCCCGCGAGGGCGGGCTACAGTTTTAGGCTCGTCCCGGTCGATCCAGCCGGTAAGAATCAGGGAGGTCCAGACCTTACATGGTACAAGCTCCGCCGGGAGGCAGGCGAGGTGGACCCGGGAGGGCCGGTGGCCCAGGACGGGGAGGCCCGCCAGGACAGAACAGGCAAGGCCGAGATGGCGGCGGCGGTGGCCGGGGTCCCCGAGAGGGACGACCGCCCCGTGAGCGCGCACCCAGGGAAGAGGATACCGGAGGCTTCCAGGAGCGAGTGGTCTACACTCGCCGGATCGCGAAGGTGGTCAAGGGTGGCCGACGTCTCCGCTTCAACGCGCTGGTAGTGGTGGGAGATGGTCAGGGAACCGTGGGCGCGGGCCTTGGCAAGGCGCTGGTCATTCCGGATGCCGTGCGGAAGGGCAACGCCGTGGCTCGACGGGACATGGTCACCGTACCACTGCGGGGCAGCACCATTCCGCAGCAGATCACCGTCAAGAAGGGCGCTACCATCGTCCTGATCAAGCCGGCCCGCGAGGGAACCGGGGTGATCGCGGCAGGGGCCATGCGCGCCATCCTTGAGCTTGGCGGCGTCAAGGACGTGGTAGGCAAATCACTGGGTTCGCGGAACCCCATCAACATCGTGTACGCCACCATGGAGGCCCTGCGGCAGTTGCGCGACCCGGCCACCGAACTGGCCAAGCGTGGAATTCGACCCGCTTACGCGGCGGCGAATGGAAGCAGCGAGGCCGCAGAGAACAACTCGGAAGAAAGCTAATTTTAGAGGCGGCCATCACCCTGAAGGCCGCCGGAACGCGGATTCTACAATGCCGGAACTGAAAATCACCTGGACGCGAAGTTGCATCGGCCGCCCGAAGAACCAGAGGGAAGTCATTCGCTCACTGGGCCTGCGACGTCTTCAGGACACAGTAGTGCATCACGATTCGCCGACGATTCGGGGAATGGTGAAGAAAGTCGAGCATCTGTTGCGGGTTGAGGAGGTCTAGGGCGCGACATGATGCAACATCAATTGGCGCCGTCCAAAGGGGCGAGGCGCAACCGCAAGCGGGTCGGTCGCGGCGACGCAGCCGGCCAGGGCAGCACCGCCGGCCGAGGAATGAAGGGACAGAAGTCTCGCTCCGGCGGAGGGCCGAGAGTGGGCTTCGAAGGCGGACAACTCCCCCTCATCAAGGGTCTCCCTATGAGGCGGGGCTTCAACAATATATTCAAGACCTATTATTCGCTGGTCAAGCTCGAAACGCTTGAAAAGTTCGAGCCCGGCGACATTGTCACGCCGGAAGTGCTCCTTGAAAGGGGGTATCTCCGGAACTTGAACCGCCCCGTCAAGATTGTAGGCGGAGGCGAATTGACCAAGCCCCTTACCGTCGTTGCTGACAGGTTTACCCGTTCGGCGCGAGCGGCCATTGAGGACGCCCAGGGTTCCGCACAGGAAGCAAACGACTGATGATGACGTCCGAGGTGCAGGGGGGGAGGTTTCCGAGGCTGCTGCAAGCGGCCATAGACGCTTTCAACCTCCCTGACCTGCGGGCGAAGATCCTGTTCACCCTGGCCATCCTGGCCCTGTACCGGTTTGTCGCCCACATACCTCTGCCCGGAATCGACCAAGAACAGTTGGCCAACCTGTTCCGCAACAACGAGTTGCTGGGATTTTTGGACCTGTTCAGCGGCGGCGCGCTCAGCCGCATGAGTATCGTAGCCCTGGGAGTGTTCCCCTACATCACCGCGTCCATCGTGATCCAGCTGCTCACGCCGGTGTTTCCGCAGTTGCAGGAAATATCACGAGAGGGAGAGGCGGGCCGCGCCAAGATGAACCGCATCATCCACTGGCTGACGGTCCCGATTGCGCTGGCGCAAGGCTATGGGCAACTGGTATTGCTGCAACAGAGCAACGTGATCACCAACGTTGGATTCACCGGCGATGCCCTCCTCCCCACGGTTGCGGCGCTCTTTTCTATCACGGCGGGAACCATGTTCCTAGTCTGGCTGGGCGAAATGATAACCGAGCGCGGCATTGGAAACGGGATCTCCCTGATCATTTTCGCCGGAATCGTCGCCGGTTTCCCCGGACTGCTGACCCAGGGATTCCTCGACCGCGACAACGTGCTGGGCATCGGCTTCTTCGCCATCATTGGCGTACTGATCATCGCGTTGATAGTGCTGTTCAACGAAGCGCACAGGCGGATCCCGGTCCAGTACGGCAGAAGCATCTTCCGCGGAGGCCGGATGTACCGGCAGAGCGGCGCGACATACCTGCCGCTTCGCATCAACTCGGCGGGCATGATCCCGCTCATATTCGCATTCTCTATCGTGATCCTGCCGGGAACGATTGCCACTTACTTTTCGACCAACACCACCTGGATCGGAGACGTTGCCAACTTCTTCGCGGTGCTCCTTGTGCCAACGTCGCCGCTCTACTGGGTCATGGTGTTCATCTTGGTGGTGCTGTTTACCTTTTTCTATACGCTGGTTATCTTCAACCAGCAGAACCTCGCCGAGAACCTGCAGCGCAACGGCGGATTCGTGCTGGGTATAAGACCGGGCAAACCCACCCAGGACTACCTGAACCGGGTGATAGTGCGAATCACCATGGGCGGCGCCCTTTTCCTAGGCTTTATCGCCATAGTGCCGTATCTCGCTTCGCTGGTTACGGACGTGCAGGCTATTTCTCTCAGCAGTACGAGCCTGCTGATCATGGTCGGTGTGGGGCTGGACACGCTGAGACAGCTGGAGGCCCAGTTGACCATGCGAAACTACGAAGGATTCCTGAGATAACGTGTCCGGAAGTCTGCGACTCGTTCTGTTCGGGCCTCCAGGGGCTGGCAAGGGCACTCAGGCCCAGCTGCTGGTCGACCGGTACCAGTTGTCCCATGTGAGCTCGGGAGATATTTTCCGGCACAACTTGCGGGAAGGAACGCCCTTGGGGCTGCGAGCCAAGGAGTACATGGATCGTGGAGTCCTGGTTCCTGACGAAGTCGTAATTGACATCATGCTGGATAAAATCCTGTCATTCCCGGATGAAGAGGGTTTTATCCTCGACGGTTTTCCTCGCAACACGCGGCAGGCTGGAGAACTGGAATCCGCCCTGACCTCAAAAGGCCGGAACGTCGACAGAGTCCTGCACATCGACGTGCCTGAAGAGGATCTGGCGAAGCGATTGGGCGGGCGGTTCGTTTGCCGGGAATGTCAGGCCCCTTTCACTCACACGGGGGACGGTCCTCCTCCCGAGTGCGACCGTTGCAGCGGCCGACTCTATCAGCGGGACGACGACCGACCGGAGGCGGTCCAGAAACGTATAGACGTTTACCGGGAGGAAACAAGACCGGTACTCGACTTCTACAAGCACCGGGAACTGCTGGTGGATATTCCTGGACAGGACACCGTGGACGGAGTCTTCAAACGCATAGTGGCGGCCCTGTAGGCTTGCGCTCCCAGACCCTGATTTTCTTTTTTCGTAATTTAAGGGTAGAATAAGCTAGTGAACCGGAACAGAAAGGAAACCGCGTCAACGTCGCCTTCGACCTATTCCGGGGGGATAACCATCAAGTCCGCCCGGGAATTAGACTCCATGCGAAAGGCTGGGGAGATCGTTGGAAAAACGCTCGACCTCCTCAAGGCTTCTGTGGAGCCTGGCATGACCACACGTGATCTGGACAGGATCGCGTTCAAGGAAATTTCGAGGAACGGCGCGATACCCACCTTCAAGGGTTACCGCGGATTCCCCGCGTCCATTTGCGCTTCCGTCAACGATGAGATAGTTCACGGTATCCCCGGGAAAAAGAAGCTCAAGGAAGGGGACATCGTGAAGGTGGACGTGGGAGCGACGATTGAGGGGTTCATCGGCGACGCCGCGGTTACCATCGCAGTTGGAGAGGTCCCTGAAGATCTGCTGAAGCTGATGGAGGATACCCGGCTGGGACTGGAAGCAGGGATAAAGGCTGCGGTTCCCGGCGCCCGGGTCGGCGATATCGGGGCTGCGGTGCAGGCATACGGGGAATCGCGAGGTTACGGCGTGGTACGCGAATTCGTCGGCCACGGCGTTGGTCGTTTCCTCCACGAAGACCCACAGGTTCCGAACTACGGTGAGCCGGGAAGGGGGGCGTTGCTCCGCCCGGGCATGTGCATCGCCATCGAGCCAATGTTCAACCTTGGCGATTGGCGAACTAGGATACTGGACGACCAGTGGACGGTTGTGACCTCCGATGGAAAGCTTTCTTCTCACTTCGAGCATTCCATTGCGATAACGAACCAGGGACCAGAGATTCTGACGATTCACAGTTGAAGCGGCGAAAGCGACTGAGACGGTTCGCCGGATATGGAAGGAACAAAATCAATCTGCTAGGGGATTTATGGCGAAGAAGCAAGCGATTGAAGTAGAGGCCAGCGTAAAAGAGGCCCTTCCCAATGGAATGTTCCGGGTGGAGTTGCCCAACGACCATGAAGTGCTGGCCCATGTGTCGGGCAAGATTCGGATGAACTTCATTCGCGTGCTGCCGGGAGACCGGGTTCTGGTGGAGCTTTCCCCCTATGACCTGACCCGTGGCCGGATTACCTACAGGTTCAAGTAGCACACCCGAAACGGTACCCATATTGAAGTGTCGGCTGGCGAGTTCGGGACCAATCCTGAACTCGTAGGGCCTGTTTATCTTTGGAAAAGACGGAATATCAGGGCTGGAAATGAAAGTTACAGCTTCGGTGAAACCGCGGTGCGACAAGTGCCGGGTCATAAAGAGAAAGGGTGTTATCCGGATTATCTGCCAGAACGCCAGGCACTCGCAGCGCCAGGGCTGAACTGAATTGCACGTGGAACACCGTAGTTAAGCAGGTCTGAAGGAGGCAAAGTGGTACGTATTGCCGGAGTAGACGTTCCAGACCGCAAGAGGGCTCACGTCGCCTTGCGGAGCATCTATGGAATAGGACCCAAGCTTGCCGAAGAGATCGTCATCAAGGCTGACCTGGACCCGGTCATGCCGCCGCGCATGAACGAACTCACCGAAGCCCAGGTTAACCGGATCCGCGAGCTGGTAGACCGCGAGTACATCTCGGAGGGAGACCTGCGGCGCGAGGTCAATCAGAACATCCGGCGGCTGATCGACATTGGCTCCTACCGGGGCCTGCGACATCGCCGCAACCTGCCGGTTTCAGGCCAGCGCACCCGTACCAATGCCCGGACGCGCAAGGGTCCGCGCCGCACGGTTGCCGGACGCGGCAGGCGGACCGGCGGCAAGAAGTAGGCGGTGTAAATTATGCCCAGACCCAGAAGCAGACGCCGGGAAAGGCGTTCGGTACCCCAAGGCCGGGCCTACATTTATTCGACTTTCAATAACACGCTGGTGAGCATCACGGACCCTCAGGGGAACGTGATCGCCTGCGCCAGCTCCGGCCAGGTGGGCTTCAAAGGCTCCCGCAAGGGAACTGCCTTCGCAGCGCAACGGGCCGCGGAACAGGCGGGCCGGCGGGCCGGTGAGGCCGGGATGCGGCACATCGATGTGTTTATCAAAGGCCCCGGCGCTGGCCGGGAGGCAGCCATCCGGTCCCTCCAGGGGGTCGGCCTGGTGGTCACCAGCATCAGGGACGTCACTCCGATACCGCACAACGGGTGCCGTCCACCAAAGAGAAGGAGAGTGTAGGCCAGCCATATGGGCAGATACACAGGACCGGCATGCCGCCTTTGCAGGCGGTCCGGCGAAAAACTGTTCCTAAAGGGCGACCGTTGCTTCACGCCGCGTTGCTCATTCGAAAAGCGCCGAAATCCCCCCGGGAACGTCTCCAGGCGCAGGCGCCGCCCTTCCGACTACGGCGTACACCTTCTGGAAAAGCAGAAGGCCAAGTACATCTACGGCGTGCTTGAATCGCAATTCCGGAAGTATATGGACGACGCTTTCAATACGCCCGGCGTGACCGGCGTCAACCTGCTCCGCAGTCTGGAGCGCAGGTTGGACAACGTAATCTACCTGCTGGGGTTTGCCGATTCCCGAAAGCAGGCGCGCCAATTGGTCTTGCACGGCCATTTCAGGATCAACGACCGCAAGACGGATGTGCCTTCCTATTCCGTCAAGGCGGGAGATATCATCAGCTGGAAAGAGGCGGACAAGACCACCGATTTCTACGCCGCCCGGACGGAGGGTTTGCCGAAGCGCCCTGTGCCGGCCTGGCTGGCCCTTGACGTCGGTGAGATGACCGGTCGTGTCGTTGCGCTGCCTTCAGACGAGGAATTGCAGACAACCCTCGATTCCAGGCTGATTGTAGAGTTTTACTCGAGGTAACAGGGGGTCAATGCTAGACACTTTTGTTGTTCCAGCCGGCTCCGCAACTGAAGGGCCGGCAATTCCCACCCCGGAAATATCGGTCCAGGTCTCCGAAGACACCTACGGACGGGTGGCGGTAGGTCCCCTGGAGAGGGGTTTTGCCCAGACGATTGGGAACCCGCTCCGGCGGATCCTGCTCAGTTCGACGCCCGGCGCCGCCATTACCTGGGTGAAGATCGGGGATGTTGTCCACGAATACATGGCTATTCCCGGCGTGAAGGAGGAGGTTATGGAAATCCTCCTCAACGTCAAGGGGATACGAATTCGCTCCGCCGGCGGGCGCGACGGCAAGATGCGCCTTGAAGTCAGCGGCGTGGGCCCCGTGTGCGCGGGCGACATCATGACTTCTGCGGATTTCGAGATAGTCAATCCTGAGCAGCACCTGGCCACTCTCGATGATGAAGACGTACAACTTTCCATCGAGTTCAACGTCAGGCAGGGTACCGGCTACCAGACTGCGCAGCCCGGCGAGGAGGGGTCCAACATCCCCGCCGGAGCGCTGCCGGTCGATGCCGTGTTCAGCCCGGTCCGCAAGGTCAACTTCTCGATAGAGCGCACTCGGGTTGGGCAAGTCACCGACTATGAACGCCTGCTTCTGGAAGTATGGACCGACGGGGCCATCAGGCCCATTGACGCAGTACAGCAGGCGGCTGAGAAACTGGTAAGAAGCTTCTTCCTGTTCAGCAAGCTGAATCGCACCGCCGAACACGGCGTAGACCGGGCGCCTCTCGTGATCTCCCCTGAGGTGTACCAGACACCGATAGAAAAACTGGAGCTTTCTCCGCGCACTCTCAACTGCCTCAAGCGCGCACAAATCAACCGGGTAGGTGAAGTCCTGGAGATGTCCGACGATGACCTGCTGAAGATCAGGAACTTCGGCGAGAAGTCGCTGGTGGAACTGCAGGAGAAGCTGGCAGAACATGGAATCACGGGCCCCTCGAACGGCGCCCATCTGGTCTCAGACGCTGCGTCCGTGGGTGATATGACCGCAGAGGACATCAGTGAGCTGATGGGAGGCGGAAATGACGATGTCGCCAACCTCCCGTCAGGCATGACCTTCGAAGATGACAGCAGCGGAGCGCTCCAGGACGATTTGGACGAGGACCCGGACTACGAGGAGATTGACTGACCATGGCCTCCCATCGCGTCTCCGGGCGCAAGTTAAGCCGGTACAAGGACCAGCGAAAGGCGTTGATGCGCGGACTGGTCACCGAGTTGATCACGCACGAGCGAATCACCACGACCCTGGCGAAAGCCAAGGAGACTAGGATCGTGGCGGAGAAGCTGATCACTCACGGCAAGAAAGGCTCTCTGCATCACCGCAGACTGGCCCTGGCGCAGGTGCCCAACAAGGGAGTCGTTGAAAAAGTCTTCGACGACGTTGCGCCGCGTTATGCCGACAGGGCAGGCGGGTACACCCGCATAGTCAAGCTTGGACCCCGCCAAGGAGATGCAGCCCAGATGGCGGTGATCGAGCTGGTATAAAGGAGCGGATCGAATAGCTGGAGATACAGAGTGTCGCACCTCCGGCGGTCATACAGAAGGGCGCCCATGGCGGGTGGCCCTGAGGATTGAATACCAGGGTACGAACTACAACGGTTTCCAACTGCAGCTTAACCAACCAACCATTCAGGGCGCCGTGGAAGAGGCCCTGCGGCGATTCACCGGCGAGTGCATCCGCATCAGGGGCGCCAGCCGGACCGACTCTGGAGCTCACGCCGAGGGACAGGTGGTGGACTTCCTCACCTGTTCGAGGCACCCGGCGCCCAGGTTTGCGGCGGCCCTGAATTTCTTCCTGCCCAAGGATATCCGGGTTCTGAACGCAGTTGCGGTAGACGAGACTTTCCACTCGCGTCGTACGGCCCTCGGCCGTGTGTACAGATACCGTATCCTGGCGAGGCTCGAACCCTCGGCTCTCCGGCGGCACACGCATTTGTGGGTGCGTGAACTCTTGGATGTCGAGCCGATGACTGAGGCTGCAAAGGCGCTGGTAGGAACGCACGACTTCCGGGCGATCGCCTCCGGGCTTCCGGAAGACCGGAGCGCAGTCCGTACGGTGAAGCGGTGGGAAGTGCGCCGGACCGGCGACGAGGTAGTGATAGAGTGTGAAGCCAATGGCTTCCTGAAACAGCAAATCAGAAGAGCGAATGGAATTCTGCTGGATATTGCCAAAGGCAAACGCCCGGTGGAATTGATGAGCAGAACACTGGAGGCAAGGGATAACGCGGACGGAGTTCCAACCCTCCCGGCGCGAGGCCTGTGCCTGATTGAGGTCAAATACCCGGAGGGCGTGATTGAATTCCCTCCAACCGAAATTGGAAAGAGCGAATGAAAAGGACCAGCACATACTTCCCAAAACCGGGAGAGGTGGCAGCCAACTGGAAAGTGGTCGATGCAACGGGGCAGACCCTGGGTCGGCTGGCTCGCGATATTGCCGTCTCGCTTCAGGGAAAGGACAAGCCCACCTACACTCCCCACACCGCGACCGGCGACTTCGTGGTAGTGGTCAACGCCTCTCGGGTGCGTACAACAGGACGCAAGACCACGCAGAAGTACTATTACAGGCATTCCGGATACGTGGGCAATTTGAAGTCCTTCAGGTTGCGGGAAATGCTGGAAAAGCGCCCCGAGCGAGTCATTGAGCTCGCGGTCAAGGGGATGCTGCCCAGAAATCACCAGGGCCGCCAGATGCTGCGACGGCTCAAGGTGTACGCAGGGCCCACCCATCCCCATGAAGCCCAGGTCGCTCAGGCATCCTAATTCCTCTGACAAATCCCGGTGATCCAACACGGACGGAGGCAGGACTCTCTTGGTTCAATTAGACGCAGTTCAGCAGTACTATTACGGTACAGGGAAGCGCAAGACGGCCATCGCTCGCGTCCGCTTGTACGTCGACGACGGTGGACCGTTCATCGTGAACAGCAAGCCGATGGATGAGTATTTTGGCTGGTCGACGTGGCAACGCGTCGCCAACGATGCCTTCCATGTTACCAACACCATGAACCGTTTCAGGGTGGTGGCAAAGGTTGCCGGGGGAGGAGTGAACGCCCAGGCCGAGGCGGTCCGTCATGGCATTACCCGCGCTCTGATTGCCTTCGACCCGGCCCTGAAACCAGCCCTGCGCCGCGCCGGGTTTGTGACCCGCGACGCTAGGATCAAAGAAAGCAAGAAGTACGGCCTCAAGCGTGCCCGGCGCGCGCCGCAGTACACCAAGCGCTAGGCCGGCACCGAAGCAGGAATGCCAACAGCCCGCCCGTCTCAGAAGACGAGCGGGCTTTTCTTACTTCTCCTCGAATGCGTCTATTCCGTCCGCTGATGGCCTAGCCTGTGTGGGAGAGGGTCTCTGTACAGTCACTTCTTCCTGGGGTTCCTGGCAAGAAAGTCGTCGGCGATCTCGTTGAAAGTCAGAAACTGCACCCCGTCGTGAGACGCGATGTACTCGGCAAGCCGTTCCAGCATGAGTATCACCTGCGGGCGTCCGCTCACGTCGGGGTGAATGGTGATAGGAAAGACCGCTTCGTCGTATTCACGGTAGACGTAGTCGAACTGGTCCCGCCACATGGATTCGATGTCCCGCGGGTTCACGAATCCATGGCTGTTCGGGGACTTCTTGATGAACATCATCGGAGGCAGGTCGTCCAGGTACCAGTTTGCCGGAATCTCAACCAGATCCGTTTCCTCCCCACGCTGGAGGGCGTGCATCCATGTGTCGGCCGGTTGCGAATAGTCAATCTTGGTCCAGCGGTCGCCGACCCGCACGTAGTAGCATTCGAAGTCCTTGTGCATCAGGCTGTGGTCGTACTTGATGCCGTGCTTCAGCAGGAGCTCGTTGGTCACATGGCTGAATTCCCACCAGGGCGCCACGTATCCGGTGGGCGGCTTCCCGGCCAGCTGGGTGAGCAGGTCGATGCAGCGGACGAGAACCGCCTCCTCCTGTTCGGGGGACATGGAAATCGGATTCTCGTGGGAGTAGCCGTGGAGCCCGATTTCGTGCCCGGCCTCCACGATCATGCGGCATTCTTCAGGAAAGGTCTCGGCCGAATGCCCGGGGATGAACCATGAAGTCCTGACGCCCAGGCGATCGAAGAGCCTAACCAGGCGGGGAGTGCCCACTTCCCCGGCGAACAGCCCGCGGGATATGTCATCGGGAGAGTCCTCCCCACCGTACGAGCCCAGCCAGCCGCCAACCGCGTCCAGATCTACCCCGAATGCGCACAGAATTCGTTTCTCCGCCATATCCTCTCTCCTTTGCGTCTTTGCGCCTTTGCGTCAAAGCCTAAACGCCCAGGTACTCCTGGGCTGCGTCCAGCAAACCGGATACCTTCTCGGGAGACCCGGCTTCGGCGTAAATTCGCAATAGTGGCTCGGTACCGGAGAACCGGACTGCCAGCCAGCCGTCATCGAATCGCAGCCGTCGGCCGTCTATGCTGTCGGTTGCCACCACCCGGTATTTGCCCAGGTGTGCCAGGTCCGGGTTGTTGGCCATCCGGCTGATGCGGTCCCGGTCGCCCGCTTCAAACTCGATGTCGCGGCGATGGTAGAAATGAGGCCCGACCCTCTCGAAGAGGTTGTTAAGCAGTTCCGACACGGTCCTGCCGGTCTTCGCCATGTACTCCAGGAAGAGCAGCCCGCTCAGAATGCCATCCCGTTCCGGGACGTGTCCTCGGAAAGCGAACCCCCCGCTTTCTTCGCCAGCCATGAGGGCATCCAGTTCCGCCATGCGCGGGCCCATGTGCTTGAATCCTACCTGGACTTCATGGACCGCGACACCGTAGGATTCACCCATCTTGTTGAGGGCCTGAGAGGCGGTCACGCCCTTTATCAACGAGCCACGCTCTCCCTTTTCCTCCAGCAGGTACAGGGCGAGCAGGGAGAATACGTCCAAAGTAGTCACGAAGTTCCCGGCCTCGTCAATGATGCCGACACGGTCAGCGTCGCCATCGAGGGCAATGCCCACTGACGCGCCGGTCGTGGGAACTTCCGCCATCAGCTTGGTCAGATTGGGTGCGATGGGCTCGGGTTGGGCCATCCCCGGGAATGCGGGATTACGGTGGCCATGCAGTTCCTCGACGGTGGTTGGACCGCCTTCCAGGAACTTGGGGAGATACCCGGCTCCCGCCCCGTACATTGCGTCCACAACCACCCTGAATCCAGCGGAGCGGATGGCGTCCAAGTCCACAAACCGGGCCAGATGTCCAAAGTACGGCTCAGAGGGGTCAAAGTTCTCCACCAGTGGATTCTCGCCTTCGCGGGAATGACGGAGGGCGGCGTCAATTTCGGCGGCGTCAACCGGCCCCACCTTGCGGATGGCTTCCTCCAGGTCGTCGGTGATTTCCTGGGTGGCGCTGCCTGCGTATTCGGGCTTGAACTTGAAGCCGTTCCAGGCGGCCGGGTTGTGGCTGGCCGTAATGATGGCGGCTCCGCCAGCGCCGTGATGCAGCACGCTGTAGCTCAGTACGGGTGTTGGAGCAGCCTCCATGGAAAGCAGGGTGCGGATGCCCTGGCCGGCTGACACACCGGCAACGGTGGCAGCGAACTCAGGGGACAGGAACCGGGTATCATAACCGACGATCAGCCCCCGGTCGGCAGTGCCGCGCTGCTTCAGGTAGTCGCACAGCCCCCTAGCGCACCGCGCCACGTTCTCATAGGTGTAGTCGCCAGCGATGAGGGCGCGCCACCCATCGGTACCGAATTTGATGTCCGCCAGTTGCGTCATGTATCCCCCTGCAACTGCGATTTATGTCAAAAGCGGCGGACGAATCGCCCGCCGCTCCTGTTCTGTTGTCTTTACCACCCGACGAGGGTCAGCTATACCGCGGCTTGCCTCAGTGCGTCGGCCTTGTCGGCAACCTCCCATGACAGTCCCAGCTTCTCCGCCGTGGGCCGGCCGAAGTGGCCGTAGGCCGCGGTGGGCTGGTAGATGGGCCGGCGCAGGTTCAGGTCTTCGATGATTGCGCCGGGCCGCAGGTCGAAGTACTCACCCACCAGGGCCTCGATGCGGTCGTTGGCGATCTGGCCTGTGTCGAAGGTCTCCACCGACACGGAGATAGGCTCGGCAACGCCGATGGCGTAGGACACGATAACCTCAACTCGCTGAGCAAGGCCCGCGGCAACGAGGTTCTTGGCCACGTAGCGGGCGGCGTAGGCACCGGAGCGGTCAACCTTCGTCGGGTCCTTGCCCGAGAAAGCGCCGCCGCCATGCCTGGCTATGCCGCCATAGGTATCCACCAGAATCTTGCGGCCGGTCAGGCCAGTGTCTCCCTGGGGGCCGCCCACGGCGAACCATCCGCTGGGATTCACAAAGTAGCGAGTGTTGTCGTCCAGCAAGTCGGACGGCACGATGGGTCGGATCACATGCTCGAGAATGTCGCTGCGGATCTTCTTGGTGAAGGAATCCCGGTCGTCGCTGTCCTGGTGCTGGGAGCTGATGACTACGGCATCCACCCGCTTCGGCTTTCCGTGGGCGTACTCAACGGTGACCTGGGACTTGCCGTCGGGGCCGAGGTAATCAAGAAGGCCGTCCTTGCGAACGGCCGCCAATTGCTCTACGAGGCGATGGGACAGGTCGACGGTGATGGGCATGAGACTATCGGTCTCGTCGCAGGCGAACCCCACCATCATGCCCTGGTCGCCGGCGCCGGTGGCCCGGCGGGCGTCGGAAGCTGCGCTCCCGCGCTCCTCAAGAGACGTGGTTACGCCGCTGCTGATATCCGGCGACTGCTGGCTGACGTGAGCGACCACGCCGCAGGAATTGCCGTCGATGCCGTAGCTCACATCGGTGTAGCCGATCTGGCGCATCACGCCGCGGGCGATATCGTCGAAGTTCAGGTCGGACTTGGTGGTGATCTCACCGGTGACCATGATCAGGTTCTTGGTGGCGACGGTCTCGCACGCCACGCGGCTCATCGGGTCGCCGCCAAGCGCTGCGTCCAGAACTGCGTCCGATATCTGATCGCACAGCTTGTCCGGGTGCCCCTCGGTTACCGACTCCGAAGTGAGCAGGTACTTGGGGGAGGTCATGAATTGAATGGGCATCTGGATTTTCCTCCGGTTGATTGGTGCAGGAATTGGTAGGGTGGGAATTTCACCCCCACCCTAGCCCTCCCCCTAATGGGGAGGGAATTAGGGCCGGGAAGGCCGGGGCTAGGTGCCCTCTTCCCAGCTTTCAGCGTATCTCTGCTGCTCAGCGCTCAGGCTGTCGATTCCCACGCCCAAAGACTCCAGCTTCAGGCGGCCAACCTCGCGGTCCGTCTCGGTTGGCACGCCGTGCACGCCAGGGTCCAGCTTCCCCTGGTTCTTGACGATGAATTCAGCGGAAAGCGCCTGGTTGGCGAAGCTCATGTCCATGACTGCGGACGGATGGCCCTCCGCGGCGGCGAGGTTGATCAGGCGGCCTTCGCCCAGCAGGTACAATTTCCTGCCGTCCAGCATGACATACTCTTCGACGAACGGGCGTACCTCGCGGTGGGAGACGGCCATCTCTTGCAGCGCCGGGATGTCGATTTCCACGTTGAAGTGTCCGCTGTTGGACAGAATGGCGCCGCTGGGCATCACTTCAAGGTGCTCCTTGCCGATGGCATGGAAGCCGCCGGTGACGGTTATGAACACCTCGCCAACCCTGGCAGCCTCGACGCTGGGCATGACGGTGAAGCCGTCCATCACCGCCTCGAGGGCGCGGATGGGGTTGGTCTCGGTCACGATCACGTGGCTGCCCATGCCGCGGGCGCGGGAGGCAACGCCGCGGCCGCACCAGCCGTAGCCGGCAACGACAACCCGTCGGCCCGCCCACAGTATGTTGGTGGCCCGGGTTATGCCGTCCAGGGTGCTCTGGCCGGTGCCGTAGCGGTTATCGAAGAAGTGCTTGGTCTCGGCGTCGTTCACCGCGATGATCGGGTAGCGCAGCTTGTCGTCGTTGGCCATCGCGGTCAGGCGGATAACGCCCGTAGTCGTCTCTTCAGTGCCCCCGATGACTCCGGAGACCAGTTCCGACCGCTGGGTGTGCAGGATGGTCACCAGGTCCGCCCCGTCGTCCATGGTCATGTGAGGTTCGAGGTCCAGCGCAGCCGTCAGATGGCTGTAGTAGGTCTGGTCGTCCTCGCCCTTGATGGCGAAGGTGGGGATGCCGTATTCGCTGACGAGCGCTGCCGCGACCTCATCCTGCGTGCTCAAGGGATTGCTGGCGCAGAGGTTCACCTCGGCTCCGCCGTCCCGGAGGGCGATGGCCAGGTTGGCTGTCTCGGTGGTGACATGAAGGCAAGCCGCCAGCCGCATCCCGGCCAGTGGCTTCTCCCGGGCGAACCGCTCCCGAATGAGGTTCACCACGGGCATTTCCCGGCCGGCCCATTCGATGCGGTTCACTCCTTCCCGGGCCAGCGAAAGGTCTTTGACGTCCCCTTTTACCTGATTTGTAGCCAAAAGATACTCCTTAGTTGCTGTATTTGGGAAAGCGCGTTGAAGTTGCTTTCCTCAGTGGGGTCTGTTGAGTCCTACGGATCATCACCGTAGGAGGTCGGATTTCCAGCGGCGATCCAGGACGGGGTGCCGTCGTCCACATTGAAGAGGTTGTCCGGCTCGAAGCCGCCCGCCATGGCAAACTCGCAGGCCAGACCGCTCCGAACACCAGCAGCACAGATGAACAGCAGCTTCTTGCCCTGGGGCAGCTCGTCCAGGCGCCCCATCAGGTCGTCGATCTCTATGTGAATGGCGCCGGTGGCGTGTCCGGTAACCCATTCGTCCGGGCGCCGGACGTCAACCACCACCGTATTGTCCGGATCGGCATCCAGCATTTGCTTGGCTTCAACGGAATCCACCCGGAAATACGGCTCGCCAGCTTCTTGCCTCGGCATAACTAGTACTCCTGAACCCAGGTTAGGGCATGGATATGTCAGCCTACGTACTTTCCGATGATCGGTTCGAGTTTCTTCTTCAGGTCGCCTGGGATATTCTCGGGGCTGGTGATTATCGCGTCCTTCAGGGCTGAATTACACGAACATTCATTAGCTCCGGACAGCACCGGGACGAGCCTGGTAAGCAGTTCCTTGGAAGTCTCAACATTCTTCAGCAGGTTCTGCACCACCGCCTCGACGCTGACTTCCTCGGTGTTGGCCCGCCAGACATCGTAGTCGGTTATCCAGGCCAGGGTGGCGTAGCACATCTCGGCTTCCCGGGCCAACTTCGCTTCCGGCAGGGCGGTCATACCGATTATGTCGGCCCCCCATGAACGGTACATGAACGATTCGGCGCGGGTCGAAAAGGCAGGGCCTTCCATCACAACCATAGTCCCGCCCGGATGCACGTTGACGTCCATGGCCTGCGCGGCGCGGTGGACGGCCTGGCTGGCGTTTGCGCAGAAGGGGTCGGCGATGCCGATGTGGACCACGATGTGCTCGTCGAAAAAAGTATTGTCCCGGAGCCGCGTCCTGTCGATCAGCTGGCTGGGAATAACCAGGTCCAGCGGAGCGAACTCTTCCTTCAGGCTGCCAACTGCGCTGACGGATATAATCCGCTGCACGCCGAGGGTCTTCAGAGCGTATATGTTGGCGCGCACAGGGATGTGGGTGGGGTTGAACCGGTGGCCGCGTCCGTGCCGAGGCAGAAAGGCCACCCGGACTCCCGCCAGGTCTCCCAGCACGATGGAGTCGCTGGGGGGGCCGAATGGGGTATCGATTTCAACCCTCTCGACGTTGCCAAGGCCCTCTATGTCGTAGAGGCCGCTGCCCCCGATAACCGCTATTTCAGCCTGAGAATCAACCACTGTCCGATCCAGAATTGGCCCTTAGTTGCCACCGCTGACGGCAAGCATCAAGCTCTCGGTGTAGGGTTGAGACGCCACTCCCGTTTCGGTAACGATAGCGCTGATGTATCGGTGAGGTGTGACGTCGAAAGCAGGATTGACTGCCGCCACCCCTTCCGGCGCGGTCCGAACCCCACCGAACCGGGTGACTTCTTCGGGGGCACGTTCCTCGATCTCGATGCCGTCGCCGTCGGACAGGCTGAGGTCGATGGTGCTGGTGGGGGCCGCAACGTAGAAGGGAATTCCGTTCTCTTTTGCCAGCACGGCCAGCGCATAGGTCCCGATCTTGTTGGCCGTGTCGCCGTTGGCGGCGATCCGGTCGGCGCCCGTGATCACGCAGCCGATTCTGCCCTGGCGCATAAGCATCCCGGCTGCCGAGTCGGCCAGAAGGGTTGCCGGTATGCCCAACTTCTGGAATTCCCAGGACGTGAGACGCGCTCCCTGCAACCAGGGGCGGGTCTCCGTGTTATAGACTTCATAGCGTTTTCCCGCTTCCCACCCGGCCCGTATCACGCCGAGGGCCGTACCGAAGGCGGAGGTGGCCAGTGCGCCGGTGTTGCAGTGAGTCAGAACGGAGCCGCCGTCGGGCATCAGTTCCTTCCCGAACTCGCCCATGCGACGGTTGATCTGCTCGTCTTCCTGCTGAATTTCAATGGCCTCTTCGAGAAGCCTCGCGGAAACGTCGGAGTAGGCTGGTACCGAGGCGGCGACCCGCATCATCCTGTCTACCGCCCACCCCAGGTTGACCGCCGTGGGCCGTGCCGCGCGAATCTCCGTTGCAGAGCGCTCAAGGATATTGAGGAAAGAGGACCGGTCGGTTGCGTCGGTGTCCCGTGCCGCCATGTACACCGCGTATGCGGCGGTCACTCCAATAGCGGGAGCGCCGCGCACCCGCATCTCGCGGATGGCGGCAACGGCGTCCTCGTAGCAGGATACCGTGGCGATGGCCTCTTCGGCAGGGAGACGGGTCTGGTCCAAGAGGAGCAAGTTGCCGTCAGACCACTCTATGGGACGAATTTCCGTCAAACAGGGCGCTCCCGAGACGTATTTTAGTCAGCGAATCGACGAATACGCTCGTGTTCTCAGGCGCCTTCAACACTCCCGGACAATAAAAAAGCTTCTCGCGCGAGAAGCCCCTACCGAACCCCTTCCTCCCGTATCCGGCTGTTCATCCGGCGCTTGGGACACGTTCATACTATCTTTGAAGGCGGAATGTGTCAAGAAATAAGGCGCCTGGGCGACTTGTCGGGAGGCGTAAGCAGGGTACTCGGTTGACACCATCATGGGCCAAATTGATAATACGGCCCATCTCGGAAACCGGGCGTCCGCCGCTTTCGGCGGCCTAAGGCAAGAAGGAAGTCCTGTCCTTCCAATGAGCAGACCCAACCTGGCACACTCGGATGGTCAACTGGGGTTGTTTACCGACCTCTACGAGTTGACCATGGCCCAGGCCTACTACCGGCAGGGAATGCACCAGCCAGCCACCTTCGGCCTTGCCGTCCGCAGCTACCCGCCCAACCGCGGCTACCTCGTCTCAGCCGGGCTTGACGACGTTCTCGAATACCTGTCCCGGCTCCAGTTTGACGACGATGCAATCGCGTACCTGCGGTCTCTTGGAATGTTTGGCGAAGACTTCCTGGACTTCCTGCGCGGGGTGCGTTTCACGGGCAGCGTTCGGGCCGTCCCGGAAGGACGGCTCTTTTTCATCGATGAACCCGTACTCGAGATCACCGCGCCGATTATCGAAGCCCAACTGGTCGAGACCTACGTAATCAACCAGATAAATCTCCAGTCGGCGCTGGCCACCAAGGCGGCTCGCTGCGTCTGGGCCGCGCAGGGCCGGGGGATCGCCGACTTCGCATCCAGGCGCACCCAGGGGTCGGACGCGGCTATGAAGATGGCGCGAGCAAGCTACATCGCCGGATTCGCTTCGACCAGCAACGTCCTGGCGGCCAGCCAGTACGACATCCCCCCAGCCGGCACAATGGCCCATTCTTTCATCTCCAGCTTTCCGTCGGAACTCGAGGCCTTCCGGGCCTACTCGAAGAGTTTCCCGGACCGGACTGTACTCCTCCTGGATACGTACGACACGGTCGCCGGGGCGTGGAACGCGGTGGCCATCGCGAAAGAACTGGAAGACGACGGCAACCGTCTGGCAGCAGTGCGGCTGGACTCCGGCAATTACACCGACCTGAGCCGTCGGGTGCGTACCCTTCTGGACCAGGAAGGGCTGGATTACGTGAGGATCCTGGTCAGCGGCGGCCTGGATGAGTACGAACTGGAGTTACTGGTGCGCGACGAAGCCCCCGTTGATCTGTTCGGAGTGGGGACTAAGGCAGGCGTTTCAGCCGACGCGCCGTGGTCCGACATGGTCTACAAGCTGGTGTGCTTCGACGGCCGTCCGGTAATGAAGCTCAGCGAGGGCAAAGTGTCGCTGCCCGGCGCCAAGCAGATCTTTCGCAGACGCGACGAGGATGGCACGCTTTCAGCAGACATCATTGGCCTCCAGGAGGAGTCCGGGCCGGTTGACTCCGAGCCGTTGCTGGAGGAAGTGATGAGGGACGGGATGCGGACCAGTTCGCAGGTCTCCCTGCACGAGATCAGGGACCGTTTCCGGGCGGAGTTTACTTCGTTGCACCCCCGGTTCAAGGACCTGCGCAGGCCGCCGTTGTTCCCAGTGTCCGTCAGCCCCCGGCTGCAGCGCGTAACCGCCGAGGTCCGCGAGGATGCCGTGCTGACCAACGTTTCCAGCGAATCCTCCTGAAATGCCTGCGTCGCACTCATTACGCCGATCCGTTCCCTTGGATTTAGACCTTCATGCCGTCTTTCGCGCGGCGCTACCCTACGGTTTATGCTTCCAAAATCCATAGTCGAGTGACTCTCAATGAAAACCGCCGTCTGCATGAAATATGTCCCCATGATCGCCCGGATGCAGTTCGACTACGAGGCGAGGACCATTGTTCGCGACGGCGTGCCGTCGGAAGTCAACCCCTTCGATGTGCTGGGGCTGGTCCGGGCCGTGGAGCTGAAGAATGAGGGGGACGACGAGGTGGTGGTCCTGACCATGGGCCCACCGGGGGCGCAGGAGGGACTGACCAGCTGCCTGGCGCTGGGCGCAGACCGCGGAGTGCTGATCACCGACCGCGCCCTGGCCGGCAGCGACACGCTCGCGACTTCCCGCGCCCTGGCCCTGGCCCTGGGGCGCGAGCAGCCTGACCTTATCATCTGCGGACGCAACAGCACCGACGGCGAGACCGGTCAGGTCGGCCCGGAGATCGCAGAACTGATGGGGCTGCCTCACGTGAGCCATGTTCGCCGCCTCGACCTCAGCGACGACAGGCGCAAGGCAGTGGTGGAGAGAATCACCGACGAGGGATTTCAGACCCTGGAATGCGATCTGCCGGCAGTTATATGCGTAACCGAAGGCGTGGCGCCGGAGCTCTTCCCCAACAGGGAGCAGATGGAACAGGCTGCAGCGAAACCTGTTGACGAAGTGAACTGCTCCCAGCTTTCGGAGGATTCTTCCCAATTTGGCGCCGAAGGCTCTCCGACGTGGGTCAACGAGATCAGGCTGGTCGAACCCAATCGCCTCGGCGTGACCCTCCAGGAGGTAACCCCCGAGGACGCTGCCCATCAGATCGCCGGCTCCGTCAGGGAGCGTCTCGCCGAGTTGGACGCCGCGGAGCCACAGGGTTCCTCTGAGCCGCTGCCCCGCTATCCCGGAGCCAATGACCGCAGCATCTGGGTGGTGGCGGAAAACACTCGCGACGGCCTGGCCCATGTCACATACGAAATGCTGGGCAAGGCACGGGACCTGACGGCTGTAACCCGAAGCGAAGTGGTCGCGGTGGTCATTTCCGCCGACGGGGCAGCACACGCCACGTCTCTCGCGACTGCCGGCGCCGACCGGGTCCTGATCCTGGATAACTCGGAACTCGGCCCGGTGTGCAGCAGGGCCGTGGGAAACATTCTTGCCGGCGTCGTGGAAAGGGAGAGGCCCTACGCCATCCTGTTTGCTTCCACCGCAGACGGCCGCGACCTCGCAGCCCGGCTGGCCGCCCGCCTGAGCCTCGGACTGACCGGCGATGCCATCGACCTCGAAATCGATGAGGATGGCCAACTGGTCCAGCTTAAGCCCGCCCTGGGCGGAAACGTCGTGGCGCCCATTCTATCGAAGACGCTGCCCAACCTCGTGACCCTCCGTCCCGGGCTGCTGACCCCGGCGATTCCGGACCCCGACGCCGCAGCAGCGGTCGAACAATTGGAGGTTGAGCCGTTTGAAGGGCCGGACGTGCGGCTCCTCGGCGAAGAGTTCCAGGAGGACACCGAAGGGTTGGACCTGGCTCGCGCCCGCGTGGTGGTCGGGGTCGGGATGGGAGTTGGCGAAGAGCATGTGGCTGGCCTGCTGGAAGCAGCGCGCTCCCTGGGCGCATCGGTCGCCACCACCCGGGACGTGGTCCACGCCGGGTGGCTGCCGCAGCAGCTGCAGGTCGGAATCAGCGGCCGCACCATCGCCCCTACGGTATACATCGCGGTCGGCATCCGTGGGGCGTTCAACCATACTGTTGGCCTGCAGCGCGCCGGGATAATAGTGGCCATCAACCAGAACCGCCGAGCCACGATTTTCCGGTCCTCCGATTTCGGAGTGGTGGGAACCTGGCAGGAGTTTCTGCCGCCCCTGGTCGAGGCATTGCGGCCGGTGCTTGCCGAGCTGAACTGAGCCGGAGTGGAGTGGGCATGTCGGTAACCGAAGAGCTGGCCGGGTACATATCCTCCGCAAGGTATGAAGCCATGCCCCCCGAAGCCGTGGAGGCAGCGAAAGTAGTCATCCTCGACGGGCTGGCGGTGACACTGGCCGGATCCAGGGAAGAGGCGGCGCGAATCGTCGCCGGCTACGCACGGGAAATGGGCGGCAACCCCCGGTGCTCGGCCTTTGGTCATGGATTCAAGACCTCGCCTCCGATGGCCGCCTTTGTCAACGGAGTTGCCGGGCACGTGCTGGACTACGAGGTAATGTGGCATCCGGCGACCCACGCCACGTCGCCGACTCTTCCGGGTATTCTCGCCCTTGCCGAGAGCATGGAAGCCACCGGCGAGGAAATAGTCACCGCCCTGATAACCGGTTTTGAAGTCCAGGGCCGTATCCGTGTCGCATCCGCGGACCTCGGCCTGGGAGGATTCCATCCCCCCGGCCTGGTCGGTGTGATGGGCAGCGCCGCCGCCGGTTCCGTAATGCTGGGCCTGGACACGCAGCAAACGCGAATGGCCCTCGGAATGGCTGCGTCTCGGGCTGGGACGGTATCGGCCAACACCGGCACGATGACGAAGTCCACCCACTGTGGCAACGCCGGGCGTATGGGCCTCGAGGCGGCGCTTCTTGCCGCCAGGGGCTTCACCGCCAACGCCAACGTATTCGAGCACGAGTCGGGCTACGCGGCGGTCCTGTTCGGGGATGGCTTCGAGCTCGATGCGGTTACTCGCGACTTCGGCAACCCCTACCGTCTGGTACACCCGGGCGTGGCGATCAAGAAGCACCCCAGCCAGTACGGTACCCACAGGGGCATCGACGCGGCCCTCGACCTGCAGCGACGTTTCGGGGTCGATCCCGCACGCATCAAAGCGGTGACAATTGAGACCCCGGTGATGCGCTACGTCGGGCGGCCCTTCCCGGAAACCGGACTGGACGGCAAGTTCAGCTTCCAATACACCGTGGCGGCCGCCCTCCTGGACGGACGCATAGGTATCGACACTTTCACGGACGAAGCGGTGCACCGACCGGAGGTGCTGGACCTGCTCGGAAGGACGACAGTGGACATGCGGCCGGAAATTCCGGCCAACTTTGAGGACATGTGGATTACTGTCAGCGTCGAAACATACGATGGGCAGACCTACAGGTCCCGGTGCGACCGCCCCCGCGGCATCTGGGGCAACCCGCTGAGCCGCGACGAACGCCTGGACAAGGTACGCTCCTGCGCTTCGAGGGTTCTCCCGGATTCCGAGGTGGAGCGTTTCATCGAGATCGTCGAAGACCTGGAATCCGCCGACCGGAACACCGTTTTGGAGCTGGTGGGGATGTTGGGTCGCGGACCTGTGGGCTGATTAGGGCGTGTTGACATTTCCCGGCGCTGCCACTGCACACCATCATCTCCGCGAAAGCGGGAATCCAGCGGCAAGGCATACAGCTTGCCGAAGGGACTCGGCCACCTGACTCGGAACGCTCTCCGTCAACTGCCTTAACTTGACACTCCCATCGGCGCACAAGAAAATGACACATACAACGTCTCAGGGCCGAATGCCGGGGCGTCGCTCGGCGTCTTTGGACGCTAGACCCGTAACCCAATCAGACCACGGTCGAGGGAAACATGGATTTTGGATATACCCCCGAGCAGGAAACTCTTCGCCGGGAAGTCCAGCAGTTTATAGCCGAAAATGTTACCGAGGACGTTCTTGGTGAGTTGGAAACGGCTGAGGAAGGAGGCCGGGGAGAGCATTACCGCGAGCTGATTCGGAAGGTCGCCGAGCGCGAATGGATCGGCATCAGCTGGCCCGAGGAGTACGGCGGCCAGGGCGGCAGCCGGATCAACCAGTACATTGTCGAAGAGGAATTCGCCCGGGCGGGCGTCGCGGTCGGAGGCGCAGGCAGCGGCGCCCCGGCGATACTGGCTGCCGGGACTGAGGAACAGAAACAGCACTTCATCCCGGGCCTGATCAACGGGGAGATAATCTTCGCCCTGGGGTTCACCGAACCCCAAGCGGGTGCGGACCTGGCTGGATTGCAGTGCCGCGCGGTGCGGGACGGGGACGAGTACGTCATCAACGGCCAGAAGATGTACACTTCCGCCGCCCACTATGCCACCCACATCTACCTGATGGCCCGTACCGATCCCGATGCTCCCCGCCATCGCGGCATCTCCATCTTCCTGGTGCCGATGGATACTCCCGGAATCACGGTGCGGCCCCTCTGGACCATCCAGAGCGACCCGCCCGCACCTCTTGGGACCACCTACGGAATGGCCCGTACCAACGAGACCTTCTTCGAGGACGTGCGGGTTCCCGCTTCGGCGCTGCTGGGCGAAGAGAACATGGGCTGGTACGTGGGCGCCATGGGCCTGAACCTGGACCGCGTCGGCGCCAGCCGGTACCTGATCTCGGTGCGGCGCGATGAAGACATCGTGAACTGGGTCAAGGAAAACGACTTCGGCGGTCACTCCCCGTCCGATGATCCGGCGGTGCGCGACAAGCTGGCGGAACTGTGGACCGAGGCCCAGGTGTGCCGCCTCATGACCATGCGCAGCATGTCCCTCGTCGAGCGGGGAGGCAACTTCACCTACGAGGGTTCCGCGGAAAAGGTCTGGGCTCCAGAGCATGGAGTGCACACCACGGAAACGATTACGCAGATTCTCGGTCCTTACGCCACCCTGCTCAGCAGTTCCGAGGAGGCGATCGAGGACGGCGTATTCGCCCACAACGTGATGGGGGCCTTCCAGTCCGGGATCAACCACGGCAGCGTGCAGGTGATGCGCGACCAGATGGCCCGCCGCGGGCTGGGGATGCCCAGGGGTTAGACTCTACCCGGGTCATAGACTTTTCCAATTCAATCCCTCTCCAATGCGGAGAGGGATTTGCAAGGACGATATGGACGTACTTCCCTCCGAAGAAGAGCAGCTTCTCAAGAACGCGGCCCGGGAGTTCCTGGAGGCCGAGGTTTCCACAGCCTTGGTGCGCGAGATGGAGCTGGACGAAATCGGCTATCCGCCCGCCCTCTGGAGGCAGATGGCCGACCTGGGCTGGCTGGGGCTGGCTATCCCTGAAGAATACGGTGGCCAGGGTCTCCCGTTGACCTACCTTGGTCATGTGATGGAAGAGATGGGGCGCGTACTGGCTCCTGTCCCTCTGCACAGCACCATGGTCGCAGCCCTGACCGTGGCGGAGGCCGGCACGAGCGAGCAGAAGCGTGAGTTGCTTCCCGCCGTGTGCAGCGGCGACATGGTGATGACCTGGGCGTTCATAGAACGGGACCCTCGCCTCATTCCCTCAGCGGTCGTGGACCAAGCCACCGCGGATGGAGAAGGGTGGGTCCTGAACGGCGTAAAGATGTTCGTGGACAACTTCAACGTCGCCAGGCGATGCCTCGTAGCGGTCCGAACGGCGCAGCCTTCGGAAAGCAGCGAGGGAATCTCCCTTTTCCTGGTCGATCCCAACGGGTCCGGCGTATCCCAGACCCCTCTCGTGACCATTGCAAAGGACAAGCAGAGCCGCGTCTCCTTCGATAATGTCCGGGTATCGAACTCGGACCTGGTCGGCGATCTGCACAATGGCTGGCCGATAGCAGAGCGGATGCTGGAGCGGGCAACTGCCTTTCTCTGTTGCCAGATGATCGGCGCAACCCGGAAGGACGCCGAAATGGCGATTGACTACGCCAAGAACCGGGTCGCCTTCGGGCGTCCCATTGCCGCCTTCCAGTCGATCCAGCACATGTGCGCCGACATGCTGCTCTTCACCGACGGGGCGCAGCTGCTTACCTATGAGGCCCTCTGGAAGATGGACCAGGGTATGTCGGCCGGAGTCGAAGTGTCCCAGGCCAAGGCCTTCGCCAACGAGAAGTGCGAGGCGGTGGTGCGCCAGTCCCAGGTTATCCACGGCGGAATCGGGTTCATGATGGAGTTCGACCTCCACCTCTGGCTGCGCCGCGTATCCGCCTGGACCATGCGCCTGGGCACCACCTTCGACCATCGCGCCAAAATCGCCAGCGCACTGCTGGACAACCCTGGCAAAGTACGGCTGGGACTCCCCCTGCCCGCCTGACCCCAAATCCCCTCCCTCTTGAGGGGGAGGGCTAGGGTGGGGGTGAAAACCGGATTACCCCTGCCTTGTCATCTCAATCGGAGAGCTGATCATGGCCCAAGACCCCGTTTGCGGCAAGGAAATCGACGAAGCGCAGGCCCGTGCCCAGACGTCCATGACCCGGCATGGGGCTTCCGAAGTTGACCCCAACCAGGGCACGCGAATCTTCCATGACGGCAGCTGGATCTATTTCTGCTGCCTGGAGTGCCGCACGAAGTTCCTCGCCAGCCCTGCGACCTATACCTCTTCGTAGGCATTCATCAAAGGTTTCTCCTCTCCTGGTAGAGGGGAGTCATCAAATCTATCCTGGGAGAGATCGAAATGCCCGAAGCGCTGAAACTGGAGCCCAAGTCCACCGCGCTGATCCTGATCGACATGATCAATGCCGTCGCCAAGGGCGGCAACGAGCCTCCGTATAATGTTCCGCCGAACCGCCAGGCGGTCATCGACAACTTCGTCCGTCTGGTGGCCCACTGCCGTCAGGTCGGCACGCCCATCATTTACATCACCACGTACCGCCGCCCGGACAACTCCGACGCTCCCAGGACCGCGGCGGACGTCGGTGGCGGTGGTGGAGTGCCCATGCTCGAGGGTACCCCCGCGGTTGAGGTGATCGATGAGCTGGCCCCCCAGCCGGGAGACTACATAGTGGTGAAGCCCCGGTTCAGCGCATACTACGGCACCAACATGGAAGGCATCCTGAATTCCCTCGGTACCGAGACCATCCTGGTGGGCGGCATTTCGACCCAGCGCAGCGTGGAAGGGACCGCGCGGGACGCCAAGAACCGCGACACCCAGTGCGTCGTGGTCAGCGACTGCTGCACCGCCGGCGAGGAGGACGTCCACCAGATGACGATTGACCACGTCCTGCCCCTGCTGGTGCGCGTTCGGAACACCGACGAGGTGATCGCCGCGCTGTCCTGAAAATCCAGCCCTGCACTTCCCAGTTCCCGAAGAGTTTCCCAGCCTACCCCTCACAGTGACAATCACAATTCTGGAGGAGACGTCATGAGCGAAGTGAAGACGATCCTGGTAGGCACCATCGGACAGGGAATCATGCGCAGCGCCGACGGCGGCGAATCCTGGCGCCGGGTGGGCATCGACGCCGGGATGCACTCCGACGCCCTGGTGCGAGCCCTGGGCAACCACCCGGATCGGCCGGGTGTCGTGTTCGCCGGGACTGACAAGGGGTTGTACCGCAGCGAGGACGGCGGCCAGAAGTGGAGCCTGCTGGACACCGCCATGAGCGGCACATGCGTCTGGGCCCTGGCTATCGACTCTTCCGACCCCGACCTCATGTTCGCCGGTACCGGCACGCCCGATCCCGCCGGCATCTACCGTTCCGCAGACGGCGGCAAGACCTGGGAGCAGAGGCCGGTAGAGATTGCCGCCGAATGCCCGAACGTCGGTGTGCCGCGTGTGACCGGCATAGCCATCGACCCCCAGAATCACCGCGACGTGTGGGTGGGACTGGAAGTCGACGGGCTGCGCCACAGCGGCGACTCAGGAGATACCTGGGAGTCCATCAACGGGGCGAGGATTCCCAACCTGGACGTCCACAACGTCGCGGTAGCCGCCGGTCCGCCCCACACGGTGGTCTGCGTGGTGAACAACGACGTATACACCAGCGGAGACAACGGCGCCAACTGGGACCGGCTGGGCATCCGCGAAGTGTTCCCGCTGACCTACCCCCGCGGCATCATGGTGAAGCCGGACGATCCGAACGTGATCTTCGTGACCATCGGCGACACCACGCCAGGGCAGACCGGTACCATCATGCGCTCGAAGGACACGGGCAAGACCTGGGAGGACCTGCCGTTGCCGGTGGAACCCAATACGGCGATGTGGACGGTCAACATACAGACTGCCGACCCGTCGGTGGTGCTGGCCGGCAGCCGCTACGGCTACCTCTACCGCAGCGACGACGGCGGCGACTCCTGGAGCAAGCTGCACCGGGAGTTCAGCGAAATCTCCAGCGTGATGTGGCTGCCCGAGTAGGCGCCGCCTGCCTGACAAAAGCAGAGGCCGCAGGATCTGTTTGACGGACCTGCGGCCTCTACTTTTGGTTCCCGATTCTTATACGGGTGCCGTATCAGGCTCTATGGTCATTAGGGCTTCACTTAACGTGCTTCCCGGAAAATGATAGCCAGCAGTTGGGAGCGGCAGCGGCGTACGATCCCTGGCCAGAATCTCTATCCACTCGTCTACGATTTCACAAAGCTCCGCAAATACGACACTTTCATCATCGCCGTGGCAACACCCTCCGAAAACCAATCCAAGCGCGTATCCTATGTAGCACTGGTCTTCCTCAGACCAGGCGACTACCTTGGCATAGCGGGCGCTGTCTTTCACCGCTTCGACTCCTCTATTGCTAATCTTACATCCTTGATCTGGTACGACTTTGCGTCTCTTCCCAGGTTGCCGGAGACCGTGACCCGTGTTCCCGTTTCAGGGTGAACGAAATTTCTGTGACTGCCTCGGCCTCCGATATTCTCAAATCCAGCACTTTGCAAAACGGTGATCGACTCCCTTACTTTCGGTGGCATTGCAGAGCGCTCTTCTATGCTAGCCCCAACATGCTAGCACACCCCTCACCGGTAGTGGCGTGCGAGCTCGGAGGCGTAGCGGCGGCCGAGGGTGTGCCGGTGGGCGTGCATCCAGTCAGTGAGGCGGGTGGCTGCCGTTGGCGGTTCGTTTGAGACCAGGTGGCCGGACATCAGGCCGTCGATTTCCTCGCGAGTGAGGACGACATCGCGCAGGGCGACGCCTACGAGGACTGCGGAGGTAAGCACCAGCGGCGGCGGAAGGGACACAACGATGGCGCGGCCGCCGGTGGTCTTGCGAATACGGCGCACCAGTTCCCTGAAGGTGAAGGTCTCGGGGCCAACGGCGTCCAGTGTCAAGTTGCCGTTGCATGACGTCGAGTCGACGGCGAGGTGGGCCACGTCGTCGACAAAAATTGGTTGCACTGGATAATCGCCGCGTCCTGCGACGGGGAATACGGGAAAGCGGCGCAGGAACCAGGCGATGTTGTTAATCAGGATGTCCTCTGCGCCGAAAATCACGGTGGGCCGGATGATTGAGAACGAAAGGCCGGACTCGCGGATGTAGCCCTCCACCTGTCCCTTGCCGCGGAAATATGGCAGGGGCGAGTCGGCGGAGGCCCCCGTGATGCTGATGTGCACTATTCGCCTTACGCCCGCGGCGACCGCCGCGTCGACGAGGCTGCGGGAGTTCTTGACGGCTAGGTCGTGGTTGACTGCGCCGTGGGCAAAGCGGATCCAGAATGTGTTGTAGAGGGTATCGGCTCCCTCCAGGCTCCGCACCAGTTGCCCGAAGTCGTCAAAGTCCAGTGGGTGGCGCTCCACAAGGCCACCGAACGGGCTGAACGACTGCGGGTTGCGGGTGAGGGACCTGACCGAGACTCCATCGTCCAGCAGGCGCTGGGCGATGTATTTGCCGGTGTAACCGAAGGCTCCGGTGACCACCGAAGTTCCCGCAACTCCCATCTGTTAAACCCCTCCCGTCAAACTCAGCGAGAAACTGCCTTTTTCAGTTTAGCTGGGCAGGCTGGCATAGTCGACCAAGTGCGTGACGGGTTGAGGGGCAACGCCTCACCCGCTCCCCCGGGAGAGGGAATGGGGGTGGTTCAGGAAAAGAACGGCCCCGCCCTCACCGGCGGGGCCGTTGGTCTGCCTCGGATGCTTGGCTGTGGTTACGGGGCAAGGCCGGCGGTGCCGGTGCTGATGGTGTCCATGCGGGGGCGGTTGTCGTAGGGCTGGAGCTGGACTTCGTGCAAGGCGGGGATGACTTCCTTACCCAGCAACTCGATGGAGCGCATGGTCTCCTTATGGCCCATCGCGCCCTCGTTGCCGTAGATATGGATGTAGCCGGGGCTGAGGCGCTCGATGACCTCGGTCAGCTTCTGGGTGACTGTGTCGGGGTTGCCGACGATGATGTTGTTGACGCCGCGAAGCTGGTCGTAGGACAGGCCCACGCCCAGACCGCCAGCGCCGGCCACGTTGCCGGTGGGGCGCTGGGCCTTGATCTGGACCGATGCCCTGGACTGGTATCCGGGCGGGTCGTTGTGCTCCATCGGCCCGCGCTGGCGGTGCTCAATGGTCCACATGAACTCCTGGCCCAGCTCGATGGCCTTCTCGTCGGTATCGGCGACGAAGCAACGGAGCAGGTAGCCGAAGTGCTCGGGGCCGGCCTTCCAGCCTTCCTCTTCGGCGGTGTCGATGTAGACCTGCTTCAGCCACTCGGTGGTGTCGACCAGGGCGCCCAGGTTCATGTAGGGGTGCTTGTGCTTGGCGGCCCAGACGACGCTCTCGGGGGAGCCGGTGCCGGGGAACCAGATGTCCGGGCGGGGATTCTGCATTGGCTTTACCCAGGGATTGACGGCCCGATAGTGGTAGTATTCACCCTCGTAGCGGAAGGGGCCGGGCTCGGTCCAGCACTTGATGATCAGGTCGTGGGCTTCCTCGAAGCGAGCCCGGTTCTCGGTGGGGTCAATGCCGCCCTGCAGCGTCTCCACGGCGGTGCCGCGGACGAAGCCGGAGATGATGCGGCCGCCGGAGTAGCAGTCCAGCATGGCGATTTCCTCGGCCATGCGGATGGGGTCGTTGATGGCGATCACGTTGCCCAGGATGGCGATCTTGACGTTCTTGGTCAGCTTGGAGATGACGGCGGCGTCGAGGTTGACGGCCGGCTTCATGCACCAGTAGGAAGCGTGGTGCTCGTTGGACATGATGCCGTCGAACCCGACTTCGTCGGCAAGAGCGTACTGCTCGTGGTACTGGTTATAGAGGACGCTGGCCTTGTGTGGATCGAAGTAGGTGTTTGGGAACCCCAGGCGGCCGGAGTCGAACTGCTCCAGGTCCTCGTTGGTCACATGGCCGTAGGGCTGCTCGGAGAACCAGTAAATTTCGGCCTTGTCTTTGGGTCGCGCTAGCTGATCGACCATTCTCCACTCCTTATGTAATGTTCGTGGCGCGGGGTACCGGGCAGGCCCCGTTGGCGGTTAATTCAGCGATCAGGCGAATCTGTGACGAATTCCCGCGCCTGACCGAGGATGTTTCCCGCCCTTTGCTGCCGCAATTATAGTCATCGCAAATTTGATAGGCAACCAATGAAAAGCGCCGGGTTGTGGCTCCCGTCGGCAGGGGTTACCATTGCGATGGCCCGCCGGTCACGGCAGGACGGATAGAAGCAAGATAAATCGAAAGGAGTGCGAAAATGGCTCTATCGTTGGCGGATGCAAACAGGATAATCGGGGCATCGATAGCAGCGGCGGACGAGATGGGGATCAAGTTGAGCGTGGCTGTAGTGGACGCGGGCGGGCAGCTGGTGGCCTTCCAGCGAATGGAGGGCGCGATCGCGGTGAGCGCGACGGCCGCTCCCGGCAAGGCAGTTGGCTCGGTGTTCTTCGGGCGGGACAGCCGGGAGATCAACCCGGAGTCGCCGGTGATGCAGGCGATCATCAACAGCCAGGGCGGCCGGATCATCCCGGCGCAGGGGGCCATCCCCATCTACCAGGGCGGCACGCTGGTGGGCGCCATCGGCGGCAGCGGCGGCACGGCGCAGGAAGACGAGGACTGCGTCCGCAAGGGCCTGGAGGCGCTGTAGGGCGGCTCGCTTGCGCAGCATACGGACGTGAGAGCGCCCCGCTGGGATGGACCTGGCGGGGCGGTTTCATGCCATTCGAGAATTGTACAAATTTCCTGGCGTTTCTTGCTTGACTAAAAGTCTAAGAACTTGAGTATACTATATGGTGTATCACGGAGGGATGAGAAGACAATATGCAGTGTCCAGCTTGTCAGTTGGAATTTCATAATAGGCTGAGTGAGTGGAAAGAGGCGGCAATATCAATTCCGGATTCACCTCTAACAGAAATTGCGTCCATCACCCTATGCCCTAAATGCCATCGCGGCATAGTTGGGCATGCTGTTTACTTGGATGATATACATGATTTCATTGACCGAGAGATAGTTTACCCAGTTGCCTCCCGACAGATCGAGGTTGACCTTGCGGTTCCTGAACACCTTGCTGCCGAATTTGTCGAGGCGTCAAATGTGTTGCCTATCAGCCCCAAAGCGTCCGCAGCGTTGTCCCTTCGGATACTTCAGGCTATCCTGAAAGAGCAAGGCTATACAAATCGAGATTTGGCAAAGCAAGTAGATGCCGTTTTGGGCGAAACTGACGCCCACAGAGTCCTCCCCTTCTACGTTAGAGACAAGATTGACGCTATCAGAAATTTCGGGGATTTTTCGGCCCACCCGATTACGGACCTAACGACGCTACAGATCATTGATGTCGAACCGGAAGAAGCGGAATGGTGTCTCGATATCGTTTCAGCCCTGTTCGAGCACTACTACATCAGACCAGCAGATGATAAGAGAAAGCTCAACGAACTGAACCAAAAGCTTGCGAGTGCAGGAAAACCTCCGGCCAAGCAGTAGCTGCCTGGTACGCTGTTGACGTGGGCGGCACGATTTTCCCGCCTTCGCTGGGATGCCGGTTGAGAAACAACTGCCGTTAAGAATCTGCTCAATTGAATTGGATGCGGCTAATGGATAGAAGAGTCTTCTGCATCGACAACGCGGGATACCCTGTCTCACTGGAGTTGTTCGCAACCTACGAGACCATCGCAGATGAACAAGCCGAGAAGCGCGGGCTGATTCGTGTAATCGACGAATCGGGAGAGGACTACCTCTATCCCAAGTCCCGGTTTGTATCTGTCGACATCACTCCCGATGCTTTTGCTTCGCTTTCAGAGGAGGCGCAAAAGGCGCTTGCGAAACACACGCCTCTCTCTGTTGACCCTCTTACAGGACGGGAGTTCAGTGCTCAAGCTTGACGAAACCTCTGAAAACGGGGAACGGTCAGTTGACCATTTCCCACTGCTCGCGAAACCTACTGATCAAATGGCGCAGACAAAAAGGGGCGGGAATCACTCCCGCCCCTGCGCTTGCCTGTGCCTGCGCCTCCGCATGTGGAAGCCGTCCACAGTTAGTTAGGCGTCACCGCCAGGGCGCGGATTTCGCCGAACTCCTTCTGGAGCTTGTTCCAGGAGTTGCCGCCGTCTTCGCTGACGTAGACGTAGCCGAATAGGCTGGCGGCGGCGACGACGTTGGGCATCTCGGGGTTGTTGGCGAGCCAGTAGACTACGGAGTTGGGCTCGACGGGGAGGTCGGCCTTCTCCCAGCTCTGGCCGCCGTCGCGGGTGACCTGGACCGCGCCGGTGACGCCGGGGATGAAGTCGCCGTTGCCGACGAACATGGTCTGGGGATCGTCGGCCTTGATGACCATGCCGCGGCAGTAGGAGCGGGCATCGGCTTCACTGAACTTGGGGAAGTAGTGGTAGTCCCAGCTCTCGCCCTCGTCGTTGCTGGTGGCGATACCGAAGGGGCTGGTGCAGTAGAAGGCCGGGTTGTCGCCGGTGCGCAGGGCCATGCCGTGGATGTCACCGTGGAAGGGGTCGGGGCCCAGGTCGGGCAGGTGCAACCAGGTGTCGCCGCCGTCCAGGCTCTTGTACATGCCGTCGACCTCGATGCCGGCCCAAACGGTGCGGCTGTCGCGGGGGTCGACGATGATGTTGGTGGTGCGCGGCGTGCCGATGGGGCAGTCCATGTTCACGCCCATCTCCAGCTTGTCCCAGGATTTGCCGCCGTCGCGGGAGCGGAAGCCCTCGGGGCGGGTGCCGGCAAAGATGGTGTCGGGGTTGCCGGGGTCGACTGCCACGGACCAGACCTGGAGGTCGGCGAAGGGGCTGTCGACGGAGTCCCAGGTCAGGCCGTTGTCATCGCTGCGGAAGAGGCCAAGGCCGTCCGAGCCAGCCAGGACGCGGTGCGGGTTGTCGGGGTAGGTGCGCAGAGCGCGGATGTTGCACTCGCTGGGCAGGGGGTTGCGGATCTTGGTCCAGGTGTCGCCGGCGTCGGAGCTTATGTTGAGCCCCTGGCCGACGGTGCCCACGAAGATGGAGTAGTTACCCATTTTCATGCCTCCCAGAACGCATTTCGGATTGGGGTAAGGTCTGAGGTAATGATAGCGGCGCGTGGGGGAAAATTCCAGCGAGAGGTCTGAACTGTGATTTGTGTGATTCCGGGATTGCCATGATTAGAGTGCGGAGTCCAGGGGACGGATGGCGCCCTCTGGGTCAAGTTGACACAGTGATGAGGCCCCTTCAAAATTGAAGGTACAAGGACCAAGGAATTCAAGGAGGTTTGGGATGACTACCACTGCTTACACGGTCGACGAGTTCATCGACGACGTTCGGGAAATCTTCGACGATACCCAGGACCCGCTGGCGCAGGCGAGCCGCGTGGCGGAGAAGATGGAAGTGCTGCTGGCGACTCCGGGCTGGCTGGAGGAGCGGCTGGAGCTGCCGGATGAGGGCGGCTACGGACGCTACGACCTGCACCTCGACGAGGACTACGGGCATCCCGGCGGCGGTTTCTGGCTGATGGCGTCGGTGCAGAAGCCGGAGCAGGACAACCTGCCTCACGACCACGGCGCGGCGTGGGTGGTCTACGGCGTGTACGAGGGCGCGATCAAGCAGACCAAGTGGCGCTGGTTCTACCCGGGCGAGGGCGTGGACTCGGTGCAGATCAAGCAGACCGGCGATTTCGTGCAGGGCGACGGCAAGGTGGCGTTCTTCCTGCCGGGCGAGATCCACGACACCCTGAACGTAACGGGCGACCGTGCGCTGGTGGTGCGCCTGGAGTCGCAGAAGCTGGACCGCGTGGTCCGCTACCAGTACAACCCGGAGGAGGGCACCGTCGCGGTCATGGACCGCTAGGCTTCCGGTCATAAGGTAGTTGAACTACATGTGGGGCACGGATGTCTGAAATTTCAGGGCGTCCGTGCCTTATTCTTTTGAGGGGACTCGCTGTGCTGGAAAGGGAATCAGCTGAGAAATATGCAGCGATAAGTCAGCGTTACATTGAGCAGGCCGAAGAAGAATTCCAGAAGGGAGACCTCGGCCAAGCGTCGAACAAGGCTTGGGGCGCGGCGGCTCTGGCATTGAAGTCCATTGCGGAGCGTCGGGGGTGGAACCACAACAAGCACGGGCTGTTGTACGACATCTCGGGACAGATGGCCGATGAATTAGCGCTACCGCATCTGCGGGCCCGGTTCCGCAGCGCCAACGCAATGCACCAGAACTACTACGAGGACTGGATGGCTGCCGACGAGGTCAGGGATGGAATTGAGGACGCTAAAGGGTACCTACAAGAGTTGGAAGCGGCGATGGACGTGGGAGGTGCAGCGAGCTTCGTTCCTGAGATAGCGGAGCAGGCAGCGCGCCTGAGGCGGCTTACGGGGAGTTAGAAGGGCGGCTCGAAGCCGGATTTACCTTCGCCTGGCTCCGATGGGCTTATTGTCTCTACAGTTAGCCAATCTCAGTACCAGGGATCAACAAGTCGTCGAATCCCAAGCTGAACCCCTTTGGTATCTGGGAAGGAATCTTTTTTGATGGGCCTTTCTCATTAAAAGATTTTTTGGTTATTGGAGTTGTGGCAATGATCCTTGGTCGGTCCAAATAGAGTAGCTGTACCTCGTAGTCCGAGAAGCCTACTTCCTTAGCCAGCTTGCGAAACTCTGCCAACCCGCGGCGCCATCGCTCGAGATGCTCCCCACTAGGCGAATTCACGGCAACATCTTGATTGCCAGCGAGTATGACAACCTCGGTGTTTCTCACACGGCTGATCATAGACATACCGCTTTCGTCTCCCTGTTTGGTGAAATAGGGAGCGAAGTATAAAGGAGCCTTTTTGTCCTTGAGGCTGGTCACGTACATCCAACATTCCGTGAATATCTCCGCGTTGCGAGGATTCACATCCTGGATAAGGATTTCGGCGTCGTAATAGCCCATGCGGTAATCCCTCATCATGTAGCGGATGAATTCATCGAAAAGGTATCGCGACACTTCGGAGCCGTCGGAAGGCCGGTGCCTGAGGGCGAGGTCAACGACTTCGTACCACTGCACGTTGTTGAATTGTATCGACTTCTTGGAAAGTCTTGCTCGAACTTCTTCCTTCGTCGCTGTCGATAATTCAACCTGAGTCAGAGCTACTACCCCTCGTGCCTTAAATTTCCTCCATAGATCATCTTCGTCGGCGTACTTGCCAAGTTGTTCGGCGGTAGGTTCGGCGCCGCCAATCTTGGCTTCCAAGACTATGCGCATTCCACCGTCTTCAATCACAATGTCCCGGCGGCCAAATCCAGGGGCAGTAACTTCTTGTAGGTGGACAGAGTAACCGGAACCGAGGGGGTGGCGAGGAGCAACGCGCAGGCATCGGACCAATTCGGCGCAAAAATCGCGGTCGTGAGCCAGCAGAAATCCCAAGGCATAGGTAAGCGCGTCTTCGCCGCTGCCAGCCAGGCGGAATATGCTCTGGACAGGATCGGCATCCCTCTCGTGATTCTTTCCTATGTACAGGCGCATCCTAGTCCGCCGCCATCTCCCCTCCGTAGCGCCTCCGTACCGTCCAAGTCCAACTCCCCATCGTCGCCCACTACCACGCCGTACTCCGCCCTTGCGTACTCCCGCGTCAGCTTCTCCTGCTGCACATCCTCCAGCACCGCATAGGGGTCGCGCTCCAACGGGTTGCCGTAGCCGCCGGCGCCGGCCTGGATTACGCGGTACAGGTCGCCCTTCTTGAGGGTCATCAGGTGCTTGCCGGGGAGTTCCTGCGCTTCGGGGGTGTCCGGGTTGAGCCAGTTCTGGGTGGGAGTGCCGTCCTTGCCGCCCTCGACGCCCCAGGGACGGAAGTTGGTGCGGTCGGAGCGAAGCTGGAAGGTGGCTTCGTCGGCCAGGACGCGGAATTCACGCACGATGCCGAGGCCGCCGCGGTACTGGCCGGCCCCGCCGGTGTCGGGGACGAGGCCAAAGCGCTCTACGAGCAGGGGCTGGTCGGACTCGATGCTCTCGATGGGGGTGTTGGCCATGTTCAGCACCGGCGAGGCCAGGCCGTCGGCGCCGTCGATGCTGGGGCCGCCGCCGCGAGGGCCGTCGTTGTTGAACTCGAGGTAGACCCACGCCTTGCGGTTGGGGTGATAGCCTCCGAAGCTTAGGCCGATTTCACCGCCGCCCCAAGCCGCCGGGACGCGCCCGGGCAGGGCCTGGGCCATGGCCCCAAACATGGCCTGGCAGATGCGGAATCCGGCGAGGCCGCGGGCCGCCACGGGCGCGGGATGCTGCGGGTTGACGAAGCAGCCCTCGGGGGCGGTGATGTTGAAGGGCCGGAAGAAGCCGCTGTTGGACTGGATGGCGGGGTCGATGAGGCACTTCATCACGGCGTAGACGTTGGACTTGGTGTAGGCGAAGTTGGGGTTGATGCTGCCCTTGGCTTGGGGCGAGGTGCCGTCGAAATCGACAAAGACCTCGTCGCCGTCGATCCGCACGTTGACGTGGATGTCGATGGATTGGGGGTCGATGCCGTCGTTGTCGATGTGGTCGACGAAGTTCCACTCGCCCTGGGGCAGGGAGGAAATCTCGGCGCGTGTGAGTGCCTCGGTGGTGTCGAGGATGTCGGCCATGTAGCTCTTCATTTCCTCGAGGCCGTACTCGTCGACGAGACGCAACAGGTCGCGCTCGCCGAAGCGTACGGCGGCGAGGAGGGCCTGGACATCGCCGAGGACCTTGTCGGGAACACGCACGTTCTTCTCGAGGATGCGCCAGACAGCCTGGTTAAGCTCGCCTTCCTGGTAGAGCTTGAGGGGCGGGAGGATCAGGCCCTCCTGGTAGATCTCGGTGTTGTCGCAGGCATTGCCGCCCGCGACGCGCCCGCCGATGTCGGTCTGGTGGCCGATGCAGCAGCTCCAGCCGATGAGGACATCGTTCACGAAGATGGGCTTGAACAGGAAGATGTCGGGCAGGTGGCTGGCGCCCTCGTAGGGGTCGTTGTTGGCGAATATGTCCCCGGGCTTTACGTCGTCGCCGAAGGCGTTCATCACGCCCTCGAGAGCTGGGGCCATGCTGCCCAGGTGCGGCGGCAGGGTGAGGCCCTGGGCCACCTGCTGGCCCTCGGCGTTAAACAAGGCGGTGGAGAAGTCCATGCCGTGCTTGATGACTGCCGACCGGGCGGTGCGGACTACGGTAAGGGCCATGGTGTCGGCGGCGCTCATCAGCGCGTTCTTGATGATCTCGCGAGTTACGGGATCGGTGGTCTGCAGCATGGTACTCTCCTTCGTTTGGGGCGGTCCTGGCAGTGCCACCCCAAGGGCAATAGGATATTGGATCGCTACGCCTCGCCGCGAAGGCGGCGCAGTTCGGCCTCCAGTTCCGCCACACGGGCCTCGGCGGCTTGGCGGGCGTCATGTTCCTCTTGCTGGGTCATGAGGTATGTTCCGGTCGCCAGGTCGTAATAGCGCAGGTGGCCTTCGACCCAGCACAGGTCGAGGTCGAGGGTCGGGCTGTGCCCCCAGACAATGCCGTCGGGATCGTGATTCAACTCGAAGCGGTGATACTGGCCGTCCCGGAGGTATTCGCCGACCAGCGGCTCCTGGTAGAAGTCCTGACCCGTTCCGTCGAAGCGCCAGTATTCGCCGATACCGAGACGGGCGTACAGGTCCCGCTTCGGGCCAAGATCATTCCTAGCAGTGCTGGAAGAGCCGATTTCGAGTACGAAGTCGGGGGGCTTGCCCATCTCCCAGAGGAGATAGGTGTTGTTGCTGAAGATCAGGTCCACGTCCACGCCGAAGGCCACATAGCAGTCGGGCGAGACAACCCGTCGCGGGTTTCCCTCCTCGTAGTAGAACATGGCATTGCCGTTTACGTGGACATCCGGTCGGTTGCCGAAGTGGGTCTCGAGGGCGCCGACTACCTCGCGATAGATGGGCGCCTGGTATTCTCCATCGGGCAATGGCTTACCGTCCGTTTCAGGGTAAAAGACGGTTTTCCGTCCGGTGATGCGGGTGGCCATAGGCGCCTCCTGTGTGCGGCAATTCTAGCACAGGGATGGACCGGCTCAGCCACAGTCCACGATGGGACAAGCGGCTCCGATGCAATGATACAATCAGCGCGATTATTCCATCCAAAAACGAGGGTTACAAATGAGCATTGACGTAGCGACCGCCATTGCCCGGATCCTGAAGCAGGAGGGCATTGAGTGGGTATCGACATTCCCGGTGTGCCGGGTGAACAACGCGCTGGGGCGCGAGGGCGTGCCGATGATAATGATGCGTGACGACCGGTACGCGGTGGCGCTGGCCGACGCGTATTCGCGGGTGACCGCCGGGGAGCGCATCGGGGTGTGCACGGTACAGGGCGGGGTGAACGGCGCGGGCCTGCAGTACTCGTACCCGGGGCTGGCGCAGGCTTTCGAGGACAACTCGCCGATGCTGTGCATCACCGACGGAATCCCGGCTGGGAGCTCGGAGAACACACTATTCGATGTCACGACGAGCCTGAAGACGGTGTCGAAGTGGTTCGGGTACATCGACAGCCCATCGCGGGTGCCGGAGTTCATGCGGAGGGCGTTCTCCCTGCTGCGCAGCGGGCGGCCGGGGCCGGTGGTGCTGGCGGTGCCAAACGCGACGGCGACCTTCGACGAGACTGCCGACCCCTACTTCCCGCCAAAGGGCTACAAGGCCGGGCCGAACCCTGAGGACGTTAACACGGCGGTTGACCTGCTGCTGAACGCGAAGGCCCCGCTGATCTACGCTGGCGAGGGCGTGATATACGCCGGGGCATCGTCGGAGCTGAAGTCGTTCGCCGAGGCGCTGAACGCTCCGGTCATCACCACGCTGAAGGCCAAGGGGGCTTTCCCGGAGAACCACCCGCTGTTCGTTGGCGTGCGGGGCGACTCCCCTGCCGAGTTCCTTGAGAAGAGCGACGTCATCCTGGCTGTGGGGTCCAGCCTGTCGCCGGGCCGGTTCACTCACGGGATTCCCAACGCCGCGAACAAGACAATCATCCAGTGCAACCTGGACGAGCTTCACATCAACCGCATCTACCCCACGCACCACGCGGTGCTGGGCGACGCCAGGTTCACGCTGCGGGCGCTGGCCGACGGCGTGTCGGAGCGCACGGGCGGCGGCGCCCGGAACGGCGGCGACGTGGCGGCGTCGGTGAAGGCGTCTCGGGACGCAGGGCTGTCGAAGTACCGGGAGTTCATGGCCTCGGACGACCAGCCGATCAATCCGTACCGGGTCTTCGGGGACATGATGAAGGCGCTGGACCCGATGAACTCGTTTGTCACCCACGACTCGGGGAACACGCGAGACCAGCTGAGCACGGTGTACGACACGCTAATACCGCGGGGATTCCTTGGCTGGGGCAACATCTCTACGCTGGGCTTCGGGCTGGCTGGAGCAATGGCGGCGCGGCTGGCGTTCCCGGACCGGCACTGCGTGGCGGTGACCGGCGACGCAGGGGTCGGCTACATGCTGGGGAACCTGGAAGTGCCTGTACGCCAGAACATCGGTATAACCGTGGCCCACGTGAGCAACGGCGGGTTCGCCGGCTACGGCCCGGGCTTCTGGGGCGAGGGCCACGACCCGTTCACGCACCGTGTGATGGGCCCCGAAGACGTGGACATGTCGAAGGTCGCGGGCCAGCTGGGACTACACTCTGAGCGGATATCGGACCCGGCGGAGATCATCTCGGCGTTCGGCAGGGCCAAGGCAGCCAACGACGCGGGGCAACCGGCGTACATCGAGTTCATCTGCAGCCAGTGGCCGGTGTACGGCGGCTGGGTGCCAGGGCCTATTGCGCATTAGGGATTCTACGATTGAATTTGCGGGGAGTTCACCCCCACCCTAGCCCTCCCCCTGATGGGGAGGGGGATGGGAATGAAGGATGAAGCAAGGATTTCACCCTCATCCCAGCCCTCTCCCTCAAGGGAGAGGGGACAGAGCAGGGAGAGAGGCATTTGGAGGAAGTTGACATGGCGGACCTGAACCCGGAGCAGTGGAGCCACTACACCACCCGGATCAACGGTATCAACATCCACTATGTGCTGGAAGGGGATGGCGACCCGGTGCTGTTCCTGCACGGGTGGCCGGAGTTCTGGTATTCGTGGCGGAATCAGATCAGCGCTTTCTCGGGGCAGTACCAGGTGATCGTGCCGGACATGCGCGGATTCGGGCACTCGGACAAGCCGTTCTACGGATACGACACCAAGACCTCGGCCTCGGACATGTACGAGCTGGTGCGTTCGCTGGGGCACGAAAGCGTGAACATCGTTTCCCACGACATCGGCGCCCGCGTAGGCTTCAGGTTTGCGCTGGACCACGAAGAAGCAGTCCGGAAGATCGCCTTCTTGGACGCCACTCCGCCATACGAGCAGCTGGGCCCACAGGCTCCGGCGGTGGTGCGGGAGCGTTGGCACTCGTACTTCCACCAGCAGTTCGACCTGCCGGAAAAGCTGCTGGAGGGTCGCGAGGAAATCTACCTGCGGCACATCCTGCGGGACTGGTGCATCAACAAGTACCCGCTGACGCAGGAAGTAATCGACGAGTACGTGAAAGTGTACTCGGCGCCCGGCGGGCTTCGGGGCGGGTTCAACTACTACCGCGCCGCTGCTTACCTGGACCCGGCGGACTGGCGGGCCGACGAGGGCCGTACGCTGGCGGTGCCTGCGCTGTTCCTGTACGGGACGCGGCGGGTGCGCACGGCGGAGGAGATGGGCGCAGGGCCGCTGGAAGACGCCTGGCGCGGGGTGATTCCCGGCGTGCAGTCCAAGCACCTGGGAGACTACGGCCACTTCCTGCAGTGGGAGTGCCCGGAGGACGTGAATCGCGAGCTGGAGGCGTTCCTCGCGGGTTAGGTTCCCCGGACCCGCAATGACATCGGCAATCCGTTCATCCTGAGCCTGTCGAAGGACGAACGTATTCCGGGCGGCTTTTGCGGATTTGAGGACGTTTCAGCTGGGGATTTCGCCCCCTCCCTGGCCCTACCCCTCAGGGGGAGGGAATAGTCTGTGATCGGAGGGAAACACAGATGGCTACTAGCGAGGAACTGGCCGCGCTGGTGAACTCGGAATCGGCGCGGCTGCTGGAATACTTCAAGGGACTTTCGGAGGAAGACTGGGCGTCGCAGAGCGCCTGTGAGGCGTGGAACAACGCAGATGTTGTCGCGCACATGACGATGGCGGTAGACATGTTCTCGGGCAACATCGAGCGGGGCGCCAACGGCGACTCAACGCCGCCGGAGGGCATGGGGCCGCCGGAGGAGTTCGACCTTCAGGGCCGCATGGCCGCCAACGCCGCCCGGGCCGTCGCGATGCGGGAGAGCCTGGGGGAGACGCTGGTGGAGGCCTTCGGGCAGAACTGCGAGTGGCTGGGAGCTCTGCTGGCCCGAATGGGACCGGACGACTGGGAGAAGGAGTGCTACCATCCGGCGTCGTATCTCAGCATCAGGCGCTATCTGATCCTGCGCCTGGCCGAGATGTCGATTCACGAGTGGGACATCCGGTCGGGGCTGGAGGGATCGGCCAAGCTCCCGGACGCTGTTGCCGCGACGCTCACGGAGCTGCTTCCGGGCTTCGTGGTGGGCCGGTTCTTCCTGCCTGGGACCGATCTCCCGAGCCCGTCGCGCTTCCGGTTCAATCTGACGGACGGGGGCAGCTATGACATCGTGGCCGGTGGCGGCGAGCTGCGTATGGAGGACAGCATCCCCGACGCAGCGGATGTTACCTTCTCGTGCAGCGCGTCGACCTTTTCGCTTCTGACCTACGGACGTCTGACGGTGGAAGGGGCTGTGGCCTCGGGCGACATGACGGTCGAAGGAGACAAGGAATTGGCGGCGCGGTTCTGAGGAAGAAGAAGGAAATCCTCTGATAGAGAATAAGAGACTCAGGAGATGATGCGATGAAGGTTCTGGTCATGTCCGGGGGAAGGCACCCGTATGAGGAGTCAACCCCGATCCTGGAAGGGTTCCTGAAGGGCGCAGGACACGATGTAACTGTCGTGGAGGACGCTACAGTCCTAGCGGATTCTTCCGGGATGAGCGCCTATGATGCGCTGGTGTTCAACACACGGCGGGAGAATCTGCCGGACTTTGGCGACTGGGAGCTGCAGGACTTGGAGAAGGAAGGCCTGAGGAGCTACATCAAGTCGGGCAACGGCTTCGTCTGCATCCACATCGCGTGTTGCGTGCCCTCCGGGTGGGCCGAGTTCGACGACATCACCGGCGGCGGCTGGGTTACCGGCACCAGCTACCACCCGCCCTACAGTGAGATGAAGGTGAACATCAGCAACTCGTCGCACGCGGGCGCCAGGGGTGTGTCGGATTTCATAACCAGCGACGAGCTGTACATGAACACCACCTTTAAGGCGGAGGGCAACGATGTGTTCCTGACTGGCGACGCCGAGGACGGCACCTGGCCGTGGGGCCCGGACCGGTCGCCGACTTTCATGCCGGGCGGCACCTACCCGCTGGGGTGGACGCGCAGCTACGGCGACGGCAAGGTGTTCGTGCTGCTGCTGGGGCATGACGGGCGCAGCTTCGAGACGCCGGAGTTCCAGCAGATCGTGCTGAATGGAGTGGACTGGGCGGGGGGCTAGTACGCGCAGGCAACTCGGTTAGACTAAGAACGGGGCGGGTAGTACTATCTGCCCCGTTCTTAGTGTCATCAAGTCCAAGGTCCGAGCGGGCGGAGATCAGCGGGGCGATTGATCCTCTCAGCGCTCTTCGCGCGCCCTCAGTTGATCCTCGAGTTCTCGAACACGAGCTTCGGCAGCGATGCGGGCTTGGCGCTCGGCGGCGAGGGCATTCAGTTCTTCGGCGACCAACAGCAGATGTTGACCGGGTGCCGGATCAAACCACCGCAGTTTTCCATGGTCCCAGCACAGGTCGAGGTTGAGTACCTCACTGTGCCCGTGGAAGTGGTCCGGTTCGATTTCGAGGATTTCGATGGAGCTGTAGGCGTCGTCGACCAACCGGTCGCCGGCAATGGGCTCGCCGTAGCGTTCGATTCCGGTGGGGTAGAAGCGCCAATACTCGGGTATGCGGAAGTTGGCATAGTCCCGGCGCTTTGTGGTCACATCATTCTCCGCCGTCCTTACCGATGCCACTTCCAGGACGAAGTCGGGCGGTTTTCCCTGGTCCCTAATCGAGTAACCGTTCTGCTGCACAAGCATTGGCCGGTCGACGTCGAAGGCTATCAGGAAGTCGGGAATGCGGTGGCCTCGTTGCTGACTGGGCGTCCAACGAACTGGTACTTCGCTCAGTATGATCGTGTTCTCGTTGACGCCAAAGTAGCGGCGAAGTATGGCCTGGTGACCATCGTCGTACAGGTGGAGGGCGTTCTGCATGTCGTCCCTGGGAGGAAAATCAGGAAAAACTCCCAAGGTTCTGGCGTCTCTGCCCTGGACTTTCAGCTTGCTGGTCATGATGTTCCCTGCAGCTCGGTTTGCCGCCGCGACTTTTCCTAGATTATAGGCTATCCGACATCTGAAGTGGGGTTGTTGGTCTCTTTGGTAAGAGCCTACCCTCGCTAGCTCCGTGCCAGGATGATGTTGCTGGCGTCGTCGACGGTGGCGGTCCAGGTTGGGGGGACGACGGTGGTGGAGTCGTACTCCTCGATCACGAGGGGGCCAGGTTCCGTCCGGCCCCGGAGGCTGGAACGGGTGAGGACCGGGGCGTCGGCCCAGCCCCGGTTGGGGCCGAAGTAGACCGGGCGGCTGCCTGGCGTTCCGTTGTTCGACGAGCTCAGGGACAATGGCTCAGCGATCTCGAAGCGCTCGGGCATTCGGGGGGTGTCGGGCAGGCCGCGAGCGATGACGCGGATGTTGACGAGCTGGTAGCTGGCCCCTCCCTCCGAGAGGCCTTGGCGGTAGCCGAAGGACTGTTCGTGCTCCTGGTCGAAGCTCTCGCCCAACGCCGGGAGGGTGGCCTGGGTGATTGGACCCGAGGGGAACGGGACAGTGAGGTCCGAGACCTGGCCCTCGTACTTCATGTCGGCCTGGGTGATGAACTCGTGGCGCGAGTCGTCAAAGCCCTCAAGCCGGAGCTGGCGGCGTCCCTCATCCCACATGCCCTCGACGAGGCCGGCGAGAGTGGGCAGGTCGATCTCCTCGAAGGTCTTGAAGTGCGTCTGCACGAAGTGGTGCTCGACATCTGCAACGAGCAGGCCGAAGCTGCTGAAGACGCCGGGGAAGGGCGGGACGACCACGCGGGTTATGTCGAGCATCTCGGCGAGACCGGCGGCGTGGACCGGGCCGCCGCCGCCGAAGCAGATGAGGTCGAAGCGGCGCGGGTCGCGTCCGCGCTCGCTGGAGACGGCGCGAAGGGCGCGGCCCATGTTGGAGTTGACCAGCAGGTGAATGCCGTGGGCGGCGTCGACCTCGGACATGTTCAGGGGGCCAGCCACATTGTCGGCGATGGCCTTGCGGGCCAGCTCGGCGTCGATGGGGAAGTCGCCGGCCAGCAGGTATAGGGGATTCAGGTAGCCGAGTAGAACATCAGCGTCGGTAACCGTGGCGTCCTGTCCCCCCAATTGGTAGCAGGCCGGGCCGGGGAAGGCGCCGGCGCTCTGGGGTCCCACGCGGAGGGAGCCGCTGCGGTCGACGGTGGCGATGCTGCCGCCGCCCGCGCCCACTTCGGCCAGGTCGATGGCAGGAACGCGGAGGATGTGACCGCTGCCCCGAAGCAGCCGGTGGCCGACGCTGATGCCTCCGCCCACCTCGTACTCAGGGGCCTGCAACATCTCGCCGTTCTCGATGATGGATGCCTTGGCGGTGGTGCCGCCCATGTCCAGGGTCATCAGGTTGGGCATATCGAGGCGGCGTCCAAGGTGGAAAGCGCCCACGACGCCTGCGGCAGGGCCGGACTCGATGCAGTAGACGGGGCGCTCCATGGCGATGCCGGAGGTGGCCAGGCCGCCGTTGGACTGCATCACGGCGAGGGGCACGGTGATGCCCATAGCCTCGAGGCCCTCGGTCAGCAGGGTCAAGTAGCTCTCGACAACGGGACGCACGTAGCTGTTGATGACCGTGGTGCTGGTGCGCTCGTACTCCTTCATTTCCGGAAGCAATTCCGAGGAGAGAGTCTGAATGACTCCGGGGGCGCGTTCGCTAAGGGCCTGGGCGATGTACTGCTCGTGGGCCGGGTTGGCGTAGGAGTGGAGCAGGCAAACGGCGACCGACTCTGCGCCGCTGTCCACCACGGCCTGCACGGCGCGGTCGACGGAGGAAGTGTCGAGGGGACGGAGGACCTCGCCTCGGAAGTTCAGCCGTTCGCCGACCTCCAGGCGGTACTGGCGCTTGACCAGGGTGGGCGACTTCTCGTAGTAGAGGTCGTAGAGACGGGGCGTGCGGTTGCGGCGGAACTCGAGGACATCCCGGAAGCCCTCGGTGGTAATGAGGGCGGTATGGGCGCCTTTCTCCTCGATGATGGCGTTGGTAGCGACGGTGAACCCGTGGCCTACCTCGGTCACGGAGCCGGGCTCGATGCCAAGCTCGTCGATGCCGGCACGGATGCCGTCGAGCACGGCGCGGCTGTAATCGTCGGGGGTGCTGGCCACCTTGCGGGTCAGCACCTGCCCGTCGCTGCCGAGGAATACGATGTCGGTGAAGGTGCCGCCGATGTCTACGCCGATTCGGAAGTCTGGCATGGTTTTCTCACTCGTTGGATTGCGGGGAAAGGATTCCTGAAACGGGGATTTCACCTCCGCCCTACCCCCAAGGGGGTGGGGACTATTCTAGTCGCCGAGGCACTTGCCCAGCCAGGAACGGCCATCGCGGGCTAGAAAGTCGTCGGCGGTGAAGGGGCCGTCGGTGCCGGGGTCGTAGATTTCGGGGGAACGGACGGATGAGTCGGACAAGCCCTCGATTAGCGGGTCCATTATGCTCCAGGACTGCTCAATTTCGTCGCTGCGGATGAAGAGCGATGCGTCGCCGTTCAGGGCGTCCAGCAGCAATCGCTCGTAGGCGTCGGGTATTTCCTGGCCGCCGAAGGACTGGTCGTAGTGGAACTCAAGATTGACGGGGCGCAGGTCGAGGGCGGAGTCGGGGGTCTTGGCCTGGAACTCCAGGTGGACGCCCTCGTTGGGCTGGACGCAGATCGACAGGGTGTTGGAAGAGATGTCGCCGCTGGCGCCCTGGGGGAAGATCAGGTGAGGCGGGCGGCGGAACTGGATCAGGACCTCGGTCTTCTTGCTGCTGAGGGCCTTCCCGGAGCGCAGGTAGAAGGGCACGCCCTGCCAGCGCCAGTTGTCTATGTCCAGGCGCAGGGCCGCGTATGTAGCGGTACGGGAGTCGGCGGGGACGCCGGGCTCGTCGAGGTAGCCTTCGTACTGGCCCTGGACGGCGAAGACCGGAGCGTCGCGGGCCTGTATGCGCCGGACGGCCCGCATTACCTTGACCTTCTCGTTGCGCAGGGTGTCGGCTTCGAAGGTGGAAGGAGGCTCCATGGCAACGACGGCGAGAAGCTGGAGCAGGTGGCTCTGGAACATGTCGCGGAGAACGCCGGCCCGGTCGTAGTAGGGGGCGCGCTCGGCGATTGACACCGACTCGGCGACGGTGATCTGGATGTTGTCGATGTAGTTGCGGGACCAGATAGGTTCGAAGATTGCGTTGGCGAAGCGAAATACGAGCAGGTTCTGGACCGTCTCCTTGCCGAGATAGTGGTCTATGCGGTAGACCTGGTGCTCGGCGAAGACGGAGTGGATGGAGCGGTTGAGCTCCCTGGCGGTGTCGAGGTCCACGCCGAAGGGTTTTTCCACGACGACGCGACGCCAGCAACCGTCTTCTACCTGGTATCCGCCCCTTCCCAGGGCCTGCACGGCGGGCGCGAACAGGAAGGGAGCGAGTGCCAGGTAGTACAGGCGGTTGGCGGGGCGGTCGGGGGACTCGATCTCTGCGAGGGTGCGCTCCAGGGACTGGAGGCCGTCGTAGGCGGATATGTCGCCGTAGCATGAGTGGACGCGGCCGGCGAAGTCGTTCCAGACCTCGGGAGCGGGTGGGAACTCTGAGTCCTGGCCGAATCCCTGGTAGAAGGAGGCACGAAACTCGTCGGATGTCATGTCGCTGCGGGAGACGCCGACGATCCGGACCTCCGGGCCAAGACGCCCCTTGGAGTACAGGTCGGCCAGGGCCGGGGCGAGCTTCTTGGTAGTCAGGTCGCCCGACGCTCCGAAGATCACGATTGTGGTGGTCTGGTCCGACATGCCGCCCCCCTAACCCTCTTTAGAGATGAGGTTCTTTCGCGGGAATGACGGGTCTCAAGGACATTGTAAGCCAGGACGCGATTGCCTTGGTCTAGTCGCCGGTGCGGCGTACGGCGTGGCCGCCGAACTGCTGCCGGAGGGCTGCCAGCAGCTTGGCGCCCACCGGCCCGTCCTGACGGGACCGGAAGCGCTGTTGCAATGCCGCAGTGATGGCCGGAATTGGGACAGCCAGGTCTACGGATTCCTGCACGGTCCAGCGGCCCTCGCCCGAGTCTTCGACGTATGCCTGGAGGCCCTCCAGCGACGGGTCTTCCTTCAGGGCCGCAGCGGCCAGTTCCAGTAGCCAGGAGCGGACGACGCTGCCGTGCAACCAGGTCTCCGCTACCGAGGAGAGATCGAGGTCGAATTCTTCCTTGGCAGCCAGGAGCTCGAATCCCTCGGCATAGGCCTGCATAAGCGCGTACTCCACGCCGTTGTGGACCATCTTGACGAAGTGGCCCGCTCCGTTGGGGCCGAAGTGGCAGTAGCCTACGTCTTCGGCGGGAGCCAGCGTGCGGAAGGCCGGCTCCATGCGCTTAACGGCGTCGTCGGGGCCGCCGATCATCAGGCAGTACCCGTGGACCAATCCCCAGACCCCTCCGCTGATGCCCGCGTCGATGAAGTCGATGCCGTGCTCGGCCAGTTCCCGGCTGCGGCGCACGCTGTCCTTGTAGTTGGCGTTGCCGCCGTCGATTATCAGGTCTCCGTGGGAGAGGAGCGGCACAACGGCGTCAATGGTATCCTGGGTGGGCTGGCCGATTGGGAGCATCAGCCAGACCGCTCGCGGCGGCGTCAGCAGGCCGACCATCTCGCTCAACGATGCGACGCCCTCGGCGCCGTTCCGGGTGCTGGCGGCTACTGCGTCGGCATCAAGGTCGTGGGTAACGACCCGGTGGCCGCCCTGCACCAGCCGACGAGCCATGTTCGCTCCCATGCGTCCCAAGCCGACGAGTCCAAGTTCCACCAAGAAGTCACCCCTTTATCGCGAGATAGTTGAAGGTTGGGGTACGGTTGCGGGGGCTAGACCTGTTCAACCAGCCGCCGAAGGCTACCCTTTATGTCGTCCCCAAGGTCCACGGTGATCAGGCGGCGGCCCAGGTTGGACAGGGCCTGGTGGTCGCCGATTGCCTGTGCCCTGGCGAGTACGTCGAACCCGTACATCTGTCCGGGGATGGCCAGTTCACGATGTCGGCCCATGGTGAGTTGGAGGAACAGCCCGGATCCCGGGCCGCCTTTATGCAGCTGCCCGGTGGAGTGCAGGTAGCGAGGGCCATAGCCGGAGGTGGTTGCGATGCCGTGCTTGCGCATCACCCGGGCGCGGATATCGCAAAGCAACTCGTCCGTCTCGTCGTCCATCGGGATATATGGCGTGATGGCCAGGTAGTCACCGGGGCCTGCCTGTTGCAGCAGCGCTGAAATGGAGCCGGAAGGCGCACGATCCGGGAGCCTGTCATCGCGATGAAAAGCGTCAAGCAGGGCGTCGGTGTTGTCCTTGGCTCCCTGAACGTCGGGCTGGTCGAAGGGGTGGACGTCCAGCATCGACCCGGCGACCGCGGTGGCGTACTCCCAACGGAAGAACTCGCCGCCGAGATTGCATCGGTCCCCGAGATCGACGCGCATCACCGGATGGCCCGCTTCGGCGAGGCGGTCCATTTCGGCATCCGCTTGGCCATTGCCTTCCGGTCTCAGGTAGACAAACAGGCGGTCGTCGCCGTACGACTCGGGAGGGAGGAGGGGTTCGCCGGCAACCGGAACGATGCCGCGCCCTTCCTTGCCAAGGCTCTCGGCGATCATCTGCTCGACCCATAGACCGAAGCTGTCGATTGGCGGCGGCGTGATCAAGGTAACCTTGTCCCTGCCCGTGAGGGTCATGGCGCCGAGAAGGGCGCCGAGTTCCAGTCCCGGATTGCCGCCTGGCCCGTTTCCCAGACACCGGTCCCGCATGGCAGCCGCGCTGCCCAGCAGGCGGGACACGTCGATGCCGGCGATGGCGGCCGGCAACATTCCGAACCAGGACAACACGGAGTAGCGGCCGCCTATGTCATCGGGATTGAGGAACACCCGCCGGAACCCGCTCTCGTTGCCCAGCCGCTCAAGGGAAGTGCCGGCATCGGTGATGGCTACGAAGTTGCGTCCCGCCTCTTCGACAAGCTCAGGGTGAGTGGCGGCTGCGGCGGCCTCCACCTGCTCCCTGAAATAGCGGTAGAAGGAAAGCGTCTCGATGGTGCTGCCGGACTTTGACGACACGATGAACAGGGTCCGTGCCGGGTTGATGGATGAGGCCACGGACAGGACTTGTTCCGGCACCGTGGAGTCCAGCACGGTCAGTCGAGGATACCCGGCCACTGGCCCAAAGGAGCGGCGCAGCACCTCGGGGCCCAGGCAGCTGCCGCCCATGCCAAGCAGCACGACATCGCGGTAGCCTTCGTTGCGGATTTCCTGGGAGAAGGCGTTCAGTTCCGGCAGGTGCGGACTCAGGAACTCGCCTGCGTCGAGCCAGCCAAGACGGTTTGAGATCTCCCGTGGGTTGGGCCGCCAGACGGTGTGATCGCGTTCCTTTATCCGCTCCGGCAGACGACGCGCCACGAGGTCTTCCAGCGCGTGGCGCGCCGCTTCGGAGGCAGACGGATTGCCGGGAAACCAGTCACCGGCGGTCGACTCGCTCACGATCCATTCACCCGTTGACGAGCTTGCGGGCTTCCTCCGCAACGTGAGCGGCGGTGAAGCCGAATTGCTCAAGAAGCACACCACCGGGTGCGGAGGCGCCGAAGGTCGACATGCCGACGGAAGCGCCGTCCAGTCCGACGTAGCGGGCCCAGCCGTTGGTTGCGCCGGCTTCCACGGACAGCCTGGCGCGGAGTCCGGGAGGCAGCACCGCTTCCCTGTATTCCTTCGGCTGTGCCTCGAACAGCTCCCAGGACGGCATGGAAACAAGGCGGGCCTTGATGCCCTCGGCATCCAGGGCCTGCGCAGCCTCGAGAGCAATGTGGACCTCGGCCCCGGTGGCGATGATGATCACCTGTGGGTCCGAGCCTTCGGACTCCCAGAGAACGTACCCGCCCCTGGCAGTGTCGTGGGCCGGGGCCAGGGTCTCGCGGTCGAGCACCGGCAGGTTCTGCCTGCTGAGGGCGAGGGCAGTGGGGCCCTCGTTCCTCTCCAGGGCCGCCTGCCAGGCCACCGCGGTCTCGGTGGCGTCCGCCGGGCGGATCAGCACGAGGCCGGGCATCTCGCGCAGCGACATCAGGTGCTCTACCGGCTGGTGGGTGGGGCCGTCTTCGCCCAACGCGATGGAGTCGTGGGTGAAGACGTAGATGACCTGCTGTCCCATGAGGGCGCTGAGGCGGAGGGCGGGCCGGAGGTAGTCGGAGAAAATCAGGAAGGTGGAGGCGTAGGGGATGGCCCCGCCATGCACCGCGATGCCGTTGGCCACGGCTCCCATGGCGTGCTCGCGAACGCCGAAGTGCAGGTTCCGCCCGTCGAAGTTGCCTGGCCCGATGTGGCCCTCGCTGTTCAGGATGGTCAGGGTGGAAGGGGCCAGGTCGGCGGAGCCGCCGATGAGGTTCGGCACGGCGTCGGCGATGGCGTTCATAACCTTGCCGGACGCCTCCCTGGTGGAAATCGCCTTGCCGTCGTCAAACAGGCCGGACAGTCCGCCGCTCCAGCCAGGGGCGAGAGCGCCGCCGAGGGCATCCTGTAGTCGCAGGGCCTCGGAAGGAAAATTCTCCCGGTAGCTGGACAAAGAGAGATCCCATTCCTCCTGCTGCTCCCTGCCCCGTTCCCGGGCCTTGGTCAGATGCTCCCTGACCTCTCCCGGCACGGTGAAGCTGTCGGGGTAGGGCCAGTGCAGCTGTTCCCGGGTCAGGCCCACCTCGTCGTCACCCAGGGGAGCGCCATGTACGCCTGCGGTGCCTGCCTTGTTGGGGCTACCGTAGCCGATCACCGTGCTGCACACGATGATGCTGGGCCTGTCCAATTCGGCCCGGGCCTCGGATATGGCGGCGGCGACCGAGTCCAGGTCGTTGCCGTCCAGTCCCTCGATAACCTGCCAGCCGTAGGCTTGGAAGCGGTGGGGCACATCCTCCAAGAAGGCGATATCGGTGTCTCCCTCAATGGAGATCTGGTTGTCGTCGTACAGGAGGATCAGCTTGCCGAGGCCGAGCGTGCCGGCGAGGGAAGCGGCCTCTGCGGCGACGCCCTCCTGCAGGTCGCCATCCGACACCATGGCGTAGGTGTAGTGGTCGATTATGTCGTGGCCGGGGCGGTTGAAGCGGGTGGCCAGCCAGCGTTCGGCGAGGGCCATGCCCACGGCGTTGGCCAAACCCTGCCCCAGCGGACCGGTGGTGACCTCAACGCCGGGCGTCAGCCCATACTCGGGATGGCCGGGCGTACGGCTGCCCCACTGTCGGAACTGCTGCAGCTCCTCGATGGGCAGATCGTAGCCGGTCAGGTGAAGCAGCGAATACAGCATGGCCGAGGCGTGGCCTGCGGACAGGACGAAGCGGTCGCGGTCGGGCCACTGCGGGTCGGCGGGATTGTGCTTCAGGAAGCGGTCCCAAAGCACGTAGGCCATTGGGGCAGCGCCCATGGGTGCGCCGGGGTGGCCGGAACGCGCCTTCTGGACGGAGTCGATAGCCAGGAAACGAAGGGTGTTGATGCACAACTGGTCTAGAGCCGAATCGGTCAACGCTTTCCCCTGAAGCAGCGCGGACGGGGAGCTGGCCCCGACTACGCCCGAGATATTTCACTGCCCCACCAAAGGGGCGCCGGGGTCAATCCGGCAGTTGGTATGGTATCCAAACCAGCCGGTTCTGTCATCTACCGAAACAGGGAATTCGGAGACTCGGAATCGCCGAACCGGGTGGGTTTCTCTGAGAGGGTGTTTACAAAGGAGCCTGTCCCAGAAAACGCCTGTTTCGACCGAAAGGAGTGGTGAGTGCCTTCGGGCGTTGCTAGTAGAGTCGGGTTCGACGGCAGATTACGACTTGATGAGTTTTGCGCGTCCGGGAGGGTCTTGGGATCGCACCGAAATCAGGGCACGGGGCCCGATGTGGGACTATGAGGCGCCAGTACGAAGGTCCCGTCCCGCCATATGCGCCAGAGAGTCCGCAGGTTGAAGGCGATTGCCAAGAGATTCCACTCAGCCGCCACGTTGACCAGGCCCCGCAGCAGGAATCTTCGGGCTCCCATTTGTTCCTTGGTAATTCCGAACACCGGCTCGACCAGTTGCTTTCTCAGCCGATATACCTCTTTCGCCAGGCTGGTGGACATCCAAGCCCGGTGCCGGCGCAGCACATCGTCGTGAGGCCCAATCCACAGACTACGGCCACGCTTGGATTTGGTGCATACCCCGTAGGCTGGACACTGCTGGCAGACGCCTGCGGAAGCGCGGTACTTCCTCATTGGCACTCCTCTTTTGTCTTCGCTGATGCCGATGAAGTGGAGCGTCTGTCCCTGGGGACATTCAAAGCTGTCGCTGGGTTCATCATAGGTGAACTGATCTTTGTGATAGGGACTTCTGAGGAACCGTTCCCGCGACTCCGGCACCACCACCTGCTGGCCACGATCCGCGCAATCGGCCAAGTCGCTCCCGGAAAAATACCCAGCATCGGCCAGCGTCATGGGTGTTCTGGTTCCCGTAGCCTCCTCAGCGCGCTCCATCATCGGCACCAACTGATAGTTGTCATTGGGCACAGACACCACGTGCGCGGCGGTGATCAACATGCCCGTGGGTTCCCCGTCCTGCTCCACTGGAGATACCATGGCCTGGGCGTTGTAGGCCGGCACGACGCCGTAGCTGGCCTTCATCAGCCGGGCGTCCTGGTCCGTAAGATTGATGCGCCTGGGCTTCTTTGCACCGGCCAACTCGTCCATCGCCTGCCGCAGGCGCTCTCTCAGCGCTTCCTTGTCGGCCAGTTCTTCAGGCAGATTGACGGCGCTGGCGTCTTCTCCACCTTCGTTCTGGGCTTCCAGATCGGCTATCGCCCGGTCCACCCGGTCTAACAACTGGGCCAGTCTCTCCCCGTCGTAGCTGCGGTGCACCGACGCGCTGGCGGCCATCTTGGTGCCATCCACCGCCTGCACCGCCAGGTCCACCAGCTTCATCGCCACCGCCGTCCGCACCGTGCGCTTGAACAAGCTCCGCATTTCCTGGCGATGGGCCTTGTAGAACCGCCAGAGGGTGTTGTGGTCCGGATGCTGCCATCCTGTCAGCCACAGGTACGGAATCTGGTCTCGACAGGCCGCCTCCAACTTGCGGCAGGAGCGCACTCCCGTCATGAACCCGTAAAGCCACACGCAGAGCAGGGACCTGGGATGGTAGGCCGGGGCTCCCAGCGGGTCCCCGTCTATTTCCACACCCAGCTCCGCCCAACCTTCTCTGCCCAAGGCGTCGACAAACTCGGCGACAAAACGAGCCGGATGGTCCAACGGCAGCAGTTCGTCAAGGGACGGCGGCAACAGCCACATCTGCTCTCGGTCCATATCCCGAAGTGGCATCTTATCGGCACCTCCGTCAGGCTTGACCACAGTCTACACCCCGACTTTTGAGACAGGCTCAAAGCCCAACCGTTCATCCTGTCCTGAGCTTGCCGAAGGGTCGTCGAAGGACGGACGGTTGGGTGGGCGGCAGGTAGTGAAAACCCATGTCATCCTTCGATAACCCTTGGGCAAGCACTTCACAAACACCCTCTGAGCCAAGCCGGTTTCCGGGTCGGCGCCGGGACAGGCCAACGATGAACCGGTCAGGGAGTTGGCCTGTCACCCAGGACAGCTTCGGTCTCGATCTCCTCGTTTCCCCGGAAAATGCGAACGGAGACCCGCTCGCCGGGCAGGTTTTCCAGCAGGAATTTGGACAGGTCGCCGGTGTTGCGGATTTCCTCGCCGCCCATGGCCACAATGACATCCTCTCCCTGCAGCCCGGCGTCGAAAGCGCCCGAGTTGTCGACCACCCTGGCGACCACTATGCCCTCGTAAACCGGAACGCCGATCTGCATGGCGATAGCAGGGGTCAGGTTCACCGGCGAGATGCCGAGGAAGCCCCGCTCCACGAAACCCTTCTCGATTAGCTGCAACGACACGGCCATGGCGTCGTCGATGTTGATGGCGAAACCGATGTCCTCTCCGCCACCCAGAGCCGCCGTGTTGACGCCGATGACCTCTGCCCGGTCGTTGACCAGCGGGCCGCCACTGTTGCCGGGATTGATGGACGCATCGGTCTGGATCAAGTCCACGAAGGTATCCTGCAACCCTCCGTCGATGGATCGGCCGAGAGCGCTGATCACACCCTTGCTGACCGTCGGACCGCCTGCCAGGGCCAGGGCATGGCCGATGGCTATTACATCCTCGCCGACCTGCAAGTCCGCCGCGCTGCCGGTTGCGGCAGGCTCCAGGCCGGAGGCGTCGATCTTCACGATGGCTACATCGGGGTTGGTGTCGCCGCCGACCAGCAGGCCGGGGTAGCTGTCGCCATTGTGCAGGGTAACGGTGATGAAGTCGGCGCCGGAAATGACATGGTTGCTGGTGAGCACGTAGCCATCCTCACGCAGAACGATGCCCGTTCCGACGCCGGTGGTGGGCGCCAGCTGGTTGAAGGCTCCTGGCGAGATCGACTCGGTAAAGACGTGGACGACCGACGGCGTAAGCCGTTGCACGATCTCAACGGTGGGCAGGGAGCCTTCCGATTCGCCCGGTCCGGTCTGAGGGGTGGAGCCGCAGGCGGCCAGCAACAGGGCGAGGGCGAAGGACACCGCGCCCCATAAGCCGATGCGGATATTGTTGACTCCAATCAGCCGCTTCATTGTCGATTCCGGCTCGCGGAAAACCGCCCGTCCTTCGACAAGCTCAGGATGGGCGGTAACACGGTGGCGACGGGCGGTAGCGAAGTGGCGATAGGCGGTAAGGCTGTGTCTCACAGTTGGCGGTTCTTCACTGGCCGCTAAAAGCTATCTTAAAACTAAGTCGATTGCGAAAATCCCTCTCCCTTGAGGGAGGGGGATTTTGGAAACACCCTCTCTCAGGAAAGGGCGCACGCCCTTAGACAAGCTCGGGAGTACGCCCCTACGCTGTTACTTTCCTGGCTGACCGGGGACGGGCCAGCCTAGCCTCCGTTGGCATTGAGGGCGGGGAAGATGTGGTCGCGGAAGGCGGCCATCTCGCCGGTGGCAAAATCGTAGGTGGCGCCGGTCATGAGGTAAAGGTGGGTGAGGCCGTCCTGCTCCGCCTTCCTGACACGCTCCGCGCAATACTCCGGTGTACCGATCAAGCCCATGTAGTCGCAGATGGCCGCTAGGGCGTCGTCGGGCAGGAAGGAGCACAGCTCCTGGGCCTTCTCCCAGTCCTCCGCGTGGGGAACATCGGGGTAGAGGTCCCACAGGCCGGCGGGGAGCTCCAGGTCTCCCACATCGATGCCCGCGGCTTTGAGCCATCGGTGGTATGTCTCTTCCATGAGCCGGGCGACGGCCAGCGGGCGGGCGAGCTCGCGGGCCTCCTTGAGGTCGTCCTTGATGATGGTGGTCGCGGTGAAGATGGTCTCCACGTCCTCGGGGTTGCGCCCTGCGGCGCGGGCGCCATCAGCGACGATCTCACGGGCCTCCGCCACGGCGCCGGGGTGGATGCCGGTCATCAGCAGCGCCCCGTCGGCCACCTCGCCGGACACTTTCATCACGCGGGGGCCGGTGGCGGCGATATAGACGGGAGGCGGGGGCGTTTCTCCGCCGTGGCGCATACGGCTCCGGGCGTCGTTGCCGAAGGAGACCATGTCGCCGGACATCAGCTCCTTCATCATCACAACCGAGTTGCGCATCTGGCGTACGGTGGCCGGGGGAATCCCGATGGTGGCGGTGGAGCTGTAGCCGCGACCGATCCACACCTGCACGCGGCCGGGCGCGAGCTCGGAGACGGTCTGGGCCGCCGAAGCGACGACGGACGGGTGCCGGGTTGCCGGGTTGGTGACAGCCGAAGCCACGTTGATGTGATCCGTGGCCTGCACCGCGGCGGCCATGCTCACGAAGCAGTCGCGCTCCAGGAGTTGCGAGTCGAGAATGCCCACTCCGTCGAAGCCTGCGTCCTCGCATTCCTTGACGAAGGCTGCCACCTCGGGGCCCGGGCGGCACGGCGGCACCCTAAGGTCGATCTTTATGGACATGATTCGCTCCTTTTATGTCAAATAAGGGGTGGAGGCTCACCCCCACCCTAACCCTCTCCCTGAGAGGGGTGTATCAGGGGGAGGAACAATTCTTGCTTCCTCTAGCGCGTTAGTTCCTCGCGGAGGCGGCGGATTACGGTTTCGACTTCCTCTTCGGTGAGGTTGAGGGGGTCCACAGCGAGTTCGTCGGGGCCACCGAGCTGGTGCAGGTAGATGCCGGGCCGGCCCTGCTGCATGGCGTTGGCGACGGCGTCCCTGGAGGGGCCGCGCCAGTCGTCGGTGAAGCGGATGACGGCACAGGGAATCAGGTAGTTGTAGCGGTCGTGCTCCAGGGTCACATCGAGCCCGGGAATCTCGACAAGGGCGTCGACGACCTGCTGCACCAGGCCACGGTAGGCAGCGGTCTCAGCCTCCTCGTCCTCCTCGACGAAGGCGGCGAGGGACGCCACCAGGCCGATGACCTCCTCCTTGGCAACCTTCATGCCTCGTCCCAGGAACTGGGCGGGACTGGCCTGGGTGGCGGCTGCCTCGATCAGGTCGGCGCGGCCCACGAGGATGCCGCTGCCCTGGGGGCCGCGAATACCCTTGCCGCCGCTGTAAACGACCATGTCGGCCCCCGCCTGGAGATAGCGATACAGGTTGGCGCGGGGCGGGAGCATGGACGCGGCGTCGACGATCACCGGCACGTCGCGGGAGTGGGCGATCTCGCAGAGCTGCTCAAGTGGCATGACCTTGTTGCTGGAGAATGGCGCGGCGAGATAGGCGACGGCAGCTGTGCGCTCGTTCATAGCGCCCTCGAGCTGCCAGGGATGGGCATAGAGGTAGTCGCCGAACTCGACCATCTTCGCGCCAGCGGCGCGGTAGGCCTGGTCGTAGGGGAAGCGGTGCATGGTGTGGATGACGATCTCGTTCTTCAGGCCGTCGGTGTTGGGAAGCTGCCGCATCTTGACCGGGTCGTTGCCCGCGATGCAGGCTGCCGCCTGGAGCAGCAGACCGCCGGCGGCCCCGCTGCAGACGAAGCCGGCCTCGGCGCCGAGAAGGCGGGCGACCTCTTTCCCGGCGGCCCGGTTGAGCTCGTCGATGTTCACCATGACCCGGGCGGCCTGCTCCATCAGGGCGAGGGTTTCGGGGCGGGTCTTGGTCCCGCCCAAGCGGGTGATAGAACCGGCGGCGTTGATGATGGGAGACACGCCCAACCGCTGGTGGAGGGCCTCGACATCCCAGTTCGTGCTGTCGACCACGGTTTCCTCCTGTTCCCTTCAGGTAAGGGAATGGCTTGTGTCCCGGCCATTATAGCAACGGTAGCGCCGAGTCGGGGGTGTGGTAACATTTCAACGATTTCAAGCGGCCAACGGCATCTGCCGGGCACACTGAGGAAGCGAAATGTCGGGACTGAGCGGTACGCTGGAACCGCTGACCACAAAGGCCAGAATCGGGCTGGTCGTGGTCAGCGCGTCGACAGTGTCGGAGCTGCGCTACCCAAAGGCGGTGCCGGAGGTGGGGTTCCTCTCCAGCAGGATGATGCTGGGCGGAGACAACGGGCTTGAGGCGTTGCTGGAGATGGAGAAGAACTCGTCGCGGGCGGTGGAAGAGCTGGCGTCGGCGGGAGTGGATTCCATCGCCTATTGCTGCACCGTCAGCGGGGCGCAGCGGGGTCTGGAGAAGGACCGAGAGTTCTGCGAAGACATGGAGCGGCAGTTCGGCGCTCCGATCACCTCAACAATGCTGGCTGCCGCCGAGGCGTTGACACACCTGGGCATACGACGAGTGGTGCTGACCAGCCCGTACCCGCACAGCTACCACGAGGCGGAAAGCCGCTACTTGGCCGAGGCGGGCATCGAGACGGTCCATGCCAATGGGATGGGGTTCCAGGCCGCAGCCGAGTTCGCAGCCGTAAAACCGGAGGAAATCTACCGTTTCTGCCTTGAGGCGTGGCAGCAGAGCGGCGGGGATGCTGACGGGCTGTTCATCAGTTGCATGAACATGGACGCAATGGCGGCAGCACAGGCGCTGGAGGAAGCCATCCGGAAGCCGGTAGTGACCTCGCACACGGCCACGCTCTGGCGGGCTCTTGCGCTGGCGGGCATCGAGGAGCCGGTGCGAGGATACGGGCGGCTGCTGGCAGCACGGCGAGAGTGCAGGACGCCCTCACCCTAACCCTCTCCCGGAGGGAGAGGGGACTTGTCACACACCCTCAAGAAAAGGAGACGCCAATGACCACGGCTGAACGACTGAATGTTATTCCCCTGGGCGAGGCGATGTTCACGCAGCGGGCCATCCGCCGGTTCAAGCCCGACCCGATTCCTGACGATGTGCTGGAAGACATCATGCAGGCGACGATCCGGGCGCCCAATGGGGGGAACAACCAGCAGTGGCACTTCATCGTCGTGAAGGACGCCGAGCTGCGCCGCAAGCTGGGCGAGCTGTACCACGAGGCGTGGTGGGCCAAGCGGGCCGACGCGGGCATCATGGGCCCGGAGGACATTCCGCCGGGCAAGAGTTCCATGCGCTCGGCCATGCGGCTGGCCAACGAGATCGGGGATACGCCGGTCATGGTGCTGATCTGCGCCACAGCCAAGGGGGCGCAGGCGATGGGGTCGGTGATTCCGTCGGCCCAGAATATGCTGCTTGCGGCGCGTGCTTTTGGAATCGGGGGCACTATCACCACCCTGCACCCCGTGGTGGAGGAGCGGGTGCACGAGCTGTTCGGCATCCCCGACACCGCGCAGGTCGTTTACTGTATGCCGCTGGGCTACCCCCGTGGGGTCTTCGGGTCCGTCACCCGGTTGCCGCTGACCGAAGTGTGCGGCGTGGACGGCTGGAGCAACAGCTACCCGGGGTAAGAACATAGGAAAGAGGAGTGAGATTAGTGGGCAAAACCTATCCCACTCCTCTTCGCGGGAACGACGAGGGAAACGTAAGCACTGCCTATCCGCTGAACAAGTCCCTGGTGCGGTCCAGGAAGCCGCCGCGCTCCATGAAGCGGCCCCACAGCTGCTCGGCGGACCTGGGCAGCGGAGGTCCCGGGCGCGCAGCGCGCCGCTTCATTAGGTGATGAATGGCTCCAGGATGTTGAGCATTGCCTCAATGTCGGCAATGCGCTGCTCCGTGGCGCCGACGTCTATAAATTCCCTGCGTTTATAGAAGCTAACGTGGAGCGCGTGGGCGGCATCCGACATACGAATGAGGCTGGGTTGCCGGTACCTGTGCCTGGCGTTCACGACAACGTTGTCGAACTGGTCGTGGTGCTTGTATTCCCAGCCGCTGGCGGCGGCAACTGCTTTGATGGTGTGAGACGCGGCTCCCCAACCCTTCTCGGAGGCTTGGTGCAGATCGCCTTCCGCCAGGTACTCTTTGCTTCGAGCCAGGAAGTCCCTTGCCAAATTCAGGTGGTCAGTGCCAGCGCTCGTAACCATTTGTGGTCTCCTAATCCAGTACGCACGCCTAGCTGAACAGATCCCGAATGCGGTCCAGAAAGCCTCCCCGGCTGCCTCCGCGCTCCATGAAGCGGGCCCACTGCTGCTCGGCGGACTCGGAACGGCGGAGGTCCCGGGCGCGCTCCTTCATCAGGTCGAGGATACGGTCCTCTTCGCCTTTGTCCAGCCAATAGCCGTGGCCGTTGGGGCAGTGGTCGATGGGCAGGTTGTGGGCGCGGTAGTTGAAGAGGTCCATGGCCACGCCGCAGTGGGGGCAAGGCCGCTCACCGGAACGCCAGGCGTACTCCCGCATCCCCTTCAGGACCTCGTCGCGGGTGGCGGTGTCCTCCAGCAGGTCCAGCTCGTCGAAGTCGAGCCACAGGCCGCGGCACCGGGGGCAGTGGTCCACTTCGATGCTACGGAACTTGCGCTCGTCAAGGGCCACGTTGCAGTCGGGACAGTTCATGTTCGGCTCTCCGATTGGTCCATCATCTATGCGCCCTGTGGAACCGTGCCAGCCGTCTCCGCCGGAGCCGGCATGGCTACTTCAACCTCAATCTCCTTGAAGGTCACTGACACAGTGGGGGGGAAATCGTACTTGGAAAACTCTTCCAGTTCTTCCTCGGTAAAAGGCTCACAATGATGGGCCATCGCCTCTTCCAGGGACATCCTGGTTTCGGGTAGCGGGTCGCCGTTTATCATCATGCCCTCGATATGAAATTCGAGGCACTCATGGATCATTTCCACCATCTTTTCCCAAGTCTTGCCGGTGCTGATGCAGCCAGGCAAGTCGGGCACGTAGGCGGAATAGTTGTTTGGCATTTCCGTGAGGACTGCCACAAACTTGAACTTCATCGCCGTCTCTCCTCAAGTCCTGCTTGTCTCAAGATGGTCTTCCAAGTATTCGGGTCCAAGTCTTCGCTTGGATGACCGGGGATGGATACCGTCCCCGGCTTGACGGGGTGATGAAATTGCCGGTGACTGCCGCGGGTGCGAACCTGTCGCCAGCCGTCCCTCTCCACTATGCGTATGGCCTCTCTGACCTTTGGCGGCATGTCGGACTAGCCCATGACACGGCGGAAGAACTCCATGGCGTTGCCGCCTATGATCTTGCGGATGTTCTCGTCGGAGTGGCCGCGGCGGATGAGGCCGCGAACGATGTTGCCGCCGTCGGCGGGCGACTCGAGGCCGTTCAGGTAGGGAGCGGGCAGCTGGTCGGGGCCGTCGCGTCCCATGACCACGCGATGGAAGGCCACGTGGTCGCCGACGGTGGTGTCGGTGCCTATGCCCACGTGGTCGACGCCGACGAGGTTGACCATGTAGTCGTAGTGGTCGAGGACGCACTCGATGTCCTGCTCGGGGTCGTCGCTGAGGGAGTTGGGGACGGCGGTGATGCAGATCAGGCCGCCGTTTTCGGCGCAGGCGGTCAACTCCTCGTCGCGGCGGGTGCGGCGGTTGGGACGCAGAGTGTAGGCGGCGTTGTGGCTGAACACCACCGGCACTCGGGAGAACTCGATGGCGTCGAGGGCGCTGGGCGTGGACACATGGGACAGGTCGATGGCCATGCCGAGGTCGTTCATCCGGCGGACGACCTCGATGCCGAAGTCGCTGAGGCCGCCTGGGTTACGCTCGTTCATGCCGTCGCCGATGTAGTTGCGGCGGTTGTAGGTGATGCCGGCCAGGCGCACGCCCATGCTGAACAACTGGTCCAGGCGCTCGATGCGGTTGCCTATGGGTAGGTGCTCGAGGGTGGGCAGGAAGCCCAGGTTGCCCTGCTGCTTGGCCGCCTCGATGTCGGCGGCGTTGCCGACGCGGACGATGCCGTCCTGCATGGCGACGTCGGCCACCATGTTGCCGACCTCCGCGGCCACGTCGTCGTACTCGACGAAGGACATGTCGCCCGTGCTCTTCAGGCCCCCGAAGACGTTGGCGGTGGTGACGGCGGTCCAGCCGCCGGCGCGGGCGGCGTCATATCCCCACTGGTAACGGCCGATGCGGACCAGGTCGACGAGCTGCTCCATCACTTCGGGCAGAACGAAGGGGTGCTGGTGGACATCGATGGTGATGGCGTCTTCGATGATGTTCTGGTACCGGACTTCCTCTCCGGCATCGAGGGGGACAACGGACGAGGGGACGCGGCCCACCTGTCGGGCCAGCGGGATTCCAGCAGCCATTTCAAGCTCCGCGGGGTTGGATAGGTGATTGTGGGTAGTGCTTTCACCCCCACCCTAACCCTCCCCCTGAGGGGGAGGGAATATTGGGGGACGATTAGTTGGCGGAGATGGGTGCGCCGGAGCCGCCGGTCTGCTCGTTGACGAGGAAGGTGGCCTGGTCGCGACCGTAGACCGTTTCCAGCTCGGCGTCGAATCGTTGCCCTCCGAGGCCGCCCATGACCTCGTAACGGCCCTCGGTCAGCAGGCGCCCTTCGTAACTTTCGTGCTTCACCTTGCGCTCGGACTCGCCGGCGAGGTACATCTCGACGGCCTGTACCATCAGCTCGTTGGACTCTTCTTGATTCAGATAGTTGGACGAGCGCAGGAACACGTAGCCCCAGCGGATGCCCAAATGCTCCATCATCATGGCAGGGCCTCGCTGGCGTCGGGGGTCAGGATGCGCGAGTGCAGTTTCGGCATTGGTATCAACAAGTCCTGGGGCGTAACTGGGTTTCAGAAACTGTATTGACCAGTTGCCGAATCGTCAAGGCCGGGACGTTGGGGAACATTTGATGAAACCAGGTTGTTAAGTGCGAGGAATTCACCCCCACCCTAACCCTCCCCCTGAGGGGGAGGGGATTTTAGGAGGGTGTTGACTATGCTATCGCTTGAACTTTCAGCGAGGGTACACCCTAACCCTGCCTTCCCACTCCAGGGAAAGGGAACTGAAAAGGGGTTACTTGAACCCGTCAATTCGTCGACACGGATTTGTGGTGGTGTTAGGATTCCAGCGTCTCGAATACATGAGTTGGCGGGACTGAACCAACCGGCAGGAGGAAGGCCCTATGGCAGGGAACGATCTGGACTACTCGTCGCTATTCAACAGGGAACTGCCTCCTCCTCCGGGCCCGTGGGCCGGTCATCCGAAGTACAACTTCATTGGCGGACACAGCGATCCCGACATGGTGCCCATGGAAGGGTTCATCGAGTCCGCCACTCGCGTGTTCCAGGGCGACCCGCGCAACATCTCCATGTACAACTTCGACGGCGGCCCGCAGGGTATCGTCCCCCTGCGCCAGTTCCTGGTGGACAAGTTGGCGGAACACCGGGGCATCAACATCTCGATCGACGAGGTGCTGATCACGTCGGGATCGGGCCTGGCCATCGAGCTGATCAACGAGATACTGCTGGAGGAAGGGGACACGGTTATCGTCGAGGCGTTCAGCTTCTCCGGCGCGCTGGGGAACATCCGACGGCGCAAAGTGAACATGGTCGGCATCGACGTTGACGAGGATGGCCTGAACATGGAGCAGTTGGCCTCGGCGCTGGAGGACCTGCGCCAGCGGGGTGTGCGACCCAAGTACATCTACACGATCCCGACGCTGCAGAACCCCACGGGCACGGTGATGTCCATGGAGCGCCGCTACCGGATGCTGGAGCTGAGCGAGGAGTACGGCGTCCCCATCTTCGAGGACGAGTGCTACGCCGACCTGATCTTCGAGGGAGAGTACGAGAACGCGATCCGTTCGCTGGACGACTCCAACCGGGTGCTGCACACCGGGTCGTTTTCCAAGACGCTGGGGCCGGGCACGCGCCTCGGGTACATCGTGGCGAAGTGGGACGTGATGAGCCGGTTGCTGTCCCGCAAGAATGACGCAGGCACCGGGGTTATGGACCAGATGATCGTGGCCGATTACTTCAACAACCATTACGAAGACCACATCCTGGACATGCGCGCTTCCCTGAAGCGGAAGTGCGAAGTGCTGGCCAGCGCGTTGCGGGAGTCCTTCGGGCCGAGCGTCGACTTCTACATGCCGAGGGGCGGGATGTACCTGTGGGTCAAGCTGCCGGACGGAGTGGACTCGCGGGCGCTGAACGCTCCCGCGCTGGCGGAGGGTGTGGCGTTCAATCCAGGCCCGGACTGGTCGGCGGACCCGGACGCGGCGGCAAGCTACATCCGGCTGTGCTTCGCCCTGCCGTCGGAGGCGGAGATATGGGAGGGTGTCGAGAAGCTGGCGGAGGTGTTCCGGCGGGAGGGGGCGGTGCCGTGATGCGAGCGAGTTTGAGGATTACTCTTGGCAGGACTTCACCCCCACCCCAGCCCTCCCCCTGAGGGGGAGGGAGTCGTTGGTAGGAAGAGGAGATTTGTCGCGCACCGTTTATGAGCGTGGGCGGTCAGGGTTCGTAGACGGTTTTGCCGCCTACTATCGTGCGTTGGACCTGGATGTCCTTTATGCCGAAGGGGTCGATGGCGGTGGGGTCTTCGCCCAGCACCACGAAGTCGGCCAGCTTGCCCACTTCGATGGACCCCTTCCGGTTTTCCTCGAAGGAGGCGTAGGCGCTGTGCATGGTGTAGATGCGCAGGGCCTCCTCGACAGACACCTTCTGGTTCGGGCCCCAGAGGTTGCCCCGGCTGTCCGTGCGGGTGACGCAGCTCTGGATGCCCAGCAGCGGCTCGAAAGGGCCGGGCGGGTAGTCGGTGGCGCCGGTGCCGACCACGCCGTAGTCAAGGAAGGAGCGCTGGGCGAACATCCACTGCAGGCGGTCCTCGCCGTAGAATGGCATCTTTTCGCCGTGGTGGTAGACGTAGGTGCAGAAGGGCGTCGCGATTGTGCCGAGTCGGCGCATCTTGCCCAGGATGTCCGGGTTGACCAGCGTGCAGTGCTCGATACGGTGCCGGGGATTGGGGCGCGGGTTGGCGGCCTGGGCCTTGTCGTAGGCGTCCAGCACCATGTCGATAGCCAGGTCGCCGTTGGCGTGGATGCACACCTGGAACCCGGCCCGGTGCATCTCCATGACATTCTCTTCGATTTCCCCCGCGCTCATGGCCAGGATGCCGTGGTCGCAGTCGCTGCCGACGTAGGGCTCTGACAGGTAGGCGGTGCGGGCGGCGATAGCGCCGTCGGCCACCATCTTGATGCCGCCGAGGCGCAGCATGTCGTCGCCGAACCCGGTCTTCAATCCGGCTTCCTGCAGCGAACGGAAGTGGGGATGGTACATGAGGGCGTAGATGCGCAAGGACAGGTCTCCGGCGTCGCGGCCCTCCTGGTAGGTGACGAACTCGTCGCGGACCACCCGCGCGTCGTGGACGCTGGTGAGGCCAGCCTCCGTCAGCATTCGGCAGATGGTGCGCAGGCCCTCGCGGCGGATGTCCGGCGTGTCGGAAGGGATGAGCTCGAAGCGGACGTGCTCGATGGCCCGCTCGTAGACGACGCCATTCAGCTCGCCGGTGTCGGGGTCGCGGCCCAGGCGTCCGCCGAAGGGGTCGGGGGTGTCGCGATCGAAGCCCGCCCGCTCCAGGGCCATGCTGTTCAGGTAGTAGATGTGCCCGGCCCGGTGGGCCACGAAGATGGGATGGAAGGTGCTGACGGCATCCAGTTCATGCCGGAAGATGGAGCGGTTCTCGGCGGTCTTGGTGTCGTCGTACTTGAAGCCCTGTACCCACTGGCCCGGCGGCGTGGTCTCCGCCCGATCCCGCAACGCCGTCTGGATGGCGGCGATGCTGGTCAGATCACAGTCGGCGGCCATCACGTGGCGGATGCCGCTGTTCAGCACATGGATGTGAGCGTCGATGAACCCAGGCAGGACGGTGCTGCCGGTGAGGTCCAGCACCTTCACGCCCGGCCCGATGAAGGTTTCCACATCCTCGTTGCTACCCACGCCGATGATGCGGCTGTTGCTCATGGCCACGGCCTGCGCACGGGGCCGGTTGAAGTCCATGGTGATGGCGTTGGCGTTCCTGATGACCGTGTCGGCCTTGGCCGGGATGGTAGTCATGGCTTCACCTGATGCGAGAATTGCTCGACTTTCAGAAGGTTGACTCTACGTTTCACATTTCACATTGGTCTCGAATTCGCTGCAACTGCTATCGCGACTGCCAGTTTACCACCTTGTTTGATACAGGTTGCCCGCTAAAATGGGGCAGTCCATACTCGCCCACAGGTCAACGCAAGTCTCAGAAAAGAATTGCGCAACGGCCTTGGCTGCAAGGCGGTTTGCGCATTCTCAGCTACATTCAGGAGGAACCCATGGGCTGGTCCGCTCACCACAATGCCGGCGGCCTGATTTACTATGCGCCCCAGCACGCCTATCGCGGCTACACGCTGATCACCAACGTCAGCGGACACGACGCACGGCTCATCGACATGGAGGGCCGCGTCTGCCACACTTGGCACTCTGACGAGGGAATTGGCTACGCTTACCTGTTGCCCAACGGCAACCTGCTGCTGCGGACCGGACCGGCGGCAGAAGAGGTGTCGTTCCTGAGCCGTCCGGAGCGGGAGCTGCTACCGCGAGACGGCAGGACCGTGGCGGGCGCCATCCTGGAGCTGGACTGGGACAGCAACATGGTCTGGGAGTACCGCTATCCCTTCCTGCATCACGACTTCGAGCGCCTGCCGAACGGCAACACCTTGGTCCTGACCTGGGAGATGCTGCCGGAGGATGTCACGCGGCAGGTCAAGGGCGGATACGACTCCGGCCACGGCAACGCGGGGATGCTCGGCGATACGGTGCGGGAGGTCACGCCCGCCGGCGAGGTGGTCTACGAATGGAACTCGTGGGAGCACCTGGATTTCGAGGAAGACTGCATCTGCTTCCTGGAGAGCCGGGCGGAATGGACGCACCAGAACACCCTGAACGTCACTCCCGAAGGGGACTTGGTGGTCAGCTTCCGGCAGACCGATACCGTGGGCATCGTCGACCGGGCCACAGGGAAGTTTCGCTGGAAGTGGGGGCGCGGAAAAATCTCCCACCAGCACAACCCGACGATGCTGGACAACGGACGGGTGCTCATCTTCGATAACGGCCCCCACAAGAGCGGCTTCACCCACTCGCGAGTGATCGAGGTCGACCCGGAAAGCAACGAGATTGCCTGGGAGTACCGGGGCGATCCGCCCATCTCCTTCTACAGCTACCACATCAGCGGCTCGGAACGCCAGCCCAATGGCAACACGCTGATCTGCGAGGGCGCGCCAGGGCGGATCTTCGAGGTGACGCCGGGGAAGGAAATCGTCTGGGAGTACGTCAACCCGTTCATGGCCCGCAGCGGCTATGGGGTTGGCGGCTCAGTCTCCGGGTTGGCCAACTCGGTGTTCCGGGCCCACCGCTACGGCCCCGGCCACCCAGCGCTGGCTGGGCGGGACCTAAACCCGGACAACCGCGCCAACCTGAACCGCCTGTACGCCTGAGCAAGCGGGGGCCGCCATTGCCTGGAAGCGCGTCTCATCCATACAGGGTTTCACTGACCAGGTGCAGGCCGGCGGCCAGCCTTTCCCGCCAGTCCTCACGGGGATTGCGGACTGCGTTGGTACATATCCTGAACAGGCATACCGCTTCCCGCAGGGCAAGGTCTTCTCTCACCCATCTGAAACGCTCTAGGGAATTTTGAAGGAATGCCTCATGGTATTCGGCGAAACCGCCTCCCCGCTGGCTGACACGGGAACTCCAATTCAGATGGGCCAGGAAGTTTCCAACATCCAGCATGGGGTCACCCAGTCCTGCCCCTTCGATGTCGACCAAGGCGATCTTGCCGTCAGGCAGCACGATCATCTGGTCATCGTAGAAATCGTTGTGAGCGGTGCCTGTGGCCTTCCAGTCTTTGCAGAATGGGTCAAGAACTTCAACGGCTCTCCGGAAGTCCCGAAATCCTCCGTCGTGTCCCCCGAGCGAGTGGCTGATTATGTCCTTCGCCCGCCGGTAGGCTCCAGTGAGGTTGAACGCATTTCCTTCACGCTCCCTTGGAGGGACGGCCCACAGGGATTCCAGCGCCTTGAGAATCAAACGCGGTGGCGGCGGATCAAACCCATTTAGCAGCCTGCGCAAATTCCTCCCAGGAATTTCCGAGAACCAGAAGACACCCCCTTCCTGCCACAGGCCCGCCAGCTTTGGGACCACGAAAGCCGACTCTTCTATCAGTTGGCCTGACCTCAGAATGGCCGGAACGGAAGACGGGCGCACCACCCGGACGTACAGCCTGGACTTTCCCATCCGGTGTCTCAGCACTGCATGACTCCCAGGACGATAGCGGACCACCTGGACCCGCATTCGTCGGGGAGGCATTACCGTCACATGCCTGCCGACCAGACGCTGGGCAGATTCAGGATCGCACGCCTCTCCCAGGCCAGGAAGGTGGAGATCGTCCGGGAAGCGTGTGATGTGCAACGAGTTACCTCGCGCCAGATGGAAAGTGACCCGCTCGTTGGGCAGATAGGCATCATCGGGCCATTCGAACTCGTAGCTAACTGCGGCTCCCCTGCCGGGAGTACGGCTGATTCCCTGGATTAGGATTCTGTGAGGGCGGAGATCTCTTGTACCGAATTCCAGGCAGTAGTTCCTCCAGACTGATTCACCATCAAACAACTCGGGCAGTTCCGGCAATCCCTCGTCTGCCGGAAATTCCAATAAAGGATGGATGGGTACTTGAGAGGATGCGGCAACCATCGCTAGCTGCTAATCGAGCCATTGTCGTCTGATTCACTCTCGGGGGCAGTAGGTGTTTCTGGAGTGGGCGTGGGCGGCGTCTCTACTACAGCCCCCGTTGTGTCGATGCCGTCCGAGTCCGTACCGTCGTTGTCCGTCGGCGTGGGCGTGTCTATCCCGTCCGAGTCCGTACCGTCGTTGTCCGTCGGCGTGGGCGTGTCTATCCCGTCCGAGTCCGTACCGTCGTTGTCCGTCGGCGTGGGCGTATCTATGCCGTCCGAGTCCGTACCGTCGTTGTCCGTCGGCGTGGGCGTGTCTATGCCGTCCGAGTCCGTACCGTCGTTGTCCGTCGGCGTGGGCGTGTCTATGCCGTCCGAGTCCGTACCGTCGTTGTCCGTCGGCGTGGGCGTGTCTATGCCGTCCGAGTCCGTACCGTCGTTGTCCGTCGGCGTGGGCGTGTCTATCCCGTCCGAGTCCGTACCGTCGTTGTCCGTCGGCGTGGGCGTGTCTATCCCGTCCGAGTCCGTACCGTCGTTGTCCGTCGGCGTGGGCGTATCTATCCCGTCCGAGTCCGTACCGTCGTTGTCCGTCGGCGTGGGCGTATCTATGCCGTCCGAGTCCGTACCGTCGTTGTCCGTCGGCGTGGGCGTGTCTATGCCGTCCGAGTCCGTACCGTCGTTGTCCGTCGGCGTGGGCGTGTCTATGCCGTCCGAGTCCGTACCGTCGTTGTCCGTCGGCGTGGGCGTGTCTATGCCGTCCGAGTCCGTACCGTCGTTGTCCGTCGGCGTGGGCGTATCTACGCCGTCCGAGTCCGTACCGTCGTTGTCCGTCGGCGTGGGCGTGTCTATGCCGTCCGAGTCCGTACCGTCGTTGTCCGTCGGCGTGGGCGTGTCTATGCCGTCCGAGTCGGTCCCATTGTTGTCCGTCGGCGTGGGCGTGTCTATGCCGTCCGAGTCCGTACCGTCGTTGTCTGTCGGCGTGGGCGTGTCTATGCCGTCGTCGTCATCCTCGTCCTCATCGGGTGTTGGGCGGGGAGTCGTCGGCAGGGCCGCCTCCGGGGGAATCGTGGGTAAAGGATCCGGCGTCGGAGCGGGCGCCGGCAGGGTCGCAACGGCGCCGCCTTGAGCCCCCTTTCCGCCGTTCCCGTTTTCCCCTTGCTCGATTGCCTTAAGGCCCTCATTGAACCGGGTGGCTTCTGATAGGAGATCTCCGAAGCCGGGGGGGATGGCAGTGACAGCCACTCCGCTCCAAATCAATGCCGCGGCGATGAACAAGGTCCAGAGGGCCTTAATGGAGAAAGCAACTGAGCCCCAAATCATTCCAGCCTCGCAACGGTGAAATGTTGACAGGGGTGGAGAGGGTGCGGAATGGGTTGCAGAGGCAGTATACAGGAAGAGCAGCACAAGCAGGCAGTGGAACAGCGCAGGGCAGTGGCGCGTAGAACTCCGTCTCCCAAATAATGGGAGGGAACCGCATGTAGCCAATCGATTCTAGAGGAAGTATTCCGGAGGACGATTTCAAAGGGTTTAACCTGGAATTCCCACCTTGTCTCTCGCGCGGATTTCTCGCTCGCAATCAACCAAGCGGAGATTCTCTACAGGCCCTGCGGGCCGGTGGCGTAGCCGCGGTGCTCGGCGACGCATGGTGATATACTCTCGCCGTCTGCACCGGGATGCCACCAACAGCCGGGTACGGGGAATGCCCAATCCGGGAGGGTCAGGTATGAGTGAGCTTGAAATCTATCAGAAACAGGGATTTGGCAACAGCAGCGGCATAGGTCAGCGTCCTGCTCTCCTGGTCATCGATTTCGTCAACGGCTTCGCCAATCCGGACCAGTTCGGCGGCGGCAACATTGGAGAAGCCATCGACAACACCCGGGAGTTGCTGGCCGAGGCCCGCGCCCTGGGGCTGCCGATTGCCTACACCCGGGTGGTCTACGCCGATGACGGCTCTGACGCCGGTGTTTTTACCCTGAAGGCCCCGGCGTTGACCCAACTCACCGAACACGCCTACGGCAGCCAGATTGTCGAACAGCTGGAGCCTCGGGACGGCGAATACATCGTGCGGAAGACTCAGCCCTCGGCCTTCTTCGGCACCAATCTGACCGCCTGGTACGTCAGCAAGGGCGTGGATACGGTGATCGTAACAGGATGCACCACTTCCGGGTGCGTCAGGGCGTCGGTGATCGACTCGATGAGCTACAACTTCAGGACGGTGGTCGCCACTGATTGCGTCGGCGACCGCGCCCTGGGTCCCCACGAAGCGAACCTGTTCGACATGGAGCAGAAGTACGCCGACCTGATGACGTCCTCCGAGATCGTCGCAATCCTGCACGAAAGAGTCCCGGCAGAGACGGCGCACGACGGCAGTAATCCGCCGCGGCGAACGGCCGCTGCGTCAATCCAACAAGGAGCGTAGACCCATGCCTGACTCGCTGGGGTGGAGGGCGAACTGGGGTGTCGTGGTGCCCTCCACCAACACATCGGTACAGCCTGAATTCGACGAGATGCGGCCCAGGGGGGTGACCAACCACATCGTACGCATCTGGATCCCGAACGAGCCTGTGGGCAGCAATGAAGACTTCAACCAGTTGATGGAGAACATCCGCCGGGAGTGGGATAACGCTCTGCTCCGGGTTATGACCTGCGACCCCGACTATCTCGTCATGGGCATGTCTTCGGAGACATTCTGGGGCGGATTGCAGCGCAGCCTCGAGCTGAAGAAGCACATGATGGAGCTCACCGGCCGGGGCGTGGCGATGGGGTCGGATGCCTGCCAGGCGGCCCTCCGGTGTTACGGCGACATCAAGCGCATCGGCGTCCTGACTCCCTACTGGCCGGTGGCCGATGAGAACGTGACCCGCTTCCTCGAGGACTGCGGCTTCGAGGTCGTGGTCATCAAGGGGCTCTGCTGCGACAGCCCCACCGCCATGTCCAAGGTCCGGGAAAAGGAACTGATGGATGCGCTCCTCGAGATTAACGAGCACAACGTCGAGGCTCTGGTCCAGTGCGGCACCAACCTGGCGATGGCGCGACTGGCCGGGGAGGCGGAGAAGTGGCTCAAAAAGCCCGTCATCGCCATCAACACCGCAACCTACTGGTACGCCATGCGGGCCAACGGCATGGACGACGTCATCGAGGGATTCGGCTCACTGATGACCGATTTCAGGGATCTCCCCGCCAGTTACCTGAGGGTCGCAGCTGAACAGGCGGCTACCGCAGGCATTTAGAGTCCCGGTGATTGCCTCCGCTGTCGTCATGTCCTGCACTCCCGGTACCTAGGCTTCGCCTATCCCCGGCGGCTGCTGACGCGGCCAATAATGACGGAGGTCGGGCAATGCCCGGCAAAGCTCCCCGAAAATCGAAGAAAGCCGCCAAGAACGATACCGCCCCGCAGGCCGCTGGAGAGGTGCGGCTCCTTTCCGGCGGTAACCCGCAGATTGCCAAGGGGGACGGCGACGCCCCGGTGCAGGCCTACATCGCGGCCATGCCGGAATGGAAGAGCGAGGTCGGCCGCCGACTTGACGACCTGATCGTGCGCACCGTGCCTGACGTGCGAAAGGCCGTGCGGTGGAACTCGCCCTTCTACGGGGTGGAGGGACAGGGGTGGTTCATCAGCTATCACGTCTTCACCCGCTATGTGAAGGTGACTTTCCTCAAGGGGAAGTCGCTTGAACCGATGCCGCCGGTGGACTCGAAGGACCCGGACGCGCGCTATTACCACATCTTCGAAGAGGGCATGGACGAGGGGCAGATGGAGGAGTGGGTGCGGCAGGCCGCTGCCATCCCCGGCTGGGATGGCTTCTGACAAGTCCCTGCTCCCGGTTCGAGGTCGATCATCCCGCTGCTCTATCCCAGCGCGGCGCGTCGTACCGGTAGCCACTCAAGCTGCATGACCATTCCGCACTGGGCCGGGTAGTTGCCAATGGGTGAATTGATTGGTAAATATTCCGGGCCACTTACCCGTCATTCCGGCTTTCGCCGGGATCCAGAAAACGCCACGCACAGAGAGCGTAGCCGGAGGACAATATCCCTGGATTCCGGCTTTCGCCGGAATGACGATATTGTTTGCCAATTCATTCACGAGCCAGTAAGAACGGACACAAGATCAAGGACTTCAGAATGCGAGTCATGGTGATCGTCAAGGCTTCCGACGACAGCGAGGCCGGTGTCATGCCCTCCACAGAACTGCTGGAGGCCATGGGCCGGTACAACGAGGAACTGGTGAACGCGGGAATCATGAAAGCGGGAGAAGGGCTGCATCCCTCATCCGCCGGGAGGCGCGTCGCCTTCGACGGCGCGTCCCGGCAGGTCACCGACGGTCCCTTCGGCCCGGCTTCCGAACTCATAGCCGGCTTCTGGCTGTGGGAGGTCAATGACATGGACGAGGCCGTCGATTGGGTCAAACGTTGCCCCAATCCCATGCCCGGTCCCAGCGAGATTGAGATCCGTCCGATCTTTGAGATCTCCGACTTCGAGGATGCCATGACTCCGGAACTGACGGAGCAGGAAGAACGCCTCAGGCGCGAGACGTCGGGGACTTAACCGCGCTCGCCGTCAGGGGGTATAGGTGCGGTAGTAGGGACACCCGGAGTAGACCGCCCGCAGGGTCTTGCCGGAGGCTAGGGAATCGAACCTAAGTGTTTCCGGCGACCGGGGGTCTTCACCGACCTGGAACACACCGTCACCCACGGGAACCAGCGGGTCCTGCCCGCCCGCCGGGTACAGCAACAACAGCGCCCCCTTGCGTACGGTGACACGGAAGTTGGTGAGCCCGAAGTTGTAGGTGCGGTAGTGTCCGCAGAACCCGTCCCATTCGTCTGGGTAGTCGAACGACCCGGGCCCGGCGTAGCCCTCACCGATGTACCAGTCGGCGCCGTGGAAGGCCTCCACGACCCGGCCTCCATCCCTGCCGAACTCCAGCAGGCAGCGCTCCAGATCGGCGTGCGGCACGTAGAAACTGTCGTCTCCCCGGGACTGCAACTTCACCTCGCTGTCACGCCATCGGAGCAACAACCGTTCGCCGTCCGCGGTGATGACGAGCCGGTCTTCGCCTGAACGGTATTCGCCGGCGTACTCGGAGGCATTAGCCACCAGCTCCGGGTCGGCAACGGGAGGTTCCGGCGGGAATTCCTGGCCGGAACGTGGTTCGACAAACTCACCATGAGCCTGTCGAATGGTCCGCAGCATGTGCAGGGCCATGTTCACTGCGCCGTAGGACTGCACCAGTCCGTTGACCATGACCACGACGCCGATGCCTTCAGTCAGGTCTGCGATCATGGCCGCCACGAACCCGGTGGTGCTGCCGCCGTGGCCGAGGTACTGGTGTCCATCGATGTCGGCCAGCGTTAAACCGTAACCGTAATGCGCGCCTCCCCACTGCTGTGTGGCGATGGCCCGCTGCGTCATCAGCCGGAAACTGTCTTCCGACATGATGCGACCCGAAGGTCCGGCGCCGCCGTTCATCAGCATCCTCAGGTAGGTCGCCATATCCCCGGCAGTTGAAGCCTGGCACCCGTCTCCCACGCCGTACTCGGTCCACAGGGCCGGCGCCAGCCCGTGGTCCCGGTGCTCCGGACGGTCGTCGTAGAAGCTGCGGTATCCCACGGCGGCTCGCTTCCTGGTCTCGAACCCGATAACCGGATGAGAGTCCCGCATACCCAGGGGATCCAGAACTCTGGCCTGGATGGAATCGCTGTACGGTCTGCCGTCAAGTTCTTCCAGGAGGAAGCCAAGTAGCTTGTAGCCGACATTTGAGTACCGGAAATAGTCGCCGGGAGGCGCTCCAGTCCAAAGGTCCCGTAAGGCCCAGGCTTCGTAGAGGCCGTGGGTGCCGATGTCGGTTCCTGAGGGGAGGCCCGCGGTGTGAGTCATCAGGTGGTGGGTGGTGATGGGCGCATAGCCGGACTGCACCTCGAACCAGGGTAGGTAGCGACCGACCGGCGCGTGCAGGTCCAGGCGCCCTTCGTCCCGGAGTTGCAGCAGGGCGACGTTGGTGAAGGACTTGCCGATGGACCCGATTTCGAACATGGTGCCGTTCTGAACGGGTGTCTTCGACGCAATGTCGGCATAACCATAGGAGCCGACTTTGAGCGTTTTGTCCCCGTCGGTCACCGCCAGGGCCATCCCGGGCATTCCTGTCTCGGTCATGCGCCGTTCCACGTAGCGCTCGATCTCCTCGATTGCTCTCTCGACGCTTGCCATCTGGCCCCCCTTGATATACGTGGTTTTTGTTCCCAGCGCTTCCAGGGTGTGATGTCTCGCAATCGCGTCGTTACTGCGGCCTACCCATCCGCGAACCGCGGCATCACCTTTGTGGCGAAGTTTTCCAGGTTCCTGAGAGAAAGTTTCAGTGGCATACCGGGATGTGTGAACTCGACTAGCAGGTAGCTCAGGTTGCACACCTCCCGGAGCTCGTGGATCTTCTCTGCGACATTGTCGGGCGAACCGACCAGCAGCGTGCGTGGTTCGAGGAAGTCCCAGTCCAGCTTGGTGGCCGGGTCCAGTTCCTCTCCCGGGTTGGTGAAGACCTGCCTGCCGCGGAAGGGGTCGTTGTACGTGAACGACGACATGATGCCGGCCTCGGCGTCCCGTCGCGCCTCCTCCATCGAGGACGCCACGTAGGTGGAGCGCATGACAGCCTGGTCCTCTCCCAACGCAAATGACCTGCCCTCCAGCCCGGAGCGCACCTCCGCGTAGAGCTCCATTCGCTGTCGGATTCTCGCTGCCGGAGGTTGCCAGTAGCAGGCTTTCAGGCCCATTTCGGCGGCGGTCGAGACGGAATTATCGGTCGACACGGTCATCCACAGGGGTGGATGGGGCTGCTGGAACGGACGCGGGGTCACCCGGAGCCGGCTCACCCGCTCGCCGTCCTGCCACGCCGGGTCCGGCGGTAGCGATGGGTGGGAGAAAACTGTACCGTCGGCCGGGAAATGGTAGTTGGGACCGCTGTGGCTGAAGTAGGGGTCGGCCCAGATTTTCCTGACCACCTCGACCGTTTCCCGGAACAGTTCCCTGTTTTCCCTGTCCTTGCGCGGGTCCGCGTTGGGATGGAACTGTGGGCCCTCGTAGGGCCAGATTCCCCTGCCGAAACCGACCTCGACCCTGCCTCTGGTCATGTTGTCGAGGATGGCCAGGTCTTCGGCTAGGCGGATGGGATGCCACCACGGGGCGATGTTGGCCATCTGGCCGATGCGGATACGGGAGGTGCGAGCTGCCAGGTCCGCCCCCAGGAGGATGGGGTTCGGCAGGTCACCCACCCCGTAGGGGCCGAAGTGGTGTTCCCCCAGCCAAATGGCCTCGAACCCCAGTTCCTCGGCCAGGACGGTCTGCGCCCGCAGGTTGTCCATCATATCCGCGGCGTTCGCTGATTCCCCAGCGGAAGCCGCGACGGTGGTGAATGCCGCAAACCTCAAGGTGGCGCCTCCGTACCGTGACGGGTACTCCAAGTCTGTTTGAGAGCGAGGGTATCACACCAAGAGATGGTGAGGACGAAAGCAGGCACCGATACGCAGGGACCAGGGCCATCCGGCTTTTGATGGAAACCCTTCCAGTCCGTTCATGGTGATGGTTCGACAGGCTCACCATGTCGAACCACGAACGGACGGCCCTTCGACAAGCCTGTCTTGAGCCAGCCGAAAGGCTCAGGCGAACGGACAAGCCCTCCCCACGCAGATAATCGAATGGCACCGAAGCAGGGATCTCTGGAATTAACACCGTTGGAAAGGTTTGTAGTACAGTACCCGAAAGATTTGGGTTCCACTCCGCACATCTCTGGTGGCACGGGAACCATACATCCAGAAGAGGTTGGGCACATGAATACGAGCGGAAAACCGGTCGCCGTCGTTATCGGCGCGACTTCCAAGTGGCAGTCGGACGGCCGAAACACTCGCCTGGTACACGGCGGAGACATCGACGACAGCGACCTGCCTGTGGGGGTTCGCTGGGGCGTGGGCGGCGCCATCTCCCTGAAGTTCGCCAGGGAGGGCTTCTTCACGGTGCTCACGACCCGCAACGCCGCCAACGCGGCCCCGCTGGAAGCGGCCATCAGGGAGCGTGGCGACGACGCCATGATCGTCGAGCTGGACCTGGCCTCCCAGGATTCCATATCCAACGCCTTCGCCCGAATAAGGGAAGAGGCCGGCGACCCGGACGTGCTGGTCTACAACGCGGGCTACCTCGAAGGCCGTGACCTGCCTCCCGAAATGGAGCTGATGGAAAACATCCCCTTCGAGATGTACGAGACCGCCCAGCACATCGCCAGCAGCGGCCCCTTCCTCGTCGCCAAGGAGGTGCTGCCTTCCATGCGCGAGAAGGGCGAGGGCACCATACTAATTTCCAATAACAACTTCTCACTCAGGGGTCGCAAGCGCTTCACCGGGCAGTCGTTGTACTATCCCCGGGTCCTGATGCGGGGATTCGCGCAGGCTCTTACCGAGGAGTATTCCGAGCACGGCGTCCACGTGGCCAACGTGGTGATCGACGGCATGATCGACTCCCCCGGCACTCGCGCCACGGCCCGCGCCCAGGAGAATCCCGACCTGCTGATGAACCCAGAGAAGATTGCCGAGGCCTTCTACTACCTGCACACCCAGGACAAGTCCTGCTGGACCCACGAGCTCCAGTTGACCCCGCACCCCACCATGCCCAGCTTCTAGCGACGGATCGACGGGCAGTTAAATTCAACATACCGAAAGGAGCACAGAGCAAGTATGGATGTCGGAATTATGTTGGTCTGTTCCAGCTACGGCTGGGACGAAGGCACGGATGCCCAGATGTGGGACGAGGAGTTGCGTCTCGTCCAGATCGCCGCTGACGCCGCGTTCGACAGCGTATGGTCGGCTGAGCACCACTTCAATGACTACTCGTTCGTGCCGGACAACATCCAGCTGATGACCCACATCGCGGCCAAGCACCCCAACATCGACGTGGGGACCGCCGCCGTGATCCTGCCCTGGCACAACCCGCTGCGGGTGGCCGAGAATGCCGCCGTGCTCGACATGCTGAGCGGCGGGCGGCTCCGGCTGGGATTCGGCCGCGGCCTGGCGCGACGGGAATTCGAGGCCTTCGGGATCAGCATGGACGAGTCCAGGGAGCGCTTCGACGAAGCCGCGCCCATGATCGTCGAGGCCCTCAAGACCGGCTTCATCGAAGGCGACGGCGCCTACTACAAGCAGCCCCGCGTCGAAATCCGGCCCAGGCCGCAACACTCCTTCGACGGCCGCATCTACGCTGTCGCCGCCAGCGACGAGTCGGTCCTGTCGGCGGCCAAGTTGGGGGCACACATCGTCATGTTCGCCGACCGCCCCTGGGAAATGCGGATGCCCGGAATCGAACGGGGCCGGGAGCTGCACCGGGAGTTCCACGGCACTGAGCCGCCCGCCTTGATGCTCAGCGAGTTCGTAGTCTGCGGTACCGACCTGGAGCAGACCGAGGAAGAGGCGCGCCAGTACCAGGGCAAGTTCGTTGAGAGCAATTTCCATCACTACGAGTTCCTGAGCGACCACTTCGCTGGGGTAAAGGGCTACAACGCCTACCAGCAGAAGGCGGAGATCGCCCGGTCAGCCGGACTCGAGGGCGCGGTCGAGGGTTTCATGAAGGCCGCCAGCTGGGGCACGCCGGACAAAATCCTGCGCGGGCTGGAAGAGCGCCGCGAGTTGCTGGGCGAGTTCGAGTGGAACGTGTCCTTCCGCTTCGGCGGCATTCCCTACGACATTGCGGAACGGAGCCTGAAGCTCTTCGCCGAAGAAGTGCTGCCGGTCATAAAGTCCTGGTAGCACCGCGACTTCGAGCAGAGTAGGAGAGTCCCCTCCCCCTCAGAAGGTGTGTGGCAAATCCCTTCCCCCTGAGGGGGAGGGCCAGGGTGGGGGTGAAACCGCAATGCAATTCAACTTCGGGTGCGCCACCGGCTTTGAGACAATCTCCAGGTCCCGCTGCCATACTCCCGCAACATCCCGTGATTCGCCCCTTGAAGAAGGAGGCCCCAGATGACGACAACAAGCCACTCGATTCATGTGCAGTCATCGGCCGCGAAGAATGAGCATCCCCTAGACCCTCTCAGCCCGTCCGAGATCGAGAGGGCGGTCTCCATACTCCGCGCCGAAAGGCTGTTGGGAGAGCGAACAAGGTTCGAGTCCGTCGAGCTGAAGGAGCCGCCGAAGGATCGCGTCGTCAGTCGCAACGGGCACGAGCCTGCGGGTCGCGAGGCCATCATCATCCTGCTGGACAACGAGTCTGGGGCAACCCATGAGGCCGTCGTGTCCCTGACCGAAGACCGGCTCATCTCCTGGACCCACATCCCCGGGGTCCAGCCCCGGATCATGCTGGACGAGTTCTTCGAGTGCGAGAACGCGGTCAAGGAATCCGCGGAGTTCAAGGCGGCCCTGCGGAAGAGGGGCATCAACGATACGAGTATGGTGATGGTCGACCCCTGGCCGGCCGGCAACTACGGCGTTGCCGAGGAGGAGGGAATGCGCCTCTCCTTCGCTCGCAGCTGGCTGAAGACCAGCCCCAACGACAACGGATACGCCCGCCCAATCGAGGGCGTCATCGCGGTCGTCGACCTGAACAACATGAAAGTTGTCCGGGTCGAAGACCACGGCGTGGTGCCTCTGCCGCCCAACGACGGCAACTACGCTGCCGAGTTCGTCAAGGAGTTCCGGGCGGACCTGAAGCCTCTGGAAATCCTGCAGCCGGAAGGCCCCAGCTTCAGCGTCGACGGAAACCTGGTCTCGTGGCAGAAGTGGAGCTTCAGGGTCGGATACACCCGGCGCGAGGGGCTCGTGCTTCACGAGATCGGCTACCGGGACGAAGGCCGGACCCGCCCGATCATCAATCGTGCATCGCTGGCTGAGCTGGTGGTGCCCTACGGCGACCCGGAAGAGAAGAACTACCGCAAGAACGCCTTCGACGTTGGCGAGGGCGGCATTGGCAGCCTGGCCAACTCGCTCACCCTGGGGTGCGACTGCCTCGGCCAGATCTACTACTTCGACGCCACCCTGAACAACAGCCGGGGGGAGCCGCTCCAGATTCCGAACGCCGTGTGTCTGCATGAGGAGGACTTCGGCATTCTGTGGAAGCACACCGACTGGCGCACGGGCCAGGTTGAGGTGCGCCGCTCGCGACGGCTGGTGATCTCGTTCATCGCCACGGTAGGCAACTACGAATACGGATTCTTCTGGCACTTCTACCAGGACGGCAACATCGAGTTCCAGGTGAAGCTGACCGGCATCGTCAACAACATGGCGCTGGAGCCTGGTGAAGCACCCAGGTACGGATCGGTAATCGCGCCGCAGCTCGGAGGCCACATCCATCAACACTTCTTCAGCGTCAGGCTCGATATGAGCGTGGACGGTCCGGGCAACTCGGTGTACGAGGTCAACACCCGCGCGGAGCCTATGGGACCGGACAACCCGCAGGGCAACGCCTTCTTCGCGGAGAAGACGCTTCTCAGGACCGAGTCTGAGGCCCAACGCACCATCGACCCCTTCGCCGGCCGCTACTGGCTGATCGCAAACCCGTCGGTGAACAACTACCTGGGTCAGCCGGTGAGCTACAAGCTGGCGCCAGGCGACAACATCCTGCCCTTCGCCCATCCCGAGGCCAGCGTCTCCAAGCGCGCCGGCTTCGCGAGAAAGAACCTGTGGGTAACTCCCTACCAACCCGAGGAGATGTCCCCCACCGGGCCGTACCCCAACCAGCACCCCGGAGGCGACGGTCTGCCCAGGTGGACCCAGGCCAACCGCAACGTGGAAAACACCGACATCGTGGTCTGGTACAACTTCGGCAGCCATCACGTGCCCAGGCCGGAGGACTGGCCGGTGATGCCGGTAATGTACACCGGGTTCAAGCTGATGCCCGTGGGGTTCTTCGACCGGAACCCGGCGCTGGATGTGCCGCCGTCGCACAGCGCGAACGGACACTGCCACGCATAGAGAAGCAGCGACCATACGCCGGGGGCGGGATCGCGCCAGGTCGGGAATGGCGGACCAACAGGGCCGATAGTTGACCTGTTCGGAGGCGTTTTGACGATGGCTGGTGTGTGCCCGGATTTTCCCAGGTCAGCAAAGTACGACCCGGACTGGGTCATCGAAAATACGATGGGGCCGAATGTACTATGGCTGACGGAGTGGTTGGCCCAGGTTATGGACCTCAAGCCAGGTATGCGCGTCTTGGACATGGGCTGCGGCAAGGCCATCAGCTCGATATTCCTGGCAAAGGAGTTTGACCTGCAAGTCTGTGCGGCAGACCTGTGGGTCCCTCTCGGTGAAAACTGGCAGAGGATCCGTCAGGCCGGGATCGAGGATAGAGTATTCCCCATCCACGCCGAAGCCCGCTCCCTACCATTCGCGGACCAGTTCTTTGACGCCATCCTAAGTGTGGACGCATACCACTACTTCGGGACCGACGAACTGTATCTCGGCAATCACCTGGTCCGAATCGTCAAGCCCGGTGGGCAGATCGGGATCGTAGTTCCGGGCCTGGTGCAGGAATGGCCCGGAGCTGAGATACCGGGCCATCTCAGACCTTTCTGGGAATTTGAAATGAATTCGCTCCACAGTCCCGGGTGGTGGCGGCGACACTGGGAAAGGAGCGGCCTGGTGACCGTGGAACTGTCCGACCTCATGCCCAACGGTTGGAAGCACTGGTTGATCTCGATCTCCGCTTTGGCTCAACAGGGAAGCGTTCCGGGCTGCGAAGAGGAAGCCGAAATGCTGCGCCTGGATGGCGGAAGAACTCTGGGGTTCACCCGGATGGTGGCCCGAACCGGAGAGCAGTGAAGTCCTACGGAGCAATAGCCGGAGTAGGGAGGAACCCTCCCGACCCAAGTCACTTGGCTTTATTGTCGCAACAGAAAGAGGGCGGAACGATGGTTCCGCCCTTCGTAGTTGCTGTTGTGGGTTCCGGTCTAGCGGCCTGCGGTTACAGGCTGGTGGGCCTTCAGGAACTCCCGCACCTGCTCGATGGTCTTGGCTTTCAGTTCAGGCTCTTCCTTCCAGGGATAGGGAGTCGCCTGGGCTTTGGGGGCGATCTCGATCATGTCCATGGCGGCCTCCAGCGAGTGGGCCGGCGTGTCGTCGGGCATTACCAGCAACGGCGTCTGGCAGGCCTGCGCGAAGTCCCTCGATACGCTGTACATGAAGTCGGGCTGAACCCGGTAGAGGTTATGCAGGTACTGCTCGATGACCTCCATGGTCAGCTCGGGCCGCTGGGCAATCAGGTCCGGCCCCCATGAATCGCGGCCCATGTCGTACATCGCGTCCGGCGTCTTGGAAGCGTGCCCTACCGGCTGGCAGAGCACCGCCGCCATCACCCGCTCCGGCGCCCGCTCGATGAGCTTCATGGCGAAGGGGCCGCCTATGCAATACCCGATGAACAGGAATTCCTGGATTCCGAGGTGGTCCATCAGTCCCAACTGGTCGTCGGCGAATGCGCCCCACGGGTCTTCGACCTGCACCGGCCCGGTGGACTGGCCGCCTATGGCGTTGCGCTGGTCCATGGTGATGACCCGGAAGTCGTTCTTGAACACTTCCATGGAATCGAACACCTGCCCGGGCCAGTTTTCGACCTTTGAATTGAGGCCGCCGCCGGGGGTTGCCAGAAGCGGAAACCCGGACCCGACCTCCTCGTACCTGATCGTTACGTCGCCCTTTGTGAAAGTGGGCATTTGAGTTCCTCCTTGTTTTTGCTGGTTTCCTAGCTGATGGCAATTGTATCTTGGGCAGCAGGCGCGTCAAGGCGGGGCAAGCGATTTGCCATACAGCCGGATTTGACGCCGGGGGGTACGCCCTCACCCTAGCCCTCTCCCCCCAGGAGAGGGGATTTGTTACACATCGTCTTGTAGATTGTAGATAGTCTTTGGATGTACTCCCAACCCCAGGTATGATTTAGTATGTCCCGGAAAGCAGGCCGTACGACCGGACAGCAAGCGGTTGCAGTTGACTGGTCGATGCGAGAGAAGCCAAGAAATCGGGAGGACAAATGACGACACAGGCAGAGACTCCCGTTGAAGAGAAGATTGTCGCCGTGCTGCGACGGCTGGGCATCGAGCGGGCCCACTTCGCCTCCCGCGGGCTGAATGACTGGCATGGCATAGCCGCGAATCACCCCGAAGCGGTTGCTTCCCTGACGCTGGTTTGCCCGCTGGGGTTCGATTCCCAGGCGCTTGCCCCGTTAGCCGGCCGGCTGCTTGTCTTCAACGGCGACCGAGGCGCTTCCAGCGACACGATAAACCGCAACGTTGCCGGACTGTCCTCGGCGTCGATGGTCACTCTGGCCGATACAGCCTTCCCCGACAACTACAACGAACTGGCGGTGTTGCGTGGGGGCGACATCGGACCTGCGATGCTGGAATTCCTTGACGGGATCGATTCCCGGAGCGGCCTGCCCCGCCCGGCGCCTTCGCCGACGGAGGGAGAGGTCGACGACGTTTACTTCAAGGTCCAGGGCTCCGGCCCGCCCCTGGTGCTTCTGCCGCTGGGCGCGGCGCCCTCCCAGTGGGGGCCGTTGCTGGAAACCCTGAGCGAGCGCTATTGCGTTATCTCCATGACCGGTCCCGCGCTGGGCATGGTGGCCAGCCTCGAGGGAAGAGGCCGTACACCCGGATACCTGTCTGCGGTGGGACGGCTCCTGGAGGAAGCGGAGATTCAGCCCGGCGAGAGCGTACTGGAAGTCGGCTGTGGCACGGGGGTCCTGTGCCGATGGCTCGCCCGCAGCAGGGACTCAAACAACCCCGTAACCGGCATGGACGTCAACGCCTTCTTCCTGCGGGAGGCCGCGGAGATTGCGAGGAGAGAGGGACTTGAAGGAACCGTGTCTTTTCGGGAGGGAAGCGCCGAGTCGTTGCCCTTCGAGGACAACAGTTTCGATGTCGTCTTCTCCAGCACTGTAATCCAACGGGTCAACGCCGACCTCATGCTGCCGGAAATGGTCAGGGCTACAAGGCCCGGCGGCAGGGTTGCGGTGCTGGGCCACGCCCATGACATGAACCGTTGGGTGAACCTTCCCCTGCGGTCCGAGCTGAAGACCAGGATCGAATCGCCGCCGTGGGTGGAGGACCGGGGTCACCCAATGGGGTGCGACGACGCCTCCCTCTACCGGCGTTTCTCCAGGCTTGGTCTGAGGGAGATGAAGTTTTTCCCATTCATCAGCACGTTCTCCGACAGGATGAGACTACAGTTCCTCCAAGGCGGGATACTGCCGACGCTCACACCCGGGGAAGCCGAAGAATGGCGGGCTGCCGTGGCGCAGGCCGAGGCCGACGGCACCTTCTTCATATCGACGCCGTTCCACTGCGCAGTGGGAACCAAGCCCTGAAACAGCCGAGGGAGCGGCGTCAAGATTATCCCCTCATAGCCACGAAAGCGGGTAGAAATCTGTTCCCTCCTTGAGGGGGAGGGTTAGGGTGGGGGTGATAAGGTAGTTCGAAGAGAACTCCGAGAAAGCAACTCATCCGCTTTGAGATAGCTTCTCAGCCATCCACGGGAAGGATAAGCGGCATCGCAATTCAAGCGGCACCAACCGGAGCAAGGGAGATCAACAAGGCCTGGTTCTTCGCTGTGCTGTCTTTCGGCATTTTCGGCGCACAGAACTCGGTCTTCATGCTTCCTCCTCTTCTGGTGGAGATCGCTTCGGGCCTCGACATTTCGGTCGCCGTCGCCGGGCAACTTGCCACGGCCACCTTCGCAGCCTGGGCCGTGTCCCTTGTGACGGCAGGGCCGCTTTCCGATTCCTTCGGGCGACGCCCGGTGATACTCGGCGGGCTGTTCGTGCTCATAGGGTCCGTCATTGCGTCGGCCTTCGCGCCGAATATCGAGGTTTTTGTCGTTCTCAGGATTCTCACCGGCCTGGCTGCCGGCGCTCTGCCGCCCACCTCGGTGGGCGTATTGTCCGACGTGATCTCACCGGAAAGGCGGGCGCAGGCGGTCAGCGGTTTCCTGGCAATTGGCATCATGACCTCGGCGGTGAGCGTTCCCGTTGCCCTGCAGCTGGCGGACTGGCAGGGCTGGCGTTTTGCCTTCATCGTCGCCGGGCTGTTGCTGGCCGCCGGGTTCCTGTCAAACTGGCTCTGGTTTCCCCGCGACAGCAGGGAGCGGGTGCGCAACTGGGCCTTCTCCTCCCGGTACTGGTCGCTGGTATCCCAGCGGTTTTTCCAGGTTGCGGTCGCAGTCGGCCTTTCCAACCGCATAGCGTTCTGGACCATGGTCAGCTACTTCCCGGCGTACCTCATAGGCGCCTACGGGCTGAGCGTCAAGTACGCAGCGCTGCCCCTGGGGATAGTCGCGCTGGGACAGGCCGTTGGCAGCTTCTCCGGCGGGCCGGTGGCGAACCGGAACCACCGGGCCCTCCTGCTGGGAGCGACCTCGGTGGCCGGTGGAGTGTGCGCGTTCCTGTGCTTCAACATCCAACTCGACCTCTGGGTCGTGGTAGCCGTGGCCACGGTGAGCGGCACCCTGCTCAGCATAACGATGCCCGCGCTCGTCGCCGCCAGCACCGAGTATTCGGGCGACTCCAAGTCCACCGGCGCCAGCATCATGGGCCTCAGCAACCAGTCTGGCGGTGCCATAGGCGCGGCCCTCGCGGGCGGGCTGCTGGCCAGCACGGGCTACGGCGGCATAGGTTATATGTGCCTGGGCGTTACGGTCGCGTGTGCCGTGGTGTCCGTAATCTTCGGCGGCCACATGCGGCGCGTCGCCGTGTAGCTGACCGTCCAGGGCCAACCGGGGTACGCACTTACCCCTTCGACAAGCTCAGGACAGGCGTAACCCTCTCCCAGAGGGAGAGGGGATTCGTCATACACCCTTGACGGTCTCTACTGCTCGAACAGGAACCCCCGGACGACGCGGCTGTATCGCTGGTAAAGCAATCCACCGGCTACCAGGATCAGGCCCAGGGCGAGGAACGCGATCACCCGGTATTCCTGCTCCAGCAGGCGGGAGTCGAAGGCGAACAGCTTCACCACCGGGACCGCCAGCAGAGCCAGCCCCGCCAGCCGCACCCACCGCCACCGCCGGGTCACGCCCAGGACTATCAGCACCGCGGCGTACACGCTCCACAGCAAGCTGAGGCCCAGGCTGGCCACGTTCTCGCTGGCGTTGGCGGCGAGGTTGAGCCAGGAACTGTCGGCCGTGGCGATGATCTCCGCCGAGAGCAGCCACAGCGTTGCCAGGTTCGCCAGCGACAGCAAGGCCGGTACCGATGCTGCCTTCTCTATCATCTCCACTGACGATCCCTCTTTCCGTTCCTGCCGGGTTGCCAGCAGGGCCGCGGCGTACATCGCGCCAATCGCAGATGCGAAGGAGAGGAACCGCCAGTTCAGCACGGGCAGGAAGGTATCGAGGTCAACATCGAAGGTGTCGATGCCGAACAGGCGCACCAGCAAGGCAGCGAGTAGCCCGTAGCCCAGCCACCGCATTTCCGCCATGCCCAGCCTCCGGGACAGCGCCAGGAGGATGGCCGACTCCACGGCCCAGCCGATGGTGATCCACACTCCGCTCACCTGCACCGGCACGGCCACGGCGGCGAAGACGGCGGCGGCCAGCGCGAAGGCCGTGGAAGCCAGCCGTTCCCGGTCATGGAGAGAGTCCCTGTGCCGCCACAGCATGTACCTGGCCATAGCGGAGGCAAGGACCGCTACGCCGAAGTTCAGCATGTGCCAGTTGAGGAAGAAGGTGAAGTCTTCCTCGAATGCGCGGGGAGTGTCCCAGCCCAGCAGCCAGGCGGAGAAAGCGGCGAACAGGGCGTACCCGAACCACCGGATCTCGCGCATCCGCAGGGCGAAGGACAGCCACGCCAGGATGAGCGCCTCGCCTGCCCACGCCACCGTAATCCACGGCCACTCCAGTTGGGTCGGGAAGGCTATGGCCGCCCCGGTGGCTGCGCCAACAGCGAACACCGGGTACGCGGCCTGCTCGTACGGCTCCAGGCTGTCGCGCTTGTGCCACAGCAGCCAAGCTGCCACCGCGGCGGACACCACCACTGCCGTGTTGGCCAGCATGTAGTAGTTAAGGAACGGAACGAGGTCCTCGCGGAGCGCCTGCGGGGTGTCTGAGACGAGCATCCACAGCGAGAGTGCCGCGAACAGCAGGTACCCGAACCACCTGATCTCTCGCATTCGCAGGGGGAAGGAAATCCAGAGGAGCAGCGTGGCCTGCACGGCCCACGCCACCGTTACCCAGATGCCGTCCAGTTGCGCCGGAACCGCGATGGCAGCGAAGGCGCATGAGGCCACGGCGAATACCGCGTGCGCCTGCCGTTCCCTCTTCTCTAGCCGGTCCCGTCGGCGCCACAGCAGCCAGGCCGAGCAGCCCAGCGTCGCGACTGCGGCCGTATACCCCAGCATGTACCAGTTCAGGAACGGCGTCGGGTCTTCCCGGAATGCGGCCACCGTATCGACCGCCAGCAGCCACCCGGCAAACACGCCGGCCATGATGTGACCGAACCCGCGGACCTCCCGCATCTTCAGCGCAAACGACAGCCAGATGAAAAGTACCGACTCTGCCATCCAGCCGACGGGTATCCAGATGCCGTCGAGCTGTACCGGCACGAACACCGCGGCGAATACTGCGGAACGTAGACCGAATGCGGGAATCGCCAGGTACTCCCATGCCTCCAGTGCCTCTCGCCGCCGGTGCAGCAGCCAGCCCGCCAGCGCAGGCAGCGCCACCGCGGCGGCGTAGCTCAGCGTGTACTCGTTCAGGAAGGGCGTGAAATCTCCGGCAAAGGCCCCCGGCGTGTCGATGGCCAGCAGCCACACGGCTGAGACCACGAACATCGCATAACCGGCCCAGCGCAGTTCCCGCATCCGCAGCGGGAGGGATATCCACAGCAGCGCCAGTCCCTCGAGGCCCCAGGCAATGCTGATCCACGGGCCGCCCAGCTGTATAGGTACCGCCAGCACGGCGAACACGACGGCCAAGCCAGCCGAGAAGAGCGTGAGGTTGCGCTGCGCTTCTCCCCGTATCCGGCAACCCGCCGCCAGCAGGACGTAGAACGCCGCCAGCGAGGCCGTGAACCCGCCCATCCACGGGCGGTATTCTTCGTAGACCAGGAAGTAGCTGATGCCGTAGAAAGCCGCTGCGTTCAGCGTGATCAGCGCCAGGTCCAGCGGCCCGGACGCTTGCTTACGCACCAGGTGGAACGCGACGGTCGCACCGGCAAAGATGAGGAATATGGCGGTTATCCCCACTTGCGCCAAGCCCGTCGAAGGCTCCAGTTCCTGCTGCCAGAACCCGAACAGGAACAGCGACCCTATCCAAGCCAGCAGCGTGAACCACCGCCAGTTGCGGAAGCTGGCCAGCGCCAGAACGCCAATGTCCAGCACCAGGACATAAGCGAGCAACAGTCGTTGGTCGGGCAGTCGCTCCTGGAGCAAGAGCGGGGTGGCGAACCCGCCGAAGATGGAGAAGACGGCCACCGCTACCGACTCATGCCGCAGCGAGAGCAAGGCCCCTGCCAGAGTTATCAACGAGAATCCGGCAAACGCGGTGAGGGGCGAGACCAGCTCGTAGAGCGCGAATGCCCCGTACACGGACAGGTACAGAATTGCCAGCCCGCCGCCCTTGACGGTCTGCGCCCACACGGCGTAGCGCCGACGCCAGTACTCACCGGCTCCGATCAGGGCCAACCCGCCGACGAGGCCGAGCGCCACCCGCTCCACCTCGCCCAGCCAGCCCCGGTCGATCGCCAGGCTGATGAAGAATGCGACGCCGAAGATCAGGGCCACCACACCAATCCGTGCCAGCCAGTTGCCTCCTACCAGCCATTCCCAGTTCCAGTTGCCGAAGTCGGGTGCCGGAAGCCTGGGAAGAGATGGAAGCGCAATGCCGCCCCCACCAGAAGAACCTGCCGCCTCAGAGGCGAGGCCGCGCTCCGCAGCGACGTATGCCCGACCCTGCGCCGCTTCAGGCCGAACGGTCTGTGATGGAACGGGCTGTGTCGAGACACGGCGGCTGGGCGGAACGGGTGCTCCTTCCGCTGTCGGTGTTGGCGCGCCTCCCGCCGCAGGGGCCGTCGTGGGCTGCTCGGATGCAGGCGTGGGAGCCGGAGCGGGCGTTGCCGGCCCCGGCCAGGCCTGCTGGGCGCCCCGTTGCCGCTCGAGATGCGACAAGCGCAGCGATATCCGCCCCACTTCGGCAGTGACGGCATCTACGTCCGTCCTGAGTTGCCGGAGTTCCCGGTCCTGGTCCGCAGGCCCGGTTGTAACGGAAGGCGAATCGCCGGTGATATCGACTGGTGATTCGGGAATTTCAGGGCCGTTCAGATCGGCTTGCGGCGTTCCGCACCATTGGCAGTAGCGGTCCGACTCAGTAACTTCCCGGCTGCAATTTGAACATTTCATATTTTGTCCTCCGGGACTTTCGGTTCTCTTGTGTGCTTTTCGCGGGAAGCGACGCTACCGGCGCGGCGCTATGCCGCGGATTCTAGGGAGCGCTCTCTGACATATACATGACAACACATGAAGCTTGTGTGACGGTTCCATGCCAGTTTTGTCATAGGCGGCTATAATCGGCGCAGTTCACAGCGAGGCAGTGTGATGAAGGAGAACAAAACACCTGTCCGGCAGCTCTCCACTTCTCAGGAACGGCTGACGAGGCTCAGCGAGGCCAGCCTGAGGATCAACGAGCACCTGGACTTCGACAGCGTGCTCCAGGACGTGGTCGACAGCGCCCACGACCTCACGAACGCGCGGTACTCCGGCCTGACGGTGCTGGATGGGGAAGGCCGGTTCGAGGCTTTCGTAAGTTCCGGGCTCACGGAACCGGAACGGCAACAGTTGCTGGAGCAGCCCCAGAGCGAGCAACTGTTCCGCCACCTCAACACCGTCGACGACCCGCTGCGAATCGACAATCTCACGGACTATACGGCCTCTCGCGGACTGGAAACCCTGCGTCCACCGGTGACTGTCACTTCCCTGCTGGTCGCGCCGGTGCGGAACGCCGGCGTGCGAATGGGATCCCTCTACCTGACCAGGGGCGAGGATGGAGGCGAGTTCTCAAGGGAGGACGAGGAGACCCTGCTGATGTTCGCTTCCCATGCGGCCCTCGTCATTGCCAACGCCCGCCGTTACCGGGAGGAGCAGCGGGCCAGGGCTGACCTGGAGGCCCTGGTCAACACTTCCCCGGTGGGGGTCGTGGTCTTTGACGCCAGGACTGGCGTCCCGGTGTCCTACAACCGGGAGACGCTTCGGATCGTCGAGGGCCTTCGTGAACCGGACGGACCGCCCGAGCAAATCATGGACATCCTCAGCCTTCGCCGAATGGATGGGCGGGAAATTTCCCTGGAAGAGTCCCCGCTGGCGCACCGTTTGAGCACGGGACGCACCATCCGCGCCGAGGAAATTGTCCTCCAGGTCCCTGACGGGAGGTCGGTAACCGTCCTGGTGAACGCAACGCCCCTCTACTCCCGGGACGGCTCAGAGATGGAGTCGGTGGTGGTCACCCTCCAGGACATGACTCCACTCGAGGAACTGGAAAGGCTGCGGGCCGAGTTCCTGGGGATGGTCAGCCACGAGCTGCGCGCGCCCCTGACTTCCATTAAGGGATCGGCGGCGACCCTGCTGGACGAGTCAGCCCAGCTCAACCCGGCTGAGATTCGCCAGTTCCACCACATAATCGACGGCCAGGCCGATCGTATGCGCCGGATGATTGCCGACCTGCTCGACGTGGCTCACATCGAGACCAGCTCCCTGCCCATCAGTCCTGAACCCACCGATCTGGCCACCCTCGTGGAACAGGCGCGCAGCGCTTTCGTCAGCTCGGGCGGCGGCAACGAACTGGTCTTCGACCTGCCTGCCGGCCTTCCGTCCGTCCTGGCCGACAGGCACCGGATCGTGCAGGTCATGGGCAACCTGCTTGCCAACGCCTCACGGTACTCCCAGGAGTTCTCGGCGATCAGGATCACCGCCCGGCAGCAGGACTGGCAGGTGGCCGTGTGCGTGGCCGACGAGGGCCGCGGCGTTTCTTCGGAGCAGTTGCAGTACCTGTTCCGCAAGTACGTCCGCATCGAGGGCGACAGCGGCGACCGGGAAAGTGCCGGGTCCGGCCTGGGCCTGGCGATCTGCAAGGGCATCGTGGAGGCGCACGGAGGAAGAATCTGGGCCGAGAGCGATGGTCCGGGCTTGGGAGCCAGGTTCACATTCACTTTGCCGATGGCCGAAGAGGCCACGGCGTCGGTGCCCTACGGGCGGGAGCGCCCGTCAACGCGGTCTCTGCCGGAGCCGGATGGACGCGCCCGGATACTGGCGGTGGACGACGACCCTCAGACCCTGCGGCTGGTGCGGGATGTACTCACCACCGCAGGCTACACCCCCATTCTAACTGCCGACCCCGGCGAGGCCCTTCGCCTCGTCGAGACCGAAAGGCCCCAACTGGTACTGCTGGACCTCGTGTTCCCCGGCACGGATGGCGTCGAACTGATGCAGGACATTCTGGATATCGTCGAGGTGCCGGTAATCTTCCTCACCGCCTACGGCAGGGACCAGAACATCGAGCGTGCCTTCGACATGGGGGCCGCCGACTACATGGTCAAGCCCTTCTCGCCCACCGAGCTCACCGCGCGCATACGGGCGGCGCTGCGGAAGCAGGCGGGACTGGACCATGACGAGTCGTCGGAGCCCTTCGTGCTTGGCGGCCTGAGCATCGACTACGCCCACCGCCAGGTACTGGTTGACGGGAAAGCGGTGCATCTTACGCCCATCGAGTACGATCTGCTGCGCGTCCTCTCGGCCAACGCCGGCCGGGTGGTGACGCACGACCAGTTGCTGCGGCGAGTGTGGCATGTAACCACCGCTGGGGACCCGCAGGTCGTCCGCACCCACCTCCGTCGCCTGCGCCGGAAGCTGGGAGACGACGCCGACGATCCATCATACCTCTTCACCGAACCCAGGGTTGGTTACCGGATGCCTGAACCATTTGCCTTGTAAGAGGGCGATTCCGAAGTCCCTTCTCCCTTGAGGGAGAAGGTTAGAGCCTGCCCCGGAGAGAGGGAACAATTGAAAAGCCTGGTAATGCAAGCTGGGTTGGTACGTTGCATGGAAGCCGGTCGGCTATAATTCCTGCATGACTCTTCCCGAAGACAGCCGGTACGAGCTCGCCCCCGGCCTGCGCATTTGCCGCATCCTGAACGGCATGTGGCAGGTGTCGGGCGCCCACGGCCGGATCGATCCCACAGCCGCCATTCCTGAAATGTTCGCTTACTTGGGCTCCGGGTTCACCACATGGGACCTGGCCGATCACTACGGCCCGGCGGAAGACTTCATCGGCGAGTTCCGTCGCCAACTGGCCGCGTCACGGGGCGAGGAAGCCATTTCGAGCATCCAGGCCTTCACCAAGTGGGTGCCCCGGCCGGGCCCCATGACGCGCCAGGTTGTCGAGGGCAACATCGACATTTCCCGCAGGCGCATGGGCATGGATCGCCTCGACCTGCTGCAATTCCACTGGTGGGACTACCGGGACAGCCGCTACCTCGACGCTCTGTCGCACCTGTCGGACCTGCGCGATGAGGGCATGATTCGAGAAGTTGCCCTGACCAACTTCGACACCCAACGGATGCAGGAAATCGCGGCTCACGGCATCAGGATAGTGTCCAACCAGGTGCAATACTCGCTGATTGACCGCCGCCCCGAGGTCGCCATGGCCGGGCACTGCGCAGAGAGCGGCGCATCGATCCTGGCCTACGGCGCCCTGTGCGGTGGCCTGCTGTCCGACCGCTGGCTGGGCCTGCCGGAGCCTGGCCCTGCCGTGCTGAACACCGCCAGCCTGCGCAAGTACAAGCAGATGGTCGACGCCTGGGGAGGCTGGGACCTCTTCCAGCGGCTCCTGTCCGTGCTCAGGACGATAGCCGACAGGCACGACGCCACCATCGCCAACGTAGCCGTGCGGTACGTGCTGGACCGCCCAGCCGTCGCAGGCGTCATCGTGGGCGCCCGGCTGGGAGTGGCCGAGCACATAGCGGACAACGCCCGCGTGTTCCGCGTCCACTTGGACGACCATGACCTTGAGGCCATCGAGGCCGCTCTCGCCCACTCCCGCGACCTCTACCACATCATCGGCGACTGCGGCGACGAATACCGCCGTTAGCCCACGGGCAGCACCGGCTCGGTGCGGTCGGCTGGCAGCTCCACCTCGAAGGCGTTCAGGAAGAACGAGGTTTGGGCGTAGTGGCTCATCAGCGCGGTCAGCTCCACCAGGTGTTGCACTCCGAACTGCTCCAGCGCTACCTGGAAGGTCGACGCCGAGACCCGGTGGTTGGCGTAGAACTCGTTGCAGTAGTTGACGATTGCCTGCTCATCAGCGGCCATTTCCGGCAGCGGCTGGCGGTCCCGCAGGGCGTCCACCAGCTCGTCACTCACTCCGGCCTTCCGGGCATCGGGAGCGTGAGCGTTCCAGACATACGGGCAGTCGAAGTTGCGGGCCGTCGCCAGTATGGCCAGCTCCCGGATGCGGTTGGAAAAGGTGCTTTCGTAGCGCAGGTAGGAGGTCAGCCCGGCGCGCCGTTGCGCCAACTCGGGGCTGTTGATGATGATGGAGATGGGCCCTCCGGCAATCGTCCCTCCCGTGTCCTTCGTAAGCTCGTCGAATGCGTCCCGGAATTCCTCGGGCACCATCTCCCGGGTGACTATCGGTACTCGCGCCATGATTCCCCCCAAATTCAGTATTCCCGCGAGATTCTATCACCCTACGGCCACTAACTTCGCGACCTTCAGGAGTGTGCTTTTCCGGTGGAAAAGCTAAAATCCAATCAACAGTTGGACCGATTCATCCACAGGAGGCCGTCGCATGGCAATCCCTGAAAATGTGAGCACGACAGCGGAGCGGGAGTACTACGACACTGCCGACAGCATACGCATCAAGCCGGGCTGGATGCAGGGCGAGGGCCAGCCCATGCCGGAGATCGAACCCTACCTGTGGCGTTGGTCCCAGGTAGAGCCGCTGGTGATGAAGAGCGGCGAGCTGGTCACCCCCGACCGGGACGTGGAGCGGCGCACGCTGCGTCTGGCCACGCCGGGCATCGACCGCGGCACCACCCACACCATCACCGCTGCGCTGCAACTGCTTCTGCCCGGCGAGAACGCCCCGGCCCATCGCCACACGCCAACGGCCATTCGCTGGGTGCTGAAAGGCCAGGGCGCCTACACCACCGTTGAAGGCGACAAGTGTTACATGGAGCCGGGCGACCTCGTCCTCACCCCCTCGTGGACCTGGCACGACCACAACAACGAGGGAACGGAGCCGATGGTCTGGCTCGACGGGCTGGATGTTCCCCTCGTCCGGTATCTTCGCGCCAACTTCTACGAGCCATATCCAGAGGACCAGCAGCCCATCGTCGGCGTCGCCGAGTCGGAGCGCAAGTTCGCTTCCGGGGCGCTGCGCCCGGCATGGGAAACCCCCAACGCCCCCTATTCGCCCCTGTGGCATTACAAGTGGGACCGGACATGGGAAGCCCTCCAGCGCCTGGCCGAGGTGGATGCCAGCCCCTTCGACGACGTGGCGATGGAGTTCAGCGACCCGGCCACCGGCGGCCCGGTGCTGCGCTCCATGACCTGCTGGGCGCAGCTCATCCGCCCCGGCATCCACACCCAGGCCCACCGCCAGACCAGTTGCGCCGTCTACCAGGTGTACAAGGGCGAGGGCCACAGCGTCATCGACGGCCAGCGCTTCGACTGGACCGAGGGCGACTTCTTCGTCGTGCCGCCGTGGGCCTGGCACGAGCACGCCAACGACTCCGGCAAAGAGGCTGTGCTCTTCTCCATCCAGGACATCCCGGTGATGAAGGACCTGGCCCTTTACCGTGAGGAACCCTACACCGAAAACGCAGGCCACCAGCCGGTAACCAGCCACTTCAGGGGCTAGGCTGCCCGGACCAAACGGCGCTTAACGCCAAACCAGCCAAGAGGCTGTCCCAAAAGTCCCCTCCCCCTTGAGGGGGAGGGTTAGGGCGGGGGTGGAATCCTCGCTGTAGATGGCCCTTCAAGAGCATTCACAATGCCCAAACCAAGGACGAGCAACTCTAGCCAATTCTGAGCACGGGCCGCCCCTCCGGCCCCGGCGGTAATTACATGCCATTTCTTGACGTGAACGGCGTTCCGTTCCACTACCATCTGGACGATTTCTCGGACCCCTGGCTCGGGGCCGAATCGGTGCTGCTGCACCACGCCGCCGGGGGCAACCTGCACCGCTGGCGTGGATGGGTGCCGACGCTGGCCCGCCAGCACCCGGTGTACCGCTTCGATATGAGGGGCCACGCCGGGACACCGCCGCCGTCCGGCATGGAGTTCTCTCTTCCCGGCCTTGCCGACGACATCGCCCGCGTCATGGACGGCTTGGGCATAGAGAAAACGCACCTCGTCGGGGCCTCTGCCGGTGGTATTGTCAGCCTCCAGTTCGCCCACGACTTTCCCGACCGCCTTCACAGCCTGACACTCGTGGCCTCCACTCCAAGGCTGGCCCGGATGGGAGCCAGCGTGAACGCCTCCGGCTGGCGCCGAATCCTGGAGGAAGAGGGTACCCGCGCCTGGCTGCTCGCCGACGCCGACAAGAGGTTCGGGTCGAATACCGCTCGCGAGGTCATGGAGTGGTACGCCGACGAGGGAGCGAAGACATCCGCTCCGGCCGTGATGGGCCTTCAGCGCTGCCTGCTAGCGGAAGATCTTTCCCCGCTGCTGCCGGCCATTCCCGCTCCGACCCTGATACTCGCCGCCGCCCAGGACGACATCACGCCTATGGAGTCCCAGGAACTGATGGCCCGTGAAATCCCCAAGGCGACCCTGAAGGTCATCGAGGGCGTTGGCCACAACATGAAGGTGGAGATCCCCGACCGTCTCGCAGCAATGACTCTCGACTTCATCGAAAGTCTGGCGACCGGCTAACGTGCCCGAGGCACGGTTCCCTCTCCCTCCGGGAGAGGGTTAGGGCGAGGGTGGGGGCGAATCCTACCGCCCCTCCCGGATGAAGTCCGCAGCCCGCTCGGCGATCATGATCACCGTCGCGTTGGTGTTGGCCCGCACGATGTCCGGCATCACCGACGCATCGATCACCCGCAGGCCCTGCAGCCCGTGCACGCGGCAGAACTGGTCCACCACCGCCGACAGGTCGGATTCCGGCCCCATCTTGCAGGTAACCGACTGGTGCCCGGCGATGCCGGCGTTCATCTGGAGCCAGTCGTCCAGCGCATCCTCGCTAACCAGGTCCTCATCCGTCGGCGAGAGCCGTTCCGCCAGAAGGCCGTTGAAAGCAGGGTGCTCGAAGATGCTGACGGTGCGCCTCACCGCGTCCCGGAATCGCGGCAGGTCCCGCGGATCGGCCAGGAACCGAAAGTCCATGTGCGGCTGTTCCTTTACGTCCGATGAAGCCAGCGTGACAGATCCCTCGCTGTAGGGGTATTCCAGTCGGCAGCCGATCCTGATGTCCGGGGCGGTCCTGCTTTCCGGATATGAAGTGGTTGGCTGCACCTGTATATCGTTTCGCATGGACGAGCCTGCCGCTGTGAAACGTAGCCCCACCTGGTTGCGGGGCGCGTCGGGCGCCAGGTGATGCGACGGGTCGGACCGGTACACGATGGACACCGACGGGTGGTTCTTCAGGCTCCGTCCGACGCCCGGCAGGTCGCGTACCGGCTCGATTCCCAGCGGCCGCAATTCCTCGGACGGCCCGACGCCGGACAGCAACAGGAGCTGCGGCGAGGCTATGGCGCCGGCGCTGAGGATGACTTCCTCGCCTTCCACCACATACTTCTCGCCGCCGCTGTCCACCTCCACCCCCACCGCTCGCGGCATCGCCTCCGCCGTTCGCGGTGAGCTTGTAGAACCGCCCTCGAACAGGATCTTCTGGACTGTGACGTTGGCCCGGATGGTCAGGTTGAGCCGGTGCCGACAGGCGTCCAGGTATGTGATCGCCGTGCTCATCCGCACGCCGCCCGGGTTGTTCAGCGGCATCTGCCCCACGCCGGTGGCGTCCGGGTGGTTCATGTCCGGGTCGTCCGGAAAGCCTGCATCCCGGCAGGCCTGGTAGAAGGCTGCCTGGAACGGGAGCCAGTCTTCCCGGGCGTGGCGCCACACCGGAATCGGGCCGTCCGAGCCGTGGAAGTCGTCCCGGATGTCTGCGTCGGTCTCCAGGCGACGGAAGTAGGGCAGCGTCTTCTGGTAGCTCCACTCGTCGTTGCCGGCGTCGGCCCAGGCATCGAAGTCTTCGGGCATCCCGCGCAGCACGATCTGATGGTTGATGGCGCTGCTGCCCCCGGTCACCCTGCCCCGGGCCACGTGGATTGGCCCCGGCTGCTGCGGGGTGGACTGGCCGATGAAGGACCAGTTGTGCGCCGCCCCCTCCTCGGATGCAGCCTGGTTCATGTCGTGCTTCAGCTCGTCGGGTAGCTGGTCCAGCGTGTAGTCCGGCCCCGCCTCAAGGAGCAGCACCGAGCGGCCCGGGTCCTCCGAGAGCCGGTTGGCCAGAACGCAGCCCGCCGACCCAGCGCCGATGATGATTACGTCGTACTTCATGGAATGCTCCCGGCAGTGGGATGAGTCGCTGACGCCAGTGATTTCACCCTCATCCCAACCCTCTCCCTCAAGGGAAGGGAGAATAAAAGGGCCTTCCCTGCTGGGAGGGGGTAAAACGCAACTATCCGAATAGTCCCCTCCCCCTGAGGGGGAGGGTCAGGGTGGGGGTGAGAACGTAGGGCAGAGACGATTTGAGCAATGCAACTCATCCGTCTTGAGATAGTTTCTAAAGAATGGGGAGGGGGATTCAGGTCTCGATTTGGTACACGCGCACTGCGGTGTCGTGAAGCATGGCCGCTCGTTCGCTGGGACTGTATCCGGCGGAGAGCCGCTTGAACGCGTTGTACATGACGTTGTAGGAGAACGACACCTTGTCCGGCGGGAAGTTGCTCTCGAACATGCAGCGGTCCGGGCCGAACTGCTCGATGGCGTAGTTCATCCAGGGCGCCATGCCTTCCGCCAGTTCCTCTGAGCCGATGGGAATGGTCCGGTAGGGCCAGTCGAAGCCCCAGCGGGGCATTCCCATGCCGCCCAGCTTGCAGGTGACGTTGGGGTTCGCTGCCACAGCGGCGATTCCTTCTCGCCACGCCGGGATGATCTCATCGTCCTTGCCTGCGTAGATGCCCGTCCGGCTGACGCCGCCCAGATGGTTCAGGATTATGGACACCTCGGGCACGGCCCTGGCGAAGTCCGCCACCTCCTGCATTTGCGGGAAGGCCAGCATGATGTCCAGCGACAGGCCCATTCGGGCCAGCACCCGCGCGCCGGCCCGGAATGACTCGTTGGCCAGGATGCCGGGCATCTCGCGGTTGTCGATCTCCGGGTCCGGGCTCCAGGTGACATTGTGGCGGATGCCCTTGAAACGGTTGGGGCTGGCGGCCTGCAGTGCCTCCAGCACCCGAGCCACGTCGTCGCCCAGCTTCAGGTCGGCAGCACCGATGATGGTTGCGGCGGCCCTGGCCTCGCCGTAGACGCCGCTGGCGCTGGCGGCGGCCAGTCCCTGAACGAACTCCACTTCGCCCACGGACTTCAGGTCGTCCGGTCCCGAGGCGCGGTACATTGACCGAGCTTCCAGGAACACCGTGGAACGCACGTTGTGGCCGGAGTCCAGGTCGGCCATCAGCTCATGCAGCAGGTAACGCTGGTAGGGGATGCTGATCATCCGCCGGTCCCAGAAGTGGTGGTGCGGATCACACAGGGGGATCTCAGGCTCTATGGGCTCTTCCTGGGTCAGGGCCAGCCAGTCGTTATTTCCAAATGGCATTTCAATACCTCCTCAATCGGGCAGGTGCGGCCAAATCATACCACTAACCACGAATCATGCAGATACAAGACCTGCTCTATGGGACTGCGGAGCAAGGCCGCTTTCCCAATGCGTCCAAACCGGGATTCAGGCCAAATAGGGAGTACGGGACCAACAGGTGTATCATCAACCGCCGTGAACGGTTTTTGGAGCTGGGCCGCTTCCCTCCGTATCAGGGACTTCCGTCTGCTGTGGGGTTCCACCGTACTCTACTCCCTTGCCACAGGGATGGAGCAGGTGTCGGTCGGCTATCTGATCTTCGAGCTGACCGGCTCCGAGCTGATGGTGGGGGTTGGCGCGGCGGCCCGGATGCTGCCCTTCTTCCTCTTCGGGCTGCTGTCGGGGGCCATCGCCGATCGATGGGAACGGCGCGGCCTGCTGGGCCTGGGCACGGCCGGAGCATCGGTCGTCGCCGTCCTCATGGCCGTGCTGCTCATCGGCGGGTTGGCCAACGTGTGGGTCGTGATCCTGCTGGTACTGGCCTTGGGCAGCACCTTCGCTTTCGTTCTCACCGTGCGACAGACCTACACCTACGACATCGTGGGGCCGGACCTTGCCCTGAACGGATTGGCCCTCGGCGCAATGGCCATGCAGGGCGGCGGCATCGCAGGGTCGCTGGCCTCCGGGGCGCTGATCGAGGTGGCAGGCCCCGGCTGGCAGTTTGCTGTGGCCGCCATCTGCTACCTGCTGTCGGCGCTCACAACCCTGGTCATCGCCAACCCCGGACGGTCGGAGCGGCCTGCGGCTGCATCGGTGCTCCGTAACCTGGCAGGCTACATCCGCCTGCTGCGCAGCTACCGCCTGCTGCTGGTGCTGATGTTCCTGACGGCGGCCACCGAGATTCTGGGCTTCACTCACATGACGCTGCTGCCGGTGTTCGCCAAGGAGGTGATCAATGTGGGGCCCACCGGCCTGGGGATCATGACGGCGGGCCGGCAGGCCGGGGGGCTGCTGGGCCTGTGGATACTTGCCGGGCTAGGCAGCCTGAGGAAGAAGGGACTGATGATGTTCGCCACCGCCATCGGTTTCGGCGGAGGGCTGATGGCCTTCTCGCTGTCCGGCAACATCTACTCCTTCCTCGGCGTGCTGCTGTTCGTAAATGCCTGCGCCATGGCCGTGGACACCCTGTACAAGACGCTGATGCAGGAACTGGTGGCGGATGAGGAGCGTGGCCGGGCGATGGGCTCCTGGGTGCTCAGCATTGGCTTCGCACCCGTTGGCCACGTCGGCGTTGGAGGTCTGGCCGGGGCCGTGGGCGCGCCGCGGGCGCTGCTGATCAACGGCGCGGCTCTTGCAGTCATCAGCGCCGTCGCCGCTGTCGCCCTGCCCCGCATCCGGCGGCTGGACTGAAACTTGACAACTCTTGGCGTTGGAGCTAGTGATGCCTATTGTTCGTGGACCATTTGAGGTGAACATGGAGCCCGAGCCGCCGTTCCTGGAGCAGGACGGACTCACGCTGAACCGCAATGCGGCCTACAAGCAGTTCTCCGGCGGGATGACCGGCAGCTCGGATGTGCAGATGATCGCGGCCTTCACCAGCACGCCAGGCTCGGCGGGCTACGTGGCCATCGAACACTTCACCGGCTCCGTAGACGGGAAGTCAGGCTCGTTTGTGCTCCAGCACAGCGGCACTATGAACAGGGGTGACGCCCAACTGACGGTTACAATCGTGCCGGACTCGGGCACCGGAGAGTTGACCGGCATCTCGGGAACGCTTGAAATCGAGAACGATGAGGGTGAGCATTCCTACGTTCTCGATTATAAATTCACGTGACTGACATCCGTGGAACCGTCCGAACTAAAGCCAAGTAGAGACGCCCTCACTCCCGGAGGGAGAGGGGATTTGTCCCACAGGCTTCTCGGATCAGGGGAGGGCTAGTCGGGAATCCCGAGGGCCTTTCGGACCGCCGTGCCAATCGGAGTCAGAGGGCTTTCCTCGGGCGGGCCGTGGGGCACCATGCGGTTGTGCTGGATGGCGACGGCCAGACGGTGAGTCGGGTCGGCCCAGCCCAGCGAGCCTCCGGCGCCGTTGTGCCCGAAGGCCAAGGGGTTGCTTCCCATAGCTCCCATGCCGGGGCTACCCGCAAAATGGAATCCCCCGATGGTGCCGTGGTGGGGTGTTCCACTGACCATGTCGTAGTCGCTGGGAGGCCGGGGTACGTGGAAGGTGCGCACGCGGTGTTCCGACAGCAGCCGCACGCCGTCCAGCTCGCCGCCGTTGGCCAGCATGGCGTAGAAACGCGCCTGGCTCCGGGCGTTCATGATCCCTTGGGCACCGGGGATGCAGGCCCGCCGCACGTCCGGGCGGCCGAAAACCTCCTGCGTGGTCGCAACGTTCGGCGGCGTGGCCCTGGGGCGCAGCGAGTCCGGGGGCAGCCCTGGAGCGCCGGGAGGCAGTTCCGGCATGTTGGTGAGCTTCACCACCCTGGGCTCGACTTCGTCCGGGATCCCGGCCCACAGGCCGGTGATGCTCAGTGGCCGGCATATCTCGTCCTGGAGAAACTGGCCGAAGGGCCGCTGCTTCGGGTCAGTGCGGCGAACGATCTCACCGACCACCCAGCCGAAGGTGTAGGCCATGTAACCGCTGCGCGTTCCCGGCTCGAACAGTGGGTGCATCTCCGCGATCTGCCCTACCATCCAGTCCCAGTCGCACATCAGTTCGGGGGTGACTCCCACCGGCATCAGCGGTACGCCTATGCGATGGGTCAGCGCGTCGAACACCGTGCCCTTGTCCTTGCCGTATTTGCCGAATTCCGGCCAGTACTTCGCCACTGGCTGGTAGTAGTCCACCAGGCCCCGCTCGACCTGTATATGCAGGGCAGTCGCGGTCATTGCCTTGATGTTGGAAAATACTGGGAAGAGGGTGTCCCCGTCGACGTCCCGCCCGGTGGTCTCGTCAGCAAGGCCACCCCATTGGTCGATTACCAGCTCGCTGTCCAGGTATGCTGCGACCTGGACTCCGATCTCGCCCCGTTCTCCGATGGCGACGTCGATAGCTTCCTGTACGATGCTCTGCGGATTCTCCGCCATAGCGGCACCTCTCTTCGTGGATGATTCCGGCGCAAACTGCTCACAGTGGAGTCGGCTCTTCTGGAGGTCAGAGTCGTGGCCTGATGTTCTGGTTGTGGCTGAACAGGTTGGAGGGGTCGTACTTCCGCTTGAGGTCGGCCAGCCTCTGGAAGTTGTCTCCGAAGGCCGCCTGTATCGCTTCCTCGCCTGAATCGGCCTCGGTACCCACCTGGTTGATGTATTCACCCAACGAGTAGGGCGATACCGCCGAGGCAAACTCGCGAGCCCAGCGGATGTGGATTTCCGACTCCCCCGGGTCCATGAACACGGCGTTTGTGGCCCACTCGCACAGGGCGTTCCGGTGGCCGAACGCTGTGTCGCCGGTGGGCACCCTCTGTGCGGCGTTACCCATGTACTGGAACAGGACGGACGAAAGGGGCGAGGTCGCCCGGTCGAAGAAGTCGATGGCGATGTTGACAATATCATCGCCGACTTGTCTCACGAAATGGGACTTCAGGTAGTTCTGGCGCCCCGGTGGGGCTACCGCCAGCTTCTGCGCGTCGGTGTAGCTCATGGGCCGCACGTCATCGACCAGCGGCGGGCCGAACTCCCGGAGGGGTTTGAGCGAACGCTCGCCCTCTTCGATGTCGCCGTGGTAGCAGAGCAGGATGCTGCACGCCTTTCCGCCGCCATCCGGCAAGGTGTGCAGGAAGGTTATCAGATTCATCTCGTCGGGCATCGTGTCGGTGAAGTCGTTGACCCTAGCAAAAAACTCCCTGACCGTGTCGATCGGAAAGACCAGCCAGCCCGCCAGCACCTCTGGCCCCACGGGATGCAGCCGGTACTCGAGGGAGGTAACGACGCCGAAGTTTCCTCCGCCGCCCCGGAGGCCCCAGAACAGGTCGGGGTTGTCCTCGACGCTGGCGGTGACGGCCCGCCCGTCGGCGGTGACCACATCGGCCGATACGAGGTTGTCGCAACTGAGGCCGTAGCTGCCGGACAGCCAGCCGATCCCGCCGCCCAGCGTGAGGCCGGCGATGCCGGTGTCCACGTCAGTACCGCCGGGCGCGGCCAACCCGAAGGCCTGGGTCTCGTGGTCGAAGGCGCCCCACTTCGTGCCGCCTTGGGCGCGGACGGTGCTGGCAGCCGGATCGACCCGCACACCGGTCATCCGGGACAGGTCGATCATCAGCCCGTCGTTGCAGACGCTGTTGCCGGGAAAGTTGTGTCCGCCGCCACGTACCGAGACCAGCAGGTTGTTCTCCCGGGCGAAGTTGACGCAGTTGATCACGTCGGCAGTGCCGCTGCACCGGGCGATCAGCGCGGGCCGCTTGTCGACCACCGCGTTCCAGACCAAGCGGGCGCTGTCGTACCCCGCGTCACCGGACCGCAGCGACTCGCCGTGCAGGCTGCCCCTGAAGTCGTCCACCTCTGCCTTGCCGATGATCCTGAAGTCGCCGGAAAGGGTGGCAATTTCCATGTCCGACATGCGCCTGACCTCCTCAATGGCCGATGTCCGGGGATTCTTGTCTGTGGGGCCGCGGATCAGGTGTCCAGCCTGGCTCCTATCACTTTACGATCCTGCCTGCCTGCGGGACCAGCGTCTCAGCCGTATAGTCCTCGTCACCAGCATCAGTTAGGGCCAATGGTCAGGGCAATATTACCACTGTAAGAGATTGGTGCGGTTGAAGCGCCATCAAAGCCGGCAGGCCGTTGGTCGCACTTGTCGAAGTCGGCGCGTGATATATTGCCCGGCAAGGCGATGTAAGCGAAAGCAGCAACGAGGAGGTCAGCGAGATGGTCGACAAGGAACAGGACTGGGAGTATGGCCTGCGCACTGAGGGACACGGCGCCGAGGGCGATGAGGGCGGGCCGGTGGTGATTGGCGAGAACGGCTTTCACTACCAGGTCTCGGGCCGGAACTGGGGTGAACTCCCCGAAGGCGTGGTCTACCAGGAAGGCACGGCGGCAGCGGTGGACTCCAAAGACCAGGTGTATGTCTTCAACCGTGGCCCCATACCGATGCTCGTGTTCAACACCGAGGGCAACCTGCTGCGGACCTGGGGCGAGGGGGTGTTCGCCAACCCGCATGGCGTGACCGTTGCCCCGGACGACACGCTCTTCTGCGTAGACAACGGCGACAGCACGGTGCGGCATTTCACGCCCGAAGGCAAGCTGCTGATGACCCTGGGCACGCCTCACAAGCCAAGCCCGAAGATGAGCGGGGATCCGTTCAGCGTTCCGGCCCACGTGGCCTTCGACAAGCGCACCGGGGAGTTCTACGTGGCCGACGGCTACTCAAACGCCAGGGTGCACAAGTACACCCCGGACGGAAAATTGCTGTTCTCCTGGGGAGAGTCCGGCACCGGCGACGGCCAGTTCAACATCGTCCATAACGTCGAGGTCGACAACGACGGCTGGGTATACATCGCTGACCGGGAGAACCACCGCATCCAGGTATTCAGTTCCGCTGGTAAATACGAGACCCAGTGGGGAAATCTGTCGCGCGCCGCGGCCATCTGCATCGACGACCGGTCCGGGGAGGAGCTGCTTTACATCGGCGAGTACTTCTGCGGCATCGCCACCAACGACATCGGCACCGACCTCGGCCCCCGGGTGACAGTGATGAACACCAAGGGCAAGGTGCTGGCCCGGGTCGGCCGGGAGAGCTACGGCGACCAGTCGGGGCGGTTCTACTCCCCGCACGGCATAGCCGTCGACTCGAAGGGCGACGTGTACGTGGCCGAGGTTGCCTGGACCGACTACGGCCGACACATGGACCCGCCCCGCGAGCTCCGCTCCATGCAGAAGCTCGTCAGGGTTCGGGACTAATATCCTGCGAGCCTCAGCAACCATGCCATAACGCGGCGCGGCCCCATTGTCAAGAAACTATCGCAAAAGTCCCCTCCCCCTGAGGGGGAGGGTTTAGGGTGGGGGTGAAGAAGTAGGGTGGAAACTCGTCCAAAGCACCAGTACAAGCTTTGAGACACCCCCCTCGTATCAACCTCGCGACACGGGGCCGCCTAGGCACCAGCCGCTAACCCTCCAGCGCACCCTCCAGATACGAGCGGAAGGCGACGGGATCGTTGATGAGGGCCTGCAATTCCATCGACGGCAGCCGGTGCGGGTCGGTGTGCTCGGTGATGTACCTGGTGCTGTTGGGCGGGCCGCCATCGGCCTCGTCGGGTTCAGACGACCCGGCGAGTTCAGCATAACGGATGGGTCTACCGTCGGCCTCGTATTCCGACCCCACTATCCATAATCGTCCGAATCGGTACCGTTTCCTGACCTCTGCCTCGGCGGCGCTGCTCCAGCTGGTGCCGGTGAAGGCGAAGTCCTGCGGCACGAAGCCCATGTTCTCCTCGATGACCCGGTTGCACCGGTCCAGCTCCTCCCGTATCACTTTGCCGTCTGTATCCTCTGCGGCCAGATTGGACAGGTTGGGATGGCTGACGGTGTGGGCGCCGATGTGCCAGCCCAATTCCCGGAGTTCCCGTACCTCCGACCAAGGCATGTGCTCCGGCGCCTGAGCCAACGCCAGCGGGCGTGGGTAGTCGGGATCGTAGGGTGAGGTGTAGATGAACAGGTTGCCCTTGAAACCATACTTTTCCAGGGTCTGGAACACCTCCCGCCGCATGGAGACGACGGGGTGGTCGAAATCAATCATGATCGGCCGCTCCGGCAGCGACCCCGTTCCCTCGCGCCATGCTGCCAACTGATCGTAGTTGATGGACTGGAACCCCATCTCCGCCGCAATCCCCATCAGCGCGTCGAACCGCTCCTCCGTCAGCGGCTTGCTGAGGGCGCCGGCGGCAATTGGACGGATACCGTGGCACATCGTAATTGGTATTCTCATATCATGCTCCAGGTTATAGCAGGTAGTTTGGAAGCCTTCCGTTTTTCCACGATCCCTGTGCTAGGATAAACTGGCCCAAAGAATAATGGGGAGATTGTAGTGGACGTAAAAGAGGCGGCCAAGTTGGCCAAGGAATATGTCGCCGATCTCTTTGCTGAGGAGGGTATTGGCAACCTCGGCCTGGAAGAGATTGAACTCGCAGCCGATGGTCGCCACTGGGTGGTAACAGTCGGGTTCTCCAGGCCTTGGGACCAGGGAGGTTTGGCCACCATCACCCTTGGACAGAGAGGGTTGAGGCGCTCGTTCAAAGTCTTGCGCATAGACAACCAGAGCAGCAAGGTTGAGTCGATCAAAGACCGGATTCTGCAGGACGCCGAGTGAAGTAGAGTATTGGACGGGTACTTTCTCGACGCTAACCTGTTGGTGCTGCTGGTTGTGGGCAGTGAAAGCAGGGAATTGATCCCCAAACATCGACGCTTGGAACACTATTCCGAAGAGGATTTCGATATATTGCTCGAACTTCTCGAAAACGCGGACCGGCTGTACGTAACGCCCAATACCCTCACCGAGACATCCAACCTTCTCGGGCAGCACCGTGAGCCTGAGCGATCACTCCTGATGATTCGATTGCATCACCTCATCCACAATAGCAGCGAAATTGTAGTTGCCAGTGTTGATGTCTCGTCCAACTCCAAGTACCAGAGGTTGGGCCTCGCAGATGCCGCCCTGCTTGAACTTGCCACGAAGGAGACTCCGGTCTTGACGGTGGATTTCGGCTTGTACCTGGCTGGCTTGGAATCTGGAGAGGAGCGAGCGGTTAACTTCACCCATTACCGAAATCTATAGGCATCCTCCCTTTCGCAATCCATCAATCCCGACCGCTCTGAACTGCCATTTCACCCCCAACCTAACCCTCCCCCTCAAGGGAGAGGGGACTTCCGGGGCAGTTTTCAGGGCCTCTGGCTGCCGGTGGCCTCCACGTACAGGGAATACAGGGACTGGCTGCACGTCATGAACAGGCGGTTCTTCCTGACGCCACCGAAGCACAGGTTCGCGCAGGGCTCCGGGAGAATAATCCGGCCGATCAGCTCCCCGTCCGGCGTCCGGCAGTGCACCCCGTCCGTGCCGGGCCCGGCCCAGCCAACGCTGGACCACAGGTTGCCGTCGCGGTCCGTCCGCATCCCGTCGGCAAAGCCGGGAGCCATATCGGCAAAAACCCGGCCGCCGCGGAGCTTCCGACCGTCCACCACCTCGAAGGCCCGGATGTGTCCTGGTCCGTCGGGGTCGTGGCTGATGGCGCTGTCGGAGATGTACAGCCGGGATTCGTCCGGGGAAAAGCACAGACCGTTGGGCTTGGCCAGGTCGTCGGCTACCACGGTGGCCACTCCGGTCGAGGTGTCCAGCCGGTAGACTCGCGTGGGCAGTTCGGGTTCGGCCCTCTCGCCCTCATAGCCGACCAGGATTCCGTAGCCGGGGTCGGTAAACCACACGGCTCCGTCGGAATGGACCACCACGTCGTTAGGCGCGTTCAGCGGTTTGCCCTCGAAGTTGTCCATCAAAACGGTAATCGTTCCGTCGTACTCGGTACGGGTGACCCGGCGGGTCAGGTGCTCGCAGGTGACCAGGCGACCCTGACGGTCGCGGGTGTTGCCGTTGCTGTAGTTTGAGGGCGCGCGAAACAAGGTGACCTCGTTGGTGGCCTCGCAGTACCGCAGCATACGGTTGTTAGGAATGTCGCTGAACACCAGCGACCTGGAATCGCCAAACCATACCGGGCCTTCCGCCCAGCGAGCGCCCGTAAACAGCCGCTCCACGGCGGTGTTCCCGATCCGGTAGGCCAGGAAGCGTGGGCCAAGCACCTCCACCGCCGGGTCCGGGTAGAGAACAATGCCCTCGTCCCAGCGACGGCTCAGTTCAGGAGTCCACCTTGAATCGCCTGTCATTGTGCTATTCCCTGCTTGCGAGTCTGCGCCCGCACCCTATTCGCGGAATTTGGGCATCACTTCCTTGGCGAAGAGATCCATGGAGCGCATGACCCTAGAGTGTTCCATGTGCCCGAAGGACATGCTGGCGCCGAAGTACCCGATGTTGTGGTCGTCCCGCAGCCTCGTGATCCGCTGTACACACTGCTCCGGGGTGCCGAAGTAGGCGGACTCCAGCTCCGACTCGTAGCTGGCCGGCTCGACCGTGCGAACCCGCCGCCAGTGGTCCAGGTCCACGTTGATCTCGTCGCCATGGGTCAGGGTGCGCCGGTATCCCCCCAAGTCCCGCACCCAGGTCATGGACTGGCGTGGGTACTCCCGGGCCGAAGCCTCGTCCTCCTCCAGGTGCACGAACCGGAAGTAGGGCATGTCCTCCACGGGCAGTTCCTTTCCCGCAGCGGCGCAGCGTTCCGCGTACAGGGAGAACAGGCCCAGGTTATCGACCTCCGGTGTGGAGAAACTGGTCAGTATGGGCAGGTCCCGTTCCACAGCCACGTCCACGCTGGCGGGTGTGCGGGATACGGCCATGAAGACCGGCGGATGGGGCTGCTGCACCGGCTTGGGGGCGATGGTCAGGTCCTTCACCTGGTAGAACTCGCCCTGGTAGGCGAAGTCGTCCTGGGTCCATAGACCGAGAATGACGTCCAGGGCCTCCTGGGTTCGCACGTCCCGGGTGTCGAAGTCGATGTTGAAGTTGCCGTACTCATAGTCCGCCGACCCACGCCCGACGCCGAAGTCCAGCCTACCGTTGCTGAGCACGTCCAGCATGGCGCTTTCTTCGGCCAAGGAGATGGGTTCCCGGAGCGGCAGCACGCTGACCCCGGCGCCGATTCGTATCTTCTTAGTACGGGCGGCAATGTGGCTGAGCAGCGGCATCAGGGACGGGCAGATACCGTACCGGCTGGAGTGGTGCTCCGCAATCCAGACGGAATCAAATCCCAACTCCTCGGCGTACTCCGCCTGCTCCAGCATTTCGGCGAAGATACGGCTCTGGGCGCTGGTCTCCGGCTCCGTCCACGAACCCAGCAGAAAAAGGGCGAACTTCATGGAAAAGAGGCCTCCTTGTGGCTTACTGGGGGCTACGAGCTCACCCCCACCCTAGCCCCCTGAGGGGGAGGGGATTTTCAAAGTTGGGTGTCCCAATCGCTGTCTATGGAATAACTATCGGGATCAGGACGTGCCGGGGCCTATTTTTCAGCGAGTATGTCGTAGGCCAGGGCCAGCATGATACGAGACCCGCTCACCAGGCTCTGGATGCCCACCGACTCGTTGGTGCCGTGGATGTTGGCCAGCATCGGGTCGTCGTCCGGGTGGGAGCCGACCATGCCGTAGGTGGTGGTGCCCAGATTGCGGGTGAAGCGGGAGTCGGTGAACCCCGTGCTCAGCGAGGGCACCCACTGGATGTCGTCCCGCCCGAAGGCTCTGGCGGTGCTGATCTTGATTCGCTCGGCAAGCTCCGTCTCGAAGGGAGAGGCGTTGGGGATCGACATGTAGTCGATGTCGATCTCCACCCCTGGTATCCCCTCGAGGATCTTCTCCAGCTCTTGCCGCACGTAGGCCTCGTCCTGGTGCGGAAGCGTCCGCACGTCGCAGGTCAGCCGGACGGACTCCGGGACGCTGTTGGACTTGATGCCGCCCGAAATCATGGTGGGCGTGATGGTCATTCGGGACAGCGCCCGCATGATGGAGGCGAAGCGGGGGTTCTTGTCCTCGGTGTCGGCGATGATCTGGTCGATGTTCGTTGGCTCAGGCCGGTCCTCGATGGCGAAGACCGACAGGTGCTGGAAAAGGCTGGTTGAGGTGTCCCGTTCCGCCTCGTAGGCCTCGATCCGCTTCACCACCTCCGACAGCCCGAAGAAGGCATTGTTGCCCTGCCAGGGCGTCGACGCGTGTGCGCTGGACCCGCGCACGTCGATCTCCAGTTGCAGACGGCCCTTCTCGCCCACCCCCAGGAGGTAGGTGAGATTTCCCGCCGCCTCGATGGGGTATCCGCCGCCTTCGTTCACCGCCATCGGGGCCGCCAGCTTCTCCGGGTGATTGTCGGCCATCCAGCCGAACCCGTAGCGGCCGCCGTGTTCCTCGTCGGCGCAGGATGCCAGGATCAGGCTGTCCTTTAGCTGGACCCCGTTTCGCTTGAGGATGCGCATGGCGATCATCTGGCAGGTCAGCAGGGCCTTGCAGTCCGTCGCGCCGCGCCCGAACACCCGGCCATCGGCCACCGTGGCGCTGAAGGGAGGAAACCGCCACTTCTCTTCTTCCTCCACCGGCACCACGTCAAGGTGCGACATGAACATCAGCCCGGCCTGTCCAGAGCTGCCCTCCAGCCGCGCGATGATGTTGCCCCGGCCGGGGGCGGACTCGATGGTCTCGCTGTCGATGCCGTCTTCGGCAAGCCATCGCTCGATATACCGGCACAGTTCCGTCTCGTTGCCGGTGGGCATGAAGCCGGTGTTGACCGTGGGTATGCGGATCATGTCCTGTTCCAGCGCAACGATCTCGTCGCGCATCTCGTCAACCTGGTCCAGCAAGTCGTTCAGATCAGGCATCTGTTGTCCTCCGGTAGTCTTTCAGTGGTCTTCCTTGAATTCTCAGCGGGCGATTTTCATTTCTTCATGGTGAGCTTGTCGGACCGGTCCCAAGGTGATGCAACCACCGGGTATAAATCAAGGGTGTATAAATCAAGGGTTATAATAGCCCAGACCGCAAGGGGTCGGCATTATTGCCGCTCAAGCACTCCACCGCTGCCCGGAAAATTGGTGACGCTGGCTCGTTGCGGGCCGGGACGGCAGCATCGTATCTTCCTGACACAGTCTCCGGGCGACCTGAAAGGTGCTTTAGCATAAGCCTAATGAACGAGTCATTGAAGCATACCCTTGTTGAGCTGGATTACCGCCTTGACGGTATACCAATATCGCCAATCCCTGCCGTTAACGTAGCTACTGTTCCGCAACGGAGCCCTCTGCGCTACCCCGGAGGCAAGACCTGGCTGATCCCTCACCTCCGGGCATGGTTTTCCGGAATGGACACCAAGCCGGACCTTCTGGTGGAGCCGTTCGCAGGCGGCGCAATCGTATCGCTCACAGCCATTATGGAAGGACTGGCCGAACGATGCTTGATGTCGGAAATTGACCCTGACGTGGCGGCCTTTTGGCAGGCGGCTCTGCATCATAGCGAGGAACTCATAGGATGCGTTCAGACCTTCTACCCTACTAGGGAAAACGTGGCATACCTGAACGATAGCACGCCCGAAGGCGTGGTTGCTCGAGGGTTCAGGACCCTGGTGCTCAATCGCACGAGACGAGGCGGAATCCTTGCCAACGGCGCATCCCTGACACGGGTAGGCGAATCAGGGAAGGGCGTGACCTCCCGATGGTACCCTGACACCATCTCAAACCGTCTTCGGGCAATAGCAAACTGTTCCGATCGTGTCGAATTCCGTGAAACCGACGGTCTGGAACTGCTGGGACAATTCACCGAAGACTCGCCCCTGCGCACCGCCATCTTTCTTGACCCGCCATACACCGCGGCCGGCAAGGCGGCAGGCAAGCGTTTGTACAACCATAACCAAGTAGACCATCAGGGCATTTTCACCCGCCTGGCTCAGTCTGAAGTAGACTTTCTCATGACCTATGATCAATCTCCTGAAATTATCGATTTGGCCCGAAGACATGGCTTCCACGTCGAGCGGGTCAACATGAAGAACACGCACCATGCCCAGATTTGGGAATTGCTGATTACTCGCAGGCCGGTGTTCTCAGGCGCTCGCAACCAATACAGTTGACTTCAATATGCCGCGTTACGGTATCGCAGAATGGTTCGGTAAGCCTCTGACAGCTCTTTCTGCCCAAGAGAGAATGGCTATGGCTGCTTCGGCTTCAGGCAAAGAACGACCATTGCCGTGCCCGTTTAAGCAGGGACAGCCCACTTGTTCCAAGCCTGAAGGAGTCCGCTCAATTCAGCTCTACGATGAAGGGGAAAACGGGCGCGTAAGCTCAGCTCTGGATTCGCCCGTGATTACGTGTCCTTCCCGCTTCGAGCAAAATACCCTGCCAGTGCGCTGGCTATCCGAGGTTGTTGGATTTCCCCTCGGCCAAGCAATGGTCGCCCGGGAAATTCCCTTCATGCAGAGCGCCACCACCGACAAGCCAGCAGGAAAGATTGATCTGGTAGTTGCCAGAACGGAAAACCAGCGCCTGGAATGGTATGGCCTCGAAATTCAGGCGGTCTATTTTTCGGGTCCAGGAATATCCAGCCAGTTCGATGTCCTCGCCAATGACAATGACCCAATCCCGCCTTACCCTGACCGGACGCGTCGCCCCGATTGGCGTTCATCCAGCGCCAAGCGTCTGATGCCGCAGCTACAAGTGAAGGTCCCAACGGTCAGGCGATGGAATTCAAAGATGGCGGTGGCGGTTGATAAGCCCTTCTTTAACTCAATAGGTGGTCCCAGCGCCAGTCCGACCCGTGACATCAACGACGGAGACATCATTTGGCTCGTGCCAGAGTTATCCTGGAACGCTGAAGAAGGAACTTTTGGATCGTCGCGGGGGCATTGGGAGGTTCTGACACTGGAAACCTCCTCGGACAAGCTGCTGGCCGCTAGGACAATTTCTCGAGACAGTTTCGAGACTGCTCTACAGGATAAGCTCGCCACGCTGGAATAGCGTGCGTTCCAGGACTGCTCTCACTGCCCTCCGTCTCACCTGCCAGCTGTTCCAGGGCCGGGTCAATGTCGATGTGGCTCTTGCTCTGCGGAGTCAGACCCTGTCTTGTCGGCAAGCCGCGAAGTGTGCGGCTTCCCGGCCTCCGTAATCGTGCAGGAGAGCGGTTATACTGAAGCGTCGATTTGTCGTACGGGCGATCACCCAGCGTCTTTAGGTGAGCGGGTCGGTCGCGAGGAGGAACTGAGGGATGCACTGCGGAGTGATGGTAACCGGCTACAACCAGGGCGACTGGCCCAGGCTCATGGCGGAGGACTACGACCGCCCGCCGGACGTGCCGGACTACAAGAACCTGGAGGACACCCTCCACATGGGGAACCTGGTCGAGCCGCTGGGGTTCGACTCGATCTGGGCCACCGAGCACTATGGTTCCGCCTATTCGATGCAGCCCAACCCCCTGCAATACCTGGCCTTCTGGGCGGGCCGTACCCGCCGCGTCGACGTGGGCACCGCCGTCATAGTCGCCCCATGGTGGAATCCCGTCCGGCTGGCGTCCGAGATCTCCATGCTGGACATCCTGCTGCAGGGCAGGCGCCTGCACCTGGGGATTGGCCGCGGCATCGCTCCCCACGAGTACGCCTCATTGGGTTACCCCATCGAGCAGTCGCACAAGTACTTCTACGATGTCATCAACGCCATCAAGGCTGCCGACGGCTCCGAGCGCTTCGAGTTCAAGGGCGAGGTCTACGACATCCCGCCCACTACCATCCGGCCCCAGGCCCGCCACAAGGGCGAACTGACCAAGGACATCAAGGTTGCCTTCACCACTGAGGCGTCCGCCCGGATGGCTGCCGAGAACGGCCTCGGCCAGATGTTCGTCGCCGGCGACGACGTAAAGGTGATGACCGACAAGGTGAGGCGATTCAACGCCATCCGCAAGGAACTCAGCCTTCCGCCGGACCAGCCAACCACGCTGCTCTGGATGTACTGCGCCGAGACATCGGAGGAGGCCGAAGAGGGCTGGACCTACTTCCACAACCAGCTGACCGCGGCCCAGCACCACTACTTCGAGTGGAACAATCCGGGCTACAACGGCATCGCCGGCTACGAGGAGTACCTCGTACGCCAGACCGCCGACATCGGTACCGCCGACGCCAGCTTCGCCGCCCGCCGGGCCACCCAGCCTATCGGCACTCCCGATGAGATCATCGAGAAAATAAAGGCGCTCCAGTGGACCATCAGCCTCGAGAAGGTCGTGATCCACATGTTCTACGGCGGGATGCCGAGGGACAAGGCCGAGAAGAGCCTCAAGCTCTTCGCGGAAAAGGTCCTCCCCGAGATCCAGGCCATGCCCACTCCGGTCAATCCCAACTCCCTGGGCTAGACCCATGGACGAGTCGCCTAATGCTCCGGAAGAGCGCAACCGTAGTTCCCGCTAAGGCGGGAGGGTGGATTCACAATTGAAGCGGAGAAAAACGAAGTCCCAGACGCCAGAGGAGGGGCCATGCCGGAACCCAGGGTGATCTACCTGCCCAGACCGGGCAGCCCCATCGACGTGGACCAGGAATTCTACGGCCGCTTGGGGCAGGAAACGGAACGCCGCACGCCGGTAGATAAATCCGTGATACCGCCCCGTTCCGGTCAGGCTTGGCCGGTGCTGGCCGGGCAGATCTGCCGCATCGTCGTTGTGGAAGGCGCACAGGTGGCCGACTTCAACGCCTGGAACCTTAACAACCCGCGGGAGCGGTTCTGGGCAGCCCGCACCAAGCAGTTGCACCGGGCCCACGTCACCACCTTTGACCGCCTGTGGTCGTGCCTGCCCTACCTGCGGCCCATGCTCACCATCACCGGCGACACCGTGGGCTACCCGCTGGACGAGGACGGCGCCGGGTGCCACGACCTGCTGGGCACTCGTTGCGACCCGTATGTCCACAAGATGCTGAACGGCGAGGACTTCGACTACTGCTGCCACTCGAACCTGGTGCGGGCCATCGCTCCCTACCACCTGGACGAGAGCGACGTGCACGACGTCCTCAACATCTTCCAGGTGACCGGACTCACCAAGGACGACCGGTACTTCGTGAAGCCCTCCCCGGCGAAGCAGGGCGACTACTTCGAGTTTTTCGCCGAGATAGACCTCCTCTGCGCCATATCCACCTGTCCGGGCGGGGACCTGTCCGTCCAGATGTGGGGCGACGACGCCCGGGATCCCATCGACACCTGCCACCCGCTAGGCGTCGAGGTCTATCAACCTGATCAAGAACTGCTGGAAGGCTGGCATTCACCCCCAACCAGCGACTATCGCGGCATCCACGGCCTCGACCGCTCATGAATGGGTTTGAGATAAGTCCCTTCTCCCTCAGCGGGAGGGCTAGGGTGGGGGTGAACTCTACTGTTGCAGGTCTCCCCACCAAGAAAGAATCCACCTGGAGGACCAGATGATAGTAGTCACCGGAGCGGCAGGAAGGCTGGGACGCAGGGTGGTGCAGCTTCTGGCCGACGAGGGCCGCGAAGTAAGGGCAACGGACCAGGTGGAGGCCGACGACCTTCCGGCGGAGTTCGTGCGCTGCGACCTCGGCAATTCCGAGTCGGTGCATGAAGTTCTCAAGGGCGCCGAGGCGGTCATCCACATGGGCGCGATACCCGGCCCGTCGCGAGCGGAGCCAAGGGTCATCTTCGAGAATAACGTGGCCGCCGACTTCAACGTCATGATGTCCGCGGCGGAACTGGGCCTGCGGCGCGTGGTATTCTCGTCCAGCGCCTTCGGCATGGGCTGGGCGCACGACGGGAACGCCTTCGTTCCCCGGTATCTGCCGCTGGACGAGGAACATCCCATGATGCCCTTCGAGCCCTACGGGCTGACCAAGCAGGTGGGCGAGGACATCGGCAGGATGATCGCCCGCAGCTCCAACACCACGGTCGTCAGCCTGCGGTTCACAAACGTGCCTCCTCCGGAGGTGGTGGCGGAGTTTCCCTGGCAGGCTCCCACGCCGGAGAATCCGCTGACTCTGGTGATGTGGGCTTACGCCGACGCCCGGGACGTGGCAACCGCGCAGGTGCTGGCTCTTGACGTGGAGATAGACGAGTACGAAGCCTTCATGCTCGCCCAGCCTTCCAGCCGCTTCGCGGAACCCACCATCGACATCGTCAGGAACAACTTCGGCGACCGCGTGGAGATACGGGAAGGACTGGAGGGAACAGCCAGCGTGATCAGCACAGCCAAGGTACAGCGAATGCTTGGCTGGCGACCCCAGCACGACTGGAGATAGGATGCGGGCCGATATGGGACCCGCTCAATTACGCATCGACCAGGATCGAACAAGGAGGCAATGAAATGCCGCTGCCCCCGAACCGGGTGGACTACCTGCCCATCATCGACCGGCCCGTCATCAAGTGGCCCAACGATGCCCGCGTGGCACTCTGGATTTCGCCCAACGTGGAGCACTACGAGTACATGCCGGAGAACGAGGGAGCCCGCAACCCGTGGCCCCGTACTCCCTACCCGGACGTGCAGCAGTACTCCTACCGCGACTACGGCAACCGAGTGGGCTTCTGGCGGATGCTAGAGCCACTGGACAAGTACGGGATCAAGTGCTGCGTGTCCCTGAACATGGCCGTGCTGGAACACTTCCCCGAAATCGGCGAGGCCATGGTGCAGCGGGACTACGATTACATGAGCCACGGCATCTACAACACCCGGTACCTCTACACCTACGACGAAGACCGCGAGCGGGAGTTCTATCGCGACACCATCGAGACCCTGCGCCTTCACACCGGCAAGCAACTGAAGGGTATGCTCGGCCCGGCCATCTCCGGCAGCGTGCGCACCCCGGACCTGATGGCTGAGGCGGGGCTCATCTACCACACCGACTGGATGCACGACGACCAGCCGGTGCCCATCAGAGTCACCAGCGGCAAGCTGGTGTCGGTGCCCTACTCCATCGAGCTGAACGACTCTTCCCTGTTGCGGGACAACCACTACGAAGGCGACTACTTCGCCCGCATCTGCAAGGCCCAGTTCGACCAGCTCTATCGCGAGGGCGCCGAGAGCGGCCGGGTCATGTGCATAGCCCTGCACCCATTCCTCATCGGCCAGCCCCACCGGATCAAGTACCTTGACGACATCCTGGGCTACATCATGTCCCACGACGGGGTCTGGCAGACCACCGCCGACGAGATCGCCGAATACTACATCGCCAACTACTACGACCAAGCCGTGGAACACGCCGAGAAACTGAACCGTTAAAGAGTAAAACGCAGAGATCGCAGAGGACGCGCCGAGATCGCAGAGAATTTCAGGAAAACCAACTTTCTCCGCGCCCTCTGCGCTGAAAACCACAACAGGGAGGCCGCCCAATGCCCGCTGAACGCCGCTTCGGCATGGATCACGAACACTACGACTGGTCGCCGTTGAACACCCGGGGAATCCTTCGCTGGCCAGACAACGCTCGCTTGGCGCTATCGGTGGTGGTGACGCTTGAGCACATGGAATGGGAGGCGCCGGAGGGCAGCTTCCAGGCGGGCAACCTTGCCGGAGGCTCGGCGGCGCGGCCCTTCCCCGACTATGCCCGCATCTCCCACCGTGAGTACGGCCACCGGGTGGGCATCTACCGAATACTGGACGTACTGGAGCGGCACGGCATACGCCCGACGGTTGCGATGGACGCGATGACCGCCAGCAACTACCCATACCTGGTGAGGCACTGCCTGGACCGGGGCTGCGAGATCATTGGGCACGGCGTCTCGGTCAGCCGGATGATAACCGGCAACATGTCGGAGCAGGCTGAGCGCGACTACATCCGGGAGTCGCTGGACGCCCTGACCCAGGCAACCGGGGAAGCCCCGAAGGGATGGATGGGGCCGGAATACGGCGAGTCGGAGCGCACGCCCCGGCTGCTGGGCGAAGCGGGCATCCACTACGTCTGCGACTGGGCCAACGACGAGCAGCCTTACCCGCTGAAAGTGCCCGAAGGCGAGCTGTTCGCCCTGCCCGTAATGCTGGAACTGGACGACGTGGTGGCTATGTCCCACCGCAAGGTCATGGTTGACCGCTACGCCGACATGCTCCGCGAGAGCTTCGACGGGATGTACCTGGACGGGTCAGGCAACGGTCGCGTCCTGGTTCTCAGCCTGCACCCGTGGCTCATCGGCCAGCCCTTCCGCATCGGCTTCCTTGACGAGGCGCTCGGCCACATGATGCGCCGTCAGGGCGTATGGGCCGCCTCGGGCGCCGAGGTCGTCGACTGGTACCGCACCCATCCCCCCGTGGCGTGAGGGCTGGGGTCCATTTAATCTCCCTCTCTCTGAAGGGGAGGGGACTATCCCACACCCGCGGGCGATAACTACCGCAAGGTCAGCGAAAAGTCGCCCTTCTGAATGCTGATCGAGGCTATGTCCTTCCGGCTGGTCAGCTCCCGCACCAGCTCCAGCACCGGCTTGTCCCTTGGGGGGTAATCGTACGTCCCCGGCCCGGCGGCGATCACCTCGTCGACCGCCTGCTGGTTGGAGCTGAGAACCCGAAGCAGGAACTCCTCGTCGGAAAGTTCCTGGTCGTAATCCCGGCGCAGTTCTTCGATGGTGCGTTGGAGCGGCGTCCAGTGCAGCAATTCCCGGGTCCTGGGCATCGCCATGACACGGGCCTTCACGTCGGGGTCTACCGGAGCCGCCAGGTCGCCGTAGTGTCCCAGGACGTACTTGATAACCTCGTCGGTGACTATCCGGTACCGTTCGCCAGAGGTGTGGTTCAGGATGGCCTGAGCGCCTATGTACTGAGAAATCGGCGTCACCATGATGGGATAGCCCAGTTCCCGCCGGATGCGAGCAATTTCGTCCAGCAGCGCGTCCAGCTCGTGGCTCAATCCACGCCTCGCCAGCTCAGCTTTGTAGTTCGACATCATCCCGCCCGGAACCTGGTGCTCGTACTGCCGCAGGTCATATTCCGCCGGCGCGCCCTCCGGGAAACCCTCTCTTTTGGCGACGTACCGGAAGTGCTCGGTCATTTCCTCAAGCGCCGCTTCGTTGATGCCGGTGGAGTAGCCCAGGGACTTCACGTTGCGCAGGATGACGTCGGCAGAGGGCTGCGACGGCCCGTTGGCCAGCGGCGCCACGGCTGTATGCAGCGTATGGATGCCTAGTTCAAGAGCGTCCATGTAGTAGACCGGGGCCAGGCCGGTGGAGCAGTGGCCGTGCAGCTCCATGGGGATGCCGTCGATTTCCTTCATCACGGCCGGCACCAGCGTCCTCACCCGCTCCGGTGTCAGCAGCCCGTCCACGTCCTTGATGAAGATGCGGTCGGCTCCCGCCTCGGCCATCTGTTGCGCCTTTCCGGCGTAGTATTCGTCCGTGTGCACCGGGCTGTAGGAGTAGATCAGGGCCACCATGGTGATCATCCCGGCTTCCCGAGACCACCCGATGGCCTTGGTGATCTGCTCCATGTCGTGGTACGGGTCGTTGATGCGAAGCCTGCCCGCTCCGGCTTCGGCTATCTTCTTGGCCCAGAACTCGGTCACGGAGTCGGGCACGTTGCCGAAGTTGCGCAGCACGCCGCCCACGATCAGCGGGGTGTTGGGCATAGCCTCCGACATCAGCCGGATCCGCTCCCACGGGTTCTCCCGCTGGTTCCGTACGCACCAGTCCATGCTGATCAGGGCCATGAAGTCCAGCGCCTCGAAGCCCACCCGGTCGATGACCGGCGCGATGGGCAGCATCATCGCCGTCGTCATCCGCCCGTTCCACAGGCTCTGATGGGCGTCTCGGAGCGTGGTGTCGACGAATGCCACCTGCGTCATGTCCTGTTGCCTCCGGCGTTCGCTACTTTTTCCAGCCAGCCCATGTTGACCCTGCCCGCAATGAAGTCCGCCCGTTCCACCAGGGACGACAGGAAGGAGATGGTGGTGTCTACGCCCTCCACGTGGAAGCGAGCCAGGGCCCGTTGAAGGCGAGCTATGGCTTCCATCCGCGTGTCGCCGGTGACGATCAGCTTGGCCAGCAGGGAGTCATAGTAGGGCGGGACGGTATAGCCCTCGTAGCAATGACTGTCCACCCGGATACCTGTACCCTCGGGCGGCTCCCACCGGCTGATGCGCCCCGGAGACGGGCGGAAGTCGTCGTCCGGCTGCTCGGCGTTGATCCGGCATTCGATGGCGTGGCCGACGGGGACGACCTTAGACTGCGAAAAGCTGATGGCATCCCCTTGGGCCACCCGGACCTGCTCCTGCACCAGGTCGATGCCGGTGATCATCTCGGTGACCGGATGCTCAACCTGGATACGTGTGTTCATCTCCAGGAAATAGAAGCTTCCCCTGTCCTGGTCGAGGATGAATTCGATGGTACCGGCGTTCTCGTACCCAATACACTGCGTAATCCGCAGGGCCGCCCGGCACAGGCTTTCCCTGAGTTCGCCCGAGAGCCCGGGCGCCGGGGCCTCCTCGATCAGCTTCTGGTAGCGGCGCTGCACGGAGCAGTCCCGCTCGTACAGGTGGACGCAGTTGCCGTGCCGGTCGGCCAGCACCTGCACCTCGATATGGCGTGCGTTGGGGATGAACGACTCCAGGTAAAGCCGGCCATCCCCGAAGGCCGACAGGGCCTCGCCGGCGGCCTCCCGGTACACCGTCTCCAGGTCGTCAGGCTGGTAGACCGACTTCATGCCCTTGCCGCCCCCTCCGGCGGCCGCTTTCAGCAGCACCGGGTAGCCGATACCCGCCGCCACCTCCGCCGCCTCGGACAGCTTGCAGATCAGTTCCGACCCCGGCACAACCGGCACCCCAAGGACGCCCACGGCCTGCCGAGCCGCCAGCTTGTCGCCCATCGTTTCGATGTTCCTGGGGCGCGGGCCGACGAATTCAAGCCCATTGTCGATGCAGGCCTGGGACAGCTCGGGCCTCTCCGCCAGAAATCCATAGCCGGGATGGATAGCATCGCAGCCGCTGCCCAGCGCCGCTTCCACTACCGTTCCCACGCTGAGGTAACTGGCAACGGCAGGGGCCGGGCCGATACACAGCACCTTGTCGGCCATTCGCGCCGGCAGGCTGTCGGTGTCGGCTTCAGAAGCTGCCAGCACCGTCTCCACACCGAGCGCCCGGCAGGCGCGGATGACCCGGACAGCGATTTCGCCCCGGTTGGCTACGAGCAGCCTCGATATGGCGGGCATCAGGAGAACACTCCCTCTCAGCCCGCTTCCGGCTCAAGCTGGAACAACACCTGCCCGTATTCCACCAACTGCCCGTCCTCCACCGAGACCCGGGTGATGCGCCCGCGCGTCTCGGCCTTGATGGTGGTAAACAGCTTCATCACCTCGATGATGCAGACCGTGGTGTCCTGTTCCACAACCGTTCCCACCTCCACGAAGGGCGGCTCTCCCGGCGCCGACGCCCGGTAGAAAGTGCCAAGCATAGGAGAGGCGATGGTGATTCGCTGGCCCCCGTCGGCCGCACCGTGCTCCGTGGGTGGCATTTCCTCCGGGGCAGGCTCATTCGCCGGTGACGGTTCCTCCGCCGGTTGCGGCGCCGTCTGTGGCGGATGATCTGGCGGAGGTTCGCCTGCCGTAACGGGTTGGTCAACCTCGGGCAGAGAGGCGACGCTGCCGCTCTTATTGACCACGATCCTCAGGTCGCCAATCTGCAACCTGAGTTCGTTGAAATTTGATTCATCCAGGTACCTGATGATCTGGATGACGTCGTCCTCAGTCAGGTCCATCGTTCATCCCCGGACGGGCCCCTGGGCTTGCAGAAAGCGCCACTGCCGGCGCGGGTCGGCTACGGACGGAATACCGCCATGCACTTGTTGGAGTTGAACACATAGGTCTCAACATAGTCGAGGACCTCCGGCTTCCGCTCCAGCTCGGCCATGGCGCCCAACAGGCAGGCCCAGTTCAGCAGCTCCTGCTGGCCTGCGGCCTCGATCTGCGGCGTGGACACCTTGCTCCAGGCGCCGTAGTCGGCGGACTGCAGGGCCTCGAACATGGCGCGGTCGGACTCGATATCCGGCCAGAGGAAGTGGTTCTTCTCCGTAAGGAAGGCGTGAGACCAGCTTGAAGACGCAACGAGTGCAACGCGCCAGGGGCTCTCCTTGAGCGCCCGGGCCGTCGCCGCCCCGACCTGCATACAACGCTTGATGGAAGGGCCCGGCGGGTCCGGCTCCAGGAACCTGCCGTTCTCCTTGTGAGGCAGGATGCCGCCCCGGTTACTGATGACCTTGCTCCCGTAGCAGTTGACCGCGAAGGGCACCACCGGAATGTCGAACCCCTTCCGGTCGTAGTCCAAGAACAGCAGGGTGTTCAGGATCGAGTGGGGCAGGCCGGGATCGTGCAACGGCTTGTAGGCATACGCCATGTCCACGCCCTGCTCGATCAGCTGGGTCGCCAGCCACCGGGCCGCCGTTGGGTGGCCCTTGTACCGGAACGCCTTGTCCGCAGGCTCGTCCCAGGCGTTGCGCTTGCCGGAGGCGAATCCCTTCTGGAACGGAGTCGACTCCGATTCCTCGTAGGCCAGGATGCAGAAGGGCGGGATTATGGTCTCCCTGAAGTTCTCGTACTGGTCATCGCCGAAAATCACGACGAAGTCCGGCTCGAACGCCCGGATCTCATCGTTGACCACTCGGAAGCTCTTGACCAGGCGTTCCCGGTGCTCGATTGCCGAGGAAACGCCCTCGTCCTCGCCGTACTCGACGCGCATGGGTTCGGGCCAGTTGGCCGGATTCTTCATGTCCTCCGGCACGCGCTCGTCCCGCGCCAGCGTGATATTGATGGGGAACGCCTTTTCTTCGTCCGACACCAGCATCGGCGGATAGTGGGTCACGCCCGCGCCTAAAATCTCGGCCATATTGAACCTCCTGTTTCTGAAGGGGTTTAGCGGCAAATACCCTGTGATTAGAGGCCAGACTTGGCTAATACCGTTTGGCGATTGTTGGTATGAGACGCCCGGCCACGGGATCCACTGCCAGGAGCGCTTCCTCCAGCGTAACTACCCCCAGCAGGCTGAGCTCCCCTTCCTCCGCGAATATCACGAAAGTGTGGAACTCCTGTCCCTCGATCCGTATGAGCGTTTCGCCTACATCAACCGGGGCGCTGCTCCCGTCTGCCAGTGTTGCTTGTACCGAACGTATCACCGGCACTCCCAACCGCTGGAGCAGTTTCTTGGGCACCGCTGTAATGGTTGAGCCGGTATCCACCTCGACTTCCAGTTCCTCAAAACGCTGCCCGCCGGGGTCTCCAATCTCTATTGACACGGTCACTGTTCCCATTCCGTTTCTCCTAAGCGTCTCCCGGAGACCAGATCCAGTACCTGGAAACAGCGCCCGCATCCACCCGCAGGTCGAAGCCGGTGATCATCTCGGCGTCGTCGGACGCCAGGAAGGCCGCGGCCTTGCCGTACTGTGAAGGGACGGGGAGCTTGAGCAGGGGCGCTCCCCTGCTGGCGTCGGGCAGCAGTCCCGATGCCCGCTCACCCAAGCGCGGCGGCGGCCAGCCCTCCACGCCCCAGCGGGCGGCTCGTTCCCCGCCTTCCGATGCGTCGGTGGCCGTCGGAGTCAGGCTGTTGACCCGGATGCCGTAGCGGGCCAGCTCCATGGCAACCGACCGGGTGAAGTTGAGCAGCCCAGCCTTGGCGGTGCCGTACCCCACGTTTCCCGGCTCCCCTTGATGTCCGGCGGTGGAAATGATGTTGATGATGTTGCCCTTCCGCTCCTGCTGGATCATCAGGTGGGCCACGTGCTTGGTGAACAGGAACGCGCCGGTGAGAATGATGTCGGTCTGGCGGCGCCACTCGTCCAGGGGCATGTTGAGCACGCCCTTGAAGTTGAACTGGGCCGCGCCGTTGACCAGGATGTCCACGCCCCCGAACCGTTCCGTTGCCCGGTCGATGGCGGACAGCACCTGCTCCTCGTCGGTCACATCGCAGGCCACGCCGATGGCGTCATGCCCGTCGGCCACGATGGCCGCGGCGCACCTGTCGGCGTAGTCCTGCCTGACGTCGACACAGACGAGGTTCGCGCCCTCCCTGGCAAGTTCCTCGGCGATGCCGCCCATGATGTTGGGGCTGGTGCCGGTGACCAGCGCCGTTTTGCCTTCAAGTTTCAATCGTGTGCCTCGTTGCTCGCTTGAATTGGGAGGGTTTTGTGTGGCTGCGATCTCTCCCCCATCCCTTCGGCAGTCTCAGGGCCAGGGCAGGCCTGGCCCTCCCCTGAGTGAGAGGGGACTGCTTGGGGCTTGGCTAAAAGATGATGCTGACCGCTCCGTGCCATGAGAGGGCTTCCAGGTCCAGCACCGCCCGGCGATGGGCAATCTTGAACCCGTCGCCGTTGCGGCGGAGCCTGTAATGGACGCTGCCGACGTAGGGCGCCCCCTCGCCGCTTCGGAATCGGTAGACCATCACGTTCGCAGTGACCGAAAGCTCGCCGTCCCCGGCTTCCTCGACCCGCACGTTGGATACGAACCGCCTTGTGCGCGACCACGGGTACTCCCGGTGGGCGTGGCGGCTGTTCAACCGCACCGCCCTGGCGCGCAACCGCACGATGTCGTCGTCGATGAACACCAGGTCGCGCTGCGGGTCCCCATCCGGCAGGTCGGTTGTGGGGACGATGTAGCGGGCGTCCTCGGTGAACAGGGCCACCCAGTCGTCCAAGCGCCAGTCGTCCAGGAGTTCCGCCTCCCTGAAAAGAAAGTCCTCCACCAGCTCGCGCAGTGTGGGTTGATTAACGGTTGTCATCTTCACCCTCATCCTGGCCCTCTCTCATGGTTCCCTCTGGGAGAGGGAACCATGAGAGAGGGCAGGGACTTTTGGGATAGGCGTTAGTCGTCGGATGCCAGCGCGGCTTCCCTTTCCAGGGGCGGCCCGTCCTGGACATCGGTATGGCTGAGCCCCTGCATCCTCGCGTGCCACTGTCGCCAGAAGCCCCGCATTTGCAGCTCATCCGTCGACAGCGGGCTGGGATTCAGCATCCCCCGGGAGATGTCGGACCACTCGTTCTCAGTCGCCTTGAACCCGATCTGGCACGACTCCAGCGCTTCCACGTCGTCCGGGGTGGCAAAACCGCCCGGGCCCAGGAAGGTCAGGAAGCTGTCCAGCCGCGTGGCCAGCATGGAGTCCGATTCCTCTCTCGGCACGAGGTGCCAGGCGGTTACCTCCATGTTGTCGGTGGCCAGCGGCTCGAAGTACCGGATGGTGATGGCCATGATGTCGTTGATGACGAGGTTGGGGAAGATGATCAGGTTCCGGGAGGTGTCGGCCATCCGGTAGGTGCGTTCTTCCCCGTACTTCTCCACAAGCTGCTGCCGCACCCGCGCCATCGGCTCCCGCGCTTCCTCGCCGTACAGCGGGTGCCAGTGGGCGATGGGGCGGCCGTTGCGGGCCGCGGTCTCGATCACGCAGTGCCCGTTGCCCAGGGCCCTCGCGCGGCCGGGGATGCGGGAAGCCATCGTTTCCCCGCTGTCGTCGGTACCGAGGCTGGTGATGTAGTCCAGGTAGGTCTGGTGGGTCGGGACGAGGTGATACCCATCCAGGCTGTTTTCCACCAGCAGCTTCCAGTTGGCCTTCATGGTGTACTTGTTGGACCCGGCGACCACCCGCATACCTTCCTCGGACTGGTCCACGATCAGGTCGAGGTACTCCCGGGCGCCCGCCAGGTAGGAGACCAGGTCTTCGACCGCAGGGTTGAAGCTCACGAAGATGAAACCACGGTAGCTCTCGACCCTGGGAGGCTCCTTCAGCGCCAGCTCTTCCCTGTCCCAGCCGGGTCCGTAGGCGTCCTCCGCGGGGACGCCGATCAGCTCGCCCTGGATGTTGAAGGTCCAGGCGTGGTAGAAGCACTGCAGGACTTCCGCGCTGCCCTCATCCCGGCGGCAAATCAATGCTCCGCGGTGTGGGCAGGTATTCAGGAACACCCTGACCGCGCCATCCCGGCCCCGGGCGAAGAACAGGGGCCGCCCGGCGATCGTGCGGCGCCGGTAGTCTCCCGGCTTCTCCACCTCTGATTCATGCCCCAGGTAGATCCAGCACTTGCTGAAGATCTGTTCCCGCTCACGCTGGAACAGATCGTCGGAGGTCATGGACGACCGGTGCACCCGGAAAACGCCCCGCTCACGATCGTCGATGATCAGGTTCTTGATCTCCATGAATTCACCCCTGTCCCGCTGCGATTCGGAGTTTGCCGATAGCCTAGAGTTCCGAAACCGCGCTGTCAACGAGCAGCCGTGCAGTTGTCCCGCTTTCCCGCAAGGTGAGGACATTCTCTCGCCGGGCGCCAATCTACTGCAATCTACTGAAGGGAACGTGCAGGACTGGCACACCATCGCACACCATCAGGGGAATCCTCAAATCAAGCGGATCACAGTTCCGGCAACGGGCTATGGACGCTCCGACTGCCAGCAACTATCCTTACCCGGTGCGGCCGCGCCCGCAAGAGCCGCGACCATGCCCGCAACGGCGGCGAACCATAGAAAGAACCGGCTGAGAATATATGGACGAGTACGCCCTGGCGATCGACGTAGGGGGAACCTTCACCGACATTGTCCTCCTGAACCTGACCACCGGCGAGCTTCGGCTGCTAAAGACCCCCTCCACTCCCGACGACCCATCCCGGGGCTTCATCGCTGGTATCTCCCGGATACTCGAGACGAACGGAGTGGCCTACTCCCAGGTGCGCCGTATCTTCCACGGCACCACCATCGCCACCAACGCCATTCTGGAAGGCAAGGGCACCCCCGTGGGTGTGCTCGTATCCGACGGGTTCAAGTACGTCCTCGAGATCGGGCGGCACAGCATGACCCGGCTTGCCAACCCCCACGTCTGGGTCAAGCCGGAGCGCCCCGTACCCCCGGAGCGAGTCCTTGAGATAGCTGAACGCACCGCCTTCGACGGCTCAATCATCGCCTCCATAGACGAGGACGCGGTACAGGCGGCGGCGGAGCATTTCCGCAGCGAGGGCATCGAGTCCATCGCCGTGTCACTGAACCACTCTTACGCCAATCCTGGCCACGAGCAGCGCGCCCGGGAACTCGTCCTGGAGAGCTTCCCGGAGGCGCACCTGTCGCTGTCGTCCGAGGTCCTCCCCGTCTTCAGGGAGTACGAGAGGACGATTACCACCGTCCTCAACGCCTATGTCATGCCCCGGGTCAGCTACTACATCGAGAACCTGGACCGGGAGCTGAAGGCTCTCGGAGTTGAGGCCCCCCTGCTCATCATGAAGTCCAACGGCGGCGTGATCGGGACTGAAGCCGCAATCCGGCAGCCGGTCTACACCGCCCTGTCCGGCCCAGCGGCAGGCGTGATGGCTGCCATCGACGTTGCGGCGAACACCGGAGTAGAAGACTGCATTTCGTTCGACATGGGCGGCACCAGCACCGACGTCTCCCTGGTAAACCGGCGCACGCCCACCATCACCCTGAACGGAGAGCTGGGCGACTGGCCGGTGCAGCTCCCGATGCTGGACATCGCCACCATCGGCGCAGGCGGCGGCAGCATCGCCTGGCTGACGGCGGCGGGCAACCTGAACGTCGGTCCCCGCAGCGCGGGCGCCGTTCCCGGCCCGGTCTGCTATGGCCTGGGAGGCGCCGAGCCCACGGTCACCGACGCCAACCTGGTGTTGGGGCGCATCAACGACACCATCGCCGGTGGTGTGCTGACCCTTGACGTGGAGGCGGCGAAGGCAGCCGTACAGGAAAAAATCGCGGCCCCTCTGGGTCTCGACCTGCACCGGGCGGCCCACGGCATCCTGCAGATCGTCAACTACAACATGATGGGCGCCATACGCAACGTCAGCGTTGAGCGAGGGTACGACCCCCGGAACTTCGCCCTCGTCGCCTTCGGCGGCGCAGGGCCCATGCACTCCATCAGCGTGGCCCGCCTGCTGGAAATGACCACCGTCATCGCTCCGCCGAGCCCCGGCGTCGCCTCGGCCTACGGCCTGCTGGTGGCCGACTTCAAGAACGACTACGCCCGCACCTCCGTCCAGAAGCCGCCGGACTACGATCTCGGCGCAATGGAGGACATCTACCGGGAGCTGGAAGGAGAAGCCGTGCGCTGGCTCGACTCCGAGGCCGTACCCGCGGACCGGCGGGAGCTGACCCGCTCGGCTGACCTCCGCTACGCACATCAGGGATTCGAAGTTACGGTGGACCTTGCGGCCAGGAAGGTTGAGAGCGCCAGCATGGACGCCATGATCCGGAGCTTCCACGGGGAACACGAGCGTCTCTTCGGATTTTCCTTAGACCAGCCCGTGGAGATCGTGACCCTGCGCGTCACGGCCCGGGGACAGCTGGAATCCGCGGGTAAGGCCCCGCTCGCCCGCGGCCTGGGATCGCCGGCAGAGGCTCTTCTCGGGCAGCGTCAGGTCTATTTCGACGACGCCAGCGGCTTCATACCCTGCGACATCTACGACCGGGCGAAGCTCGCCCCGGGTTCGGCCATAGCCGGCCCCGCAATCCTGGAGAACATCGACTCCACGGTGGTCGTCGACCCCGGCTGGCAGGCCGCCATCGACGACTACGGCAACTGCATCATGCGGCCAGCCTAGCCAACGGCAGGCTCCAAAATCTCCTCTCCCTTGAGGGGAAGATGAACACCAAAATCTCCTCTCCCTTGAGGGAGAGGGTCAGGGCGAGGGTAAAATTTTGACAACAGAGTCCAATGGGAAAACAGCGCAATCGGGCGAACCCCTGGATGAGAACACCGCCGCCGCACTGGTGGACCCGATCACGCTGCAGCTGATCCGCGGCTCCCTGCGCTCGGCGCGACTGGAGTGCGAGCTGCTCATCGAGCGCACCGCCATGTCGGCCTTCATCCGGGAAAAGAAGGACTACACGGTCAGCTTCCTGGACCACCGTGGGAAGGAAATCTACGGTGAGACCCTGGGCAGCGACATTCTGGGCTGCGTCTGGGAGTGCTACCCGCCCGAGACCATGCACTCCGGCGATGTGTACTGGTACAACGACCCCTACATCTCCCAGGGCAGCATCAGCCACACCCCCGACATGGTGTTCATCACTCCCGTCTTCTTCGAGGACGAGCTGGTGGCCTACTGCCACTCCTTCGCCCACTTCTGGGATCTGGGCGGCTCCCGCCCCGGCAGCATCGGCCCGGCCAATACCGAGATATTCCACGACGGAACGCTGGTGCCGCCTATTCGTATAGTAGACCGGGGCAAGCTGAACGACGAGGCCTACCGCATCATCCTGCGCAACTCCCGCTACCCCGACCTGCTGGAGGGGGACAGCCGCGCGCTGATGGCGTCGGCGCAACGGGCCGAGGAGCGCGTTCTGGAAATCTTCCGCCGGTTCGGCAGGGAGACCACCCTGGCGGCCATCCGGCAGGACCAGGAGGAAACCGCGGAGTTCATCCGGCGGAAGACGCTGGAGACGATACCGCCGGGCAGCTACTCCACCCGCGACTACATGGACAACGATGGGGTGGGCGACGAGTGGCACTCCTTCCACCTGGAGATGAAGAGCAACGGCGAGAGAATCACCCTCGACGCCACGGGCAGCGACGACCAGGCTCCCGGTTCCATCAATTTCATGGCCAGCGACGGCACCATCGCCGCCTACTTCGGCCAGCACTTCCACCAGTACGACCCGTCACTGACCATGAACGAGGGATTCCTCGCCTCTGTTGACGAGGTCAAGCTGCGCCCCGGCAGCATCCTGCAGCCCCAGTGGCCCGCGGCGCTGGGCTGCCGCGCTCACACCTTCACCAAGCTGAAGAACGCCGTCCGGGCCGTGGTCGCCAAGGCCAACGGCGGCGACACCATGGCGGCGATGGCGGTCTACGTGATCGCCTACTGGCGGATGAAGGACGCCGAGACCGGGGAGTGGCTGCTCTGCACCGACGGGATTGCCGTGGGGCACGGCGCACGCACCCTCGCCGACGGCATCGACGCCGTTTACAGCCGCCACAACGAGAACTACCCGGCCGAGTTCATGGATATGGAGTACCCGCTGCGAATGGAGCGGTACGCCATCAACCCCGACTCCGGCGGCCCCGGCAAGTACCGCGGCGGCTGCGGCATCATCAGGGACGTTCGCCTGCTGGCCCCGGAGGGGACCTTCGGGCTGAGGGTGGAGAACAACCGCTTCCCGGCGTGGGGCGTCGCCGGAGGGAAGGCAGGGGGCACTTCCCGGGTCTTGCTGAACCCCGGCACGGATTCCGAGCGGGGAATCCGCCCGTTCTCTGACGACAACCCGTGGGTGGCTGGCGATATGGTGCGGATCCACACCGCTGGCGGTGGCGGCTGGGGCGATCCCCTGGAGCGGGAGATACAGCTGGTCGAAAAGGACGTGCGCGGCGGCTTCGTCTCCCTGGCGTCTGCGCGCTCGGAATACGGCGTGGTCATCGACCCGGAAACCCTCAAGGCCGACAACCCGGGCACCCAGGCATTCCGCAACGACCTGCGACGGACGCGAGAACAACCGAAGCTGTTCCACCGTTTCATCTATTTCGATGACGACGAGGAAGAACGCCGCTGGATCGAACGCAACCTGCCCCGGTAGCGGGCGTGCACCGTCCGTTTGCTCAATCAGGGGCGGCTCACTTCGAGAACCTGTGGCCGCCCATACCTATCAACTGGTCGTATACCCGTTCTTGAGGTCCCACGCAGCCGCATCCCTGTCGCGCTGCTCCGGCTGGCCGAAGCCGCCGCCGCCCGACGACAGGCAGACGATGTGGTCGCCCGGGTTGACCACCACACCCACCTCCTTGGACCCCAGCACCCGCTCCGAGCCGTTCATAACGATCTTGTAGTGATGCGGCAGCCCGTCGTCGGCGCCGAACAGCCCGAAGGGCGGCACGACGATGCCGTCGCCCGCGGTGTTCAGCAGCGCCGGGCCTTCGCCCTCGTAGACCAGGTCGCATACCGCTCCCAGCCCGCCGCGCCAGGCACCCACGCCACCGGAGTCGGGACGCAGCTCGTGGCGCCTGACGAAGAACGGGAACCGCTCCTCCGTGACCTCGATGCTGGGCGAGCGTATGCCGCCAGCCACGTTGATCTCGCCCACGTTGGACCACCCGTCGACGCCCTCCGACGCTCCGCCGCCGCCCCGGGCCAGGAAGAAGTGCCAGATGAACTGCCGGCCCGTCCTCGGGTCGTGGCCCGTGATGGCGTAGCGCAGCCGCCGTGAGAACCCCGCCGACACCGCCGCCGGGATGGCCGGTGCCAGCGCCTTGAACACCGCCTCCACCACCTCTTCGGCGCAGTGGTTGGTGCTCATGCACACCGGCGCGGGCGGGTTGGCGTTGACCACCAGACCGCGCGGCGCGATGATCTGCACTGGCCGCATGGAGCCCTCGTTGCGGGCCACGTCCATGGGCGCCAGGTACATGATGGCGGCGTGGGCCAGCGACCGCGTGTTGGCGTAGGCGCTGTTGATGAACCCCTCGACCTGCGGGCTGGAGTCGCTGAGATCAATGGTCATGGAGTCGCCGGCGATGGTGACCTTGGCCCGGATGGGCACCAGCTTGCTGTCGAACCCGTCATCGTCAACAAAGGACTCCCCGTAGTACACGCCGTCGGGCCAGCCGGAGACAAACTGCCGCACCTGCCGCTCGGTGGCGGACAGGATCTCGGCGACCACCGACATCAGCCGGTCGGCTCCGTACTCGGCCAGCAGAGCCCCGATGCGACGGGCCGCCAGCATAACCGACCCGATCTGTGCGTTCAAGTCGCCGAGGAAATTCTCCGACTGCCGCACGTTGGCCGCCATCATCTGCAGCACGTCATGGCGTGGGACGCCACGGTCGTAGATCCGCAGCGGCGGCAGGCGCAGGCCCTCCTGGAAAATCTCGTTGGCTCCGGGGTTGTAGCCGCCGTGCGTGCCGCCGCCGACGTCGCTGTGGTGCGCCCGGTTCACGCCGTAGAACAGCAGCCGCCCTTCGTGGAACACGGGCCGGATGATGGTGATGTCGGGCAGGTGGCTCCCCCCGAAATACGGGTCGTTCAGGATGAACAGGTCGCCGTCGTGGATGTCGTCGCCGAAGTAGTCGCGGACGGCAGCCCCCGCAACGGGAAGGGCGCTGATGTGCACCGGGATGCCCTCGCCTTGCGCCACCAGTTGGCATTCGTCGTCCAGGATTGCGGTGGAAAAGTCTCGGCTGGAGTTGAGTATCTGGGACATGGCCGTGCGCAGCATCGCCTCGGTCATCTCCTGGGCGATGGACTCCAGCCGGTGCTCGACGACGGCAAGCGTGATGGGATCATCGGACGCAGAGCCGTCTTTATCGTCAAATCCGCCCGCAAGGGGCGCCCCTACCAAATCGGTGGCGGCCGCCTCCAGTCCCACCCGTAACTCCACGCCGCCCATGGCATCGACCGTGACGTGGTCTCCCGGCCATACCAGGATGGTGGTGAACTCCGACTCGAGCACAGCAGGCCCGGATATCTCCGTTCCGGCGGGCAGAGAGTCCGCGGCGTAGGTTGGAGCGTCGCGCCACTCGCCGAGATACACCCTCCGGGAGCCTGTGGCAGTTGCAGCGGTTTCATTCCCTGTCAGGTCCAGCTGGGCGATCCTGGGGAGCTTGCCCACCGCCGCCGTGCGAAGGGTTACCAGCCGCACCTCCTGTTCCTGCTGGTTGTAGGAGTAGAGTTCCTCGTATCTCCGGTGGAAGTTGGCCGTCAACTGTGCGATGAACTCGGAGTCCGGCAGGGACGTATCAGGCAGCGGCACGGTGACCTCGTAAATCTGGTCGAGGTAGCGCATGTCGGCGGAATACTGGATCTCGACTGCCTCGTCGGACGCGCCCTGGGCCGAGAGCTTGTCCCTTCCCTGTGCACCCAGTTCGTCCAGGATGGACCGGAGCTCGTTCAGGTCCATCCGGTCCAGGCTCACGGGGTACGACCGAAAGAAATCGTACTTGATGTCGGTGTTCAGCATCCCGTAGGCGGAGAGCACCGGCGCAGACGCCGGTATATACACCTTCCCCACCTGAAGCTGACGCGCCACCTCCGAGGCGTGAAGCCCGGACGCGCCGCCGAATCCCATGATGGTGAAGTCCCGCGGGTCCACGCCACGCTGGACGGACATCAGGCGGATGCCTTCGGCGATGGTGGTGCAGACCACCTTGTAAACGCCATAGGCGGCTTCGACTTCCGAAAGGCCCAGCGGGGTCCCCACCTCATCGGTCAAGGCGCGCTCGGCGGCCGCCGGATCGAGGCCTGCCCTGCCGCCGAGGAAATTGTCGGCGTCCAGGTATCCCAGCGCCAGGCTCGCGTCGGTGACGGTGGGCCTTACTCCGCCCCTGCCGTAACACGCGGGGCCGGGATCGGCGCCCGCGCTGTCCGGGCCGACGTGGAGGATTCCGCCTTCGTCGACCCTGGCGATGCTGCCTCCACCGGCGCCCAGTGTGTGAATGTCGATCATTGGCGCGGCGATCTTCCACCCGGCCTCGAACTTCTCGTTGGTGATATGGGGAGTGCCATTCTCGATCAGCGATATGTCGGTGCTGGTGCCGCCCATGTCGAAGGCAATCACCTTTCGTTCGTCAAGCAGTTGCCCGATGTAGGCGGCGGCGCTGACACCTCCGGCGGGACCGGACAGGATGGCCCGCACCGCCATGTCCTTGGAGTCCTCGATCGGGGCTACTCCGCCGTTGGACTGCATGATCAGCACGTCCTTCATCTGCGGGTATGCCTCGAAGCGCTCGCCCAGGTGCGACAGGTAGCGGCTGAACACGGGGCCGACGTAGGAGTTGATCACTGTCGTGCTGAGGCGGTCGAACTCCTTTATCTGAGGAATCACCTCATGGGAGAGAGAAGTGTACACTTCGGGGAAGCGTTCCCGGATGATTTCCGCCGCCCTCTGCTCGTGGGCAGGGTTGAGGTAGGAGAAGAGGAAACACACGGCCAGCGCCTCCGCCCCTTCGCGCGCCAGGTATTCTAGGTTTTCGATCAGGGCGTCCTCGTCCAGGGGCCGTTCCACTGCACCGCTGGCGCGAACCCGCTCAGGAACACCGACCCGCAGGTAGCGGGCCGCCAGCGGCTCCACCATCTTCATGCGCAGGTTGTAGCGGTCCTCCTTCAGGCCCTCGCGCATCTCCAGCAGGTCGCGAAAGCCGTCGGTGGTGATAAGGCCAACCGTGGCGCCCTTGCGCTCCACTAGGGTGTTGGTGGCGACTGTCGACCCGTGAATCACCAGGTCCGTGTTTCCCAGGAACTGGTCGAGGGACTGACCGTACGCGGCGGCGGCCTCCTGCAGCCCATTCATGACGCCTATCGACGGGTCGTCAGGAGTGGTCTGGGTCTTGAAGAAGCGAGGTTGTCCGCCTTCCGGGTCTAAGCCTCTTGCCGACCCGCCCGCTGGCGCTACCACGAAGTCGGTGAAAGTGCCTCCAACGTCTATCCCGATCTTGTACACCTTGAAACCTCCTGGAATGAGTGGCGAGTGAATGGCCTCGGCTGTGTTCTGTTCCGGGCATCTTACGCCACAATCGCCGCAGGGTGAAATGCTTGCCGGACTACTGCGGCTGGTGGTACAACCATCTGGGACACATCGAATGCGTATAGGCGCAGCGTTCTCCAATCCGCCAGCAGGCCGGGGTGGCATGGACAAGTTGAAAGGACAGGTGGCAATAGTTACCGGCGCGGGCCGCATGAGGGGCATCGGGCGCGCCGCTGCCCTCGCGCTCGCCGGAGAGGGCGCAAACGTCGTCGTGGCCGGCACAGGCCGCGACTCCTCCACCTACCCGCAGGACGAGCAGGCAGCCGGATGGCGTGACGTGGACAGCGTTGCCGAGGAGATTGCCGATCTTGGCGTCGATTCGCTGGCCTTGGTCGCGGACGTGACCCGGAGCGACCAGGTACAGGCCATGGTGGACCGGACAGTTGAGCGGTTCGGGCGCGTGGACATCCTAGTGAATAATGCCAGCGCGCCAAGGATGGCGGCCTGGGCACAGCTGGAGGACCTGACCGAGGAGGCCTGGCGCGGCGTGCTGGACATCAAGGTCACCGGGGCATTTCTCTGCACCCAGGCGGTCGTCAGGGAGTTCCTGAAACAGGGCGGCGGTGGCAGCGTGGTCAACGTGATCTCCGTCGAGGCCAAGATCGCCCGCGCCGCAGACCTGGCCTACGCTACCGCCAGCGGCGCGCTGTACACCTTCACAGCTAGGGCAGGCCGCGCTCTTGCGCCCCATGAGATCAGGGTGAACGCCGTCAGTCCGGGCACCACCGACACCGCCCGCAATGACCCGCTGTACGGCTATCCGCGCAGCCAAGAGTGGCACGACCGCCTCCAGACCATTCCCCTTGGACGGGCAGGCACTCCAGAGGAAATAGGCGGCATAATCGCCTGGCTCTGCAGCAAGGAGGCCGAGTTCATCGTGGGACAGTGCATAGAGGTCGACGGCGGACAGGCCACTTGAGCCTGCGAAAAAATTCCCTCCCCCTCAAGGGAGGGGGAACCATAAGGCCGCGAGACCTCAATCAAGGTACTGCAACGGAGGCAGGGCAGACATGGGACAGATGGACGGAATGGTCGCAATCGTCACCGGAGCCAGCCGGGGACTGGGAAGGGCCATAGCCAAAGAGTACGCGCAGGAAGGCGCAAGCGTTGTTATCTGCGCTCGCAGTCAGTCGCCCACCAGCTTGGCCGGCACCCTCGAGGAGACGGTGGCGGATATCACGAACGTCGGCGGAGACGTCCTCGCCCTGGACTGCGATGTGACCGATGAAGCGCAGGTCAACGCAATGGTCGACCGGGCGATGGAGAGATTCGGCAGGATTGACGTGCTCTTCAACAACGCCGGGCAGATGGTGCTGGGAGAATCGATCCTGGAAATCGACGCGGCCCGCTGGGACCAAGTCATGCGCATCAACGCCACCGGACCCTATCACTGCAGCCGCGCCGTGCTGCCGACGATGATGGAGCAGCGACGAGGCAGCATCATCAATCTCGGTTCCAGGATGGCCACCGACCCAAAGCAGGGCGGCGGCGTGCTCTACAGCGCCAGCAAGGCGGCGGTGCACATGTTCAGCCACTGCCTGGCCGACGAGGTGAAGGACTACAACATCGCGGTCAACGTGTTGAGTCCCGGCCCCCTGCGCAGTGAAGGCTCCGCGGCAATCCCGTGGACCCAGCGGGACTGGCACCTGCGGGTGGACCCCAGCGTCGTCGGCCCCTGCGCCGTGTACCTGGCCCTGCAGGACGCCAGTACCTTCACCGGGCAGGTGGCAGCCCGCTTCGACTTCGGGACAACCTGGGGGCCGGGAATCCCCCCGCCAACAGGCTCACTCTAAACCCTGCCCAGATCGCAATGCGCGCGGTCCCGTCTCACCCCACAACGCACCCCCCTCTCCCTCGGGAGAGGGTTAGGGTGAGGGCGTCCCTTCTTCTAATCCAGGAGTGAAAAACGCCAGACTAATCTCGCAGGAACAAATGTGAAGGAGAAAACCGAAATGCGACTGCAGGACAAGGTTGCCCTGATCAGCGGCGGAGCACGGGGTACGGGAGCCGTGGAGGCCCACCTGTTTACACGCGAAGGAGCGAAAGTGGTCATCGGCGACGTGCTGGAAGAGGAAGGCCGCCGGACCGAGGCCGAGGTAAACGAGGCCGGCGGGGAGTGCGTGTTCGTGCGGCTCGACGTTACCAGCGAGGAAGACTGGGCGGAAGCCGTCGCCACGGCGGTGTCCCGTTTCGGCAAGCTGGACGTGCTGGTGAACAACGCCGGCATCTCCATCACAGGAGGCATCGAGGACCTGACGACGGAGGACTGGGACCGCACCTTCGACATCAACACCAAGGGCGTGTTCCTCGGCACGAAAGCGGCCATTCCCGAGATGCGCAAGGCCGACGGAGGCAGCATCGTCAACATCTCTTCCGGGGCCGGAATCGCTCCTGCCCAGGGCACTTCGGGGGCCTACGCCGCCAGCAAGGGAGCCGTGCGGATTTTCTCCAAGTCCACGGCAGTCCAGTACGCCCGGGAAAACATCCGCTGCAACTCCGTCCACCCCGGCCCGGTCGAGACGCCGATGCTGCGTTCCGCCCGGGGCGCGGGCGACCAGCTGACAGACACCATCGAGCGGGTGCCCCTGGGCCGGATCGGCACGCCGGAGGAAATTGCCTACGGAGTCCTGTACCTGGCATCGGATGAGTCCTCCTTCGTCACCGGCTCGGAACTGGTGATTGACGGCGGAAGGACTGCCCAGTAACCCAGCGGCCCCTGGACCTCCGGGCAGTCGACCGGGCGCACCCGTGGATATTTCCGTACCTGCACAGCCGGTTTCCGACGCAGGCTGGCTTAGTAACTATCTCAAAAGTTCCCTCCCGCTTGAGGGGGAGGGTTAGGCCTGTCCTGAGCTTGCCGAAGGGGTGGGAGTGAAAAGGTAGTACGGAGAGAATGCCGAGAAAGCAACTCGCCCGTTTTGAGATAGTTTCTTACTTCTTGCCGAGGGTTCTGCCTCTGGATTGTCTCGAGGGGCATTTGTTCAGTCCCGCCTTCGCGTTTACGCAAGGGCGGGACTAGTTTTGATACAATGTATCGAACGCAGGCAACTCAGCTTGAATTCCTGTATCATTACTCGACGTGAACTTGGTGTAGGAAGGGCTATGCCCCTCGATTGGTTGTCGCCGTTTCACTTTGACGGCTTGTTTCAGACCCTCCCGACCGCAATTGGCTACGGCATGTCTCAGAATTAGCGGCGCACTCAAAGGGCTCCTCTATTTGAAGGCCCTGCACTCCTGGAGAAACTGACTTGGCAGTCGAGACCGACACCCTTCGCAAGACAGCCTTTGTCCTGGTGGTGGCCGGATTACTGTGGAACCTGGCCGAGGCCGTCGTGGGGTTCTGGGCCGGTATCCAGGCCGGGAGCGTGGCGGTGCTGGCCTTCGGGCTGGACAGCGTCGTCGAGCTGTTCGCCGGCGCAGTCTTGCTGTGGCGGCTGAAGACGGAAGGGGACGAGGAAGAGCTGGAAGCTGCGGAGAGAAGGGCGCAGCGGCTTCTCGGCCTCAGTTTCTACCTGCTGGCGGTATACGTATTCCTGCATTCCGGGGCCAGTCTGCTGGGATGGCTGCCGGAGCCGGAACCCAGCCTGGCGGGTACCGGGATCGTGGTGGCAAGCGTCGCGGTGATGTCTGTCCTCTACGTGAGCAAGATGCGCATCGCCACGAGAATGCAGTCCCGGGCATTGAGGGCCGAGGCAATGGAGAGCCTGTTCTGCGATCTCCAGGACCTGGCAATCCTGGTGGGGCTGGGACTCAACATCCTGTTTTCCTGGTGGTGGGCCGACCCCGTCGCGGGCCTGCTGGTAGTGCCGCTCTTCATCAAGGAGGGCAGGGAGAACTTCGCCGGCCACTGCCACGGGGACGAGGATCATGAGCACGAAGAAAGTGAATCCAGGGTGTGCTTTTGCGGCCCCTGTTTCTTCGGTCTGCGCGCCTGTCGCGCCGTCTGCTGCCAGGCCTGAGCCGTAAGGCGAAGCTCCGCCGAGCCTTCGATTCGTCTCTAGCGAGTTACGACTGCCATACCGGGGTGTGCTAGTATCATCCCGGCTTACTCACCGGCCGGATATTGCCTGTCCATTAGGATATTATGTGCAGTCGAGGAGCGAAAGGTGGCAGCCACAGATTCAATAATGTATTCGCTGGAGCGCAACTGGGAGATGATCGAGGCCGCGGTCTCCGACCTCGACTACAAGACACTGGCGGTCCAACCCAACGAACACAGCAACTCCATAGCCTGGATTTTCGGGCACATCAGCCGGGTTACCGATATGTTTATCATGCACCGGCTCCAGTCCAAGCCGGAACTGTGGTTTGCCGAAGGCTGGTGCGAGAAGTACGGGCTGGCCGAAAACGTCGAAGGTCTGGGCCGGGGCGCCGACCTCGCCACCTGGATCCCTCCGGCCAAGGAAATTCAGGTGGGCTACTTCGAAGCCGCCAAGGCGATCACACGGGATTACGTGCCGTCCCTGTCGGCAGAAGACCTTGAGACCAGAGTGGTCTTTCCGCCCACCGCCCTGCGCCAGGAGCACACCCTAGCCACCGCCCTCGGTCAGCTGGTGCTGGAGAGCGTGGCCCACGGCGGCCAGATCGCCTACCTGCGAGGGTACCACCGGGGCACGGGCTGGTACCGCTAGAAACAGGGAGGGCAGCCCGCTAACCCGGCTACGAGGGACCGCCTCTTCAGGCGGAGAAACCGGCCCACACTTCCGGCAGCCGCGCCATTGCCTCGGCGGGGAGCGGCCCCTTGTCGGCAAATTCCACCGCCTGCTCCAGGTGATCGAGGCTCGAATACCCCACCAGCACGCTGCTCACGCCGGGGTTCCCCAGCACGAACCGCAGCGACGCCTCTACGAGTCCGCCGACGTATCCTTCCTGCTGGAGGAACCGGAAGCCATTGGCCCTGACCTGGTCCTGACCGTAGTCCCGCCCGGAGCCGATTGGCGCGACTGTGGGCACGGCCACGGGATGCCGCGAGGCCTCCCCCGACAGCGCACCGGCCGCCAGCACCCGGATCACCAGTACGCCCATGCCGTTGGCCGAGGCCCGGCCGATCAGGTTGCCGTAGTCGGGCATGTCGAAGCCGCCGGGAACGGGGTTGCCCGCGCTGGGGTTGACCAGGTTGTACACCGACTGGACGGTGTTCAGTGTTCCCGAGTCGATGATCCGGTGCAGGGCAGAGGCGTCTCCCACCGCGGTCATGCCGAAGAATCGGACCTTGCCCTGCTCGCGCAACTCCCGCAGCGCTTCAACTACCTCTCCCGCTGTCTCCTCAGGTGAGACGGACCCGCCTTCTCCTGAGCCTGTCGAAGGATGAGCAACGTGGTTGTGCATCTGCATAAGGTCGACCTGCTCCCTCTGCAAACGGGTCAGGCTCTCCTCCACCGATGCGATGACGTTCGCCTTGATGCGCCCCGGTTCGTGGGTGGTCACCCTGAACTTCGTGCCCACGTAGACGTCCGCCGACAGCTCCCTGATCACCCGTCCCAGGTTGGTCTCCGACTGTCCGTCGCCATAGGATGGCGCGGTGTCGAAGTAGTTGATGCCCAGCTCCATCGCCCTGGCTACAGCCTCCACCTGCTGGCGGTGCTCGCCCCGTATCATCAGGCCGCCCACATTACCGCAGCCGAACCCGATTTCGGACACGTTCAACCCGGTGTTGCCCAAAGGCCGGTATTCCATCTCACTTCACCATCAGTTATCGGGTTCGCGCTACAAAATTGCCTGGAGCAGGTTAAGTAACTATCTCAAAAGTCCCCTCCCCCTTGAGGGGGAGGGTTAGGCCTGTCCTGAGCTTGTCGAAGGGGTGGGGGTGAAAGGGTAGTACGGAGAGAATGCCGAGAAAGCAACTCATGTGCTTTGAGATAGTTTCCAAGTGGGAATTGCCGCTACAGGGATATGCGCATCAGTTCTTCGGAGAATACCACCTCGCCGTCGTAGATGCGGCTGACATCGCCGACGCCCTTCTCCATCGGGCCGTGGCCGGAGAGATGGGGGCCTATGTGGACCAGCACCAGCTTCTTGACTCCGGCCTCCTGGGCCATCCGGGCCGCGCCCGTGGTGCCGCACTGGCCGCCCGCCTCGCCGTTGGAGTCCATGACCGCCTGGTCGTCCCAGCACATGCAGAGCATCATGTCGGCGTCCCGGGCCAGTTCGGTGACGGAATCGCACGGCTGGGTGTCGCCGGTGAAGATCACGCTCCCGTCCGGCGTATCCACCCGGTAGGCTAGGGAGTCCAGATAAGGCTGGACATGCTCGGCGGGAGCGGCGGTCACTTCCCAGTCGGCCCCACTGAAAATCCTGCCCGGCCCCACGTCCCGGGCCGACACCGACGGCGCCGGGCGGGGCAGCGTGCCGCCCCGGTTGACGAAAACCTGCTGGCTGAGGGGGTGGTTGACCCGTGCTTTCCAGTCATGAGCGAACACGCCGTTCTCGCCGAGGATGCCCTCGGTTATCTTCTCCGTCAGGTCGGGGCCGAATACCTGTAGCTGGTTCTCCTCGCCAATGCTCTGGTCCCAGCGACACAGGAGGAAGCAGGGATAGTCGATGTCGTGGTCGAAGTGGTGGTGCGTGAAGAACAGGTAGTCGACCTGGGTAGGCCACAGTCCCGCCTTCACCAGCTTGTGAGTGGTGGCAGGCCCGCAGTCGAACATTAGGAGCTGGTCCCCCAGCTTGAGCACGTGGGAACTGCCGAAGCGGGTGGGGGTGGGGGTCGGCGTCCCTGCCCCCAGCGTGTATATCTCCGCCATTTCCGTCCTCTCTAACTCTCGCTTTCCAAGAATGGCGCTCAGCATACCATCACAGGGCCTTTTCAAAGTGACTCTGTTCGCTGACATCCACTCATCCTGAGCTTGTCGAAGGATTAGTGGATTGAAGGGGCATCCTTCGACAAGCTCAGGATGGACGGTTGGGTTTTGTAAACTCCCTCTGAGGGACAGTAACGAGAGAGCGGCGCCCAAGAGACTGTCAGCCCGGCAAACCCTGGACTTGCCGACAGACCGCCCCGACAATCACTCGCCCGGATCGCCCTCAGGCGCCAGTTCCAGTAGCCTCATACCCCGCTCCACCTGCTGTCCCGGCTGCACCGAGACCCGGCGTACAACGCCGACACGGGGAGCCGTGATCACCAGTTCCATCTTCATAGACTCCATCACCACAACCGTCTGGTTTTGCTCCACCCGGTCGCCCTCGCTGACCAGCACCTCTAGCACCGCCCCCGGCATCGGGGCACGGACATCTCCGTTTGCTTCGCCGCCGGTTCCACCTCTTCGCCGCCCTGAGCCTTCGGCTGCGTTCAGGGCCGAAGGGCCGGCTCGCTGGAACACAAACAGGTCGCCGTTCAGCCACAGGTGAAGCTCCGGGCCGACCCACGCCCAGGCGAAGGGATGCGTCCGCCCCGATTCGTCGCGGGAAATGCCTTCTCCATGTTCTCGCGACTGGATAATGAGCGACAGACTGGCCGTCGATCCGCCCGGTGGCTCCCCTTGAGGTTCAAAGGTAAAGCGGCCTCCATCTTGCGCGGTCCGGTAGCGGTACGGTTCCCCCGCAAACGGATACACCTCACGCATCTCGCCCTGACCACCGGTCATGGGAATCTCGCCCCACCGGCGGACTGCCACGGGGTGGCCGAAGCCCGCCCATCGTACGCGGTCGCCGGAGCCGGTGCATTCGTGCCGGGTGGCTGCCCCGATGCCCACGCTGCGAGGGCGCGGGCCATCGTGCGCGTGTCGTCGGACTTCATCGGCCTCGTGACTGCCGGATTCCACTCCAGGAATCCGGTGTCGTACTCGCCCGCCTGGAACTGGGGATGCTTGACTGCCGCCCGCAGCAGGGGGATGTTGGTGATCACGCCCAGCACCTGGAACTGGGACAGCGCAACCTCCATCCGGCGAAGGCTGAGTTCACGTGTCGGCGCCCATGCGGTCAGCTTGGCCAGCATGGGGTCGTAGTGGATGGACACCTCCTGCCCCTCGGAGAACCCACTGTCCAGCCGGACGCCGGGGCCGCTGGGCGGGCGCCATCGCAGCAGCGTGCCGGTGGACGGAACAAAGTCGTGGTACGGGTCTTCGGCATATATCCGGCACTCGATGGCGTGCCCACTGGGTTTGACGTCCTCCTGTTCTAGCGTCAGCCGCTCTCCGTTTGCGATGCGCACCTGCCATTCCACCATGTCCAGTCCCAGCACGGCCTCGGTTACCGGGTGCTCGACCTGCAAGCGGGCGTTCATTTCCAGGAAGTAGAACTCGCCCGTGTGAGGCTCCAGCAGGAACTCCGCCGTGCCGGCATTGACGTAGCCGGCGGCACGCGCCACGGCGACAGCCGCCTCGCCCATGCGTTCACGCAGGTCCGGCGTCAGGGCTGGAGAGGGAGTCTCCTCGATGATCTTCTGATGGCGCCGCTGGATGCTGCATTCCCGCTCGCCGAGATGGATGGTGTGCCCGGAGCCATCGGCCAGGACCTGCACCTCGACGTGGCGCGGGTTGGCAACGAAGCGCTCGAGGAACACGCGGCCGTCGCCGAAAGCAGCCTGGGACTCCCGGCTGGCCGACTCAATAGCTCCGTCCAACTCGTGCTGCTGTCGAACGACTCTCATGCCCCTGCCGCCGCCGCCTGCGGCCGCCTTGACCAGCAACGGAAATCCGCTCCGCTCCGCGAACTCCCGGGCCACAGCGTCGCCGGGGAAGCACTCCGGGGAGCTTGGCACCACGGGCACCCCGGCGCTCAGCGCGATGTCCTTGGAGCGCAGCTTGTCCCCCAGCGCCTCCATGCTTTCGGGAGAGGGGCCGATGAAAGCGATCTGCGCCTCGCGGCAGGCGCGAGCGAAAGAGGGGTTCTCCGACAGGAAGCCATAGCCAGGGTGTATTGCATCGGCCCCGCAGTCGAGGGCTGCCTGCACGATCCTGGGGATGTTCAGATAGGTCTCCTCAGCCGCGCTCCCAGGCAGCGCCACCGACTGCTCCGCGGTTGCCACGTGGGGCGCACCGGCGTCCGGGTCGGAGTAGACCGCAACGGGCAACATCCCCATCGCCCGGAGCGTCTGGTTAATCCGGACGGCGATCTCGCCTCTGTTGGCAACCAGGACCTTGGAGAACATCCATCTACCTACTCACATGGATACACAGGATGGACAGGATAGGGGGCAACATCAAATATCCTGTATATCCTGCCCATCCATGTCAATTCAGCCCCGTCATCATAGCCTGCTGATCACATTCGGAAGACGCCCTGCCTCTTCTCCGGGAAGGGAGCGTTGAGGGATGCAGCGATTCCCAGGCCCACCATGGTGCGAGTGTCCACCGGGTCGATGATGCCGTCGTCCCACAGGCGAGCCGTGCTGTAGTAGGGGTCGCCTTCGGCTTCGTACTTCTCGAGGATGGGCCGTTGCAGCTCATCCCGCTCCTCCTGCTCGAGGATGCGTCCCTGCCGCTCCAGCTGCTGCATCCTGACCGTGGCCAGGACTTCCGCCGCCTGCTGCCCGCCCATCACGGAGATGCGGGAGTTGGGCCAGGTCCACAGGAAGCGGGGCTGGTATGCCCGCCCGCACATGCCGTAGTTGCCCGCCCCAAAAGAGCTGCCGATGATTACCGTGAACTTGGGGACGGCGGCGTTGGACACAGCCATCACCATTTTTGCCCCATCCTTGGCGATGCCCCCAGCCTCGTATTGTCGGCCCACCATGAAGCCGGTGATGTTCTGCAGGAACAGCAGGGGAATCCCCCGTTGGCTGCACAGCTCGATGAAGTGGCTCCCCTTCAGGGCGCTTTCGGAAAACAGCACCCCGTTGTTGGCGACCACGCCCACCGGGTAGCCCCAGATGCGAGAGAAGCCGCAGACCAGCGTCTCCCCGTATCCGGCCTTGAACTCGTGGAACCGGCTGCCGTCGACTATGCGGGCAATCACCTCCCGGACATCGTACTGCCGCCGGTTGTCGGGCGACACGATGCCGTACAGCTCCGCAGGGTCGTACGCGGGCGGCTCTGGGCTGGAAACATCGAAGGGCGGTTCCCGTCGGCGCACGAAATTCTCCACGATGTCGCGGGTGATGGCGAGGGCGTCCTCATCGTCGACGGCCTGGTGGTCGGCAACCCCTGATACGCGGGTATGGACGTCGGAGCCGCCCAGCGTCTCGGGGTCAACCTCCTCGCCCGTGGCGGCACGGACCAGGGGCGGCCCGCCGAGGAAGATGGTGCCCTGCTGCCGCACCATCACCACCTCGTCGCTCATGGCCGGAATATACGCTCCGCCGGCGGTGCACGACCCCATGACCACCGCCACCTGTGGGATGCCCAGGGCCGACATCTGCGCCTGGTTGTAGAAAATCCGCCCGAAGTGATCCCGGTCGGGGAACACCTCCGCCTGCAAAGGCAGGAACGCTCCCCCGGAGTCGACGAGGTAGATGCAGGGCAGGTGGTTCTCCAGCGCGATTTCCTGGGCGCGCAGGTGCTTCTTCACGGTCATTGGGTAGTAGGTGCCGCCCTTGACCGTGGCGTCGTTGGCCAGGACCATCACCTCCCTGCCGTGAACGACGCCGATGCCCGTCACAATCCCGGAGGCCGCCACCTCGCCGTCGTACATGTCCCACGCAGCCAGCGGCGAGAGTTCGATGAACGGCGTGTTGGGATCCAGCAGACCCTCGACTCTCTCCCTCACCAGCAGCTTCCCGCGGCTCCTGTGCAGCTCCACCGCTCGCTCTCCGCCGCCGGACCTCGCCTGGGCCAACCGCTCCTTGAGGTCCCGGACGAGGGTCTCCATGCGGGTCCTGTTTTCCCCGAAGCCCCGGTCCGAGGTATGCAGGTTGGAGCCGATTACTTCCATGTCGTCCCCGGTGAGGTGTTCCGTAGGAATACCGAAATAGCTACTGGCCCTATTATATCCATGGCGCAAGAGTCTTCTTCCCCATCGTGGGAAAGAACGCAGGGCCCTTCAATTATTCCCTCCCCCTTGAGGGAGAGGGTCAGGGTGGGGGTGAAATCCCTGCTGGAGTCTATGGATTCCAGCGCAGCATATCGTCCACTGAGCTGGCAGGGGTAATCGCTCCCCTACAATTTGGAAGACTCTGAGAGCGGATGAGGTCGCCGGGGAAGAGGAGGTTCTTTGCCGCCTCTACGTTTGCGCGGGCCAGGACTTCTCCTCCACCCTAACCCTCCCCCGCTGGGGGAAGGGATTGGGAGAGAGCGGGCAATGGCCGGTCAGCCGATCTTCGCGGCACGCGGATGGGTGGCAGCCTCGATTTCTTCGGGCGTCAGGTGGGCGAAGCGGTCGGGACGATACGGACCCAGGACCGCGTCGGCAGGCGCCCCGTCGCAGATTTCCTGGGCGGCAAGCTGGCTCAGCGCCGGAGCCAGGGTCACTCCGCTGTGCGTGAGAGCGAGGTACAGGTTGGGGGCCGCAGACGCGAACCCCATCACCGGGTAGCCGTCCAGCGGCATGGGGCGCCAGCCCACCGGCACCGGAACGGCCCTGGCGCCGGCAAGTCCAGGAAGGTACTGACGAGCCCGGTCCAGCAGGTCGTCGGCGTGGGCCTCGCTGTCGTCCTCGGCGAGGCTCTCCTGGTCGCCCTCCCCGATCATCACCCTGCCGTCGGTGCACTGGCGCATGTGAATCTCACGGCGGCCGTCTCCCAGGGCCGGGGCGTACACCACCGGCACGTTCTCCAGCAGGGGAGGCAGCGGGTTGGTCCGGATCACCACCCCCGGACTGCGAGCCTGCGGCACCGAAACGCCAGCCAGCGAAGCCAGCGCGGTAGTCTCGGTTCCTGCGGCGATTACCACCGCGTCCGCTTCCCTGTAACCCGAGCCGGTCTGCAATCTGCATACCCGGCCATCGCTTGACCGCTCGAACCCTTGGACTTCCGTGGAGACACAGACTTCGCACCCGAATTCGTTGAGACGGCGCAGGCAGCAGTCGACCACCATCTGGGGCTCCACCTGCCCCTCGTTGGGACTGAACTCGGCCGCGGCCACATTGCCGACGTTCAGCGCGGGTTCCAGTTCCTGCAACTCGCTTGCGTCAATCAGGCGGCTCGGGTAACCCCACGACTGAAGCTGGCGCACCCTGGCGACCAACGCTTCGGCATTCGCCGGGACGGATTCCCAGGCGACCTTTCCGCCCCACCGGAGGCCGGCGCTAGTGGGGTCGCCGTCGTCGCCGATTGCTGCGGAAAATCGCGTCCACATTTCCAGGGACCGGCGGTTCAGGTTGTGGTAGTCGATCGGTTCCTTGGCCCCGGCATTGATCCAAGCGAAGCTGTGGCTGGAGGCGCCCTCTCCCGGCTGTCCTTTCTCGATCAGCACGACATGCACACCGCGCGTGGCCAGACGCCAGGCGATGGCCGCACCCATGATGCCCGCCCCAACGACGGCTACGGTTCGAGGTTTTTCAAGGATGGCCATCTGATGCGTCTCCTTCAGCGGTGTCGCCGCACTACCTTCTCACCCCCACCCCTTCGGCAAGCTCAGGACCGGCCTAACCCTGCCCCTCAAGGGGGAGGGGACTTTTGAGGTAACTTCTTAGCAGTCCCCTCGGTCGCCGGCGAAGTAGTCGTACTTGCGGCCAGCTAGGTCCACCACCTCGGGGATATCCTCCTCCAGCAGGTAACCCTCGGCGATGAGGTCATTGGCGGCGCGAGTCACCTGCTCCAGGTAGTCCTCCCGGCTGGCGTAGCGTTCCTCGATGGACGCGCGTGGGTCGCCCGTGGCCGTCCGCTCGGCCTCGGTTGCTGGCAGGGGGAGGGTCCAGCCAGCCAGGCCGCCGGTGATGCCGATGAACAGGCCCGGGTTGCCGATGCTTTCGTCGCGCAGGTTCCAGCCGGTGTAGGTGGCCACGGGGACGGACAGGTCCGGCAGGCGGATGCCGCCTCGCTCGTTGAAGGACTCGTCCAGGTCGGCCACCAGCGCCGGAAACTCCTCCCCCTCTTCGGCGGGCAGCGTCGTCGCGCGCCCCAGGTGCGCCTCGCGGCCGTAGTCCAGCCTGATAGCCCGCGTGGTCTGGGCCGGAACTCGCACGCCGGGGAGTTGGGCAAGCCGTTCCAGCAGCGTGTGGGACTCCACTGCCGTTCCACCGTCCAGGCTGGGATGACGGCTGGCGGGAGGTTCCTCGCCTGTCGTAACCCAGCGGTCCAGGTTGTCCAACGCCGCCCGAAGCAGGGGGGCGTAGTCCACGCTGTTGAAGGGAAGCTGCCCCCTGATCCCGTCGGAAGTGCGAACTTCCAGCGGCGGGAAGTCTCCCGAACCGTGCTGGCAGCCGGCGAAGTGATAGCGGCGGACCGACGGCGACTCCGGTGCGTCGGTGAGGGTCTCCAGGTCGGTGTGGATTAGCGCGGCGTCTCCTCGCCAGTACTCGGCGGACGTGTTGGTGAACATGATCTTAGGCACCCTGCCCTGCCGTTCCATCGCCTCCAGAAGTGAACCCTGTGCGCCTGTCACCGGGTCGGTCTGCGGGGTGTCGGTGAAGGGAAACATTTCCGGGATAATGTAGCAGACGTCCTTGGAGGGCTGTCCGAAGCGCATGTTGAACTCGCCGCGCATCCCGCCCGCCACGTGGGGGATGATCCCGTCCAGGGCCGTCCTGTCCTCCTCGTCCTCATTGATGCCGGTGTGGATGTACTGCCGCAGGAAACGTCCGCTCTGGGAGCGGCCGATGGCGTAGGCGTAGTCGATGGCTCCGGCCAGCGGGTTCCCCGCCGATGAGGGGGCGTGCTTCAGGAAGGATACCGCGTCGCGCATGGCGACGAACCCAAGCCCCACGGTCCGGCTGACGTTGGTGGTGTAGACCAGCTGGTAGATCTTTCCCGGCTCGAACCCGGAGGGCATGTAAATGTGGCTGTGCTGCGGCTCTACATCCTCGTCCTCCACCCGGACGAATGACCACTGGCCCCGGTCGATGGGTGTGGCGGGGCTGTTGGGCAGGTCCCTCACCGTCAGGGTGGCCTCCGCTTCCTCCGGGTCGGCGGCGGGATTGGCCAGGTGCTCCCGGTCGGCCAGCAGGAAAACCTGCGTCGGCTCGTTGCACTGGAACTGGCACATGGTCCTGCCGGTCAGCGGGCCCTGCGGCCCCACGGCCTCTGGCCCCTGGAGGCCGATGAGCCCGGGGGTTGGCGGAACGTCCGCCTGCCAGCCGCCCCAGACCACGGTGTAGCCTCGGCGCATCAGGTAGCCGTTGCCCGCCTGCAGGGGAGCGGTGGCGTCGGTCGGTATTGGAACGCCGTTGAAGGTCAGGGCGGTCTTGCGGCCCCGGTTCACCACGTCGAACAGGATGCGGCGGTTGCCGCGGTCCAGGTTCACCGGCTGGAGCATGGCGAAGTCCGACGAGAACTCCACCCGCCCGCCGGAACTGCGCGGCGCCAGGTCCAGGTCCGTGATCCCCTGGTTCCTGACGTGCGATGGGTCCACCGCGAAGTGGGCCGTGCCTTCCAGAAGCTCATATGCGCCCACGTCGCCGAAGCTCTCGCCGGACGCAAAACTGGTGCGATTGGTGATTTCCAATTCTGTCAGTGCCAAGACGCCTCCGCCTGGCCGTCGCTCAGATGATCGCGGCCAGAATTCAGTTTACCGTTGCAGGTATTCGAAGAGGATATTAACACTTGCAGAGCTGGAGCGGCGGCGTGTGCCGGTATTCCTAAAGTGTGCTGGCATTACTTGAAAGCTCACCGTAGGTGCGCACAGCCGTGCACCCTTCCAACCCAACAGAGGGAAGAAGGGAAGTCCCCATCATTCGGGGAGCCAGCGGCCCAACCACCCTGAACCCTCAATCATGTCCATCCCCCAATCAAACAAATCACAGCTCAGACAGCGGCCCTCCCATTGCGCCGATTGGTGATTCTGGCTTAAAGTGGCCGCGTTATGCAGAACGAACAGTGGGAATTCAAAGACTGGGAAGCCGCCCTGGAACACTACTACCAGGAAGAGCTGACCGACGGTCTGCCCGTCATCCCGCCCACTCCGGACCGGGTCCAGGCGCTGTTGGACTATTGCGGTCTGGCCCCGGACCATGTTCTTGGAACCGAGGGCATCCGGCACAAGCAGTTCCCCGCAGGGAAGGTGGCGGTCAGCGCGGTGATGGCCGGCTGCCTGCCGGAGCACTTCCCCGTGGTCGTGGCGGCCGTGTCCGCCGTCTGCGACCGCTCCTACAACTTCCACGCCAGCAGCACCTCGACCAACGGCATCGCCAACCTCGTTATGGTCAGCGGCCCCTACGCCTCCCGCATCGGCATGAACCACGGCGTCAACGCCTTCGGCAACGGGAACCGCGCCAACGCCGCCATCGGCAGGGCCATCAACCTGCTCAAGGCCAATTTCTACGGCTCCATCTCGCAGGAGATGGACAAGAGCACCTACGGCCACTCTGGGAAATACAGCTTCTGCTTCGCCGAGGACCTGGAGACCAGTCCCTGGCCCTCCCTCGCCGAGTCCAAGGGCTTCCGGCCAGGGTCCAGCGCCGTAACGATGGTTGCCGCCAACGCCCCGCTGCAACTGGAGACCCACGGCGACCGCGACCCCGAAGGCTTCCTCACAGCCGCCGCCCACGCCATGCTGGGCTTCGGCCCCAGGCTCTCCGAGGTTGTGCTCACCATCAGCCAGGAGTTAATGGCCTACATCGCCGCCTCAAACTGGAGCCGCGGCCAGGTGTCCGAGTTCCTCCACGAGAAGACCCTCCGCACAGCGGGCGAGTGGGATGACTGGCGCCGCATGGACAAGCTGCCGCCGGACGCCGACCGCGAGGGACTGATTGGCTGCGTTTCCGGCCCGGACCGGATAACCGTTATTCCGGCAGGCGGCGACGCCGGGGAGTTCATGGCCTTGATAACTTCGTGGGGAAGCAGCCGTTCCGTAACCAGGGAAATTTCCGTACCCGCCTGAGGAGGTGGCCCAGGCATGACTACCATTTACACCCTTGACCCCAGGGATACCGCGGCGACTGCGCCGGCGGCGCTGGCCCTCCGCCCGGCCAGTCTTGACGGCAAGACGCTGGGACTGCTCTCCAACAACAAGCCCCACTCCGAGGACTTGCTGCGGATGGTGGCGTCCATCATCGGTGAACGCTACTCGCTGGCTGGGACCGTTGAGTACAACAAGGGAGGCCACCAGTGGCCTGCCGATCGTTCCGCGCTGGAGGACCTGGCCAGCCGGTGCGACGTGATGATTCACGCCACGGCTGAATGAGGGTCCTGCACGTCGTGCAGTGTGCACGACGCAATGGAAATGGAACTGCTGGGGGTGGCCTCCACGGTGCTGACGACGAAGCCCTTCGTCAGCCAGGCCCGCGCCATGGCCCGCCTGCGCGGCGACGCCGACTACGGCCTGGCCATCATCGACCACCCGATAGTCACCCTGACTCTGGATCAGGTATCGGAACGCGCTGCCGTCGCCGCTCCCCAGGCGATGCAGCACCTGCTGGACAGGTAGCCAGAGGCATTGAAACATACTGCGAAGGGCAAGAGCCGTATCGCAATAGCAAGGCCCTTCTGTAAAGTTCCCTCCCCTGAGGGGGAGGGTTAGGGTGGGGGTGAGCTCCGCAACCGTGTAAATCCCGACAGTACTTGGGGATTGCTGCAATGAAGTTCGGCATCTACAGCTCCATCGCCGACCCGCCCCGGGGTGAGCGGCTGGACCTGCGTATAGACGAGGTCATCGCCGAGGCGAAGCTGGCTGAGGAGGTGGGATTCGATTCCTGCTTCTTCGGCGAACACCACCAGGACAAGGACGGATTCCTGCCGTCGCCGCTCATCGTGGCAACGGCGGTGGCCGCCCGTACCACCACTCTGAATGTGGGCACTTCGGTAATCCTGCTGCCCCTGCACAACCCGGTCCAGGTGGCGGAGGACGTGCTCACCCTCGACCTGGTATCGCGGGGACGGATCATCCTCGGCGTGGGGCTGGGATACCAGGATGCGGATTTCCGCGCTTTCGAGGTGCCCATTCGCCAGCGGGTCGGCCGGTTCGAGGAAGGAGTGGAAATCATCCGCCACTGCTGGAGCGGTGAACCCTTCTCCTTCCACGGCGAATATCACCAACTGGAGAACCTGCACATCACCCCCAGTCCCTACCGGGACCCATCGCCGCCCCTCTGGATCGGGGCCAGCACTGCGCCGGGGGCCCGCCGGGCCGGACGCATGGCCGACGGGTTCGTCGCCACGCCCAGCATCGACCTGGCCACCGCCGTCGAGCTGTCCGGCATCTACCGCGAAGCAGCCGAACGCGAAGGACGGGAGCCGACGGTAGTGATGATGCGAGACGCCTGGGTGGCCGGGACCCGCGCCGAGGCCGAGGAAGTGTACGGCCCCGAGGTACTGGATGCCTACAGGTACTACTGGCGCAACGGTCTGCCCGACTTCCGGGCCTTCCGGTCGGAGGACGAACTGACCCTCGAAAATGTGGCGAAGGACCGCCTGATCCTCGGAGACCCGGAGGAATGCGCGGCGGAGTTCCAGCGCTGGAGCGAGGCGGTGGGCGCAGACTACTTCCTGCTGCGGCTGCGCCAGGCCCACTCAGGAGGCCCGCCCCACGAGAAGATAATGGACGCGATCCGCCTGTTCGGAGAAGAAGTCATACCCGCCTGCGGCTGAGGATACATCTCAAAGCGAATTCGCTGCGGAGGCATAGACCGGACAGCCCACAGATACCCTGGATTCTCGCTTTCTGAGACTTTTGTATGAATCCCTCCCCCTGAGGGGAGGGTTAGGGTGAGGGTGAACGAGCATGAACCGTCGACTTTGCGCCACGCGAGGGCGCGCCTTCGCCTTAATCTAACCCTCTCCCTGCGGGAGAGGGAATCTGTTGCATTCCTTTCGAGGTCAGGGAGGCACCGCTATGCCTTATGTGGACGCTGGACCGGCAGTGGACCTGCACTATTACGACGACGACTTCACCGACCCGTGGGAGACCGCCCCGTCGATCTTGCTGCAGCACGGGTTCTCCCGGAACGGCCGATTCTGGTACAACTGGGTGCCCCTGCTGTCGGGAAAGTTCCGGGTTCTGCGGCCCGACATGAGGGGCATGGGCCAGTCCACCATCGACGAAGACCGCTTCGAGGCGTCCCTGGAGATCCTCGTCGACGACCTGCTCCGAATCCTTGACCACCTGGACATCCCCGAAGTGGTGTACGTGGGGGAGTCTTTCGGCGGTATCCTCGGCCTGAATTTTGCCCATCGCCACCCCGACCGCGTGAGGGCGCTGGTGTTGTGCAACACTCCATGCCGACTGCCAAGCAGAGAGCGGCTGGGACGGGAAGGGGACACGGAGGATGCTCTGAACCGTAGCATAGGCGCGTGGTCCACCGCCACCATTGACAACCGGCTGGACACCCGGTTCGCGCCGCAGGGACTCGTGGACTGGTACATCGCCGAGATGGACCGGACCCCGGCGTCCATTGGCCGGAGGCTACAGGGATACCTGGACACACTGGACTTCAGCCCGCACCTGAAGGAAGTGAAGACCCCCACGCTGCTGCTGGTGGGTGAGGAATCGCCCACTTCAACCCTGGAGCAGCAACAATTCATGGCCGGACAACTGCCGAACGGCAAACTCGTGGTGTACCCGGGTTTGGGCCACGGCATCAACGCCATTCACCCGGAGTGGTGCGTCCGGCAGGTACGCGATTTTCTGGATTCGCAGGCCAACTGAGGAGGGAATCATGCCGCACTACATGTATGTGGCGGTCAACGAGGACAACAGGATTGCAGTCTTTACCGTGGACCCGGAAAGCGGCTCTCTGGCCCACCAGCACGACGTGACCGTCGAGGGCGGGCCGTTCACTCTCGCCATCAGCCCCGACCGGAATCACCTGTACTGCGGCACCCGGGAGACGCCGGGCCTGACCAGCTTTCGCATCGACCAGTCCGGCGGCGGGCTGACCCGGACGGGGTCGGCGCCGCTGGATTCGTGGCCGGTCTATGTCAACACCGACCGCCGGGGCAGGTTCGTGCTGTCGTCCTACTACCAGGGCGCGAAGGTGCATGTACACCCCATCGCGGACGACGGCTCGGTGGGAGGGCCGCCGGTCGTGTCGCTGGAGACGGCGACGGGCGCCCACGCAATGCAAACCGACCCGACCAACCGCTACGCCTTCGTGCCCCACATCGCGGGCAACGGCCCGAACCAGGTCTGGCAGTTCAGGTTCGACGAGGATACGGGCCAGATTGCGCCCAACGACCCGCCCATCGTGGAACCGGAGGAGTTCCTGGGTCCGCGTCACTTCTGCTTCCATCCCTCGCTGGACGTCCTGTACTTCTCCAACGAGCAGGGGTGCAGCGTCAGCGGCTACCGGCTTGACACGGACAGGGGCACTCTGTCGCTCTTCCAGACCATCACCACGCTGCCACCGGAAGGCTTTGCCGAGCGGAACACCTGCTCGCAGATCCAGATCACCGGGGCGGGCAATTTCCTGTACGCCCCGAACCGGGGCCACGACAGCATCGCCTGCTACACCGTCGATACAGCCACCGGCGAACTGACCGGCAACGGGATTGTCCCCTCCGAAGCCAGGCCCAATGCGCTGTGCCTGGGCCCCGGCGACCGGTACATCTACTCCGCCGGGCAGGACTCGGGGCAGATGGCCATCTTCCGAGTCGATCCTGATTCCGGCGCGCTGGCTCGGTCGGAGACGGTCCCGCTGGGCAGCGGGCCCTGCTGGATTTCAATTGTCGAGTTGCCGGGGTAGTCGAAGCCCTGTCAACGACAGGACGGTATCGGGCCGACGCTGTCATTGAGTATGCCGCGGCTGCCGACGCTCCCTACAGGCACCGCTCCGCCTCGGAGCGGATGTAGTCCCGGAGGTGCTGGGGCAGTTCGGCGGCGTCGGCCGCTTGGGCATTTTCCTGGATGCGCTCCGGGCGCGTGGTAGTCGGTATGGTCGAACTCACCCGACGGTCGGAAACGACCCACGCCAGCAGCGCCTGGGCCCAGGTGCCGATACCGAAGTCCTGCAGCGGCGCCAGGTCGGGCTGTTCCTTCAACTCCAGAACCCAGCGGCCCTTCTGCAGAGGCTCCATTACCAGAACGCCGGTGCCCAGGTCCTCGGCCAGCGGCAGCAGTTCATCCTCAACGCTCCGGTTCAGCACGTTGTAGGGAATCTGGACCGCGTCCACCAGGCCCTGGCGCATCAAGTCCATGATGGTGGGGTAGGCGTCGGGCACCATGGCGGACACGCCCACCATGCCGATCCTGCCCTCGTCCTTGAGACGTTGCAGGGTGGGAAGGTGAGTCTGCCAGTCAATCATGTTGTGGACTTGAAAGAGGTCGATGTAATCGGTGTTCAGCAACTCGAAGGAGCGGGCGATCTGGGCCTCTCCGGCCTCTTTGCCTTCTATGCGCACCTTGGTGGCGAGGTAGAAACTGTCCCGGCGGTCTTTGGTGATTTCCCCCAGGACCTGCTCGGCGTTGCCGTACCAGGCGGCGGTGTCAATCAGGTTGATGTCGTTAGCCAGGCAGTTGTCCACAATTCGCCTTCTGACGACAATGTCATCGTCATCCGTGACATCGAAGGTGCGTAATGTCCCCAGACCGATGACCGAAACGTCCAGGTTGCCAAGCTTGCGGTATTCCATTTCCTGTCTACCTCGTCCGGGTGTCTGATTCAAGCATGAATGCGCAGGATCCTGAGTCTATACAAGGCGATGCCGGGGTTGCCTCGACTCGGAACCGGCGAAGTCTGCAATTTGAGTGACTGCTATAATCCCCGGCATCCGCCGACTATGCAAGCACCCGGACCGGGACTGGCAGTTCACGGCCTCGCACACCGTCCATGTCAGAACGGATAAGGATATAGAAAGAATGCAACTGGAAGGCAAAGTCGCCCTGGTAACTGGAGGGGCCCGCGGGTTGGGCCGGTCCATGGCCCTCGCCTACGCCCGCGAGGGAGCGGACGTAGCCATTGTGTCCCGTACTCCTTCGGAACTGGACTCCACGGCGTCGGAAATTCGGGCCCTGGGCCGCCGCGCCCACGCCGTCAACGCCGAGATCACCACGAGCGAGGGAGCCAACCGCGCAGCCCTGGAGACCATAAACGAGCTGGGCAAGATAGACATACTGGTCAACAACGCCGGAGGATACCGTCTCTTCACCGACGACCTGACTCATGCGGTCTCGGTGCTGGACATCACCGAGGATGAGTGGCGACGGGTGATGGAGTCGAACCTGACCACCACCTTCATGGCCTGCAAGGCGGTCCTGCCCCACATGATGGAACGCCGCAGCGGGGTCATCATCAACCTGACATCCAAGAACGTGGCCCGCCGGGGACGGGCCGGGCAGGCGTCCTACGGAGCGGCCAAGGCTGCGGTGGAGCGGCTGAGCGAGTCGCTGGCGGACGAGGTGAAAGACTCTGGCATCGCCGTCAACATCCTCGATCCGGGCTGGAACCTTACCAGGCCGAATGACGACTACGACGACGAAGTGCACAAGCGCATGAGGCTGCCCGACGACATTGCCGAAGTAGCGGTGTTCTTGGCCCTGCAGACTTCGGAAACCATGACCGGGCAGCTTGTCTCCGCTCCCGATTATGACGAGGAGCACGGCATACGGCGGCTCTCAGCGTACGACCGGCTCCATGCCTGAGTTCCACACAGGCTACCCCGGCCTTTCGGTAACCTTCGTGGGGCTGCCTCTACCATTCGCCCTGAGCCTTTCGGCTGGCTCAAGACAGGCTTGTCGAAGGGCCGCCCGTTCGTGGTTCGACATGGTAAGCCTGTCGAACCATCACCATGAACGGACTCGCAGTTTCTCCATCAAGACAACACTGATCACCTGCTAGTCGTCCAGGTGGATGGTGGCAACTACCCTTGGGACATCGCCCACAACGCGGGTGGTGTGCCCTCGGCCGGTTAGGTCCTCGGCCAGGTTGACGTCTCCGGGGCCAAGCCTGTGGACGGTGCCGTCCCCGAGGCCGATTTCCGCTTCGCCGGAGAGGGTGATCAGGTACTGCCTGCGAGGCGCGACGTGCCAGTCGCTGAAGAACCCTGGGGGCAGAGCCCTGAATACAATCCCCTTGGCGTTGTGCAACTCAGTCCAAGCCGGATGGGACGCCGGGTCTATCACTTCGATGTGTGATTCTCCGTCGTCGCCTGAATACAACCTTATTGACGCCATGATCCCTCCTGCCGTTGTCTTGTCCACCTTGGGATTGGGATTCTAACTCAAATCTGGAAGCAGCAGGGGTTAAGGTGCTTAGAAACTATCTCAAAACAGGTGAGTTGCTTTCTCGGGGTTCTCTCCACACTACCTTTTCACTCTCACCCTGACCCTCCCCTCAGGGGGGAACTCTTGAGATAGTTTCTTGCTTTCCAAGTGCATTCCATCCAAGTGGGTTCCAAGTGTTCCATCTCCCTCCGGACGAGGGTTAGGGGGCAGGTCGCCGGAAATGGGGCAAGGTCAAGTCTGTTCATGGTGACGGTTCGACAGGCTCACCATGTCGAACCACGCACGGACGGCCCTTCGGCAGGCTCAGGATGAACGGGCGCCTATGGAAGAGATAACTCTGCAAACGTCCTACTTCGCCCAAAACCAGGGTAATCTCGTAATCACGCGAATTACAGTTCAGACTGCCCGTTCGGAGTCGGCCCGTCTAACTCGCCGACGGTTGTGCTCCCTGTCAGCCTTTCGCCCGGATCAACAACACTGGCTCCCCGGACTGCCTCACGACGCGCTCGGCGACGCTACCGAGAACCATCCGCACCAGGCCGGAGCGTCCGTGAGTGGTCATCACCAAGAGAGCGTCTTCGCTGGCCGCCGAATGGTCGATGATCGCCGCTGCTGCCGGACCGTGGAGCACCCGCCAATCGACCTGGGCGCCATCCTGCTTCAGGCGCCCGGCCAGTTCAGCCAGGTAATCCACGGCCTCCTTTTCGACGACGGCCCGGTACTCGGCGTAGCTGGGGGCCTGGCTGACCATGCTGGCCGGGCCGAGGCTTGCGATTCTGTTGTACTCCTCGACGGAGGGGACGGCCCTAACAAGTTCGACTACCAAGCCCATCGACTTCCCGATATGCACGGCGTGATCCAACGCCTGCTCAGCCAGCTCCGAGCCGTCCACCGGCACCACGATCCTCCCGAACTCCCCAACTGCCGCCGCACCTTGCATGTCGCCTGGGCGGATCATGAGCAGGGGGCTGGCAGTCCTGTGCAGCACCCGGTCCGCCACGCTTCCCGTCCACCATCGGGAGGCCCCCGACCGGCCGTGGCTGGACATCGTGATCAGGGTGCCGGGATCCCGGTCCGCCTCCTCGACAATGACATCGCCCGGATCGCCCTGGGGGATGGTAATGTCCACGCTAAGGCCCGACTCCATCAGCCGCGTCCTGACCGGCTCGGTATAGGCGCGGGCGTGCGTCTCCCTGTGGCGCGCCGAATGGATGTAATACAGCCTTTCGTTGAGGGCTTGTGAGATCGTGGGGTGTTCCGGCTCGATTGCGTGGAGCAGGCTGACAGGAAGCGCGAGGTCCCTGGCGAGGCGGCTCGTCACCGGCAGGACCCGTTCCGAGAATTCGGAGCCGTCCAATGGGACCAAGATTCGTTCGTACATGGCCCACCTCTTCCGTTCAGTATGAGCTTATCTCAAAAACAGAATACAGGTATGGCTGTGCCCATTGTCAACATTGCGAAGCTAGCGTTCCAAGTCAGAGCCGAGACTCTCCCTCGACCCAAAAGGGAACCTGTACTGGAATCCTGGGCAATTCTGATTTCGCCATATAGCGCAAATACGGCCATCACATCGAACGGGTAACGGTCGCAGGTTCATTGGGGCAGGCACCAGTATGTCGGTGTTCGTATTGGCCATGTTAGGCCGGCCGCTGCACAGGTAGGAGTGTTCAGAGTGGCGCGCCGCACCTGGAAGTCGTTAAACAGCGTGGCCTCCAGGCTGGTTACGCGCATGGTGTCGGCGTACATGCTGATGCCGCTCACGGTCCAGGGGGGCCTGGGGAGAGACCCCTGCGGGCCCTGGTCTATGAAACCGGACTATATCGAGAAGGCAGCGCTCTCTCATAACAAAAAGCCTCCGCTGCTATGGCAAAGGCTTTCGTACTGCATAAAGCCGGAGAGTTTCCAGCGGCTCTCAGCTCGGTTTCAGTGCCCGGTCCGGCATCTGGTTACGCCGCCACCTCGAGCCTGACGTGAAAGGTTCTTGATTTTATCCAGTTTGGTGGGCCTGACTTGACGGTAGACAGTACCATCTTCGAGATGTGGATGGGATTGTGAACCGTCCCTGCTAACTCAGGCGCGCCACATACAGCTGGCCTTCATTATTACGGGGACCGATGCCCAGCGGTAAAGTCTACGATCTCGGCTGCCAGGGCATCCATTCCACTACCATCTCTTTTCTTGCCGCCCAAGGAATAGTCTGAGCGAGTGGGTCAATTGCCCGAATGCTTCGGCCAGTCGGTGAAGGGGGCAGAAATTCTGGCCCCTGTGCGGTGGTTGACGTTCCACATCGCTTGTTTCGTCCTCTGAAGGCCTTGTTGACGGTTTAACGCGGACTTGGGGCCAGTGGAAATTGCCGCAGGCACACTACACCCCCGGTTGTCCCTTGGCAGTCAACAGGTTTCCCAGCCCGAACAGTAGGGCCAGACGCTGCGTGTTCTTCATTAACCCCCGGTAACACACCTTGCTGTAGCCGAACCATCGCTTCACCTTCAGGAAGGGATGCTCCACCTTGGCCCTCACCGACGCCTTCGACTTTTCTGCCCGCGCCGCATCACTCTCAGGGTCCAGTTCCCGCCGCTTGCCAAGACACATCGCCACCAACCACGAACCCTCAACTCCCGGTTCTCCTCCCGCTTGCCCACTCCCTGATACCCGGCGTCGCCCCACACTGCCTTTTCACCGCAGTGCAGCAACCTGTAGGCCTCGGTAACTTCATGCACGTTGGCCGCCGTGGTGCGCAGGCTATGGACTATCCCCGTCTCAGAGTCCACCCCGATGTGCGCCTTCATCCCAAAGTGCCACTGATTGTCCTTCTTGGTCTGGTGCATCTCAGGGTCTCTTTCCCCAGACCGGTTTTTGGCGGACGACGGTGCCGCGATGATGGTGGCGTCCACAATGGTCCCCTCCCGCAACTTCAGCCCCTGGGACTCCAGGTGGCCGTTGATCTCCTCCAGTAAACTCTCCCCCAAGCCGAGACGCTCCAAAAGATGACTGAAATGCAGGATGGTGGTCTCATCAGGCGATGGGCCAGTGAGCTTCAGTCCCACGAACTGCCGCACCGGGTCACACTCGCAAAGCAGGTCCTCCATACCGGGATCGCTGAGATTGTAGAACAGCTGCACACAGTGGACTCGAAGCATGACCGACAGAGGGTAGGGATGGCGTCCCCGTCCTGTCTTGGGGTAGTGGGGAGCAATGCGGCCCTCCAGCTTCTGCCAGGGAATCAGGGCATCAATCCGCTCCAACAACTGTTCCCGGCGGGTCTTCCGCTTCTTGCCTTGGCACTCCAGTCGGAAAACGTCGGCCGGTCCATCATATCTTACCCTTGACCCAAATCGAGACTGTCAGCCATACTATGCCACATCAACCCCAACTTATTCAGAGTATCCTTAGCCTATCACCAAAGTTCGCTATCGGTAACGCTGAAGCATCAACATCAGGACGATCCAGATGAGCACTCCTTCTTACCCGACGCCTGATTCGATCGATCCCGCCGAACGGGCTCGCTGGCTGCGAGACTGCCTATGGTTCCACAACGAGCGCTACTACAACGACGACGCGCCCGCCATCAGCGACGGCCAGTACGACGCCCTGATGCGGGAATTGCGCGATTTGGAAGCCGCCTACCTGGAATGCCGTACCGCCAACTCACCCACTCAGATGGTCGGCGGCAGCGCGTCTGACCGGTTCCCCCAAGTGGAACACCCCATACCCATGTTGAGCCTGGCCAACGCCTTCAGCCGCGAGGACCTGGAGGCGTGGCAAAGCCGTGTTACCGACCTGCTGGACGGCCAGCGGTTCCGCATGGTGGCCGAGCTGAAAATCGACGGCCTAGCCGTGCGCTTGGTGTATCGCAACGGGAAATTAGTCCTCGGCGCTACCCGTGGCAACGGACAGACTGGAGAGGACGTCTCCGACAACCTGCGACAGGTGAGGAGCATCCCCCACACTTTGACCGGGGACTACCCTCCCGTTCTGGAAGTCCGCGGAGAGGTGTATCTCCCTCTGGACAGCTTTCGACGCATGAACGAGGAGCGAGAGCGCAACGGTGAACCCCTCTACGCCAACCCCCGTAACACCGGTGCCGGCACCATCCGCCAGCTGGACCCGGAAGTGGTCCGCGACCGCAACATGGAAATCTGGACCTACAGCCTCAACGACACTGGCGACTCGCCGTTGCCGGGCAGTCATTGGGACGCCTTGGCGTCGCTGGAGTCCTGGGGCTTTCGCATCAACGACCTCAACCGTGTTTTCGATACGGTGGACGAAGTTTGCGCTTACTACAAAGAGATGCTAGAACGCCGCCATCATTGGAACTACGAGGCCGACGGCCTGGTCGTCAAGGTCGATAGCATCACACAGCAGAACGCCCTGAGCTTCGCCGGCCGCGAACCCCGTTGGGCCATCGCCTACAAGTTCCCCTCCGAGCGCGCCACCACCCGCCTGCTGGACATCATCGTCAACGTGGGGCGCACCGGCAGCCTGAACCCCCAGGCCATCCTGGAACCGGTGAAGGTCAGCGGTGCCACGGTCCAACACGCCTCACTGCACAACGAAGAGGACATTCATCGTAAGGACATACGCATCGGCGATCTTGTAGAAATAGAGCGCGCCGGCGACGTCATACCTCACGTTCTGTGGCATGTCCCCACGCCCTACGAAGAGCGCGGCCTCACTTTCCGTATGCCGGAGCATTGCCCCAAATGCGACACCGCCATCGTCAAAGAAGTAGGTGACGCTGTACACCGGTGCCCCAACTCGGCCTGTCCAGCCCAGTTCTTCGAGTCGCTCAAGCACTTCGTGAGCCGTAGCGCCATGGACATCGACGGTCTTGACGAGCAGTGGTGCCGCATCTTGATTGAATGCGGCCTCGTCTCTGACGTGTCTGATCTCTACCGTCTCACCAGCGAGCAACTCACCAAGCTGGAACGTATGGGAGAGAGATTAGCCAAACGTATCTTAGACAGCATAGAGGCCAGCAAAACTCGTCCGCTGGCACGTATACTCTTTGCCTTGGGCATCCCTAGCGTGGGCATTGAGGTTGCCCAATTGCTGGCCGACCGTTACCCTAGCATCAAGGAATTGGACGAAGCAGGGATTGACGAACTGGTCGGTATCGACAAAAGCTCGGGCATTCGCAATATCCGTAGTACGGAATCGGAAGAAGCCGGAATCGAGGGTATTGGACCACGGACAGCCGAGAACATAATCACCTATTTCCAAACCTTCCGCAACTGGAAGACCATTACCGCCCTGAGCGACGTCGGGGTGAGGCTTCGCCAAGAGTCGGTTCTCTTCGACGAGAAAGCGCATCCTTGGAAGGGCCAAACCTTCGTAATCTCCGGTACATTCACATCTATGACCAGACGAGAAGCCGAGAGCAAGATTAAAGCTCTGGGTGCCACCGTCACCTCGGCCGTCAGTCGCAGGACTAACTGGCTAGTGGTCGGCGAATCCCCCGGTAACAAGCTTGCTGCCGCCGAGACCTTGGGAGTCCCGGTCCTATACGAGAATGGGTTGCTGGCCTTATTGAAGGCCCCGTGGACCATCTATGATGATGAGAATGCAGAGGGGATTCCAAGCCTGTTGTAACCACACCACGCAGTGACTTCTTGCACAGGGTCGAGTCGTTCTATATTCGATAACCTACCAATTGCCCCGCTCAATGCGTTCTGCCAATTCATTGGCAGCATAACGCATGAAATCTTCCAATGAGAAATTCAGGTAGTTGGCGGCAGTCTGCCAACGATCTTGTTCGTCAGTTGCACAGGTTATTCGGATTGAGGTTTCCAGCTCTGTCTGATCATTATCGAGCCAGACAGTTTTGACGTGCTTGCAGGCTCTGGTCTCCCCCTTGATCTGGACGCCGGTGCGAATTCCGAAAGCGCATGTACAGACAGCGGAGGTGTCTTCGTACAACTTGATCACGTAAACCTCGCCCGTGCGCTTTGATACTGCCTCTATAGTCTTGTAGGTTTGCTTGTCCTTTTCAACGTCAGGCATAGTTATTTCTCCTTTTCGGTCATGGATGTTCCATAAGCCCCTTTACCAACTCAATGATCTCGATTGGGAATTCGTAAAGGTAGGTCTTATTCTCTGAAGGTGCATTTCCTCCACCGTGTTGAGCGCAAAAACCGTCAACCTTGGCCCGGTATGTGCACGGCTCTCCGTTGCCTTTCGTGCCAGCGCAAATCTGCCCGTAGTCGGTTATTTCGTAGCCCTTGGCCTTAGTATGGTCTCTGCACAAAGTTTTCCAGAAGCGCTTTTTCTCACAACGTTTACCGTCGGACTGGTACTCAGTACATATGCCTTGCTTGGTAGCATCCTTGCGTGCAGTGTACTCCTCCACTAACCCGGTCACGTTAAGACCGTCGCGGGTTTCAAACTTGGCCTTCGTAGGCTCACTGAATGGGGATTTGCGGGCGGGTAAAGGAGGATGGGTCACCAAGAAGTATGCCGTTGCGTTTGCTTGCCCGTGGCACCTTAAGGTTCCTCCCTTTATTTCCCCGTTGACGTGCCAGAAGCCATTTTTTACGAAATCGAAATCTAATTCACTCATGGTAATCTCCTTTTGGCATCATATACTCGATTGCCTGCGGCCCCTCTTCTGCGTCACTGCGGACAGGGAAGTGCATTGTGCGCAACATCTTTCCCGATACAGGATTTCGGGGTAGTTGATCTCCCGTCCACTTTCTTCGCAGTAGGGGGTTCTCTGATTGTTAATCGCCGCCAGCAGCGGGAGACTCTCCCGTTTTGACGTCTATCCGGGGCGGGTATGGCTGTACCGGGCGGTTTAGTTCCTTGCCTGAAGTCTCAGAATGGATGCTTCGTCTCCCATCGGTTACCGACGGCTCCCGCGCCAACTCCCGCCGCATGGTGGCGACCCATTCGGCGTCAAGGCCAAGGGCTCCTACCACCGCGTCGTCAATCTGTCGGCGCACGGGGTCTTTGTCCATCCTGGGAAGGGGTTGCAGCGTCTCGTTTTGCAGCCAGTCGAACCAACTGCTCATCAGGTCCAACTCTGCCGCTCCCAAGGCGCTGAAGTCGGGAACCGGCAGGGACCGCAGAGTATCCAAGGAAAACGACGGGTAACACGGCTTTCGATTGTCTCTGGCTCCCAATAAAGACAAGATGCCTGGCGTGGAGTTCAGGTAGAGACAATAAGCTTTCGCCAAGTCAGGGTCATGGAGCCGGCAAGGCGTCCAAATGGAACCGACAGCCCGCTCCGGCAGCATGACCGCCGCAACCCTTGCCAGCGGTAGCCATAGGCGATGGGGCAACAGCAACTTACTGCGCTGCTCCCAGTAGCTGTCGGCAAGGTGGCGCTTGGCTTCCTTCGGCTCAATATAAACGTCGGTCTCCGCCATCATGGACTGGGTGACGTCCGTCTTGTGGTACCAAAGAGCACGGCGGCCTGATGGAGTGGGCATGTTTGACGTGGAGTAGGAATCGCGAATCCTTCTTCCCTCAGGGCCTATGTCGGCCAGTTGGCTCAGCGGCACCGGCTGTATCGGCCCTGCGCCCACCTCGCTGAGGGTCCGCCAGGCTTCCGCCAGGAACGGCGACAGGAAGTTCACGGCAAACCAGTCGCCCCTGGCAATGCGCTCGGAGTCAACGTATTGAATCGTGAAGTCGTGCGATCCGTGGCTGTCTGTGTCGCCGGACCGCCCGATCCTATTGGCCGTATCCAAGCTTCCCAGCGGCGTCGCCGGGTTCCGGGCCAAGTTCACCACTCGCGTCGGCGGCTTTGCTTCTTCACCATGCCACCGTCGGCACACCAGCAGAACCTCCCCGATGCTGGTGTTCTCCGAGAAGAAGATGCGGTTCGGATCGTGGGAACTGACGATGGTGTCAATGTGGAATCGTTGGGCCAGGTATCGTCGAGTATTGGACGCGGCAGGATTGGTGGCCATGACAGTCGGCAATACAGCCGCCAGCGTGCCGTCGTCGCTGCGCAGCAGTCTGTCGGCAAGCACCAAAAAGGAATTGGCCGAGCCTGAAAGACTAGCCGCTTCCCGGTAAGGTTGGCCCGCCATTATTTCCTTCTCCCGCTCCTTGATCAGCAGTTCTTCCTTCCGGCTGAACTGGTCGTGCCTCAGGCTGGCCCGAGTGAAGGGCGGATTCATGATCACCAGGTCCATGGGTGGCGGCGGTTCGGTCGTTCCCTGTTCGGTCTCAACCTGAGTGGCTACAGAGGGCCATGCGGCCAACCGGGCCTGACCTGAAAGGAAGTCCAAAGAGCCCAGGTAGGGTTCGCCGTCGAACACGCCGAGCAGCGCCCGGTGGATGTTCATACGGTTGAACTGGGTCTTTGGCGACAGCATCCCCAGCGTGCTGGCCGCCATGTGGGTGGCCGTCAGATTTACGTCGTAGCCCCACAGCACGTCCTCCACCAGCATCAGGCCCAGTATTTCATCGTCCTTGGGGTCAGAACGTCCGACAGTGCTGCGCAGGTCGCGGATGCGCTCAGCCGCAGCCATCAACAGGGTGCCCGTGCCGCAGGCCGGATCGCAGATGCGCAAACCGGCGACGGAATTGGCCTCGGACCAGTCGGCGTCCTGTTCCCGCAAGGCCAGCGTAGCCAGCAGCACTGCCGCGGCGGTGGAGGTGTAGAAAGAGCCGTCGTAGCGCGCCGTGTCCAATACCCGGTGGAAGATACGTCCCAGCAGGTCGTGGCGGAGACCGGCCACCTGCTCCGAGACCCGCGCCACTATCTCAGCCAACCCGCGCACCGCCAAGCCCGTGTCCGGGTCCGCCGACAGCGCGCCAAGCGCCGCTCTTCCCGTCTCGAACACCGGGCGGTAGTCTACGGCGAGAATCCCGCGCCACGCTTCCCGGTAGGCGTTGATGGACGCATCCTGTTCGGCGCAAGCGGTTGCGCTGGCCGGCGGCCAGTCTCCGTCATATTTCTCTGGGCGATGGACCGGCAGGTAGTCCTGTACCCGGTGGTGGAACAGCATGGCCGTGGCCACCACCAGCATCCCACGCTTGGCGGCAATGAAATAGCCGTCGCCATGCTCCCCGCCACCTTGCTTTGTAGCGGGCAGGTCCAAGGTCTGGGCCAACCCTCGACGAGTGGGAGTTCGCAGACCCTGCACCACCGTGTCCAACCCATCTGAGAGCATCTGAGCCGCCACGTCCGCCCCGCTCAGGGACCGCGGCGCCTGCTGCACCGCCTGCGCCAACTGAGACACGCTGCCCATGGACCATTCGTCAGCAGAGTCCCCGGCCCTGACTCGAACAGTCCAGGTCAACGTCGCATCCGCCAGGTTCTCCTCCGTCGCTCCATCGGGGTAGCAGACGGCGAACACCACGCTAGCCAACCTCTGCCTCAGGCGGGCGTCGGCGTCTTTGATTGCCTGCGCCTTCCGGTGGTAACCGGTCTCCGCCTCCAGCACCACTCGCAGCCCATCCACATCGGCGACCACATCCATGCGCCGCTTTCCCGCACGTTGCTCGAAGTCGGCGGGCACGCCCAGACTGGTCAGCAGATGGGCCAACGCCCGGTTCTGAAAGTCCTCCTGCTTGTTCACCGCGTACCGCCTTCAAACGGGTTCAGCAACTCTACTCCAAGCTGCCCGAAGTCTCTCACGTTGCGCGTCACCACCGTCAGCCGATGCACAATAGCTGTCGCTGCAATCATGGCGTCCTCGGTGATGGTGTCTGACCGCCGGTGCATCAATCGCGCCCACTCCCGGAATGCAGCAGCGTCCATTGACAGCACTCCGTAAGAAGCAAGGACCATATCCAGCCAGACTTCAAGCTCGCCTGCCTTGGCGCTATCCTGCACGTGGGTGATTTCGATTCCCGCCTGTATCTCGCCTATCGTAACAGCTGAGATGAAGAGTCGCTCTGCGGGGACATCCCCGATCCACTGCAGGACGGCGCCGTGAGGTCGAGGACGGCGCAGTTCCGAGACGACGTTGGTGTCCAGCAAATACACGGCGCTACTCAACTACCGGCGGTGTCCGGTGACGTTGTTGGCGGCGCGGTGAAGTGAGTTCCTCGGTCCGAGCTTCAGGAGCAAGCAGCAGTTCCTTCAGATTGGGCTTCGCCATCCCTTCCAGCCTGCGCCATTGGTCAATGGGCATGAGCACCGCCGTTTCCACCCCGCGCTTGGTCACTATCTGCGGGCCGTCTGCCAAGACGGTATCCAGCAACTCGCTGAACCTCGCCTTGGCGTCTTGCACCGCCCATCGGTTGCTCATTTCTCACTCTCACCGTCCATTGCTGACTAGCAATCAGACTAGAACCTTTTGTCGTCAACGTCAAGACGCACCCGGCGCCAAGCAGGTTCATTCGATTGTCATTGAGAGCGCAACGCAAAATTTTCGCCAATGCCATTACCCGCTGGCGTGATAGCATACCGGGTCCGGCGACATTCCCGACTGGCTTCGCTGCCGTCAATAGCGAGTTGGAAAATCGAAGATCACTCCTACCAGAACTCGGTGATTTCGCTCCGCTTGGGTTCATGCGACAATGTAACTAACGCAACAAAGCGGATCATCAACGCGATGGCTGCTGACGCTGCGCCACTAGCGACAAGGCAGGAGTCTCATGCTGACACTCGAAGACTTTCACAAGGCCGAGGGAATTGGAAGTGGAACACGCGAGAAGGTCATTCTATTGACCCCCAAGAAGCCAATCCCAGGATTGAGCGACTTGGAAATCATTGTTTTTGCAACACGTTGGAGGCGGAACGATTCGGTTATCTGGGGATGGGAATGGACGGCGTCCAATGGGTGGAGGGATTCATCCGTCGCGAAAGACGCGTCTTTTGACGATCCGAAATCAGGACAAGAGCATTTCAACATTGAATCTGCTGCACATGCTGCTATCAAGAGCGCCAACTTTCACTCCGATGACGAACGCCTGCCTAGTACTACAGTCGCAGATAAATTGGGGTAGAATAAGTCCACTTTAGGGAGTGGGAGAGGTGAGGGTTTGGTTGGGGAGAGGGAAGAGGTCTTGGAAGCGGCGCGGTGGGCCCGTGGGATTGAGGAAGTGCACCGGCGAATCGGGGCTCGGTTTTACCGGTCAGAACCACGGCGGCGGGCGCTGGCCTATCTGAAAGGGCTGATCAGTCCCGTGGAGCGCAAGAACGGTTGGCAGTTGGCGGAGCAGGCCGGAGATGCCACACCCGACGGAGTTCAGCGGCTGCTTTACAACTACGTGTGGGATTCTGACCTGGTTCGGGACGATCTTCGGGACTACGTGATGGAGCATCTGGGGGAGGCAGAGGGTGTACTGGTGGTGGACGAGACGGGATTCCTGAAGAAGGGAACAAAGTCGGTGGGGGTGCAACGTCAGTACAGTGGGACGGCGGGCCGGATAGAGAACAGCCAGGTAGGAGTCTTCCTAAGTTACGCCACCGGCCAGGGGAGGGTCCTGCTGGACCGGGAGTTGTACCTGCCCCAGGGATGGGCGGAGGATGGGGAGCGGCGTCGGGAGGCTGGGGTGCCGGAGGATGTGGCCTTCCGTACCAAGCCGCAACTGGCCCAGAGGATGGTGGAGCGGGCGGTAGAAGGGAGAGTTCCCTTCCGGTGGTTCACTGGGGACACGATTTACGGCAGTGACCGGAAGTTGCGGCGGTGGCTGGAGCAGCGGGAGATACCCCACGTGCTGGCGGTCAAGAGCAACGAGAAGCTGTGGGCCTGGACGGAGGAAGGGCCGAGGCAGGTACGTGCAGACCGGCTGGCGTCCCAGGTGGAAGAAGGGGATTGGTCGCGGCTGAGCGCGGGAGATGGCGCCAAGGGTCCGCGGGTCTATGAATGGGTCTGGGTGGTGATCCGGCCCTTGCGGGAAGAAGGCAAGGGGTACTGGCTGCTGGTTCGCCGCAGCATATCCCAGCCTGAAGATCTGGCCTGGTACGTCTGCTACGGCCCAGCGGAGACTAGCCTGGAAGAACTGGTCAGGGTAGCGGGCATCAGGTGGACCATCGAAGAGTGCTTTGAGGAAGCCAAGGGACAGGTGGGGCTGGACCAGTATGAGGTAAGGAAATGGGAGGGCTGGTACCGGCACGTCACCCTGGTCATGCTGGCCCTCGCCTACCTGGCGGTAGTCCGGCAACAGGCCAACGCCGGTACAGAGGGCAAAAAGGGGGAGACGGGGATTGGGGTGCAAGCCTGATACCGTTCACAGTCCCCGAGGTGCGCCGCCTGCTGTGCCGGTTGATCTGGCAGCCCAGGGGATCGCCCGAACTGTCCTTGGCCTGGTCCCATTGGAGGCGACGCCACCAGGCCAGGGCTCGCCAATGCCACTACCAGCGCCGCCTCCGACATCTTAACCACTATCTGCGACTGTAGTACTAGAGAGACGCAATCTAGGCAAAAGCAAGAGGAACAGCGTACACGATTGGATAACCAGGTGCGAAGATTTCTGTCATCTTGAACGCAGACGGTCAAGTCGCAATGTACGGCGTGTACTTGGTTGACCCTGAAGGCTTGGTCTACTTCCGACTTCAGGGGCGGGAATGTCTTTTGCCACCCACGGTCTCGTCTCCTAAAGCTTGAATGCAGGTTTCGGCAGGCGGTGAGGTACAGATTTGATTGGATGTCGAGTCCAGGGCTCCGTCTCCTTCGGTAGCTAACGAATCCTAATATACGCGAGATTTCCAACCAACGTTTACTTTGGAAGTCTTGCCCTTAGGTTCAGCGCGTTCGACTTCACGCCGCGGCTACCGCCGCCACAGCCCCACCGTGAGCGCCCGCCGCAGCCACCTGGCCCGCCGAGATCTCCGCAACTCTCGCTGAGCTTCGGCCAGCGCGTCCCGTCGCCAACGCACGTGCTCGCGCCTGCGTTCATCGTCCAACGGGAAGGTCTCCGGCGGCAGGGTCAAGTGGAAATCTTCCAGCATCCGGGCTTCCATCTCCCACCGGCGTACGGCGGCCTGCGCCCGGTCGACGCGACTGATGCTCTCACCGACGCCCGTCCGCAACTGCCGCCACTCGGCCACCGACGGCGCCGCCGCCGGGCCGAAGGCGAATGCCTCGGCGGGCTGTTCATCCTGGGCAACCATGCTGGCGTCGGGCATTCCGGGCCGGTGCCGGAGTGGTCGCCAATCCCGGCCTATGCCGTCGCCCCGGTCGTGGCTGCTGGCACCATCAGCGTCGGCGTCAACGACTCCGGCGGCGTTGCCCGATGGCTGACTGCCTTCCAGTGCGGCAAGCCGGCGGGTCAGCTCCTCCAACTGGCAAGCCTGTTCATCCGCCAACTCCCGCAGCTCGGCATTCTCATCCTCCATCTCCGCCACCCGCTGCCGCAGGGCTTCCACTGCGGTGTTCGGTGGAGCGTCGCAGACACCCTCCTCAGCTGCACCCGAGCCACGGGAATGGTGAAACTCCACCAATGCCTGGCGCATCCGGCGGGAGACCTGCCGGGAGTCGCAGCAGTGGGACAGAGTGCGGTAGTTCACTCCCGGGACCCGGGTGGCGGGCGCCCGGCCCTGCTCGTCCACCAGGGCGTCCAGCAGGTCCAATAGGGCGCCGTCCGATAGGGGAGTGTCCGGCTCCGCCACGGGGTCGTGATCCACCCCAAGGGTTGGCTCATCGTGGTCGTTCACGGGCTTCACCATGGGTCGAAGACTACAATCTCGGCACTGCAATCTCTGCAATAATGTGATTATAGACCCGCAGTAAAATCGCTCGCCGGAAATCCTTCCGCCGCCGCCGTTTATACCCGAATCCCCGTAGGAAACACCCGCTGGATTGCAGAATGCAATCCTTCCTTTTCTCCTTACAGGGGGCGCACCGCCGGAAACCGCCGGAGAGGATTGCAGTCTGACACGTCAGGGCCTCCCGAAAGAGTTTGTCGAGGCCACAGCCGGGCGCCCTTGTCCGGTTCTTCGCATTGGACACCATGAGCGTGAATACTTCCCCAGCGCTTCCCTGGCCGTCACTTCGCAGCACCCTCACAGCATAGAGCGGCGCCGGTCGCTCCCGCCGTCAATGGAAACAGAACGTTCACCGTGATCCAAACCAATCCGGTGGTCGAGTCGTCGCCGGTCCCGGAAATTTCCAGGAACCAGTTGCGGAAAAACAGGATCGCCACCCCGATGGTCAGGTAGAAGCAGAGATTGATCTCCCAGCGCCGCAGGCGGTCAACGTCTTCGTCTGTATTGTCCTTAAGTTTGCGGTAGAGATTGAACAGCAGGGCCACCACCAGGGCCACGGCCATCAGGTAATTGGCCGCGTCCCACACGCCGCTCGCGTCGAAGAAGGGGTTGATGATGAACCACGCCGCCACGAAGAGGGCCGTGCCAATCAGGTACGTGCCCAGCAGTTTCTTGAATGCCGCTCTCAACTCTCCGTTCCTCCGGGTTGGCGCGCCAAGCGCGTTCCGTAATCGTCCAGCACTCCGGCTTCCCAACATTCTACGCCTTTTGCCGTCAATCGCCCGGAGCACAACCGCCCACACCCACGCCGAGCCCTGCGTTTCGTTGAATTAGCCCATGCCTCGCCGAGGCCTGGCCCGGCGCACCGTCCCTGATTGTCGGAGCGGAACGTGCTGCAATCAGGCCGAGGCGCTGGTACCAAGTTGCCAATCCGATCCCCGACACTCCCAAATGCACGTCCCAGCTTGGCACCGGTTCAGTTACCTTGGCCCTTCCTCGGTGAAAACAGGCAGCGTTTCTCCAGGCCGGGTGATGACGAATACGTACCCTTGTCCTACCTCAGCCAATACCTTCCCGTCGGTGTCGCAAATATGATGTGTCTTGTTCCCGTTTTCGTCCTCCCCGGTGCATGCCTGCGGTTCGAGGTCGTGGTATATGACCTCCCACGTAACGCTGTACGCCTTTCTGACGTGGATTACCCAGCTATCTTCGGGAGCGGACGGCAGGTCATCGTCCTTCCGCAGGTGGGCCAGGTTGATCTCTCTCACGTCGTCCAGGAAACCCATCACGCCGTCCAGCGTCGCCGAATGCTCCTCGCTCTCCGGCAGGTCGATTTCGGCGGCGGCGATCACCTCCTCCTCGAAGACATACCGGAGGGGCCGGGCCTCGTCGTAGTACTGAGTCCCTACCTTTTCGTACAAGCCGTCATAGAGCTTCTCGATAATCAATGAGCGGACCGCCAATTCGGGATATATGTTTTCCCAATAGTGGTCCGGTCCCACCGAGTCAATATATTCCTCGTTGTAGGCTCCGAACTCGCCACGCTCGTAAAGGTCGCGCGCCCACTCCATGTGCTCCTCCAGTTCCTCGTCGGTTACTTCGTAGCCGAGTTCAACGGCCTCTTGATGCAGGATGTGGCCTTCTATCAGGCTGGCCGGCGCGACGTTCTCATCACCCCATTTGAGGGCCACTTCGTGCCGGTCTCGAAGGTAGTCGGTAGGTTGACCAGTTTCATCGCCCGTTCCCTGCAATTCTCTTTCCGCTAATTCCTTCATGTGCTGAAGATGCAGCACTGCTTCCTGTAATTCCCCCGCGGTGATCGGCACCCCTCCGACGGTCGCAACCACCAGGTCGTCCCCGCTCGAGTCGGATGCCGTTGCCTGTCCGCTGCGGTAGTCGTCGGATCGGAAGACGCCGGCGCCAATGACCACGCCCGCGATGATCGGGGCAGCCACCACGAGCAGGGCAACCACCACGGAGGTGCGCGTCGCCGTTCTTGACCTGAATATCGTCATGGGTCACGTACCGCTCCCGCATTGCTGACAGTTGCCTGCTGACGGCGGCGGTTTCCGGCTGCTACGTTGGAAACATGGCATTCTCCCGAGAGCGCATCCTGGACGCCCTGGCTCGGCTGCCGTTCATCGACGCGGGCGAACTGGCGCTGATCCTGGGTGAGCCGCCGGCAGCGGCGCACCGCGCCCTGACCGACTTGCTGAAGGACGGCACCGCCGGGAGGGTGAGCCACGGCACGGCCCATCTGGCCTCCAGCCAACGCTATTGTCTCACCGGCAGGGGCATCGCAGAAGCCGCCGACGCCCTGAACTACTACGCGCCGTCGGAATTCGTGCGGGCCTACCCGGTGTCCCGGCAGTGGCTGGCATTGCTGATCCGCCGGATGGACGCCGTGGCCCCGGTGTACCGCCTGGCGGCAACCCTCTCCCCCGGCGTGGACGGGCTGGAAACCCGGGTGGACTTTCACCGCCGGGGCCGGTTCGACGTGGTAATCACCCTCCACGATGGCCGCAGCTTCGGCTTGGTCCGTCAGGGCCTGGCGCTGCGCCGCCGCTCCCTCTACGACCGGCTCCGGGCCATCGCCGAGTATCACTATACCCGCCGCCCCTCCGCCGTGTTGATTCTGGTTCCCAGCCCCTGGGAGCAGCGGCTCACCAACGACTTCTGCCTGAACATCGACCTGCGGGACTACCACGTGGCCGTGGAGTGTCGGGAGACGCTGGAGGAGTGGGACAACACGCTCTGGCATTCGGCCAACTGGACCTTCGGCAGAACCTACCGCACCCTGGAGCAGGTGGTCGCCCAGGCCGGCGCCGGCGGTCGGCGGTTCGCCGAGACGCCGGAGCGCAAGCGGGCCTCCCTGCCCGACCCGGAGCGGATGGTTGCGTCTGCCCCGGCCTTCGGCGTCAGCCCTGCTGGAAAGCGCGTCCTGGACCTGGTCACCGACCACCCCATGATCCCCCGGGAGCATCTGGCCCGCTGGCTGGGCGTTTCCGACGGGAGGGTAAGCCAGATGACCCGCAGCCTAACGCAGACCTGGGGCCTGGTGGAGCAGCACGGCAAACGGGCGGACGTGCGCTACACCCTGTCCGAGCGGGGCATCGGCTACGTGACCCGCCGGGACCGGGCCCAGCTTTCCACCACCATGGCGGCGTGGAGCACGGAGCCTGCCACCGACAACCACGGACAGCCCCGGCCCCTGGGACACCGCATCCTCACCTGGGAACGCCAGACCAGCCACGCCGACGGCATCACCTGGTTCCTGTCCGAACTGGCCGGCGAGGCGAGGGCCGACGGCGCCAGCGAACTGCAATGGTCCGTGCCCGCCGCCCGCGCCGACCGGGCCTTCAACCGGGGCGAGGACGCCATCGCCCCCGACGCCGTGGGGCACCTGCTGACCGGCGGCCTGCACGTGCCCTTCTACTTCGAGCACGAGCTGCGGGCCAGACACCCCAGGGGCGTGGCGGCCCGGCTCAGGCCCTACTTACGTTACTACCGCTCAGATGCGCCCCGGGAGGACCAGCCGCCCTTCCCCACCACGCTGTTCCTGGTGGACACCGAGGAGGTGGCGGAAACCTACGTCAACACGGCGTCCCACATGACCGCCGTGAAGTTGCCCATCCTGGTGTCCAGTAGGGAGGCCCTGTCCGATAGGGGGCTGATGGGGAGGTCCTGGCGTCCCCTGTGGGAACCGGAGTGTCCGCCCGTGGCGCTGGGGGAACTGGGCGCCTGGGAGTGGGATGGGCTGCGGCGACGGATGCGCCGGGCGGAGACACGTTAGTCATGCTGACATGGCATCATCTGCCCAACACTGTGTCCGGGGGCGCAAACGTACGTCTCGGGGGTGATTTCGGGGTTGGCCGGGAGGCCGCGACGCATCATCCGGTGCCAAATTCAGGTACGAAACGGAGGGCAATTCCCTTTGACCAATCAGGAATTGCATTTTTACAACTATGAAAAACCAGGCTAAAACAACGGGAGGGATTTTCAACCGAGTGCAATGGCCTGACGTGTCGCCCATGACCAGGCAAAAGACGAGGTGAAGCATATGTCAGATGATGTCAAAGGAGCTGTTCACTGGGTGGACAAGGGAGAGGCGGCGCGGGAGTTGGAGGTATCGCTATCGACGCTGGACCGGATGATCCGCAAGGGAGAGGTGGCGGTGGAACGGAGGGGCCGGCGGGTGTACGTGAAGCTGCCGGGACCGCGGTATCCCAGCGACCGGGAGCTGTTGCGGCAGGCCAGGGTCAGGGTTGAACGACTGGAGCGCACGGTGGGGGAACTGGCGGAGGAGGCGGACCGGCTGGAACAGGAGAGGGATCGGGCCCGGGCGGAGACGGACACCGCCATAGACGAGTACCGCAAGCTGGAAGAAGTGTTGCTGCGGGAGCAGGATGGCCACGAAAGGGCCAGACGCTGGGCCGCCCGGCTGGGCATCGCCGTCGCCGTGCTGGTGTTCCTGCTGGCCGTCACCGTCCTGGTGGCGTGGTGGCTGATCACGTAGGGCCAGTGGACATTCAGGGCATTGCGGATGCCGGGGACAGGACTCGAACCTGCACGGGCGGTTAAGCCCACGGAGCTGTGCTCGGCCACGTTTAGCCATTTCCGCTACCCCGGCAAGACCATGTTACCAAATTTCAAGTCCTTAAGTAGGGCGGCCTGAACGTCCACAAGCCCCAGCGATGTGTGTCCGCGTAACGGCGGGAACGCCGCCCCGACTGACTGGGCGCAATTGACGGTGTGGAGAGGATGAAGGATAATAATAGTAAGACAATCCCGTAAATAAACAGCCAACGCGAGAGACCATGCCGCCACGCCGCATTTCCAGGACCATCACCTTCTCCCTTCCGCCCGAGATGTTCGAGGAGGTGCGGCGGGTGAAGGAAGCAGAGGGCCGCGACATGAGCGAATTGGTGCGCGAAGCTCTGCGGCTCTACATGGAAGATCGGGAACTGCGCCGTGAGCAGCGTCTTGAGCGGCTGCGATCACGCCAGGCCGAACCCGGAGAGAATGATCGAGGTGAAATCAATGAGTAATGGAATTGACCTGATACCGGCGGCCCTCTACGCCCGGGTTTCCAGTGACCGCCAGGACGTGGACCTCTCCGTGGCTGCCCAGATGAGGGCGCTTCGAGACTACGCCGAGCGCAACGGCTACTCTGTGGCTCGCGAGTACGTGGACGAGGCCGAGAGCGGCAGAATCGCCGATAGGCCCCAGTTCCGCCGGATGCTGGACGAGGCCAGCAAGCCGGAGGCGCCTTTTAGCGAAATTCTTGTCTGGAAATTCAGTCGCTTCACCCGCAAGCGGGAGCACGCCGTGGCATTCAAGTCCATGCTGAGACGGAAGGGCGTCCGCGTGGTCTCCATCACCGAGCACGCCGACGACTCCCCCACCGGCAAGCTGATGGAGGCCATCATCGAGTCCGTGGACGAATTTTACTCAGAAAATCTTGCGGAAGAAGTTCGGAGAGGGATGCGTGAGGCCGCTTCCCGGGGCTTCTGGGTCGCCAGCCGGGTGCCCTACGGCTATCGCAAGCTGATGGTCCAGGACGGGGCCAAGAAGCGCCCCACCCTGGAACCCAACCCGGACACCTCCCCGGTGGTGAAACGCATCTTCGATATGGCCGAGGCCGGGCACGGCATCCTGGACATCACCCGCACCCTGAACGATGAGGGCATCGCCAATCCCACCGGCAGGCCCTGGTCCAAGAACGGCGTCCACATCATCCTCCGAAACGAAGCCTACACCGGAACACTTCTCTGGGGCGGAGGCGCCAAGGACAAGGAAGAGCCGGTGCGGGTGGAAAAGGTATTTCCCGCCCTCGTCACCAAGACCCAGTTCCGCAAGGAGCCTGTCCCAGAAAACGCCTGTTTCGACCGAAAGGAGTGGTGAGTGCCTTCGGGCGTTGCTAGTAGAGTCGGGTTCGACGGCAGATTACGACTTGATGAGTTTTGCGCGTCCGGGAGGGTCTTGGGATCGCACCGAAATCAGGGCACGGGGCCCGATGTGGGACTATGAGGCGCCAGTACGAAGGTCCCGTCCCGCCATATGCGCCAGAGAGTCCGCAGGTTGAAGGCGATTGCCAAGAGATTCCACTCAGCCGCCACGTTGACCAGGCCCCGCAGCAGGAATCTTCGGGCTCCCATTTGTTCCTTGGTAATTCCGAACACCGGCTCGACCAGTTGCTTTCTCAGCCGATATACCTCTTTCGCCAGGCTGGTGGACATCCAAGCCCGGTGCCGGCGCAGCACATCGTCGTGAGGCCCAATCCACAGACTACGGCCACGCTTGGATTTGGTGCATACCCCGTAGGCTGGACACTGCTGGCAGACGCCTGCGGAAGCGCGGTACTTCCTCATTGGCACTCCTCTTTTGTCTTCGCTGATGCCGATGAAGTGGAGCGTCTGTCCCTGGGGACATTCAAAGCTGTCGCTGGGTTCATCATAGGTGAACTGATCTTTGTGATAGGGACTTCTGAGGAACCGTTCCCGCGACTCCGGCACCACCACCTGCTGGCCACGATCCGCGCAATCGGCCAAGTCGCTCCCGGAAAAATACCCAGCATCGGCCAGCGTCATGGGTGTTCTGGTTCCCGTAGCCTCCTCAGCGCGCTCCATCATCGGCACCAACTGATAGTTGTCATTGGGCACAGACACCACGTGCGCGGCGGTGATCAACATGCCCGTGGGTTCCCCGTCCTGCTCCACTGGAGATACCATGGCCTGGGCGTTGTAGGCCGGCACGACGCCGTAGCTGGCCTTCATCAGCCGGGCGTCCTGGTCCGTAAGATTGATGCGCCTGGGCTTCTTTGCACCGGCCAACTCGTCCATCGCCTGCCGCAGGCGCTCTCTCAGCGCTTCCTTGTCGGCCAGTTCTTCAGGCAGATTGACGGCGCTGGCGTCTTCTCCACCTTCGTTCTGGGCTTCCAGATCGGCTATCGCCCGGTCCACCCGGTCTAACAACTGGGCCAGTCTCTCCCCGTCGTAGCTGCGGTGCACCGACGCGCTGGCGGCCATCTTGGTGCCATCCACCGCCTGCACCGCCAGGTCCACCAGCTTCATCGCCACCGCCGTCCGCACCGTGCGCTTGAACAAGCTCCGCATTTCCTGGCGATGGGCCTTGTAGAACCGCCAGAGGGTGTTGTGGTCCGGATGCTGCCATCCTGTCAGCCACAGGTACGGAATCTGGTCTCGACAGGCCGCCTCCAACTTGCGGCAGGAGCGCACTCCCGTCATGAACCCGTAAAGCCACACGCAGAGCAGGGACCTGGGATGGTAGGCCGGGGCTCCCAGCGGGTCCCCGTCTATTTCCACACCCAGCTCCGCCCAACCTTCTCTGCCCAAGGCGTCGACAAACTCGGCGACAAAACGAGCCGGATGGTCCAACGGCAGCAGTTCGTCAAGGGACGGCGGCAACAGCCACATCTGCTCTCGGTCCATATCCCGAAGTGGCATCTTATCGGCACCTCCGTCAGGCTTGACCACAGTCTACACCCCGACTTTTGAGACAGGCTCCAAGGTGAACCGGCAGATGCGCTCCCGCGCCCCCAGGAAGGCCCATCCCCGCCGGGTGGGAAGCTCCTATCTCCTCAGCGGGCTGGTCAAGTGCCGGGCCTGCCGACGGGCCATGTCCGGTCAGGACTCCAAGGGCGGGAAATTCGCTTACTACGTCTGCCAGTCCCTGATGAAGCGGGGCAGCGGCGCCTGCGACTGCCCCCGGCTCAACGCCCGCCGCTTCGAGGACCTGGTGGTGGACCGGATCAGGGACAACATCCTAACCGAATCCAACATCCGGGAGTTGGTCAAGCTGGTGGACGAGGAGATGGACGGCATCGCCCGGGAGCAGCGCCAGCGGCTGGAGACTGCCGAGTCGGAGCTGGCCGACGTGAAGCGAAGACTGGAGCGGCTCTACAACCTGGCTGAGACCACCGACCTGGACATCGAGGACTTCAAGCCCCGCATCAAGGACCACCGGGAACGCCAGGAGCGCCTTGAGGCCGCAGCTGCAGAGGCCAGGGCCATGCTGTCCCAGCGGCGGATGGTATTGGACGACGTGGAAACCATCACCGCCTACGCCCAGGATCTGAGCCAGTTTCTGAACGAGAGCGAGCTGACCGAGCGGAGGGCCTTCATCGAATCCTTCGTCAAAGAGATCGTGGTGCAGCCGGGCGGTGCGCTGCTGCGTTACACAATCCCCATGCCGGAGGATAGCCCGATAGGGGGAAGGGACGCCGAGGAGGTCGCCTTGCACTCCCCGGTACTGTCTACCGTCAAGTCTGGTGGGCCGGACTGGACGAAATCAAGAACCGAGGCCGATTCCGACGTCACCCCGTCCTGGGGCATGGGGATAGTGTACGTCAGAACCGCTTCGTCCTCAACGATCTCAATGCCCTGCACGAAGTTGCGGATGAGCGCCTTCCGCTCCGGGAAAGTCCCTTCCTGGAACAACTCCCGAAAGTCGGCCACGTACCCCTTGATCTCTTTTGAAGTGGGCAACTCCGCCCGCCGCTGCTCCAACTGGAACTCGGCCTCCTCCCGCGCCGCCGTGAGCTGGTCCTGGCGGCTCTTCAGGGCCAGGATGCGGGGCGACAGAACTTCCAGGGGCAACTGCTGGGTCTCCAAAGCCTGGTAGAGGTTCTCCAACCGGCTGTCCACGTCGGATAGCTCGGCGCTGATGGCCGTCAGCCTGCCGTTCATTTCCCCGGCGATGTTGTCGATCTCCTCGGCCACCAGGGTCACCAGCTCGGTGATGGTCTCCTCGGTGAGAATCCGCTCCCTGACTTTATCGATCACCAGGTCCTCCACCTTGGTGGCATTCAGGTAGCGGGCGGTGCAGGCTCCGGCCCCCTCGCGGAACAGGCTGGAGCAGACGTAGTAGGCGAACTGGCCGCTCTTGGCTCCCTGGGCGGAGTAGGACTTGCCGCAGACCCCGCAGCGCAAAAGACCGCTCAGCAGGTACTGGCTCCCCACCCTGGCGGGCCGCTGCACCGTGGGCGCCCGCTGGTGGAGTCCCTGCTGCACCAGGTCGAAGGCCTCCCGGGACACCAGGCCGGGCCAAGCGTTCTCGACACGCACCGGCTCACCCTCCTTCTCGTCCTTGCTTTTGACTCCCCAGACGGCGGTTCCAGTGTAGGCTTCGTTGGTCAAGAGGTAGTGGACCACGTTCTTCTGCCAGCGGCGTCCCCGGTTGGTGATGCCCCGGCCGTTCAGCTCCTTGCAGATTTCCGCCAGCCCGTTGCCTCTACGGGAACTCTCGAATATCTCCTTGACTATGGGGGCAGCCACCGGGTCAACCTCCAAGGTGGGACGGTCCTTCACGCCGTCGCTGACCTTGATGCGGGTGTAGCCGAAGGGGGCCTTCGACCCCATGAAGAAACCACGGGACGCGGCCTCCCGCATCCCCCGCACAACCTCCTGACCAAGATTTTCGCTGTAATATTCGTCCACCGACTCAATGATGCCCTCAAGGAGCCGGCCGGTGGCGTTGTCCTCGGCCTGCTCGGTGATGGACACCACGCGGATGCCCTTGCGCCGCAGCTGGGCTTTGAAGGCCACGGCGTGCTCCCGCTTCCTGGTGAACCTGCTGAATTTCCAGACCAATATGACCTGGAAAGGGGATTGGGGCTTGCTGCCCTCGTCGATCATCTTGCGGAACTGGGGCCGGTCAGCGATGCGGCCGCTCTCGGCCTCGTCCACGTACTCCCGGGCCACGGAGTAGCCGTTGGCCTTGGCGTAGTCCCGCAAGGCCCGCATCTGGGCGGCCACGGACAGGTCCACGTCCTGGCGGTCGCTGGAGACCCGGGCGTAGAGGGCCGCCGGGGTCAGGGGTACAAATTCGCGCTTGGTCATTTGTGGCTCCTTCTTGTCGTTCATCTCTGTTCCGCCTCCGTCTCGTCGGCGCTCGCCTGGCGGGAGCGCCGGCGTTCCAGGCGCTGCTCACGGCGCAGTTCCCGGTCTTCCATGTACAAACGCAGGGCTTCGCGCACCAGTTCGCTCATGTCCCGGCCCTCGGCTTCCTTCACCCGCTGCACCTCCTCGTACATCTCCGGTGGCAAAGAGAACGTGATGGTCCTGGAAATGCGGCGTGGCGGCACGGTGTCTCGTCGGCGGGCTAGCTAATGGGTTGTCTTACTATTATTATCCGCCGTTCCGGTTCCGCCGTCAATGGCGGACCTTCAGTCGGTGGCGTTCCCGTCGCATCATGGACCCGCGCCGCTATCTCAGCAGCCACCAGGCCACCAGGGTGACGATGGCCAGGAGCGTCAGCAGGCCCAGGGCGGTGAAGCCGAAGAACCTCGCCCACCGCCGGGTCTTCTCGTGGGCCTCCTGTTCCCCGGCCAGCACCTCCTCCAGCCTGCGGTACTCTTCCAGGGCGCTCTCCGTCTCGGCCCGTGCCCGGTCCCTTTCCTGTTCCAGCCGGTCCGCCTCCTCCGCCAGTTCTCCCACCGTGCGCTCCAGCCGTTCCACCCTGACCCTGGCCTGCCGCAACAGCTCCCGGTCGCTGGGGTAGCGGCGCCCCGGCAGCTTCACGTACACCCGCCGGCCCTTCCGCTTCACGTCCACCTCCCCCTTGCGGATCATCCGGTCCAGCGTGGACAGGGATACCTCCAACTCCCGCGCCGCCTCCCCCTTGTCCACCCAGTGAACATCGTCCTTGACATCATCTGACATATGCTTCACCTCGTCTTTTGCCTGGTCATGGGCGACACGTCAGGCCATTGCACTCGGTTGAAAATCCCTCTCGTTGTTTTAGCCTGGTTTTTCACAGTTGTAAAAATGCAATTCCTGATTGGTCAAAGGGCATTGCCGCCCGTTTCCTACCTGAATCTGGCGCCGGATGATGCGTCGCGGCCTCCCGGCCAACCCCGAGATCACCCCCGAAATGCACGTTTGCGCACCCGGACAGCGTGTTGGGTAGATAATGCCGTGTCAGCATGACTAACGTGTCTCCACCCGGCGCATCCGTCGCCGCAGCCCGTCCCACTCCCAGGCGCCCAGTTCCCCCAGCGCCACGGGCGGACATTCCGGTTCCCACAGGGGACGCCAGGACCTGCCCAGCACTCCCTTATCGGACAGAACCTCCCTACTGGACACCAGGATGGGCAGCGCCATGGCGGCCATGTGGGACGCCGTGCTCGCGTAGGTCTCGGACACCTCCTGGGTGTCCACCAGGAACAGCGTGGTGGGGAAGGGCGGCTGGTCGTTGCGGGGTGCGTCGGAGCGGTAGTAGCGGACGTAGGGCCTGAGCCGGGCGGCCACGCCCCTGGGATGGCGGGCGCGCAGCTCGTGCTCGAAGTGGAAGGGCACGTGGAGACCGCCCACCAGCAGGTGTCCCACGGCGTCGGGGGCGATGGCGTCGTCGCCCCGGTTGAAGGCCCGGTCGGCGCGGGCGGCGGGCACCGACCATTGCAGTTCGCTGGCGTCTTCGGCCCGGGCCTCGGCGGCCAGTTCCGACAGGAACCAGGTGATGCCGTCGGCGTGGCCGGTCTGGCGTTCCCAGGTGAGGATGCGGTGTCCCCGGGGTCGGGACCGTCCGTGATTGTCTGTGATCGGCTCGGTGCTCCAGGTTGCCATGGTGGTGGACAGCTGGGCCCGGTCCCGGCGGGTCACGTAGCCGATGCCCCGCTCGGACAGGGTGTAGCGCACGTCGCTCCGCTTGCCGTGCTGCTCGATCAATCCCCAGGTGTCCGCCAGATTGCGGGTCATCTGGCTTACCCTCCCGTCGGAAACGCCCAGCCAGCGGGCCAGGTGCTCCCGGGGATCATGGGGTGGTCGGTGATCAGGTCCAGGACGCGCTTCTCCGCAGGGCTGACGCCGAAGGCCGGGGCAGACCGGACCATGCGCTCCGGGTCGGGCAGCGTTGCCAGCTTGCGCTCCGGCGTCTCGGTGAGAGAACGTCCGCCGGCGCCGGCCTGGGCGGCCACCTGCTCCAGGGTGCGGCAGGTCCGGCCGAAGGTCCAGTTGGCCGATTGCCAGAGCGTGCGGTCCCACTCCTCCAGCGTTTCCCGGCGCTCCACGGCCACGTGGTAGTCCCGCAGGTCGATGTTCAGGCAGAAGTCGTTGGTCAGCCGCTGCTCCCAGGGGCTGGGAACCAGAATCAGGACCATGCCGGGGCGTCGGGAGTGGTGGTACTCGGCGATGGCCCTGAGCCGGTCGTAGAGGGAGCGGCGCCGCAGCGCCAGGCCCTGACGCACCACGCCGAAGCTGCGGCCATTGTGCAGGGTGACCACCGCGTCGAACCGGCCCCGGCGCTGGAACTCCACCTGGGTTGCCAGCCCGTCCACGCCGGGGGAGAGGGTTGCCGCCAGGCGGTACGCCGAGGCCACGGCGTCCAGGCGGCGCAGCAGCAGCGCCAGCCACTCCCGGGATACCGGGTAGGCTCGCACCAACTCCGACGGCGAGTCGTAGCTGAGTGCGGCCGCTTCGTTGATGCCCTCTCGCGTGAGATAATAGCAGTGGCTGGAGGGCAGATGGGCCGTGCCGTGGCTGATGCGATTGGCGGCGCCTTCCTTCAGCAGGGCGGTGAGGACGCGGTGGACCGTCGTCGCCGGCTCGCCCAGGATCAGCGCCAGTTCCCCGGCGTCGATGAAGGGCAGCCGGGCCAGGGCGTCCAGGAGGCGCTCGCGGGACAATGCCATGCTTCCAGCGTAGCAACCCGGACCTCCGGCGCGCTACGGGCAAGTGTCAGCAATGCCGGGCGCGACCCGGTTCGCCGTCGCCGTTCGTCAGTGTTGGGGAATGAGGCAGGGCAGGCCGCGCCTCATGAGCCTGCCGATGCTCTCCGTAAGACGTCTCGGCAACCGGGCGGGTGTGAACCGCCCCGGTCGCTGACTATCGCCAGGGCCAATGGGTTGTCCCCCACCGTTGCCGGTGAGTCGGCCGGCGGTGTACGATATGCTCCACAGAACCAGCCCTGTGCGGGAGCGCCGGATTGCCGTTACGCCAACTCGATCATGTTTCGACAAGGCAGAACGCGTTGCCGCCGATCAACCAGGTGCGACATGACCACCTCCGACACCGCAGCCAGCAAATCCAAAGCCAGGGGCCGCTTCCGGCTGCCGGACCCGCCCGAACGCGAGCCCGACGACATGACCAGTTTCGACCGTCTCGCCGAGAACGGCAACGTCCACCACCTGAAGCAGCGCCTCATGGCCCAGCGGCCCGGCGAGGGTGATAAGATCATAGTATCCGGCGAGCACTACCTGGTGGTCCGGCCCACCCGGAACATGGCGGGCAGCCACTACCCTGACCTGCTGGTGGCCTTCGGGGTGGACCCGGCGTTGTACCGAGAGAGCAACGGGTACGTCATTTCCGAGCAAGGGAAGCCGCCGGACTTCGTGCTGGAGATAGCGTCCTACCGAACCAGGAACGTTGATACCGGGCAGAAGCGCCAGGACTACGCGGCGTTGGGGATACCGGAGTACTGGCGGTTCGATCACACTCCTGACGGCCGGTGGCATGGAACGCGGCTGGCCGGGGACCGGCTGGTGGACGACGAGTACGTTGCCATAGAGATTGAGGAACTGCCCGACGGGAGTTTGCAGGGTTACAGTCCCACGCTGGACCTGTACCTGCGGTGGGAGCGGGGCGAGTTGGCCTTCCACGACCCGGCCACGGGACTGCCCATCGCCAGCTTTGATAGCGAACGCGCGCGAGCCGACCAGGAACGCGACCGCGCCGACCGCACAGAGAGTGAACGCAACGCTGAGCGGGACCGCGCCGATGCCGCCGAGGCCCGCGTCCGGGAGCTGGAGGAGCGGCTGGGCCGCCGGGGTTCCTGACGCCGGGGGCCAGCCCGAGCCGCCAGGCAGTGTGGTAAATCCAGAGCCGGCCGGCATTGCGCCGGCATTGTGTCCGTTGCCGGAGAGTTGGGCCGTTTGCAGTGATACTCATTCCCCCGGCGGGGGAAATCCGTCGCTGCCCGCCTCTCCCGCGCTTGAAAAAGCGGCGGGGATTTGCGATGATTTGCCGAGAGTTGCATAGGCTCTTGAAGCTGGCGGCCCATGTGCCCGGCTGGAAAGCAACGAACGGGCCAGCCGCGAGCAGGGCCAGGCCCGTATAGGAACAGCGCGTAGAGGGATAAGACGATGAAAGCACTGATCGGCCGCGTGACATCCATGGTTACCCCCCCCCCCCCCCGAACAGACGTTCGGAAGGCGTTCTGATGGCGCGCGCGAAGTGGCGGCTGCCGCTGCTCGTCCTGGCGCTGTTGGCCGTCACGGCCATCACGGCCGTTGCCCTGACGCCAACCGAGCGGGCCGAGGCGCAGAGTGTCCCGAACGTGTGGTGGAACGCATTAACTGCGCTGGGACCGGAGCCATCAGATTTATCACAACAGTTACAACTCCAGGTCAACCAGAATCTCACCGCAGCCCTGACCGTCAGCTACACCATTGGCGGCACGGCGACGCCCGGGGTGGACTACACCATCGATGCCGGCAGCCCGGACTACGCGGCCCGCACCGGGACGTTCACCATTCCGGCGGGGACGGCGAGGTTCACCAGTGTTTTTTTCCCAGTTACGATCCTGGAGGACGCGGTCTCAGACAGTGGCGAGACCATCATTCTGGCCATCACCGACGGCGCCGACTACAACCTGGGCTCAGGAAGCACAGTAACGGCGACGATCGTTGAGAACTCCGGCCAGGCCGCGTTTCGGATCGGCGGCCAGCCCCAGGTGAACGGCACCCTGACGGGGCATCGGGTCTGCGACGACGCCGACGGCAACGGCACGCTCAGCTACCAGTGGCAGAGAAAGGATAGACCCGGAAGGGCTACGTTTGTCCCGATCGGCGGCGCGACTTCTCAGAGCTACACCCTGCAGCAAGCGGACGCCGGCTATTACTTGCGGCTCCGGGTCGAGTACACCGACGGAAAAAGCGTTACTACGCGGGTCTACACGCCGATAATCGGCCCCATCGGACCGGTTGTGGCGAAGAACACGGTGGGGTTCAGCCGCGACAGCTACAACGTGCGCGAGGGCGACCCGCTGCGGCCGACGCTGACCTTCAGCTCGCCCACGGCGAAAAAGCAGACCTTCGAGATTGTCTTCCAGACTTGCGACGCGGACCTGCGCAAGGACATCGTCGTGGATTTCGCCGAACATAGTCCATTTGTGCGCGCCACCGATGTCTCCGCCGCGCACTCGGTGACGGTGCCGGCGGGCGTGACCAGCCACACCTTCAGCCTGCCGGTGCCGCTGGACGGCGAGATCGAGGGCTACGAGACCTTCGTCATGGGCTTCGGCGGGATGCCGAGGGGGATCACCATTGGAGACCAGAGCGACGCCACGAACCAGGGACAGTACGCTGTGGTCCAGATCGCCGACGTCAACTTCGTCCCGGAGAACTGGCCCCTCAAGCCCGGCAGCGTGAGCGCGGGGGACCAGTTCCGGCTGCTGTTCAAGACGGAGAACGAGCGCAACGCCGAATCGGGCAACATCGGCGACTACGACACCTTCGTGCGCAACCGGATCGGGGGTTCGAGCACCGGCCACGCGGACATCCGCCAGTACCAGGACACCTTCCGGGTGGTGGGCAGCACCGGTACCGTGGACGCCGCCTGGCACACCGCCGCCGGCATCATGGTGTCGGGAGAGCCCAGCCACACGCCCTTCTCGCACCCCATCTACTGGATGGGCGGCCCGAAGGTCGCCGACGACTACAACGACTTCTGGGACGGCACCTGGGACGCCAACAGGCAGACCGGGCCCCACCAGCGCAACGCCCTGGGCGTCGTGACCACCAACAAGCGGGGCCCGAACACCGGCACCAAGTCGGGCACGACCCACGCCACGGCGGGGGCGAAGGCCACCTACCACCTGGGCCACGGCACCCACACGCGCTGGGGCGGCAACATGCAGAACCATAACCCCATCAACCAGGGCCAGATCCCGGTGGGCGACAACAACGTGTACCTGGGCCTGTCGGGCATCTTCCTGCCGCTGGACGTGAGCGCCGCCAATCCCCTGGTCACCATCGAAACCCGGCGGGCCCGGGTCGAAGAGGGCACGGTCATCACCTACACGCTGCGGGCGGTCCCGGCGCCGTCGTCGCCCGTGACAGTCAACCTGAAGGTGACGGAGACCACCGACGGCGGGCCCAACTTCGTCGACTCCGGGGACCAGGGCCCGAAGACAGAGACGATCCCCACCTCCGGCGTCGCCACGTTCACCGTCGAAACGGTGGACGACAACCTGGGCGAGCCCGACGGCGGGGTGACGGTCAGCATCGGGTCCGGTACGGGCTACCGGACCCTGGCCGCCTCCGATACGGTCATGACGGTCATCACCAGTTCAGACATCTCCCTGGATATCTCCGTCGGAGCGGCGCTGGGTGACGGGAGCAACGGCCCGGCGCAGACCGGCGCCAACGTGGACTTCACCTTCTCGCTCCCCAAAGCGCTGGAGGGACGTGAGCTGAGCGGCATCCGGACGCAGTTGGCCTGGGGCGGCGACGTGCTCAGCCCGCGCTCGGACGACCGCCCGGCGACGTGGGACCGGTACGTGCTCAATCCAGACTGGAAACCGGACGGGAGCGCCCGGGTGAATATCATGGGCGCCTACGTGCGTCCCTGGCTGGAGAGTTCCATCATGTCCGGCGACCGCAGCTTCAGCCGGCGCGTCCACGTCAAGAACCGGGCCGAGGCCGGCGGCGAGGTGGGCAACGGCTGGATCGCCATGCGGGTGGCGCCGGATCCCAATCCCGACGATAAGTCCAATAACTACATTGCGCATCCCGACAATGGGTGGGCCTGCATGCCGGTGGGCGGCGGAACCTGTCCCTCCGCCTGGCCGGGCGTGCCCACCGCCAGCATCGCTGCCCTGGACAACGGCACGGTCATGTCCGGCAACGACGCGCGTTACCGGATCACGGTCAACCCGGCGCCGGGGGCGGGCGAGACGCGGCGGGTGTACCTCAAGACGTGGGAAGTCTTCGTCAACCCATTCGACGAGCCCTGCGAGAGATACGGCGATTTCCTTGTCCCCGATAGTAGAGGAGGCAGATACGGCGAATGGGACCCCTACAAACACTGCGACCCACCGCTTCGCAACGGCGAGGAGAAGGTGCAGTTCACGGACTATACCCACGTGGACGTGGGCTCCGGCGGGACTGCCGACATCACGCTGCCCACCAAGATTTACCGCAGTACTGAAAACATGTCGGGGCGCAACTACTGGGCGGAGGTCCAGGAGGACGTTGCCTATAGTGTCGGCGGCGGCTCTTCGGCTGAGGTGGAGACTACGGTGTTCGACACGGCGCAGGCGGCGTGCTGGTACGGCCACTCCCACCACCGGGCGCGCCTGATCACCGTCGATGGAAGCCAGGTGTACTCACCCGGGGGCATGGGGATCACCGAGTGCCTGACGGAGGAGGAGATTGACGCGTGGAGCTACGGCAACGGCTCGACCGCCGGCAGACCGGCGGTCTGGACCGGCTGCAAGCCGGAGTATGGCCACACTTCGCACCCGTACACCCACGGCGGCCAGACCCACCACCATCACAACTTCAACCCGCCCACCAAACTGGGCGACGGTTCCTGCGCCGCCGGGCAGCCGCAAACGCTGGGACAGGACTCGCAGGACGGGGAGGCTGACCAGCAGGATGATCCCTTCCCCGAGCCGGGAGCGCTGGGCTTCTCGGGCGTGACCGCCAGCAGCATGACGCTGTCCTGGTCCCAGCGGGAGGTTGACCACTACCTGGTGTACTGGGCCGAGAACGTCGCGGGTGCCGAGACGCAGTCCGCCCAGGTCGACGCCGATACGCTGACCTACACCATCACCGGCCTCAAGGCCGACACGGAGTACGCGGTCATCGTCTATTCCCAGGACTACGACGAGGTGACCCCCACCGGATACCAGCGCACCGCGGCGGCGTCCTGCACGCCGAACCTGCCCTCGGACGCCATAACGGTGTCGGAGGTGGAGACCTGGCGGGACGAGTACAGCCACGACGACCACGTGTCGCGCTGGAACCGGGTGCTGGCCGCCCTGGGCGAGGACACCGGCGAGACGGCGATGACGGCTGACGACGCCCGGACCATCAAGCAGCAGTACGACAACACCCGCTGGGACCGGACGGTCCGCACGCTGGAGGCGCTGGAGCAGTGCAACAACCCGCCGACAGCCACGCCGGAGATCAGCATTACCGGCGGTTCCGGCATCACCGAAGGTGGCAACGCATCGTTCACGGTCAGCGCCAACCCGGCGCCGGCGGCGGCGCTGTCGGTCACCATCGCGGTGTCGCAGAGCGGCGACTACGGGGTATCCACCGGCTCGCAGACGGTGAGCATCCCGACCGGCGGCAGTTACACCCTGACCGTCGCCACCGGGGATGACGGCGTGGACGAGGCCGACGGCTCGGTGACCGCAACGGTGAACAGCGGGACGGGCTACACCGTGTCGGCCACGGGGGGTTCGGCTACCGTCGCGGTGGCGGACGACGACGTGCCGGAGATCAGCATCGCCGCTGGGAGCGGAATCACCGAGGGCGGCAACGCCAGCTTCACCATCACCGCCAGCCCGGCGCCGCACGCTCCGTTGTCCGTCAGCGTGGCAATATCGCAGAGCGGCGACTACGGGGTTTCACCGGGATCGCAGACGGTGAGCATCCCCACCACCGGCAGCGCGACGCTGATCGTCGCCACCGGCGACGACGGCGTGGACGAGGCCGACGGGTCGGTGACCGTTACCGTGAACGCCGGCACAGACTACACCGTGTCGGGTACGGCGGGGTCGGCCACCGTGGCGGTGGCGGACGACGACGCTGCGCTGCCGGGGACACCGGAAATTAGCATCACCGCCGGGAACGGCATTACCGAGGGCGGCAACGCGACGTTCACCCTCACCGCCAGCCCGGCGCCGAGTTCGGCCCTGTCGGTCAGCGTGAGCGTGGCGCAGACGGGCGACTTCGGCGCGTCCACCGGCTCGCAGACGGTGAGCATCCCGACCAGCGGCAGTTATACCCTGACGGTCGCTACTGTGAACGACGGCGTGGACGAAACCGACGGGTCCGTAACGGCTGCCGTAAGCTCAGGCCAGGGCTACACCGTGTCCACCACGGCGGGAGCGGCTACGGTGGCAGTGGCGGACGACGACGTGCCGGAGATCAGCATTGCCGGAGGTTCCGGGGTAACCGAGGGCGGCAACGCCAGCTTCACCCTCACCGCCAACCCGGCGCCACATACCGCGCTTACGGTCAGCGTGTCGGTGAGCCAGAGCGGCGACTTCGGGGTAACGCCCGGCTCGCAGACGGTGAGCATCCCCACCACCGGCAGCTACACCTTGACCGTAGCCACCGTGAACGACGGCGCGGACGAGGCCGACGGGTCGGTGACCGTTACCGTGAGCGCCGGCCAGGACTACACCGTGTCGGCCACCGCGGGCACGGCAACCGTTGCGGTAGCGGACGACGACGACCCGCCGCCGCCGGACGCCACGCCGTCCCTCTCGGTGTCCGACGGTTCGGCGCGGGAGGACGCGGGGGTGATGGAGTTCACCGTTTCACTGAGCGCCGCCAGCGACAAGAAGGTGCAGGTGCACGCCGCCACCACCTCCTTCCTGCACAAGACGGCCACCAGTGGCGATGACTTCGAGTGGACCCAGGTCCTACTCACCTTCGCACCCGGGGAGACCAGCAAGGTGGTCCAGGTGGTGATCCTGGATGACGACCTCAGCGAGGGGGACGAGTCCTTCGGGATGTTCCTGGCCTATTCTCCCAGCGACACTCCCTTTGCAAGGGAGCATGGCGAGGGCGTCATCGTGGACGACGATTAGGGACGACGGCCAGGGTTGCCCTGGTTGGCGCCGACCGAAAGTGTCGGCCATATCCGGCCATGCAAAGGTTGAGACGCAATTGACAGTTGCGTCTCAACCTCTTTGTCTGGCAGATAAGCAGGGCAACAGGCGGCGACGGGTTCACGTTGCGGGAGACGGGGAAATGATTGCGGACTAGGCCATGCCGCGTCCTCAATCCGGCGCGGCAGACCGGGAGCGCCTGCCGCTGCGAAGCGTCGGACCAATCGAGAGGTGCGCTGCGTCAGGGCGGCCGGGCTGGCCCAGGGCGCAGGCCGGCTCACGTCCACAGGCAGCTCCGGCCCTGCGCAAACGAAGGGACCCGCATGAGCGCGAGCCCCCAGGAATGGTTTCGCTGCGTTGAATTACGGCGGCGCCAAGCCAGCGCCGCTTACACCGCCAACCTGAACCTCAACGTGAAGGTTCTTGATTTTATCCAGTTTGGTGGGCCTAAGTGTACGGTAGGTGGAACCGTCTTCGAGATGTGGTTGGGAGCGACTCTGTAGTCTTTCGCAGCACGACCTTTGCGGATAGTTCCAGCCTCTTGTATTGGGCCTAAACGTGTCGTATTGCGAACTTTTCGCTGAGAGGTGGTGTTACCCTGAAATGGTACATGGTCAGGGCTGCATCAAGCAACGCCGATCCTCATCTCTGATCTTGACCTGGCATAGCTGGTGGTTATGCACACGGCGGAGGATTGGGGAGACAGGCCGCCAACTGGTGCCATCCGAGGGACCCACTGCTGAGGGCGAGGACGGCTTCGCCCGCAGGCGGTCCGGGGAAATAAGCCGAGAAGCAGGGGTTGACCCGCGCAAGATCCTATGCTAACATAGTATCATGTGTTGAGAGTTGGTATCAATAAGTCTCAACACTGATGAATGCGATTCCTGCATTCACTGCCGGGGCGCGTTCGCTTATCCTGACAATTGGCGGACAAGGGAATTGAAGCTGAAATCAACGCTGCTTGCGCTGGCGCATCCTTCGGGAAGCCCGGTCAAGCGTCAACATCCTTGCCGGTAAGACACCCATGCTGATTGATACACCATCACACCTGACCGGAATGCACAAGGACGCTGCCCCGCGCAACGCCGGAACACTGGAGCTTTTGCCAGCCACGTTGAAGCTAGCTTCAGCCCATACCTACCCCTCTAAGCCCCCTCCCCCCGACCTTCCGGCCAGCAAGCCATCTAAGCAGCTTTCTTCCCCGGTCCCTGCGGACCGGACCTTCTCGCGGCCAGGGCTGGAGCATCTGAGCGATGCCAGCCGCCCGGCCGCCTTTTGCGTTCCATCTCCGCCTTCCGCCGGCCAGTGGCGCGATTCCCTCGCATCGCTGACGCCGACCCTTTGCTCTGTCCTGAACGCGCCGGACTCTCCTCCATACTCAGCCATCCGGCGCAACGGAGACGAACAAGTTGTAGAAATAACCCGCGCCCCCACTGGGCAACAATCCAATGACAACCCATCGAAACACAACCCGAATGAGGGAAATCAAAAACGAGTATGAACACCATTACCGAGAAAACCAACCAATCCAAAACCATCGTCGCTGTTCTAGGCTTGGCCCTCTTGTCCATCGCTGCTTTGGCCGTGACCCTGGCTGGCGGTGCCCAGGCGCAGACGCCGGACAACACCTACGCCGACCCGCAGCCCTGCGGCCCCGGCGCCGACACCGCCTTCCAGCCCGAGCCGCACGAAATCACATCGGGCCACTTCGCCCTCTTTGACGCCTATTGGCAGTGGTGGGACAGCAACCCCAACACCGGCGTCCTGCACACCAACCTCTGCCCGCCGCTGGTGTCACGCACCACGGAAACCGACGACTTTGGGCAGACGACTACGGTCACCACCATGAGCGAATCGGGCATTGATGTCGGCGAGGCCATCTTCCACGTGCTGGACAAGCACAAGGCGACGGTGGTGCGCGGCGATATCGGAGACAACAACACCTCCCACCTGCGCCTGGACCAGTATGAAGAGGTTGGCGATTACGCCGACGCCGGCGACGAAGTATGGTGGTTGCGGCTGGACGATCCACACCTCGCTGGAGACCAGTCTTCAGACCTGACCATTGGCTTCTCGACGATGCGCTTTGACTCGCAGTACTGGGGCGGCGCGGAAGATGGCGGGGCGACATTCCGCTACAAGTTCGAGTTGGAGCGCAATCCGGGCATTGCCCCATCCGAGCATCCTCACTTTCTGGCTTACCGGCAGCGCGAGTTGGGGTTGCTCGGCGCGGAATTGGTCTGGGACAGCGCAGCAGCCGACACTAAGGACATGGAACTGGAGCCGGGCCAGTTCGAGAACTTGCAGTGGGTCTTCACCAAGTCCGGCACCTACGAAATCTCAGTCCACCTGCAGGGCTGGGTACGCCGAGCCAACAACCCCCTGGATGGCGCCGCAGACGACTGGTCCCCAATCAGTCCCAACGTGACCGAGACCAGCGAGGTCAGGCGCTACGTCATCCATGTGGGCAGTGCGCTGGCCGAGGTGGAGCCGCCCCGCTTCGGGCTCAGCTACAGCATCCGCGAAAACTCCCCTGCCGGTACCGCGCTGGGGACCCCGATATCCATTTTCGAGTCGGAAGTGGACGACCTGGAGTACCGCCTCTCCGGCGAAGGCAGCGATGACTTTGCCCTGGTCTCCACGGCCAACCCCCACACCGTGCAGGTCGTGGTTGCCGACGGCGCGCTGCTGGACTTTGAGACGCGGGAGAGCTACGACCTCACCCTCAGCGTGACCGACAACCTGGACCACGAGAGCAACCCGAATAGCGCGATTGATGACAGCTTGGCAGTCCGTGTTGCCCTGGAAGACATACCCACCAGCGCGGTCATCCACGTTGATAACCCCAACCCCTCGGTGGGCGAAACGGTGACCTTTACCCCCGCAGTGACGGACTTCGGCCACGGGCATTATGTCCACTATAAGTTCACCGATTCAAGCGGTATATACGACTCACAGGGCGCGCACACAATCCAGCGCGACAGCCCAACGACGGAAACGGTGTCCCTGACTGTCTGGTATCGCCAACAAGAAGATGATCCTGAATCCCCCGCCGTTGAACTTCATGCCCAATCCGTAACCGTTACCTGGAGCAACCCGTAAAGTCATGGCCTCAGGCAAGCTGCTGATTTCCCTGCTCATCCTGGCGCTAGTGGCCACCCTTGCGGCGGCCACTAGCGCCAGCCACGCCCACGCCCAATCCCCCCCCCGCCCAATCCCCCCCGCCCTGCCATTGTTCGACCTCTCCCTGGAGACTTTCACTCATGCTTCCGTCGCGCTCAGGGTTACTAACAACCTGGTGGCGGGACATCCTGGGGCTACAGTGCGGAACGTACAGGTCAAAATTACGCCACTGCCCACTGTCAGACTTGATAGGGTTCGAGGGTTGGACCGTAGTGCGGGAGTGTGGACCATAGCGGAGCTGCCGCCCGGGGGCGTTGAGGAGTTGGAGCTTAGCGCAACATCTGATTTTTTTGGCGTCCCACCCACAGACGTCAGTGATATCTCACGCCAGGTTCGTGCCGAGATCATTCACTCTGAGCCGGGTGAGTTACCCAAGTACCGGTCAAACAACGCCGTCGAGAGATGGTGGTCCCGGCACACCTACGAATATGGCGGAAGTAGTCAAAATAATTGGAGTAGAAATGACGGGGATGCCGCCGTTTCCGGGCATGTACTTCGTAATCAGTTTCCGAAGCCCGGTGAACAGGCAACCTTCAGAATTGTAGCTGAAAATGCCAATCACAGTAGTGGCTTTACCATAGGCCGTTTTACGCGCAATCTGCAAAGCGACGTTAGGGTTAGTATCCAGCTTTCCGATGGATTGAGATTTCCCCAAGGGATACAGGCGCCTGGCGATACCAGCTTCAACCCTGCCACAGGTATCTGGGAGGTGGGGGATTTTACAAAAAACTTCGTGGATAGATCAGAATTGCGGGGAGAGGAGACCTTCGACCTGCCGGTTCTGGTCACTGCTGGGAACATTCCCTTGGAGGAGCGCTGCCTGACGGCGGCGGTTACCGCCGAGCCAGCCTTCGAACTGGAACCGGAGAAGCGGGAGAACGACGTCGTCACCATCTGCTTGGGCAAACAGCCGCCCCAGGTGTTGAGGGAAGGCGAAGCTGATCTTTTCTATTTCCATAATTGCGTAAGCGAGCCCATCGGCTTATGTGCGACAGGCGACCACCTAAAGCTGCTGGCGAAAAGAGGGGGCGAATACCTTGCTGCAGATTCAGCGATTGTCCAAGTGCGCGACCCCGCTGCGCGCCTGGTCGACAACAATGCAAATAGCGTAAACATGAATGGTTCCGCATCGTGGAGGACGAAGAAAGGGAGTGTAGGAGGTTTAGCCATTAAGGACACGCTCAAGGAGTTCGATAGTGTGTACAAAAAATTCTCGCGTACGCTGTCCCTGGGTGGCTGGAATGGGAGTAGCG